>NZ_JBIWOS010000006.1:0-242734 GCF_044767885.1 Streptomyces sp. NPDC101194
ACTGCAGGGGGGACCCTGTGGGAGAGTAGGACGCCGCCGAACTCCTTTTACGGAGAAGCCCCGTGCCCTTGTGGCACGGGGCTTTTCTGCGTTCACAGCGTCTAGGCTCGAACCATGCGCTACGAACTGGTCATCTTCGACAACGACGGTGTGCTCGTGGACAGCGAGCCGATCTCCAACACCATCCTGTCCGAGTACCTCACGGAGCTCGGGCACCCGACCTCGTACCAGGAATGCCTTCGCGACTACATGGGGGCTGCCGTGCACCGGGTGCACGACCTCGTCGAGGAAAGGACCGGGGAGAAGCTGCCCGCGGACTTCGACGAGACGCTTCACTCGCGGATCTACGCGGCGTTCCAGCAGGAGCTGGAGCCGGTGGAGGGCGTCGATGACGTGCTGGGAAAGCTTGTCGCCGACGGCGTCGCCTACTGTGTCGCGTCCTCCGGCAACCACGAGCGGATCAGGGTCGGACATCGCAAGACCGGACTCGACCAGTGGTTCGAGGACGAGTGGATCTTCAGCGCGGAGGATGTCGGGCACGGGAAGCCGGCGCCCGATCTCTTTCTGTATGCCGCCGAACGGATGGGTGTTCCCCCCGAGCGGTGCGTCGTCATCGAGGACAGCCCGCTCGGCGTGGAGGCGGCCCGGGCCGCGGGGATGGATGTGTACGGGTTTACGTCGATGATGCCGGCGGACCGGCTCGCCGGGGTGACCGGGCACTTCTCCGACATGAGTCAACTGCGGGAATTGCTCGCCTGATCCATCTACCCATGGGTAGAGACTGGCCTTACGCTCGCGGCCATGACAGATGCTCGTTTGCGCCACGGCAGGGCCTCCCTCGCGTTGAGCTTCTTCGTACAGGGAGTCACCTTCGCTCTGCTCGTGACACGGATCCCCGCCATCCAGGACCGGTACGGGATATCCGACGGGCTGTTGCCGGTGTTCCTGGCCGCGGTGCCGATCCTGGCCGGTGTGGGCAGCGTGGTCACCGAGAAGGTGGTCGCGCGGGTTCGGCCGGCCGTCGTACTGAGGTGGGCGCAGCCCGTTGTGCTGCTCGCGCTGCTCGGTGTCGGGGCCGGGAGCACGTTGTGGGAGGCGGCGCTGGCGCTCGGGGTGTTCGGGCTTGCCGTCGGGTCGCTCGACGCCTCCATGAACATGATGGGGGTCAGCCTCCAGCGGGCGTACGGGCGTTCCATCATGCTCGGGTTCCATGCCACGTACAGTCTGGGCGGGATCGCCGGGGCGTCCATGGCGTGGGCCGGGGCGCACTGGGACCTTTCGCTGTTGGTCTCCTATCTGCCGGCGGTGGTCGTGCTGCTGCCCGTCGCGTTCATCGGGAGCCGGTGGTACGCCGAGGGCGTGTCGGCGGAGGCGGGCACGGGGGAGACGGCAGGGAAGGGGGCCGCGTCGGTCTCCTTCAAGTTGCTGATGCCGCTCTGCCTCGTGATGAGCTTCGCCTACATAGGGGACTCGACGGTCTCCAACTGGAGTGCCAAGTATCTGCAGGACGTGCTGGGGAGCTCGGAGCAGCTGTCGACGGTTCCGTACAACGTCTACATGGTGACCACGCTGCTGGGGCGGGCTGTGGGAGATCTCGGGGTGCGGCGGTTCGGGGCCGTGGCCGTGGTGCGGTCCGGGAGTGTGGTGGCCGCTGTCGGGTTCGCCGTTGTGGCGGTGGCCGGTGGGGCGTGGGTCGGGATGCTCGGGTTCACCCTGCTGGGTCTCGGGCTGTGTGTGATCGTGCCGCAGACGTTCGCCGCCGCCGGGCGGATGTTCCCCGGGGCGAGTGATACGGCCATCGCGCGGCTGAACGTCTTCAACTACGTCGGATTCCTGGTGGGATCGCCGTTGGTCGGGGCGCTCGGGGACGCCTGGAGCTACCGGGGCGCGATGCTCGTGCCGATGGTTCTGGTGCTTGCGACGCTCGTGTACGCCAGGTCGTTCGGCGCGGAGCCTGCCCGATACGGTGGCGGGCATGAGCGGCCGCGCACAGTTGATGTGGGATGACGCAGTAACGGGTTACGACTTCGGGGAAAGTCATCCGATGAACCCCGTCAGACTTGCTCTGACCATGGGGCTGGTGCGGGCGTTCGGGCTCGACGGTGCGGTGGACGTGGTGGCGGCCAGGCCCGCCGGGGACTCCACGTTGCGGTTGGTGCACCGTGAGGACTACGTGGCCGCCGTGCGGGCCGCCTCTGCGGATCCCCGGCACGCCGATCAGAAGTACGGGCTCGGGACGGTGGACGATCCCGCGTTCGCAGGGATGCACGAGGTGTCGGCGCTGATCGCCGGGCAGTCGGTGGCCGCGGCGGAGGCGGTGTGGCGTGGGGACACCGCGCATGCCGTGAACTTCGCGGGCGGGCTGCATCACGCCATGCCCGGTGGTGCGGCGGGGTTCTGCATCTACAACGATCCGGCGCTCGCCATCGCGCGGATGCTGGAGCTGGGTGCCGAGCGGGTCGCGTACATCGATGTGGATGTGCACCATGGTGACGGGGTGCAGGCGGCGTTCTGGGAGGACCCGCGGGTTCTGACCGTGTCGCTGCACGAGCACCCGCGGACGCTCTTCCCGCAGACCGGCTGGCCGGAGGAGACCGGCTCCGGGGCGGGCCAGGGCAGTGCGGTGAATGTGGCGCTGCCGGCCGGTACGGGGGACGCGGGGTGGCTGCGGGCATTCCACGCGGTGGTGCCGGAGCTGCTGGCGGACTTCCGGCCGCAGGTGCTGGTGAGTCAGCACGGGGCCGATACGCATTTCGAGGACCCCCTCGCCCATTTCGCGGTGTCGCTCGACGCGCAGCGCGCGGTGATGGCGGCCTGTCACGATCTCGCCCATGAGTACGCGGAGGGCGGGCGCTGGGTGGCGCTGGGCGGGGGCGGCTATGCGGTGGTCGATGTGGTGCCGCGGTCCTGGACGCATCTGGTGGGGATCGCCGCGCACGCGCCGGTGGACCCCGAGTCGGTGATTCCGTCCTCGTGGCGTGACGAGGTCTTTGCCCGGACCCGGCAGCTGGGGCCGGCCCGGATGACGGACGGGCGTACTCCCGCCTGGAAGTCGTGGGAGCTGGGGTACGACCCCGCGGACCGGCTGGACCAGGCGGTGTTGGCGACCAGGCGCGCGGCCTTCCCGTTGCGGGGGCTGCTGACCTGAAACGGGCGGGGACGGTCGTGGAGCGGCCGTTTCGTGTGCTGGTGAGGAACGGTTACGCCAACTGTGGGGCGTGACCGGGCTTCTGGCCCCCGTCCGGGTGATCGGGGGGAGCATCGGTGGGGTGTTGAGCACCGGAGCGCTGCGTGCGCATCTGCTGGCGGCCCGGCTGGCCGGGCCCGTGGCCACATCGAGGGAGGCGAGCCTGCGGAGCTATCGGCTCTTCGCGGCCCGCGACCCGAGGGTGACACTCGGTCTCTCCCCCGAACGGGGCTGGGAGGAGCAGGACCTTCTTCGCCTCATGGCCGACAAGTGCGGGGTTTCCGGCGATCCTGCTCATGTTTCCGGCCCTGACGTGATCGATCCGGAGCGCACCCTGGCAGGTCTGGAGGCTTTCGCCGAGCGGTTGTCGCATGCCGCGATGCGTCGGGCGCCGGTGCTGTTCGGGACCGGTCATCCGCATCGGCTGCTCGGTTTCTACGCAGAGTTGGCAGACGCCTTGTCGGCGGCCGGGTGTCCCGTACTCACTCCCGCGCAGGGGCGATGTATCGACATAACGACCCGGTTCGGCGTACGCATGTACCGCCTCGGCTACGTACGAGGAGTCGCGATGGTGCGCGAACCCGGCGTGCGGGGTGCCGGTGGTGACACCGGCGCACACACCCATTCACCGTTGCCGGTCCGGGTGGCGCTGGAGGCGGTGGCTGAGGGGGGTGGGAGGCTGCCGGAACTGGTCGTGGGGGACCACGGATGGGTCTGCGGGGCTGGTCAGCTGGGCATCGAGGCGATCGGGCTGGCGGATACGGACGATCCCGCGCTGTTCGTCGGGGAGGCCGAGGGGCGGGTGGCGGTCGCTGTTCCGCTCGACGACGCCGTGCGGTCCGCCTACTACCGGCCGCTCACGCGCTATGTACTCAATCGGGCGTGTCTGTCACAGTAGGCGGCCGATCGCCTCTCCTCTTCCCCACTCGCATCACCCGCCCCTAATCTGGGGAGTGAGCGCACAACGACGAAGAGTCACCGGAGGGGAAGCCGGTGGGCGTCTCGTGCGGAAGGTACAGGTGGGTCATGGCTGCTGGCAGCGAGAGGCCTCTCAACGAGGTCAAGTTTCTGACCGTGGCGGAAGTCGCCTCGGTCATGAGGGTGTCGAAGATGACCGTGTACCGCTTGGTGCACAGCGGTCATCTGCCGGCGATCCGGGTGGGCAGGTCCTTCCGGGTTCCGGAGCAAGCGGTTCACGAGTATCTCCGCGAGTCCTTTGTGGGGGTGGAGTCCGCCTGAGGTTCACCTCGGATTACGCCCCTCACGCGGTGGCGGGTAGGCTAGGCCGACGTAGGTCGTGTGGGCCCAGACGCCCCGCACCAGTGAAGAAGAAGTGAGCGAGGGTAGTCGTGGGCTCTGTTATCAAGAAGCGGCGTAAGCGGATGGCCAAGAAGAAGCACCGCAAGCTGCTCAAGCGCACGCGCGTTCAGCGTCGCAACAAGAAGTAAGCGAACGCGGTTCGTGCATCCGCAGCCCTCCCGCCGATACGGCGGGAGGGCTGCGGTGCGTTGTGCCGCGGCGGCGGCGCGCTGTGCGGTACCCGCATTCGGGCCAAAGACTCGGCGGAAGGCCGCCGTGCGGTCATCACAGGGCAACATCCACCCGCTACGGTGACGGCCAGGGGAAACCTTTCGACGGGAGGCGCTGATCTTGGGGAAGGTCGTGCTGGTCACCGGAGCCGCCCGGCAGCTGGGCGGCCGCTTCGTGCGGCGCGTCCAGCGTGATCCGGAGGTGGACCGGGTGGTCGCCGTCGACGCGGTCACGCCCGGACACCCCTTGGGCGACGCCGACTTCGTCCGTGCGGACATCCGCCAGCCCGCGATCGCCAGAGTCCTCGCCGAGCACTCCGTCGACACGGTCGTCCACCTGGACGTCTCCGCCAAGTCGGTCGGTACGGGAGGTCGGACGACGGTCAAGGAGACCAACGTCATCGGCACCATGCAGTTGCTCGGGGCCTGCCAGAAGGCGCCGAGCGTGCGGCGGCTGGTGGTCAAGTCCAGTACGAACGTCTACGGTTCCGCGCCCCGCGACCCGGCGGTCTTCACCGAGACCACCCCGCCCAAGTCCCTGCCGAGCGGGGGGTTCGCCAAGGACGTCGTGGAGGTCGAGGGGTACGTACGGGGCTTCGCGCGCCGCCGGCCGGATGTGGCCGTGTGCGTGCTCAGGTTCGCGAACATCCTGGGGCCGGAGGCGGATTCGCCGCTGGCGGACTATCTGTCGCTGCCCGTGCTGCCGACGGTGTTCGGATACGACCCGAGGCTCCAGTTCGTGCACGAGGACGATGTCGTCGAGGTACTGGGAATCGCCTCGCGCGAGCCGAGGCGCGGGACGCTGAACAGCGGCACCTTCAATATCGCCGGGGACGGCGTGCTGCTGCTCTCGCAGTGCTCGCGGCGGCTGGGGCGGCCGACGATGCCGTTGCTGCTGCCCGCTGTCACCTGGGTCGGCCAGGCGCTGCGCAGGGTCGGCATGACGGACTTCTCGCCGGAGCAGATCCGGCTGCTCACCCACGGCCGGGTGGTCTCCACCGTCCAGATGCGCGAGACCCTGGGTTTCCATCCGCGGTTCAGCACCGCGGGGACGTTCGCGGAGTTCGCGCGCAGTCAGGGGCCCGGACTGCTGCCGCCGGAGGCGGTGGGCAGGGCGGTGGACCGGCTGGCCGCCATGCCGTTCGCCGGGGCGGCCTGCGATGTTCCGGGGTTCACCGGGGCGGGTGGCACACACCCGACCTCCAGCGCCAGGTAGAGGAGCCACCGACGATGGCGGATGCCAAGGTCATTCCGTTCGACGACGACCGTTCGCGATCGGGCGGCTCACCGCGCTCCGCGCGACGCCGGACCACGGGGAGCGGCAGCCGGGGCCAGGGGCCCGTGGCGGCCTCCGTGGTCGGGACCGCGGCTGTCAGCGCCCTTCCCGGGCAGCAGGACGCCTCGTTGCCGCCCGAGGAGCCCCAGCGGACGGCGCCGCACTCGGAGGAGGCGGGGCGTGGTCACTGGGACCGGCGGATCGCCGGCGGGCTCGCGTTCCTGCGGCGGCGGGTCACCGGTGAGTACGAGGTCGATGAGTTCGGGTACGACAAGGAGCTGACCGATCAGGTCCTGATGTCGACGCTGCGGCCGCTGTACGAGAAGTACTTCCGGGTCGAGGTGAAGGGCATCGAGAACATCCCGTCCGAGGGCGGGGCGCTCATCGTGTCCAACCATTCGGGGACGCTGCCGCTCGACGGGCTGATGCTCCAGGTCGCCGTGCACGACAACCATCCGGCGGGCCGTCATCTGCGGTTGCTCGCCGCCGATCTCGTCTTCATGCTGCCGGTGGTCAACGAGCTGGCCCGCAAGGCCGGGCACACGCTGGCCTGCGCGGAGGACGCGGAGCGGCTGTTGCGGCGGGGTGAGGTCGTCGGGGTGATGCCGGAGGGTTTCAAGGGCATCGGCAAGCCGTTCGGCGAGCGGTACAAGTTGCAGCGCTTCGGGCGGGGCGGCTTCGTGTCCACGGCGCTGCGGGCCGGGGTGCCGATCGTTCCGTGCTCGATCGTGGGGGCGGAGGAGATCTACCCGATGATCGGCAACTCGAAGACGCTGGCGCGGTTGCTGGGGTTTCCCTACTTCCCGATCACGCCGACGTTTCCCTGGCTGGGACCGCTCGGGGCGGTGCCGCTGCCGACGAAGTGGACGATCCAGTTCGGGGAGCCGATCTCCACGAGCGGTTATCCGGTGGAGGCGGCGGAGGATCCGATGCTGATGTTCAATCTGACGGATCAGGTGCGGGAACAGATTCAGCACACGCTGTACAAGTTGTTGGTGCAGCGGAGGTCGGTTTTCTTCTGACCAAGGGCTGCCCGGTGGGTGTTCTGTCGCTGATCGGCGGACGGGCTCCGGGGAGCCCGTCCGCCGATGGAAGGTGCGCGAGGGTTTGGCCGGCCTGATCCGGCCCGGCCCGAGGGGACGGTCCCAGGTCCTAGTCGCGCAGATCCTCGCTGTTGATGCCCAGGCCCGGGAGCAGGCCGGGGAGGAGCGGGGGCAGGGTGACGTCCGGGGCGGGCGGGGGGCTGACCCGGGTGTCGGCGGAGGGTGTGGTGCCCTGGGGCGGGGGGCCGAAGAGGCCGTCGGCGCCGCCGATCAGGCCGTCGGACGGGGCGCTGCCGGAGCTGGACGGTCGGGGCGAGGCGCTGTCGCCCGTGTGGTCCTGCGAGGCTTGCGGGGAAGCGGGCGTGGAGTCGTGCGTGTCCGGCGATCCCGCGTTCCGCTCCGTGGCGCCCGAACGGTGGGAACCGCTTCCCCTGCCCGGGGTGGGGGGCAGCAGCGACTGCAGTGGTTCGACCTCTTCGTCTATGGCGTCGAAGACCGAACTGACCTGGTCGCCGACATCGGTCAGCTGTACGGGCAGCCGGTTGCGCAGACTGCTCCAGCTGTCCCGGTGCGAGCGGGAGAAGGATTCCAGGGTCCGGATCGGGCCGATGGCGCCGTCCCGCTGGTAGGCGGCGTGGAGCAGACGGTGGCCCTCGGTGGCGTCGTGCGTCATGCCGTTGAGCGTGCGCCTGACTTCGCCGAGCTGTTCGTGGTCCAGGTCGCCGGAGCGGGCGCGCTCCATCAGACGCCGGGCTTCGCTGAGACGGGTCGAGGCCTGGTCGAGATAGACCTCGCCGCGGTCGGCGTCGCCGTTGGCCATGCCGAGATGGATGTCCTCCATGCCGCGCTTGAGCCCGTACAGCGAATCACCCGGCAGGGCGTCGGAACTGGCAGCGGCCACTCCGCCGAAGGCTCCTGCCGCCACACCGACGGTGAGCCCGCCGGCCGCGAGCCCCTTCGTCCAGCGCGAGCGCGGACGCAATTTCCGGAGCGGGGAGGCCCGATGGGCTCCCTTGGTCCGTTGTTCGGGCACCGTAGGGTCCGTGGCCGCGCCGCCCTCGGCGAACATGGCCTCCATGGCGGCGACGAGCTGGGCTCGCTGCACCACTTTGACTTCGGGATCCATTTCCGGCCGCGGTAGCTCACCGAGGCCGTTCGCCAGGGCCAACAGCGGTCCGTGGTCGGCCGGTTCGGCCGGTTCCTCGGGCTGTACGGCCGCCGCACCGCGGAGCGACTGCTCCTCCAGGGCCTGGGCGAAGGCGTTCGCCCGCCGGTGTGCCGAAACGTTTGCGATCACTGGCGGCACCTCCTCTCGTCATGACGGTCGACTCCCCTGGTGGTCCGGAAGGTTGCACACCTTGAGCGCTTCCACACGAATGAGTGAGTGTCGGCGGACATGGGGTGACGACAGGGGGCCTGCAACCGGCACAACGAGGGGCGCGGCACTTGGGTTACGCACGAAGGATGATCGGACCAGTGCGTGAGGGACATGTCGCCGAGGGTGATTCGGCCGGGGGCGGTTCAGCGGGCATCGTCCGGCAGGAGCCGGGCCAGGGTGCGGACGGCGCGGTACTGCAGGGTCTTGATCGCGCCCTCGTTCTTTCCCATGACCCGGGCGGTCTCGGCGACCGAGAGGCCCTGCAGGAAGCGCAGGGTCACGCACTCCTGCTGCTGGGGGTTGAGGCGTCGCACGGCCTGGAGCAGCGCGGCGTTGGAGAGGGACTCCAGGACGGAGTCCTCCGGGCTGCGCTCGACCTCGTTGGCGTCGAGCATCTCGCCGGTGGTCACCTCCAGCCGGAAGCGGCTGGACTTGAAGTGGTCGGCGACCAGGTTGCGGGCGATGGTGACGAGCCAGGCGCCGAAGTCGCGGCCCTGCCAGGTGAAGGTGGAGATGCGGCGCAGGGCGCGGAGGAAGGTCTCGCTGGTGAGGTCCTCCGCCGTCGCCTTGCCGCCCACGCGGTAGTAGATGTACCGGTAGACGGTGTCGCTGTACTGGTCGTAGAGACGGCCGAAGGCGTCGGCCTCGCCGGCCTGCGCGCGCTCGACGAGTTCCATCATGCGCGCGCTGTCGCTGTCGGCGGTGGGCCGGCGAACGGTGGACGTAGTAGTTGCGCCGCGGTTGCTGCGTCTTCCGACCGCCGCACCGCGTTCGGCCATGGCGTAGCAAGGGCCGACAGGTGCAGGGGTGGCACATACGGGTACGGCGTACGCGGTGGGGACGAAGCCGCGCAAGCGGTCGGCGACCGTTGCGCGCAGCGTAGCCAGGCCCGAGGCGTCAACCCCGACGTGTGGGTACACGGGACTCCCAGAGGCAGAGCTTCCATCACGTTCAGTGCGGAGCCGTCACCCGTCGTAGTGAGTGGTGGGCTCCGGAATGCGTCTGAGGAGAATAACGCTTCGTACAGGCAGTGCTACACCCAGTTGCTCAAATCATCGATTCCGTCGCTTCTGTAGCGACTAATCGACGCATCAAGTAGCACATCGTGACCGTTTATTGATCGGATTACTTCGCGATCTGCCTGCGTGCGCGACGGATTGTGGTCGGGTGCGGGCAACCCGGCTGGCGGGAGCGGTGGCCGGGCAAGGGGTTCCGATCGGTGGCCGTCGTCCGGGCGTGGCTCGGCGGCCACCCGGCGGTGGGCGAACGGGTGTGCGTCAGCGGCGGCGGCGGTGCAGGGCGACGGCGGCCGCGGTGCCGCCCGCGATGGCGCCGACGCCGGCCGCGGCCGGGATGCCGACCCTGGCCGCCTTGCGGCCGGTCCGGTAGTCCCGCAGCCGCCAGTCGAGCGCGCGGGCGTGCTTGCGGAGCTTGGCGTCCGGGTTGATCGCGTAGGGGTGTCCGACCAGGGACAGCATCGGGATGTCGTTGTGCGAGTCGCTGTAGGCCGCGCAGCGGTCGAGGTCCAGGCCTTCGGCCGCCGCGAGGGCGCGGACCGCCTCGGCCTTCGCGGGCCCGTGCAGCGGCTCGCCGACCAGGCGGCCGGTGTAGACGCCGTCGACGGATTCGGCGACCGTGCCGAGCGCGCCGGTCAGGCCGAGGCGGCGAGCGATGATCGTGGCGGTCTCCACCGGGGCGGCGGTGACCAGCCAGACCCGCTGTCCGGCGTCGAGGTGGGCCTGCGCGAGGGCGCGGGTGCCGGGCCAGATGCGGTCGGCCATGTACTCGTCGTAGATCTCCTCGCCGATGGACATCAGCTCGGAGACGCGATGGCCCTTGACGATGGACAGGGCGCTGTCGCGGGCGTCCTGCATATGGCCCGGATCCTCGACGCCGGCCAGCCTGAACCATGCCTGCTGCCAGGCGAACCGGGTCAGCTCGCGGCGCTGGAAGAACTTCCGCTTGTACAGACCGCGGCCGAAGTGGAAGATCGCCGCGCCCTGCATGACGGTGTTGTCCAGGTCGAAGAAGGCGGCGGCCCGGTCGTCGCCGACGACGGGGAAGGCGGGTTCCTCGGCCTCCGTGCGGACCGAGGTGTCCTGGTCGGCGACGGAGGATCGGTCGTCGGGGAGTTCGGCGGGGAGGGCGGTCTTCCGCGCTGCCTCGGCTGCGGCCTCGCCTGCCAGCACGCTCCGTGCTGTCGCGGGGCGCCTACGGGGTGTGAGCCATCCAAGTGCGGCCATGTCGTGAGCATAGCCAGTCGGTCCGTCCGTTCCCGAGCTGCAGGGATGCCGTGCCGTGAACTCTTGGCTGCGGTTTTGTTGAACGGGCGTTTCGGGGCGTACCGGATCAAGGGGGGAATCGGCTCCCTTCCGGCCCGGGAGGCCGGTCGGCCTCGGCGCAGAATGTAGGCATGAGTGCACTGTTGCGACGTAGGACGAAGAAGCCCGCGGACCGGGTGGTGACCCTGGTGGGGAAGCCCGGATGTCACCTCTGCGACGACGCGAGGGCGGTGGTGCGGGAGGTCTGCGAGGAGACCGGTGCGTCCTGGGAGGAGAAGGACATCACTCAGGACGAGGGGCTGCACCGGGAGTACTGGGAGCAGATCCCGGTCGTCCTGATTGATAACGAACAGCACACGTTCTGGCGGGTGGACCCGGCGAGGCTGCGCAGCGCACTGCTTTCCTGAGTGAACCCGGCTACCATCGTGGGCGTTTTGAGTGGTCTCGGGGGAGTGGTTGTGAGGAGTGTGTACCGCTTTGCCCCCTTCGGCCCTGCAACGGGTTGATGCGATCCTTGGTTCCGGGATCGCACGACGAATGTGCGTGACCCCGGTCACTTTGACCGGACAAAACGGACACTATCTTTGTGCACGTGTTCACAAAGACATAGCCTGCATTCGACGGGGCGGTCTTGTGATGCACGGCCGCCTGCAGCCCCGCTCATCCCGCAGGAGCACCGTGGCAACTGGCCGAACTCACCGACCGGCGACCCGTAGCCGAGGAATTCCCGAGGCCACCGTCGCCCGGCTTCCGCTGTATCTACGCGCACTGACCGCGCTCTCCGAGCGCTCGGTCCCCACGGTCTCGTCCGAGGAGCTCGCCGCGGCGGCGGGGGTCAACTCTGCCAAGCTGCGCAAGGACTTCAGCTACCTGGGGTCCTACGGGACGCGCGGTGTCGGGTACGACGTCGAGTATCTCGTCTACCAGATCTCCCGCGAACTCGGGCTCACCCAGGACTGGCCGGTCGTGATCGTCGGCATCGGTAACCTCGGCGCCGCGCTCGCCAACTACGGTGGCTTCGCCTCCCGCGGTTTCCGCGTCGCCGCACTGATCGACGCCGACCCCGCGATGGCCGGAACGCCCGTCGCCGGGATCCCCGTGCAGCACGCCGACGACCTGGAGAGGATCGTCACCGACAACGGCGTGTCGATCGGTGTCATCTCGACCCCGGCCGGTGCCGCGCAGCAGGTCTGCGACCGGCTCGTCGCCGCGGGCGTCACCTCCATCCTGAACTTCGCGCCGACGGTGCTCTCCGTGCCCGACGGCGTGGACGTCCGCAAGGTCGACCTCTCCATCGAGCTCCAGATCCTCGCCTTCCACGAGCAGCGCAAGGCCGTCGACGACGCGGTCGAGAGCAGTCCGGATCCGGCCGCACCGCCCGTGCGCGCGACCACCGGCAATCGGAAGGGACCCGACGGGGACATGCCCGCCGTGATGCCGGCATGAGTCTTCTTGTCGTAGGGCTGAGCCACCGCAGCGCTCCCGTCTCCGTACTGGAGCGGGCCTCGCTGGCTGCCGAGACGCAGGCCAAGCTGCTCCAGGACACCCTCGCCGCGGAGCCCGCGGTCGAGGCCGCCGTGCTGGCCACCTGCAACCGCATCGAGCTGTACGCCGACGTGGACAAGTTCCACGCGGGCGTCGCCGAGCTGTCCACGCTCCTCGCCCAGCACAGCGGCGTCGGGCTCGACGAGCTCACTCCGTATCTCTATGTGCACTACGAGGACCGGGCCGTCCACCACCTCTTCTCGGTGGCCTGCGGACTGGACTCGATGGTCGTCGGCGAGGGCCAGATCCTCGGCCAGATCAAGGACGCGCTGGCGCTGGGGCAGGAGCTCCACACCGCCGGCCGGCTGCTGAACGATCTGTTCCAGCAGGCCCTGCGGGTCGGCAAGCGTGCCCACAGCGAGACCGGGATCGACCGGGCCGGGCAGTCGCTCGTCACCTTCGGCCTGGAACAGCTCTCGGCCGGTGCGGACGTCACCGGCTGGGCCCGGGGCAAGCGTGCCCTGGTGATCGGGGCCGGCTCGATGTCCTCGCTGGCCGCCGCCACCCTGGCCCGTGCCGGCGTCGCCGAGATCGTCGTCGCCAACCGGACCCGGGCCCGCGCCGACCGGCTGGTCGAGATCCTGCGCCAGCCCGGCGGCACGGGAGTGGCCGCCCGAGCCGTGGAGATGGCCGCGGTCACCGGCGAACTGACACGTGCCGACGTCGTCGTCTCGTGCACCGGGGCGACGGGTCTGGTGCTGACCGCCGAGGCCGTCGCCGGGGCGCTCGGCCTGGCCCTCGACCCCGCGTCCGAGGCGCCCGCCGCGTCCGTCCCCGCACCGCCCGCCGACCCCGACCGGCACGCCGCCTGGGTGGAGAACGGCTCCGCGGGAACGGTGCGCCAGGCCGTGCGCCGGGCCACGGTGCCCGCCCAGGGTGCCGGTCCCGTCCGCCTCGCCCTGCTCGACCTCGCCATGCCGCGCGACATCGACGGTGCCACGGCCCGTCTCGACGGTGTGCGTCTCGTCGACATCGAGTCGCTCGCCGAGGCGTCGGCGGACGCCCCGATGGCCGCCGATGTGGACCAGGTGCGCACCATCGTCGCCGACGAGGTCGCCGCCTTCGGCGCCGCGCAGCGTGCCGCCCACATCACCCCGACCGTCGTCGCTCTGCGCACGATGGCCGCCGGAGTGGTCGCGGGCGAGATCGAGAGGCTCGACGGACGCCTCCCCGACCTGGACGAGAAGCAGCGCGCCGAGATCTCGCAGACCGTGCGCCGCGTCGTCGACAAGCTCCTGCACGCGCCCACCGTGCGGGTCAAGCAGCTCGCCAGCGAGCCCGGCGGCGCCGGGTACGCCGATGCGCTGCGGGAACTCTTCGACCTCGACCCGCAGACGGTCGCCGCCGTCTCCCGGGCAGACCTGAACGACCCGAATCGAGGGCGGTCATGACCGACAACTCACCCCTGGGCGAGGGGACCACCGAGCCGCTGAGGCTGGGCACCCGGCGCAGCAAGCTCGCCATGGCGCAGTCCGGCCTCGTCGCCGACGCGGTCAGCGAGGTGACCGGGCGGGCCGTCGAGCTCGTGGAGGTCACCACGTACGGCGACATCTCCCGCGAGCACCTCGCGCAGATCGGCGGCACCGGCGTGTTCGTCGCGGCCCTGCGCGAGGCACTGCTGCGCGGCGACGTGGACTTCGCCGTCCACTCGCTCAAGGACCTGCCGACCGCCCAGCCCGAGGGCCTCGTGCTGGCCGCCGTACCGGTGCGCGAGGACCCGCGCGACGTACTGGTGGCCCGGGACGGGCTGACCTTCGAGCAGCTGCCGTCCGGTGCCCGTGTCGGCACCGGCTCGCCGCGCCGCATGGCGCAGCTCAACGCGTACGCCCGCAGCCACGGCCTCGACATCGAGACCGTGCCGATCCGGGGGAACGTCGATACGCGTATCGGATTTGTCCGAAGCGGGGAGCTGGACGCGGTGGTACTCGCCGCGGCCGGTCTCAGCCGCCTCGGCCGGACCGGTGAGGTGACCGACTTCCTGCCGGTCGACACCGTCCTGCCCGCTCCCGGCCAGGGAGCACTGGCGATCGAATGCGCTGCTACCAGCGCCGACCTCGCCGCCGCGCTCGCCGAGCTCGACGACCCGTACACCCGGGCCGCCGTGACCGCCGAGCGTGCCCTGCTCGCCGCCCTGGAGGCCGGTTGCTCCGCACCTGTGGGTGCGCTGGCCGACCTCCTGGTCGACGGACAGGCTGTCAACGAACTGCGCCTGCGCGGTGTCGTCGGTTCCACCGACGGTTCCTCGCTGGTACAGATGTCCACCACCGGTCCCGTCCCCACGTCGCACGACGACGCGGCGGCCCTCGGTCGCGAACTCGCGGCCGAGATGCTCGCCAAGGGTGCGGCCGGTCTTATGGGGGAGCGAGCACTTTGAGCCCCACCGGCCCCGCCGCATCCGACTTTCCGGCCCTGTCCGCCCAAGGGCACGTCACCTTCCTCGGCGCCGGTCCCGGCGACCCGGGGCTGCTGACCCTGCGCGCTGTCGAGGCGCTCGCGAGCGCGGACGTCCTTGTCGCCGAGCCGGAGGTTCTCGGCGTTGTTCGCTGCCATGCGCGGGCAGGGGTGAGCACGCCTGAGCTGGCGATTGTTGACGCGCAGTCAACAGCCGCCGGTGTTCCCGTTCTCAGGGATGCGGTCAATCTTGTCATGGAGGCAGCGAAGGGCGGCAGGCGGGTCGTCCGTGCCGTCTCGGGCGACCCCGGGCTGGACGGGAACGCCGGGGCCGAGATGCTCGCCTGCGCCACCGCCGGCATCCCCTTCGAGGTCGTGCCGGGTGTGGCCAACGTCGTGGGCGTTCCCGCGTACGCCGGTGTGCCGCTGCGTGACGCGCAGGGTGCCGACGTCCGGTTCGTCGACGCCCGTACCGCCTCGGACCGCTGTTGGACCGAGGTCGGCTCCAGCGATGCCACGGCCGTCGTCTCGACGACGCTCGACGCGGTGGCCTCGGCCGCCGGTGAGCTGGTCTCGGCCGGCCGCAAGCCCGACACCCCGCTGACCGTGACGGTGGCCGGCACGACCACCCGCCAGCGCACCTGGACGGCGACCCTCGGGACGATCGCGCAGGTGCTGAAGCAGGCGAAGATCCTGCCGTCGCCGGACGGGCACCAGCCCGTCATAGCCGTGGTCGGTGAGCGAAGCGCCGCCGCCCAGCGCGACCAGCTCGCGTGGTTCGAGTCCAAGCCGCTGTTCGGCTGGAAGGTACTCGTCCCGCGCACCAAGGAGCAGGCGGCGTCGCTCTCCGACCAGCTTCGTTCGTACGGTGCCGTGCCGCACGAGGTCCCGACGATCGCCGTCGAGCCGCCTCGTACGCCCCAGCAGATGGAACGCGCGGTCAAGGGCCTGGTCACGGGCCGTTACGAGTGGATCGCCTTCACCAGCGTCAACGCCGTGAAGGCCGTCCGGGAGAAGTTCGAGGAGTACGGGCTCGACGCCCGTGCCTTCGCCGGGATCAAGGTCGCGGCCGTCGGTGAGCAGACCGCCACCGCGCTCGTCGACTTCGGTGTGAAGCCGGATCTGGTGCCGTCCGGTGAGCAGTCCGCCGCCGGTCTGCTGGAGGACTGGCCGCCGTACGACCCGGTCTTCGACCCGATCGACCGTGTCTTCCTGCCGCGTGCCGACATCGCCACCGAGACACTGGTGGCCGGGCTCATCGAGCTGGGCTGGGAGGTCGACGACGTCACCGCGTACCGCACGGTCCGCGCCTCGCCGCCGCCCGCCGACACGCGTGAGGCCATCAAGGGCGGCGGTTTCGACGCGGTGCTCTTCACCTCGTCGTCGACCGTACGGAACCTCGTCGGCATCGCCGGCAAGCCGCACAACGTGACGGTCATCGCGTGCATCGGCCCGGCGACGGCGAAGACCGCCGAGGAGCACGGTCTGCGCGTGGACGTCCTCTCCCCGGAGCCGTCGGTGCACAAGCTGGCCGAGGCCCTCGCCGAGTTCGGTGAGCGGCGCCGGGAGGCGGCGAAGGAGGCCGGTGACCCGGTGACGCGGCCGAGCGAGCGGCGTCCGGGGGCGCGGCGGCGCCGTACGACCACCTGACCCGTGTGACGCGTGTGGACCGGGCGGTCCGGCTGCTTCGGCGGCCGGGCCGCCCGTTGTCCGTGGGACGCTTTTCCCGGCACCGGTGTCGGTAAGAAGGTGATGTGTACGGGTCTAGTCTCGAAGCATGACTGTGTACGGAAACTTCCCCGGTTCCCGCCCCCGGCGGCTGCGGACGACCCCGGCGATGCGACGCATGGTCGCCGAGACACGGCTCGACCCGGCGAACCTGATCCTGCCCGCGTTCGTACGCGAGGGCATCGGCGCCCCCGTCGCCATCTCGGCCATGCCCGGTGTCCAGCAGCACACCCTGGACACGCTGCGGAAGGCCGCCGTCGAGGCGGTGTCGGCCGGGGTTTCCGGGATCATGCTCTTCGGCGTTCCCCTGGACGAGAAGAAGGACGCCCGGGGCACGGCGGGCACGGACCCGGAGGGCATCCTCCAGGTCGGTCTGCGCGCGGTGCGCGAGGAGGTCGGTGACGAGCTCGTCATCATGTCGGACCTGTGCCTGGACGAGTACACCGACCACGGCCACTGCGGCGTCCTGACCGAGGACGGCCGCGTCGACAACGACGCGACGCTGGAGCGGTACGCCGAGATGGCCCAGGTCCAGGCCGACGCGGGCGCCCATGTGGTCGGCCCCAGCGGCATGATGGACGGCCAGGTCGGTGTCGTCCGTGACGCGCTCGACCAGACGGGCCACGAGGACGTCTCGATCCTCGCCTACACGGCCAAGTACTCCTCGGCGTTCTACGGGCCGTTCCGCGAGGCCGTCGGCTCGTCGCTCCAGGGCGATCGCAAGACGTACCAGCAGGACCCGGCGAACGCCCGTGAGTCCCTGCGCGAGCTGGCGCTCGACCTCGAAGAGGGCGCCGACATGGTGATGGTCAAGCCGGCCGGACCGTACCTCGACATCCTCGCGAAGGTCGCCGACTCGGTGGACGTGCCGGTCGCCGCGTACCAGATCAGTGGCGAGTACGCGATGATCGAGGCCGCCGCGGAGAAGGGCTGGATCGACCGGGACGCGGCGATCATGGAGAGCCTTACCGGGATCCGGCGGGCCGGTGCGCAGATGATCCTGACGTACTGGGCGACGGAGGTCGCGCAGCGGCTGGGGCGGCGCTGAGCAGAGGCGAAGCAGGCGTCGGGTGCCAGCCGTTCCCGCCTCTGCCCTCGGTCTTCCGTGCTCCACCACCGGTCGTCCTCGAAGTCGGCGTCAGCCTTTGAGCGATCGCTGTCCTGAGCGGTCGCTGCCGGTCCGGTGAGTCCCCGTCCGTCCCGATGCCGGGACGGACGGGGACTCTTTTTGGTTCAAGCCCTTGACGGTCATCCGACGTATTTATAGCTTGCGGCGCGGTAATCCCCGTACAACTCACAGAAGTTGGGCATAGACATTGGATGCCTGGCTTTCATGGAAGCCGATACGACGCGACCGTCGATGAGGAGTGCCCGTGCGCACCGTCCCAGGTTCGAGTTCCAGCCGCCCGACTCCGTCCCCGGTGCTGACCGCGCTCGTGGCAGCCGCGACGGGGGTCGGGCTGGCCGTCCTGCCCGTCGTCCCCGCCTCCGCCCACGACAAGGACGTGAAGCCGGTCGTCCTCCATGTGTCGGTCACCGGCAGCGACCGGGCCGACGGCTCGGCCGCCCGGCCGTTCCGGACGCTGGAGCGGGCCCGGAAAGCCGTCCGTACGTCGTCGCGCAAGGGGGTGGCGCAGCGAAGACCGGTCGACGTCGTGGTGCACGGTGGTACGTACCGGCTGCGGTCCGCCCTGAAGTTCACCACGGCCGACTCCGGTACGGCCGGGGCTCCGGTCCGGTACCTCGCGGCGCCCGGTGAGCGCGTCGTCATCAGCGGCGGCCGTTCGCTCGCGCCGCGTTGGAGGTCCTTCTCCGGTTCGATCAAGGTCGCGGACATCGGAGCCGGCCTCGACTTCGACGGGCTCTTCGTCGACGGGCAGCGGCAGACGCTCGCCCGCTACCCTGACCACGACCCGGACACGGCGATCCTCGGCGGGTACGCGCCGGACGCCATCTCCCCCGAGCGCGTGGCCCGTTGGAAGAACCCGACGACGGCACTCGTGCGCGGTCTGCACGACGGGATGTGGGGCGGGAACTCGTTCGAGGTCACCGGTGTGAAGGCGGACGGCACGCCCGAGCTGGCCTGGGTCGGTGACAACAACCGGGGCAGTGGGCTGCACGCCACGTACCGCATGGTCGAGAACGTCTTCGAGGAGCTCGACGCGCCGGGCGAGTGGTTCTACGACAAGCCTGCCGGGAAGCTGTACTTCTATCCCCCGGCCGGGGTCGACCCCGCACGGGCCCGGGTCGAGACGGCCGAGCAGAACGAGCTGATCCGGGTGGAGGGCAACGGGCCGGGCGACGCCGTCCGCGACCTGACCTTCTCCGGATTCACCTTCACCCGGACCCACCGCACCCTGTTCAACCAGCCGTACGAGAAGCTCCAGCTCGGCGACTGGGCCCTGGCGAGGGTGGCCGCCGTCCATCTGAGGAACACCGAGAACGTCTCCGTACGCGACTCACACTTCGACCAGCTCGGCGGCAACGCCCTCCTGATCGACGGGTACAACAGCCACGACATCGTCTCGGGCAACGAGTTCAGCCACTCCGGGGCCTCCGACATCGCGGTCATCGGCAACCCGGACGCGGTCCGTGAGCCGTCCACCTGGGACAGCATGCGCAGGACCATCAGCGACACCCGGCCCGGACCGAAGAGCGAGGACTACCCGCGCGACATCACCATCCGCGACAACCACCTCCACGACAACGGGCAGTTCGAGAAGCAGACCTCCGGTGTGCAGATATCGATGAGCCGCCGCGTCACCGTCGACGGCAACACCATCCACGACGGTCCCCGCGCCTGCGTCGACATCAACGACGGCACCTGGGGAGGCCACCTCATCGAGAACAACGACATCTTCAACTGCGTCAAGGAGACGTCCGACCACGGCCCCTTCAACTCCTGGGGCCGGGACCGCTTCTGGCCGCTGTCCGCCGACGACGCCACGAAGAAGTCGTACGCGAAGCTGGACGCGATGGAGACCACCGTCATCCGGCACAACCGGATCAGGCACTCCTCGCACTGGGACATCGACCTCGACGACGGCAGCTCGAACTACCTCATCGAGGACAACCTGCTGCTCAACGGCGGGGTCAAGCTGCGTGAGGGCTTCCACCGGACCGTACGCAACAACGTCTTCGTCAACGGCGGCGCGCACTTCCACGTCTGGTTCGCGGACAGCGGCGACACCGTCGAGAAGAACGTCTTCGTCACCGACACCCCCTACAGCCTGATCCAGGTCGACATGGCCAGGAGCAGGCCCGTCATCAACGACAACCTGTTCTGGAACAACGGCAGAGCCGTCCAGGGCATCGGAGACGCCTGGCGGGCGAACGGGCTGGACACCCGCTCGGTGATCGCCGACCCGAAGTTCACCGGCACTTCCCCGTTCGCCGATCCGGCCAAGCTCGACTACACCGTCCGGTCCGACTCGCCCGCCCTGGCCCTCGGCTTCCACAACATCGCGACGGGCGGCTTCGGCAAGGCCGGATCACCCACTCCGCCGCCGCTCACCTGGCCCACGGAGACTCCCGACACCGATACCCTCGACGCGCTCGGGGAACCGCTGCTGGGTGTGCCCGTCACCCGGATCTACTCCGACACGATCAAGTCCGCCACGGGACTGACCGACACCAACGGTCTGCACCTCGCTTCCGTGCCGAGCACCTCGGAGGCGTACCGGCAGGGGCTGCGCGCCAATGACGTCATCAGGGAGATCGACGGCCGGCCGGTCACCGACCGCGACAGCTTCTGGCTCGCGTACAACCGGACCGCTCCCGGGGCCGATGCCGTGCTGAAGGTCTGGCGCAATCAGGCGTCCGTCGAGGTGACCCTGCGCAAGCCCACCGGGGTTCAGCAGATCAACAACACCTCCGGTGTCGTCTACACCGGAAGCGGCTGGGACTGGAAGAACAGGTACCGGGGCGGCGCGGGCGGCTGGGTCGACGACGTGCACGCCACCCAGAACAAGGGGGACTCCTTCGCGCTCGCCTTCAACGGGACCGCGATCGATCTCGTCACCCAGGTCAACACCGACGAGGGCGAGGTCGAGCTCTTCATCGACGGCCGGTCCGTGGGCACGATCGACAACCACAACGCCACGCGCGTGCACCAGAAGACCGTCTTCAGTGCGGCCGGGCTCGCTCCCGGTGAGCACACCCTCAAGGGCGTGATGAAGACGGGTGACTACATGATCGTCGACAGTTTCAGGATCCAGTAGCGGCCACCGTCCGCACGGTCTTTCGTTCGGATCACGTCGGATCATGTCGAATCGCGCTCAATTGCGTCGGGAAACTCCGGCCCGGGTCACCGGGCGTCGGACTCCCGGCCCCACTCCCTGAGGGTGCGGGCCGCCGCCACGCCCAGGTCCGGGTCGTGGGCGAGGGCGCGCAGCAGGCCGGTACGGGCCTCGCTCGGGCCCGCCTCCTCGACGGCGGACAGGGCGTTGTGCCGTACGAGCGGGTCGTCGTCCTCCAGCACGGTGGCGGTCAGGGCCTCGTGGACCGATGGCTCGTCCGCGTAGGGGCCGAGGGCCGCGGCCGCGTACTGGCGGACCAGGTCCTCCTCGGGGTCGCGCAGTGCGGCCAGCAGCGCCTGGGCGGCGGTGCGGGCGGCGACCGGGTCGGACGGAGGCCACAGCCGCAGGAGCGTGGCCGCCTCGACGCGGGCGAGGTCGTACTCCTGCGGGTCCGCGACGACGGAGATGAGGAAGGGCAGCGCCTCGACGTCGCCGTCCAGTTTCGCGACGATCTCGCGTCTGCGGTCGCTGTCGGCGGGCAGGGCGCGGAACTCCTCGATCAGGTGCTGGAGGTGGTAGGGGCGGGGGTGGGGGTGGTCCGGGCTCGGGGCCGGGGGCATGCCGATTTTCCTCTCGGGGGTGTCGGGTCGGGGCCACAGACGTTACGTGGGTACATGTGCACGTGTGGGTCGAACGTGGTGCCGGGGTCCGGCGCTCGATGCCCGGGCCCCGGGCTTCGAGACCCGGGCCTGTCGGTTCACTCGTGCGGGGGACGAGGTGGGGCGCGGGGTGGTCGCACAGGGCGGTTGAGCTTCGGGACCCGAGCGTCGGGATTCGGGTGCCGGGCTTCGAGCCCCGGGCTTCGAGCGCCTTCGTCAACCGGTAGGGAGAGAAGGGTGGTTGGGACAACCTTCCCCACCTCCCCGCCCCGTCGCGGCCAGCAAGTATGACTAATCGTGACAGCTTGCGACGCGCCGACACGGCTGCTTACGGTGCCCACAACGAAACGACCCCAGCACGGTGTTAGAGCACCGGGCCGGGGTCTCACCTCCAAGATCGAAGAAAGCGATCCTGTGGCTACCCGGAACCTTAGCCCCGCCCTGCGAGGGCCCGCATCCTCCCCCGCCTACCCGATGGCCAACCCCGGCTACGGCAAGCGCTCCGCGCCGGACCAACAACCCCGCCGTCCCGATGACTTTGCGCTGCTGCCCGAGCGGGAGCGGTATGTCGCCGGGTTCGTCGACCATCTGCCCGACGGTGCGGCGATGAATGTGAAGGCCCTGGCCAAGCAACTGCCGCTGTACGGGCAGCAGGCCGTCGGCAGCGCCCTGACCGCCCTGGCGGTGGCCGGTCACCTGCGCCGCGTGCGTCGCCCGGTGGGCGAGGGTGACCAGGTCCGCTGGGTCTTCCGTACGTTCTGGTCCCGCACCGCGCGGGACAACGAATGGTGGAACGCCTATCTGGACGCGGAGGACGACCGCGCCGGGGCGGACGCCGGTGCCGGGGCCGACGACAACCGGGCCGGGGCGGACGCCGGAGCCGGAGTCGGGGCGGTCGGTATGGGTGCCGGGGCCGGGGCGGTGGGCGAACCGGCGGTGGGTACGTCCCCGCCGTCCTGGGCGCCCATGGAGCCCTCGGTGCCGGTGTCCCCGGCCGCCGTCGAAATGCCGTCCCCGGCCGCCGCTGTCGACTCCGCTGCCGACGCCGTGTTCGCCGGGGCCGTCGCGCCCGGCGCCGGGCCGGACGCGGGACATCCCTCGCCCGCCTACCTGGCGCTGGCCCAACTCGGGCGCAAGGACCATCGGTTGGCCCTGTCCGCCGCAGACTGCGCGGCGCTGGAGGGGCGTGCCGCCGAATGGCTCGCACGCGGCGTGAGCACGGACTACCTCACCCAGGCCCTCTCCGCCGGACTTCCCGCCCGGGTCGATTCGCCCGTCGGATTCCTGCGCCGTCGGCTCAATGACAAGATCCCGCCCGCTCTGCCCGCCGCCCGGGAAGTGTCGGCAGCACCCGTTCGCCGCGTGATGGTGGAATGCACCCGGTGCGGCATCCCTGGCCGCCCCGACGCGCTCCCCGACGGCGTCTGCCGCCCGTGCCGCCCGGTCGTCGACGGCACAACCGCCGGCCCGGACGCCACCACCGGCCCCGCCATCGCATCCGACGCCCGTGACCGTGACGTCCGCACCCACGTGAGCGAACTCCGAGACCTGCTCAAGGCCCCCTGACGCCGCAGGAAGCCCGGGGGCCGCTCGGGCCGATGCGGTTGCTTCCGGGCTGCGCAGGACGGGAAGCCGCGACCAGGAGGACGCCGCCCGCCCATGGCACACAGGGAGACCATGTCTTCGCCTACCTGATGAGGTCGAGCCAGTAGCGGTATGCCGAGGCGAAGGGTTCGGCGCCGTCACCGCCTCGACGGCCCACCGTCATCAACCACTCGCAGGTCTGTCGGGCCTTGCTGACGAGGCTCTCGGGGTAGCGGTACATCACCTGGTGTTCGGCGAACTCGTCTTCGTCCTCGATCCGGGCTTCGCCGCCACGGGGTCGCACGACATCGAGATCGAGGTCCACCATGCGCAGGACGGTCCCGTCCGTGTTCCACTCGGGCACCGTGCACACGTCGCAGTACATCTCGGGGCCCGGATCCACACAGAACGTGGCCGTCCACCACTCACCCCGCGGGACCGACATCACGTACGCGAACCGGCTTGTCCAGCCGCCGGTGGCCGAACCGACAAAGACTCCCTGCGCCGTGCCCAACCACACGCCGTGCTCGTCTTCACCGAGCCAGTCGGCAGTCCACCGCGCACTCAGGCTGCCGTCGTACTTCCGAATGTCGACCAGCACGGAGGTGCTCTCTGTGATCACACCAAGACGCTAACGCGACAGCGCCGACCAGGAACTCGGGATGGGAAGCATCACTGAGGCAACCGCATCGGGCCGCTCAGGCCCCAGGATTCGCACGCCGCTCAAGGCCAGTCGACCAGGGACATGAACACCACCCAGGTGAAAATCACCGTGCCGGGGGCGAGTACGGCGAGCACGACACAGGCCGGCGGTCTGCTCCGGTTGAGCGCCCAACTCGCGACCAGCGCGATCAGGGACAGGATCAGGCCGCAGCAGAGCACCGTCCACGCCGTGTCGAAGCCGGCGTCGAACCGGTCGGATTCGGCCTCCGAACAGGAGTCGCAGGCCATCGGCGAGAGCCCGCCGAAGACCAGCACGATGAACGCGAGCGGAAGCGTCACGATCGTGGAGAGCAGCGAGGCGACCCAGGTGCGCCGGGGGCGGCTGTCGATGACGTTGTCGGGCATGCGTGCGATTCAACCGGGCGGCCGAATATGGCACATGAGTCGCCGTACTCATCCGCCGGGCGCCGGAGCGTGAGGCATCGTACGGTGGCCCGCCCCGCGTCAGGACAGGGCGATGCGCAGGGCCTGCAACTCGGCCTCCGTGGCGCCGTGCGCCAGGAGGTAGCCGTGCGCGGACCCGTAGTGGCTGCGGATCCAGACCAGGGCGTGGAGCAGGTGAGTGGCGGTGACGGGGCGGGCGCCGTGTCCGGTCCGTGCGTCGGCCGAGGCGTCGGTGAGTCCCAGGGAAGTGTTCGAGCGGAGGAAATCCTCCGTGATCTCCGCTTCGGAGGCGTTCAGAAGAGTCTGAAGGACGGCGACGGTCACACCGGTGCGGTCCTTGCCGGAGGCGCAGTGGACAAGCGCGGGCAGGGCTCCGGGAACGATGAGCCGGCGGATGGTCGCGACGGTCGAACGCCCGGCGTGCTCGGCCATGGCCGGGTAGAGCTCTCGTTGGTCCTCGGGCCACCGCTGCTCGGCGAAGACGGGAAAGTGACTGTGCTCGTACCCGAGGTCGTGACGCAGGTCGGGCCTGGCTGCCAGCTCCGGCGTACTGCGCAGGTCGATCACACTGCGCAGGCCGAGTTGCCTCAGGTGCTGCGCGCCGTGCGGTGGCATGGCATCCAGGGCACCGGAGCGGTAGAGAACCCCGCGGCGGAGGGACCCGACACCACCCGCATCGCGGAAGTTCCGGACACCCGGGATGCCGTTGAACGTGCGATCGGGCTGGTCGGTACGTGTGGTCACAAAGCGAATATATGAGACCCGGTCCGGCGTTCTCCCGCCGCAGGGCGCTGCGCGACCCGCTACCGGTTCGTGCTCGGGGAACGACGCTTGCCCCGCTTGAGCGCTTGTGCGGTAGATCACGGTGACCGGTGCGCGTGACGCTCCATACGATGCGTGACAGATGCAGCTGTCCCATGTGTACCTGTATCCCATGTGCACCTGACCTGCCCAAGGAGACGGATCCTGTGACCGCAGGCGTCATCACGCGCGAGAGCTACTACGAGCGAACGGGCGAGCACCACTACAAACCCACGGCTCATGCAGGTGGTGCCTGGAACACCGACGAACAGCACTTCAGCCCGCTCGCGGGGCTCGTCGTGCACGCTGTCGAGCGGCATCTCGCGACGCGGCCGGGGAAGCTCGTACCGGCGAGGATCAGCTACGACATCCTTGGCCGGATCGCCCTCGACGAGTGCGAGATCACCGTCGACACCGTTCGTCCCGGCCGGACCATCGAACTCCTCGAGGCGACCGTGGTCATCGGCGGCCGTCCGGTCGTGCGTGCCCGTGCCTGGCTGCTGGCGGCACTGGACACCGAGGTCGTCGCCGACAGCCCCCACGAGCGGCTTCCAGCCCCCGAAGAGTGCACTGCCTGGGCGATGGACGAGGAGTGGGACGGAGGTTACGTCTCGTCCATCGACGTCCGTCGAGTGCCTCCGACCCGCAAGGGGCGGACGGCTGCCTGGGTGTCCTCGCCCGTCGACCTGGTCGCGGGCGAGCCGAGCAGCGCCCTTGCCTCGTACATCGCGCTCGTGGACACCGCGAACGGTATCGCCGTCCAGCAGGACCCCACCGCGTGGATGTTCCCGAACCTCGACCTGACGATCCACCTGCACCGGCAACCGGAAGGGCCGTGGACCGGGCTGGACACCACCGTCGCCTTCGGCCCGTCGGGGCAGGGGCTCACCAGCAGCGTCCTCCATGACCTCCGCGGGCCCGTCGGCCACGCCGAACAGATTCTCACCGTCCGCCCGCTGGAACGTGATTGAGCCGCGAGGGTGTCTGCTCGCTGTCCGTCACGGCGTACGGGGCCGCCGGAGGCACCGGTCGGTACGGGGTGCCGGGCGGCAGGGGAGCGCAGGTGAGGGGTCGGTCCGTGCCGGTTTGCCTCGGGGTCAGAGAGGCGCCGGCTGCACCCTGCCCGTGAACCGGCCACCCACTTGAGCGGCGAGCCAGTGGACACGAGCGGTCTGTGCACCGCTCCGGTCTCGAACGTGCACGTGGACGGTGTGATCCTGCGACGGCTCCTCCTGGTGGAGGTCCCGGGAATTCACCGTCAGCGTGAGGTACGCGTACTTCTGCGAGATCTCCTCCAGTCCCGCCTCAGGAACCGCGGGCCATGTGTCCAGATCCCACCGCACAGCCGCGAGGTCCGATCCCAGGGCGGCGATGAAGGGCTCGGCGCAATCCAGCGGACGCCACCAGTCGAATACGCGGATCGGCAGACAGTCCGCAGGGTCGTCGCCGGCCTCCGACGAGCCGTTCCCGCGCCGGGCGCGACCGGCCGTGCGCACTCGGCTTCGAGGGTGGCGAGGCGATCTTCACCCGCGAGCCCGGTGCCGACCCGCACGTCACGATGCAGCCGCTCGAGCACGGGAAGGGACGGCCGATTCACGGGCGCGATCAGCTCCGCGCGGAGGTGAGGCGCGTGGCGCGGGCGGTGAGGTGGCGTCGTTCCGTTGCGCTGGTGGCGCGTCGGGCGGCGTCGCGATAGCCGTCCGAGGCCGCGGTGTGGTCGCCGAGCAGTTCCAGCAGATGGGCGCGGGTGGCGAGCAGACGGTGGTGGCCTGCCATCCGCTTGTCGCACTCCAGGGCGGCCAGCAGTTCCAGCCCGGCGGCCGCCCCGTGCACCATGGCGACGGCCACCGCGCGGTTGAGGGTGACCATCGGATTCGGTGCGAGCTGCTCCAGGAGTCCGTACAGCGTGAGGATCTGTGGCCAGTCCGTGGCCTCCACGTGCTCGGCCTCGTCATGGACGGCGGCGATGGCCGCCTGCAGCTGGTACGGGCCGACCTGTCCCCGGGGCAGGACCTCGGTGAGCAGGGCGATCCCCTCGGCGATGAGCCCTCGGTCCCACCGGCCGCGATCCTGCTCGGCCAGCGGCACCAGGTCTCCGCCCGGCCCGGTGCGCGCGGGCCGACGTGCGTCGGTGAGCAGCATCAGCGCGAGCAGCCCGGCCACTTCGCCGTCGCCGGGCAGCAGACGATGCAGCAGACGGGTCAGGCGGATCGATTCGGCGGACAGCGCCGGCGCGGTCAGGTCGTTGCCGTCCGTTGTGACGTAGCCCTCGTTGAAGATCAGATACAGCACGTGCAGCACCGCCTGCAGCCGTTCCGCGTGGTCCGCCGCGTCCGGCATGCGCAGCGGCGCGCCGGAGGACTTGATGGTCTGCTTGGCCCGGCTGATGCGCTGGGCCATGGTCGACTCGGGAACCAGGAACGCCGCGGCGATCTGAGCGGTGGTCAGGCCGCCGACCGCGCGCAGGGTCAGCGCGATGCGGCTCGACGAGGTCAGCGCCGGGTGGCAGCACAGGAGGAGCAGCGCGAGGGAGTCGTCCCGGTCCGCGTCCGGTTCGGCGTCGGCGGCGCGGCTCAGCAGCTCCGCCTGCGGTGTCGCCAGGGCGATCCGGTCCTCCCGGCGCCGTCGTGCCTGCTCATTGCGCACGTGGTCCACCAGCTTGCGGGAGGCGATGGTGACCAGCCATCCCCGGGGATTGTCCGGCGTTCCTTCGGTGGGCCACTGGAGGGCGGCCGCGAGCAGCGCCTCCTGGACGGCGTCCTCGCACGTGTCGAAGACGCCGTACCGACGGACCAGCGCGCCGAGGACCTGCGGCGCCAGCTCGCGCAGCAGGTCCTCGACGTCACGATCCACGCTCACATGTCCGCCGCGGACTCGTGCAGGACCGGCCACAGCTCGACCGGATCCTCGGAAGCGAACGGCATGTCCGCCGCGATCTGCTGCGCACGCTCCTGGCTCTCGCAGTCGAGCAGGTAGAAGCTGGCGATGTACTCCTTGGTCTCCAGATACGGCCCGTCCGTGACCGCCGGAGCCCCGTTCTTGCGGCGAACCAGCTTGGCGTTGACCGCGTCCGCCAGCCCGTAGGCGCCCAGCAGCTCCCCGCTCTCGCGGTACTTCCTGTTGAACGCCTCCTGCTTGGCGATGGCCTCCGGCCACGCCTCGGCCGGGAAGGAGTCCCACTTCTCCTGGTTGCCGTAGATCATCGCGATGTACTTCATCTCGGGTGTCCTCCCGGTTCCGCGCGCCCCGTCGGCGCGCTTTCACCCCTCAGTCGAGGCGGGAGCCGGGCCCTCGACATCCGGCGACAAACTTTCTTCGACTTTTCTTCCGTGCCACCGACAACCGGCACCTCACGCACGCCCTGTCTCTACGTCGGCTTCAGGAGCCGACGACCCGACACGGCCCAAGGGCTGTCCCGTAATCCCTGGTCGATCAGCGCGCGGCGTCAGCTACGGCACCTCGCCGCGTTGTCGGAACGTCCACATACAGGACAGCCCTCAGTCCCACCAGAACGACCAGGTCTCCTGCTTCAGCACCATCTTCTCGGCGTAGACGTCCAGGTCGTACGGCGGGCTCTGGTCGATGTTGTCCGGGCAGAACGCGAAGTGCTCGGCGGCGAGCGCCCGTGCCTCCGCCAGGGTGGTGGGCGGCCGTCCCACCGAGACGGTCAGGGTGTCGAAGCCGATCACCACGATCCGTATGCCGAAGCGGTCCTCCCAGGAGCGCAGGACCGCGCAGAGCCGGGCCACGTCGTCCTCGTAGTTCACCGGGCCGGACCAGCCGATCGCCGCCGGGATGTCCGCACTGCGCCGGGCCGGGACGAGCGCCGCCCGGGTGCCGGGGTACCAGCCGTCCGGGCCGGTGCACTCGTCCGCTATCGCGGCCGCCAGATCGTCCGGCTCGTCGGGCCCGTCGGCAGCCGGGGAGGGTGCCAGCCCCGGCCACTCGGCGGCGGCGCCGAGTTCGTCGGGTGCGCAGTCCGCCCAGTACTCGCCGAGCACCTCCTCGGCGTCGTGGTCACCGGGGTACGACGCGCTGTCCGGCATGAGATCCCAGTCCTCGGGCCACTGGTCGCTTCTCCCGCCGTCGAGCAGCACGGGGAGCAGCCCGACCGGCCTTCCTGCGGCGCGCATCGCGGCCCATGTCCCGGGGGACGCGGGCTCGTCGGCGTACCAGAGCAGCGGCTCGTGCCACGGCCCGTCGATCGTCGCGTCGACCATTGCGCCGGGCGGGAGTTGGGCCCCGGAGGTGGCCAGGGAAGGAAGCGGATTCGGGAGCGTCGCCATGACCGCGACTCTAGACGCGGCCACTGACAGAGGCCGGGGCGCGGGTGGGCCTCCGGAAGACCACAGCCTCCCTACGGCCGCTCGTGGGCGGGCCGCAGGGACGGCAGGGCGGTTCGGACTAGGGGTGTGCGTGGACGACGACGAACGCGGTGCGTGCCGAAGTACCGTCGGGCAGCGGCACGTCCGCGGTCACGTGACCGAGCGCCTGCTCGTCGGTGTCCTGGCCGGGTCGGAGAACGCGGTTGATGTGGATGGTCAGCCGACGTCCGTCGGGTGCTGTCTCCACGAGGAGGTCCGTACCGTCCGGGTCGTCGGTCACGGTCGTGGAGACGAGCGCGGCCTTGATGCCGGTCTCCGCGAACCAACCGGTCACGGACGGGTCGGGGGTGTCGCTCGTGCTCTGCATCTGCGGCTCGGCCTCGCCGACGATCAGCGCGAACAGCTGAGTGACGAGGACCGGGTCACGCGTTCCGTCGTACGCCCACCGCTGCCCCAGCACCCCGTGCTCGGTGGTGCCGACGAGCGCTGCGTCGGCGCCCGCGATGGGTGCGCTCCGGTAGGTGAACGGCACGTGATAGGTGACCGGTTGGTCGCCCGATGTGTCGGTGACCGCCATGAACTCGATGCCGACTTCGCCCTCCGGGTCGTCCAGCCGGAATCCGCCGGACTTCACCAGCTCGGGCTGCTGTCCCGCCTTGCCGCGGTACCAGGGCTGCTCGGGCAGCCAGGTGGTGAGCAGTTCCAGCTTGGTGGGCGTCAGTGTGGTGCGGTGGATGACAGCCATGGCGGTGGTACCCCTTCCGTGGGCTCAGACGAGACGCCGGCCGGCGGCGAAACCGGCGAAGGCCGTCCAGGTGGTGGGCGCGACGGTGAGCGTGGGGCCTTCGGGGTTCTTGGAGTCGCGGACATGGACGGCGGAGGGGTGCGCGGCGATCTCGACGCACTGACCGCCCTCGCTGCCGCTGTAGCTCGACTTGCGCCATTCGTAGGCGACTTCGAGGCAGGCGCCGCCTTCGCTTCCGCTGTAGCTGGACTTGAACCACTCACGTGCAGTGCTCATTGCTCTCCCAGCAGACGGTCCAGCAGGCCCACGGTGTCTTCGGGGCTGAGGGCCTGGGCTCGCAGCATCGCATATTTCTGGGCGAGGATGCTGACCTCGTCGGGGTCGGAGACGAGCAGGCTGCCACGTTGTGTTTCGGAATACGCGACGTGTTGGTAGTCCGGTGTTTCCAACAGGATGAATGGGCCGTCGAGTCCGGCGTGGGTCCGGCTGTTCAGCGGCAGGACCTGGAGGCAGATGCCGGGGAGTGCGGCACACATCCGCAGGTGGCGTAGTTGCTCTGCGTGTTCATCGCCGTCCAGGAGTTGAAGCATCAGGACCGGTTCCCAGACGACGAAGCTGATGGTGGGGGGTGTGGTGCGGTGCAGGATCTCCTGGCGTTTCAGACGGCCCGTGGTCTGGATGGCGATCTCGTCCTCGGCGAAGACGGGGATTCGGTTGCGGAAGACGGCCCGTGCGTAGAGCTCCGTCTGGAGAAGCCCGGGGAGCACCTGGTTGTCGTACCAGGACAGGGCCAGGGCTTCCCGTTCCAGGTCCAGGTACTCCTCGACCCACGCCGGAATCAGGTCCACCTCCGGCATGTTTCCCACCGCCGTCTCCAGCGCCCCCTTGGTCGGCAGCAACTCGTCCAATCGACGGGCCAGGTCCGGCAGCAGCGCGCGTCTGCCCTGTTCGATGGAGGCGATCGTCTCCACCTGGTGGCCGACCCGGTCCGCGAGTTGGGCCTGGGTCAGACCGGCCGCAGTGCGGAACACGCCGACCAGCTTGCCCACGAGTTTCATTGCCGACGCGTTCTTGCGCTGCCGCTTTCTGGGGTGCATACGGATCGAACTCCCACCTACGTGCGTACGTCACGCGCGCACGACCCGTACAAGAAATCTGTACGGGTGTGCAAACTGCGGCAACGTGGTCACGGAGTGTGACTCTCGTCCCATGAACGAGACGATGCAACTCTCGCTGCTGAGTCAGCGGTTCTACCGGTCTGAACGCCGATCGGTGCCTGCGGCAAGGGAGTTCGTACGGGAGGCCGTCACCGACTGGGGGTTCGGTGTGCGGCTGGACGCAACAGCTTTGGCCGATGGCTGATCTCCGTTCTGGAGTACCACTTGGGCATGGGGGCCCGGCTGTTGTGTCGGGTGGCGAGGATTGGCTCGCGTGGCCGAAAATCATTTGAATTGACAGGTCGTGACGATCCCGCGCTCCGAATTCTTCATTTTCCGGTAAAGGGGCCCACTGGGGATGGAGAATTCCTTCATGAGCCCCTCACACACACGAGTGCCCGCGCGCAGGGCCATTGATCGTTTTGTCGAGGCGTGGGACGCCGTGGTCGTGGAGTCGCCCGACCGGCAGAACGCCGCCGTGCTGGTGCTGCTCACCGCGGAGGGAGCGACGGTTGCCACGCACTCTCTGCTGTACTCCCTGCGGGCCCGACTCGTGGCGGACAACACCGAATTGGCGCCGCACGCGCTGATCGAACCGGGGAGGGCGTACCACGAGGGGCCCCTGACCATGCTCTACGAGGACATCACGGAGGACCTCGCCAGAACGATGCCTGCCGGTACCGGAAGGCTCACGTTCCCTTCCTACTGGCTGCTGCGTGACATCGTCGCCGGCGAGGAGCCGGCCGAGAGCGGTCTCGGCCGGGCCAGGGCGGTGCGCCGGGCGGTGTACGCCGAACATCTGCGGCGGACCGGCCGGGGGCGGCTGCGCGAACAGTTGCGCGAGCAGGCGTCCGGGTGGGCGCAACCGGTCAAGTTCTTGGTCGAGCTGTGGATGGACTGGCTCGCCGAGCCCTGGTACGGGTACCGCATCGGCCACCGGATGCTCCGGGCCCGCAACCGGAATTGGTACGCGACCTGGGCCCGGCAGTTGCGCGGGACTCCGGTGCGGGACTTCTTCGCCTCGGTGCAGGATCTCGCGCCGGGCGGCCGGGACGCGGATTCGGAGGTGGTCGAGCAGGTGCTCTTGCGGGCGCTGCTCTCCGACCTGGACAACGCGTTGCGGCACCGGGTGCTGTCGCCGTGGCGCCGTCGCCGGGTCACTCGTTTCGTCCTGTTCGTCGAGGACGCGGGGCCGGTGGATCGCCGACCGCCGGATGCTCCGCCGGGCGGCCCGGAAGGAGCCCATCTGCGGCGCTTCCTCGCGGAGTACCTGGTGGCCGCGGAGGAGTTGCGCAGCAGGTCGACCCTGGTGGTCGGCTGTGTACAGCGGGAGTTCGTGGCGGAGCTGGAGGTGGCGGCGCAGGCGGACTTCGAGGCCGCAGCGGGGGAGCTTCGGTCCCGCATGCGGTCCCGGAGCGGACCGGTGGCCCTGGCGGTGCCGGTCCGCCCCGAGGCGGAGGTGACGGAGTGGTCGGCCGGGGACCACCGCAAAATCACGCCGAGGTTCTTCCGGTGGGGGCCGGTCGCGGGCCTCACGCTGCGCTGCGTGACGGTGGCGGCGGTAGGCGCGGCGCTGATCGGCGGGGGGTACTTCACGGGGGCTCTTCCCTTCACCGGGAGGTGCCCGTCCGGTCAGTTCGGAAATCCGTACGGCGCTGGATGCCTTGGACTGAGTGACGGAACCGGACCCCAGCGATTCGAAGGAATGCCGGAGGAGTTCGATCGGCTTTTTGGAAAGATCGCCGAAAACAACGGAGCGGTCGAAAAGAATTCGAAGGGACGCGATGCGGCGGTGGTCCGTACCGTCGTGTACTTCAGCCCGATGACCGCCGGTTCCGCGACCGATCCGGAGCTGGGTGGCTCACTGCCCGAGCTGCGTGGAGTGGCCCTCGCCCAGCACGACATCAATATCAACGAGGCGAAGAACAGCAACAAGGTGGTGCAGCTGAAAGTGCTGCTGGCCAACACTGGACCAGGGTTCAAGGGCGCGGAGCGGGTGGCTGAAGAGATCGTCGCACGAGCCGAGAAGGAAGACATCGTAGGTGTGATCGGCTTCGGGCAGAGTCAGCCGGGGACCTATGACGCGATGAAGGTTTTTGACGAGGCCAGCATCCCGATGATCGGTACCTCCGCGACCGCGGACGACATGCAGGACCAGTCCAACCAGTACTACCAACTGGCGCCGACCAACGACCGCGAGGCTCGCATCATGAATGCCTTCCTCCAGAAAGAGTCCATCATCCTGTCAGAGAACGGCAAGATGTCGCGGGCCAAAAACGCGATTGTGATGAGTGACCCGAAAGACAAGTACAGCAGTAATCTCGCCAAAGACTTCACCACGGCATTCGGGAAGAGCAACATCACGTCCATCGAGTACACGCCGTCACACGAGGGAAAAAGCCTGACGGATCAGGCGAATCAGGTCTGCAAAAAACTGACCGATGACCCGGAAACCGCAGTCGTCTGGGCCTCTCGTGCCAGAGAGCTGAAAGCATTCCTCGACGAGTATCGGGATACGAACTGTGACGGCAGAGTGACGGTACTCGGCGGGGACGACGTGACCAACTCGCTACTCGGTGACAATAAATCGATCATTGCCAACAACATCGGCCTCTCCCTCTACCACGTCACTCTTGCACTGCCCAAACTCACCCACACCAACAAAGCGAGCGAATTCGTCAACAAATACAATGCCTACTACAGCACGGAGACGGATAATGACGAGATGCTCCAGGACAGTCACTCCGCACTCGGTTGGGATGCCATGGCGGCCCTCTCGCACGCGATCGGGAAATCGTACAGCGACTCCGGGGACAAAAACTTCGGCAAGTCCACGGTAGCCAAGTCGCTGGATGGCGACTTCCGGGGAGCTGAGGTCCAGGGGGTCACTGGGATCATTGACTTCAGCGGAGAATCGCGGGTACCCACCAATAAACCCATGTACGTGCTGCATGACACCGAACCCAATTCGCCCGGCACCGACGGCAAGAGTAAGTATGCTCCCGTCGAGGTTCTGAAATGTGGGTATTTCGGCACCGGGACCCAAAACTTGAGTTGGTGGGGGCCCGGCTTTAAATACAGGTGCCCGGTGGACTCCGACTGAGCTCCGACCAGCAGGTACAGGTACCGGAGCGAGACCGGGCACTACCTGGAGAAGGCCTGCGAGATCCAGGTCACCGCCCAGGCGGGCGGCGCCTGCGAGGCGCTGCGAGGGCGGCGGGATCCTGTGAGGGGTGGCGGTCAGGGTGTGGCGTCGCACGGGTTGGATCGGACGAGTGGTGCCGCGTCCAAAAACCATCGACCACCCTTCTGTTTCACCTGCCAAGAAGTGCAGATTTTCCCGCCCTCTTTCGTTGTTCCTGAAAGGGTCAGCACGTGGACTCCTCGATGGTCACCGATGGACACTTCCAGCCGACTCGGCTTGGCGTCCTCAAGGTGAGCCAAATAGTCTTTCGTGTAGGAGTCGCCGACGCTGCTCTCGGTGAACAGGTCATTCAGGGCGTCTGAATTTCCCTCGTTCATGTATTCCCATGCCTGAGTTTTGAGGTCTCTCTGCGAAGGTGCCCCGGAAGGCGCTTCGCGAGAAATCTCGAACACGACCCCTCCGACCCATGCGAGGGTCACCCCGAACACGACGTACGGTATCCAGCGTCCCTTCTTCTTGTTGAGGGTCCGGGGCTGTGACTGAGGCATGTCGATGACTGATCCCTTTCCGAGCCGACGGCGGCGGGTCGTTGCCGGCAGCGGGCGGTGTGAAGTGGCGGAGCTCCCGGTGGACGGGTTCTCGACCGAGATCACCACGCCTCCCAGGAGCTTCGCGTGCCTGCCTACCCTTCCTCGACCGGTCTGTCCAGCCGACCCACATGCCATCTGGCCGCGCAACTCATGGCGCGGCGGGCGCTCGTGGAGGTGGCGACCACGGTTCGCGTGGCGGTCACTGCCGGGTGCCGGAGCGCTCCGACATGCGGGCGTACAACACCTGGCCGAGCGCCAGCATGCTCAGCCCGAACATCAGGACGCCCAGGGGGACATGGAGCGACGGCTTGTGCGCGATGCCCAGCACCACCTGCACCGAGGCGAGTACGAGGAAGCCGGACGCGTACAGAATGGGGCGTGGTGATCTGCCGCCCGGTCGCCATGCCAGGATCGCGGCGAGCACGTACAGCATCGACGCGCCGTACATCACGCGTGCGCCGACGCCGTGCAGTACCTCGCCGTGGGACGAGGAGAGCAGCAGTCCGGCGGTGACCGCCTGGAAGAAGATGGCCAAGGTCTGCAGGGCGATCGCGACCTGCAGGAACGAGAAGCTGCGCTGTTCTGCCGTCGTCTGTACGGCCATGGTGCGGTCCCCTCTTCTGCCTTGCGGCGGTGGATCGGTAGCGTCTCGCTGGTCCGACGACGTGGGCCCGCGAAATGTGAGGTGAGGGGCCGACCTCACAGTCCGGTGCGCTGTTTCGTCGTCATGACAGGAGCGGAAGCGGACGAGACGACGAGGGAGCGGTCGCGACCATGAACACCCCATCCGAGCCAGGGCATGACGGGGCCGAGCCGGACCTGAGCGTGATCGTCGGTGAGCGGCGTCAGCTGATCAACCTCGCCTATCGGCTGCTCGGTTCGCTGGCCGAGGCCGAGGACGCCGTGCAGGAGACCTACGCCCGCTGGTACACGATGTCGCGGCAGCAGCAGGAGGCCATCGAGTCGCCCGGTGCCTGGCTGACGACGGTGGCCACCCGCGTCTGCCTGGACCTGCTCGGCTCGGCGCGGGTCCGGCGCGAGCGCTATGTCGGCGCCTGGATACCGGAGCCGCTGCCCGACCGCACGGAGTGGATCAGCGCGCCGACGGGGGGCGGTGGGGCCGCTCAGGCCGACCCCGCCGACTGGGTCACCTTGGACGAGTCGGTGAACATGGCCTTCCTCGTCGTGCTGGAGTCGATGACACCGGCCGAACGAGTGGCGTTCATCCTGCACGACGTCTTCCGGTACCCCTTCGCCGAGGTCGCCGAGATCGTCGGCCGGACGCCGGCGGCCTGCCGGCAGTTGGCGTCCTCGGCCCGTCGACGTATTCGCGCCGCGCAGGCCCCGGCGGTTTTGACGGCCGGGCAGGCCGGTCTGGTGCGGCATTTCAAAGAGGCGTGGGAGGCCAGGGACATCGAGGCCCTCGTCGACCTCCTCGACCCCGACGCCACGATGATCGCCGACGGTGGCGGACTGGTCGGTACCGCCCTGCGCCCGGTCGAGGGCAGCGAACGCATCGCCCAGTACCTGATCCACATCGCCGACAAGGCCCCCGGGCTGACGCTCCTGGAGCGGACGGTCAACGGTCTCCCCGGCCTGGTCGCCCAGCACGCCGGTGTGACCATGACCGTGGCGGCGTTCAGCCTCACCGGCGGCCGCATCACTCGCATCTGGGCGGTCCGCAACCCGGAGAAACTCCGTCCGTGGACGGAGGACCCGGCCGGGCACCTGTCCTTGGGAACGAAGCCGAGCGGCTGATCGTGCGGTTGTCGATCCATCGGGCCTCGGCCCGGTCGTTGGTCCACCCCGGCCCATGGCCCGGTCGGTGGTCGACCGGGCCATGGGCACGCGCTTCGGCAGGAGGACGCGCCTGCGTCCTGCTCTTCGAGGTCTTCGAGGTCTTCGAGGCTCTTCGGGCGGAGGGGCCGGGTCAGAGCTTCTTGGCGCAGAGGACGCGGTCATCCTTGCCCGGGTGGGAGTCGAAAAGCGGGTTCTCGGCGAAGACCGCGTCGGCCCTGCCCTCGCACGGGTCGTCGAAACCGAACGCGAACTTGTTCTCGAGGATCTCGGTGATCTTGTGGGTGGCGCCGTTCTTCTTTCCCTTGGTCCGGCAGGCGACCTCCTCGATGGCGTCGCCCTTCTTCGGCCCGCTGTGCACACAGTCGCCGACCTCGATCCCGGGGCCGCCGCCCCCTCCGGGGTCGCCGGGGTGCGGAGGCTTCAGGTTGCGCATGCAGGCGTAGCCCTCGCCTGTCACCGGCCTGTTCTCCAGGAGGGCGAGACTGACCGGCACATTGATCGCGAAGTCGGTGTGCGGCGAACAGGAGGTGGCCGAAAAGGGCTCGGAGATGCCGATGTCGGCCCGGTCGATGACCTTGGCGACGGCCTCGGGATCCTTGCAGGGAACCTCGCGGTAGGCCTTTGGCTGGCCGGGCACGGGGGCCGCGCACTCGTTCTCGGCGAGGTACTGGGTGCCGTACGACGGGTTCACGCTCGGGGTCGGCGACGCGGTCGGGCTGCTGGATCCGGTGTCCGACGCGCGATGATCCGCTACCTTGCCGCACCCGCTGATCAGCACCAGCGAGACGGCCGCGGCGACGGCCGCGGTGGCTGCCGCCGCGGCCCGTATGCCCGATGCCGTCGACCTGTCACCACTTGTCGCCCGCACGCCGCCCCCTCAGGTCTCGATCGCAGAATTCTACGGTCTACTGCCCGCGAGGGGCAGTGAGTTGATGGCCCCGTGCGTGACGCGCGCTCAGTGGGTGAGGGCGTCGGTCATATGGCTCTGCCCGCAGGCCGGAGGGCGGCCGGGAGGACGGTCGCGGCGAGGGCGGTGGCGCGGATGCGGTTGCTGAGCATGGTGGTGCTCCCCGTGTGTGGTGTGGAGGTCGTTCGTTCAGTGGTGGCAGATCAGGACGATGACGACCGCTGTGGACACGATCACCACGCCGATGGCCACGACATCGATCAGCTCGATGCGGAGAAGGGTTCGCACTGCGTCGTCCCGGTGGTCTCTCGGTGTGTCCACAGCCTGTGGGGCGCGGTGTTCCGTCCGCAACGGCGATCGGGCCATTGGGGAAGCCGGAACGCGTACGTGTGCCGTGACCTGCGCAGATTCCAGGTCCCTGGAACGGTGTTCCGGGATGAACAAGGAAGGAGAACGTCGCGGTGGCGACGCCGGAGCCTCAGGAATTCGTGGCTCCGCCGAAGGAGCCGGCGGACCGAGGGCATGACGTCGGCCGGTACCTGGAAACGGACCGGAGCAGCGGTGGCCGTGAGGGGACGCCGCGCATCGCCGTCGGCGGTAGACCGTTCCGTACGAGCAGCGTCGAGGCACGGCCTCGCTGCACCCACCGGAACGAAACGGCCCGGTGGGCGACCGAGCAACGGTCACCCACCGGGCCGGATGATGCGTAGGGGCCTGGCCGGGGCTCAGAGGCGCTCGGGGGTCCTGATGCCGAGCAGCTCCATGCCCTGGTGCAGGGTGCGGGCGGTGAGGTCCGAGAGGAAGAGACGGTTCTCGGCCACATCGCCCGGCACCTCGGGCTTCAGCACCGGGCACTGGTCGTAGAACGTCGTGAAGAGCGACGACAGCTGGTACAGGTACGAGGCCAGCTTGTGCGGCTCGTACGCGGCGGCGACCTCGGCCACGACCTCGGCGAACTGGTCCAGGTGCAGGCCCATCGCGCGCTCGGCCGGGGCCAGCTCCAGCTCCGGGTGCGGCTGGGGCTTCAACTCGCCCGCCTTGCGCTTGATGGAGCGGGACCGGGCGTGCGCGTACTGGATGTACACGCTCGTGTCGCCGGTCAGCGACACCATCTGGTCCAGGTCGAACTTGTAGTCGCGGGCGGCCGACGTCGACAGGTCCGCGTACTTCACCGCGCCGACACCGACCTGCGCACCGCGCTCGGCGATCTCCTCGTCGGTGAGGTCCTGGGCCTTCTCGCGTACGACGGTGGACGCCCGGTCGATCGCCTCGTCCAGCAGGTCCTGCAGCCGGACCGTCTCGCCCGCACGGGTCTTGAACGGCTTGCCGTCCTTGCCGAGCACGGTGCCGAAGGCGAGCTGCACGGCCTTGACGTCCTCGTTCAGCCAGCCGGCCCGGCGGGCCGTCTCGAAGACCATCTTGAAGTGCAGGGACTGCCGCGCGTCCACCACGTACAGCAGGGTGTTCGCCTTGAGGTTCTGGACCCGGTCGCGGATCGCGGAGAGGTCCGTCGCCGCGTAGCCGTAACCACCGTTGGACTTCTTGACGATCAGCGGCACCGGGTTGCCGTCCGGGCCCTTCACATCGTCGAAGAACACGCAGAGCGCACCCTCGGAGCGGACGGCGACGCCCGACTCCTCCAGGATGCGGCAGGTCTCCTCCAGCATGTCGTTGTAGCCGGACTCGCCGATGATGTCGGGGTCGCGGATCTCCATGTCGAGCTTGTCGAAGACCGAGTAGAAGTAGATCTTCGACTCGTCGACGAAGCGCTGCCACAGGGCCAGCGTCTCCTCGTCACCGGCCTGGAGCGCGACGACCCGGTCCCGGGAACGGGCCTTGAACTCCTCGTCGGAGTCGAAGAGCGCCCGCGAGGCCTTGTAGAGCCGGTTCAGCGAGGACATGGCGGCCTCGCCGTCCGCCGCGCCGTCGTCGCCCTCGTGGGTCAGCTCGCCCGGGTGCTCGATCAGGTACTGGATGAGCATGCCGAACTGGGTGCCCCAGTCGCCGATGTGGTGCCGGCGGACCACGGTCTCGCCGGTGAACTCCAGGATGTGCACCATCGCGTCACCGATCACCGCGGACCGGAGGTGACCGACGTGCATCTCCTTGGCCACGTTCGGCTGCGCGTAGTCGATGACCGTCGTGCCCGCGGCGCTGTTGTACGGCACACCGAGCCGGCCCTCGTCGTCCGCGTCACGCGCGGCGAGGGTCTCGATGATCGCCCGGTCGCTGAGCGTGACGTTCAGGAAGCCGGGGCCGGAGACCTCGATCTCCTTGATCAGGCCGCCCGCCGGGATCGCGGCCGTGACCTGGGAGGCCAGCTCGCGCGGGTTGCCCTTGAGCTTCTTGGCCAGCGCCAGGATGCCGTTGGCCTGGAAGTCGGCCCGGTCGCTTCGTCGCAGCAGCGGGTCGGCGGCGCCGGCCTCCGGCAGAGCTGCCGTCAGGGCGTCCGCCAGCTGCTGCTGGAGCGTGGAAGCGAGGGAATTGACCGAGGCCATGGGCTGGCTGCCGTTTCCGTAGGGGTTCAGGGTCGCAGCACAGAGCTGCGAAGGATCACACCCAGTATTCCACGGCAGGTAAAGCCGTTTTCGCGCTGCCGGGGGGACCTGGGAGAATGGGCGGTGCCCCTACCAGTCCCCCAAGGGTCGTTCCTACGAGTCCCACAAGGCAGACAAGAGAGAAGGACGTGCAGACCGTGGCTCAGAGTCAGAGCAGCACCGAGACCGACTGGGTCTCCCGCTTCGCGGACGATGTCATCGCCGAATCGGAGCGTCGTGCGCCTGGCAAACCGGTCGTCGTCGCGTCCGGCCTCTCCCCGTCCGGCCCGATCCACCTGGGCAACCTCCGCGAGGTCATGACCCCGCACCTGGTCGCCGACGAGATCCGCCGCCGCGGGTACACCGTCCGGCACCTGATCTCCTGGGACGACTACGACCGCTACCGCAAGGTTCCGAACGGCGTCCCGGGTGTCGACGAGTCCTGGGCCGAGCACATCGGCAAGCCGCTGACCTCGGTGCCCGCCCCGGCCGGGTCCGCGCACCCGAACTGGGCCGAGCACTTCAAGGCCGCCATGACCGCCTCGCTGGCGGAGCTGGGCGTCGAGTACGACGGCATCAGCCAGACCGAGCAGTACACGATGGGCGCGTACCGCGAGCAGATCCTGCACGCGATGAAGCACCGCGCCGACATCGACGCCGTCCTCGACCGGTACCGGACGAAGAAGGACCCGGCGGCGGGCGGCAAGGGCGGCAAGAAGCCGCAGCAGCAGAAGAAGGTCGACGAGGCGGAACTGGAGGCCGAGGAGGGTTCGGGCGCGGCCGGTGAGGACGACGGCAGCGGCGGCTCGGCCGGCTACTTCCCGTACAAGCCCTACTGCGGCAACTGCGAGAAGGACCTCACGGCCGTCACGTCGTACGACGACGACAGCACCGAGCTGAACTACACCTGCACGGCCTGCGGCTTCGCCGAGACCGTCCGGCTGAGCGAGTTCAACCGCGGCAAGCTGGTCTGGAAGGTCGACTGGCCGATGCGCTGGGCGTACGAGGGCGTGATCTTCGAGCCGAGCGGGGTGGACCACTCCTCGCCGGGCTCCTCGTTCGTCGTCGGCGGCCAGATCGTCCGCGAGATCTTCGACGGCGTGCAGCCGATCGGCCCGATGTACGCCTTCGTCGGCATCTCCGGCATGGCGAAGATGTCCTCCAGCAAGGGCGGCGTGCCGACCCCGGCCGACGCGCTGAAGATCATGGAGGCGCCCCTGCTGCGCTGGCTGTACGCGCGCCGCAGGCCCAACCAGTCCTTCAAGATCGCCTTCGACCAGGAGATCCAGCGGCTCTACGACGAGTGGGACTCGCTGGCGCGCAAGGTCGCCGACGGGTCGGTGCTGCCGGCCGACGCCGCCGCGTACGCGCGGGCCATCGGCACGGCCGCCGGTGAGCTGGCGCGTACGCCGCGCCCGCTCCCGTACCGCACGCTCGCCTCGGTCGTCGACATCACGGCCGGGCACGACGAGCAGACGCTGCGCATTCTCAGCGAGCTGGACCCGGAGAACCCGCTGACCTCGCTGGACGAGGCCCGCCCCCGCCTCGACCGCGCCGAGAACTGGATCACCAGCCAGGTCCCGGCCGAGGCCCGCACCATCGTCCGCGACGAGCCGGACAAGGAGCTGCTCGGCTCGCTGGACGAGCAGGGCCGGGAGTCGCTGCGGCTGCTTCTGGAAGGACTGGACTCGCACTGGTCGCTGGACGGGCTCACCACGCTCGTCTACGGCGTGCCGAAGATCCTGGCGGGCCTGGAGCCGGACGCCAAGCCGACGCCCGAGCTGAAGACCGCGCAGCGGTCGTTCTTCGCGCTCCTGTACCGGCTGCTGGTCGGCCGGGACACGGGGCCGCGGCTGCCCACGCTGCTGCTGGCCGTGGGGGCCGACCGGGTACGGAAGCTGCTGGGCGCGTAGGGATTCCCGCGCGGAGGGCCGTCACCCGGTGATCCGGGTGACGGCCCTCCGTCGTTGCCGACCCCGTCCGTTCTCGGCAGCGGGACCGGCGTGGTGACGCGTGACGCGTGATTACGCGATGTGGTCCGCTTCGAGTGCCGCGTGGTAGCGGTTCTTGAACTCCGGCATCAGGCGGCGGATCAGTGCCGCGCTGCGCGGGTGCCTGATGTTGTGGCCGTCCGAGACGTGTATGTCCAGGGCCTCGACGCTCGGGAAGTCGTGGTGCTGGTTCACGAACGTCGCGAAAGCCTCGTACGCGATCTCGGCGAACTCCGCGTCCTCCTGCGCCCACTCGGCCGGGTCCTGGGCCGGGTCCTGGGCCGGGTTCTGCGCCGGGTCCTTCCCGGGCTCCTGCGGCTGCTGCTCGTCGGTGCGGGGCACCGGACCGGGCTCCGCGGCACGGGGGCCCGGGACGGCGCCGATCGTTCCGACGCTGCCCAGGGGGCGGGTGCGGCCGCCGGGGCCCAGGGGGACCATGACGGGGGTGGGCTCCAGGCCCTCGACGTACGTCGGGTCGTACGCACTCTCGTACGCGTCGTCGGGCACCTGGGGCGCCGCGAACCACGGGCTCTCGTGCGAGCCTGGGCCCTCCTGGGGCCACTGCTCGGCAGCGGCCGGGTCGGAGGGGTGCGTGTGCTGCTGCTGGTGCGGCCCGTACTGCTCCTGCTGTGCGTGCTGCTGCTCGGGGTGAGGCCCGGCGTACGGCAACTCGGGCTGGAACTCGTCGGCTTCGGCGGCGGCCAGGGCCGGGGCGGGCGGCAGCAGGGCCGGTTCGATGCCCGCGGCGGCGAGGCCGGCCGGACCGGTGTCGGCCAGCGGGACGCCGTACTTCGCCAGGCGCAACGGCATCAGGGACTCGACCGGTGCCTTGCGGCGCCAGCTGCGGCCGAAGCGGGCCTGGAGTCGGGCCTGGTAGATCAGCCGGTCCTGTTCGAGCTTGATGACCTGCTCGTACGAACGGAGCTCCCAGAGCTTCATCCGCCGCCAGAGCTTGAACGTCGGTACGGGGGAGAGCAGCCAGCGGGTGAGCCGCACCCCCTCCATGTGCTTGTCGGCGGTGATGTCGGCGATCCGGCCCACGGCGTGCCGGGCGGCCTCGACGGAGACCACGAACAGCACCGGGATGACCGCGTGCATGCCGACGCCGAGCGGGTCGGGCCAGGCCGCGGCGCCGTTGAAGGCGATCGTCGCGGCGGTCAGCAGCCAGGCCGTCTGGCGCAGCAGCGGGAACGGGATGCGCAGCCAGGTCAGCAGCAGGTCCAGGGCGAGCAGCACACAGATGCCCGCGTCGATGCCGATCGGGAAGACCAGCGAGAAGTTCCCGAAGCCCTTCTGCAGGGCGAGTTCGCGCACCGCCGCGTACGAACCCGCGAAGCCGATCGCGGCGATGAGCACCGCACCGGCGACCACGAGACCGATGAGTATCCGGTGGGTGCGTGTCAGCTGCATCGCGGCCACCCGCGTTCCCCTCCCCGTTTCCCGTATCCGACGTCGCGCGTCGACGCTCCGCGCCGATGTTCCGCTGCGACGTTCTGCGTCCGCGTTCTGCTTCGACGCCTTGGTGCGGCGTCCCGCTTCAACGTCCCGCTGCGACGTCCTGCTTCGACTTCTGGCGGGCACAGCCTGGCACATGAGGGCGCGGCATGTTGCGCGGGGAGGGGCGAAGCCCGGTACTCGGGGGAGCACCGGGCTTCGTGAATCCGCTTGCGAGCAGGGAAGTCGGGGGGCGCCTGGGGCCGTAGCTGACGCCGCGCGCCCGCCGGGGATTGCGGGACAGTCCTCAGCTCGTCTTCTTGTCCGTGGCCTTCTCGTCAGCCTTGAGTGACGCACCCGACTTGGGGGATTCGTCCTTCTTCGCCGACTCGTCGGGCTTGGCGGACCCGCTCGGTGCGTCCTGCTTGGCGCCGGTGGCGGCGACCGAGGCCACCGCATCCTTGGCCGCCTTCTCGGCGCCCTTCAGGATGTCGTCGGCGGACGGGGTCTTCGCGCCCGCGTAGCCCGCTCCGTTGTAGGTGAGGGTGATGACGACGTTCCCCGTGCGGGTGACGACGGTCGCGTACTTGAAGTCCTCACCCGTCTTGGTCAGGTCGTACGTGATCCTGGTGGCCTGCTCGCCGATGCCGTTGACCGGTGCCTCGGTGAGCTTCTTCGCCCCCTCGGCGGCCTTGACCTTGGTGATCTGCTTCGCGTAGTCCTGCTGCGCGCGCTTGGCGCCGCTGCCCAGGGACTGGTCCGAGTCGAAGCGGGTGAAGCCGACGTCGAGCCAGCGGTACTGGGAACCCTTCACGCCGTTGTCGTCGAGGCCGTTCCAGGAGCAGCCGGTGCGGTACGCGGTGTCGCTGGAGCCGGCGGGCGTGCCGCCCGGGGTCTTCGCCCCGGGGACCAGGGAGGTGACCGTCTTCTTGCTGATCGACTTGCACGGGTCGGGCAGCGCGGTGAATTTCGCCGGCTCGACGCTCGGTTCCGACTTCTTGGCATCCGGCGAAGCCGTGGACGACGAGGGCGAACCCGAGTCCTTCTTGTCGCCGGAGTCCGACGAACAGCCGGCGGCGACGAGCATCACCGGAACGGTGGCGCAGGCGAGTATGCGGGCGAGTCGCGGGGCTGAACGGTGCATGGTTCCTTCACTCGGGTGGCGCGGCGGGCGGGCTGCCCGGGGGCGGGCTGCCAGGTGGTCGGGCTGCCTGGTGGTCGGGGACGGGCGGACCTGCGAGGTGCCTGTGGTCGGGGCGGGCGGTCTGGCGCGGGCTGGTCGGTCCTCCGGTGGGCGTTCGTGAGCGTCCGGAAGGCTTCGGAGGGCCTTCCGGAGGGCCACGGTACGACGGACGGCGGCCGGGTGCGGCACGCGGCGGGTGTGGGCGCCGCCCTGCCCGGGGCGCCCCGCGCACGGTCATTCGCTGAACTTGTCGACCAGCTTCTGGGCCAGTGTCCTGGCCGTGTCCTGCAGTTCCTTGCTGTCGGGAACCACGGTGGAGGTGGTCGGCTGCTCGGTGTACGCGACAGTCACGATGACGTTCGATGTGCGGAACACCACGCTCACCGTGCGGTGCTGTGCGGTGGAACCTGCCCGAGTGAGCAGATCGTCCAGAAATGCACTGTCTCCGAGGTCGTCGAGCGTGCGGGGCGCAACGCTCTCGTCGGCGCCGTCGGACGAGCCGCCGTCGGTCGCGTCGCTGCTGCCGTCGCTGTTCCCGCCCGCGGCCTTGTCCTCGGAGGGCGGGCCGTGCAGGGCGTGCGAGGCGGAGCCGGAGGAGGTGGGCTCCGCCTTCTCCGTGCTGCCCGGTGAGGCGGAGGGGGAGGTCAGGCCGGCGGCGCTCTCCTTCTTCGTGTACACCTCGCGGGCGCGGTCGTCGTCGCTCACCGCGGGGTCGTACGACACGACACGCTCGAAGTCGACGAAGAGGGCGCGGGAGGAGTCGGGGGCCTCGGACTTCCAGCGGCAGCCGACGCGGCGGTCGGTGTCGTAGGTGACGGTGGCCGAGCCCTCGTACACCTTCTTCTGCTGGTCCTCGGGGAGTTCGGCCGCGCCCGGGAGCACGTCCTTCAGCGTGGACGACGTGATGGCCCGGCAAGGATCGGGAAGGGTGCGGTACTTACCGGGGGCCGCCGCGGTGACGGTTGCCTCGCCGGGCTTGCTGTCAGCGGCGGAGCCACCGGTTCCGGTGCTGGAACTGCAGCCGACGGCGAGCGCTGTCAGTAGCGCGGTGCCGAGTACGTACGCCATTCGTCGCACGGTCCTGGGCTCCCTTCGTGCGAAAAACGGTTGCCGCTCGATGGCGACCGGTGGACACAATGTGTATCGCACGCGCCGCTGTGAATGCCGGTCGGCCGACTCATTTGCCGACCTTGGCACCGGTTTTGCGCTTTCAGACTTTTCGGGGGAATAGAGGAACTATGTCGTATGTAGAGGTGCCGGGCGCGAAGGTCCCGATCCGCATGTGGGCCGACCCGGCCTCGGTCGAGGACGTCGCGATGCAGCAGCTGCGCAACGTGGCCACCCTGCCCTGGATCAAGGGGCTCGCCGTGATGCCGGACGTCCACTTCGGCAAGGGGGCGACGGTCGGTTCGGTGATCGCGATGCACGGCGCGGTGTGTCCGGCGGCGGTGGGCGTGGACATCGGTTGCGGAATGTCCGCGGTGAAGACCTCCCTGACGGCCAATGACCTGCCGGGCGACCTGTCCCGGCTGCGGTCGAAGATCGAGCAGGCCATTCCGGTGGGCCGCGGCATGCATGACGACGCCGTGGACCCGGACCGTGTGTACGGCTTCCGGGCTCCGGGCTGGGACGACTTCTGGGGGCGGTTCGACGGGGTGGCCGATGCGGTCAAGTTCCGTCAGGAACGTGCCACGAAGCAGATGGGAACGCTCGGATCGGGCAACCACTTCGTCGAGTTCTGTCTTGATGAGTCCGGGGTCGTCTGGCTGATGCTGCACTCCGGATCGCGGAACATCGGCAAGGAACTGGCCGACTTCCACATCGGGCAGGCGCAGAGGCTGCCGCACAACCAGGATCTGATCGACCGGGACCTGGCCGTGTTCATCGCCGACACCCCGCAGATGGCGGCGTACCGGAACGACCTGTTCTGGGCGCAGGAGTACGCGAAGTACAACCGCGCCATCATGATGGCGCTCTTCCAGAACGTCGTCCGCAAGGAGTTCAAGAAGGCCAAGGTCACCTTCGAACCGGTCATCTCCTGCCACCACAACTACGTGGCGGAGGAGCGTTACGAGGGCATGGACCTGCTGGTCACGCGGAAGGGCGCGATCCGTGCGGGTTCCGGTGACTTCGGGATCATCCCGGGCTCGATGGGCACCGGCTCGTACATCGTGAAGGGCCTCGGGAATGAGAAGTCCTTCAACTCGGCCTCGCACGGCGCCGGCCGGAAGATGAGCCGGAACGCCGCGAAGAGGCGCTTCTCGACGCGTGATCTGGAGGATCAGACGCGGGGCGTGGAGTGCCGCAAGGACTCGGGCGTCGTGGACGAGATCCCGGCCGCGTACAAGCCGATCGAGCAGGTCATCGAGCAGCAGCGGGACCTGGTGGAGGTCGTCGCCAAGCTCAAGCAGGTTGTGTGCGTGAAGGGCTGAGCCCCCTCACTCACGGTTGGACGGAGGGCCTCCCGGGCGGCAGGCCCTCTGAACGGGAGAGCCTCGGACGCGGGTGGTGCGTCCGAGGCTCTTCGGCGTCCGGCCGTGCCGGTGGAGTCCGTGGTGTCCGGCCGTGCCGGTGGTGTTCGCGTCCGGTTGTGGCGGTGCCGGTGCCGGTGCCGGTGCCGGTGCCAGTGCCGGGCGGTGCGGTCCGGTCAGGCCGGGCGGTGAGGTCAGATGGTGCGGTGGACCTTGGAATTGGAGGCCTGGGCGCGGGGCCGGACCACCAGGAGGTCGATGTTCACGTGGCTGGGGCGGGTGACGGCCCAGGTGATGGTGTCGGCCACGTCGTCGGCGGTGAGCGGGGCCTCGACGCCCGCGTACACCTTCGCCGCCTTCTCGGTGTCGCCGCGGAAGCGTGTGGTGGCGAACTCCTCCGTCTTGACCATGCCGGGGGCCACCTCGATGACGCGGACCGGGGTGCCGACGATCTCCAGCCGGAGCGTCTCGGCCAGGACGTGCTCGCCGTGCTTGGCGGCCACGTAGCCGCCGCCGCCCTCGTAGGTGGAGAGGCCCGCGGTGGAGGAGAGGATCACGACCGTGCCGTCCCCGCTTTCGGTGAGGGCGGGGAGCAGGGCCTGGGTGACATTGAGCGTGCCGATGACGTTCGTCTCGTACATCCGGCGCCAGTCGGCGGGGTCGCCGGTGGCGACGGGGTCGGCGCCGAGTGCGCCGCCCGCGTTGTTGACGAGGACGGCGAGGGTGCGGAACGCCGTGGCGAACTCGTCCACGGCGTCGCGGTCGGTGACATCCAGGGCATAGGCCGTTGCCTGGTGGCCCGCCTCGTTGATCTCGGCGGCGAGCGCCTCGATGCGGTCCTTGCGGCGGGCGGTCAGCACCACGCGGTAGCCGGCGGCGGCCAGCTGTCGGGCGGTCGCGGCGCCGATGCCGCTGCTCGCTCCGGTGATGACGGCGATCGGGGTGGCAGCCATGACGGACTCCTCGGGCAGCTGATCGGTACCGGGCCAGGATAGGCAGGCGGGTGGTCAGTGATCGCGGGGGGCGTACATGATCACGGCCATTCCCGCCAGGCAGACCAGCGCCCCGATCACGTCCCAGCGGTCGGGGCGGTAGCCGTCGGCGACCATGCCCCAGGCGATCGAGCCCGCGACGAAGACGCCGCCGTACGCGGCGAGGATGCGGCCGAACTCGGCGTCGGGCTGAAGCGTGGCGACAAAGCCGTAGGCGCCGAGCGCGAGGACGCCCGCGCCGATCCAGATCCAGCCGCGGTGCTCGCGCACGCCCTGCCAGACGAGCCAGGCACCGCCGATCTCGAAGAGCGCGGCGACGACGAACAGAGCGACAGAACGGGCGACGACCATGGACGAAGCCTGTCATGGAGTCCACCGCGCCCTGCCGGTGACGTTCCTCGCCCTCGCCCTGCCCGGCGCCGCCATGGCATCGACCGGCACGCTCGGCCGAGGAAGCGCGCTCGTACGGCCACCGAGAGCATCACTGCCCCGAACCCCATGGCGAGTCCGTGAGGGGAGCGATACGGAGGCACGCCGAACCGATCGGTATACGGATAATTCGGGGTGATCTGTATCTTCGGGGCATGGTAGTGACACGTAGAGCTGCGCCGGTGGTGCCCGCCACCTCGATGGTGGCGACGGCCGTGGTCGTTGTGGCGGCTGTGGTGCTGGGGTCGGGGCTGGGCGGCGCGGCCGCGGCGGCCGGGCGCGTCGCGCCCGAGGGCGTTGCCCCGGGCGGCCTTCTTCCGGGTGGCGGTACGCCCAAGGCCATCGCGCCCGAGGCGGATGTGTCGCTCCACGGGCACGTCTCGCTGTGGGGTACGGGGCTCGGGGTCTGGGTGCAGAGCCGGAACCGCGGTCCGTCGAACCTGCCGGGTATCACCGTGCGGGTGCGGACGTCGGTGCCGCTCTCCGGACGACAGGAACTTTCGGAGGGCTGTCTGCAGTCCGACCGGCTGACCGTGCTGTGCCGGACGGGTGCGCTGCGCACGGATGCGGAGGAGGGGCGACAGTTCGCCCTCGAACTGCAGTTGGCGGGGCGGCCGGACGAGGTCGTTGTGCGGGTCGACACCCTGTGGAACGGCGGCGCGACCGACCGGAACCCGAAGAACAACGACCACGAGGTGCTGGCTCTGGCCACCGGGGACGAATACGTGTTCTGACGCGCGATGGCCTGTGGTGCGGGCGCCACGGGTACGGGGCGCGTACTCATCGGGTGAGTGCGGCCTGCAGGGCGGCCGGGTCGGCGTGGTCGCTCGCCCAGGCGATGTAGCCGTCGGGGCGGACGAGCAGGGAGGTGGTGCGGCCGCCCGTCCAGTGAGCGTGCACCAAGGGGGTGGGGGTGGTCGGAGTGACGGCGCCGACAGGGGTGGCGAGGACGAATGTGCCGTCGCGCAGCAGTTGGTAGAGGCGGCCCTCCCGCAGGCTCAGGTCGGGGGCGCGCGTCGTGGTGAGGGGATGGGCGCCGCGTGGGGCGGTGTAGGCGATCGAGATGCCGGAGATCAGGCCCAGGGCCTTGTCGGAGGCGGGCCGGATCGTGGACAGCGTCGTGCCGGCGAGCGCCCGGACCGTCCGCTGGAGCGGTGTGCCGGCCATGGCGAGGCGGACGAGTGTGCCGCTGGAGCGGAGCACTCTCGCGCCGACCGGGTGCCGCTCGGCGTGATAGCTGTCGAGCAGCGCCTCCGGGGCGGCCGTGTGTCCGCGCAGGGCGGCCGCGAGCTTCCAGGAGAGGTTGGCCGCGTCCTGAAGTCCGGTGTTCATGCCCTGGCCGCCTGCGGGTGAGTGGACATGGGCGGCGTCCCCGGCGAGGAAGACCCGGCCGGTCCGGTAGGCGGGCACCTGGCGTTCGTCGCTGTGGAAGCGGGAGATCCAGCGTGCGTCGTGCATGCCGTGGTCGGTGCCGAGGGCGGAGCGGGTGATCTCGCGCAGCTCTTCGAGGTCGACGGGACGGCTGTCGGCGCACTGGTGCGCACGGTGCCAGCCCATCACGCGGTACCAGCCGTCACCGAAGGGGGCGATGAAGGCGAAGGCGTCCTTCTTGCCGTTGACCGTCAGGAGATCGGCGGGCTTCTCGGTGAGCCGGACGTCGGCGAGGACGATCGACCGGATGACGGATTCGCCGGGGAAGGGGAGGCCGAGTGCCTGTCGGACCCGGCTGTGGACTCCGTCGGTGCCGACGAGGAAGCGGGCGCCGAGTGTCGTCGGACTGCCGTCCGCCCCGTTCAGTTCGGCGGTGACGGTGTCCGACGCGTCGCTCTGGTGGAGCGCGGTCAGCTCCGTGTCGTACCGGAAACGGACCCCCGCCGCGTGGGCGCGCCGCTCCAGCAGACGCTCCACCTCGTACTGCGGGGTGATCAGCACGAAGGGGAAGCGGGTCCGCAGCCGGGAGAGGTCGAGCGAGACCTTGCCGAAGAAGCGCAGCGTGGTGCGGGGTGTGCCCGTCCTGACGAGCTCGTCGGCGAGGTCGCGTGCGTCGAGCAGTTCGAGTGTGCGGGCGTGTATCGCGAAGGCGCGCGTGATGTTGCTGATCTCGCGCGGGCGGCGCTCCACGAGTGTGACCGAAAGGCCCTGGGCGGCGAGGTCGCCCGCGAGCAGAAGGCCGGTGGGACCTGCGCCCACGACGAGTACGTCGACGGTGTCGGGTGCGGTGCTCGGGTTGGTGGTCATGTCTGCCTCCTGGGCCCGTCATCAGCGGTCACCTTCGTGCCAACAGGTGTTGGTCAACGCTTGTTGGCAACGGTAGCCATGGCTCGGCTGGCATGTCAACGGGTGTTGGCCTACAGTTGTTGGCATGACGACGAAGCCCGCCGAGTCCCGCCGCTCGGATGCCACCAAGGCCGCGATTCTCGACGCGGCGCGCGAGCGGTTCGCCACCGATGGCTATGAGCGGGCCACCATCCGGGCCATCGCCCGTGACGCGAACATCGACCCGTCGATGGTCATGCGCTACTACGGCAACAAGGAGGGGCTGTTCGCCGCCGCGTCCAGGATCGACGTGCGGATACCGGAGCTGGGGGCGCTGCCGAGCAAGCACATCGGTGCCGTCCTCGTCGCGCACTTCCTGGACCGCTGGGAGGGCGACGACGTGCTCACGGGCATGCTCAGGGTCGGTGCCACCAACGACGCCGGCGCCGAGCGGATGAGGACGGTCTTCGCCGAACAGCTCGGTGCGATGACGGCCGGCGTCTGCCCCGACCCGGCCGAGGCCCCGCGCCGGGCGGCCCTCGTCGCCTCGCAGATCCTGGGGATGGCGCTCGCGCGTTACGTCCTGCGGTTCCCGCCCGCTGTCTCGATGTCGCGCGAGGAAGTGATCGCCTGGCTCGCACCCACCGTCCAGCGGTATCTGACCGCCGAGCAGCCGTAGAGCGGAGGCGGGAGAGCGGGCGTGCGGGTGCGACGTCCCGGTGCGGGGCGGGTGCGTTGTACCGGGCCGATGACGTGCGATGCCCGGCGGTATCCGCTTCGTAGACTTTCCGCATGCCGCAGAAGTCCCCGGCCCGGCGCGGCGCGCTGATGGCCGAACTGACCGTCGAGTCGCGCCGCTACATGGCCGCGTACGCCCTTTTCAACCAGGCCGTCGCGGATCATCTGCGGCTCCACCCGACCGATCTGCAGTGCCTCAATCTGCTCGGTCTGGAGGCGATGCCGGTCACCACGGGCCGTATCGCGGAGCTGACGGGGCTCACGACGGGGTCGGCGACCCGGCTGGTCGACCGGCTTGAGCGGGGCGGCTATGTGACGCGCGAGCGTGACACGGTCGACCGGCGGCGGGTGCTCGTCGCCACCGTGCCGGAGCGGATGGCGGAGATCGGCGCGGTGTGGGAGCGGCTGGGCGGGGCGTGGGCGGCGATGTTCGAGGCGTACGACGATGACGAGGTGGCCCTGCTCATCGCCCATATGCGGCGAACGGTCGAGCTGAGCGCGCTGCAGGTCGAGGCCTTGCGGGAGTCCGGCCCGTCGGTCTCCGGCCCCAGTGGTGCCGGAGACCCCGGAAGCTCCGGAAGCCCCGGAAGTCCTGGGGATCGCGAAGGCTCCGGGCGGGACTGACGGTCTGCCGTCCCGGTCGTTCCCTCAGGCAGCGTCCGGTGGGGTCGGCGCGAAGTCGCGGAGTGCCCTCGTGACGATCGCGTCCAGATGGGTGTGGTGGGCGCCCCGCCAGTAGACGCGGTCGCACTCCGTGCACTGCGCGAAGACGTCGTACGAGCTCCGGGTGCCGTGCTCCAGCTGGTCGCTGACGGAGTCCTTGTCCGCCGCCTTCAGCGGCCCGTTGCAGGCGGTGCATCTGGTCCAGGGCGCCAGGATCGGTGTGAACCGCTCCAGCACGTCCCGCAGTTGGTCCTCGGGGCGGTCGCTGTAGACGTACGCCCCGGCCCAGAGCTCCCGCCGGTGCAGCAGCCCGCGGTCCCGGGAGAGCAGCACGCGGCGCTCGTCCGCCGAGCGGGTGGCCAGGGCGGCATCGCCGATGTCCTCGCTCTCGTACGCCGCATCGACACCCAGCAGCCGCAGGCGCCGGGCCAGCGTGCCGAGGTGGACGTCGAGCAGGAAGCGCAGGGGCGCGCCGGGGACGCGCTGGGGACGTTCCACGGCGCGCACCTCGACCAGTTCGCCCGCCCCCGGGATGTGCGAGACGGTTGCGGGACGGCCGTCGACCAGGATCTGTCCGGCCTCGGTGAGCGGGATGCCGAGCGACTCCACGACATGGCCGAGCGTGGAGAAGCCGTCGGTGGCCACGGTCGACCGTCCCCGGCGGCGTTCATGGGCGACGAAGAGTCGCAGCTCGGGGGCGACTTCGAGATGGATCTCCGGTCCGTTCACCTCGTCAGGATGTCATCGGGCGGGGTGCCTCGGCCAGGGAATTCGGTGCCGGACACGTCGCCGGGGATTCGCTGCCGGGGCCTCGCCCCGGGCTTCCGCTGCCGGGACGTACCGGGGGGCACGGGGCGTATGGGCGTGCGGAGCGCAGGGGCGGGCTCAGGGGCGGAAGGCGGCTGCGTGCTCCTCGGCCCAGATGGCGAAGGTGCGGGCCGGGTGGCCGGTCAGCTTCTCCGTGTCACCGGTCACCTCGGCCGGGGTGCCGTCCGTGGCGGCCATGTAGGCGAGCAGGGCATCGGCGACCGGCTCCGGCACGAAGGGTGCCACCGACTCCTTCCAGGCCGCTCCGGTCACGGTGTTGATGGTGATGGGATGCCCGGATGCCGCCGCCAGCAGGCCGACCTGTTCAGCGGCCGTGAGTGATGCGGGCCCGGTCAGGTGGTACGCCGCGCCCTGCAGCAGAGGGTCGGTGAGAACGGTGAGGGCCGCCTCGGCGATGTCCGTCCCGTGGATCGGGCTGGTGTGGCTGAGGGGGTGGGGGAGGTCGACGGAGCCACGGGTCCGTATCGACTCCGCCCACTGGTACGCGTTGCTCGCGAAGGCGCCCGGCCGGAGCAGCGTCGTCGTGAGGGGCGAGGCGAGCAGGGCCTGTTCCACCGCGTGGTGGGAGGCGGCGATCGGGTTGTCGTGGGCGTCCGGGGCATGGACCGCACTGGAGGACAACAGCACGACGTGGCCGACCCCGGCGGTCTCGGCCGCGGAGAGGAAGGCGTCGATGGCGGACGCCTCGGCGTAGAGGAAGACGGAGTCGATCCCGTCGAGAGCGGTCGCGAACGTGGCCGGATCACGGAGATCCAGGCCTACGACCGGTACACCGGCGGGCAGGCGGGCGGACCTCGCGGTGGCCCCCTCGGCGTGCTGTCGGGTGAGTTCTTCGGGGTTGCGAGAGGCGGCGCGTACGGCGCGGCCGCCCCGGTGCAGGAAAGAGACGAGCGTGGAGCCGACGTTTCCACGGCATCCGGTGACGAGAGTGGGCACGGGTGGGTCTCCTCGGAGGTGATTACCTGTGATGCGCATAAGCTGCGTGACGCAGATAAATATCCTCAAGCCGGCGGCGCTCGTCAAACGTTTTCCACCGGACTCCGAGTCGGACTCCGGGATGAGCTCAGGAATGAACGATGTCCTCAGGAACGAACGATGAGCCCCAGGGATTACGGGACAGCCCTCAGGAAAGAACGCCGGGATCGGAGGTCGGCGAGCGGCCCGGCGCCTACAGTTCCCACATGAAGATCCTCGACCTCGAACCCGGCGATGCCCGACTCGCCGCAGACCTGCTTCCGGTCCTGCGGGAACTCCGCCCGCACCTCACGGAGAACCTCTTCCGCGAGGTGTACGAGAAGGGGTACGCGCAGGGCCTCCGGTTCAGCGCCGCCTACGACGACGAGGACGGCTGTGTGGGCGTGGCCGGTTGGCGCGTCGTCGACAACACCAGCCAGATCCGGATGCTCTACGTCGATGATCTGGTCACTGCGGACGGCGCCCGTTCCACCGGCGTCGGCCGTCGGCTTCTCGGGTATCTCGAAGAGCGGGCCAGGGAGGCCGGCTGTCTGCACCTCAATCTGGACTCGGGCACGCAACGTACCGAAGCCCACCGCTTCTACCTGCGGGAACGGCTGAACATCGTCGCGTTCAACTTCGACAAGGCCCTTGATTCGGAGTGAATCGATCCGGTCCCGAGGTCAGCTTGCCCGGTCCGGAGCGAGATCCAGCCGCCAGTCGTTCGTCAGCAGCGCATGGCCGGGCGGGTACTCGAAGTCGCACGTACCGATCAGAGTGAAGCCCGCCTTGCGGCACACGGCGTTCGACGCGCCGTTGTCGACGGACGGATAGGCGTGCAGCCAGCGGTGCTTCTGCTCGGCGCGGGCCTGCTCCGCGACGGCTTTCGTGGCAGCCGTCGCGATGCCCAGGCCCTGGTGCCCGGGGAGGACGGCCCAACCCGTCTCGTACACCTCCCGGCCCTGCCAGGTCCGCTCCCAGAAGCCGATGGTGCCCACGGCCTCGTCCCCGTCGGCCAGAGCGATGCGGAACATCCTGCCCCTGCCCGTCCGGTCCGCGCTCATCGCCACATAGCGCTCGTGGCGCGCCATGAGCTGCTCCTCCGACTCGGAGCCGCCGAGATGGGCCATCAGTTCCGGTGCGTTGGCGCGGCGGAGCAGCTCCAGGTCGGTGTCCGACCAGGCCTCGATCCGTACGGGCGACGAAGCTGTGTGTTCCATGCCGGAACTGTAGGACGCGGCACTGACACCCGGGCGGTGTCGGTGACGGATCTCGCGGCGGCCTCGCTCGTCGACATCTGCATGAGCACGAAGTCCCGCGCTGAGAGCGCTTCGTCAGTGCTGGGCGAACGCCGTCGGAGGAACGCCGACCGTCGCCGTGAAGTCTCTGACCAGGTGGGCCTGGTCGCTGTAGCCGAGCTCCGCGGCAAGTGCCGCCCAGTCCACCTCCGGGTCCGACTCGGCCCGCTCCAGTGCCTCGTGGATGCGGTAGCGGAGGATGACCCACTTGGGTCCGACGCCGACGTAGGCGGCGAAGAGCCGTTGGAGCGAGCGCGGCGACAGCCCTTCGGCGCGAGCCAGTTGGTCGACACGGCGCACCGTTCGGTCCGTACGGACCAGGTCGACCAAGGCCATCGCGCGGTCGGCCGGCGGGTCCGGTTCCGGGGCGAGCGCCAACAGGTACGCGTCGAGGGCGGCCACCCTCGCGTCCTCGTCCACCGGGTCCAGCACGGTCGACGGCGGGGCGGGCGGGGCGGATGAGGTGGACGCGGCGAAGACCTCGTCCGCGGGCAGCCGTCGCCCCGTCCACCGGGAGACGGGCGGGCCCGGTGCGAACGGGCGGAATCCGCCGGGCCGGAACTGCACCCCGCAGACCCGTCCCCGGCCCTCCAGCTTCTGCGTGAAGAGTTCCAGGCCGATGCCCGAGACCTCCGCGAACCCGGTGTCGTGATCCCGGCCGTCCTCATACCGCTGGAAGACCAGGTTCACGGACGGGTGCGGCACCAGATGGGAGGCATAGGGCTCCCGCAGGTCCCAGTCGATGAACCAGTAGTGCTCCAGGTAGGGCCGCAGTTCGGGGCAGGGCTCGTGGCGGCGGAAACGTACCTGCGCGAAGAGTTCGGAGGCGTCGACGATGCCTCGGGTGTCACGTCGCGGACCAGCCATGGCGGCGATCCTAAGGTGTGCGGAACTCATCGGCGAGTCGCTGGAGAACGGTCGTCGGCGGGCCCGTTCCCGTGCCCGTGTCGGGCCTCCTCGCGGCGTGGGACCGACGGGGGTGCCGCGCCGCCCGGTCCGGAGTCAGTCCGGGCCCGCGTGGGGATCGGGTCCGGGGCGGCCGTACGTGTCGGGGACGACGGCGACCGGGCAGGGCGCGTAGTGCAGCATCGCGTGGTTCACCGGGCCCAGGTGAAGGCCGTGCCGACCACCGGTCCGCCGTGTGCCGACGACCAGCAGTTCGGCACCTTCGGCGGTTTCGAGCAATTCCTGGTGAGCCGGACCCTGCACCACCGAGCGGTGGATGACGACATCGGGGGAGCCGGTCCGGTCCAGCCCCGCCAGAACGTCATCGAGGTGCTCCTCGGCCCGTCGGCGGTGCGCGGCAGCCGGGGAGCCCGACAGGAGCGGATGACTCATGGCCTCGTGGGCGGGGCAGCGCCAGGCCCGTACGGCGATCAGCTCGCCGTTGCGCGCCGCCGCCTGGTCGAGGGCGAAGACCGCGGCCGCCGACGGCTGCTCGGCGTCGCTGATCCCGACGACGACACGGCCGGGCCGCGGCGGGGTGCTCGGCGTCCTCGCCGGGACCACCACGACCGGGCAGTGTGAGCGGTCGGCGAGCGCGAGGCTGACGGACCCCAGGAGCATTCCGGCGATCCGGCCCCGGCCGCGGGAGCCGAGGACGATCAGGGCTGCCTCGTGGCTCTCCCTGACGAGCGCTGCCACCGGGTCCTCGGGCTGCACCTCGGTCACCACGGACAGCTCCGGGCCGAGCCGCTGCGCGCGTTCCCGGGCGGCGGCGACGAGATGCTCGGCCAGGACCTGCTCGGTGGGGCGTTCGGTGTCGGAGTCGGGGCGCAGACCTTCGTAGCGCTCCCACAGCGACGCGTGGACGACGCGCAGGGGAAGCCGTGAGCGCGCCGCCTGGGCCGCTGCCCAGTCGAGGGCGCGCAGACTGCCCTCCGATCCGTCCACTCCGACCACTACGGGGAGCGGCATCGCTCCCACCGCCTTCCGTGCTGGGTGCTCGTTCCACCTCGGGGCTCGGGCGCATGGTTCCGGCGTACGCCGCCACTTCTACGGATCGATCGTCAGCACGTGGTCCAGCGGGCGGCGCGGCGTGCGCGGTCCCGTGGGCCCGTATCCCATGCGGACGACCATCTGTGCGTACCCCGTGCCGAAGATCGGGTCGCGCAGGAGCCATCGCAGGTCCGGCCATTCGAGGGGCTGCGTGGCGAACGAGGCGGACACATGGTGGAGCGTGGCGGTGAGCAGAACGCGCTCCAGCGCCTGGCCGGCACGCAGCCAGTCCGTCGCGTGGTCGCCCGGGGTGCTCAGCAGGCCGAGCTGCGGCTGCTTCTCGAACGGGATGCGTGCCCGGCCGGGGATGGTGCCGGGCCGCGCGAAATCGCGAGTGATCGCCCGTTCGGAGGTGTCGCGGGGGCCGAAGGCGTAGTCGGGGATCCCGTCCACGGGAGCCTCGGTCCTCGTGTTCCGGGTCCACCGCTCCTGTTCCGCCTTCCGCGCCGGATCCCCGCGGTCGTATCCCTCGGCGTCCTGGATCAGTTCGACCACGGTCTCCAGATGCGGCGGGGCCAGGAACGTGAAGTCCGCGCCCTCGGCGCGGGCCGCTTCGGTGAAGCGCGCGCGGACGTTCTCGGGGATCAGCTGTTCATCGAACGGGTAGCGACTGGTGTGGCGGTCCCGGATCGCGCGGTGGAGAGCGGCGAGGGCCCCGTCCTCGGGCCTTTGCGCGGTGTCGGGGCGGATCCCGAGGCGCACGGTGGCCAGTAGCGCCGGGTCCGACGGTTCGGGCAGCAGCGTGGTGACCGTGTCCAGACCGCGGTGGGCGGCGGACACCCGCAGATTCAGCAGGGCCGCGCCGCAGCCCACGTGCAGTGCGCGGTGCGTGGGGTCGGCCTCCGGTATCGCGCGGCCGAATTCCGCCAGAAGTGTGAGCGTGCGGCCCGCGCGTGTGTAGCGGAACCGCCAGGGCTGGGCGTTGTGCATGGACGGGGCGGCGCCGGCGTCGGCGACGAGGGCGGAGAGCGTCGCGTCGTCGAGTGACTGGCTGAGCATCGGAACTCCCGGAGGTCGGGAACGGTCGATGGTCTCTTCAGCATGTCAGCACGGAACGGACAGTGCCTCGATGCCATGGGTCTTTTATCCCTTTATTGTGACCTTTTATTGTGGCCTTGCTTGCCCTCTCACGGCCATGCCGGCCCATGTGCGGCTCTGCCGGCCCGCCGCGGGGCCTGTGCAGCGTGTACCGGCCCGCGGCCGCACCGGAACCGACGTTCATGCCGCGCCCGCAGGCCGGAACCGTGGTGCCATGAAGAAGAGCCCCTGACGAAGGGACCGCCCGGTCATGGCAGCCGCATCGCCCCTGGCATCGTGCCCCCGCTGCGTGCGGGCCGTGTTCTTCGACACCGATGGAGTGATCACCGACTCCGCCCGACGCCGCGCCGCGGCCTGGAAGAAGGCCTTCGACGCCTTCGAAGCCTTCGACGCCTGCGGCGCCGATGTCGTGGTGTCCGATCCGGAGGACCTGCTGACGGCCGGGGGCGGCGGATGACACGGGCCTGGACCTGGTCGTACGAGGGGTACGACCCGCAGGAGGAACGGCTGCGGGAGGCGCTCTGCACCCTGGGCAACGGCCGCTTCGCCACTCGTGGGGCCGCACCCGAGACGTCCGAGAGCCGTTCGCACTACCCCGGCACCTATGTGGCGGGCTGCTACAACCGGCTGACTTCGTCGGTCCGGGGTCGCAGGGTCGAGAACGAGGATCTCGTCAATCTGCCGAACTGGCTGCCGCTGCGCTACCGCATCCACCCCGCGGGCACGGCCCCCGGGCCATGGCTCACCCCGGACCACCCGTACCTCGTGGAACACGGCCAGTCACTCGATCTGCTCGGGGGCACGCTGTCCCGCCGGTCCGTCTACGAGGACGAGGCGGGCCGCAGGCTGAAAGTGGAGCAGTGCCGTCTGGTGCACATGGGCGATCCGCGCCTGGCCGCGCTGCACACGGTGTTCCGGGCGGAGGGATGGACGGGCGTGGTCGAGGTCGAGGCGGGGATCGACGGAGACGTCCGCAACTCCGGCGTCGCGCGGTACCGGGATCTGTCGAACCGGCACCTCGCCGGCTGGGTGACCGGCACGGAGGAGGACGGTGTGGTGTCGCTGCGGTGCCGCACGGTGGAGTCGGACGTCGGTGTCGCACTGGCGGCCCGCACGCTGGCGGGGTGCGGTGACGGGGGCGGACGGGACCCCGATCCCGGCCCCGAACCGGGTTCCCGTCCCCGCCTCGGTCCCCGCCCCCGCTTCCGGCAGACGGAGAAGGCGGTCTTCCGGCGGCTGGTGCTGCCGCTCGGCCCGGACTCCGACGCCGTCGTCGACAAGACGGTGGCCCTTCACACCACCCGAGACCCCGCGATCGGCAGCCCGCTGCGGGCGGCCGTCGCCGAGGTGCGGGACGCCCCCGACTTCTCACGTCTGCTGTCCTCGCACCAGCGGGCCTGGGCCGATCTGTGGCGGCAGGTCCGGCTGGAGGTACCGGGCGAAGCGGGTCGCGTTCTCCGGCTGCATCTCTTCCACCTGCTGCAGACGCTCTCCCCGCACACGGCCGAACTCGACGTGGGCGTGCCGGCGAGAGGGCTGCACGGCGAGGCGTACCGGGGCCACGTCTTCTGGGACGAGCTGTTCGTACTGCCGTTCCTGAACCTGCACCTTCCCGAAGTGTCCCGAGGGCTTCTCGACTACCGCTACAGGAGGCTGCCCGCGGCCTGTCGCGCGGCACACGAGGTGGGCAGGGCCGGGGCGATGTACCCGTGGCAGAGCGCCGACGACGGACGCGAGGAGACCCAGGAACTCCATCTCAATCCGCACTCCGGGCGCTGGCTGCCCGACCGCTCGCGGCTGCAGCACCATGTCGGCTCGGCCGTCGCGTACAACGTGTGGCAGTACTGCCAGGCCACCGGGGACACGGAGTACCTGCACTCCAAAGGCGCGGAAATGCTGCTCCAGATCGCCCGGTTCTGGGCGGACAGCGCCGAGTGGGACGAGTCGCTGGCCCGGTACCGCATCCGCGGGGTCGTCGGACCGGACGAGTACCACGACGCCTATCCGGACACCGGGGCCGCGGGCCTCGACGACAACACGTACACGAACGTGACAGCGGCCTGGGTCCTGTCGCGTGCGACGGAGCTGCACGACGCCCTGCCCGAGGCGCGACGACACCGGCTGCTCGACCGGATCCGGCTCGGCCGCGACGAACCGGAACGCTGGGAGGACATCTCCCGCCGGCTGCATGTGCCGTATCACCGGGGCGTCATCAGCCAGTTCGCCGGTTACGGGGAACTGGCCGAGCTCGACTGGGAGGGGTACCGCAGGCGGTACGAGGACATCCGTCGACTGGACCGCATCCTGGAGGCGGAGGGCGACACGGTCAACCGCTACCAGGCGTCCAAACAGGCCGATGTGCTGATGCTCGGCTACCTCTTCTCGCCGCAGGAACTGGCGGGCCTCTTCCGGCGGCTCGGGCATGTGCTGGACGACGACATCTGGCGCGCCACCGTCGACTACTACCTCGCGCGTACGAGCCACGGCTCCACGCTCAGCTCCCTGGTCCACGCATGGGTGCTGGCCCGAGCGCACCGCGAGGAGGCGTGGAAGTACTGCGAGGAAGCGCTGATCGGGGACGTGGCCGACATCCAGGGCGGCACCACCGAGGAAGGCATCCACCTGGGGGCGATGGCGGGCACCCTCGATTTCGTGCAGCGCGGGATGACGGGGCTGGAGACCCGCGACCGCGCACTGTGGCTCGCGCCCGCCACGCTGCCCCAGCTCTCGAAATTCGGAATGCGCGTCAGATTCCGCCGGCACTGGGACGTGGACCTGGGCTTCCGCGCCCAGCGCGTCCGGATCGCCGTACCCGGCTCGTCGCAACCGGCCGTCCGTGTCGTGCTGGGAGGCCACACCCATGTGATCGCCCCGGGCACGGCCCGATGGCTCGATCTGCCCCCGGCCGGGCACGGCTCCTTCCCGCCGGGCCACGCGAGGTGCGACTGCCCCGCTCCGTGACTGCCGGTCCGCACGGCCCTGCCCGATTCCGGCCGTGGTGGACCCGGACCACCCGTGAGACGCCGCTCGGACGGCCGTCGCTGCGGCTCGTCAGCGCCCGCCGTTCGAGGAATCGGGGTGGGCCCGGGACTCTCACCTGACACACAGGCGATCATTTCTTCGACCGGTTGTCCGAGACTTGCCTGTCCGGGACCTGACGGTCGAGTCGCGTCGGCAGTTCGGCAGTGGTGTGTGCCCGTTCGGGGGCTGTGTGATGACCGTCACCCAGGTCTCTTCGGGTCCGGTGTCGTCCGAACACGGGGTGCCGGGCGTATGCCCGGTAGAACGAGGAGATCCAGGAGCTGTTTTTGACCGTCGAGGAGTTCGAAGAGTTCTACGCGCAGACCGTTGCCCGGCTGACGGGGCAGCTGTTTGTGATGCTCGGAGACCAGCACGAGGCGCAGGACGTGGTGCAGGAAGCTTTCGTCAAGGGCTGGAACCGACGGCGTCAGCTCGACCGGGACGGGCAGCCCGAGGCGTGGATCCGCACGGTCGCCTGGCGCCTGGCGGTGAGTCGGTGGCGCGGTCGGCGTCGTACGGCGGACGCCTGGCAGCGCAGTGGCGCCCCACCGCATGTGGAGGCGCCGGGCCCGGATTCGGTGGCCTTCGTCGAAGTGCTGCGGGATCTTCCGCCCAACCAGCGCCGCACGCTGGCCTTGCACTACGTATGCGATCTGACCGTCGAACAGATCGCCGCGGAGACCGGTCTGGCGGCCAGCACCGTCAAGACGCATCTCGCCCGGGGGCGGGCCACGCTCTCGCACCGTCTGCAGGATCCGCGTACCGAGGAGGGGCCCAGTGTCTGAACCCCACGACCCGTTGCGGTCACTGTTCAAGGAAGCCGCCACCGCGGGCCAGTCCCGCGCCCTTTTCGCACCGCCCTCGTTCATCACCGAGCGCGGGGAGCGCGTGCACAGGCGCCGGATCGTCGCGCTGGCCGTCGGAGCCTGTCTGGTCTTCTCCGGCGCGGGCGCGGCCGCAGCCTCATTGCTGCCGGCGAGCCCCGACGCCTCCGTCCCGGCCACGACCCCCGCCACGCCCCGGCCCTCTCCTGCGTCCTCCCTGCCGGACTCGCCCCGCACCAGCTCGCCCCCGGCGAGTCTCCCCTCCCCCGGCCGGAGCGCATCGGGGGCACCGACCTTCCCCGGCCGGAGCGCGTCGGAGACACCGACTCTCTCCGGTTCGAGCCCTTCGCGGTCATCGAACACACCCACGCCGACCGACAGCTCGTCCGGCTGACCTCCACGCCTTCCGTGCCCCGACGGCGCCTGTCCGGCCGGTCCGGCAAGCGCACATTTGACCCAGGAGACCCTGTTGTGAGCCTTTCGTCCCCGCACCGGCAGAACGGGAGTCCGCCCGGTCCCACCGGGACCGCTTCCGGGCGGTCGCCCCTTGGGGCCATGTCATCGGGCACGGCCTTCCTCGACCGGCTGCTGATCCGGTTCAAGCCCGCCGACCGCGAGGTGCTGTGGCTGTACCTGATGACCCGGGCGGGCATCTGGGTCACCGCCTACTGCACCCGCTGGCTGTTCGCCGACGACCGCAAGGCCCACCACCCGGACTCGTTCTTCTCCCCGTGGCAGCGGTGGGACTGGTGGCACTACCTGCACATAGCCCAGGACGGTTACTTCCCCGGGGCGAGCGGCCCCTGGATGTCCGGCTGGGACAACAGAGAAGCCTTCTTCCCCGGCTTCCCGTTCCTGCTGCGGGCGGTCCACACCGTCGTCCCGAGCTGGCCCGCGGCCGGTGCGCTGATCTCCTTCGTGGCCGGTGGCGTCGCCGTACTGGCCCTGGCCCGGATCGCCCGGCTGCATCTGCCGCAGGACGACGCGGGGCAGCGTACGGCCCTGTTCTTCCTGCTCTCCCCCTGCGCGGTCTTCCTGGCCGCCGGGTACACGGAAGCGCTCTTCCTCGCCCTGGCTCTGCCGGCCTGGCTGGCGGCCCAGCGCCTCAACTGGCCGCTCGCGGCCGCTCTGACCTGCCTGGCCACCACCGTCCGTGTCAGCGGCCTCTTCCTCGCCGCGGCCGTCGCGGTCCACTTCCTGGTCACCGCCCGCACCCCGGCCCAGTGGCGCGCTCTTCCCTGGCTGGCGCTGCCCGCCCTCCCGCCCTTTCTCCACAGCTGGTACCTGCACGCGCACACCGGTGACTGGATGGCCTGGAAGCACGCCGAGGAACGCGGCTGGTACCGCGACTTCCATGCCCCGTGGGAGGCCTGGCGGAACACCTGGCACGCCGCGTTCGGGCATTCCCAGACCACCGGGTACGCCCTGATGTTCCAGGCCGAGCTCCTCGCCATGCTCGTCGGGGTCGGTCTGTGCGTCCTGCTGCTCCGGAGGCGTCGCTGGGCCGAGGCCGTGTACATCGGCCTCAGCCTGTGGGCCCTGGGGACTTCCTACTGGTACACCTCCATCCCCCGGGCGACCCTGCTGTGGTGGCCCCTGTGGACCGGTCTCGCCGCCTGGAGCCTGCGAAGTCCCCGTATCAGGACCGCCTATCTCGCCGTCGTGGCACCGGTGATGACGGTCCTGGCCGTCACGTTCTTCTCGGGACGCTGGGCGGGCTGACCCTCGTCCCGCCGGAACGGCGGTCCGCCCCGCAAAGGATCTCGTCACGGCTCACGGCTCACGACACGCGATCCCGTGGCGCGGCTCCTGACGTGGTCGCCGGGACCGCGAAATTGGCATATGCCAATCGGTAACTTTCGTTTCCGTGATCGGGCTTCGGTAACTAAAGTTGTCGACATGACGCGAACTCAGGCCACCGAAGCCGAAGTGGCAGTCCTGGAGAAGGCCCTCCACGACGCCCTGACCCCGCTTGCCTCGGCCATGCGCGCCCGGGAGACCGGACGTTCCGTGCAGCACATGTGGGATGCGGACTCCATCGATGTGACGCTGTCGATCCTCCGCTGCTGGAAGGTGGTGGACGAGACGGTCGAGCGGCTGACGGCGAATGCCGCACGGACCGCCGGCTCCTACGGCGCGAGCTACGAGCAGATGGGAGGCGCCTGGGGGATAACCAGGCAGGGTGCCCGCAAGAAGTGGCCCGGCGCGATCAGCAGGCCGACGGCCGCCGAGCCGGAGCCGAGCACGGTCGTACTGTTCGGTGGTTCCGCCGAGTTGTACTGGGAGCCGTCGTTGAGCGGCTGGCGATGGACCGGGCAGGGGGCCGACGGAACGCGCGGCGAAACCGACGGCTCGCTCTCCTTCGACGCGAAGGAGGAGGCCGCGGCCCACGCGGGCGCCTTCCTGAAGGAACACCTCGTCGAGCGACCCTGAGGATGCTCCCGGCTCGCCGCGGGACAGCGGCAGGGTGCCGGTGAGGACGACGCGCGGTGCCGATGCCGTGGCGTCCGGGCCGGCGGGGCGGCGGACCCGGTGACCGGGATGAGGGCGACGGTGCGGGGTCTCCACCGGTCTCCCGTCGGGCGGCGGAGCGCGGGGGAGGACGGTGCCGGGGCACCCGTCGCCACACCGTCAGTCGTGCAGGTCGCCGAGCAGGCGCAGGGCGGTCAGGCTCGGCAGGAAGCAGTACTCGCCTCCTCGGGTGACGACGAACCGCGGCAGTGGGGCAAGCCGTCGGCGCAGCGGCCGACGGGGAATGGTGAAGCCGGCGGAGCCGTCGTGGGATCCGGTGACGGGGTCCTTGGCGTCATTCCCGCCGAAGAAGACGCCGTCGTTCATCCATTGCGACTGGACGAACTCGAACTGCCGCCCCAGATGCGCGCCGATGAACGCGAACATGAGGCCGCGCTCGGCCCCGTCGTCCTCCAGCACACCCTCGGGGAGCGGCGGACCGTAGACCGCGCCGCGCCGGATCATGCGGTGCAGTCGCACCTCTCCCGCCACCGCGGCGTCGCGGGGGTTGGCCCGGCGGATGTGGCAGCCGCCGGGCGTCTTGAATCCCGCCGGATCGTCGCTCTCGTAGAGGAAGGTGTTACGGCGGTGCGGGTCGACGCCGAGCGCGGGATCGTCGTGGTGCGGAGCCAGCGCCAAGGGAGCGCCGCTGCGCCAGCGCCCCATGATCTTCGCGGCGATCAACTCCTCGTCCTCGGGCCCGGTGGAGTTGTCCTTCAGATAGCGCCGGAACCCGGCGACGTTCTGATGGAGCTTGCGGAAGACCGCGTAACTGCCGTTGCGCCCCAGCGCCGTCGGCTGCGGGCTCTGGACGCCGCCGATCTCGTCCCGGTGGCCGAGCACGAACTCACCTGCCTTCAGCGGCACTTCCAACTGATTGGATCCCGGTATGCCGCTGCCTTCGACGGCCGGATGGCTGACCCCGTCGCGATATCCGAAATGCTCGGTCTCGGTGGGAAGCGCGTAGCAGTCCTGCCGCCATATCGCCGTCACGCCAAAAAGCCCGTCGTACGCGGGGCGGGCGCGCTCGACGGCCGCTTCCAGCCGCGCGGGGTCGGGCGCGACCGCTGTGAACACCACATGGCCGTCGGGGCTGCCCAGCGGCGCTTCCCAGTGCTCCGGGCTGCTCTCGCCCACATCGCCCAGCGCCTTGGCACGGGCCGCCATCCCCTGCCGGAACTCCCACGCGAACGTGTCCAGCGAGGCGCGCGGCACCCCCAGCGCCTCCAGCCCGCGACAGGTGACGGCCACACTCACCCAGGTGTCCCCCAACGGGCTGACCGGGTCCGCCGCGGAGGTCACCGCCGTGCTCGCGCGCCGCATCAACTCCCGTCCGGCCCCCGGGTCATCGATGCGGAAGGCGAGATAGGTCGCCGCGTACGGCGTCGGCCGGGGGCTGAGAACCCCGCGCTGGATGTCGTCGAGCTCCAGCGGGACGTCCGTGTGCACGCTCACGGTTGACCTCCCGGGCCCTACTCGGAGACGAGGTTGCGCCAGAAGTTCCGCAGGCTTTCGTCCGCGCCGAACAAGGTGCTGAAGATCGTCGAGTCCGCCAGCAGGAGGTCGGCCGGGCGGTCACCGCCGGGAGGCATCCACAGGAACATGTTGAACTCCGTGTTGCCGGCCTCGGTGAACGGATGCGGCCTGGACATGTCGATCGGCTGCCTGGCCAGCACGCGGACGGCGTCGGGCTCGTCGGTCGTCACGTCGTAGTGCGGCAGATGCATGTGGAAGTTGAAGTTCGTCACCCCGTCCAGCCAGCCCTTCGGGTCCAGGTCCCCGACCGTGGACAGAGGAGCGATCCGGTTGCCCTCGAGTGTCGCCGGGCGCAGCCCGTACCGGTTCATGACCGGCACCCCGAGCCCCTGCATCAAGTCCCTGACGTAGGTGGCGAATCGCTGCTGCCGGGGCACCAGCGGATCGCCGTGATGGCGGTACTCCATCTCGCGGACCGACAGGTCGTCCGATGCGCCGACGTCGTGGTGCGGGCCCAGGACGAGGCAGGCGCCCTCCCGGCCGAGGAACGCCCGCAGGGCCTCGATCTCCCCGGGCCCGGCCTCCTGCTCGGTGACCGCGTGGTCCAGCCCGAACACGAACATCACGTCCGTGTCGTCGAGCACCCGCTCGTCGAGCGGGGTGTGGAAACCCGCCTGGTCGATGCGCTGATACACCGGGACGGGATGCCCCGTGACCTCCTCGACGAACTCCTGGAACGGCACCCATGCCCAGAAGAACAGCTCCAGTGACCCCGCGATGCCCTGCTGGAACCGATACGGATCCGACCACTTGGGATCCTCGTAGGCCGGCCATGTCACCCGCCTGACCTCGGTCATCGTGGAGAAGCGGTTGTCCAGCTCGGCCGTGTTCCGACCGGCCTCGGCCGGATAGCTCCACGAGACGTAGATGCTCACCCGCCGCCCACCAGGGGTGTGCTCCCGCGGAATGTGCCTCTGGTTGTACGTGCGCGCGGTCTTGACCTCGCTCATTTCGATCGTCTCACTGATCGTCTCACTGCATCTGGTCGAGCATCTCCGACAGGGCGTTCTTGACCTGCAGAGCCTTCTTGATCTCGTCCGACGTCACATACGGATACTCTCCGTACTCGATGAAGCTTGGACAGTGGTGCTGCCGCACGAAGCGGACGAACGCCTCCGGGTTCGTCCGCCAGTCCTCGGGAAACCCTTCGAGATTCTCGAAGGCGGTGCTGACGCCGGCTTTGGAGAACAGCGCGACGGCGTCCTCCGTGTACTTGTCGAAGTCCGTGTCGAAGATGCCTTGGTACATGAAGCGCGTGTCGTCGTCGAAGAGAACCCAGCGCAGATAGTGCAGCTTCAAAGGCGCGAGAAGATACGGATCCCGCTCCAGCTCCTCGGCCAGGGCGCGGCCGTACTCCCGTATCGCCTCGGCCCTGCCCGGTTTGACCTCCGCCACGATGGTGAACCCGTAGCAGGCGGGAGTTCTCGGAAAGACAGGACCGTACTTCCCCTGTTCCAGATGGTCGGTCTCCTTGGGGATGACGACGGCCCGCGGCTTGATCTCCATGTCCGCTCCTCTCCGCATTCCAGAGGTGGGGACTCACTTCCACCCTCGCACCCGATGCCTGGGCGTGCCTGCTGTGCGGGACGGCGCCGACGGCTCAGGTGCCGGCCACGGAAGCCGGGCGGATTGCGCGGCACAGCCGGGAGGGACCACCGGCGTGCGACGGCCGACCAACCCCGCCGACCGATGTTTCGGACCGTGGCGACGGACGACGTCAGTGCGTCAGGGCGACCTTGAGGAGCACGATGATCAGGCCGAGCACCAGGTTGACCGCCCCGGCGGTCAGTACCACGCGACCCGTGGCCCCGGCGCGCAGAGCGGCGACCGAGGCCCAGCCGACCTGACCGGCCAGCGCGACGCCCAGGGCCAGCCACAACGCCCCTTCCGGGCCGAGGCCCAGCAGCGGGGTGACGGCGACCGCCACGGCCGGTGGGACGGCCGCCTTGACGATGGGCCACTCGGTCATGCACACCCGCCGGATCTCCCTCCCGTCCAGAGGCGCGTACATGATCCGCTCCCCGAGCAGCCGGGTGAGCACATGGGCGGCCCAGAACACCACCCCGGTGCCCAGCAGCAGAAGGACGAGTTCCAGCCGCGGGAAATACCTGAGCGATCCGGCTCCGACCACCACCGAGGCGGCGAGCAGCGAGCCGTACACGGCGCCCGTGTAATCGCGCCGCTCCGTGGCGTCCACGTGCGAACCCTGTGCGGGAGGCCGACCGTCCATGATTCCAGTGTGGGCACGCCTGTTGCGCGTCGCACGGCAGCAGATTCTCCGGCGTCGGGACGCGTCCGGACTCCTGTCGGCGACCTTCCCGGGCATGACTGGGGGCGGGACCCGAAAGTCCCGCCCGCCCCGGCGAAACCTCGGGTCAGGGCCAGACCAGGCAGTACGCCTGGTGCCCCGCATCGTGCAGACGGTGGCTGAAATCCTGCCACTCGTGCAGCAGTTGGTAGACGTTGAACGCGTCGCGCGGGCCGCCCCGGTCCGGGACCGTGGACCAGATGAAGGCCGCGGCGCCCACCGACTCCTCGCCCACGCCGCGCAGCGGGTCGACGACCGTCATCGGAAGCTTGACCACCGCGTAGTCGGGGTGCAGCACGACCAGTTCCAGCGGGGGGACCCTGTGCAGGGGTATGCCCTGGATGCCGGTGAGGACCATCGCCGCGACCGTCTCCGGCTTGATCTTGGTGAACATGCCGCCCATGCCCAGTTCGTCGCCGCCGAGTTCCTCGGGACGCATCGAAATCGGCACGCGTGCGGCCGTGGCCCCGTCCGGGGCCCCGAAGTACTTGTAGGTCACCCCCACCCGGCCACCACTCCTGCTTCCGGCTCCGCCACCCTGCGCACCATTGGCCTGTGTGCCCTGTCTGCGCTCCGCCTCACGCCGGTGCCGACCCCGCCGGGCAGGCTCGGGCCCCAGGTCGTCGGTCCCTTCGCCCACTCCGCCACCGCGATGCATATCTCATCCACCCGACTACTACTTAGGAGACACAGCCCCCGCCGCGCAACCCGATCATCGTGTCAGTGACCTCCCCCGCGGGCGTGCGGTGAAACACCTGCCCGCAAGACCGTCCGTGACCCCGGCGCCATGGCGTGTGTGAGCTTTCCCCTTGAAGTCACCAGTTTCGCAGATGCGAGGGGGCCGGCGCCCGTTCGTCACGCGACGGATGTGCTCGCGGGGCTTTCGGTGGCCGGGATCTTCCGCTCCCGGCCGCTCGGGAGGGCTGACCTACCCTGGGGAGGTCACTAGCCCCCGGAGTCGGAGAAGTCGCAGGTCATGACCGAACTGCCTTATCGATATGAAGCCCCAGTTTCGCAGACGCTTTTCGACCGTGCGTCCCTCGTGACGCCCGGCGGCGTGAATTCTCCCGTCCGTGCCTTCCGGGCCGTGGGAGGCACGCCCCGCTTCATGGTGTCCGGTACCGGTCCCTACCTCACCGACGCCGACGGCCGGGAGTATGTCGACCTCGTGTGCTCGTGGGGGCCGATGATCCTCGGCCACTCCCACCCCGAGGTCGTCGCCGCGGTCCAGGAGGCCGTGGCCCGCGGCACCTCGTTCGGTACGCCCGGTGAGGGCGAGGTCGCGCTCGCCGAGGAGATCGTGGCCCGGGTCGAGCCCGTGGAGCAGGTGCGGCTGGTGTCGTCCGGCACCGAGGCGACCATGTCCGCGATCCGCCTCGCCCGCGGGTTCACCGGCCGCGCCAAGGTGGTGAAGTTCGCCGGCTGCTACCACGGCCACGTGGACGCACTGCTCGCCGCCGCCGGGTCAGGGGTCGCGACCTTCGGCCTTCCCGACACCCCGGGGGTCACCGGCGCGCAGGCCGGCGACACGATCGTGCTGCCGTACAACGATCTGGAGGCCGTACGGGAGGCGTTCGCCGCGCAGCCCGGCGAGATCGCCTGTGTGATCACCGAGGCGTCGCCCGGCAACATGGGCGTCGTACCGCCGCTGGACGGTTTCAACGCCGGACTCAAGGAGATCTGCGCCGCCAATGGTGCGCTCTACATCTCCGACGAGGTCATGACCGGATTCCGTACCTCGAAGGCCGGCTGGTTCGGCGTCGACGGAGTGCGGCCCGACCTGATGACCTTCGGCAAGGTCATGGGCGGCGGCTTCCCGGCCGCGGCCTTCGGCGGGCGTGCGGACGTGATGGCGCACCTCGCCCCGGCCGGTCCCGTCTACCAGGCGGGCACCCTCTCCGGCAATCCGATCGCCACCGCCGCCGGCCTCGCCCAGCTGCGCCTGCTCGACGACGCGGCGTACGCGAAGGTGGACGCGGTCTCCGCGGAGATCCGCGGCATGGTCGGCGAGGCGCTGACCAAGGAAGGCGTGGCGCACGTCGTGCAGGCGGCGAGCAACATGTTCTCCGTCTTCTTCACCGACCGGCCGGTGCGGAACTACGAGGACGCAAAGCAGCAGGAAGCTTTCCGCTTCACCGCCTTCTTCCACTCGCTGCTGTCGCAGGGCGTCTACCTGCCGCCGTCCGCCTTCGAGTCCTGGTTCGTCTCCACCGCCCACGACACGCAGGCCGTCGAGCGCATCGCCGCAGCCCTGCCCGCCGCCGCCCGCGCCGCCTCGGAGGCCACCGCATGAGCGAGAACAGAAGCCCCAAGGACGTCACCGTCGTCCATCTGATGCGGCACGGAGAGGTGCACAACCCCGAGGGCGTGCTCTACGGACGCCGTCCCGGCTACCACCTCTCCGAGCTCGGCCGGCAGATGGCCGACCGGGTCGCCGCGCACCTGGAGGGCCGTGACATCACCCATGTCGTCGCCTCCCCGCTGGAGCGCGCCCAGGAGACGGCCACGCCGATCGCCAAGTCGCACGGCCTCGACCTGGCCACCGACGAACGGCTCATCGAGGCCGCCAACGTCTTCGAGGGCAAGACCTTCGGTGTGGGCGACGGGGCGCTGCGCAAGCCGGACAACTGGAAGCACCTGACGAATCCGTTCCGGCCGTCGTGGGGCGAGCCGTACATCGAGCAGGTCGTGCGGATGATGGGCGCCCTGGACGCCGCGCGTGACGCGGCTCGCGGCCACGAGGCGGTGTGCGTCAGCCATCAGCTGCCGATCTGGATCGTGCGGAGCTTCGTGGAGCGGCGGCGGTTGTGGCACGACCCGCGCAAGCGGCAGTGCACGCTCGCGTCGCTGACGAGCTTCACGTACCAGGGCGACAAGATCGTGTCGGTCGGGTACACGGAGCCGGCGCGTGACCTGGTGCCCCCGCATCTGCGGGCGGGGGCGAAGCCGGTGAAGGGGAAGTCGAAGGCGTTCGGCGCGTAGCGGACCCTCGGCCGGTGGGGCGCGGTGTGCGTCCCCCCGGCCCGGGCGCGGTGTTCCGCGCCTGACGGGTCGTCCGGCCCCCGCCGGTCCTCCGTGCCCGACCGGTCTTCCGGTTCCTCCGCCGGCCCTTTGCGCCCCGGCCGCCGCCGGTCCTCCGTGCCCCGGGGCCTCCTGACGGCCGGCCGCGCCCCGGCCTCTCACCGGTGCGCCGCGCCCGACCGTTTCTCCGACCCCGCCCGGCCCTCCGCGCCCAGGGGCCTCTCACCGGTGCGCCGCGCCCGGGTTCCTCACCGGTCCGCCGCCGGCCCGTGGTCTTCTGCTGCCGTGCTGTCCTCGATCGCCGGACGGGCGTGATTCCTCCGCCCGTCCGGCGATCGTGCTGCCATGACGGGACCGGCGCCGCGGGACCGGGGACGGCGTGGCGATCGTGCCGCCGCCGCGGGTGACCTATCAGTCATACGTTCGTGTGCGTATCGCTCTGGTCACACACAGAAACATGTGCTAAATCGCGGAACCCCAGTGTTGTTTTCATCATCTAAGCCTTCGCCAGTTTGTATGGACTTGAGATGAAACGACCGCAGATGGGGAACGCATGCGCGAGATCAGTCGAAGGGGTTTGCTCGGAGCCGGGTTCGGGGCTGCGGCCACGATCGGTCTGGCGGGTTGCGGTTCCTTCGATACCGGTCGACCGGGGGAGCGCACGGGGACCGCGGGGGAGAAGGGCGCCGACGGACACACCCGGGGGACCGGACCCGCGAAGAAGGACGTCCGGAAGATCGGGGACGGTTCCACCGCCGATACCGGGAAGCAGCCGCACCAGCCTTCGGCGCCGGTTCCCCTCGAACCCGGGCAGACGCCGCCGCAGTTCGTGATCTTCTCCTGGGACGGGGCGGGCGAGGTCGGCAACGGGCTCTTCCCGCGTTTCCTGGAACTCGCCAGGAATCACGACGCGGCGATGACCTTCTTCCTCTCCGGTCTGTATCTGCTTCCCGAGTCGAAGAAGTCCATGTACCGGCCGCCCAACAACCCGATCGGTGCTTCCGACATCGGTTATCTGACCGATGACCACATCAAGCAGACGTTGAAGTACGTCCGTCAGGCCTGGCTGGACGGACATGAGATCGGCACGCACTTCAACGGGCATTTCTGCGGCGGCTCCGGATCGGTTGCGAACTGGTCGTCCGCCCAGTGGCGGAGCGAAATCGATCAGGCGGTCTCCTTCGTCACCGAATGGCGCACCAACACCGGGTGGACCGACCTCGATCCGCTGCCGTTCGACTACCGCAAGGAACTGGTCGGCAGCCGCGCTCCCTGTCTGCTCGGCCAGGACAATCTGCTGCCCACGGCAAGCAAGTTGGGCTGGCGCTACGACGCCAGCTCGCCCGGCGGTACCCAGGTGTGGCCCCAGAAGCGCCAGGGCATCTGGGATCTGCCGCTGCAGGGCATGCCGTTCCCGGGGCACAGCTTCGAAGTTCTTTCGATGGACTACAACATCCTCGCCAACCAGTCGCAGAATTCGACGAAGGGCATGCCCTCGCGCTATCCGGGATGGCGGGAGCAGGCCACCAAGTCGTATCTCGCCGGTTTCGACCGTGCGTACACGACGAATCGCGCGCCCTTCTACATCGGAAACCACTTCGAGGAGTGGAACGGCGGCATATATATGGATGCGGTCGAGGAAACGATCAAGAAAATAGCCGGGAAGCCGGATGTGCGGCTCGTCTCCTTCAGGCAGTTCGTCGACTGGCTCGACGTCCAGACCCCGGCCGTGCTCGACAAGCTCCGAACGCTGGGCGTCGGACAGTCGCCCGAAGGCGGCTGGAACACCTTCTTTAAACAGGCCTGACAACGGGCTTTACGGGCACCGAGGGGGGTGCCCGAGATCGCCGGAACCGTCATGCGAAACTTTTCACATGAGCTATGGCCGGGCATCTCGACGCCGCTTCACCCTGCTCGCCGCCCCCGCAGCGGTCGTCGCACTCGCTCTCACGCTGACGGCGTGCGGGGGCGACGACAACAAGGCGGGTGGCGGTGGCAATACGAACTTCGTCACGGGCAGTGGCGGAATCTCCACTGTGGACAAGGGCGACCGCAAGCCCGCCCCGAAGCTCGACGGCGAGACCCTCGAAGGCAAGCAGCTCGACGTCGCCGACTACAAGGGCAAGGTCGTCGTACTGAACATGTGGGGCTCGTGGTGCGGGCCCTGCCGCCTTGAGGCCCAGTACTTCTCGCGGGTGGCGAAGGAGACGAAGGACAAGGGCGTCCAGTTCGTCGGGATCAACACGCGCGACCCCCAGAAGGGCCCCGCGCAGAGCTTCGAGAAGGACTACGGAGTCCCCTACCCGAGCCTCTACGACCCGACCGGCAAGCTCATGCTCCGCTTCCCCAAGGGCACGCTGCGTCCGCAGGCCATTCCGTCGACCGTGGTGCTGGACCGGGACGGGAAGATCGCCGCCCGTTCCCTGACCGCCCTCGACTCCGACAAGCTGCACAAGATGATCGACCCGCTGATCGCGGAGAAGTGATTCCGTGCACACCCTTGCCGCGCTCCAGGGCGAGAACCTGACCATCGTGAACGGGGCGCTGATCGTCGCCCTGCCCGTCGCCGTGCTCGCCGGGCTCGTCTCGTTCTTCTCGCCGTGCGTCCTGCCGCTCGTCCCCGGTTACCTCAGTTACGTCACCGGGGTCAGCGGCACGGACCTGGCGCAGGCCCGGCGCGGGCGGATGGTGGCGGGTGCCTCGCTCTTCGTGCTCGGCTTCACCGCCGTGTTCGTCTCCGGCGGCGCGCTCTTCGGCTTCTTCGGTCAGACCCTCCAGGAGTACAGCGGGACGCTCACCAAGATCCTCGGCGTGCTGATGATCCTGATGGGGATCTTCTTCATGGGCCTGATGCCGTGGATGACGCAGCGCGAGTTCCGTATCCACAAGAGGCCGGTGACCGGGCTGGCGGGAGCACCGCTGCTGGGCGCCCTCTTCGGGATCGGCTGGACCCCGTGCCTCGGCCCGACGCTCAGTTCGGTGAGCGCCCTCGCGATGGAACAGGGCACCGCAGGCCGCGGGGCGATACTGACTGCCGCGTACTGCCTCGGGCTCGGCCTGCCCTTCGTGCTCGCGGCAGTCGCCTTCCGCAAGGCGCTCGGCGCCTTCGGCTGGGTCAAGCGCCACTACGCATGGGTCATGCGCGTCGGCGGCGTCATGATGATCGCGACCGGTCTTCTCCTGCTGACCGGCGCGTGGGGCACGATGATGCAGCAATTGCAGGGCTGGTCCAACGGCTTCACGGTGGGGATCTGAGTTCCATGAGCAACACCAAGTCCAACCCTGCCCCGCAGCGCGGGCGCCGCGACGAGCGGGAGACCCGGGACGAACAGGACCGGGAGAACGCCCGCGAGCTCGGTGCGGCCGGCTCCCAGCTCTCCACCGCCCCGCGCGAGGAGTCCGTGGCCAATCTGCCGGCCATGGGCGTCATCGGCTGGGCCCGCTGGTTCTGGCGGCAGCTCACCTCGATGCGGGTCGCGCTGATCCTGCTCTTCCTGCTGTCGCTCGGCGCCATCCCCGGCTCGCTGATCCCGCAGAACAGCGTGGACGAACTGAAGGTGCAGACCTTCAAGGAGGCCCACACCGTCGTCAGCCCGATCTACGAGAAGCTCCAGTTCTTCGACGTCTACAGCTCGGTGTGGTTCTCCGCGATCTACATCCTGCTGTTCGTCTCGCTCATCGGCTGCATCGTCCCGCGCACCGGCCAGTTCGTCGGCCAGCTGCGCAGCCGTCCGCCGGGCGCCCCCAAGCGCCTGACCCGGCTGCCCGCGTACACCACCTGGCGCACCGAGGTCGAGCCCGAGCAGGTCCGCGAGGCCGCGCTCGCGATGCTGCGCAGGCGCCGCTACCGCGCGCACACCGCGAAAGACGCCGTCGCGGCCGAGAAGGGCTATCTGCGCGAGGCCGGGAACCTGGTCTTCCACGTCGCCCTGATCGTGATGCTGGTGGCCTTCGCCTTCGGACAGCTCTTCAAGTCCGAGGGCGGCAAGCTGATCGTCGAGGGCGACGGCTTCTCCAACACACAGACGCAGTACGACGACTTCAAGTCCGGTTCGCTGTTCGACCCGGACTCGCTCGCCCCGTTCAGCTTCAAGCTCGACAAGTTCATCGGTACGTACGAGCGCAGCGGCCCCCAGATCGGTACGCCCCGGACCTACGAGGCCCATGTGACGTACGAGAAGGGCGCGTACGGCAAGCCGCAGAAGACCGTCATCAGGGTCAACGAGCCCCTCGTCATCGACGGCACCAAGGTCTACCTCAACGCGCACGGCTACGCGCCCGTCGTCTCCGTCAAGGACGCGAGCGGCAAGGAGGTCTACCGGAGCGCCGTGCCGCTGCTGCCCATCGACAACAACGTCACCTCGACCGGGGCGATCAAGGTGCTGGACGGCTACCGCGACAAGAACGGCAAGAAGACCCAGCTGGGCTTCCAGGCCTTCTTCGTGCCGACCTTCGCGGGCAGCGGCAAGGGCACGATGTTCTCGCAGTTCCCCGCTGCCGACATGCCCGTCCTCGCCCTCAACGGCTACCACGGCTACCTCGGGCCCGACTCCGGGCTGGCGCAGAACGTGTACCAGCTCGACAAGACCAAGATGAAGGCGTTCAAGGACAGCGAGGGCAACCCGCTCAAGCAGCGCCTGGCGGTCGGCGACACGATGAAGCTCCCCGACGGAGCCGGCTCGATCACCTTCGAGGGTGTCGAGGAGTGGGCCAGCTTCCAGATCTCCGAGCAGCCCGCCAGCGGCTGGGCGCTCACCGGGGCCATCGCCGCGATCGCCGGGCTCGCGGGCTCGCTGTTCATCCAGCGGCGCCGGGTCTGGGTGCGGGCCGTGCGCGGTGCGGACGGCGTCACCGTCGTCGAGATGGCGGGCCTCGGCCGCAGTGAGTCCGCGAAGCTTCCCGAGGAGCTGGCCGATCTCGCGGTCACGCTCAACGACGTGGCGCCCACGGCGCCCGGCTCTGACACCGACCCCGGATCCGATGCCGGTTCCGTCGGAGAATCCCCCGTAGAACCTGCCGAAGGGGCTGAGAAGTGAATCTCGCCGCCGCAACCAACGAGAACCTGGCGCACACCAGCAATGTGCTGATCTATTCGTCGATGGCCGTCTACACCCTGGCCTTCTTCGCGCACATCGCGGAATGGGTGTTCGGCAGCCGGAGCAAGGTCGGCCGCACCGCCGCCGCGCTGACCGGGGCCGATGCCGGGGCCGGTGCCTCGGTGAAGGTGCAGGTCGCGCAGAAGGGCGGCGGCACCGCCGTACTCGACCGTCCGAAGATCGTCACCCGCTCCGCGGCCGGTTCCCGCGACGTCCCGGACGGGCCCGGCGCGGCCGGCGGCACGTTCAAGGGCGATCTGTACGGACGCATGGCGATCTCCATGACCGTGCTCGCCTTCCTCGTCCAGGCCGGCGGAGTGCTCGCGCGTGCGCTCTCCGTGCAGCGTGCCCCCTGGGGCAACATGTACGAGTTCTCCATCACCTTCTCCACGGTGGCGGTCGGCGCCTACCTGGTCCTGCTGGCGCTGAAGAAGAACGTCCGCTGGATGGGGCTGCTCCTGGTCACCACCGTCCTGCTGGACCTCGGCATCGCGACCACGGTGCTCTACACCTCCAGCGACCAGCTGGTGCCCGCACTGCACTCGTACTGGCTGTGGATCCACGTCTCCACGGCCATCATCTGCGGTGCCGTCTTCTACATCGGCGCGGTCGCCACCCTGCTCTACCTCTTCCGCGACAGCTACGAGAGCAAGCTCGCGAGCGGCGCGCAGCCCGGTTCGTTCGCCCAGTCCGTGCTCTCCCGGCTGCCCGCCGCCGCGACGCTCGACAAGTTCTCGTACCGCATCAACGCCGCCGTCTTCCCGCTGTGGACGTTCACGATCATCGCGGGTGCCATCTGGGCGGGCGACGCGTGGGGCCGCTACTGGGGCTGGGACCCCAAGGAGGTCTGGTCCTTCATCACCTGGGTCGCGTACGCCTGCTACCTGCACGCCCGCGCCACCGCCGGCTGGAAGGGCCGCAAGGCCGCCTACCTGGCCCTCATCGCCTTCGGGTGCTGGCTGTTCAACTACTACGGCGTCAACATCTTCGTCACCGGCAAGCACTCCTACGCGGGCGTCTGACCGGCCCGTGCCCGTACGGGTGCGGATCGGGCACCGCCGGGCCACGCTGGAACCATGACCGACGCGACCCCCGTCATCGAGCGTGGTACCAGCGAGACCCATGGTGACCAGCACATTCTGCGGTTCACGCTACGGCTGCCCCACCCCGTTCCCCGGGTGTGGGCAGCCGTTGCCAGTTCCGAGGGACTGTTCGGCTGGCTCGCCGCCGCCGACCCGTTCGAACCGCGCGTCGGCGGTGCGGTCACGCTGCGCTGGCTGAACACCGACCGGGACGGGAACGCCACGGTCGCCTCCGGCACCGTCACCGCCTGGGACGTCGAGCGCGTCGCCGAGTACACCCTCGAAGGACTCCACGGCCGTATCCGCTTCCACCTGGAGCCACCGCGCGGCGACCATGTGCTGCTGCGCTTCACCAACGAGTTCCGCGGCGACGACGCGCTGCGGCTGGACTGCCTCGCCGGCTGGCACGACCACTTCCAGTACCTCGTGGACGCGCTCGACGGCTACCCCGCCGACTGGTCGAAGTGGACCCCGGTCCGGTGGGCGGGGCTGCGTGAGGAGTACGCCGCGCCCGAGCGGTGACACGACGTCACGGCATCACGGTGCCGAGGACGGCGGCAGGCACTTCGGGTCCGGCGGTGCGCCCTGCGGCCAGGCGATCGTCACGAACCGCTGACTGGCGTCCTCGGGCGCCAGCTCCACCACCGGCACCGCCTTGTTGTAAGGGTTTCCGTGGTTGTCCAGGCAGATCCAGCCGCTGGCCCCCGACACCCGCAGCGACCCCTTCACCCGTGGCCACTGTTCGCCCACGTCCGCGGGCTGCGGGAGCCGCCTGCCCTCCGGGGTGGCCTGCCGGATGCCGTGCACCGCCAGGGACATCGCGTCGTACGCGATGATGACCTGGCCGTCGGTCAGCTCCCGGTGACCGGTCGGACCGACCGGGCCCACGGGCTTCTTCCCGATCGTCGTCAGCAGATCCAGCAGGCTCCGGTAGTCCGCCGGGGAGCCGCCCGTCGCGGCCCCGCCCTTCGCCGCCGCCCAGGCGTCCGGGTGCGCCAGCGAGGCGTAGCGGACCGTGACCTTGCGGCGCAGCGCGCCCCGGTCGAGCTTCTTGTCGCTGCCGAGGTACGAGCCCTCGTCGCCGGTCAGGATCGTGAACGGGCGGCTCTGGCAGCCCCGGGCCCCGAGCGCGTTGATGAACTGCCGCAGCTGGGTGTGGCGTCCGGCGAAGAAGACCGTCTCCGCGTCCGTGTCACAGATGAGGTGCGTGATCTGCTGGAACGTATTGGCCGTGGTGCCCTCGTCGTTCGGGTCCTTGCGCGAGGTGAACAGCTGTGGCTCGTACCGCGTGCCCTTCGTCAGCGAGGTGAACGCGGCCCGCAGCGTGTCCGTGTAGTGGTCGCCGGTACGGGTGTCCTGCACCAGCAGCGCCTTGTCGGCCTTCACCTTCCCGAAGTGCGCCAGCGCCCGTGCCTCGTCCCGGTTGGTCGGCGACACCCGCGCCAGACCGGGGAACGGATCGTCGGCCGGCCCGTTGGCGATGTCGTCGGCGGTGATCGTGGTCCCGACGACCGCGATGTGCGCGGAGGTCAGCTCCTTGATGGCCGAGGCGACCTCCGGACTGCTGGTGGCGACCCCGGACACGGCCCGCAGATGGTCCGGGGCCCCGGTCATCTTCTTCAGCCGGTCCACCGTCGGCTGCCACAACAGGTTGTTCTTCCCCGTGTTGGCGAGCACCAGCCGGATCTTCGGCACCTGATCGTTCGACAGATGATTGGCCCGGTACTGCTCGGCGAACGCGCCCTGCAGCTCGCGCTGCATCTTCGTCTGCATGGCCTCGTCCGTCGACGTCAGCGGCAGCAGCAGTGCGACCGTCGCGTACCGGCCGGGCTGCAGGGTGTCGTTCTCCCGGGCGATGGCCGTGGCGACCTCGGTCAGCTTCGGCCGGCCGAAGTCGTAGGCGTCGCCGGAGACGCCCACGCACTCGTCGCTGCCCTGCGGCCGCTCCACCCCCGGCGCGCACGAGCGGTCCTCGGGAGCGGTGAGCCGGCCGATGCCGTACCAGCCGGACGTGACGACCAGGGCGCCCACCACCACGCTGGTGACGACCTTCTGCCTCGCCGTGTACCAGACGCGGTAACGCAGTGGATTACGCATGCGAACCACCGTCCGCCCGCCGCTGCCCGCTTCCGCCCGTGGCCGGTCCGTCCGTGCCCGGCGCCCCCGGCGGCATGGAGAGCTGCCGCCAGGCCCGGACGTCCCGCGGCCAGTGCGTCGCCGCGTCCCACAGCACGCTGTTGCCCGTCGGATGCCTGCCGGACAGCTGTCGCAGTTCGTGCGCCATCTTGTCGATCACCTCTTCGTCCGGCAGAGCCAGTGGATCGGACAGCAGCCATACGGCGTGCAGCAGTCGACGCAGCTGCAGCTGGAGCTCCACGGCCCGCTCGCCGAGCCCCGCGAGCCCCGTCTCCCCGTCCGGCAGCGAACCGGACGCCTCCCGGCCGAGCGCGACCGCCCGCCGGGGATCGGGGCCGGTGAAACCGGGCGGACGCGGATACGGGGCCGAGGCGATGAACCGCAGCGAGCCGAGCCACGCCGTCACGTCCGGCTCGGTGAACCGTTCCCGCAGATGCGTCACACAGTCCCTGGTCCTGCCCAGCACCAGCTCCTGGTGCAGCCGGTGCGGGACGCTCGGAAAGCGGCCCCCGGGCGTGTACGCCGTGCGCAGCGTCTCGTGCACCGCACGCCACACCGCGTAGTACGGATGGTCGTCGTCCTGGAACCGCAGCCGGTGCAGCAGCAGCGCGCGCAGCAGCGGATCGGCGACGAAGTGGTCCGGCCCGACCGGCCAGTCCTGCGCCCGCAGCTCATCGCGCACCCGCAACGCCACGTCGCCGTCCAGCGACCGGCCGCGCAGCCGGGCCGTGGCCAGCAGCCGCGCCGACTGCTCGCCGTGCGCGGCGGCCAGCACACTCAGTACGTCGAGCTGCTGTCCCGGCAGCAGCCGCGCCAGCAGTTCGTCCGCCACCCGCACCGGCGCCCGGTCCTCGCGCAGTTCCACCGTGCGGTCCAGCAGCGTCCCCGGTACCAGCGCGTCCGGTCGAGGCGTGCCCACGGCGGACGATCCCGGCCCCGACGCCTCGCCCGCCGCCTGGGCCAGCAGCGCCACACCCAGCGGGCGCCCGCCCGTCAGCCGGTGCACCCCGCGGGCCAGGCCGGCCGGGGCGCGGCCCACCGGATCGTGCCGGTCGAGCGCCGCCTGCACATCGGCCGGGCCCAGCGCGGTGAGCTCCACGGCCAGGATCCCGGACGTCACCTCCGAGCCGCGGACCCAGTGCGAACCGTGCGCCACCTCGGGCAGCCGTCGGCGCACCGCATGGCTCAGCCCCTCGTGACCACGGGCGCGCGACGAGGCGAACACGGCGATCCGGTCCCGCGCCCCGGCGGCCCGCTGCCGCAGCACCGGCTCGACCAGCTGCCGGCCCAGCCGCGTGTGCGCGTTGTCCAGCAGCAGTACCGGGCGGCCCCGGCGGGCACCGCGCGCCAGACCCCCGTACGCCCGTACCAGGTCCGCGACCAGTGCGAGCACCAGATGGTCCTCGGCCCGGCGGCGCAGATCGCCACCGCGCTCGAAGTCGACCGCCAGCTGCCGCAGCCCGATCCGTCCGTTGCCGCCCGCGTGCGGATAGCTCCCGTACCAGTCCGCCGAACGCCGCTGGAACCGGCTGAACGACTCCTCCAGCACCGTCTCGATCGTGGCCTCGGCGACCATCCCGGCCAACGGCACGACGGAGTCGAAGGCGCTCGCCGCCAGCTTCGTCAGCACCTTGGTGACCCAGCCCGTCGCCGCGTCCCCTCGCGTGTCGACGGTCGCCAGCACCGGGCCCAGCGACTGCAGGTCCCGCTGCGCCCGCGTCTCGTCCTCCCGCGTCCAGGAGATCGAGGCGACCGCCACCAGGCCGAGGCTCAGCCGGGGAAACCGCACCGGCCGCGCGGCACGCACCTTCGCGGTCAGCTGGGTGGCGAGCTCCGGCAGCGCCGCGGTGACCGGGGTCCAGCCGGGCCCGGGGTCCGCGGGCGGTACGACCGCCTCGCAGTCGACGAGGGCGACCGGGGTGATCTCCCGGTACAGATGGCGCAGTTGCTTGAGCACAGCCGTCTTGCCCATGCCGCGGCCCCCGGTCAGCACGGCGACCGGCGGATCGTCGTGGTGCTCGTAGGAGACCCCGGCGGAGCCGTGGGGAGCGAGACCTGTCAGACGCGCCGCAAGTCCGTCGTTGCCGAAGATCGCCTCGCGCCCGTACAGCTCCCTCTCCACAGCACCCCCAGCGCCGATGTCCGATCCGATCTGTCACATCGTCAACACCAGGATATCGGGAGGGTGTTGGAGCAAGGAGAAGATTTTCGAACGATGTGTGTCAAGGGGACGGTCCGAGCCACCGGGGCCGTTCGCAGGGAGTCACGAAGCGGAGCGGTGCCGGTGCGGCGCCGGTTCGGGGACGCGAACGACGACGGCCACCGCGTGTCGGCAGACAGGCGGTGGCCGTGCGGGGCGTGCGGCGGGTGGCCGGAGGCCGGACCCTCCCGGTCACAAGGTGGGCGGGGCCGACTCCTCCGGTCCCGACTCGCGCTCGCGGCGCTTGAGCTCCTCCTCGCGGCGGCGCAGATCCGCCTCCCAGTCCTTGAGGAGCGACTCGTCCTTCTTGTTCTCTTCCTTCAGCGCCTTCAGGAACTCCGGATTGTCGTCCGGTGCCACCCACTGCGAGCGGTGGTTGCGGTGCCATTCGGACGGCGTGCGGCCCCCCGCGGGCACGGTGCGCATCTTGCCGGCGGCCAGCCAGACGATCGGACCCACGATCCAGAACAGCAGGATGATGAAGACCCAGGCGATCTTCGGCAGGTGCTTGGCCTCGTCCTCCGGGGTGTTCAGGCAGTCGATGAACGCGTAGATCGTCAGCGCCAGCGGCAGGAGATAGATCAGGGCCCGGAACATGTTGGAAAGGTCCCCCTGAGGAGAGTTGGCGGGGCTTGTCCCGCCCCGGTGACGGGCCCAGAGTAGCCGGTGTCACCGACCTCCCAGAGGGAGCGGGGGGAACCGCCGACGAGCAGGTCCGGACAGGGGTCGGCCTGCGGGCCGCGGTCCGCGCGGCGGCGGACATCCTGGCGCCGACGCCTCGTGCGGCCGACGGAGAGGTGGGGCACCCCAGGTGATCGGCAGTGGTGATGACAAACTGGACGGCATGGCTTACGACGATCTTCGTTCCCTCCTCCGGGCCCTGGAGCGCGAGGGCGAGCTCAAGCGCATCAAGGCCGAGGTCGACCCGTATCTGGAGGTCGGCGAGATCGTCGACCGGGTGAACAAGGCGGGTGGGCCGGCCTTGCTCTTCGAGAACGTCAAGGGGTCCTCGATGCCCCTGGCCATGAACGTCTTCGGGACCGACAAGCGGCTGCTCAAGGCGCTCGGGCTGAAGTCCTACTCCGACATCAGCGACAAGATCGGCGGGCTGCTCAGGCCGGAGCTGCCGCACGGCTTCGTCGGGGTGCGGGAGGCCTTCGGCAAGCTCGGCTCGATGGTGCACGTGCCGCCGAAGAAGGTGAAGCAGGAGAGCGCCCCGGTGCAGGAGGTGGTCCTCACCGGCGACGACGTGGACCTGGACCTGCTGCCCGCCCTCTTCACCTGGCCCGAGGACGGCGGCTCGTTCTTCAACCTGGGCCTCACCCACACCAAGCACCCGGAGACCGGCGTGCGCAACCTGGGGCTGTACCGGCTCCAGCGCCACGACCGCCGCACCATCGGGATGCACTGGCAGATCCACAAGGACAGCCGCAACCACTACCAGGTCGCCGCCAAGCGCGGTGAGCGGCTGCCGGTCGCCATCGCGTTCGGGGCGCCGCCCGCGGTGACGTACGCCTCCACCGCGCCGCTGCCCGGGGACATCGACGAGTACCTCTTCGCCGGGTTCATCCAGGGCAAGCGGATCGAGATGGTCGACTGCAAGACCGTGCCGTTGCAGGTCCCCGCGCAGGCGGAGGTCGTCATCGAGGGGTGGCTGGAGCCCGGGAAGATGCTTCCCGAGGGGCCCTTCGGGGACCACACCGGCTTCTACACGCCGCAGGAACCGTTCCCCGCACTGACCATCGACTGCGTGACCATGCGGAAGCGCCCGCTGCTGCAGTCGATCGTGGTGGGCCGGCCGCCGACCGAGGACGGGCCGCTGGGGCGGGCCACCGAGCGGTTCTTCCTGCCGCTCCTCAAGATCATCGTGCCGGACATCGTGGACTACCACCTGCCGGAGGCGGGCGGCTTCCACAACTGCGCGATCGTCTCGATCGACAAGAAGTACCCGAAGCACGCCCAGAAGGTGATGAGTGCCATCTGGGGGGCGCACATGATGTCGCTGACCAAGCTGATCGTGGTCGTGGACTCCGACTGCGACGTCCATGATCTGCACGAGGTGGCGTGGCGGGCGCTCGGCAACACGGACTACGCGCGGGACCTCACCGTCACCGAGGGGCCGGTCGATCATCTCGACCATGCCTCCTACCAGCAGTTCTGGGGTGGCAAGGCGGGTATCGACGCGACGAAGAAGTGGCCCGAGGAGGGCTACACCCGGGACGGGGGCTGGCCGGACATGGTCGAGTCCGACCCGGAGACGGCGGCGAAGGTCGACCGCCGGTGGAAGGAATACGGACTGTGAGCGCGGCCGAAGCAGCACTGGGCTCGGGGCCCGTACAGCCGAGCAGCAAGGTCAAGGCATTTCTGCGGCTCGTGATGATCGAGCACTCGGTCTTCGCGCTGCCCTTCGCGTACATCGCCGCGCTGACCGCGATGTTCCAGGCGGACAAGTCCGTCCACTGGGTCACGCTGCTGCTCGTCACCATCGCGATGGTGGGGCTGCGGACGTTCGCCATGGCCTGCAACCGGATCATCGACCGTGAGATCGACGCCCGTAACCCGCGCACCGCGGGCCGGGAGCTGGTCACCGGCGCGGTCTCCGTGAAGTCGGCGTGGACGGGGGCGCTCGTCGCCGTCGTGGTCTTCCTCGGGGCGGCGGCGCTGTTGAACCCGCTCTGTCTGGCGCTCGCGCCGGTCGCGGTGGTGCCGATGGTGGTCTATCCGTACGGGAAGCGGTTCACCCACTACCCGCACGCCATCCTGGGGATCGCGCAGGCCATGGGGCCGATCGGTGCCTGGCTGGCGGTGACCGGCAGCTGGTCCTGGGACGCGGTGATCCTCGGTCTCGCGGTCGGGATCTGGATCGGTGGCTTCGACCTGATCTTCGGCTGCCAGGACGTCCAGGCGGACCGGGCGCACGGGGTGCTGTCGGTGCCGGCGCGGTTCGGGATTCCGGCCGCGCTGTGGGGGGCGCGGGTCTGCCACGTGGTGACGACCGGGCTGCTCGTCTGGTTCGGGCTGGCCGCGGAGACGGGGCTCTTCTACTGGATCGGCATGGTGATCGTCGCCGTCGCCTTCGTGTACGAGCACCGGGTCGTGCGTCCGCACGATCTGTCCCGGCTGAACCGCGCGTTCTTCTCGGTCAACGGGTTCATCGGCATGGCGCTGTTCGCGTGCGCCCTGCTGGATCTGCTGGTACGGGGACTGACGGTCTGAGCCCGCCCCGGGCCGTGTCCGGCGGATCCGGGATCCCGTCCTCGACGGGTTACCGCCCCGGGCGTGGGCGCGGCGGGTTGGTGACGCAGGTCACCCGCTGTGGTCAAGGACCGACGCGTTACGGGTCCGTCCCAGTGGGCTGCGGGCGTCGACAGGTGCGGAAGGACGGCGGGAACCACCGTCCCGGCCGGTCGACGGCGTGCCGTGTCCGGCCCTGTTTCCCGTGCCGGACAGCGGCAGGGAGGGGTGCGGCGGGGGCGGGTGCGGGCGGGGTGTGCCCGGTGGTGCTGCGCGTTGTGCCTGGCTGTGCGTGTAACAGGGGTGTATTAGCGGGTGGTTGGGCGGAACGGGTCGTCGGGCCGGTCGGCTCTAGGTGATCAGAAACGCTCGCCCGTGCCGACCGTGCCGAGCGGCCGAAACCCCCCACTGACACCGAGGAAGAAACGATGCGCGTACAGAAGCTCACCTTCGCCGCCCTGGCCGTTGTCGCAGGTCTCTCGCTCACGGCCTGCCAGAACGGCGAGGACGACATGGGACAGACCGCCCCGTCCTCCACGTCCTCCGCGTCTTCCGCGAGCGGCGGTTCGGGCTCGGGCGGTTCGGACCAGGGCGACGGGAAGGGTTCCGCCGGGAAGGACTCCGCCGGAAAGGGGTCCGGCGGGCAGGGCACGGCCACCGGGACCGGCTCCGACGCGAACGGCAAGGTCGGCAAGTGCCGCACCGACGACCTGGACATCACCGCGTCGGACAGCACCATCGACGGCGACACCGAGGGCACCGTCGCGGTGGAGTTCAAGAACGGCGGCGGCCGGGACTGCGTGCTCTCCGGGTACGCGGGCGTCGACCTGAAGACCAGCGCGGGGTCGCTGCCCGCGAAGCGCACCGGTGAGAAGGCCACCCCGATGACCCTCAAGGACGGGAAGTCGGTGTACTTCGGCGTCACCTACCCGCTCAACAAGTCGGGCGGCTCCGGCGTCCGCGTCACGGCCCTGGTGGTGACCCCGCCGGACGAGACGAAGTCGTTCTCCCTCGAATGGCCGGGCGCCGCCACGCTGCCCGTCACGGACGGTTCCGGCTCCCCGGTGAAGGTCGGCCCGATGGGAAGCGCCGGTCAGGGCGAGGGCTGAGCCGGACACCACGGGATCCGTCCGCGCTCTACGGTATGTACGGCCGGGCGGGCGGTACCGTGCTCCGGCCGCGCGCGGGGCGGCGGAAGACGAAGGCCGCCGCCACGCCCGCCGCCAGTCCGAACAGGTGGCCCTGCCAGCTGACCGAGGTGTTGGCGGGGGAGAGCCCCAGCAGGATCGACGAGCCCCATATCGCGCCGATCACCACGCCGACGCCGATGTCGAGCGGTCTGCGGTCCACGAAGCCGCGCACGAGCAGGTAGCCGAAGAGGCCGAAGACCAGGCCGGACGCGCCCGCGGTGTTGGAGTGGTCCGGCGCGACGAGCCAGACGCCGAGGCCGTCGACCACGATGATCAGCGCGGCCACGGCCGCGAAGCGGCGGATGCCGCCCAGCGCGGCCAGGAAGCCGAAGACCAGCAGCGGCACGCTGTTGGACGCGACATGGCCGAAGCCGAAGTGGATGAAGGACGCGGGTACGACGTCCAGCAGTTCGCCGGCCCGGCGCGGCTCGATCCCGTACGCGTCCAGGGAGTGGCCGGTCGCCACGTCGACGACTTCGAGGATCCAGAGGAACGCCACCCAGCCCACCATCAGCTTGGCCGCGGCCTTCGCGCGCTCGCCCGTGCTCCACGCCGACGCGAATCGATCCGACGTTGCGGCCACCGCTGCCCCCTGTCGTTCCGTGTCGCCCCTGTTCCTCCCTCAAAACGCCTGAGGCCCCTTACTCGGTTCCGGTTTCGTGCAGCCGGATAGGCTCGGGTGTGTGGAATCCGGGACTTCAGTGAGTCAGCAGCAGCGACAGCCTTGGATTGTCGGGGTTTCCGGCGCTTCGGGCACCCCATTCGCCGCCGCCGTGCTGCGCGGTCTGCTGGCCGCGGGGGAGAGCGTGGACCTGGTGGTGAGCCGGGCGTCGCGGCTGACGCTGCTGGACGAGACCGGGATCGCGTTCCGCGACGCGCACTGGCGGGAGGATCTGCGCGGCTGGCTGGCGCGCGGAGCGGACGGAAAGCCGCACACCTTCGACGTGGACGTCGAGGGCGTACGGCACTGGGCGGCCGGCGATCTCGCGGCGGGTCCGTCCTCGGGCTCGTACCCGGCGAAGGGGATGCTGATCGTGCCCGCTTCGACGGCGTGCGTGGCCGGGGTGGCGCTCGGGCTCTCGAAGGATCTGCTCCAGCGGGCCGCGAGCGTGACGCTCAAGGAGCGTCGGAAGCTGGTCGTCGCGGTGCGGGAGACCCCGCTGAACGGGCAGACGCTGAAGCATCTGGTGAGTCTGGACGAGGCGGGCGCCGTGGTGCTGCCCGCCTCTCCGGCGTTCTACGCGGGGGCGACGCACATCCAGGATCTGGTGGACTTCGTCGCGGGGCGGGTACTGGACGCGGCGGGCGTTCCGCACGACCTGTACCGCCGGTGGGAGGGAGAGCTCGGTGGCGGCTCTCGTGGCTCCGGGGGCTGAGCCTGTGGTCAGCGCTTCTTCGTGGCGCGCGGGGTGCGGGTCCTGTCGACCCGGTGCGCGGCGGCGGGCTGGTGGGCACGCGAGCGGTTGGCCAGGTCCTGCAGCTCGCGCATTCGGGCGTAGGCCATCTCGATCGTGTACACGGTGTTCTCACTCCTGAAGATTCGAAAGCGAATTTTGGATGTTCGGCAAGATTTGCAGGCCCTGAAGCCTGCATGCCTTAGATTCTACACGTAAACTCGCGATACTGCTGAACAATGGAAGGTTTCAGTCATATGGACGCGGTGGACAGGCAGCTCATCCAGGCCCTCAGGGAGAACGGCAGGGCCTCGTACGCCGAGCTGGGGCGGCTCGTCGGGCTCTCCGGGCCCAGCGTCACCGACCGCATCAACCGGCTGGAAACCGCCGGTGTCATCACCGGCTACCGCGCCACCGTCGACGCCGCGTCCCTGGGGCTCGGGGTCACCGCCCTGATCGGCATCTCGCTCTCCGACGCGGCCGACCACGAGGACGTGGCGCGCAGGCTGAAGGACCTCGCGGAGATCGAGGACGCCTGGTTCATCGCGGGCGACGACTCGTACATGCTCAAGGTGCGGGTCGGTGACGTGGACGGGCTGGAGAAGACGATCCGCCGGCTCAGCGGCACGAGGGGCGTCTCGCGCACACGCACCACGATCGTGCTCTCCACCAAGTGGGAGAACCGGGTCGGGGAACTTCCCGAAGAGGTGTAGGCGTAACGTGGTGGGGCCCCCGGGGGACCGGGGGTTTCGCCCGGTATCACCTGTCACCGGGATACGCACAGCACGTCGACGACTGGGAGGCAGCCGCATGGACGTTGGGCTCAAGCGCGAGCTGGAGGAGAAGGTCCGCGCGGGAGAGCGGCTGACCCGTGAGGACGGCATCGCCCTCTACGAGTCGGACGACCTGGCCTGGCTCGGCGGCCTCGCCCATGAGGTGCGCACCCGCAAGAACGGCGACGTGGTGCACTTCAACGTCAACCGGCACCTCAACATGACCAATGTGTGCACCGCGTCGTGCGCGTACTGCTCGTTCCAGCGCAAGCCGGGCGAGAAGGACGCGTACACCATGCGCATCGAGGAGGCCGTCCGCCTCGCGAAGGCGATGGAGGGCGAGAACCTCACCGAGCTGCACATCGTCAACGGGCTGCACCCCACCCTGCCGTGGCGTTACTACCCGCGCTCGCTCAGCGCGCTGAAGGAGGCCCTGCCGCAGGTCTCCCTCAAGGCGTTCACCGCCACCGAGATCCACCACTTCGAGACCATCTCCGGGCTCTCGGCCTCCGAGATCCTCGACGAGCTGATCGAAGCCGGTCTGGAGTCGCTGACCGGTGGCGGCGCGGAGATCTTCGACTGGGAGGTCCGTCAGCACATCGTGGACCACAACACCCACTGGGAGGACTGGTCGCGCATCCACCGCCTGGCGCACGAGAAGGGGCTCAAGACCCCGGCGACGATGCTGTACGGGCACATCGAGGAGCCCCGCCACCGTGTCGACCACGTGCTGCGGCTGCGTGAGCTGCAGGACGAGACCGGCGGCTTCCAGGTCTTCATCCCGCTGCGCTACCAGCACGACTTCGTGGACATGAAGGACGGCAAGGTCCGCAACAAGCTCCAGGCGCGCACGACGATGGCGACCGGCGCCGAGGCGCTGAAGACCTTCGCGGTCTCGCGGCTTCTTTTCGACAACGTCCCGCACGTCAAGGTCTTCTGGGTGATGCACGGCGTGCAGACCGCCCAGCTCGCGCTGCAGCACGGCGCGGACGACATGGACGGCTCGGTCGTCGAGTACAAGATCACGCACGACGCGGACAACTACGGCACGCCGAACAAGCTCGGCCGTGAGGATCTGCTCGACCTGATCCGCGACGCGGGCTTCCGGCCCGTCGAGCGCAACACCCGGTACGAGATCATCCGCGAGTACCCGGGTCCGGACGCCGAGCGGCGCGAGTCGCCGCAGCCGATGCGCGTCTGACACCCAGGCCGTCAGCGCCACCCCGTATGAGAGCCCCGGCCGACGGCCGGGGCTCTCTCGCGTACCGGACAGAGCTTGAGACTAAGGTTCGGTAATAGTTAATCTGCATCTATGGCACTTACTTTTGAGTTGGATCCCACGTTCGACCGCACCCTGCGGGACGGCATCACCGAGCTGTGGACCGATGTCTCCAACGCGGGTGGGGCGGTCGGCTTTGTGCCGCCCGTCACGACCGACGACGTCCGGCCCGAGCTGGTCAAGCACCTCGTCGCCATGGCCGAGGGGCGCACCCGGCTGCTGGTCGGTCACGACGAGGAGGGCGCCGTGGCCGCCACGGCGTTCCTGGCCCTCAACACCCACCGGCTGATGACGCACTGGATATGGCTCTACACGGTGATGGTCCACCCCCGGCACCAGGGCAAGGGGTACGGGCGCGATCTGATGGACGCCGCGGCCCGTGCCGCCCGGGAACTCGAAGGGGTGGAGGCCATCCGGCTCACCTGCCGGGGCGGCACCGGCGTCGACCGGTTCTACGCGTCGTGCGGATACAAGGAGGTCGGGCGGGTGCCGGACGCGATCCGGGTGGCGGACGGGGACGACCGCGACGACATCATCATGCTGCTGCCGCTCGGCTGAGCGCTTCCGGGCCGCCTCGCGGACCGGGCCCGCGGGGCTCGCCGGAACCCCTTTGACGCAGCCCTCCGAAGTGATCGATTCCGGGGCATGCTTCACTGGTCGGGCACGATCGCAGGACTGTCGTACGTAGAGAGAGAGGCCAACTGTGTCCGCTGCCAGGCCGAGCGCGACAATTCGGTACACCGCGATGCGCCTCAGCATCTTCGTCGGCTGCTTCTTCGTCGCAGCCGTGGCCGTTCACTTCGGCCTCCTGCCTTCCGGGGCACACGGCTCCAACCTCGTCTGGGTGATTCTGCTCGCTCTGGTCCTGTCCGCGCCGCTCAGCTACGTGCTGCTGCGCAAGCAGCGTGACGAGATGTCCGAGCAGATCGTGTCCACGGTCGACCGCACCAAGGCGAGGCTCGAGGCGAACCGGACCCGCGAGGACCACGTCACCCCGTGACGAACGGGTGAGGGCGACGTAAGGGCCGCGTAAGGTTCCTCACACCTGACACACCTTCCGTACCGAACCCCGGTGCCGGAGCAACCGCTCCCGTACTGGGGTTTTGTCGTTCCCGGCGGGGGTTCCGCCGTTTCCGCGGGCCTGTCGGCCGCTCCGGCGTGCGCGGTGCTGCCCAAAGAAGACCTTTGAGGTTCTCAAAGTTCAAGTGTTAACGTGTTCGGCATGGAGACAACTGTGCGCCCTCGGCCCGGCGCGAGCGTCGCGCTCGTGGGGCGCCTGCATGTCGACCTCTGCCGCTGTATGTCCGCGGTCTGTTGCCGCAACGTCTGAACCGGCACCATGCAGCGGCGCCGCCCCTGACGCGGGCGCCGCACCCCCGTCCCTCCGCACAACGTCCCCGTGCGCCCCGATGCGTCACATCAGGAGTGTGTCCGTGTCCGCGAATCCCGCGTCCACCGCCGCGACCGACAGCCCGTCCGGCTCCGGTTTCCGCATACCCAAGGTCCCGTTCTGGGCCCAGATCGTCGCCGGTCTCGTCCTCGGTGTCGTCCTCGGGTGGCTCGCCCGTACGTACGACATCAACTGGCTCTACACCACGCTCGACAAGGTCGGCCACATCTTCGTCCAGCTGCTGAAGCTGGCCGTCGCGCCGCTCGTCTTCTTCGCGATCCTGGTGTCGATCACCAACCTGCGCAAGGTCAACAACGCCGCCCGGCTGGCCACCCGCACCCTGCTCTGGTTCATGATCACCTCGCTGATCGCGGTCGCCATCGGCCTCGCGATCGGCCTGATCACCAACCCGGGGTCCGGCACCGGCCTCACGCCGAAGGACGGCAAGCTGCCGGAGCACGCGGGCTCCTGGCTGGACTTCCTCACCGGCATCATCCCGGACAACGTCATCACCCCGTTCACCGAGCTGAACGTGCTCCAGATCGTCTTCATGGCCGCCGTCGCCGGTATCGCCGCGCTGCAGCTCGGCGAGAAGGCCAAGCCGATCCTCACCCTCAGCGAGTCCGTCCTGGAGCTCCTCCAGAAGGCCCTGTGGTGGGTCATCCGCCTCGCCCCCATCGGCACCATCGGCCTCATCGGCTACGCGATCGCCGACTACGGCTGGGACCTGATCGGCAAGTACGCGACGTTCACCGTCGACATCTACGTCGGCTGCGCCCTGGTGCTGTTCGGTGTGTACCCGCTCCTGCTCGCCACCGTCGCCAAGCTCAGCCCGCTGCAGTTCTTCAAGGGCGCCTGGCCGGCGATCCAGCTGGCCTTCGTCTCCCGCTCCTCGGTCGGCACGATGCCGGTCACCCAGAAGGTCACCGAGCGCCTCGGCGTCCCGAAGGAGTACGCCTCCTTCTCGGTCCCGTTCGGCGCCACCACCAAGATGGACGGCTGCGCCGCGATCTACCCGGCGCTGGCGGCGATCTTCATCGCGCAGATCTTCGACGTCCAGCTGGGCGTCGGCGACTACGTCCTGATCGCGTTCGTCTCGGTGATCGGTTCCGCCGCCACCGCCGGTCTCACCGGCGCGACGGTCATGCTGACCCTCACGCTGTCGACGCTGGGTCTCCCGCTGGAGGGCGTCGGGCTGCTCATGGCCATCGACCCGATCCTGGACATGATGCGTACGGCTACGAACGTCGCGGGCCAGGCGCTGATCCCGGTGATCGTCTCGGCTCGCGAGAAGATCCTCGACCACGACGCCTACAACTCGGCCTCCTCGTCCCCGGTCGACGACGAGGTTCTCGACGCCGAGCCGGAGCGCGTGCCGGTCGCCGCGTGACGATCCTTGCGCCGAGCGCCCCCGGTCCGTCGACGGACCGGGGGCGCTCGGCGTTGCGCGGGGTTCTGGCCGGTGTCTCGGGGAGCGGTGCCCGAGGCGACGAAGAGGTCCGGGCCGGATCAGTGCTGGAACCCGACCTCGGGGTTGTCCGGTGTCGGGCCGTCCAGGAGCGGCTGGGGCGTGCCCCGCAGATGCAGATCGAAGAAGGCCGCGACATAGTCCCGGGTGATCCGCATCGAGCGTTCGCCGGAGAGCGGTACCTCGGGGTCGACGATGCCCAGCTGGTCTCCCAGTACGGGGACATCGGTGAAGGTGAAGTGGCCGGAGCCGGTGACGGTCAGCCAGCGCTTCCAGCCGTCCAGCCGCGCCCAGCCCTCGTCCCAGCTCCTGTCCTCACCGCCGGGACTGTGGTCGGAGGCGGTGCCGAGCATCAGGAACGGTCTGCCGTCGAGGCCGCCCGCGGGGAGCGGGTCGAAGAAGGTGCCGTCCATGTCGACCCCGGCGCGCACACGGTGGTCGGCGGCCATCGTCGAGGCGGTGGCGTTGCCGCCGATGGAATGGCCGGCCATGCCGATCCGGTCCGGGTCGATCATGCGGGCGTGACGCCAGGCCGGGTGACGGCCGGTCAGCCGGTCGAGTACGAAGGAGAGATCCTTGGCCCGCCCCGTGGCCACGGCCGCGATCCCCGTCGTCCCGGTCTGCTCGCAGGCGGCGCAGGTGAGCAGGCGCCCGCCGGGGAAGGCGGTGCCGGTGGACTCGTAGGCGTGGTCGACCGTCGCGACGACGTATCCACGGCCGGCCAGGTCCTCGGCCAGGCCGGTCAGCGTGGTCCGCGGTGTGCCGAAGCCGGGGGAGAGCACCACCAGCGGGAACCGTCCGGGTGCCGGGCGGGCGGCCGTCCGCGCGTGGGTGAGGGTGGCGCTGACCGTGGTCGCGGGGACCACGTCCTCCAGGCCGCGGGACGCCAGCATCAGCCGGGCTTCGTCCGTGGTCATGTACGGCGCGGTCGTCGTGCCGCTGCCGGGTCGGGCCGGGTAGTGGATCGACACCATCAACTCTCGGGCGCCCGCCGCCGGGACCCAGGGGTCCGGTCGGCTCCGGTCGGTCAGATGCAGGGTGTCGCGGCCCGTTGCGTACGGTCCGGTCGGCCGGGGGAGTTCGAGGGACGGTCCGGTGACGGCGTGCGCCGCGGGGACCGCATCGGGACGGGGCGCGGGGCCCGGGGCGGCTGATGCGGTCGTGGGCGAGGCGAGCAGGACGGCCAGGGCGAACGCCGTGGCCGTGGCCCGGCTGCGAGGACTGATCATGGTGAAGACGCTACGGATCCGGTCGTGCCGGAACATCGCACGCAGGGGGGAGCCGCTGTCCCACCACGGTGTGATCCCGGGGCCCGCTGTCGCACCGTGGTCGGACAGGTGGAGATGCCGGGGTCCGGGAGACATGGCTTCCGGTGGAGGTGCGACCGGCCGCGCGGCTCCTCTCCTGGCGACGGGCGAGGGGCCTGCGCCGTACTCTTGCCGAGGAGCGGGGCAGCGGGGCGGGAGGAAGTCGGACGTGGGTGCTGTGAAGAGCAAACGGATGCCGCGTGCCGTGCGCGAGCAGCAGATGATGGACGCCGCGGTACGGACGTTCGGGCAGCGCGGATACCGGGCCGCCTCGATGGACGAGATCGCGGAGCTGGCCGGGGTGTCCAAGCCGCTGGTCTATCTGTATCTGAATTCCAAGGAGGAGCTCTTCACCGCCTGCATCCAGCGCGAGGCGAAAGCGCTGGTCGCAGCGGTTCGGTCGGGGGTGGAGCCGGAGCTTCCGGCGGATCGCCAACTGTGGGCGGGACTGCGGGCGTTCTTCACGCACACCGCGGAGAATCCGGACGGCTGGGCGGTACTGCACCGGCAGGCGCGTACCCACGGGGAGCCGTTCGTCACCGAGGTCATGGTGATGCGCGACGAGATCGTTGCGTTCGTGACGGGTCTGATCGGTGCGGCGGCCCGTGAGGCCCACCATGATCCGGCACTGCCGGACCGTGATGTGGCGGGTCTGGCGCAGGCCCTCGTGGGGGCCGCGGAGTCGCTTGCCGGCTGGGCCAACGACACCCCGGGCGTCTCGGCGAAGGAAGCCGCGGCCACCCTGATGAACTTCGCCTGGGCGGGTCTGGGAAACCTCATGGAGGGGCGCCCGTGGCTGCCGCCGAACCAGTCCGCCGATCAGAGCTGAAGCCTCTTGTTCGCGTCACGCGGGGTCGTTCGCGTCGTGCCGGGCCGATCCGGACGAAAGACGCTGTGGCAGCGGCCGGTCATGCATCCGCTCCTCGACCGTCCCGCGACGTCGTCCCCGTGAGGTGGACCCGGTCGCCGCTGCGCAGCTGGAAGCCGGAGCCGTCCGCCGCGTACGTCACCGTCGCCGGGAGCAGGACCGGTGCCTTGAAGTCGGCGCGCACGGAACGGATCCGGCCCGGATCGTCGGCCTCGGCCAGGCAGCGGGCGACCGTCCACATGCCGTGCGCGATGGCCCTCGGGAAGCCGAACAGCTTGGCCGTCAGCGGGTACAGATGGATGGGGTTGCGGTCACCGGACACCGCACCGTAGCGACGTCCCAGATCGCCGGGGAGCCGCCACTCGGCGACGGCGGGGAGCTCGGTGGCAGGGGCTGCGCCGACAGTGCCGGGAGCAGCAGCGGTCGTGGCCGGATGGCGGGACAGATAGCCGCTGCGCGACTCCCAGACCAGCTCACCGCCCGAACGGGCCTCCGTCACCATCGTGACCTCGGTGCCACGTCGGTGCGGCGTCAATCCGTCCGCGTACACGGTCAGTTCGAGCGGATCCGTGACGGATGCCGCCCGGTGGCGGGTGATCCCGATCCAGGTGTGGACGAGTCCGACGACCGGCAGCGGGAACGTCCGGGCGGTCATCAGACGCATCGCGAGCGGGAAGCCCAGCACATGCGGGTAGGTGAGCGGCAGCGGGCCCGACTCGGGGAAGCCGCAGATCCGGTTGTACGAGGCGAGGGTACCGGGGGCGACGCGGACGTTTCCGGCCGACAGCCGGTCGGCGGTGAGCGTGGCACCGGACCGGCCGGCGCGCTTGAACGGGGAGGTGAGCGCACCCCGTACGAGTGACGCCGTCAGGGTCCGGGAGGGGGCGGCAGCCGTCATCGGGCGTCACGCCCCCAACAGGCTCTGGCCGCAGACCCGGACGATCTGGCCGTTGACGGCCGTCGACGCGGGCTGGGCGAACCAGGCGGTCGTCTCGGCCACGTCGACCGGGAGGCCGCCCTGCGAGAGGGAGTTCATCCGGCGGCCCGCCTCCCGGATGAAGAGGGGGACGGCCGCGGTCATCTTCGTCTCGATGAAGCCGGGGGCCACCGCGTTGACCGTGACGCCGTGGTCGGCGGCGGCGCGCGGGGCCAGTGAGCGGACCAGGCCGATGATGCCGGCCTTGCTGGCCGCGTAGTTCGTCTGCCCGTTGTTGCCCGCGATACCGGCGATGGACGCGGTGGCGACGATACGGCCGCCGCGCCGGACGGTGCCCGCCTCGAGCAGGGCGTCCGTGGTGCGCAGCACGCTGTCCAGATTGACGTCGACGACCGAGGCCCAGCGGTCGGCCGGCATGTTGGCGAGCCGGCGGTCGCGGGTGATGCCCGCGTTGTGGACGAGGACGTCGAGGCCGCCCGGGACCGCCGCGGCGATCCGTTCCGCGGCGTCGTCCGCGGTGATGTCCAGCGGCAGGGCCGCGGCACCGAGCCGGTCCGCGGTACGGGTCAGCTCGTCCTTCGCCTGCGGGACGTCGAGGCAGACGACTCGGGCGCCGTCCCGCGCCAGCACGGAGGCCACCGAGGCGCCGATGCCGCGCGCGGCGCCGGTGACCAGCGCGGTGCGCCCGGCGAGCGGGACCTCCCAGTCGGCCACGGGATCGGGGGCGGCCGAGGTCAGCTCGATCACCTGACCGCTGACGTACGCGGACCGGGGGGAGAGCAGGAAGCGGAGGGTGGAGCCGGCCGAGGCGAGGGCGTCCGGTGCGACACGGAGCAGTTGCACGGTGGCACCTCTGCCGATCTCCTTGCCCAGCGAGCGTACGAACCCTTCGAGGGCCTGCTGGGCGGCGGCCTGGTGATGGTCGTCGGCCGACGGCCGCACCCCCACGACCACGACGCGCCCGCCCGGCGCCAGCGAACGGATCACCGGATGCAGGGCCGCGTGGACGTCGGCGAGTGTGCGGGGGGTGTCGACGGCCGTCGCGTCCACCACCATCCCCGCAGGGCGTTCGGCGCGCGCGGTGACGTCGAGTCCGGTCGCCGTGAGAAGTGCGGCGAGTTCCTCCGTGGCGGCGGACTTTCCGGCGGTGAGGTGCAGCAACGGCCCGTCCAGCGACGGGGTCCCGGGCGACCAGCGGCGCAACGGGGCGGGCTGCGGGAGGCCGAGCCGCCGGGTCAGAAAGCGGCCGGGTGCTGTGCCGGTGAAGTGCAGATAGCGGTCGGCCATTGTCCAGACTCCCTGCTCGGTCGTAGATTTACTCCAGAGTAAGGTTACTCAAGAGTCAGGAGCTGGTCGAGATGATCCCCCTCGCACTCCCGCAGCCCCGCAGGGTCGCGGTCATCGGCGGCAGCCGCATTCCGTTCGCGCGCGCCGACGGCCCGTACGCACAGGTCTCCAACCAGCAGTTGCTCACCGCCGCGCTGGGCGGTCTGGTCGAGCGGTTCGGACTCCGGGGACAGCGGGTCGGCGAGTTCGTCGCGGGAGCCGTCCTCAAGCACAGCCGAGACTTCAACCTGGCCCGCGAGACCGTGCTCGGCTCGGAGCTCGACCCGCGCACCCCCGCGTACGACATCCAACAGGCCTGCGGCACCGGTCTCCAGGCCGTCATCACCGCCGCCGACAAGATCATGCTCGGCGCCGTGGACTCGGCGATCGCGGGCGGTGCGGACACCGCGAGCGACGCGCCCCTCGGCGTCAACGACGAGCTGCGCACCCTGCTGCTCTCCGCCCGCCGGGCCACGTCGGCAGGTGCCCGGATCAGGGCACTCGCCGGGATACGCCCCCGGCACCTCGTCCCGGACATCCCGCGCAACGCCGAACCCCGCACCGGACTCTCGATGGGCGATCACGCGGCGATCACCGCCCGCCGCTGGGGCATCGCCCGCGAGGAGCAGGACCTCCTCGCGGCCACCAGCCACCAACGGCTCGCGGCCGCGTACGAACGCGGCTTCCTGGACGACCTCGTCGTCCCGTTCCGGGGCCTGACCCGCGACCAGAACCTGCGCCCCGGCTCCACGGTGGAGAAACTCGCCGCGCTGAAACCGGTGTTCGGCACCGACCACCCCGACGCGACGATGACCGCGGGCAACTCCACCCCGCTCACGGACGGCGCCGCGACCGTACTGCTGGCGAGCGATGACTGGGCACGCGCCCACGGCCTGGAACCGCTGGCCCACCTCTCGTTGTACGAGACCGCGGCCGTCGATCACGTGGGCGGCGAGGACGGCCTCCTGATGGCCCCCGCGTACGCCGTACCGCGCATGCTGGAGCGCGCCGGGCTCACCATCGAGGACTTCGACCTGTTCGAGATCCACGAGGCCTTCGCCTCCCAGGTGCTGGCCACCCTCGCGGCCTGGGAGAAACAGGGCCTGGCCCCCGTCGACCGGGCGAAGCTCAACGTCGCCGGCTCCTCACTGGCCACCGGCCATCCGTTCGCCGCGACGGGCGCACGCATCGTCGCCACCCTGGCCGCACTCCTCGCCGAGCGCGAGGGGCCGGGCCGGGGCCTGATCTCCATCTGCGCGGCGGGCGGCCAAGGCGTCACCGCCATCCTCGAACGCGCGTGACCCCCGGAAACCCGACACGAGCCACCGGACGAAACGGCCGCCGGACGGACCCGGCACAGCCGCCCGACCCCACGTTCAGGAGCCGCACATGTCCACGCCACCCACCCCCGACGCCGTCCCCGCCCTCGTCGAGCCGACCAAGGTCAGATCCGCGGACGGCTCGGTGCGACAGGTCTCCGTACCTCCCTTCGCGCCCCCCGTCCGCCGCGGCTCACTGGCCGAGATCCCGTTCGACAACGCCCGCGAAGCCCCGGCCGACGCCGTCCTCAGCCGGAAGCGGCAGGACGGCAGTTGGCAGGACGTGACGGCCGCCGAGTTCGCCGACGACGTGCTCGCCGTCGCCAAGGGCCTCGTCGCGGAGGGGCTCGGCGCCGGGGACCGGATCGCGATCATGGCCCGGACGACCTACGAATGGACGCTGCTCGACTTCGCGGCCTGGGCCGCCGGGCTCGTCACCGTCCCCATCTACCCGACCTCCTCCGCCTTCCAGGCCCGCTGGATCCTCCAGGACTCCGGCGCCGTCGCGTGCGCCGTCGAGACCGCGGACCAGAGCAGGCTGATCAGCCAGGAACGCAAGCAGCTCGGCGCCCTCGCCCATCTGTGGCAGTTCGACACGGGCGCGCTCGGCCGGCTGAGGAAACGCGGCCGGGACGTCCCCGACGACGCGATCACCGCCCGCCGCGCCACGCTGGAACCGGAGACCCCGGCCACCCTCATCTACACCTCGGGCACCACGGGCCGCCCCAAGGGCTGCGTCCTCACCCACGGCAACTTCTTCGCCGAGGTCGACAACGCGATCGAACTCCTCCACCCGGTCTTCAAGTCGGTCAGCGCATACCCGGCGTCGACGCTCCTCTTCCTCCCGCTCTCCCATGTCTTCGGGCGCATGGTCGCGATCGGCTGTCTGCGGGCCCGGGTCCGCCTCGGCCATGCCCCGTCCATCCGGACCGAGGACCTCCTCGCCGATCTGGCCGGGTTCCGGCCGTCGTTCCTGCTGGCCATCCCGTACGTGCTGGAGAAGGTCTACAACACCGGCCGCGCCACGGCCGAGAAGATGGGCCGCGCCTCGTCGTTCGACCGTGCCGCACGGATCGCCCAGCGGTACGGACGGGCCGTCGAGGCCGCCGAACACGGCACGGGCCCCGGACCCGGCCCGGTCCTGAGGGCGGCCCGCGCGCTCTACGACCCCCTGGTCTACCGCCGGATCCGGGCCGCACTCGGCGGACACGTCCGGTACGCGATCTGCGGCGGCTCCCCGCTGGGCAGCCGGCTCGCCTCGTTCTACGCGGGCGCGGGCATCGAGATCTTCGAGGGCTACGGCCTGACGGAGACCACCGCGGCCGCCACCGTCACCCCACCGCTCAAACCGCGCCTGGGCACCGTCGGCTGGCCGCTGCCCGGCACCGCCGTACGGATCGCGGACGACGGCGAGGTGCTGCTCAGCGGTGGTCAGGTGTTCCAGGGCTACTGGGACGCCGAACGCGGCGAGGCCGTACCGGTGCGGGACGGCGGCTGGTTCGCCACCGGTGACCTCGGCGCCCTCGACGAGGACGGCTACCTCACGATCACCGGCCGCAAGAAGGACATCATCATCACCTCCGGCGGCAAGAACGTCACCCCGGCTCCCCTGGAGGACTGGCTGCGCGCCCACCCCCTGATCAGCCAGTGCATGGTGGTCGGCGACAACCGCTCGTTCATCGCCGCCCTGATCACCCTGGAGCCGGACGGACTGGCCCACTGGCGGCGGATGACGAAGAAGCAGCACATGCCGATCCGGGACCTCGTCGTCGACGACGAACTGCGCGCGGCCCTGCAGCGCGCGGTCGACGAGGCCAACCGGCTGGTCTCCCGCGCCGAGTCGATCCGCAGGTTCACCGTGCTTCCGGTGGACTTCACCGAGGACGGCGGGCACCTGACGCCGTCGCTGAAGCTGAGGCGCGACGCGATCGCGCGGGACTTCGAGGCGGAGATCGACGCGCTGTACCGGAAGTGACGCCGGTCTCGGCACAGCGTTGCCGAGACCGGCCCTCCGGGCCTCCGCGGGATTCCTCCCGGCAGTCCCGCGCGCGTGTCACGCGATCTTCGGACGGGCGAAAGCGGCGGGCGCCGGCCGGTCGGAGAGTTCGGCGACACGGTCGGCCGCGAATGTGCGGTTCATGAGGGTCTGATCGCGATGGGAGGCCGGAAGGTCGGGCAGGGCGAGGAGGCGATCGCAGGAGGCCAGTGAACCGCGCGGGTCGCCGGTCCAGTACGCGGTGATGGAGTGCTCGAAGAGCAGGCCCCAGCTGTAGATCCAGGGTTCCATGAACAGCCAGTCCTCGGGGGCGGGGCGGCCCAGGCCGGCGGTGGCGACGGCGTGAGCCGCCTGATAGCGACCCATCTTCCGCAGCCTGGAGGCCAGTTCGTAGCAGGCCTCCAGTCGTTGCGGCCGGTTCTCCCACGCACGGGTGAGAGCGTCCATCGCGTCGGGCCAGTCACCGTGGTCGGCCTTGAGCACACCCACCTGCAGCAGGGCGTAGTACACCTCCTCGTTCCACCCGCCCATGCCGGCCCGGCGCTCGTAGGCCGCGATCGCTTCTCGGGTCTCGCCCATGTCGCGGAGCGTCTGTGCGAGGTAGAAGACCGTGCGGGAATTGTCCGGATCGCGCTTGAGGTCCTCGCGCAGCAGCCGGGCGTCCCGGGTGAACTTGTCCCCGCGCGAGCCGCCGTCGGCGAAGTGCTCGATGCTGAGCGCCGAGAGATTGGCGACGATGTGCTGCTGATCGGCGGTCAGGTACTCATGGGTCGCGCCCTCGTAGCGCCACGGGAGATCGCCTCTGACCAGCCTGGGGATGCGGTACTCCATGGGGCCCAGATGGCGCACCATGTAGGAGTCGGCACTCAGTTCGGACAGTTCGGACAGCGGGCCGTCCCGCCGGACGGCCATGTCGGCGTCGACGAGCAGGAGATAGTCGGCCTTGCCGCGTGCCCGCTGGATGTTGAGGGTCCGGTTGTGGCCGAAGTTGGTCCATGGGTCCTCGTGGAGTTCCCCCGGAATCCCCTTCATCGTGGCGCGGATCAGTTCCTGCGTTCCGTCACATGAGCCGGTGTCGGAGATGACCCAGGTGTCCACCAGGTCGCGCAGCGAGTTCAGGCATCGCTCGATGACCTTGGCCTCGTCCTTGACGATCATGCACAGGCAGATCGACGGCTTTCCGTGCAGAGCGGGTGACCGTTCTTCAGTGGAACGATCGATCAGATTTGTCATATACATTTTCCGATCTGGCTTCGATGGAGCAGCACTCCAAGGGGAATTGGCGAGGTGTGCGGGAACGGCCGATCCGGTCACCGCGGAGAGCGACGCTAGTGCGCTGGAATCCGGTGGTCGCGACGCGACACGGGGTTGCCGGAGTGGCCCGTCCGGAATGCTCAGCGGATCAACGGTCATTTCCTGACGGCAGACGGCCGAAGGATTTCTCATCCGCACAGGGGGCTGTCGCACCCGGTCGGTAGAGCGGCGGCGTGGCGCATATGCCTTTTCTGTTTTGCTCCTGTCACAGTCGCGGCTCCGATCCACGCAGATCCGGTAAGGAATCCGAGATGCACAAATCGAGAAACTGGGACGCCCTGTCGCGTTCGGCCCTGGGTGCCATGTCGCTGGGGCTGACCCTGGCTCTGTGCCCCACGGACATCGCTCACGGTGCGCCAGGTCCCACGGACTCGCCGGCGGCCAACCGAGTGACGGCCGGCCGGGTGGCGGCCGACGTCTCCGGGACGGTGATCTCCCGGATCTCTCAGAACATCCGCAGCGGTCCCGCCACGGCATCGCCGATCGTGGGCAGCGTGCCGTCCGGCGGCACGGTGGCCATCGCCTGCAAGGTGGCCGGTCAGAACGTCAACGGAAACTCGCTGTGGTACCTGCTGTCCAACGGCAGCGGGTGGATGAGCGCCCGCTACATCGCGACGCGGACCACGGTGCCGTTCTGCGACGACTACCCGGGAACGGGCGCCACCGGCCCGACAGGTCCGACCGGCCCGATGGGGCCGACGGGGGCCCAGGGGACGACCGGTCCGACCGGTGCGACGGGTGTGCAGGGTGCGACCGGTGCCACGGGTGCGGCTGGTGTCAACGGCGCGAACGGTGCCACGGGTGCCACCGGTCCTACGGGGCCTGCCGGTCCGACGGGTGCCACAGGCGCTCTTGGTGGTCACGGTTCGACCGGTCCGACGGGGCCGACCGGTGCGACGGGTGTGCAGGGTCCGACGGGCGCGACCGGTGCCTATGGTGCTGATGGTGCTACGGGGCCGACCGGTCCGACTGGTGCCACAGGTGCAACAGGCGCCGCTGGTACCAACGGTGCTGATGGTGCTACGGGTCCGACGGGTCCGACGGGTCCGACGGGTGCCGCCGGTGCCAATGGTGCTGATGGTGCTACGGGTCCGACGGGTCCGACGGGTGCCGCCGGTGCCAATGGTGCTGATGGTGCTACGGGTCCGACGGGTCCGACCGGTGCCGCCGGTACCCATGGTGCTGATGGTGCCACCGGCCCGACGGGACCTGTTGGCCCGTCCCAGACCGCCACCAGCGCTGCCACGCTCGTGCCCGCGGGAGGCAGTGTTCAGGACGTCACGGCGGCATGCCCCGCCGGGACCGTGCTGACCGGCGGAGGAGCCGTGAGCCAGTTGCAGAACCCGGACATCATCTGGACCGGGAGCGCGCCGGACACCTCCACCAACACCTGGCACGTCTCCGCATACAACAACGGCGACTCCCCGCAGACCGTCCAGTCGTACGCGGTCTGCATCCCCTCCGGTTCGTGAAATGACTGGTTCCAAGGGGAACGAGCAAGAATCCGCTTGAGGCCGGACGAGTCCCTCGCGGTCGCTGTCGCAGCAGGTGAGGCGCCTTCTGCTGCGGCAGCTCCCTGTTCATTCCAGTGCATGCGGGTGCCGGTGGAGACCAGGTACCGCCCCGCTCCTCAGCAGAACCGTCCCTCCGGGTCGCCGGAGGTGGGCCTCATCGGCGATGCCGTTGAGCCGAAGAGAAACGGAAGAGCCGGATCACGGGATGCACCTCGTCGAAGGCGCGTGCGGCCCTGGTGGTGGTCGCTCTCGGCGCTCTCTGTCAGGGGCAGTTGACCATCGGCCGTGGCTGGGCCCATGCCCCCGACGGCGGAATGGAGACGCACCACGGACGTTCGTTGCCCCGAGGAGACCGGCTCCGGGGGCGCCCGCCGGGTCGGCCGACGCCGGGGGAGGCGGCGTTTGCGCGCCGGCCGCGCCGTGCGAGGGTGGGCCCGGGAGGGATGGGGTCATGGACGAGCCGCGAGGCGGGGGCACGGACCCCGACGGGCGTTTTGTGCTGCATCGGTTCAACGGCGACGAGGTGTACCGCTTCAGGTCGGCGGAGATGTGGTTGGGCCGCGCGACCGACGGCGGTCCGGACAGGGACGCGGTGCTCTGGTTCGAGCTCGCGGCCGACGACGACGCCATCCGGCAGTGCGAGGACACGGCAGGTGCGGGCACGGCGCCGGCCGCGGAAGTCGGCATCGCGCTGGCGGCGGCCGAAGCGGACGCCGATCGGCTGGTCGGGCGCACGTTCGTGATGCCGGGTGCGGCGGACGGCGAGGACTCGTGCATGTCGCTGCTCTACTACTACGAGCACGAGCCGCTGCGGGACAACCGGATCACGGTGCTCTCGCGCAACGGCGACCGCTTCCGGCTGCGTTGGACCGCGGTCTGCGAGGACGTGAACTTCTACGACGGGAGCAAGCCCCCGACCCGGGTGGAGATCGACGGCGAGTTCCTGTTCCGGGATGCCCGCGCCTGACACGGGCCCGTGCGCCCGCACCGGTGCCGCGCGCCCGGAGAACATCGCCCGCTTCGTCGACTCCGTCTCCGAGAGCATCGCCCGCGCCGCGGACCAGGCCCGTGAGGTCCTCCACACGAAACCCGGGACGACCTCGGACCGCGCTATCTGAGCCGTCCGCACCATGGGGGGCGGCCGGGAGCGCGGCGCTCGATGTGGCGGTGGTCGCCCCGGTGGTGCCGGGCGCCGCACCGGATCGCCCTCGCCCCCGCCTCTTGTCTGATGAGACGTCAGGTACGACGATGGCCCCCGCGCCGTCAGGTGACGATGCGTCAGATTCTTTCGGGAAGGAGGCCGTTCGGTGCCGATACTGCCCACCGGGCCGCTGTCGTACGGGATGCAGCTCCCGATCCAGTCGCAGAGCACCATCTACGCGGAGGGGTGGGAGGCCGCGGCCACCCCCGCCGACCTCGCCGAGATCGCCCGCACCGCCGACCGCACCGGCTTCGCCTACCTGGCGAGCTGTGACCACGTCGCGATCCCGCGGCGGCTGGCCGGGGTGATGAGCACCGTCTGGTACGACCCGGTCGCCACCCTCGCCTTTCTCGCCGGGATCACCGAGCGGGTCCTGCTGATGAGCCATGTCGCCGTCGTCGGCCTGCGGCACCCGCTGGTCACGGCCAAGCAGTACGCCACCCTCGACCACCTCTGCGGCGGCCGACTGATCCTCGGGGTCGGGGCCGGGCACGTGCCCGAGGAGTTCGGGGCGCTCGGGGCGGACTTCGAGGGGCGGGGCGGGGTCCTCGACGAGACCATCGACGCGCTGAAGGCGGCGCTGGGACCCGAGGAGTACCCGGAGTTCGCGGGGGAGCGGTTCTCCTTCGCCGGTCTCGGGCAGCGGCCCCGTCCGGCCCAGGAGCGGGTGCCGGTCTGGGTGGGGGGATCCTCGCCCGCCGCCGTGCGCCGGGCCGCGGTGCGGGGCGACGGCTGGCTGCCGCAGGGTGATCCGCGGGAGAAGCTGCCCACGCAGATCGCCCGGCTGAGGGAGCTGCGCGAGGCGGCCGGGATCGAGGATCCGATCGTCATCGGCGCGATCACCGAGCCGCTGTACATCGGCGAGCCGGAGTGGTCCGTCGGGCGGCGCGCCCTCAGCGGGAAGCCGGAGGCCGTCGCCGAGTCGCTGCGCGCGTACGGAGCCATGGGCGTCCATCAGATCCAGGTGCGGTTCCGCAGCCGGAGCCGTAGCGAACTGACCGACCAGATGGCGGCGTTCGCCGCCGAGGTCGCACCCCATCTCGACAGTTGAGGAGTCAGGACATGGGCAAGCTGGACGGGCGGGTCGTACTGATCAGCGGCGCGGCGCGCGGACAGGGCGAGCAGGAGGCGCGGCTCTTCGCCGCGGAGGGCGCGCGGGTGGTGATCGCCGACGTGCTCGACGAGCAGGGTGAGGCGCTGGCCGAGGAGCTGGGGGAGGACGTGGCCCGGTTCGTGCGGCTGGATGTGAGCCGGGAGGAGGACTGGCGGTCCGCCGTCGCCGCCGCGAAGGACGCCTTCGGGAAGATCGACGGGCTGGTCAACAACGCGGGGATTCTCCGGTTCAACGAGCTGGTGGCCACACCGCTGGAGGAGTTCCAGCAGGTGGTGCAGGTCAACCAGGTGGGTGCGTTCCTCGGGATCAAGAACGTCGCGCCGGAGATCGAGGCCGCCGGCGGCGGGACCATCGTCAACACCGCCTCGTACACGGGGCTGACGGGCATGGCGTTCGTGGGGGCGTACGCGGCCACCAAGCACGCGGTGCTCGGACTGACCAAAGTGGCGGCGGTGGAGCTGGCCGCGAAGGGCATACGGGTCAATGCCCTGTGCCCCGGGGCCGTGGACACCGCGATGACCAATCCGGCGGCGCTGGACCCGGCCGCGGACCCGGAGGAGTCCAGGGCGGCGGTGGCCGAGCTGTACCGCAAGCTCGTACCGCTGGGGCGGATCGGGCAGCCGGAGGAGGTGGCCGCGTTGGCGCTCTTCCTGACCTCGGACGACTCCTCGTACATCACCGGGCAGCCGTTCGTCATCGACGGGGGGTGGCTGGCCGGGGTCAGTCTGTTCTGAACGTTCCTGACGATGCGTCAGGTATTGACGGGTGCGAGTGCCGGTGGAACAGTCGGACACATCACGATCTGACGATGTGTCAGAAAACGATTGAGGACGGTGAATCCCCTTGGAATTCGGGCTCTTTGTACAGGGGTACGTGCCCGCCGCACGGGCCAGGACCGACCCCGGGGCAGAGCACAAGGCGCTGATCGAGGAGACCGAGTACGTCATCCAGGCGGACAAGTCCGGCTTCAAGTACGCCTGGGCCTCCGAGCACCACTTCCTGGAGGAGTACTCGCACCTCTCGGCGAACGATGTGTATCTGGGCTACCTCGCGCACGCCACCGACCGCATCCACCTCGGATCCGGCATCTTCAACCCGCTCGCCCCCGTCAACCACCCGGTGAAGGTGGCCGAGAAGGTCGCCATGCTCGACCACCTCTCCGAGGGCCGGTTCGAATTCGGCTCCGGGCGCGGGGCCGGCAGCCACGAGATCCTGGGTTTCATGCCGGGCATCACCGACATGAACCACACCAAGGAACTCTGGGAGGAGACCATCGCCGAGTTCCCCAAGATGTGGCTCCAGGACGAGTACGTCGGTTTCCAGGGCAAGCACTGGTCGCTGCCGCCGCGCAAGATCCTGCCCAAGCCGTACGGGAAGTCGCACCCGGCGATGTGGTACGCGGCCGGTTCGCCGTCCTCGTACGCGATGGCGGGCAGGAAGGGGCTCGGTGTGCTGGGCTTCAGCGTGCAGAAGGTCTCCGACATGGAGTGGGTCGTCGAGTCCTACAAGACGGCCGTCAAGGAGGCCGAACCCGTCGGGGACTTCGTCAACGACAACGTCATGGTCACCTCCACGGCCATCTGCGCCGAGACGCACGCCAAGGCCGTCGAGATCGCGGTGGGCGGCGGGCTGAACTACCTGCAGTCGCTGCTGTTCCGCTACCACGACACGTTTCCCCGGCCGGAGGGCATCCCGGAGTGGCCCGAGCTGCTGCCGGAGTACTCCGAGGAGATCATCGAGCTCCTGATCGCCGAGGAGCTGATGATCTGCGGCGATCCGGACGAGGTGCTGCGGCAGTGCAAGCGGTGGGAACAGGCGGGGGCCGACCAGCTGAGCTTCGGGCTGCCGATCGGGATCAGCCGTGAGGACACGCTGAACTCGATCAAGCTGATCGGTGAGCACGTGATCCCGAAGATCGACACGGACCCGGTGCACCGGACCTCGCGGTTCCGGGGGGCGGCGGGCCGCGCGTAGGGCGCGTCCCGGGGCGATGCGGGCGAGCGGGGGGACGGGTGCGGCGCATCCACGGGCCGGACACGCCTGTGGCGGGTCCGCTCCCCCGCCCGCCCCTGCCCGTGACGGGGGGCTCCGCCCCCGAACCCGCGCTCCTCGCTCGCCGCAGGGGCCGGAGAGAGACCAGCGGCGTCTTCCCGGACCGCCGCTCCGTGCAGCCGGGGTGCGTACCGCGGCCGTGCGCACCCCGGCCGCACACCCCCGCACTCACGACGGGAAACACGAACTCGCGGCAGAACACGGAAGGGAACCCCCGTCATGCTCGACCACCTCATCCGCGGCGCGACCGTCGTGGACGGCACAGGCGGACCCTCGTACCCCGCCGACGTCGGCCTGCGTGACGGCCGCATCGCCGTCATCGCCGAGCCGGGCACGCTCACCGAGGAAGCCGTCACCGCCGAGGACGCCACCGGCCTGGTCCTCGCGCCCGGCTTCGTCGACCCGCACACCCACTACGACGCCCAGCTCTTCTGGGACCCGTACGCCACCCCGTCCATGAACCACGGTGTCACCACCGTCGCCGGGGGCAACTGCGGCTTCACCCTCGCCCCGCTCCATCCCGGACGACCCGGCGACGCCGACTACACCCGCCGCATGATGGCGCGGGTGGAGGGCATGGCCCTCAAGGCCCTGGAGGAGGGCGTCGACTGGAGCTGGTCCAGCTTCCGCGAGTACCTCGACGCGCTCGAAGGGCGGATCGCCGTCAACGCCGGGTTCATGGTGGGCCACTGCGCCCTGCGCAGACACGTCATGGGCGCCGACGCGATCGGCGGGCAGCCCACCCCCGAGCAGCTCGACACGATGCTCGCCCTCCTCCACGACGCGATGGACGCGGGGGCCTGGGGGCTGTCCACCACCCAGTCCTCCACCCACTCCGACGGGGACGGACAACCGGTCGCCTCCCGGCACGCGCTCCCCGAGGAACTCCTCGCCCTCTCCCGCGCCGTCGGCGAACACGAGGGGACCCAGCTCGAAGCGATCGTCGCGGGCTGCCTCGACCAGTTCTCCGACGAGGAGATCGAGCTCCTCGTCGACATGACCGCCACCGCCGGACGCCCGCTGAACTGGAACGTCCTCACCATCGACGCCGCCGTGCCCGAACGGGTGCCGCGCCAGCTCGTGCCCAGCGAACGCGCCCGCCGGGCCGGCGGCCGGATCGTCGCGCTCACCATGCCGATCCTCACGCCCATGAACATGTCGCTGGGCACCTTCTGCGCCCTCAACCTGATCCCCGGCTGGGGCGAGATCCTCGCCCTCCCCGTCCCCGAACGCATCGAGCGGCTGCGCGACGCGGACACCCGCGCCGAGATGCTCCGCCGCGCCGACAGCAAGGAGGCCGGTGTCTTCCGCCGCCTCGCCGACTTCGGCCGGTACGTCATCGGGGACACCTACAGTGCGGCCAACGAAGGGCTCAGCGGCCGTGTCGTGGGCGACATCGCCGCCGAACGCGGACAGGACCCCTTCCACTGCCTCGTCGAGATCTGCGCCGAGGACGGGCTGCGTACCGTGCTGTGGCCCATGCCCACCGACAACGACCCCGGCTCCTGGGAGCTGCGTCGCCGCACGTGGGCGCACGAGGACGTCATGCTCGGCGGCTCCGACGCGGGTGCGCACCTGGACCGGATGTGCGGCGCCCCGTACACCACCCGCTTCCTCGGCGACTGCCTGCGCCGACGCAAACTCGTCCCCCTCGAACAGGCCGTCCGGATGCTCACCGACGATCCCGCCCGTCTCTTCGGGCTCCGCGACCGCGGCCGGATCGAGGAGGGTTTCCACGCCGACCTCGTCCTCTTCGACCCCGAGCGCATCGACGCCGGGCCCGCCACCCTCGTGCACGATCTGCCCGGCGACAGCCCCCGCCTCGACTCCAGGGCCATCGGCATCGTGTCGGTCCGGGTCAACGGTGTGGAGACCCTGCGCGACGACAAGGTGACCGGCGCGGTCCCCGGTACGGTGCTGCGCTCCGGCCGCGACACCCGGACGGTGAGCACCGTATGAGCGACGGAAGCCCGACGCGCGACAGGAAGCAACGTCTGTTCATCGGTGGGCGGTGGACCGAACCCGACCACGGCCACTACGAGGTGATCAACCCGGCCACGGAGGAGGTCGTCGGCCTCGCCCCCGAGGCGAGCCGCGAGCAGGTGTACGCGGCGGCGTCCGCGGCCCGCGAGGCTTTCGCCGGCTGGTCGCGCACCCGTCCCGAGGAGCGGGCCGCCGTCCTCGACCGGGCCGCCGACCTGATGCAGCGCGACCTCGTCGGCAACGCCGCACTCGCCCAGGCGGAGAGCGGTGCCACCACGGGGACGGCCAGGGGCATGCAGGTCGCCGTCGGCGCCGCGCGCTTCAGCCGGTACGCCAGAGGGGCCCTGGAGCCGGTCGAGGAAGCCGTCGCACCACAGATCAACGAGGCCGGTCCGATGGGGCGGGCCGGTGTCTTCGGGGCACTGGCCGTACGCCAGCCGGTCGGCGTCGTCACCTGTGTCACCTCGTACAACAACCCGTGGGCCAACCCGGCCGGCAAGGTCGCTCCGGCCCTGGCGATGGGCAACACGGTCGTCGTGAAGCCCGCGCCGCAGGACCCGCTCTCCGTCTACCGGATGGCCGAGGCGCTCGAAGAGGCGGGCGTTCCGGCGGGCGTGGTCAACGTCGTCACCGGGTCGGGTCCCGAGGCGGGCGAGGCCGCCGTCGGCTCACCGGACGTCGACATGGTCAGCTTCACCGGCTCCACGGCCGTCGGACAGCGCATCGCCGAGGTGTGCGGGCGCTCCATGAAGCGACAGTTGATGGAGCTGGGCGGCAAGGGGGCCGCCGTCGTTCTCGACGACGCGGACCTCGACTCCGCGGCGGCGGGCATCGGCACCACGTTCTCCTTCTACAGCGGCCAGATCTGTACGGCGCCGACCCGCGTCCTCGTCCAGCGCGCAGCCCATGACGCCCTGATCGAGAAGCTCACCGCGTACGCGGGGCACCTGAAGGTCGGGGACCCGACGGCGCGGGGCACGGTCGTCGGCCCGGTCATCTCCGCAGCCCACCGCGACCGTGTCGAGTCGTACGTCGAACTCGGCCGGAAGGAGGGGGCGAGGATCGTCACGGGCGGCGAACGTCCGGCCGGTCTCGACCGGGGCTTCTACGTGGCACCCACCCTTCTCGCCGACTGCACGAACGACATGCGCGTCGTCCGGGAGGAGATCTTCGGCCCGGTCGTCGTGGTCGTCCCCTTCGACGACGAGGAGGAGGGCATCGCACTCGCCAACGACAGCGACTACGGGCTGATCGACTACGTCTGGTCCTCGGACGTGGCACGGGCCTTCCGGGTGGCCCGGCGGCTGCGGGCCGGCGGGGTCGGCGTGAACACCATCGGGCGGAACATGGAGGCCCCGTTCGGAGGGTTCAAGAAGAGCGGTGTCGGGCGCGACGTCGGTTCGTACGCCCTGCACGCGTACAGCGAACTCCAGGCGATCGTCTGGCCCGGCTGAGGCGGCGCACCCCGTGGGTGTCCGCTGAGCGGACACTCACGGGAAAATTTTGAATCACCACAAAACGGACAGTGCTGCGATTCCCGTACGGCGTTGCGATCGGGCATCGACCTCTCATTGAAAGGGGGTTATTGAAAGTAGCCTTCAATTCAACCCTGTTTAACCGTCATGTTTCTTGAATGTTAAGGGTGAGTTGGCGGAGTCTCAGGCTCCGAATGTGGATATCGCAGCGCATACCGTCCTCTGCATGACACAGCTGGACGCGCGGCCGCGGGCCGGAGACCCGGTACGGGGCGCCGCCCCGGCCGACGGTGTACGCGGCAAGGGCCTCGGCGGGAACTCCGTCGGCCTGATGGGCAGCGCGGTCATCGGCATCTCCACCGTCGCCCCCGTCTACTGCCTCACCTCCACCCTCGGTTCCACCGCGGGTGAGGTCGGCGTGCAGATGCCCGCCGTCTTCCTGGCCGGCTTCCTGCCCATGCTGCTCGTCGCATTCGCGTACCGCGAACTCAACAAGGCCGTGCCGGACTGCGGCACGTCCTTCACGTGGACGGTGAAGGCGTTCGGCCCGCGCGTCGGCTGGATGTGCGGCTGGGGCCTGGTCATCGCGACGATCATCGTGCTGTCGAACCTGGCGGGTGTCGCCACCTCGTACTTCTGGCTCCTGGCGGGCGAGATCTCGGGCAGCGGCTCGATCGCCGCCCTGGACCACAACAAGCCCGTCCACATCCTCACGTGTCTGATCCTGATCGCAGTCGCCACGGCGATCAGCTATCGCGGGATGACGGCCACCAAGGGCATCCAGTACGCCCTGGTGGGGCTTCAACTCGTCGTCCTCGCACTGTTCGTGGTGATGGCCGTGCAGAAGGCGCACAGCGGGGAGTTCGCCTCGTCGCTGCACTTCTCCTGGTCCTGGCTCAACCCGTTCGCGGTGAAGTCGTTCGCGACGTTCACGGCGGGCCTGTCGCTGTCCATCTTCATGTTCTGGGGGTGGGACACCTGTCTGACCGCCAACGAGGAGACCGTCGGCAGCGAGAAGACGCCCGGACGCGCCGCGCTCATCGCGATGGTCGTGCTCGTCGGTTCCTACCTGGCGACCGGTGTGGCCGCCCAGATGGCCGTCGGTTCCGGCGGCTCGGGCCTGGGCCTCGCCAACCGGGACACCTCCGACAACGTCTTCGCCGCACTCGCGGGCCCGATCATGGGCCCCGGCCTCGGCGTCCTGCTCTTCATCGCCGTCCTGGCCTCCGCCGCCGCCAGCCTGCAGACCACCTTCATCCCGGTGGCCCGCACGGTCCTGGCGATGTCCACGTACGAGGCCCTGCCCGCCTCGTACGCCCGCGTCCACCCGCGCTTCAAGACGCCGGGGCGGGCCACCGTCACGGCGGGCGTGGCGACCGGTGTCTTCTACACGGTCATGACCCTGGTCAGCGAGCACGTGCTGGTCGACACGATCTACGCGCTCGGCCTCATGATCTGCTTCTACTACGCGCTGACGGCCTTCGCCTGCGCCTGGTTCTTCCGTGCCGAACTGACCCGTTCCGTCCGCGACCTGGTCTTCAAGGGCCTCTTCCCGGTCCTCGGCGGCATCCTGCTCGCCGCGGTCTTCGGCAAGACCCTCTACGACATGTGGAACCCGGCGTACGGCTCCGGTTCGTCCGTCTTCGGGGTCGGCTCGGTCTTCGTGATCGGTGTCGGGCTGCTGTTGCTCGGGGTGGTGCTGATGCTGGTGATGCAGCGCCGCAGTCCCGCGTTCTTCCGCGGTGAGGTGCTGACGAAGGAGACTCCGGCGCTGGTGGTGGAGGACTGAGGGCCGGACGCCCCCGGGCGCGTGGCGCTCAGTCCGTCGTCACCGCGGCCGGCAGGGGGAGCCTGCCGTTGAACCAGAGCTTGTGGACGGCGATCTCGGGGACCGCCTCGGTGTCCTCGACGCCGTCCAGCGGCCGGACCTTCTGCTGGAGGAAGTTCCACAGCTCGTTGTCGTCGGCGACCAGGACCTGGGCGAAGACATCGGCCCTGCCCAGCATCGTCGAGACGTAGCTGACCTCGGGGTGCCTGCACAGCGCGGCCACCACGGCCTCGTGGTGGGCCGGGGTGACCTTGAGGAACAGCAGGGCCAGGCGGCCGGCGCGCAGGCGGCCCGGGTCCGCGAACGCGGCGATCTTGAGTACGCCGGTCTCCTCCAGGCGGCGGAACCGGGCCCGTACGGTCCCTTCGGAGACGTTCAATGAGCGGGCGATCTCGCGGAAAGCGCGGCGTCCGTCCTCTTCCAGGGCCGCGATGATCGCGTGATCGAGGTCGTCCAGGTCGGTCATGGTGTCGATCCTAGGCACTCCCGGCGCGGCGGTCTGCCGCGCATTGCGCAGGGATGAGACGCGTGCGGTCGCGCAATGCGTAACCCCACATGAACATCCTCTGTATTTCGCGCCCCTCAACCTCTTGTGGTGCTGTATTGCGCACCGTACATTGGCTCGCGCATGGCAACGCGTAGTCATGCCTCTTCAGAGCTACGCGATGCGTAGTTGTCCGTTGTGGTCGCGTACGAAAGCGAGTCGTGACGATGCATCCGGCAGATCAGGCCCCAGGGCCGTACGAATTCCCCCGGCCCGAGGCCCCCGGGCTCGCGGAGTCCCCGGACTTCGCCTGGCCCGGCGGCGCCGATGCGGCGGTGTCCCTCACCTTCGACGTCGACGCCGAGGCCGGCTGGCTCGGCGAGGGGCCCTCGTACGCCCGCCGGCTGACCACCCTCTCCGAGGGGCGCTACGGCGTGGTCCGGGGCGTGCCCAGGATCCTGCGGCTGCTGGCCGCGCACTCCATCCGGTCCACGTTCTTCGTGCCGGGCCACACCGCCGAGCTGTACCCGGACACCGTCCGCGCGATCCTGGACGGCGGTCACGAGGTGGCGCACCACGGGCATCTGCATCTGCGCAGCGACAAGGTGGGCGCCGAGGAGCAGCGCCTGGAGATCGAACGCGGTCTGGACGCGCTGGACCGGGCCGGCGCACCCGTACCGACCGGGTACCGCTCCACCTCGTGGGAGATGACCCCGGAGACCTTCGAACTGCTGCTGGAGCACGGCTTCGGCTACGACTCGTCCTGCATGGGCGACGACCGCCCGTACTGGGAGAGCTGGGAGGGCCGCTCGCTCCTCGAACTTCCCGTCCACTGGTCGCTGGACGACTGGCCGCGCTACGGCTGGAACATCGACACCGGCGGCAACACCGCGGCCCCCGGCGAGCTGTACACCTCATGGCTCACCGAGTACATCTGCGCCCGCGCCGAACGCCGCCATGTCACGTACACCATGCATCCCGAGGTCATCGGGCGCCCGCAGCGCTTCGCCGAACTGGTGCGGCTGGTCGAGGAGATCGAGCGGCAGGGCGGCGCCTGGCACACCACGCTCGCGGACGTCGCCGCCCATGTCCGCCCGCTGCTCCCGGCCCCGCCGCAGTCGGCCCGGCCGGTCCAGGACCCGCGGTGAACGCCGTGCCCGCGCGGACCGCGCACACCCGGTTCACCTCCGCCGTCGCCGGATCCCGGGAGCGGGGGCGGGAGTTCGGCGAGACCTGGCGCGAGCGGGTACGGTCCACCGCCGACGCCTACGGCGAGCTGTTCGGCCGGGCGGGAGTGCCCGACACCGACGCCTCCGGCGCGCTGGCCCTGGCCCGGATCCACACCTGGGCGCCGGAGCTCGCCGACGAGATCCGGGGCATCGCGGACGGCGCCGGACTGCCGGTCAACGGGGTCGCCGCGCTCAACGCCCGTACGGAGATCCTCGCTTCGGGCGGTCGGCCGGGTCCCGGGGAGTGCACCACTCTCGTGGCGCTCGGCGGCCCCGGCGCGGAGCCCGTCGCCGCACAGAACTGGGACTGGTACGCGTCGCTGGCCGACCACTGGCTGGAATGGGAGATCCCGCACCCCGACGGGCGCGTCACGCGCACCCTCACCGAGTTCGGTGTCGTCGGCAAGATCGGCGTCAACGACCGGGGTGTGGGCTGCCTGTTCAACATCCTGCACCACCGGCGCGACGGCTCCGGCATGGGCGTGCCCGTCCATGTGGTGGCCCGCAGACTCCTCGACGAGGCGGCCACCGTCACCGACGCCCTGAGGATCGCCGGGAGCGCCGGGTCCGTGGGCACCACCGGATCGACCACGCTCACCGTCGTCGGCGCCCTCGCCGCGGGCAAGACGGCCGTCTCCGCCGAGCTGTGGCCCGGCGGCATCGGGCACGTGCTGCCCGATCCGGACGGTCTGCTGCTGCACACCAACCACTTCCTGACCCGTCCCGCCGCCGACGGCGACACCGAACCGGTCACCGACCCCGACACGATCGTGCGGTACGAGGTGCTGCGCCGAAGGCTCCACGGCCGGGGCGCCGACCTCGCCGCGGCCGAGGCGCTCGCCGCGCTGGCCGATCACACCGGTGGCGTGTGTGTGCATCCCGCCACCGAAGGACCCCATGAGTTCCGGACCCTGGCGACCGTCTTCCTCGACACCGCCGCCCGCGCCCTGCGCGTGCTCCCCGGACCGCCCTGTACCCACCCGCAGTGAACCGACGAAGGAGTGCTCCCGTGCTGCGACTGAAGCGCATCGACAACATGGACATCCTCAGCCACGACGTGCCGCGACTCGCGGACTTCTACCACGGCGTCCTGGGCCTGCCCTTCCATCTCCCCTACGAACCGGAGGAGGGCTGGGCCGCCATCGACCTGGGCAACGTCACGCTCTACCTCTTCACCTCCGAGACCGGCGAGCACGCCCCGCGCCGCACCGAGATCAACGCCGAGAACGCGCCCGGTCTGGACTCCTTCGCCTTCGAGGTCGACGACCTCGACGCGGCCGTCGCCGAGCTGGACGGCAAGGTCGAGTGGGTCACCGAGGAGCAGATCGTCTGGAAGCACCCCAGCGGTGTCTGGTACCGCTACCGGCCGTTCTACGACCCCGACGGCAACATGCTGTACGTCACCGAGCCGCACCCGCAGGACGGCGCTGACGCGCGGACCGCCTCGGACCCGGAGACCGCCGCGTGAGCGCCGCCGCCCACGGGGAGGTCCGGGCCCCCGCGTCCGTGCACGATCTGACCGGCCGGGCCGCGCTGATCACCGGCGCCGCCCGCGGCATGGGCCGCGCCCACGCGCTCACCCTGGCCGGCCGGGGCGCCAAGGTCGCCCTCGCCGACCTCGACGCGACCGAGCTGGCCGAGACCGCCGCCGCCGTCGAGAAGGCGGGCGGCGAGGCGTACCCCTTCACCGTCGACATCACGTCCCGCGAGGGCGCCGAGACGCTGATCGAGTCCGCCGCGGCGGCGCTCGGCGGACTCGACGTCCTGGTCCACAACGCGGGCCTGATGTTCTCCATGACCGGCCTCGCCGACACCGACGACGCCGACTTCGACCGGCTGCTCGCCGTCAACGTACGGGCCCCGCTGTACCTGACCCGGGCCGCCCTGCCCCATCTGCGTCGCAGCGCCGCCGCGCGGGTGGTGTTCGTGTCCTCGCAGTGGGGCCAGGTCCCCGACGGGCACAGCTACGGCTACATGGTGTCCAAGGCGGGGCAGCTGGGACTGATGAAGACCCTGGCCAAGGAGTTCGCGGCCGAGCGGATCACCGTCAACGCGGTGACCCCCGGTGCCGTCGCCACGCGCATGGTCCCGGCCGAGAACTACGAGGCCGAGGTCGCCGCCGTGCCCGTCGGCAGGCTCGCCCAGCCGTACGAGATCGCGGAGGCGGTCGCGTTCCTGGCCGCGGACACCGGGGCGTTCGTCACCGGGCAGACCATCCCCGTCAACGGCGGCGCACTCCTCGTCGGCATCTGATCCGGCGTCGTCCCCCTCCCGACCATGTTTCCGGGCCGCTGTTCGGCTCCCTCGCGAATCAGGACGTTGCCTCATGTCCACTTCCCCCCTCACCACCCAGACCCCCGCGACCAAACGGGAACAGGCCGAACGCGCCATGCGTCACAGCTGGTTCCCGGTGGCCCGGTCCGTCGATCTGGACACCCCTGAGCCCGCCGTGCTCCTCGGCGAACAGCTCGTCGTGTTCCGGGACGCCGACGGCGTCGCCCGGGTGACCGCGCGTCGATGTCCGCACCGCGGCGCCGACCTGTCGCAGGGCGCGGTCACCGGCGGATCGATCGGCTGCCCGTACCACGGCTGGCGGTTCGACGGCGCCGACGGCGGCTGCACCTACGTGCCCTCGCTGCCCGACCAGTCGAAGATCCCGCCGAAGGCGGCGATCCGCACCTACCCGGCCGTGGAGCGGTTCGGGCATGTGTGGACCGTGCTGGAGAAGCCGGTCGCCGAGCTGTACGACCCGCCGGAGTGGCACGGCCACGACCTGGTCTGGCTGGCCGCGAACCCGCTGAACTCGCCGACCGGGGTCGCCGCCGCGATCGAGAACTTCCGCGACGTCGCCCACTTCCCGTTCGTCCACCAGGTGTCGATGGGCCCGACCCCGGAGGTCGTCGAGCCGCTCCAGGTGCGGCGCGACGGCATCGACGTCCGCATGGAGCGTCCGCTGGACGCCGGTGAGGGCGACTGGGCGAACCAGGGCGACTGCATGATGTCGTACCACTGCACGGCCCCCGGCTTCGCGAGCATCAGCTACCACTACGAGCAGGCCGGGCTGCGCGTCGTCGCGGGCTTCCCCTCACCCGTCGACTACGAACAGGTCAAGATCTTCTGGGGCGTCGCCAACGACCGCGACTTCAAGGGCGACTCCCTGGAGGAGTGCCTGCGGGTCGAGGAGATGGTGTACCTGGAGGACATGCCGGTCGTCGAGAACCTCTCGCCGCGCGAGGTCCCGTGGGACGCGGAGGTGCCGGAGTTCTCCGTGCCGGCCGATCTGTTCACCCTCAACTACCGTCGCGCGTTCGTCGAGTTGATGAACCGCACGGCGGAGCAGGCCGAGTCGGCGGGCGGCACGCCGTCATGACCGGGGTGCGCGACGCGGCGGCGCCGCCCGGCACCCGGGTGCTGGAGGTGCGGGAGGCGGAGACCGTCGCCGACGGGGTGCTGTCCCTGACGCTCGCCGACCCCTCCGGCGCACCACTGCCGCCCTGGACGCCCGGCGCCCATGTGGATCTCCACGTGGCGCCGGGGCTCGTACGGCAGTACTCCCTGTGCTCGGACCCGCAGGACACCGGCCACTACCGGATCGCGGTGCTCCGGGTGCCGGACGGGCGCGGTGGCTCGGCGGCGGTGCACGAGACGCTGCGGGCGGGCGGCAGGGTCGCGGTCTCGGCGCCCCGCAACCACTTCGAACTGGTCGACGCCCCCGAGTACCTGCTGGTGGCGGGCGGTATCGGGATCACCCCGCTGCTGGCGATGGCCCGTCGGCTGACCGCCGTGGGCAAACCGTGGCGGATGCTGTACGGCGGCCGTTCCCGAGCCACGATGGCGTTTCTCGGCGAACTCCCTGCGGACCGGGTCACCGTCGTCCCGCAGGACGAGGCCGGCCACCCGGACCTGGCCGGATACCTGGCCGCGGCTCCGGCCGCCACGGTGTACGCGTGCGGGCCCGGCGGGCTGCTCGACGCCGTACGCGAACTGCATCCGGGGCCGGTCCACACCGAACGCTTCACCGCACCGGACCCGGCCGGGAACCCGGAAGTCGACCACGCCTTCGACGTACGCCTGGCGCGCAGCGGCCTCGACGTGCGCGTGCCCGCGGACACCAGCGTCCTGGACGCGGTCCGGGCAGCCGGGGCCGAGGTGCCGTCCTCCTGCGAGGCGGGCATCTGCGGCACGTGCGAGACCCGGGTGATCGACGGGGATCCCGACCACCGCGACACGTTGCTCACGCCCGAGGAGCAGCAAACCGGCACCACCATGATGATTTGCGTCTCCCGCTGCCGCGGGACACGGCTCGTCCTCGACCTCTGACCCGGTCGACACGCCTGCCCGCAGCTTGCCGGACGGCTCCGGCCTGCGCACCCGTGCGGTGCGCCCGCGGGGCCGTCGGCCCCCTTATCCCACCGCACTCCGTGTGCTCTCCCGAGGGGTCACCCATGTCCCACCCCGTTCCGCAGCCGTCCACGGACGTCGCCGGCCCGGCCGGTGTCACGCAGGCCGGGCAGGAGCAGCCGGTCCTCGCCAAACGCATGCGCTGGTACGACGGCTTCGCCATGTCGCTGACGATGCCCGCCGCCCTGGTCGCCTCGCTCGGCGCGTCGATCGGCGGTCTCGGCGCCTGGGGAGCCGTCGCCCTGTGGGCGGCCTCCATGGTGCTGGCCACGGCCACCAACTGGATCTACACCGAGCTCGCCGCGATGTTCCCCGAATCGTCCGGTGGCATAGCCCACTACGCCACCGAGGGCTGGAAGTCCCGGGCCCCCGTCGTCGGCCCGCTGGCCAGCGTCGGCTACTGGTTCCCGTGGACGACCTCGCTCGCCATCTACGCGGGCATCATCGGCTCCTTCGTCCGGGCCCAGTGGTTCCCCGGCCAGAACTGGACCGTCGAACTCGGCCCCGCACAGCTCAGTTTCCCCATCGTCGTGGGCCTGGCCGTCATCGTGCTGCTGTTCTGCGCCGCCATGATCGGGCTTCATGTCGCGATGTGGGTGATCTATCTGACCGGCGCCATGCTGATGGTGCCGCTCGCGGTCTTCCTCGTGATGCCGTTCCTCAGCGGCGACTGGTCCACGGCCGGCCTGCACTGGGAGCTGCACGGGCTGAACGGCGTCCGTGAGGCGCTGGTCTGGCTGTACGTCATGGCGTGGACGTCCTTCGGAGTGGAGGTCTGCGCCACCTTCGCCCCCGAGTACAAGGACACCGTCCGCGACACCTCCCGGGCCCTGCGGGCCGGGGTGCTCTTCTCCCTCGGGGTGTTCGTCCTGCTGCCGCTCGCCCTCTCCGGCTATCTGGGCGAGCAGCGGATCGGCGCGGAACCGACCACGTTCTATGTCGACGCGTTCCGGCAACTCGTCGGCGGCGCGGGCGGGTTGATGACCGTGTTCCTCATCGCCTCGCTGCTGCTCATCATGATCACGGGACTGGCCGACGGCTCGCGCGTGCTGTTCAACATGGGCAGGGAGGGCACCACGATCCGGCAGATGGGTGTCCTCGACCGGCGCGGCGTCCCGGCCCGTGCCCTGGTGGTCGCCCTCGTCGTCAACGTGCTGGTGCTGGTGGTCCTGAGGACTCCGCTCGCCATTCTCGTCACCGGGAACCTGGGCTACATCCTCACGCACATCCTGGCCGTCTCCGGCTTCGCGCTGCTGCGCAAGGACCGCCCGGACCTGCCCAGGCCCATTCGCCTGCCCGGCTTCTTCGTCCCGCTGGCCTGGCTGCTGGCCGGGTTCATGACGCTGGTCCTGGTCGTCGGCGCCACCGGGTTCTCGGTCACCGGATACGGCGGCTACAAGGAACTCGGCATCGCGCTGGCGGTGCTGACGACGGGCGTGCTGCTGTGGGTGTACCGCACCAGGGTGCAGGACCGGCGCCCGCGGGAGGGCGGTCTCCCGCGGGAGGAGCCGGAGCCGGCTCAGCCCGCGCGCCAGTAACCCAGCGCGTGGACCCGTTCCCTGGCGACGGCCAGGTCCTTGCGCACGTACGCGGCGAGGGTCCTGGTCGTCGCCGTGTCGCAGGCGATCCAGACGTACGCGTCGGACGGGTCGCCGCCCAGCAGGCCGGGCAGTGCGGACTTCACCTCGGCGACCAGCCCGGCGCCCCCGTCGCGGCGCGGCACTCGGTGCAGGGTGTGGTGGGCCGGGTCCAGACGGAACGGAAGCTTCTCGTCCGAGGCGTGCGTCGTCTCGAACCAGATGGTCGCCGGGGTGCGCGGAACGGCGTCCAGCAGGGAGTTGATCGCCGGCAGCGAGGCCGGGTCGCCGATCACGAAGAGCCGGGCCGGCGCCGGTTCGGGCAGGTCGAAGCCGGTGCCCTGGAGGGTCGCCTCGATCGTGTCGCCCGGCTCGGCCCGGCGGGCCCAGTCGCTCGCGGCGCCGTCGTGCAGGGCGAACTCCAGGCTGAACGTGCCGGCGGCCGGGTCCGGGTCGACCAGGGTGTAGGCGCGCTGGTGCGGTCTGCCGCCGTTCCGCTCGAACCAGATCCTGACCCACATCGTCGGGTGCGCGCCGCCGGTCGCGGCGAGCAGCCCGCCGTCGGTGAGGTGCACCCGGTGGAAGTCCTCGGTGACCCGTTCGGTCCCGGTCACGGTGAACGTGAAGTCCCGTCCCCGCATCAGCTTGAGGACGACGCCCTCCCAGCCGTGCCCCACAGCTGTCCCTCCCCGCTCCGAAGAATTATTTAGGTTAGGCTAACCTAAATTTTAAGGGGGCGGGAATACGGCGATCGAGCAAGAGGCGGGATGCGGCATGCGTGGAGACGTCTACCGGGACGACTGGGGCATACCTCATCTGCGGGCGGACGACGTCCTCGAACTCGCCCGTGCCCAGGGCCACAACGCGGCCCGGGACCGCGCCTGGCAGATCGAGGTCGAACGGCACCGGGTGTGCGGTACCACCGCCGCGTTCCTCGGCGCGGACGCGGTGGACTGGGACCGGTTCGCCCGCCGGGCCCGGCTGGCCGACACCGCGCGGCGCTGCTTCGACCGGCTGGAGCGTGTCGCGCCGCGCACCGCCGAGTGGGTCGTCGCGTATGTCGAGGGCGTCAACGAGGGTCTGGCCGAAGGGGCCGCCGCCGCACCGGAGTTCACGGCCGCCGGGACCGGCCCGGGGCGATGGGAGTCCTGGACCCCGCTGGGCGTCTGGCTCTCCACCCACATCCTGTTCGCGGGCTTCCCCGCCAAGCTCTGGCGCGAGGAGGTCGCCCGCCGGCTCGGACCGGAGGCGATCGAGCTCTTCGCCACCGACGGCCCCGGCACCGCCGGTTCCAACGGCTGGCTGCTGACCGGCGACCGCACCGCCACCGGGTCACCGCTCGTCGCGGGCGATCCGCACCGCTTCATCGAGGATCCGGGCGTCTACCAGCAGATCCGGCTGGCCTGCCCCGAGTTCGACGTGGTGGGCCTCGCCGTCCCCGGCGTGCCCGGCATCGCGCACTTCGGGCACACGGGCGGCGTCGCCTGGGCGATCACCAACGCGATGGCCGACTACCAGGACCTGTACCGGGAGCGGTTGCGGCGCACGGCGGCGGGCGGGGTCGAGGCGCTGGGCCCCGGAGGCTGGGAACCGGCCGCCGTCCACACCGAGACGATCGAGGTGGCGGGCGCCGATCCGGTCGTGGTCGAGATCATCGAGACCGGACGCGGGCCGGTGATCATCGGCGGCCCGGACCGCGGCCCGGGCGGCGGGCCGGACGGCGGCCCGGGCGGCGGGCCGGACGGCGGCCCGGGCGGCGGGCCGGACGGCGGCCCGGGCGGCGGGCCGGACGGTGCTGTGGGCGGTGACGCGGACGGCATCAGTCTCCGCTGTCCGCCCCGCGTCACGCACGAGCTGGGCTTCGAGGCGCTGCCCGCCCTGCTCCGGGCCCGTACCGTCGCCGATCTGGACACCGCCCTGGACCTCTGGGCGGAGCCGGTCAACGTCGTCCTCGCCGCCGACACCGGCGGCGCCACCCTGCACCGGGTCGCCGGGCACGTTCCGCTGCGCCCGCGCGAGAACCGGCTGCGCGTCGTACCGGCACACGATCCCGCGTACGCCTGGCGGGGGCGCCATGCGCCGATGCCGCGTGCCGAGGTCGAGGGGGCGGAGGTGATGGCCAACGCGCGCGGCCTCGCCGCCCCGCTCGGTGTCGAGTTCGCGCCCCCGCACCGGGCGGCGCGCATACGGGAACTGCTCGGCCGGTCCGACCACTGGTCCGCCAAGGGCATGGCGGACATCCACACCGACACCCGTCTCGCCTCCGCCCGTCCGTTGCTGGAGCTGCTGGCCGGGGCGACGGGGCTCAGCCCCGGGGCCGCCCGGCTGCGGGACCGGCTGCTGTGCTGGGACCGTCACATGGAGGCCGACAGCACGGAAGCCGCGCTCTACGCGGCCGTGCGCGCCGATCTCGTCCACCGGCTGGCCGGTCACCCCGCCCTGGCCGCCGTCACCGGCTCCGCCGACCCGGCCCGCTCACCCGCGTACCCGGCGATGTTCCGCCCCTGGCTGGCGGCGGTGCCGAGAATCGCGTACGCCCTGGAGACCCTGCTGACGCGCGGCCCGCTGCCGCACGCCGACCGGCAGTCGGCCGTCGCGGCGGCGGCCGAGGCGGTGGCGGCTCGCTGCGCGGCGGGCACCGGGCCGCGCGCCTGGGGCGAGGCGCACCGCGCGGCTCCCTGGCAGGCGCTCCCGGGCCCCGAGGAGGTCTGGCCGGGCCTGGCCGGCGACCACGACTGCGTGCTCTCCACCTCCAGCGTTCCCGGCATCACCGACCGCTTCGCCCGGGGCCCCGCCGCCCGATGCGTCTGGGACCTCGCCCGGCGCGAGGACAGCCTGTGGGTGGTCCCGCTCGGGGCGTCCGGGATCCGCGGCGACGCCCACCACCGTGACCAACTGCCGCTGTGGGCACGGGGCGAGCTCGCGCCCGTGGTCACCGACTGGAACAAGCTGTGCCGAACGGAGAAGAGAACCGCGATGACCGCCGACCCCGCCGTGCGCACCCCCGTCCACGAGCAGCAGGTCCCCGGTTTCGGGACCGTCCGCATCGTCCCCGTGGACCCGGCCGCGGACCTCGATCTGATCCACGGCTGGGTCACCGAGGAGCGCGCCCGGTTCTGGGGCATGGGCGACGCAAGCCGTGAAGAGGTCCTGGAGACCTACGAGTTCCTGGACTCGCTCACCACGCACCACGCTCACCTGGCCCTGCGCGACGGCGTCCCGGTCGCCCTCTTCCAGACGTACGAACCGGCCGCCGACCCGCTGGCCGACTGCTACGACGTCCGCCCCGGGGACTTCGGTGTCCACCTTCTGATCGGCCCCGGCGACACCACCGAACACGGCTTCACGGCCGCCCTGCTCTCGGTGCTCATCGGCTACGTCTTCAGCGACCCGGCGCACCTGCGCATCGTGGTGGAGCCGGACGCCCGCAACGAGAAGGCCCTGGCACGGATGGTCCGGGCGGGCTTCGAACTCGGCCCGGAGATCGACAAGCCGGAGAAGCGGGCCCGGCTGGCATTCCTGAGCCGGGCGGCCACCGCGGGGGTGACTGCGGTGGGGGCGTAGGGGGCGGGTGCGGACGGGCCGGCCTCAGGCGGCCCGTTCCCTGACGTCGTCCACGACGTGCCGGTCCAGTGCCGCGCGCACCAGGGCGGCCGCGAGCACGGCGGGCCCGTGACCGTCCGCCGGCTCGGCCTGCTCGTCCCGCCCGGCCGGTTCGTCCCGCCCGGCCTCTCCGGCCTCTCCGGCCTGCTCCGCGAGCCGTGCGAGCTTCGACGGTGAGGCGGGCAGTCCGAGTCTCTCGGCGCCCTGCAGTGCCTTGCCGTCCAGGAACGGCGCCGTCTCCGGCCACACCGCCTGTACCTCGCGCACGAAGATGTCCGCACCGGCCGGGCCCATGCCCGGGGTCCTGCGCAGCCCGGCGCGCAGGACGTCCAGATCGCCGTCGGCCTCCCCGCGCAGCCGCCGCAGATCGCCCCCGTACTCCACCAGCAGGAGCTGCGCCCCGTCGCCGAGTTGGGTGGCGGTCCGTTCGTCGTAGCGCCGGTAGCCGCCCTCGCCGAGCGCGTCGACGCGCTCCTGCCAGGTCGCCCCGATCATCCGGTCCGGGGTCAGCAGGCCGTGGCGGAACAGCGCACGCGCCGCCGCCACCGCCACGGACGCCCGGATGCGGGCGCTCAACAGATCGCTGAGGACGAGAAGTTGGTACAGGGGCTGCGGAGTGTTCCGCAACCGGATGCCGGCCTCGGCGGCATACGTGGTGCCGTAACGGCTGAGCAGAACCTCCACGGTGCTGCGGGCGGTCACCGGGATCCGCCCCCTTCCTCGGCCGCGACCTGCTGGAGCGTGCGCCCCGTCCGGGCCGACCGCGCCCGGTACGGGTCGGGTGTGCCCGGCCCGTCATGGGTGGCGCGCCCGTCCTTGGCCTTGATCAGCAGCCATATCTCCGCGCCCGGCGTGTCGCCCTCGTCGCGCCCCTTGAAGCGCGTGAGGGCGAACTCGCCGTGCAGCTTGGTGCCGTCGAGCCAGAAGGTCGCGTGCCCGTCCTCCAGCGACTGTTCGAACGGCACCGGTCTGCCCCGGCGGTCGTGGCTGAGCGGACGGTAGGTGCCCTGGTCCCACACGATCACCGTGCCGCCGCCGTACTCGCCCTTGGCGATGACGCCCTCGAACGTGCGGTACTCCAGCGGATGGTCCTCGGTGGGGACGGCCAGCCGCCGCTCGCGGGGATTCTCCGAAGGCCCGCGAGGCACCGCCCAGGACTTCAGTACGCCGCCGACTTCCAGCCGGAAATCGAAGTGCATGCGGCGCGCCTGATGGATCTGTACGACGAAGCAGGGCGCCGCGCCCGTCCGCTCGCCGTCGCCGCGTGGCTCCGCCGTCGCGTCGAAGTGCCGTTTGCCGCGATAGTCCCGGAGCCGGTCGTCGTTTCCGCCGGTCACAGCCATGCGGACACCTCCTCCGGCAGCCCCGCCCGGTGCCCCTCTTCCACTGTGACGCTGCCGGCGGCGAAGCGCACAGGGACGTACGGGGACGCGCGGGGACGAGAGCGCGTCGGCGGCACCGACGGGAGGTATGTCGACATCAAGTATCTTGACATCGAGATGACATCCCTGCAGGCTTCCCTCTCGGTCCATTGATCTCTTGATGTCGAGACATCTCGGAGGGGGCGTGCGATGCGGCGCGGCAGGGGCGGCGGAGAACCGGACACCTCGCAGGGCGGAGAGGGGCTGCTCGCTCAGCTGCGCAATCCGCCGGGCGGGCGGAACGCGCGGATCATGCTGCTCGCGCTGGCCCTGGACCGGACCGGCTCGGGGCTGTGGGCCGCTTCCTCGGCCCTGTATCTCACCTTCGTGACAGGGCTCAGCGCTCAGCAGATCGGTGTGCTGCTGGGCGTGGCCGGAGTGGCGGGCATCGCGGGATCACCGTTGGCCGGACGCCTGGCCGGTCGCTTCCCGGTGCGCCCGCTGCTGATCGGCTGTCATCTGCTGCGCCTGGTGACGCTCGTCCTGGTGCTGGTGTGCGGCAGCTTCGAGGCGCTGCTGCCCGTCGTCGCCGTCACGTACCTGGGGGACAGGGCGGCGAAGATGCTGGAGATGCTGTTCGCCACCCGGGCGGCGGGCGAGCGGCGCGCGGCCTACCAGGCGCTGTCGCGCAGTGCGTCCAACGCGGGATTCGGCCTCGGCGCCGGCATCGCGGCGATCGGCCTGGCCGTGGGAACCGCCGACGCCTACCGGGCTCTGATCCTGGGCAACGCGCTGTCCTTCGTCGCCGCGGCGGCCCTGGTGTGGCGTACGAAGGAGCCGCGGGAGCAGGCCGTCGAGGTGACCGGGGCTCCGGCGGGCGCGGCACCGGTCGTCGCGTCACCGGTGTCGGAGCGGCCGTCCGCCCGCAGGGCCAACCCGTGGCGGGACCGCGGCTACCTCACCTTCGTGCTGCTGGACATCCCGATGAACCTGGACGACTCGATCATCGGAGTCGGCCTGCCGCTGTGGCTGGTGAACAGCACCTCGGCGCCGCGCGCGCTCGTCCCGGCCTTCCTGGTCATCAACACCGTGATGGTCGTGGTGCTGCAGATCAGCGTGTCGAAGCGGGCCGAGGGGCCGCGCCGGGCCACCCGGGCGGTGCTGCTGTACGGGGCCCTGATGTTCGTGTGCTGCGCCTTCCTGGCGGCGGCCACCCTGGGCGGGACCGGGGTGGCCACGGCTGTGCTGCTCGCCGCGGCGCTGGTGGTCACCCTGGCGGAGCTGATGCGTTCGGTCAGTTCCTGGGAACTGGCGGTCCTCCTCGCACCCCAGGACGCCCGCGCCGCGTATCTGGGAGTGGCGGGGATGTCCCAGTCCATCCAGAAGTCCGCCGGTCCGCCGCTGCTGACCGGCGCGGTGATGGCGGCCGGACCGGCGGGCTGGCTGGTGCTGGGCACGCTGGTCGCCGGGGCCTCGGTCGTCCAGCGACGCGCCTGCGTGCGACGGCTCCGCACCCTCTCCCCGTCCGCCGAGGAGGGGGCCGCCCCCGCACCGGCCTCTCACACGGCAACCGCATGACGAGGTCGAGCCCCGCCCGGGACGCCTTCGCGCCACCGGCAACGTCGACAGGGCCGTCGTCGCGTCCACTCCGTGGCGCAGCAGGGCCTCTACCTGATGATCGTGTCCCCCGGTGTCGGCAGACGGGTCGTCTGCCGACACTCGCCAGTCGATGCGGTCGGCCGGCAGGAAGGTTCTGTGGTCAGGACTCCGCCGGCACTCGCCCCTCGTGGCCGCCCGGCCGGTCCTGACCGTCTTGCCGCTCGGTGCGGTGGCGCCGTCTACCGTCCGGCAGCCGGGACTTCGGAGCGTGGGTCGACCGGTGTGAGCACGCCGAGGCGGTCCTCGACCTCCTGGGCAGCGGCCAGGCACAGGTCCTCCCGGAAGGCGCGCCCGATGATCTGCACGCCGGACGGCAGCCCGTCGGCCACTCCGGTCGGCACGGCGACGCCGGGCACGCCCACGAAGCTGGTCGCCGTGCACAGGCGCATGCCCGCGCCGACCCGTTCCTGTCCTTCGCGGTCGCGTGACTCCAGGCCCGGCTCGACGGGCGGCTCGGTGAACACCGGCCCGAGCAGCAGCGGGTACTCGTCGAGGAACTCCGCCCAGGAACGGCGGATGCCCAGCCAGGCTCCCATCAGCTTCATGAACTCCGCGGCGGTCGCGGGCGGGGTCCTCTCCATCGCCATCTCGATGTAGCGGTCTCCGCCTTCGCCGAGCAGTGTGCGCACGACCGGCCACGTCGGGGCGAATTCGGTGACGGTGATCCGGCCGTACGCCTGGAGTGCCTCGTCCAGCCGCGGAACGTCCGCCACCTCCCGCACGTCGTATCCGGCGTCCCGCAGCGCGTCGGCCGCGGTGGCAACGGCCTCGCGGACCGTGGGGTGGACACCGTGACCGCCGGGGTCGGCGACGACCGCGACCTTCATCGGCCCCGCCGGCGGCTCGCCGTGGACGGGCACCGGTACGGCACGCGGGTCCCGCGGGTCGGTACCGGCCAGTGCCTCGTAGGCCAGTCGCAGGTCGGCGACCCTGCGGGCCAGGGGCCCGTCGGTGACCAGCATCTGCGAGGCCGGCCCAGGGTCGTCGGGGCCGAGTACGCGGTGGTCGGCGGGGAACCGTCCGGCGGTCGGCTTCAGCCCGGCCACGCCGCAGAACGAAGCCGGGATCCGTACCGATCCGCCCGAGTCGTTGCCGAGCCCGAGAGCGGCCATGCCGGTGGCCACGGCCACCCCGTCGCCACCGCTGGTGCCCCCTGGTGTCCGGTTCGGGTCCCAGGGGTTGACGGTGTCGCCGAACAACTCGCTGCGGGTGTGCATCCCCGCCAGGATCAGGGTGGGCATGTTGCTGTGGCCGATGGGAATGGCTCCGGCCGCACGGAGCCGGGCCACCGGCAGCGCGTCCGCGGTTGCCACCAGGTCGCGGAAGCGCGGCGATCCGAATGTGGTCGGCACACCTTCGATGGGGGTGGACTCCTTCACCGTGAACGGCACGCCGGCCAGCGGCCCGAGCTCTTCGCCGGAGGCCCGCCGCCGGTCCGTCTGCGCCGCGGCCTCACGGGCGCGTTCGGCCAGCAGCTGGGTGACGGCGTTGACCTGCGGGTTGACCTCGCCGATGCGTTCCAGGTGGCTGTCGACCAGTTCGACCGCGGATATCTCTCCGTCTCGGACGGCCTTCGCCTGGGCGGCGGCCGGCAGCTTCCACAGGGCGTCCTGCATGATCCTTGTGCTCCCCATCCACGTGTCGACGTGCTTGTATCGGAACCGTACCCCGGAAGCGATACGCATGTATCGGAATAAGGAGGCAAGCATGCCCAAGCAGGTGGACTACGAAGGCCGACGCCGCCGGATCGCCGAGGCCGTTTGCCTCCTCGTCGACGAACACGGACCGGAGGGGGTGACCATGCGCGACGTCGCCGCCCGCGCGCAGGTCTCCCTGGGTGCGGTTCAGCGCTGCTTCCGAGGCAAGGAGGAAATGCTCCTGTTCGCCGTCGACCACGTCGGCGAGCGCATCACCGAACGCGCGCGGGCCCGACTGGCCCGGAGCCCGGACCGGTCGGCCGCCACCGCCCTGGGCGACACGGCCACCGAGATCGCCCTGCTCCGCGAAGAACACCGCGCCGAAGCACGGGTCTGGCTCGCGTTCGTCGCCCAGGCCGCCGTCAGCGAGCCGCTCGCCGGCCGGCTGAGAACCAGCTACGCGGCCCTCGAGGACCTCCTCGCCCGCCTCGTCACGGAGGCCGCCGAGAGCACCCCGGCCGACGACGGCGCCGCACCGCCCGACCCGCGGCGCGAGGCTCGCACCCTGCTCGCCCTCGCCGACGGCCTCACCAGCCACCTGCTCATGGGCCACCTGACCGCAGCGGAAGCCGAAGACGTGCTGCGCGCGCATCTGGCCGGCCTCCGGGCGCGCCTCCACACCACCGGCCGGTGAGGTCAGGTCAGGGCCTCTCGCCCGGATCGCGCCGGGGATCACGGGACAGCCTTCAGCCCTCCAGGAACACCGGATTGGTGAGCGCCGCCAGTGCCCCCGGCAGCCCCGGTACCGTCGCCGGGTGCCGGACCTCGGCCCGCACATAGGCGGCGTAGGCCGGCGTCGTACGCCACTGGACCGTCCCCGCCCCCGACTCCGGCAACGCGGCCGTGAACAGCGTGCCCTGGTCGGTGACGAAGTGCGCGGTGCAGCCGGGCGCCCCGGTCACCTCCAGCCGCACGGTGACCGGGGTGTCGTCCCCGTCCACCCGCAGCCGCTCACCGATCCCGGCGTGCTGTCCGCGCCCGCCCGAGGCGCCGAACGACAGGGTGACGGCGGACGACTCGGCGATGTACGAGCGACCCGCCCGGATCCCGGCCGTGATCGCCCCGCGCGACAAGTCGTCGGCGAGGACCACGGTCTGCGGCAGCCCCACCCTGTCCGGCTCCCGGTGCGCGTCGCTGTTGCCCATCGCCGGAACCCACGGCTTCGACGAACGGACGGCGGCGACGAGGGAGTTGTCCCATTCGGCGAGGGCGACCTCGTCCTCCGGGGTGTAGGCCCCGTTCCACACCTCCACCGCGTCCGCCTCACCGAAGCCGAACTTCCAGTGGCAGCCGATGCAGGTGGCGTGCGGATGCGCGGGCACGACCAGACCACCGGCCCGCCGCACGGCCTTCGCGTGGTGCCCGAACCGGTTGTCGCGGGCCCGGTAGCGCCAGTCGACGAACGTGCCCGGGTCGGTGCCGAGCGCGATCACATGCCCGTTGCGGGTGGTGACCTCCTCGCCCGTGAGGACGAGCAGGTCGTCACCCCACAGCCCGTCCCACGCGCCGTGCGCGGAGTACGTGTTGTGCTCGCTGCTGTTGATGAAGTCGAGCCCGGCCGCGCGAGCGGCGGCGGCGATCTCGGCCGGGGTGCGCCTGCCGTCCGAGTGGACGGAGTGGAGATGGCAGTCCCCGCGGTACCAGGCGCGCCCGCGCCCCTTCGCCCGCTCCGGCGGGTACACGGGCTTCGGCGTGGACCCGGCGGGCCCGAAGCGCAGGGTGATCGTCACCTCGTACGGGAGCCCCTCCGGGGCGACGGTGTACGGCCCGAGGGCGATGTGCCAGGTCCCGGCCCGTACCGGACCGGCGATGTAGCCGGGCGTCGCCTCGTCGGCCCGGATGAAGAAGCCGCTGCGCGCGCCGCCGGACCAGCCCCGGAACCCACGCCCGCCCAGCTCCGTGCCGCGCTCGTCGAAGATGCCGATGTCGAGGGCGTTGCCCTGCGTCCCGGCCGGGACGGGCGTCTTCTCGTACGTGTACGAGACGGCGATCTCCCGTACTCCGCGCGGTACTTCGACCGGCAGGTACACATAGTCGGGCGACCCGGTCGGCAGCGTGCCGCGCACGGTAGCGGTCCGGTCGGGGGCGTCGTTGCCGGTCGCGGCGTCGGCGAAGCTCACGGTGCCCAACGTTAGAGCGGTGGCCGCCGTCCCGACGAGAAGGCCGCGCCTGGCCATCGGACGGCCGTGGGCGGATTGCGATGAGGACATACGAGTGACTCCCCGGGGTGTCGTGGTGGCGAGGATGACGTACTCGACCCTGGCGGGAAGCCGTGAACTCCGGAAGAACGCCGAGAGGCACGAACGGGGCCCGTGCTCCGCGACACTCGGCTTTCCGCACCGCACGGCATACGTTGGGGCCGTCACCGGACCACGACGGAGGTGTCCTCGTATGCGGATCGCCACAACGATCTTCCTCACCGATGAGACGATCACGCCGCTGCGGCTCGCCCGCGAGCTCGAACAGCGCGGTTTCGCCGGGCTCTACCTGCCCGAACACACTCACATCCCGGTGAGCAGGGACACCCCCTATCCGGCCGGTGGCGAGCTCCCGCCCGAATACGGCCGTACCCTCGACCCCTTCGTCGCCCTCGCCCAGGCCGCCGCGGTCACCGAACGCCTCGCTCTCGGCACCGGCATCACGCTCGTCGCCCAGCACGATCCGATCGACCTGGCGAAGCGGATCGCCACCCTCGACCACCTCTCCGGAGGTCGGTTCACGCTGGGCCTCGGCTACGGCTGGAACGTCGAGGAAGCCGCGGACCACGGCGTGGACTGGTCGACGCGCCGTGACCTCACCCGCGACCGGATGGCCCTGATGCGCGCCCTGTGGGCGGCCGAACCGACGGCGTACGAGGGCGAGTTCGGCTCGGTGCGGGCCAGTCACGCGTACCCGAAGCCGGTCCAGGAACCCCGCGGCCCGGTGAACGGCCCCCGCACCCTGATCGGCGGCGCGGCGGGTCCGAAGCTGTTCGCGCACATCACGCAGTACGCGGACGGCTGGCTCCCGATCGGCGGCCGCGGTCTGACGGAGTCCGTACCGAAGCTGCGCGAGGTGTGGGAGGCGGCCGGCCGGGACCCGAAGCAACTCCAGGTGGTGCCGTACGCGGTACTTCCGAGCCCGGGAAAGCTGGCGCACTACGCCGAGCTGGGCATCGAGGAGGTCGTGCTCCAGCTGCCCCCGGCGGGGGAGGGCGAGGTGCTGCGCGCACTGGACGGCTACGCGGAATATCTGTGAGCGGTGCAACCGCCTGACCGGTACGTGCATCTTCCCCAGTCAGAGATCGATCGGGGCCGGGGACGGGAGCACGATGAACAGGCCGGTGCGGCATGTGGCCATCTTCTGCGGAATGCTGGTGCTGGCCCTGCTGCTGCGGGCGAACTGGCTCCAGCACGTCCGCAGCGAGTCACTGGCCACCGACGAGCACAACCGCCGGGTGAAGATCACCCAGTTCGCCACCCCGCGCGGCGACATCATCGTGGGCAGCCGGGCGATCACCGGCTCCAAGGCGGTCGACGGCACCGACTTCAAGTACCGGCGGACCTTCCGGCAGGGCGCGATGTACGCCCCGGTCACCGGCTACGCCTCCCAGGCGCAGGGCATGTCCCTGCTGGAGAAGACGTACGACACCGTCCTCAGCGGCCAGGACGCCCGGTTCGCGTTCCGGCACGCCAAGGACATCCTCACCGGCGAGAAGCGGCGCGGCGGCGACGTGATCACCACGATCGACCCGAAGGCGCAGAAGGCCGGCTACCAGGGGCTGACCGCTCTCGGCGCACGGGGCGCGGTGGTCGCTCTCGACCCGCGTACGGGAAAGGTCCTGGCCCTCGTCTCCACGCCCTCGTACGACCCCACCGTCTTCGCCGGGAACTCGTTCAAGGAGGGCGACCGCTTCCAGGCCCTCGTCAAGGACAAGCGCAAGCCGCTGGCGAACCGCCCGCTGCGCGAGACCTTCCCGCCCGGCTCGACGTTCAAGATCCTGACGGCGGCCGCGGCCCTGGAGAACGGCGTGGTCACCGATGTCGACGCGGCGTCCGACGCCGTCTCCCCGTACCCCCTGCCGCTCTCCACGAACAAGATCAGCAGCGAGGCCGGCGACGCGGTGTGCAACAAGGCGTCCATGAAGACCGCGATGCAGTACTCCTGCAACAACGTCTTCCTCGACGCGGCGTCCAAGGTCGGTGCCGACAAGATGCGCGAGACGGCGGAGAACTTCGGCTTCAACTCCGATGTGTACTCGGACGACTTCGGAGACATGCTCGCCACCAGGAGCCTCTACCCGAAGGAACTGGACAAGCCCGGAACGGCGCTGACCGGCATGGGCCAGGGCAGTCTCACCAGCACGCCGATGCAGATGGCGATGGTGACGGCCGCCCTCGCCAACGACGGCAAGCTGATGCAGCCGTACATCGTCGACGAGCTGCGCGGCCCCGACCTGTCGGTCCTGGAGAAGAACGAGCCGAAGCTCAAGAGCCAGGCCGTGTCCGAGGAGACGGCAAAGAAGGTCCAGGAAATGATGGAGTTCACGGCCAAGGAGGGCAGCGCCCAGCGGGCCCTGATCGACGGCGTCACGGTCGGCGGCAAGACCGGTACGGCGCAGCGCGGCGTGAACGTGAAGGACGAGGTGCCGTACGGCTGGTTCGTCTCGTACGGAAAGAAGGCCGACGGCCGGTCGGTGGCGGTCGCGGTGTTCATCGACCCGACGGACATGGACATCTCGCGCCAGGACATCTCGGGCGGACGCCTCGGCGCTCCGATCGCGAAGAACGTGATGCGGGCCGTGCTGGGGGAGTAGCCGCACCGCACGTCCCGACGGGTGCCCGCCGCCTCTCGCCGACGGACGTGGTGTGCACCGGTCCGCCCCCTCCCTGCGCCCACGGACGACGCCCCGGGCGGAAGCGGCCGGTCCGCGCGGGGCCGTGACCCGTCGGCGGGCCGTTCCCGGCCCGCCGCGAGATCACTTCACCGTGACGGCATCGCCGGTGGAGACGACCTTCATGGTCGTGGTCGTACCGAGGAACGCCCAGCGCCAGCTGCCCGAGGCGGTGGCCTTCACCGTCGTGCGCAGATGGCCCTTGCTGTCGGTCGTCGCCGTCTTCACGGTGCTGTAGGAGCCGCCGGGCTTCTTGTACTGCAGCTTCACCACCTGCCGGGTGAACGCGTGGTACTTGAGGTCCGTCCAGTTGGCCCGCGACAGCTTCCCGGTGACGGTCAGGGTGCCGCCCTTCCCGACCGGCTCGGGCGTGGCGTCCGTGGTCAGGGTCGCGGCGCGCTTCACCTTGAACAAGGCGATGCGGTCGGAGATCCAGTAGTCGCGGTCGTTCGCCTGGACCGTGGCGTTGACCTGCCAGTTCCCCGCGACCGAGTTGGCGTCCCAGCCCTCGTTGCCGCTTCCGTACGAGTCGATCCACGCCGGGTCGATCTGCATCGTCGCCGTGCACACGGACGTGGTCGTGCTGACCTTCCTGCACGTCGTGCCGAGGTGGTCGACCGGTCCGTGGGCGTTGGTCGTGTTGAACGCGGACACATCGGAGACCCCCTTCACCCCCGAGTTGTCCTTGATCGTCATGGTGATCGGGAACCGCTTGATGTCCTTGACCCCGACGATCACGTTGCTGCCGCCGTTCACGACGGTCTTGGTGACCCGGATGTCACCACGCCCCTCCGCGTGAGCGGCCGGAGCCACCGCGATCCCCGTGGCCACCGCCCCGACCACGCATGCCGCAGCGATTCTTCCGCGCATGTCCCACCCCTGTTCTCCCCTGCCTCGTGACAGCGGGGGAACAGGGTAGCGATGCCCGGATCCGCCTTGCCCGTAAGGATCCTGAGACGACGTGCGGTCGGGTCTCCAGCAGCCGCCCGACGGCGTGCGCACGTCGGCGGTGTGTGAGGCGGGCCGTTCGCCGGTCCGATGACGGGGCGGTGGCCTGCCGTTCGCCGCCGGTGGCGGGGCGCTTCTCCGGGCGTGCGTCGGCTGCCCAGGATGGAGACCTGTTCGACGAGCATCCGTGCAGTTATCATGTGCGTTCTTTACGTTTTGCGCACATGTTGCTTGCGTTTCGGGTCGCACGGCGTTCGTGCCTCGTCCCTGAAGTCCCTGCGCGCATCCTTCACTTCACCGGTCCGGGGGGAACGGAATGTCGTCCAGCCACCCACGTACGGCCGCGAGATCCGGGGCGTACACCGCTCTGCTGCTCACGCTGTCGGTCCTGCTCTCGTTGCTGATTCCCGCGACCGTCGCCCATGCGTATGCCGGTGCGGCCCCCGCGGCAGCGGCAGCCGCTCCGGCCGACGAGGACTGTTCCGTTCTGCCGCTCTCGGCCTTCGGCGAAGCCGCCCCGGCGGAAGGCGCCGTGACCGTTCCCGCGGACGGGACGGCCTGCCTCACCATCACGGCCGACGCGCCCGGTCTGCACAAGGTCGTGCTCATCGACAACGCGGCGAACACGTACGCCCATGTCTTCGACGGCGACACGGAGATCGACTGCTACGACCCCGAGTGGGGTGCCGACTGGTGCCGGCTGCCCCGCGCGGGCGACTTCACGCTCCGGCTGACGAACAACTGGCCCGAGCCGAGCAAGCCCACCGTCGCGGTCGTCCCCCTCGGCACCACCAAGGGCTGCGCCCCGGAGATCAGCACCGCCTGGGACACCGCACCCGTCGTCGGCTCGGCGACCGGAGCGAACGCCATCCAGTGCCAGCCGTTCGCGGGCAAGCCGGGCGAGCGGATCACCCATAAGATCAGGACGACCGTGTACGGCCAGAGCCTGTCCTGGATCACCGACGAGACCGGCGCCCGGATCTGCCCGCACTTCAACGAGGACGGCAGCGAGGGCTGCGTACTGCCCGGCAACGGTCCCTACCGGGTCCTCTCGCAGGTCAGCGAGGCCGAGCACGGCTTCCCCGCCGAGTACACCCTCGCCGTCCGCCGCATCTCCGACCCGGCCGGCTGCACCCACGTCCCGCTGAACGGATACAACTCCGCACCGACGACCGCAGTCCCGGCCTCCGGCTGCAAGACGTTCACCGCCCCGGCCGCCGGACGGTACGACGTGTACTACGTCCACGACGGCGCCCGTTCTGCGCTCGCCGTGTACGACCGGGACGGCAAGACCGTCTGTGCCACCTGGAACAGCTGCGACCTCCCCGTCGCCGGTGAGTACACCGTCTTCACCGACGACCCCACCCTGATCCTCGAAAGCTCCGCAACCACCGGCTGCGAGCCCGTCGAACTGGGCCTGTATCGTTCCGCGTTCACTACGGCCGGTGAGATCGACTGCCTGTCCCTGCCGCTTCCCGCGGACGCCCGGCTGGCTGTGCTGAAGGACCTCAGCGGGTCCGGGCCGCGCCCCGAAGTGACCGTCGTCGACGCCGACGGTGTACAGCGGTGCGACTGGACGGACCTCTCGGCAGGTACGTGCTCACTCACCGGCAAGGCCCCGTTCCGAGCCCTGGTCTCCACCGACAGCCAGTCGAATCCGACCGGCCCGTATGCCCTCGCCCTGCACCGCACCGACACGGCGAGCGACTGCGCGGCCATCCCGGCGGGCGACTTCACCGCGACGAGCCCGGCGGCCCGGTTCTCCACCGGCGACGGTGTCTTCTCGCACTGCCTGACCATCCCGGCCGACGACCACAGCGTCTACGAGAACCTTCAGCTCCAGGCGGCCCCCGGCACCACCTCCACCGCCGACTTCACCGTCCTCGACCCCCACGGCAAGCGGGTCTGCTCCATATACGCGTCCCTCTCCACCTGGACCACGTGCGAACTGGCCCCCGGCGTCGCCCACACCGTGCTCGTCACGGGCCGTGACACCGCTGCCGACTACACCCTGACCCGCCGCGATGTCACCGCGACGGCCAAGGGCTGCACCCCGAACCCGGCGACGAAGGTCGGCGGTCCGTCCACCGGCGGCGCCATGGGAGCCCCCGGCGAGCTGCGCTGCCGTCAGGTCACCACCGCCGACGCCAAGGACATCCTGCACATGGATGTCCGTGACGCGCTCGGCACCGCGAACGTGGTGGTGTACGGCGCGGACGGCACCGCCCTCTGCAACAAGAACCAGGCGTGCGCCGTCACCGGCTCCACCCACTACCAGGTTCTGGTCACCGTCCGGTCCGGGCTGAAGGCCGCCGACTCGTACCGCTTCGACGCCCTGCGCATCGCCGGCGCGGAAGGACCGGCCGCCGAGTGCGAGAAGGTCCCCAACGTCGCCTTCGGATACGGCCCGGTCACCGGCACCCTCGACGAGCAGCACACCGCCGTCTGCGCCGCACTGCCCACCGCGTACCGCGACTACTTCAAGATGGAGATCAGCGACACGACGGGCGCCACCGAGACGGCGGTACCCGCGCTGTACGACCCGAGCCTCGACAACGGCTGCATTCGCTACATCCCGACCGGCTACGACTGCGCCGTGAACGAGCCGTACACCAAGGAGACCACCCCGAGCATCCTCGTCCTTTCGCTGCCGGAGAAGGCATCGAAGACCTCGTACGAGGCCGAGGCGGTCTGCACGTCCGTCCTCTGCGGCACGGAGCAGGTGACCATCGGGCAGATCACTCCGGCCACCGGGGCCAGTGGCACGAAGGCGACGGTTCGGCTGAGCGGTACATCCCTGCACAAGGACGACCGGATCGTGCTGTCCCTCAACGGCAAACAGATCACGTCGACCACCACCGCGGTTTCGGCGGACCGGCGGACCTTGACGGCCGTACTCGACCTGACCGGGGCCGCCGTCGGCACCTGGAACGTCGGCGTCAACACCCACAACGGATGGGGGTACCAGCTCGGCAGCTTCACCGTCACCGGGGCCCCGCTCAGGAACGACGCGCCCCCGGCCATCACCGGCACCGCGAAGGTGGGTGAGCGGCTCACCGTCTCCACCGGCACCTGGACCCCCGCCCCGGCCTCGTACGCCTACCAGTGGAACGCCGACGGCAAGACGGTGTCCGGCGCGACCGCGTCCACGTACACCGTCCCCGCCGCGCTGCTCGGCAAGAAAGTCACTGTCACCGTCACGGCCCGCCGCGCCGGCACCCCGGACGTCCCGGCCACCTCGGCGGCGCTCACGGTCGCCAAGGGCGCGGCGCCCGGGGTGACGACCACCCCGAAGATCACCGGCACCGTGAAGGTCGGCGCCAAGCTGACCACCACGAGCGGAAGCTGGACGCCGTCCGCCACCTCCTACGGCTACCAGTGGAAGGCCGACGGCAAGGCCGTCAAGGGGGCGACGGCGTCGACGTACACCGTCCCGGCGTCGCTGCTCGGCAAGTACATCACCGTCACCGTCACGGCCCACCGCACCGGTCACGCCGACGGTTCCGCGACGCCCGCCTCCGTGAAGGTCGCCAAGGGCAGCGCGCCCAAGGCCACCAAGCAGCCCACGATCTCCGGCACCGCGAAGGTGGGCCGCACCCTCAAGGCCGCCCACGGCACCTGGTCGCCCGCCCCGACCTCGTACGGCTACCAGTGGTACGCGAACGGCAAGGCGATCTCCGGCGCGACCAAGTCCTCGCTGACGCTCAAGTCCGCCCAGCGCGGCAAGAAGATCACCGTGAAAGTGACCGCCCGCCGCACCGGCCACGCCAGTGGTTCCGCCACCAGCAAGGCGACCAAGGCGGTCGCCCGCTGACGCGGGTGAGGTGAACACAAGGGCCACGAGTCCCCCGAATACCCGCCGTCCGGAATGCGACCCCGTCGCCCCGGCGCGAGCCGTGGTGGCCGTCGAGGGGAAGCGGGTTTCCGTGGCCTCCGTGTGGCCCCTCACGCCGATGGCACCGGTCCCCGTGGCGGGGCCGGTGCCATCGTCCAGGTGGTGCGCTCAGGCACCGTCAGCGCGGGGCGCGGACCCCGGGCGTCAGCCCTGGCGCGCGTCCGTGACCTTCCCCGTGAGGAGGGGGCCCTCCAACCACTCGTTCTCCTTGAGGATGTACACCTGCATCCGCAGGGACTTCTCCGACCCGGTCAGCGCGTCGGCGACCGTGGGCACGGACACTTCGGTGCTCGTCCCGCCCTTGGGGACGGACACCCAGAGGGAGGGGCCGTTCGTGGACAGGGGCCGCTCCGGGTCGGCGGACTCGCCGAGCTCGGAGAGCCATTCCTCGTCGACGTCCTTCGTGGACAGTTCCGTGCCCTCAAGCACCGGCAGGAGGTCGAACCGCGTCTCGATGTTGACGTCGGCGGGCTCCGAGAGCTCCACCTTCCAGGTGAGCTTCTGGCCCTTGGTGACCGAGTCGGCGACCGGGGTCACGGTGATCGTGGGCATGGGGTCGTCGTTCTCGACGAGCACGCCCCCGAAGGCGCCGCCGACCGCCGTGCCGCGCACGGCCTTGGCCGCGACCTCGTATCGGAGGTCGTAGTTGTAGCGGGAGTTGCCCTTGACCGTGATCGGCACGTCCACGGACCCACCGGCCTTCACCGTCACGGTGCGGACGGTGGACCTGTAGGTCTCCGGGTCGCGGACGGCGAGCTTGATCACGCCGGTGCCCTTGCCGGTGACCTGGACGGGTACGCGGTAGGTACGGGTGCCGGAGTCGCCCTCCTTGACCGTCAGCCTGCCGATGTCGACACGCGGGAGCGCGACGGGGCGTACCGCCGGGGTGCCGGGGCGCCAGCCCCAGGCGTCCATCAGCCAGAGCTCGCCGGAGCCGCTGCGCGGGGTGAGCTCCAGCGACTGCGTCCGCTTCAGGTCGACACCGGCGGTGACGGCGGCCTTCAGCGGGACGCGGACCTCACGCGCCCAGTGCGCGGCCGTCGAGTCGGAGCCGGGAAGGCCGTCGACGGTGACCTGACCGAGCCTCACCCGCTTGCCGGAGGTGTCGGTGAGGGCGACGTCGAGCCGGGTGCCCTGGGTGTTCGGCGGCACTATCACCCGCAGAGCCAGCGCGTCGGAGCCCGCCAGTGAGAAGGCACGCTCAGGCGTCAGCCGGACCGGGGTGCCCGGCTTGGTCCAGCGAGCGGTGACCGCGTTGCGGCCCGGTTCACTGTCGGTGTCCGCCCAGGACGCGAAGTGCGGCGACCGGCCGGGGTCGGAGTCGGGCCTGCAGGCCCGGCCGGCGCTCGTCGTGATCTGCCGGCACACGCGCCCGTTCGTCACCGAGAGCGGGTCGTCGGGCCGGATCGCCGGGGTCCGGTTGCCGCCGACGGCGTGGGTCAGCACCCGGGCGGGGCCGGCCGAGGGCGCGCGCCGGTCGGAGCCGTCGAGCAGCGGGCGGACCCGGTCGTCGCCCGCGAGGAAGAGCCGTGCGGCGGCGGCGATGTAGGTGATGCCCGCCGTCTGCTGCTGCTCGGCGCTCAGCCGGGTCTTGGCCCCTGCCGAGCAGACCGGGTCCGGGTTGTTCTTGTCGTCCCAGAAGTCGTCGGCGGCCGGGGCCTCGGCCTGGCCGGGCGTCCACTCCGTGTTGAAGAAGTTGTGGTTGGCGCCGACCATGTACACCGCGCTGTGCAGCGCCGTGCCCCGGCCGATGCCCCGGGTGCCGTCGAGGTAGATCTGGCCCTGAAGATCGCTCACATCGCCGTCACAGCCCGGCAGGATGGTCATGGAGGGCACGTCGGGCGTGGGGTTCTGGCCGAAGAGGGTGGGGCCGATCAGGACAGTGCCGCGGATCCGCCAGCTCACCGGCCCCCGGTAGCCGTCCTCGGCGGGCGGCGGCGGGGAGACGCTGTCGAGGGCCGCCCGGTTGACGCCCTCACCGCCCCGGGAGTGGCCGACCAGGAGCACCTTCGAGAGGTCCGCGGGCTCCGTCGCGCGCACGGCCTTGGGAGCCTTCGCGGGGTCCGCGCCCCACTCCGCCCAGCGGGCGAGGTGCCGGCGCACCAGGGACGAACGGGCTTGCGCCCCGAAGTCGGCCGCGCGGCCGTCCTGCGCGTTGACACCGTTCGCGGAGATGGAGACCGTCACATAGCCCTGGGAAGCCAGGCGCTTCTGGTCGTGCAGAAAGCCGCGGTAGCTCGGGACCGCCTTGTTGCCCGGCTTGCACGGCCACTGCATGCCCGCGCTGTTCTTGCCGGGCTCGTAGCAGGTGGCGCTGCGGCCGTGGAGGAAGAGCGCCAGCGGTCGCTTCCCCGGCGCGTCCGTCGGACCGACGACCGTGGCGCGCATCTCCACGGGCTCGGCGTAGCCCGGCAGCCTGACCGACTTCAGGACGTACTCACCGCTGACGGTTCGGTACGTACCGGCGACACCGGGGTCGACCGGGTTGGCGGGGAACGGGTCCTGGGGCGCCGCCAGGGCCGACGAGCGCCGCTTGCCGGACGCCCGGTCGGCCCCTGCGGCATCCAGCCGCCGCGAACCGGCGACGACCTGGAGTTCGCTCAACGGTCCGACCCCCGCCCCGCCGAGGCGGAGCCGGAAGGTGCGTTGGTCGGGGGAGGGCTTCGGGACGCCGAGGGTCCGCTCCCCCGAGCGGAACTCGACCAGGGCGCCGCCCATGCCCACGGGCTCGGGCGAACTCCAGATCAGCTCCCCGCCCTCGACACGCCACCCCTCCGGCAGCCGCTCCCCGGAGGCGCCCGGTGGCGCGCCGGGTATGGAATCGGCGGCCGGCTGCGCGTGCGCCGGCCCTGGTGCACCCGCCGCCAGCGCCACGGCCGCCAGGGCAGCCGCCAGCGCGCGTGAGACCTGTCTCACGATGGTGTCTCCTCGTCGTTGCTCGTGCTTCAGCGCCCCAGGAATCCCAGGAGCACCCCCCGCACCGGGGAGAGGATGACGCATCGTCACCGGTTGTCCGCATCGGGAAATCTGACAGGAATCTGACAGGTGTCGAACAGGAAGCCAACAGGCCCTGGACGGGCGTCATGGGGCCGGTCCACTGATCGAGGGACCCTGGCCGGGAGCGGTGGTCCGACGTCCGTGCGGCGAACCGTGACCTCCCCGGTCAGCACGGACATCGGACTCATGCGCCTGGAACCCGAGGTGGGGCGCCCGGCCCTTCCGCGTGCCGCCGCCGGTCAGAGCGAGGGGCAGAGTCCGGACAGCAGCGCCGGCAGCTTGCGCATGTCGTCGAAGACCACGGTGTCCGGGCCCTCCAGCCAGTGCGCCGGGGTGAGACCGCCGGCGTAGCCCAGCGACCGCATCCCCGCCGAACGGGCTGCCTGGACGCCGTACTTGCTGTCCTCGACGACGACGCAGGCGGCCGGCTCGACCCCCATCTGCCGGGCGGCGTGGAGGAAGAGATCGGGGGCGGGCTTGCCGTGCGCGACCTCGCTCGCGCTGAAGATCCGGCCCTCGAAGTGGGAGTGGAGCCGGGTGTGGCCCAGGGTGTGCCGCATCTTCTCGTGGCTGCCGCTCGACGCCACACAGCTGGGGAGCGTGAGAGCGGCCAGCGCCTCGTGGATGCCGTCGACCGCGACGAGTTCGGTGTCCACCGCGTCGCGGTGGAGTTGCTCGAACCGCGTCTGCCAGGCCGGGGCCCGGCCCGGCAGACGGGCATCGACCAGTTCGCCGATGGACGCGTTCGACCGGCCCACGAACTTCTCGACGACCTCGTCCTCCGTCAGCGCCCACCCCAGTTCGGCACCCACTTGGACCTGGACGCGCACGGCGATCTTCTCGCTGTCGACGAGCACGCCGTCGCAGTCGAATATGACGAGTTCAAGGGGAGGCGCAGCCGTCGTGGTCATCCGGACAGGATAGGGAAACCGGTGGTCCGGCGGAGGCGCGAGCAGCAGGGGGCGGGGAGGACGGGGAGGGGCGGGCGCGGTGCGTCGGGCATGCGGTTTCCGGGGGCCGCCCGGTGGCAGGCCCAGCCACCACGCTGGTAAGCATGGGCGGGACACATGCCCCTCGATCAGGGAGAACCCATGTCCATCGCGGTACTCGGAGCGACCGGAGGCCAGGGCGGCGCGGTGGCCGCCGCCCTGCTGGAGGCCGGGCACGGGGTGCGCGCCGTGGTGCGCGATCCCGGCAGCGGACGGGCCAAGGCGCTGGCGGTGGCCGGAGCGGAGGTCGTCGCCGGGGACCTGTTCGACGCGGTCTCGCTCGCCGAGGCGTTCCGGGGCACGACGGCCGCGTTCGCCGTCACCACCCCGTTCCAGGACGGTCTGGACGCGGAGGTGGCCCAGGGCGCGGCGATCGTCCGGGCGGCCGCGGACGCCGCACTGCCGCATCTGGTGCTGGCCTCCGTCGCCAGTGCGGACCGGGACACCGGGGTCCCGCACTTCGAGACCAAGGCCAGGACCGAGGAACTGCTCGCCGACTCCGGGCTTCCGGCGACGGTGGTGGCACCGACCTACTTCTACGACAACGCGCTGGGAGCCATGGACGAGGTCGCCGCCGGCCTCCTCACCATGCCGCTCCCCGGCGACACCCCGCTCCAGCAGGTGGCTCGGCAGGACCTGGGCCGTGTCGTGGCCGCGGTCGTGGCCGATCCGGACCGCTGGATCGGGCAGCGGATCGAGGTGGCGGGCGACGACCCCACACCGGTCCGGATGGCCGAGGAGATCGGCCGGGCCGCCGGGGGCACGGTCGCGTTCCGGCGGACGCCGCTGGAGGACCTGCGCACCGTCAACCCCGACATGTTCGCCATGTACAGATTCCTGACGGACACCGGATACCAGGTGGACCTGGAGGCCCTGCGGGCGCAGTTCCCCGGCATTGCCTGGACCTCGTACGCGGCGTGGGCGGACACCCAGAACTGGCCGACACCCCGCCCGTGACCCGAGGCGCTCGCTCCGAGCGCCTCGGCCCCCTCGGTGCGCGTCGGCCCGACAGTCGCGGCAGAGGCCCGGGGCAGGGGTCGGGGTCCACCGAGTCACGGTCGGCCGTGTCGCACTGCACCGAGTCGGGGGTGGCCTGATCCGGTGCAGTGCCGGTGTGGCTCAGCCCTGCTGCGCGTACGCCACGAAGGTTGACCGGGCGACGTCATCACGCGGGCGGGTCCGGCAGGGCGGCAGGCGGGGCGGGGGCCATGGCGTCGGTGGTTTCCGTGCGACCTGCGGTCAACCGCAGTGTCGCGACAGCCGCGACGCCCGCCACCAGACCGCAGGTCAGGGCAGCCGGGACGCCGCCGCCGATGGCGGCTGACAGGTGTACGAGCCCCCAGCGCATGCCCGAGTCCGACGCGCTCGTCACGATCTGCAGCAACTGGCTCGCCAGCAGTCCGACAACGGTCGCACAGACCGTGCCGACCGCCATCGCAGGAACGGTGGCCCGGGTCAGCAGTGCGGGCAGCCACCGCAGCGACCACCACACCACGGCGAGCAGCAGTGCATCGGCGGCGCGGTGCAGGAGCCAGTCGCCGATCGGCGCACCTGCCGGGCCCGCCCAGGCGCCGAGCAGCAGCCACTGGCGCAGGAGATCGCCCGGTTCGGAGAGGAGCCGACCGGACAGGGGGATGCTCTGGAGGGTCGCGGCGACCGGCTGGTACGAGAGGACCACCAAGGACAGCGCGACGACGAGGGTCCCGGAGGTGGCGGCCAGGCGGGCGGCGCGCGCCGGAACGTTCTGCCTCGGCAGCACACCGGCACCCTTGGCGGTGACCCATGCCGCGAGCACGGTGGCCGCCGCCGAGACGAGCGCGATCACCGCCAGGATCTGCCGTCCGGAGGAGATCGCCCCCGCCAACTGGGGCAGGAAGCGGTAACTGCCGCGCCCCTGCGAGGCGATCAGCCACGGGGCGGAGACGGTCACCGCCAGGGTCCCGGCCACCAGGCCCCAGGCCCACACCGCGAGCAGTGCGGCCACCATCCGGCCGCGTACCGGCGGCAGCCTGCGTACCAGGAGCAGCGCCCCGGGTACGAAGAAGGCGAAGACCGCGACGAACCTCATCTGCATCCCGGTCGCGTACAGCGAGAGGTAGCGGCTGCTGTCGGTCACGGCTGTGTCCCCGATCCCGCCGGACACCGCGGCGCCGAGCCGGACCGAATCCGGGGGATCGTACGACCAGGGGATGAGCCAGTATTCGAGATCGGCGGCTGCCCGGCCGCCGATCACGTCGGCGGTGCCCGGCAGGTGCAGCGCGTTCACGCTTGCCCCCGCCCACCACAGAAGCGCCGTGAGCAACAGTCCTCCGGCCAGTGCCGGTATCGCTGCGCGCCGGTATGTCATGTCCTGCCCCGTCTCGATCGCGTACCCCGCCCGTCCCCTGGCCGATGGGAGGCTACGGGGCGGGAATCACGCGGGGATCACGGTCGTGCATGGGCTTGTACCGTCGGGGGAATTGAGCCGTCGGGACAGCCGGTTCGTCCGGCTTCGGCGGCCACAACGTCGCCCCGGCCTTCTCCAGGGCGGACTACCCCAGCTGCGCGTACGCCACGAACGCCGACCAGGTGGCGGGGGCGACGTCGAGGTGGGGGCCTTGGGCGATCTTGGAGTCGCGGATGTGGACGGTGGTGGGACAGGTCGCGACCTCGACGCAATTGCCGTCTTCGCCCGTGCTGTAACCGGACTTGCGCCAGTCGTAGGCGACCTCGATGCAGTTGCCGCCTTCACCGTCGCTGTGGCTGCTCTTGAACCAGTGCAGTTGCTCGGTGTTCCTAGCGGACGGCGCGCACCACACTCGGCGCCCGGTCGCCGTCGCCATCACGACGGTGACCGGGCGCCCCCGTGTCAGAGCGTGAGCAGTGCTCGTACGGGGATGGCGGTGTCCGACAGCGGGCGTACCGCCATCCGCATCAGGACGAGGGCGTTGTCGTCCCCCGCGATGCGGTTGGCGCTCAGCTCGCCGCAGACCAGGCACTCGTGGATGACAGCCCACTCACCGTCCTGCCTCACGGACAGGCTGAGTGCCGTCATCCGCCCGCGGCAGTCGGCGGCCCGGTCGCCCGGTATCCGCAGATCGACGTGCAGGCTGGTCAGGCAGTGCGGGCAGTGATTGCGGTGCCCGGTGCCCGGTGCGTTCAGCGGAACGTCGAGCCGGCAGCCGACGCAGCGGAACGCGTCGCCGTGTGCGCCGCCCGGTCCGTGCAGGACGTCCTTGCGCCGCTGCGGGCGGTGGGCCGGTCGGCGGGGTCTACGTCGTGGCACGGTGCGGCCTCCGTCCTGTTCTCGGTCGTCTTCGGCGGGTCACAGAGCACCGAACGCTTCGAGAGGGAAGGGAGGTTGGGCCAGTGGTCGCACGGCCATCCGCATCAGGATCAGCTGGTTGTCGTCCCCGCAGGCCGGGTTCGAGGTCAGCTCGTCGCAGCGGGTGCAGCGGTGGATGACCATCCAGTCGCCGGTACGGAGCACCGCGATGGAGATCGGGGTCATACGCGCCCCGCAGTCGGACGGGCCGCCCTCGACGTGGTCGAGGCAGTGCTGCGAGTGCAGGCAGCTGGGGCAGTGGTTGCGGCGGCTGCCGTCGGGCGCGAGCGTGGCGACGGTCAGCCCGCACCACAGGCAGGTGAAGGTGTCGGTCCTCAGGAAGGCACTGGCGCCGTGGGCGGAGGACTTGGTGGGACGGTGCTGGGGGTTGTCGGTGGACACCCGGTTTTCTCCTTGCCGAAGAGGATGAGCAATGCAGCAGGGAAGTACCGAGCAGCCCTCGGGGGCATGGGTCGGAGCGGCGTGAGTCGTCAGCCGGGATCACGTACCGGCGAGCGGGAAACGCTCACCGGTCAGGGCACGCGGGTCAGCGCGATGCCGCGGGCGTGCGCATGCACGCAGCTCCGATCGCCCCGGCGCGGACGAAGGCGCGACGAGGGAGACTCGGAACCACTGGCCGGGGCATACATCAACTTCTTTCCAGGGCGGAGCCCATAGTTCGCCGACGTTCGACACGGCGATCGGAGTCCGAGCACCGTAACAACGCCCTGGGTACGGGGCCAGCGATTAATTCGACGGCAGGCAGCCGATCGCCGATGCCGCGGAAACGTACGGGCCGGGCCCGCCCCCATCCGTGGTGGGTCGGCCCGGCCCGTACGGGTGCCGGAAGCGCGAAGTCAGCGCTTGATCTCCTTGATCTTGAGCATCCGCGTGATGACCTTGTCCAGCTCGGCGTCGTCGAAGACGTTCTTCCAGTCGTCGCGGACGATCGACTCGCGGCCGTAGTCCATCGCGATCAGGCACGCGTCGGAGAACGGGTTCGAGCCCTTGAGGGTGTTGGCCAGCGCCACCTGGGTGTGGCCGAGCAGCATCGCGCGGGCGGCCTTCTCCGGGACGCCCACCGTGTGGACGGTCTCGTGCAGGGCCTCGGTCAGCAGGGCGCCGACCATGCAGGCGATCGTCTCGACGAGCGTCGGCTCCAGGACGGCGAGCTGCTTGACGGTCACCCAGTGGACCTCGACGACCGGCGCGTACATCGTGGAGATGACGGCCTCCGCCAGTTCCTGGGCCTTCGGGTCGGCGGCCTCGGCGGCGGGCTCGAAGGAGGCGACGACCTCCTGCGGGGCGGCGATGCCGCCGAAGGTGTCGGCCCACTCCTCCTTCGTCGTGCGCTCCAGGAACACCGACGGGTGGCAGGGGTGCGCCACCGCGTTGTGCACATCCGCGCGGCGGGTCAGCAGGCCGGCGTACGCGGCGGCCGGGTCCAGGGTCAGCAGGATCGCGCCCGGCTTCATGACCGGGACGAGCTGCTCGGAGACCTTGCCGAGGACGACGTCCGGCACGGCGAGGATCACGACATCGGCCCGCGCCGCGGCCTCGGCGCCGTCGGTCAGCTCGCGGCCGAGCTCGCGGATCAGCTCCTGGCCCTTCGGCGAGTTCTCGGCGAAGAGGGTGGTGAAGTCGCTCTTGACCAGGTTGTTGGAGACGCGCTGGCCCATCTTGCCGGCGGCCCCGATGACGGCAACGGTGGTGGATGCGGTCGTGGTTTCGGTGGCCATTACTTGCTCCTCATGAGGGTGTTGATGCTGTGCCGGGTCCACTGGTCCTCCAGGCGGGCGGTCTCGGTGAAATCGCCCTGCCAGGGGAGCCAGTGCTCGACGATCTGGTTGATGCCCTTCTCGGCCGGCCGGACCTTTTCGATCATGTGGTCGTAGTCCAGGAGGCCCTCGCCGAGGAGGCAGCCGGCGAAGGTGAAGCCGACCCAGCCGTCACGGCGGGAGAACGAGAAGTCCTTGACGTGGATGTTCACCACGTGGGGGGCGGTGGCGTCGACGACGTCCACCGGACGTTCGAGCCGCGCGACGCTGTTGCCCGGGTCCAGGACGACGCCCAGGTGCGGGCTGTCGACGCCGCGGACGACGGCCAACAGGTCGTCGGTGGAGACCTGTTCGTACGTCTCCAGGCCGAGCGTCACACCGGCGGCGGCGTACGCGGGGACGGCCTCGCGGAGCAGGGCCGTGGCCTCCGCCACCGTCGGCCGGTGGTCGGCCGTGTTCAGCATCGAGCGGACCAGGGTGACGCCCAGGCGCCGCGCGATACGGAGGTAGTCGGTCAGGTGCTCGGTGCGCACGCCTCGCGTGCCCAGCTCCAGCGTGATGCCGTACGCGGCGGCCGTGGCGCGCACCGCGTCCAGCTGCGCGTCGTCGAACGTCTCGATCCGCGGGTAGTCGCAGATCTGGAAGACCTCGCCACCCAGATCGCGGGTCTGCGCCAGCATTTCGTGGACGGTGAGCGGCTGCGGGGCCTGCTCGGAGATCCGCCAGAAGAAGGCGTACGTACTCAGTCCGTAAGCCATCAGACCGCTCCTTCCGGGGAGTTCGCCGCGGTGGAGGCATGCAGGGACCACACCTCGTCGAGGATCTGCTCCACCGCCGCCGGGTCGTGCGCGAAGCGGCCCAGGAAGAGCCCGCCGACGCCGGTGCCCAGCTCCGTCAGCAGGCCGGGGCCCGCGCTGCCGCCGTAGATCACCCGGCTGCCGGTCAGCGACGGCTGCGTTGCCAGCCAGGCCGTCAGGGCCTCGCAGACCGTGCGGATGTGCTCGGGGGACGCCGGTTCGGGTGCGCCGATCGCCCACTGCGGTTCGTACGCGATGACGACCGGGGCGGGCGCGCCGTCGTGGGCGGCCGTGGCCAGGACGCGTTCGGCCTCCGCGACCGTGCGGGCCGCCGCCTCGGCGGGGGCGACCGGGTCGAGCTCGCCGACACAGAGGACCGGGGTGAGGCCGTTGCGCAGCGCTGCCGCCGTCTTCGCGGCCACCACCGTGTCGCCCTCGCCGAAGAGGCGGCGGCGCTCGGCGTGTCCGACCTCGGCGTAGCTCGTGCCGATCTCCTTCAGGTGGGTGCCGCTGACCTCGCCCGTGTACGGGCCGGTGTCCTCGGTCGCCAGGTCCTGCGCCCCGGTGCGGACCTTTGTCCCGGCGAGGATGCCGGCCACCGGGACGATCGCCGGGAACGCGGGCAGCACGAACAGCTCGGCGGTACCGCTCGTCACGGCGGGGTGGCGGGCGGCCGCGGCGGCGATCCGGCGCGCCCAGTTCAGGGTCTCGTGGTGGCCGAAGTACATCTTCAGGCTCACCCCGATCGTGACCCGGGGGTGGTTCTTCGGAGCGGCGGACATCAGGCTGCGGCTTCCTGCTGGTTCTCGTAGTCGTTCATCAGCGCGACCTTGGCGGCCGACGCCGATGTCTCGTCGAAGCGGTACGTCAGCCACTCGGCGGCCAGCCGACGGGCCAGCTCCAGGCCCACGACCCGCTGGCCGAAGGTGAGGACCTGGGCGTTGTTGGAGAGGACCGCGCGCTCGACGGAGAACGAGTCGTGGGCGGTGACGGCCCGGATGCCCTTGACCTTGTTGGCGGCGATGGCGACGCCGAGGCCGGTGCCGCAGACCAGCAGGGCGCGGTCCGCCTCGCCGCGCGCGACCATCTCCGCGGCGGCGATGGCGACCTTCGGGTACGCGGTGTGCCCTTCGGCGTCGACGCCCACATCGATGACGTCGGCGACGAGGCCGCTGGCCTCCAGGTCCCTCTTGAGGGCTTCCTTGTAGGCGTAACCGGCGTCGTCGGAACCGACGACGATGCGGAGCCTGTCGGACATCGGCTGGTCGGACATCAGTGCTTCTCCAGGGTCGTTGCGAGAACGGGGTGGACTGCGCGGACGATCAGCGCCAGGGAGTGGGCTCCGGCGTCCGGGGTGCCGAGACTCTTCTCGGCGTGCGGACGGGCCCGGCCCATCCGGGGGAGCAGATCGGCGGTGGCCTTCGCGGCGGCCTCGGCGGTGCTCGCCGCCGCGTCCCAGGCGGCTGTCAGGGGCCTGCCCTCACCGGTGGCGGAGCTCAGGGCCGCGGCGAAGGGGACGAGGACGTCGACCATCGTCTTGTCGCCGACCTCGGCCCCGCCCAGCCGCATGACGCCCGCCGACGCCTCGGTGATCCCGGCGGCGACCGCGGCGGCCGTGGGCCGGCCGGTGTCGCCGAGAGCCGTGCCGAGCGCTCGCAGGCCGACGCCCCACAGGGCGCCGGAGGTGCCGCCCGCCCGGTCGGCCCAGGCATCGGCGGCCCGCAGGAGGACGGTTCCCGCCCCCGCACCCAGCCGCTGGGCGCGGACCGCGGCCTCGTACGCGCCGGTGGAACCGCGCTGCATGCCGATGCCGTGGTCGCCGTCACCCGCGACCGCGTCGATCCGGCCCAGCTCGTCGGCGTGCGCGTCGACGGTGTCCTTGAGGGCGCGCAGGGCGGCGACGACGGTACGGGCCGCCTCGCGGGACTCGTCCACCGCGGCCGGGACGGTGTCGTCGACGGCCTGCTCCTGGACGTCCGCGGTGACGAGGTCCGCTGCCTCGACGACGCCCTTGCGGTACGCGGGGGCGTCCGCCGGCGCCGTCCACAGAGGTTCGAGCTCATCGGTCAGCCAGCACAGGGTGAGCGAGACGCCCGCCATGTCGAAGCTGGTCACCAGCTCACCGACCTCGGGGTCGACGATCTGCACACCGGCCTCGTCGAGGAGTCGGGCGACCCGCCGGTAGACGACGAACAACTCCTCGTACTTCACCGAGCCGAGCCCGTTGAGGATGACGGCCGCGCGCTGTCCGCGCGGGCTGTCCACGCCCTCGGGCAGTTCGCCGAGCACGGTCCCCACCAGCAGTTCGGCGGCTTCGTCGGCGCTCGGGACGGACTGTTCGCCCATGCCGGGCTCGCCGTGGATGCCGAGCCCGACGGCCATCCGGCCGTCCGGGACGGTGAACAGCGGGTGGTCGGCGCCGGGCAGAGTGCAGCCGGAGAACGCCACCCCGAACGAGCGGGTGCGGGCATTGGCCAGCTCGGCGACGCGGGTCACCTCGGCCAGGTCGTACCCGGCCTCGGCGGCGGCCGCGGCCGCCTTGAAGACCACCAGGTCACCGGCGACCCCGCGGCGCTTGTGGGCCTCGGAGGGGGAGGCGCTGGACATGTCGTCGGTGACGCCGAGCGTGCGGGTGGGTATGCCCTCGGCGGTCAACTGCCCTGCGGCCTGTCCGAAGTGGAGGACGTCGCCCGCGTAGTTCCCGTACGCGAGGAGGACCCCGCCACCGGTCTGCGCGGCCTTCGCGACCTGTTGCACCTGATGGGCGGAGGGCGAGGCGAAGACATTGCCGACCGCGGCGCCGTGGGCGAGGCCCTGGCCGACCAGGCCGGAGAAGGCCGGGTAGTGGCCGGAGCCGCCGCCCACGACGACGGCGACCTGGCCGGGGGAGGTGCGGGTGGCGCGGACCACGCCGCCGGGGACCTTCCGTACCCGGCGCGGGTGGGCGGCGACGAAGCCTTCGAGCGCCTCGTCGGCGAAGGCGGCGGGGTCGTTGAACAGGCGGGTCATCAGTGGGCCTCCACGAGGGGCCGGCCCTGGCCCGCGGCCTGGCCCTTGGACCGGTTCGCGAGCCACAGCATCAGCGCGGCGGACATGAGCATGAAGGCGCCGACCAGGAACAGCGGCAGGTAGTAGTCGCCGCTGAAGTCCTTCAGCCAGCCGGTGACGTACCCGGCGGCGAAACCGGCCACGTTGCCCGCGGTGTTGATCAGAGCGATGCCGGCCGCCGCCGCGGCACCGGTGAGGAACTGCGACGGCACCGACCAGAAGACCGGCAGCGCGGCGAAGATCGCACACGCGGTGACCGTGATGACCGCGACGGTGGCGGCGGGCGAGCCCATGTAGAGGGCGATCGGGATCGAGACACCGCCGACGACGGCCGGGCCCGCGATGTGCCACTTGTCGACGCCGTGCCTGGTGGCGTGCCGTGACCAGAAGAACAGGACGACCGCGGCCGGGAGGTACGGGATCGCCGTGATCAGGGCCTTGTCCATGACGCTGAACGAGGTGTCGAACTGCTCCTGGAAGCCGTTGATGATCGTCGGCAGGAAGAACGCGAGGGCGTACAGGCCGTAGATGAAGCCGAAGTAGATCAGCGCCAGGGTCCAGACGCGGCTGTTGGTGAAGGCGGTCTTCAGGGCCTCGCGGCCGTGGCTCGTCCTCTCGTCCGCGCCCGTCTTCTCGGCGTTCTCGGCGGCCAGCTCGGCGGTCAGCCACTGCTTCTCGGAGGCCGTCAGCCACTTCGCGTCCGCCGGCCGGTCGATCAGGTAGAACCAGGCGATGATCCCGAGCAGGATCGCCGGGACGGACACGCCGAGGAACATCACGCGCCAGCCTTCGAGTCCGAAGAGCCCGTGCTGGTTGATCAACCAGCCTGCGAGCGGGGCGCCGATCACGGTGGTCAGCGGCTGGGCGAGGTAGAAGAGGCCGAGCACCTTCGTACGGTGCCGGGAGGGCACCCACTGGCTCAGGAAGAGGATCGCGCCGGGGAAGAAACCGGCCTCCGCGACACCGAGCAGGAACCGCAGCGTGTAGAGCTGCTCGCTGTTCTGCACCCAGGTGAACAGCAGCGCGACGATGCCCCAGGTGACCATGATCCGGGCCAGCCACCGGCGGGCGCCGAACTTGTGCAGCGCCATGTTGCTGGGCACTTCGAGAATGATGTAGCCGATGAAGAAGACGCCCGAGGCGAAGCCGAACTGTGCCGCGGACAGCGCGAGGTCCTGGCCCATCCCGTTCGGCTCGGCGAAGGAGACGGCCGTCCGGTCCAGATAGTTCACGAAGAACATCAGGGCCACGAAGGGGACGAGCCGGATCGAAACCTTCTTGATCGCTGATCTCTCGACGGCTGATCTCTCGACTGAATGCGCAGTGGCGCCCATGGAGACTCCTCGATTCCCGGACCGCTTTGTCCGGCTCTGTGCCACATATCGGCAACGGGTAGGTAAACCGGAAATGACCACGTCCGACCCACCGACGGTGCTCACGCTAGCCCCGAAAACAAAATTGGTCACCAATTAACCAAAGTGACGTACGTCGCTCCGACGAGCGGGTTGATATGGCCGATGAGCGGCGCTACCGTGCTCCCGGCCCACCCGGAAGCGGCGACGTCTGATGTACTTGGCGACGTGTCCACGCAGCCCGAAGAGCCCGATTTGACGTCACTTCTGCGCCCGGTCGTGCGGGAGTCCTCGGTCAGCGAGGTGGCCAAGCGGCTCCTCGACCACCTCTCCGAGGGCAACCTGAAGCCGGGTACGCGGCTGCCCGCCGAACGGCAGCTCGCCGACGCGCTCGGGGTCGCTCGCTCCAGCGTGCGCGGGGCGCTCTCCGCGCTGGACGTGCTGGGCATCATCGAGATCCGGCCGGGATCGGGCTCGTACGTGCGCGAGGGGACGTCGGAATTCCTGCCTCGGGCGATCAACTGGGGGCTGATGCTCGGTCAGCGGCGGACGCGGGACCTGGTGGAGGTCCGTACGTTCATGGAGGGCATGTCGGCGCGGCTCGCCGCGGACCGGGCCTCCGCGGAGGACGTCGAGCGGCTCGCCGGTCATCTGGAACGGATGAGGGAGGCGGGAACGGACGTCAAGGCGTTCGTCGACGCCGACATCGCCTTCCACCTGGAGACGGCGAACATCGCCCGCAACAGCGTGCTGAGCGACATCCTCCACTCGATCCGGGCGCTGCTCCAGGTGTGGATGGAGCGGGCCGGGGACATCGAGGGCACGGTGAGCGGAACCCTCCATGAGCACGGGGCGGTGCTCGACGCGATCCGGGCCGGTGACCCGGAGGCGGCGGACGCGGCCATGGCGGAGCACATGCGGTTGGCGAGCGAGCGGCTGAACCTGTCGCTCCGCGAGGACCGGCCGAACTAGCGCGACCGTCGGTACGGCACGTCCGGCCCGGGGTGTCCTGCCTGCTGGAGGCCCCGGTCCGGGGCGCGGGCCTCGCTCGTATGCTCGCTCCATGACCGATCCTCAGCGCGGACGCCCGACCACCAACTCCATGCGGCGGGCCCTCAAGCGGGCCCGCGACGGTGTCGCTCTCGATGTGACCGAGGCCGCCGTGCTGCTCCAGGCGCGAGGAGACGACCTGACGGATCTGGCGGCCTCGGCCGCCCGGGTGCGCGAGGCAGGTCTCGAAGCCGCAGGCCGGCCGGGCGTCATCACGTACTCCCGCAAGGTCTTCATCCCGCTGACCCGGCTCTGCCGGGACACGTGCCACTACTGCACCTTCGTCACCGTCCCCGGCAAGCTCCGCCGTGAGGGCCACGGCATGTTCCTCTCGCCCGACGAGGTGCTCGACATCGCCCGCAAGGGTGCGGCCATGGGCTGCAAGGAAGCCCTGTTCACGCTCGGCGACCGGCCCGAGGACCGCTGGCCCGAGGCACGGGAGTGGCTGGAGGCCGAGGGGTACGACGACACCCTCGCGTACGTACGCGCCATGGCGATCCGGGTCCTGGAGGAGACCGGCCTCCTTCCGCACCTCAACCCGGGCGTGCTGACCTGGACCGACCTCCAGCGCCTCAAGCCCGTCGCCCCGTCCATGGGCATGATGCTGGAGACGACCGCCACCCGCCTGTGGTCCGAACCGGGCGGCCCGCACCACGGCTCCCCGGACAAGGAACCTGCCGTGCGTCTGCGGGTGCTGGAGGACGCGGGCCGTTCCAACGTTCCGTTCACGACCGGCATCCTGATCGGGATCGGCGAGTCCTACGAGGAACGCGCCGACTCCCTCTTCGAGCTCCGCAGGACCGCCCGCGCCTACCACGGCATCCAGGAAGTCATCGTCCAGAACTTCCGCGCCAAGCCGGACACGGCGATGCGCGGCATGCCGGACGCCGAACTGGAGGAACTGGCCGCGGCCGTCGCCGTCGCCCGGCACGTCCTCGGTCCGTCCGCCCGCATCCAGGCCCCGCCGAACCTCGTCGACGCCGAGTACGCGCTGCTCATCGGCGCCGGCATCGACGACTGGGGCGGCGTCTCCCCGCTCACCCCCGACCATGTGAACCCCGAACGGCCCTGGCCGCACATCGACGAACTCGCCGCGAAGACAGCCGAGTCGGGCTTCACGCTCCGCGAACGCCTCACCATCTACCCGGAGTTCATCCGGCGCGGCGAGCCCTGGCTCGATCCCCGCCTGCTCCCGCACGTCCGCGCCCTCGCCGACCCGGAGACGGGCCTCGCGAAGGAGGGGGCCGTCCCCGTCGGCCTGCCCTGGCAGGAACCCGACGAGGAGTTCGGCGCCAGTGGCCGCACCGATCTGCACCGCACGATCGACACCCGGGGCCGTACCGGCGACCGCCGCGAGGACTTCGACGAGGTGTACGGGGACTGGGAGGCGCTGCGCGAGGCCGCGGCCCCCGGCATGGTCCCGTCCCGCATCGACGCCGATGTGCGCCAGGCGCTCGGCCAGGCCGCCGACGACCCGACGAAGATCACCGACGACCAGGCGCTCGCCCTGCTCCACGCGGACGGCCCGGCGCTCGACGAACTCTGCCGGATCGCGGACGCCCTGCGCCGCGACGTGGTCGGTGACGACGTCACGTACATCGTCACCAGGAACATCAACTTCACCAACGTCTGCTACACCGGCTGCCGTTTCTGCGCCTTCGCCCAGCGGCGCACCGACGCCGACGCGTACACCCTCTCCCTGGACCAGGTCGCCGACCGCGCGGCCCAGGCGTGGGACGTCGGCGCGGTCGAGGTCTGCATGCAGGGCGGCATCCACCCCGATCTGCCCGGCACCGCGTACTTCGACATCGCGCGTGCGGTGAAGGAACGCGTCCCCGGCATCCATGTGCACGCCTTCTCGCCGATGGAGGTCGTCAACGGGGCGACCCGCACCGGTATGTCCATCCGCGACTGGCTGATCGCCGCGAAGGAGGCCGGGCTCGGCTCGATCCCCGGCACGGCGGCCGAGATCCTGGACGACGAGGTCCGCTGGGTCCTCACCAAGGGCAAGCTGCCCACGGCGACCTGGCTGGAGGTCATCCGCACCGCCCACGAGGTGGGCCTGCGCTCCTCGTCGACGATGATGTACGGCCATGTCGACCAGCCCCGCCACTGGCTCGGCCACCTTCGGACGCTGGCGAACCTCCAGCAGGAGACGGGCGGCTTCACGGAGTTCGTCACCCTCCCGTTCATCCACACCAACGCCCCCGTCTACCTGGCCGGCATCTCCCGCCCCGGCCCGACCGACCGCGACAACCGGGCCGTCACCGCCATGGCCCGGCTGCTGCTCCACCCGCACATCACCAACATCCAGACCAGTTGGGTGAAGCTCGGTACGGAGGGCGCCGCCGAGATGCTGCGCTCGGGCGCCAACGACCTGGGCGGCACGCTGATGGAGGAGACCATCTCCCGGATGGCGGGGTCGAGTTACGGCTCGTACCGCTCCGTCCAGGACCTGATCGCCATCGCGGAACTCGCGGGCCGCCCGGCGAAGCCCCGTACGACGCTGTACGGGGAGGTGCCCGAGGAACGGGTGTCGGCGGCGAGGGCGTCCGACGGACACCTGCCGGAGCTGCTGCCCGTGCTGCCGGACTGAGCCGTGTGCCGGCCCCGGCCGGACCGTTCGGTTCCCACGGCAACGGGGGAGGGGGCGCGGCAGCCGGGCCGGGCCCGCGGCGCCCGCGCTGTCTCCTCCGCCCGGCGCCGGGGTGCTCAGGCCGGTTCGGTGACGCCGGCGAGGAAGCCGCGCATCAGGTCGGCCACGGTGTGCAGCCGGCTCTCCAGCAGGAAGTGGCCGCCGGACAGGAGATGCACCCGGGCCGCCGGCAGGTCGCGGCGGAAGGCCTCCGCGCCGGCCGGGCCGAAGATCTCGTCGTTGCGCCCCCAGACGGCGAGCAGGGGCACCTGGCTGGTGCGGAAGTACTCCTGCACCGCCGGGTACTGACGTGCGTTGGAGGGGTAGTCGGCGTAGAGCCTGAGCTGGATCTCGGGGTTGCCCGGCCGGTTCACCATCGCGTGGTCGTGGTGCCAGGTGTCGGGACTGACCGTCTCGGGGTCCGCCACCCCGTGGAGGTACTGCCAGCGGATCATGTCGAGGTCCAGGCTGCGTCGCAGCGGCCCGGCCAGCGACTCGTCGTCCGGGTTCCTCGCATACGTCCACAGCGGATCCCAGAAGGAGGGGACGAAGCCCTCCTCGTAGGCGTTTCCGTTCTGGCTGACGATCGCGGTGATCCGGTCGGGGTCGCGCAGGGCGAGCCGCCAGCCCATGGGGGCACCGTAGTCCTGGACGTACAGGGAGCACGTCTCGATGCCCAGCTCGTCGAGGAGCCGGTGCTCCATCTCGGCCAGGGAGTCGAAGGTGTAGTCGAAGGCGTCGGGAGCCGGTGCCGACGAGAACCCGAAGCCGATCATGTCGGGAGCCACGACGTGATAGCGGTCCGACAGGAGCGGGATCAGGTTGCGGAACATGAAGGAACTGGTGGGCATGCCGTGGAGCAGGACGACGGTCGGTGCCGCCGGGTCGCCCGCCTCCCGGTAGAAGACGTCGAGTCCGTCGATCCGCGCCGTGCGGTGGTGGACGGTGTCCGGAGCGCAGGAATTCACGGGGTCTCCAAGGCTGAGGGGCGTTCTGCCGACGCGGCGGGACGGGGACGGAGCGCCGCGGTGGCGCGAAGGGAGACCCGATCGCCCCGGCGGCCGGGCGGGCCCTTTCTGGTCACCGTAGGTGCGGGACTCCCGGCCCGCACCTCGGCGCCCGCACCGGGGCGAGAGGCCTCCCCCGGGAGGGGCGAGCGCATGGGCCGGCCGTGGCCGCGAGGCGTACCGGCCCGCTGGTGGCGGCCGGGCCGGTGGCGGTGACGGCGCCTGCCGAGTCGTCAGCGGTCGGCTCGTCCGTCCCGCGCGACACGTCCCTCCGCCGTGGCGATCACGTCGTCCAGTACGTCCCGGGAGCGCAGCAGCTCGCTGATCTTCCGGTCGATGCGGTCGCGCTCCAGGGTGAGGTCGCCGACCAGACGCGGAGTGGCGATCTCGGACGGCCCGCCGTCCGCGTCCCGCACGCACGGCAGCAGCTCGGCGATCTTCGAGCTGCACAGCCCGGCCGCGTAGAACTCCTGGATGCGGATCACCCGGTCGACCGCCCAGTCCGGGTAGTCGCGGTGGCCGCCCGGTGTACGGTCGGCGGTCAGCAGTCCCTGGGTCTCGTAGTAACGCAGGGAGCGCTCGCTCACGCCCGTGCGCCGGGCCAGCTCGCCGATCCGCATGGGATTCCTCGCCTCCGGGCTTGAACCTGACACCGGTGTCAATTCTTACCGTTCCGGCATGACGAACACAGCGGTTTCCCACAGCCTCTTCGAACCCGTCGGACTCGGCCCCCTGACCCTTCCCCACCGTCTCGTGATGGCGCCGCTGACCCGCAACCGTGCCACCGCCGACGGAGTGCCGACCCCGCTCATGGCCACGTACTACGCCGAGCGCGCCTCGGCGGCGCTGATCATCGCCGAGGCGTCCACGCCGAACGCCCAGGGGCAGACGTACCCGAACATCACGGCGATCCACGGCCCCGCCCATGTCGAGGGTTGGCGCCGGGTCACCGAGGCGGTGCGGGCGGAGGGCGGCCGGATGTTCCTCCAGCTCCAGCACGGCGGGCGCGTCGGCCACCCGGACACCAGCGGTCTGCTGCCCGTCGCCCCGTCGCCGATCGCGCTGCCCGAGACGATCCACACCCCGGCCGGGCGCCGCCCCGCGGTCGTCCCCCGGGAGATGACCGCCGAGGACATCCGGTCGACGGCGGCCGACTTCGCCGCGGCCGCCCGCAACGCGATCGAGGCGGGATTCGAAGGGGTCGAGGTGCACGGCGCCAACGGGCACCTGCTCCACCAGTTCCTGGCCCGCGGGACCAACCGGCGCGCCGACGCCTACGGAGGCTCCGTGACCAACCGCATCCGCTTCGTCGTCGAGGTGGTCGAGGCCGTCGCGGAGGCGATCGGCCCCGAGCGGGTGGGCCTGCGTGTCTCGCCGGGAAACACGGTGAACGGCATCGACGAGGGCGACACCGCGGAGATCTACCCCGCGCTCGTCACGGCCCTGGCCGACAGCGGTCTCGCCTATCTGCACATCGTGCACGCCGATCCGGAGAACCCCGTCCACCAGCGGATCCGGAAGGACTGGCCGGGCACACTGATCGCCAACCCGGTGCTGCCCCAGGACCGCATCCCCGACGACGGCGGCCTCGCCCAGGGCGAGCGGCTGCTGGCCGCCGGAGCCGACCTGATCGCCCTGGGCCGCCCCTTCCTCGCCAACCCCGACCTGATCCGCCGCATGCGCACCGGCGCCCCGATGAACCAGGTCCGGGACGCGTACCTGATGTACGTGGGCGGGCCGACGGGCTACACGGACTACCCGTCGCTGCCCACCGACGACTGAAGACGCGCGGGGCGGGGGCGGGGTGAGGAGGGCCGGGGCCGGTCGCGGGACCGCCGACAGCGTGGTCCGGCCGACGGGCCGTCCATCCGCCCGGGTAGTCGCCGGCACCCGAGGGCGGGCGGTCCGATGGGAGGTGTTCGCCCTCCTCGCCGTGCCGGTGGTCGTCGCCCCGCGTTCCCCTGAACGCGGCGAGTCGTCGCGGTGGATGTCGGCCGGAGAAGTACCTGCCCGATGGGATGCCGATCCGGGTAATCTTGCTCGACGTCGTACTGCGAAAGCTGAACACGGGGGTGTCGGTGCGCGAACACCGGAGGCACGGTGCGTACAGGTATCGCCTTACCGAGGCGGGGCGTTCATGACCACCGAAATCGGTTCCGCAATAGGTGTACGGCAGTCGGTCAGTCTCATCATCCCGATCCGCCTCCCCGCCGCTCCCGCGTCGTGGACCGAAGGCCCCCTTCCCTTCGAAGCCGGCGGGCACCGCACGGACGTGGCCACGCGGCAGACATACTTCGCGCATGCCGCAGGACGGGCCCTGTACGGAACGCCCGAGCGACCGCGCCGCTGGCACCGGTTCATCGATGTCGCTCACGAATCCCTGCACCTCCACGGCATGGAGGTCCTGCACACCCCGACCGCCGTGCACCCCCGGCATGCCCTGGCAGTCCTGCATTTCACCGTGCGTTCAGCAGTGCTGCTCGATGTACTGAGGGCGATCGGGCACCGAACCGGAGCCGGATCCGATCCGCTCACAGGGCCTCTTGCTCCCGACACCCTGCTCTCCGGTATCGCCTCACCACTCACGGCGAACTCACCCTTTGCCACGGCGCACCCCTATACCGTCGCGTTCCTGACCCCCGGAAGCACCGAATCGTCGGCACTGCGCTCCGGCGGAGTCCTGTCGTCCGTGGCGGACCGATGGCTCTGGGCCCTCGCGTCCCGGTCCAACGAGGCGGACTTCCCCACGGCCCCGGAGCAGTTGCCGACCCAGACCGAGCACGCGGTCCGGATCTCGGCGGACTGGAGTGCTCTCGTCCTGCGGCACGGGGCCGCCTTCCTCGGCCATCGCCCGGATCGAGGCGACGGCGATTTCTATGACTTCGCAGCCCTTCACGTGCGCTCCGTCTATCTGGACGCCCTGCTCCTGGGCATCGTTCAACGCGACCACATCGACGAACTGACCGACGAACTCTCTGGAGTCTTCGACGGTCCCGGGCTCGCACGCCGGGTCACTGCTCTGGAGCGGAACATCGCCGGCTTCCGCAGCACCTACTGGCGACAGCACCTCACGGCGCACGGCCCGGCCAATGAGCTGCTCCTCGCCTACCACGCGCAGTACCGACTGCCGACCAGGTTCGAGGAGATCCTCGCGGAGGCCGCCGACTACTCCCGGCTCGTTCAGACTCAGGACGGGCAGCAGATCGCCGGAGCTCTCGGCGTGCTCGCCATTCTCGGTCTGCCGCTCGGTACCGCATTGAGCATTCTCCAGGTACTCGGCGACGACGATCCCGGTCATCTCCTGGTCGCCCTGGGCGTCGCTCTCGTCGCGACGGCGGCGGCCTTCACCACTCGGTACGGGCGTCTGGTGCTCGCCTCGCTGCGCGGCGGTCCGACGCCTGGAGAATGACGGACAACTGAACTGTACAGAAGCCGGATTGTTAGCATCAGTACGAGCTGCCGAACAGGACACGGTCGACGTGACGGTCAACGAGGGCGAGTCGCTCCGACTTTACAAAAAGGCGCTGAGATACGCCGAATCAGATCCAGAGGTGTTTCTCAGTACGGCACGACGAGCGGCGGAGTCGATTCTTTTGGACATTGCCATGCAGGAGGCGGTCGGCTCCAAACCGACGCTCGAATCCCTGCTCACGGTGCTCACCACCAAGGGGATTTTGCCGCAGAAAATGGTTCTGGCCGTCCGTACCATTCAGAATTACGGCAACTACGGCAGCCACGCCCATGACACGTCGGGTGAGGAGATCTCCGCGGAGGACGTGCAACCCTGCCTCAACGCCCTCACACAGCTGGCTGTTTGGTACGGACGCACCGTCACGTCGTTCGCGGAGAACGAAGGGCATGAGGCACTGACCGCCATGCAGCCCTCCGCAGGGACGACGCGCCTGGCCGATTCGACCCTGATCGTCGTGAAGGCCCTGCTGCTGGGCTGTGGCTTCGAAGAGGTGATGGCAAGGCACAACCACCGGGTCGTGCCCATACAGCTGCCCTGGTCGGACCAACTGGTCCGCGATGTGGCGCAGGGGCGGCTGGACCTCGCCATCTACAACGAACTGCGGCTGCGCAGAATGATGGAGGACGAGGAGGACCTGAAGGCCCGAGTGGTTCCCATCGGCCGTGTCGGTCACTCGATGGGCGGCCGGAACTTCTATCTCCTCGCCGCACGAGGCGGCCGCTGGGGTGGGGCGACGGCCGAGGAGTTCTTGGCGGATCCGGCCGGTGCCGAAATCGCCGTACCGAAGCACAGCGACATGTTCGCCAATGTCCTCACAGCCTTCTCCACCGACGAGGCCGGCCTCCACGAGATGGGTGTCCGGATTCTCGACGTGCCGCACCATCTGGGTCTTGAACTCTTCCATCTGAACCGGGACGTGCTGGCTGTCGGCGGACAGAATCTGCGCATGCACGCCCGCGACGAGGACGACTATTTCGAACTGCTCAATTCCGAGGTGCTGCCGCCCGCGACGCAGGCACGTTTACGTTCCGCCGCGGCCAATGTCCTCGTCGCCGGCCGGGCCTGGCTCTCCGCGATCGGTACGCGACCGAACGACCTGTACCGGGAACTGATGCGCCGGTTCCACGACCTGGGTGCCGACCAGGGCCGCTTCGAGGCCGTCGTGGACGACTTGGTCGCCCATGCCTCGTTCCCCCTCCAGAGCAGCCCGGCCAGCCGTGAACGGCTGGTACGCCATGTCCTGTTCGAGAGCTATCGCCTGGGGGATCCGTGACCGCCGCCAAGCGCGTTCTCGTCCTGGGGGGAACCAACTTCGACATCATCGTGCAGGCGGAGAAGTTTCCCGAGGAGCACGAGAAGGTCCGAGGCAACGAGTGCGCGGCGCTTCCTGGAGGTTCTGCGGCCAATACCGCTCTGGGGCTCGCCCGACAGGGTTGCGAGGTCCGGCTCGTCTCGGCGGTGGGGGACGACGCGCTCGGCAGACTGTGCCTGGACGATCTCCGAGCCGGTGGCGTGGACACGGGGTTGATACGTGTGGACAACGTCATGAGGACCAGCCTGGCGATCGTGATGTCGTCCGGGACGGGCAAACGGATGATGACTTTCCCGGGGGCGGACCGTGACCTGGCGTTCCGTGCGGTCACGGAGGGCGACATGCACACGGTGGACCATGTGCATGTGGTCGGGGAGCCGACGCCGGCCCTGAGCCGTGTGGTCGGCCTGGCACGCCGATGCGGTCGCTCCGTCTCGCTCGAATGGAACGGCCGGGACATGAGCCCGCTCGCGCAGGGTTCTGGGCTGAATCTGATGAATGCCGACGAGGCGGGGCGTCTGCCCCATGCCTCCTCGGGCGATGCCACTGCCACTGCGCGTTGGTACGCCAGGCAACTGGCGGGAGATGTGATTCTGACACTCGGCGCCGACGGCGCGCTGTGGGCCGCCGCGTCCGGCGCGGTGGTCCACGAGCCGACCACGGCCGTGGAACCGGTTGACCGGACCGGAGGCGGTGACGCCTTCAACGCCGGAGTCATCGCCGGACGGCTGTTCGGTGAGACGCCGTCGGAATGTCTGCGCAGAGGGCTCGACGCGGCGTTGCATGTGATCACGAAGATAGGAGCTCATCCATGACCAGATGGCTTGGTGTCGCGCTGCTTCCGCGTGCGGACCACACACGCGCGGCGATCCAGCTGCAGGGAAACCTGGGCGGCGACAGCCCCCTTCGCCCTCCGCTCAGCGAGGCGGGCAACCTGCCTCATCTGACGGTGTTCCAGGGGCCCTTCGTCGATGCTCTCGAACCCGAGCAGGAGCTGGCGAGGATCAGTGCTTCGGTGAACCTGCCCGACGAACTGTCCCTCGCGTCCGTCGGGATCGTCCACCAGCCGACCGGCTGGCTCTTCATGTCTGTCGAAAGACCGGTGCTTCTCCAGAAACTGCAGGAAACGGTCGTTGACCGCCTGGCACCCCATCTCGACCGTGAGGCGTTCGACGCGTCGAAGGACACGTCGAGGTTCACGGAGGCCGAGCGGGCGAGTTTCGCGCAGTACGGATACCGCTACACCGGCGATGCCTACGCCCCCCACATCACGCTGGGCCGGACAGAAGAGGACACGGCCCTGGAGCTGGTTCGGACCGCACCGGAGCGCATTCACGTCCCCGTGGAGTGGACCTTCGACCGGCTCAGCTTCTACGTCATGGGTGAACACGGCGCCCACGCGGAGAAGGTCGCCGAGTTGCCGCTGGCCTCCGCGTGAACCAGCGGCCCGCCCTTCACGACGCCGCTCAGGCCGCTGTGGACGCGGGGGTGGGATGGTTGGCCGGAGAAGGAACGACGGACCTGTGGACGCACGTGCGATTGAAACCTTCCGGTGAGGAGGTAACGGCCGCCGATGTCGAGGTCGAGCGCCGAGTCACGGAGGTTTTGGCGGACCGCACGCCAGACATCCCCGTCATCGGAGAGGAGTCGGCCACCGAGGGGCCGCTGCCGGCCAGATGCTGGCTGCTGGATCCCATCGACGGCACGATGAACTTCGCCCGCGGATCTCCGGGGTACGCCCTGTCGCTCGCGTACATGGAGGAGGGCTTGCCGCTGTTGGGCGTGGTCCATGCGCCGGTCCTCCGGCGTCGATGGAGCACTGGGGCCACAGCGCGGAAGACCACGCAGCCGCTGGCCGGTGCCGAGGCGCTCTCCCGGGCGGTCGTCGGACTGACGGGGACCGGCCGCGCGAATCCGCAGGCTGCACGGCTCATCGGCCACCTCTACAACGAGGCATACCGCATCAGGGTGCAGGGCGCGATGAGTCTTGATCTGGTCGGAGTGGCCGAGGGCTGGCTGGACGCCTGTGTATGCCTCCGCCCCAAGCCGTGGGATGTGGCGGCAGGGGCTGCCCTGGTTCGCGAGCGTGGCGCGGCGGTGCTGGGTTCGGGCGGGCGGGAGTTCACGCCGGATTCATCGGTTCTGGTCGCGGGCACCCCGTCGCTCGCCCGCGACCTGATCACTGTTTGGGAATCGCTCGTGGTCTGAAACTCCTGCCGCGGTCCTCCCACCCCGCACGGCATCAGGCGAGTCCTGCATCGCCGACGCCCCCGCGAGGGATGGGGTGGGGCGGGCCGGGGCCGGTTGTCGCGCGGAGCGGGGGTTCAGCGCTCGGCGGCGAGGCCACGAAGGCAGGACGGGCCGACCCGGCCCGCTCGACGCGGACCACTTCTGAAGGAGGGCCGACCCGTCGGCGACGCCGAGGGCCGCCGTGTCTGCGCATGTGCCGTGCGGGGCACCGGATGCCGGCAGCCCTCCCGCTCGCGCGCCTCGTCGGGCGAGCACGCCCGGGGGGTACCCCCACCTGGAAATGGGCGGGTAGCGGGATCACTCCGGGCGGCCGCGTCCGGAGATGCTGGGCCGTGCACACAGCCGATTCCCCTCGATTCCGCAGGAGTTGTTTCGTGCACGAGCAGGCATGGCAGAAGTTCCGTTCTCGCGCCGGGAAGCAGAGCGTTCGGCGCAGGGCTGTGTCGATCGCGGTCGTGGTGGCCGCCGGCGTCATGACGGTCGGCGCGTCGGCACCGCCGCCGGCATCCGCGACGACCCGGCCGGACACCGTCCAGCGGAGCCTGAGCGCGATGGTGCACAGCGACGGCATGCCTGCCGCGCTGGCGAGCGTCAGGGGCCGCGACGGCCGTACCCGTACCTACACCGCAGGGGTCGGCGACCTGGCCACCGGCTCGAAGGTGCCCAGGGACGGGCAGGTACGGATCGGCAGCGACACCAAGACGTTCACCGCCGTGGTCATGCTGCAGCTGGTCGGCGAGGGAAAGGTCGGCCTCGACACCGCGGTCGACACCTATCTGCCGGGCCTCGTACGCGGGGACGGGACGGACGGGCGCCGCATCACCGTCCGTCAACTGCTCCAGCACACCAGCGGACTTCCCGAGTACACCGACGACCTGGACATCGCCACCCTCCAGCACCGCTACTCCGAACCCCGCGAACTTCTCGACATCGCCCTCAAGCAGAAGGCCGACTTCCCCCCGGGCGCGAAATGGGAGTACAGCAACACGAACTACGTGGTGGCCGGTCTGATCATCCAGAAGGTCACGGGCCGGCCCGTGGGCGAGGAGATCACCCGGCGCGTCATCGACCGCGCCGGGCTGCGCCACACGTACTTCCCCGCCCCCGGCGACATGACCATCCACGAGCCCCATCCCAAGGGCTACTTCAGGGATTCGGCGGACGGGCCGCTGCGCGACTACACGGAAATGGACCCGTCCTGGGGCTGGGCGGCAGGCGCGATGGTCTCCACCAACACCGACCTCAACCGGTTCCACGCCGCGCTCCTCGGGGGCCGCCTCCTCCCGGCGGCCCAGCTCGCCGAGATGCGCACCACGGTTCCCGCCGACGACCTCGGCGACGGCGTCCGCTACGGACTGGGTCTGGCGAGCAGGCCACTGTCGTGCGGCGGTGTGTACTGGGGCCACGGCGGCGACATTCCGGGATACGAGACCCGGGGCGGTGCCACCGACGACGGACGCGCCGCCGGTGTCGCCGTGACCACCCAGCCGAACGACGAGGCAGCCAGGCGGAGGGTGGAGGACACCGTGGACACCGCTCTGTGCCGCTGAACCGACCACGGGACACCCGTCAGGAAGGTTCGGCCGAGCCTTCCGGGCGGGCTCCCCGGTACTCGTCCGGCTCGTTCAACTCGCCTGGATCGACCGGCTCGTTCGGTTCATGCGGCTCGCTCGGCTCACTCAACTCGCCCGGTTCGCCAAACCCGTTCAGCCCGTTCAGCTCGTGCGGCTCGTGCGGCTCGTCGGGCGGGAAGAAGTCCGTGATGTGTGGCGTGCCGCTCAGCGCGGCGTCGACCCGGCCCCGGATGTAGTCGCCCGTCATCGGGCAGGCGAGAGCATCGTCGGTGCGGCAGCCGAGCATGTGGTTCAGGACCGCAACGGCACGGTCGAGCTTCTCGATGCGCCGACGCATCGCGTCCCGCTGGGCGGTGATGAGCCCGAGGCGGTCCTCGACCTTCTCGCTGTCGACGATCGCGCTCGTCTCCGCGAGGGTGAGCATGCCGTCGTCGTGCCAGAGCTGCGCGTAGGCGAGCCGGGCGAGATCCTCGCGGGTGTAGTAGCGGACGCGCCCCCGGCGCACGCTGTGCCGGACGAGCCCGCGCTCCTCGTAGAACCGGAGCGCCGGGACCGTGAGCCCGAACGCGTCGGCGGCCTCGCTGATCGAGTACAGATCCTTCATGGGCACCTCCGCCGGGTTCCCCGGTCTGCCGCGGCCCCGCACGCTTGCGCTCAAGTTTACTTGAGCGTGAAAGCTGGCGGGGCAGCCGACCACAGGAAGGTTCCCGTGTCTGTTCCCGCGCCCGACCGCGCCGCCCAGCCCGCTTCGCCCGTCCAGGGTCCGCCGTCCCGAGGGACGTCCTCGGCCGCGGTCCTGGTGACCGGCTTCGTCCTCCTCAGCCTGAACACCCGCGTGGCGTTCGGGCAGCTCGGCCCGCTCGCGCCGGTGGCGGGCCTCGGGACCGGGACCGTCACCCTGCTCGGTCTGCTGCCACCGCTCTGCATGGGCGCGTTCGCGCCGCTCGCCTCACTGGTCCGGCGCCGGTTCGGGGAGGAGCGCGGCCTGTTCGCGGCCAGTGCCGTGCTGCTCGCCGGGGCGGTCGTCCGCGTGCTGGGACTGCCCGGCCTGTTCGTCGGCACGGTGATCGTCAGCATCGCCACAGCGGTGGTGAACGTGCTGGTACCGGTGTTCGTCCGCAGCCGCTTCGCCCACCGGCGGGTCGGCGTCATGATGGGTGTCTACGCCCTGTCCATGGGCGCCGGTTCGGCACTGATCGCGGCGCTGATGGTGCCGGTGTGGCAGGCGACCGGACATTCGTGGGAGACCGCGATGGGCCTCGCGGTGATCCCGGCGGCGCTCGCGGCGATCGGTGTCGCACCGCAACTGCGGGGATCCGCCGGTCCGGCACGGAAGACACAGCAGCCGACGGAGGCCCGGAGGGCCGAGGCAGCGGAACGGGGACGGGCCGGCGGTGTCCTGCGCACGCCGCTGGCCTGGAGCCTGGTCTCCTTCTTCGGCTTCCAGACGCTGCTCTTCTACACCACGCTCGCCTGGCTGCCCGCGATCCTGGTCGACGCGGGTGTCTCCGGGGCGACGGCCGGAAGCATGCAGTCGCTGTTCATCGTCGGAGTCGCCGTCGGTGGCTTCACCGTCCCGGTGCTGGCGGCCGCATGTACCGATCAGCGTCCGCACATCGTGGCGGTCATCCTGATCTGCGCGGTGGGTTACACGGGCCTGCTGACCGCGCCCGCGTCCGTCCCCGCCGTCTGGGCGCTGGTGCTCGGGGCCGGTCTCGGCGGCGGCCAGGCACTGGCCGGGGTGCTCTACGTCAAGCGGGGCAAGGACCACGACCATGTGGCGGCCCTGTCCACGGTCGCGCAGACCGGCGGCTATCTCCTCGCCGCCACGGGCCCGGCGACCGCGTCGCTGCTCCACGCGGTGACGGGGGCGTGGACCGTACCCCTCGTCACCGCCGTCGCCGTACTCGGACTGAGCCTCCTGGCGAGCCTGCACGCCGGTCACGACAGGCAGGCCGCGACGAGGTGAGGCGCCCCTCGCCCGGGTCCGGCGTTCGACCTTTGGCCGTGGTCGGCCCGTTGACCGCGTCCTTCGCCGTTCTTCGGACAGTGGGGCGGTCCTTGCGCGATCACGTCTTCTCGCCGAAGTCGACACCGATCACACCATGCACCCGCTGCTGGGCCCACGTTCGGCCTGGGCCGACCGCCCCGCCCCGTCCCGAAGAGTCCGCCCCGGCACGGGCCCCTGCAGGACCCATGCGGCGCGTCACGTCACAGCAGGACAATCGTTGCCCGACGCGGCACTACGAGCGGGCAGTTCTCGGATCCCGGCCACCGGGGAGCACAGGATCCACACCACGCTCAGCACCGCCCCGGCCGTGCCCACCCACAGCGCGGTCCGCAGCCCGGCCGCCTCCCCCAGCGCCCCGCCCGCCAGGGCTCCGAGGGGCCGGAAGCCATGGTTCAGAGTTCGGTAGGCGCCCGTCACGCGAGAGCGCAGCGTGTCGGGCACGAGCGCCGTCTGGAGCGAACCGGCCGCGATGTCGACGAGCATCACGCCGACGCAGGAGACGAATTCGGCGACGAAGAGCGTCCCGAGCACCACCGGCAACGCCCCGCCCGCGAGCGGCACCAGCATCAGCGGCACGGTGAAGAGGGCGAACCCCGCGACGATGGACGGTCCGACGCCGATCGCCCGGACGACCGCCCCGCTGACCACCGCCCCGATCAGCCCACCCACCGCAGCGACACTGAGCACGGCTCCGAACATGCCCGCGCTGAGGCCCAGTTGACGTGTCGCGTAGAGGACGAAGAGGGTGTGGAAGATGTAGTTGAAGAACTGCACGTTGCCCGACGCCATGAACATCGCGCGCATCGAGGGCTCCCGGAACACCCAGCGCATCCCCGCCGTGAAGTGCCCCTCGGCCCGCTCGACGGGCGGCGGCTCCACGGGCCGGATGCGCGCGAGCTGCCCGGCCGAGACGACGTACGTGAGTGCGTCCGCGAGTAGCGCCACCGGCGCGGTCAGGACCTGCACAAGCACGCCGCCCGCGCCGGGACCCGCGAGCCAGGCCATCGAGCGGCTGCCGTTGACCAGGGAGTTGCCGTCCACGTACTGCTCGGTCGGCACCAGCGACACGAACAGTGTCGCGTTGCACACCTCGAACAGCACCGTCAGCGAACCGATCCCGAAGGCCACGCCGTACAGCTGCCAGAGCGTGAGGGCGTCCAGCGCGTACGCCACCGGGAGCGAGACCAGCAGCACGGCTCGGGCCAGATCGGTGGCGATCATGACGTCCCTGCGCCGCCCGCAGCGGTCGGCCCAGGCCCCCGCCGGAAGGTTGAACAGCAGTGCGGGCAGCAGCTCGACGGCCTTCAGCCAGCCCATCTCCGCCGCGTCCGCCCCCAGGACGAGCACGGCGGCGAGCGGGATGGCGATCAGTGATATCTGGTCCCCCGCCAGCGAAACCGCCTGTCCCGTCCAGTACCGCCGGAACGCCCGGTCCCGCAGCAGCGCGGGTATCCGAGGCCGCTTCACGGCGCGTCCTCGGGAGCCACGTGGGCGATCCGCAGGAACTCCACGATGCGCGCGCCCTCGGGCCGCAGCGCCGGATCGTCGTTGCGGCCTTCGTACGTCTTCAGCAGTTCCCTGACGCGCTCGCGCAGCTCGACCAGTTCGCCGGCGGTCAGATACAGCTGGTGGTCGCCGAACTCCTCCGCCTCCCGCCACTCGGGCGGCAGCCGATGACGCTGTTCCATGGCACGCGTCAGGCGTTCGAAGTACAGCTCGGCCACCGTGGTGCTCAGCGCCACCGCCGCCTCGTCCACGGCCGTGTCGTCGGAGTGCGCCGGCCACGACGTGAACGTGGCCACGGCTCGCCACGGCTTCTCCCGGCCCTGCCCGCCGCCGGCCTGCTCGACCAGCCCGTACTTGGCGAGCATGCGCAGGTGGTAGGAGCAGCTGGCGACGGACTCGCCGATCAGCTCGGCGGCCCTGGTGGCCGTGGTGGGTCCCTCCCGGCGCAGCATTCCGACGAGCCGCATCCGCGTGGGGTGCGCATACGCGCGCAATGCGCGGGGGTCGCTGAGCACGGTCTCCCGCGCCGGCGCATCCGGCACGCCGGTGCGCTGCTCGTGGGGCTCAGGGGCTCCACATGATTCACGTGCCTGATCATTCTGGTCTCGACTCACCATCTAAAGGTATCTTTAGAAAGATTCCTTTGCCAAGGTTTCTTCCCCAACGCCTGCGCAGTCGGGACGAGCCCCCGCGTCACCGACGGCCATCGACGGTCCGGGGGTTGTCGAACGGGATGGGCCCGTGTACGACCGCTGTTCCGGCTGCTGTTCTGAGACTCGGAAATCCCCGGAGAATGCCGTTCAAAAGTGATCGCAGGATCTACTCCGTACATTCCGTTCAGGCTCACAACCGGTCGTTCCGGTTCGATTACAGTGCTGCGCGTCAAAGCTGCGCAGTCGTACGCGGACGGCTTCAAGGACGGCTTCCGCGGACGGGGGAGGGGCACGGTGAGCACAGGGACCACAGCTGTCTGGGGCCGTGCCGAGCAGCAGGACTTCCGCAGCCGGGTACGTGGGGCTCTGCTCGGCGGGGCCATCGGCGACGCGCTCGGGGCGGGTGTCGACGGACTCACGCTCGAAGAGATCCGGGCGGCCCACGGCGTCGACGCGGTCACCGACTTCGTACCCGCGCACGGCGGGCGCGGCATCGTCACCGCCGTCACGCAGCTCACCCTGTTCACCGTGGACGGGCTGATCCGCGCCCAGGTCCGCCGCGACACCGGCGCCTGGCATCCGCCCACCGATGTGCACCGGGCCCATCTGCGGTGGGCGGCCACGCAGCGCGACTGGGGGCCCGACGAGCGGCGCAAGGACAACGGCTGGCTCGCCCTGCAGGAGTGGCTCTACGCCCGCCGCGCCCCCGCCAGGGAGTGTCTGACCGGTCTCGGCGACACCACCATGGGCACCCTCGACCAGCCCAAGAACCCCGCAGCGCGGGACTCGGCCGCCCTCACCCGGTCCGCCCCGTTCGGACTGCTCGTCGGCTGGGAGCCCCAGCTCGTCCTCCAACTGGCCGTCGAGTGCGCCGCGCAGACCCACGGCCACCCCAACGCGCTGCTCTCCGCGGGCGCCCTCGCCGTCATGGTGCACGGGCTGGCCCGGGGCGAGACCCTGGACGGTTCCGTCCAGCACGCGCTGGCCCTGCTCGCCGAGCGCCCGGGGCACGAACCGGTCACCGAGGCGCTGAAGCGGGCCCTCGGCACCGTACGGCAGGGCATTCCGGGACCGGCCCTGATCGAATCGCTGGGTGCCACGGACGCCGCCGAGGAGGTCCTCTCCGTCGCCCTGTACTGCGCGTTGGTGGGCGAGGACGTGCGGCACGGGCTGCGGCTGGCCGTGAACCACGGGGGGCCTTCCGCGGCCACCGGATCCCTGTGCGGAGCGCTGCTCGGTGCGCTGCACGGCGAGACCGCGCTGCCCCCGGCCTGGCTCGCCGAGCTGGAGGGCCGGGCCACCGTCCTGGAACTCGCCGACGACTTTGCGATGGAGATGACCCAGGGGCCCGCCCTGCACAGCCCGTCGGCCGCCGCTCCGGGCTGGCTGACCCGGTATCCGCGCGGCTGAGACCTCGAACCACGGGTACGGGCGGGGTGCGGGCGCCGCCGCGGCCGTACCCCGTCCCTCGCCGCCTTCCCGTACCGACGGCGGGCCTCAGTCCTTCACGTCCTCCGTGACCGCCGCGTCCCCGGAACCGGCCTGCGCAGGAACCGTCGCGCCGGCTCCCGTGCCGTCACCGTCCGAGTTGATCTTCTCGATGACGGCGTCCCGCTCCGGGGTGTCCTCCGGTTTGACGAGGCCGATCACGATGTAGAGGACCAGCGAGATCGCCAGCGGCAGCGCCACCTGGTACTGCAGTGCGACGTCCGTCTTCGCCGAACCGTCGAAGTCGTAGTTGGTGAAGTAGAACGCCAGCAGGCCCGCCGCCCAGCTGGTGAGCGCCGCCGTCGGCCCGGACCTGCGGAAGCTGCGCAGCAGACCCAGCATGAACGGGATCGCGATCGGGCCCATCAGACCGGCCACCCACTTGATGACGACGGAGATGATGTCCTTGAACGTCGGCGAGTTGATCTGCGTGGCCAGCGCCATCGACAGGGCGAGGAAGCCGAGCGTGGACAGCCGCGCCGCCAGCAGCCCGGCCCGGCTTCCCCAGTTGCGCGCCGCATGGGAGAGGACGGGCGCGATGTCGCGGGTGAAGACCGCGGAGATGGCGTTGGCGTCCGAGGAGCACATGGCCATCGTGTGCGAGAAGAAGCCGACGACGACCAGGCCCAGCAGCCCGTGCGGCAGCAGCTGCTCGGTCATCAGGGCGTAGCTGTCCGAGGCGTCCGGCTTCTGCGCGTGGACCAGCAACGGGGCGCACCACATCGGGAAGAAGAGGACGGTGGGCCAGACCAGCCACAGCACGGCCGAGAGCCGCGCCGAGCGCTTGGCCGCGGCGGCGGACTCCGTGGCCATGTAGCGCTGGGCCTGGTTCCACATGCCGCCGTTGTACTCGAAGGTCTTGATGAAGAGGTACGCCAGCAGGAAGGTCACGGTGTACGGGCCGGCCGTCGGGTCGGTGTGGCCCTCGGGCAGCTTGTCCCAGACCGTCCACAGGGTGCTGACACCGTCGAGCTCGGCCATGGCGGTGACGAGCATCGCGACCCCGGCGAAGAGCTGGATGACGAACTGCCCCAGTTCTGTGAGCGCGTCGGCCCACAGGCCGCCGACCGTGCAGTAGACGGCGGTGATGCAGCCGGTGATGAAGATGCCCTGGGTGATCGAGATCCCCGTGAAGACGGAGAGGAGGGTGGCGATGGCCGCCCATTTGGCGCCGACGTCCACGATCTTCAGCAGCAGACCCGACCAGGCGAGTGCCTGCTGGGTCGGGATGTTGTAGCGGTTCTTCAGGTATTCGAGCGGGGACGCGACGTGCAGCCGTGACCGCAGTCGGTTGAGCCGGGGCGCGAAGAGCTGGGCGCCGATGCCGATGCCGATGGCGATCGGCAGCGACCAGGTCACGAAGGAGGTGACGCCGTACTGATACGCGATTCCGGCGTAACCGGTGAACATCACCGCGCTGTAGCCGGACATGTGGTGCGAGATGCCGGACAGCCACCACGGCATCCTGCCGCCGGCCGTGAAGAAGTCGCTGACGTTGTCCACACGCTTGTGGGACCAGAGCCCGATCGCGATCATCACGCCGAAGTAGCCGATGAGCACGACCCAGTCGAGACTGTTCATGTGTCCCCTCCTGGGGTCCGCCTTATGAACGGGTGTGCACTTCGTCAGTGAGGCCGCTCAGCGGTGTCCCCGTGCGGGGGCGGGGACTTCGGGGATTGAACCGCCTGCGCGGCATCTCGGTCAAGGTCTCCACGGTCAGGGATGTGAACGAAGGTCAGTAAGGCGAACGTTTTTACTTCTTCTTGACTCACGTGGGCGTTGTCGCGAACGTGACGGCGGCCACACGATGAGCGGGCACTTCGTCAGGCTGTGCAGAGCGTCAGAAGGACCGTGGAGCACAGAAAGACCGCACGGGATGCGGGTCCCGTGCGGCCGAGAAGGAGGGGAACTGGCCCTGCGAGCCGGTCGTGCGAACCGGCCCTACCGCATCAGCTCGCCCGCGTTGACCAGCAGGGACTGCCCGGTGATCGCCCGCGCCCGGTCCGAGGCCAGGAACGCGACGGCCTCGGCGACATCGCCGTCCGTGGCGAGGTCCGGAAGCGCCATGCGTTCGGTGAGCCTGCCGAGCACCTCGGCCTCGGGTACGCCCTCGGTGTGCGCGGTGAACTGCACGTACGCCTGCACCGGTGGACCCCACATCCAACCGGGCAGCACCGTGTTCACACGGATCCGGTGCGGGCCGAACTCCCGCGCCATGGAGTACATCGCCGAGGTGAGCGCACCCTTCGATGCCGCGTACGCCGCCTGTTGCACCTGGGACGGGGCGGCCACCGAGGACTGTGTGCCGATGACGACCACGGCCCCGCCGCGTTCCTTGAGGCCGGGCAGGCAGGCGCGCGTCATCCGCAGCGTGCCGAGCAGATTGACGTCGACGACGGACTGCCAGGTGGCGAAGTCGGCGTCCTCGATCCCGCCGAAGTAGCTGTCCCAGGCGGCTACATGGACCACCGCGTCGATCCGCCCGAACCGTTCCAGCGCCAGTGCGGCGAGCGCCTCGCACTGCGACTCGTCCGTGATGTCGGTGGCCAGACGGGCGGTGTGCAGGCCGTCCGGATCGATCTCCGCGGCCGACTTGGCGAGATTCGCCGCGGTGCGCGCCCCGAGCACCGCGTTGCCGCCGTCCCGTACGACCGTCGCCGCGACCTGGTGTCCGAGCCCGGCGCCCACGCCGGACACGATGACGGTCTTCCCCGCGAGCAACATCGGTGGCCTCCCGGCTCTGGCAGTTCTTCTGACGGGGCGTCAGAGTAGGACGCCGCTGCGGAGTACGGAAGGGGAACGGCATGAGCGACGAGACGCGGAGCGACACCTACGCCGAACTGGCGGCGCTGGGACCGTACGGAGTCCACCCCGGCCATGCGCTGATCACCATGGTCGAACCGCACCCGGGTCATGAGTACGCGTACAACCGCTGGTACGAGGACGACCACTACTACGCGGGCGCCATGGCGATGCCCTGGATGTTCGCGGGGCGCCGCTGGGTCGCCACCCGGGAGCTGCGGGAGCTGCGGTACCCGGAGAAGTCCGCGGTGGCCGAGCCGGTCGGCGCCGGCTGCTATCTGTCGACGTACTGGGTGACGGACGGGCGCTACGACGACCACATGAAGTGGACCGTCGGAATCAACAAGCGGCTGAACCGGGACGGCCGGGTCCACCAGGGCCGGACCCATGTGTTCACGTCGTTCCAGGACCACGAGGCGACGGTCTACCGGGACGGCGCCGCGGGGCCCCGGGACTTCCACGCGCTCGACCACCCCTATCGCGGGCTGGTCCTTCAGGTGATCGACAGCGAGGACGCGCAACGGCGGGCCGAGTTGCTGGAGTGGCTGCGCTCGCGGCATCTGCCGAAGCGGCTGAACGGCTCCCCGGCGGCGATGGTGACCGTATTCCGCCCCACGCCGCTGCCGGGCGACCGGATGACCTATGTGAAACAGGTCGAGGGCGTCGACACCCGGCTGACCCTGCTGTGGTTCCTCCAGGAGGACCCGCGGGACTGCTGGGCCGGGCACTTCACCGGGCTCGACGCGATGGTCGCGGAATCAGGCCTGGGACGGGTGGAGTTGGTGGCGCCGTTCATCCCGACGGTGCCGGGCACCGACCGGTATGTCGATCAACTGCGCTGAACACCCGCTCGTTCCGCCCGGTATTCCCGGTCGGACGCGCCCCGGTGCATTTCCCGCAGTGCATTTCCCGCCGGCCCCCGTCGGACATTCCTCGACCGGCCCTTCCCGGGGCGGTCATTCTTTGGCGTAGCCCTTTCCGGGGCGATCGTTGTCGTTTCCGCCGATGTGCCCCGGTGTCCGGCGACGCGTATGCCGGTAAAAGCGCGCCCCGGGGCGGGAATTCCCCGGGGCAGGCATCGAGCACTCTCGGCCAGGACGGCGGGCCGGCCGAGAGGGCTGCACGCGACACCGGAACCGATGCTGCGATGTGAACGGTGGAGAGCAGCGGTCAGGCGTCGATGGCGCCCTTGCCGATGTCACGCACGAAGGCGTTCCACGCGGCGGGGACGAACGTGATCGAAGGACCCTCGGGGGCCTTCGAGTCGCGTACGGCGATGGCCTGGGCAAGAGGGGACTTGACTTCGACGCAGGCGCCGTTGCCCCCGGAATACGAGGACTTCGTCCACTTGTCCGTAGCACCCTGACGAATGGCCATGTTCACTCCGGTTCAGAGAGTCGTGTGAAGGACACCGACAGCTTTCCGTCAGTGCTTCATTTGGCGTGATCGACGCTACTCGTCAAGTCCCTTGGGTGAAGGGGCCGTTCACTCGACCGGATGGTATATACAAGCGAGGTCTTCCCCTGCGGGCGGGCGGCGGTGTACCTTACCGCCGCCCTTCCCGTTGCATCACTTCATTTCCCGCATACCGGACCATTGGGCTGTCCGGTTTTACGCGCCGACGTGCCGGGTTTCACGCAGCGGATCCGTCGGCGTACTTCTTCGCGATGTCGCTGATGAAATGCCGGGTCTGCTCCACGTTCAGTGCCTGGGCGCGCAGGTGCTCGTACATGACGCTGTACCGCTGCACGTCGTTGGATTTCTCCAGGTAGAGGTCGCTGGTGACGCCCTCGATATAGACGACGCTGGAGTCCGCGGCGTCCGGGAATTCCAGGACGGCGTACTGCCCGTTGATGCCGGGGTGCGCGCCCATTTCGAACGGGAGGACCTGCACGGTGACGTGCGGCAGGCGCGACAACTCGACCAGTTGCTCCAGCTGTTCGATCATCACCTGCCTGCCGCCGACCAGTCGGCGCAGCGCGGACTCGTCGATCACCGCCCACAGTCGCAGCGGATGCTCCGGGTCGGTGATCCGGTCCTGGCGGCGGGCCCGCACTTTGACGCGCTTGTCGATCTCGCTCGGCGGGGCCTCCGGCAGGGCGCCGCTGATCAGCGCCTCGGCATAACTCCGCGTCTGCAGCAGGCCCGGTACCACCTGGGGTTCGTACACCCGCAGCGACTCGGCATCCGTCTCCAGACCGATGTAGACGCTGTACGGGATGTCGCCGAAGGCGTGCCACCAGCCCTGCTGGCGCGAGTCCTTGGCCATCTGCATGAGCGAGTCGACGACCCGGTGGTCCTCGACCTCGTACACCCCGCAGAGATCGCGTACGTCGCGCTGGCTGATGGAGCGCCGGCCGTTCTCCAGGCGGCTGATCTTCGACTGCGACACCAGCAGCCGCTCCGCCACCTCCTCGGCCGTCATACCTTTGAGTTCGCGCAGTCGACGCAATTCCTGGCCCAACCGGCGTCGCCTGACGGTGGGGTTGACATTGGACGGCACGGAAACGGCACCTCCGGCTGTGTAGCTGTGCGTATCTACTTCTGAGCAGATTGCCACCCCTGCCCCCGGCCGCGCTGGAAAACGGATACACGCAAGCGCGCGGGGCAGCCGTGATTCCGGCTGCCCCGCGCTTGGTGCGGCTCCCGAACCGGGTCTTGGGGACGACGGTGCGGCGGTATTCGATTGGTCCGTCCGTGCCGTTGATGCGGCCGCGCCGTGTGGTGCCGTGCGGTGCGCGCGGCGCCGAGTGCGGCTGTCGGGCCTCTCGTTCGGATCGTGCCCGGCTCCGGCCTGATCCGAACGAGATGCCCTAGTGGGCCGCGGTGTGCGCCATGCTGCCGCGGCGTGACTGCGACTGCACTTGCGGTTGCAACGGCATTCCGGCCGCCTGGTTGCGGCGTGGTTGTGCGACCGCCCCGTTCTGGACGTCCATCACGGCGTGCGCCACGAGTCCGCCCATCGGGTCGTGCCTGATCAGGTCCCGGAGCCTGGAGCGCGATGAACGCCCCTCGTTCCCGGGGTACAGGTGCTTGCCGAGTCCGACCGCGTGGGCCAGCGCGGCGAGCGCCGCGGTCCGCGGGTCCGGCGGTACGCCGGTGCGGATCGCACTGTCCAGCCTGGCTCTGATGTCCCGGCTGATCGCCGTGTCCGTCGCCTGGTAGCGAGTTGTCGGCAGAACTCCGCACATCTGGCCCGCCACGGCATGCACCATGCCGCATCGCTCCAGATGAGCGAGGTAGATCTGACGCAGCCCCAGACGGGGCCCGCCGATCCAGTGGACCGCCCGGACCGGGCTGCCGCGTCGGCGCAGCAGTTCCAGTGCGGAGTCCAGAGTCGGATCTCCTGTCGGCCGTGGCATCACCACGGCGATACGATCCCCGTCAGGGGCTATCCGTCCTGCCAGAGCCAGCTCCACTAGCTGAGCTCCGGCGAGGCCGAGGTCGAGCGACTGCGGCTGCGCTGTGGTACCCGTGGTCGGGTCCAGAGCGAGCAGCAGAAGCTCCTCCGGAATTGTTCTGCGGCTCCTGCCCATCCATGCCTCCCCGCGTGGATGAATGACAGGGTGACCCCTCTCACATTGGTCTGTCGAGGGTGCCTGGGTGCTTTGTATGGGAACCAGTAGGTATGTCGTTCTCGTCTAGCAGCCGGGCCGGTGGTTCACACGGGACACTGGTAGATGGTTCGGACAGCGCGGGGATGTCCCCGCGCCGCATGGAGGAGGCATCGGTGGCGGGCGAGTCCCCCGACAAGTCGAAGCAGCAGAAGTCGTCGGGGACGGCTCGCGGCGAGAGCGATCCGCGGCTTGCCGTCTTCCGTGAACCGCCCGCCGACGCGGAGGCCCGCGGCGGGACGGACACGGCCACAGCGGTTTTCCGTACGGATTCGTCCGGCGACGGCGAGGGCGAGGGCGGCAAGGCGGACACCGCGACGGCCGTCTTCCGTACGCGACCGTCCGGGGACGACGAGGACGGGGAGCGCGACGCGAGCCCGGCCGCTCGGGAGACCTCCGACGACGAGGCCCCCGGCGGTCTGGACGGCTCCGAGGCCGCTGCGGGCGCCGAGGGCGCCGAGAGGGCGGAGAAGGTCGCTCAGGGCCCGGAGAAGGCGTCTGAGGCCCCTGAGGCCGCCGTGAGCGCAGTGGACGCGGAGGACGCGGCCGCCGCCGAGCCTGCCGCTGCCGCGGAGCCCGAGGCGGGCGACGCGCGGCTGCGCGCGGCGGTCGCCGCGTGGGTGTCGAAGGATGGCGAGGAGGGCGACGAGAACGGCGAGGGCCCGAAGGACGCCGACGCCGCGAAGGGCGCCACGTCCGAGAACGCGGCCGAGCCGGATGCGGACGCCTCGGATGCGGGGGCCATGGCGAAGGACGACACGGCGGAGCCGGTTGTTCCGGCTGCTTCGGACGACGATGCCCCTGACCGCGCGACCACGTCCGGCGACGACGCTTCCGACGAGGCCCGGGGCACCGGGTCACGCGAGAAGACCTCGGACGCCGAAGACGCCGAAGAAGTCGCAGGCGCCGAGGACTCGGAAGACGAGGCCGACGCCACGGCCGGTGCGGGCGACGCCGGTAAGGCGGAGGCCGCGGACGACGCGGCGAAGGCCGAGCGCGCGGACGACGCGGCGAAGGCCGAGCGCGCGGACGACGCCAAGGGCACGGACGAGGCGAAGGACACCGCGAAGGCGAAGGACACCGCCAAGGCGAAGGACGTCGACGCCGCCGAAGAAGCGGACGGTGAGGACAAGAAGGACGGCTCCGGGGGCAAGCGCGGCGGCGATCAGCCGACCGCCGTCTTCAGGACGCCCGCCGCGGCCAAGGTCGACCAGCCGACGACCGCGCTGAAGATCACTCGGCCCGCGGCGAAGCCGGACACGGAGTCGAAGCCCGAGTCCGCCGCCGAGCGGACCAGCAAGTTCGTACCCCTGCGTGGCGACGACGTACGGCCGGCGCCGACGCCCGCACCTCGCAAGCCCGAGGCACCGGCGGCCCCCTCCGCCGCGACTGCTCCCGCTTCCGCGCTCTCCACCGCCGAGCGGACCACGCAGCAGCCGATGCCGCCCAGGCCGCCGCTCGACCTGCTGGCCGAGCTGACGAACACGCCTCCGCCGCCCGAGACGCCCGTCCGCACCGCCGTGCGCCGGGTCAAGATCTGGACCCCGCTGGTCCTGCTTCTGCTGATCATCTTTGCGATCGTGCAGATGGTGCGCCCGCTCCCGGACCCCGAACTGGGGCTGTCGATGGATCCGGCCTACACCTTCAAGGGGGAGGGCCTGCACCTTTCCTGGCCGTCGCAGGGGCAGTCGGCGGTGAGCGTGGACGGTGTCGGTTCGATGGGCAGCGCGGGCGCGCAGAAGCCCGCGCCCATCGCCAGCGTCGCCAAGGTCATGACGGCGTACGTGGTCCTCAAGGACCACCCCCTCACCGGCAAGGAGGAGGGCGAGAAGATCACCGTCGACCAGCAGGCGGAGGACGAGTCCAAGCGCGAGGACGAGTCGACGGCACCGATCACGAAGGGGCAGCAGTTCACCCAGAAGCAGTTGCTCCAGCTGCTGATGATCCCCTCCGGGAACAACGCGGCGCGGCTCTTCGCCCGTTGGGACTCGCCTTCCGAGAAGGAGTTCGTCGCGAAGATGAACGCCGCCGCCAAGGACCTCGGGATGACGAGCACCACGTACACGGACCCCAGCGGCCTGCAGAAGACCACTGTCTCCACCGCCGAGGACCAGCTCAAGCTGGCCAGGGCGGTCATGCAGAACGACGTGTTCCGGGAGATCGTCGACACCCCGCAGATAAAGATCCCGGGCATCGACCAGGTGATCTACAACAACAACACCATCCTGCTGGAGCCGGGGGTCAGCGGCATCAAGACCGGCTCGTCCACCCCGGCCGGCGGGAACCTGCTCTGGTCTGCGAACACCGTCGTGGACGGGAAGAAGCTCTGGATCTACGGCGCCGTCATGGGGCAGCAGGCAGGCACCGGCCAGCCGTACGACAGCCTCGTGATGTCGCTGAACAACAGCCTCAAGCTGATCAAGGGCGCGCAGAAGGCCGTGACCTCGGCCCTGGTCGTGAAGAAGGGCGACGTCGTCGGGTACGTGGACGACGGCCTCGGTGGCCGGACCCCGGTGGTCGCGACCCGTGACCTGAAGGCGAAGGGCTGGCCCGGCCTCAAGGCCGAACTGGCCGTGTCGGAGAACGGCAAGAAGATTCCGCACGACGCCTCGGCGGGTACCGAGGTGGGCCTGGTGAGCGTGGGCACGGGTCCCGGAAAGGTCAGCGCCCCGGTGGCGCTCCAGCAGGATCTGAAGGCTCCTGGCTTCGGCCAGAAAGTGGCGCGAATTAGCTGATCAAGCAGACAGACGTCCGGAACACACCTGGGCCACGCAGCGCGGCACGCGTTGCGTGGCCCAGTCCGTTCCGGCGGGGTTCCGGTGGTCAGCCGCAGTGGCTCCACCCGCTCGTCCAGGACTCGTCACTGCCGAGCATGCCTCCCCACTTCACACACTTCCCGCCCGCGGCCAGGCGCACCGGCCCGGCGTACGCGGTGAAGGAGCCGCTGTCGTACTGGGTCGCGCCGCCCTGCACCTGGAGCCCCGCCTCCATGTAGGCGGCCTTTCCGGCCGTGTTGCGGATCGTCACTACGCAGTTCTTGCCGGCACCGGCGCTGTAGAGCAGATAGACGGTGCCCGAGACGGACTGGAACCGGTGCGAGTCGATGACCGAATAGCCCGAACCGCAGAGGCCCGCCGGATCGGCGGCGGCGGCCTGGGCGGGGGCGGCCATGGTGCCGAGCGCCATCACGCCCACCGAGGCCGCGAGTGTTGCGGTGCGTGCTTGCCATCTGCGCATGGGAACTCCCTGATCGTGTGAGTAAAAGATCTTGGACGATTGTGGCAGCCCGCTTTGGAATGACCCGTTCCGTACGACCCCTTTCGGACAGTGATGGGGTGCGTGCTAGCGTCCCGGAAGCAACGCGTGGATCCCGGGACGCGTCTTCCGGTACATGAGGCCCGCGCGGTACACCGTCGGTTCCGACCACGTGTCCGGGCAAGGACGGGGAGAGTCGCAGTGACCACTGCTGAGCCACGACGGGCGAAGCACAGCACGGGTCTCGTGGACCCCGAACGGGGCTCCGCGCGGCGGTCCGCGCCGGACGGCGGCGGTCTCGCGGCCGGATTCGCGCAGCGGTGCCGCCGGCACCCGGTCCTGCTGACGACCGCGGTCGCCGCGGTCGCCCACCTGCTCTGGTTCTTCTTCTTCGCGAACAGCGGTGGTGACCTCGCGGCCCAGGACGCCTGGGCGGAGTTCGTCGGCCGGCATCCCGGTACGGCGTACAACCTCGCCTGGTACGGGGGCATGCACCCCGTCTCGTACAGCGTCGTGTCGCCGTATCTGATGTCGGTGCTCGGCGTGCGGACGACGATGATGATCGCCGGGACCGTTTCGGCGGCGCTGACGGCGCTGATCCTGGTCCGGGTCCGGGCCGTGCGCAACCCGCTCGCCTGCTCGCTCGCCGGGGTGTTCGCGTACCTGTGCAACGCGCTGTCCGGGCGGGTGACGTTCGGGCTCGGCATGATGTTCGCGGTGGGGGCGGTCGCCGCGGTGTTCTGCTGGCCGCACCGATGGCGGTACAAGCGGTGGGCCAAGGCGGCCGTCGCCGCCCCGCTGGCCGCGCTCGCGACGGCGAGCAGCCCCGTGGCCGGACTGTTCCTCGGCGTGGTCGCCGCCGCGCTCTTCCTGAACAAACGACGCCCCGGGGCGTACGCGCTGGGCCTGGCGCCGGTCGCGGTCGTGGCGCTGTCCGCGTGGCTGTTCCCGTTCTCCGGCACGCAGCCGATGTCGCTCGCGACCCTGTCGCTGCCGTTCCTCTTCGCGGCCCTCGTCTTCGTCCTCGTACCGCGCGACTGGAAGACGGTCCGCACCGCCGCCGCCGTGTACGGCGTCGGGACGCTGCTGACCTATGTGATCGACTCGCAGATCGGCTCGAACGTCACCAGGCTGGCGATGATGTTCGCCGGTGTGGTGCTGCTCGCCGCGCTGCCGTACGCGAAGCCTCGCTCCCGGCGCTGGTACGCACTGGTCCTGGCGTTCGTCGGGATGAACTTCTGGATCGGCCTCAAGAGCGTCGACGACATCGTCCGGACCGCTCCCGCCGCCTCCTGGTCGCGCGAGCTCGCCCCCCTGGTCAATGAGCTGCAGAAGGTCGGCGCGGAACGCGGCAGGGTCGAGGTCGTGCCCGCCAGCAGCCACCGGGAGGCGTCCGCGCTCGCGCCGTACGTCAATCTGGCCCGTGGCTGGAACCGGCAGGCGGACATGGAGCGCAACCCGCTCTTCTACGACGACTCCCTGAACAGTGCCGCCTACCGCGAGTGGCTCGACCGCTGGGCGGTGCACTACGTGGTGCTGCCCAAGGGAACGCCGGACTCCACCGGCGCCGTGCAGGAGGCGGAGCTGGTCGACGAGGGGCTGCCGTATCTGAAGCCGATCTGGTCGGACGCCAACTGGCGGCTCTTCGAGGTCGACAGCCCGGTACCGCTGGCGGACCCGCCGGCCACGGTGGACCGGGCCGGTGCCGGCGAACTGACCATCCATGTGAAGAAGCCCGGCCGGATCCTGATCCGTATCCCGTACTCGCACTGGCTCGCCCTGGTGGACGAGAAGGGCAAGAGCGTGGAGCGGCCGCAGGAGACCGAGGCGTCCAAGCATCGCCAGGACGAGAACAGCCCCCGGACGTATCTCAACACCAACGGCTGCCTGATCAAGGTCGAGGAGGACGCGGACGGCGACGAGTGGACGGAGCTGCTCGCGCCGCGGCCGGGCGTGTACCGGCTGGCCGCGCCCTACCAGCTCTCACCCGGCACACCGTGCCCGGAGGAACTGCGCTGAACCCGGCCCCGGAGCCACCCGGTCGGGGTGACATCCGGGCCGGTGGCTCGATGGCCGGGAATCGGCTTCGCGGGGCCGATTCCGCGGCCATAGTTGATGTATGAGCCTGACCACAGACGGAGAGCCGCCCGGCCCCGTGCGGTTCTACCTCGCGTGCGACCGCCGGGGCTGCCGGGCACGGGCCGTGTTCGACCTGGTCATCGCGGAGCCGCCGCCGGACATCGAGACCGACCTGTTCGGACATGTGCTGCACAGTGCGACCGTCGCCTCCCCGTACATCGCGGAGCTCGGATGGATGTTCATCCAGCAGGAGGGCTACTGGTGCCCGAACTGCGCCTCGCCGGGACGGCGCCCGCGGTCGAGGGACGTCACGTCGTCCTGAACCCGGGATGCGCCGACAACGGTTCGGCAGGGACCGAAGCGTCACGGATCTAGCGTCGAGGCATGACGGACACGAAGCACGCACCCGGCGTACTCGACGCCCTGCACACACCCGACGCACCGCACGCACCCGACGCACCGCGCACGCCCGACGCCCTGCACGCACCCGACGTCCCGCGCACGCCCGACGTGCCGCGCACATCTGACACGTCCGGCCTGCTCACACCGGGCGCCCCCGACACCCTCGACGAAGCCCCGGTGACCGACGACCGCGACCCCGCGCGGATCCTGACGGCCATGGTCGACCACGTCCTGGGCCTCGCCGGGACCTGGACCGGATGGGACGGCCGTCCCATCCCCGCCGACGACCGGATCCACACCCCGCACAAGGCGATCCGTCGTGTCGCCGACCACATGGTCGACCATCTCGCGGAGATGGAGGCCAGACTCGTGGGTGAGGAGACGCAGCCGGACCACTGGCACGCCTCGGCCATCACGACCGAGGCGGACCTCGCCCCGTTCACCGAGGCCGACCTCGACGAAGCGCGCAGCAGGCTCGTCCGTCTGGCCAGGGTCTGGGCGAACCGTCTGGACACCCTGACACCCGACCAGCTCGACCGGTCGCCCGGAAAGGGGTGGACGTTCCGTCAACTCGCCTTCCACCTGGCGGAATCGACGTACTACGCGGACTCCGTGGGGGACCTGTCGGCGGTCGACGCACCCGCTTCCCGCCCGTACCGGACACCGAAGCCATGACGCCGGACGACTCGCCCGGCGAGGCCGCGCTGCCCCTGGCCGCCACCGCGTTCGCCGCGCTGCACCGTTCGTCCGGGCCGCCGTTCCTGATTCCCCATGCCTGGGACCACGCCTCGGCGTCCGCCCTTGCCGGGCAGGGGTTTCCGGCCATCGCCACGACCAGCCTCGCAGTGGCCGCCGCTGCGGGCCTGCCGGACGGTGCGGGAGCGACCCGGGCGCAGACGCTGCTGCTGGCCCGACGGCTCGGGACCGGACCGTATCTGCTCTCCGTGGACGCCGAGTCCGGGTTCGGTGACGACCCCGACGAGGTGGCCCGACTGGCCCGTGAACTGGCGGACGCCGGGGCGGTCGGCATCAACCTGGAGGACGGCCGCCCCGACGGCACCCTCGCTCCGGTGGCGCTGCACGCGGCGAAGATCGCCGCGGTGAAGGCCGCCGTACCGGACCTCTTCGTCAACGCCCGTACGGACACGTACTGGTTGGGCGGCCGGGAGAAGACCGCGACGACGTCTCGACTCCAGGCGTACGAACAGGCCGGCGCGGATGGTGTGTTCGTGCCGGGGCTCACCGATGCCTCGGAGATCGCCACCCTGGTGAGGCGGCTCGAAACCCCTCTCAACATCCTCTACGCGCCCTCAGGTCTCACCGTCCGCCAACTCGGCGACCTCGGGGTGCGCCGGGTGAGTCTCGGTTCGCTGCTGTTGCGGACGGCGCTCGGGGCGGCGCTGGGCGCGGCGGCGGACATCCGGGCGGGCAGGCCGGTGGCCGGGGGAGGGCCCACGTATGCGCAGGTGCAGGCCCTGGCCGGTCCGTCGTACGAGCCGGGGGCGCGGCCCGGGAACCGGGCAGATCCCGCAGGGAGCGGCACCGGTCGGTGAGTCATTTGTCCGAGCGTCCTTCCCGCAAGGGCCCGCACGCCGTGGGTGTATCTGAAGGCCGGAGAGGTGGTCGAGGTGACGTTCGACGGAATCGGTGCGGTGTCCACGCCGATCGTCTGAAGGCCGGGCCGCCCGGCCGCACTCGCGGCGGACCGTCTCACGGTGGCCCGAGTCGTTTCCGGGTGCCGGTGAAGTGCTCGGACAGCTTTGGTCAAGAGTTCGATCCCTTATGCATCCCGTTCAGCAAAGGCGCTGGATCGTCGTGCGCACCCCGCCTTACGGTGGCGCCATGAGCAATCACTCGGAAGCACCTGTCGCACCGGTCGAGGCCCATGAACCCCCCTACTACGTGGCCGTCTTCACTACGGTGCGAACCCAGGACCAGAGCGGCTACGGCGAGACCAACGCACGCATGGAAGACCTGGTGAAGGACGTCCCCGGGTTCCTGGGGATGGACCACGCGCAGACTCCTGGCGGGCTGTCCATCACCGTCGGGTACTTCCGGGACGCCGAGGCCCTCACGGAGTGGCGGTCCAACGCCGAGCACCGCGCGGCGCAAAAGCGCGGGCAGGCCGAGTGGTACCAGAGCTACACGCTGCATGTGGCGAAAGTGGAGCGGAGCCACGGGTTCGAGCGAGCGTCGGTGCCGCAGAGCCCGACAGCGGGCTGACCGACCGAGGTCACCTCGGCGACCGTCCCGCCCCGAGCCTGCATCGAACGGGTCGGCGTGCGGCCCGCGAGCCCGCTCCGGCGCCGCGTCAGAGAACCCTCGTCCTTCGTGATGTGACGCAGAGCACGAAGCAGCTGACACGCGGGTCGACCGAGTCGCGCATCTCACCCGACCTCGTGGCACTACTTGCCACCGCTACGTCTGCGGCGCACTCGCGACACGGTCCAGATCCCGACGCCGATGATCGGGAACACGATCAACGACATCGTCACCACGGCGGTGATCCCCACGAAGAGGAACGTGACCAGCAACTCCCATATCGAGGGGTCCTGTTCCATACCCTGCCTCCTTGAGGTGGTCGCGCGACCCTGCTCTGGCGAACGAAGATGGATCACGGGCGAGTGGTGTGCCCCGGCCGGGCCGCCCATGAGGCGCCTGTAACGGCCATTCACGACCGCGTGGCAGTCCCGCACCCCGCATCGCCGGCCTTTCGCATGCGCGTTTCCATCGACGTGCTCCGGTCGTACGGGTCGACCTCGGGGCCGTCTCCCGGGCGCGAGGCCGCGCGCTCCGTGCTGAACTTGGGGGTGAGGTAGCCGGTGAAGTTGTCGCAGCCGCCGTTGGTGCTGTCCACCTTGTAGGAGACGAGGGAGAACGTACCCGGCTCGACGATGACCTTCGCCGGGTCGTCCCAACTCATCACGACCTCACGGCGCACGATGGTGCGCGCGACTTCGTCGCTTCCCGCTGCAGCGCGCACGACCGGATACACGTACGTGACATCGGTGGTCACCTCGACCGCACCGCGCTTACCTTCTTGGTACGTGACCCGCCCTCGTGCCTTGACCACGCCCCCGACAAGCCGGACCTTCGTCTTCTCGAACCGGCTGAACAGCAGCAGAGGATCGTTCTCCCGGCTGGGCGCACGGAATGCGGTCGCCAAGTAGTCCTGGACATCCTGCTGATGAGGATTGATCAACGCAATCGCCTTCTTCGGCTGTTCCCCGCGCAGCACACCAGGATCCAGACTGGACGCGGTGAGGAAGTCCCGGGTCTTCTCGAGCGTCTGCGCGACCTGCCCCTTGCTCATCCAGCCGGTCGCGTGTGCCTCAGGCAGGCCGATCCCGGCCGTCCCGTCACCCCACTGCGCAGCGGGCGACCCCCTGAACGGCTGCTCCATGGTCGGACGTCGGGCTGTCGATTCTGTCGGCGGCGGTTGATCCGGACGTTTCGACTCCACGGCGAGCGGCGCACTCTCGCCGCCTTCCCCTCCGCCTCCGAACCATCCAGCCACCCGTCCTGGATCCAGCGCCACGACCAGCAAGCCGACCGCAACCAGCAGACCGATCACGTACCAGCCCTTGCCTTCTTGCCGCCGGGCCGGTCGGTGACTCCGCCACGGCTCCGGTCGGTCGGTCTCCTCCCGCAACCGCCGGGCCACCATCCGGGCCCGCGCCGACGGCTCCTCGGGCGCGCCCTTGGTCCCCGCCTCGGCTTCACGAAGGAAGCGCTCCCATTCTTCGTCCGGTATGGACTCCCCACCCTTGCCCACGACGGGCCCCGCCCTTCCCGCGTACCCGGCCCCTCCCCAGGGCCGGTCATCTTCCGCGCATCATCACACAGCTCGGTTCGGAGCCTTTTGCCTGGTGCCCCGGCAGGATGCGAACCTGTGACACCCGCTTCAGGAGCGGGTTTGGGCGGTTGCCGACATGAGCCGTGAAGACATGGCGTGGGGCAAGGCAATGAGCCCGCGCCGTCGTTGCCGCCGAGCCCCCATGAGTCCCCACCCGTTCTGGCCCAGGAGCGGCACGACCTCGTGGCAGTGAGGCAGCCGATCCTTGTCGCACCCCGGGTCGCGGCCTTTACCGTGCGGACGACCACACCGATGGCCAAGGCTGCGACCTCCCCCGCGTTCTGGGGCTCATCTGGTACTGGGCCTGAGGGGGGCTCGCCTGTTGGAGGCGGAGGCCGGGCAGTGCCGCCAGCTCTGCGGCAGCACGGACGACGCCGCACCGGCACGGGGCGGTGATCGACAGGCGTGATCACGCATGGTAAATGATCAGTCACACGCAGTGATCTACGGGGGGTGTCAGGCCCGCCGCGAACAGACATGGAGCTCCCCATGCGAGCAGCAACCACACGCATCAACCGTCGGCTCAGGCGGTCGACCACCCTCGTCAAGGCGGCCGTCGGCGGCGCTCTGTTGGCGGCCCTCATCGCCGCACCGGCCTACGCCGACGGAACGCCGGACCTCGGCGCAGCTCGCACGGCCATGGCCGCCGTGCCCTCCGACCCGGGAGGCTCGACATGGCTCCAGACCGACCCGCTCACCTTCAACCACCCCCTCAACGGCGCCGACCGCGCCTACGAGCAGATCTCGGAGGTCCCGGATCTCAAGATCCCCTTCCCCGGTGTGTGGGAGATCTCCTACAACGTCCGCACAGCGATCTCTCTGCCTGCGAACGCGGCATCGCTGCACACCCACACGGCATTGTTCAACAACGGCGCGGTCATGCCTGAGAGTGAGGCACTGACCGGCATCTACGGCTCGAATCACGCAATCCAGGCCACCGCCGGTCAGACGTTCCTGCACACCTTCGCCGCCGGGGACGTCGTAACGCTCCACGCGTCCCGCATCGGGCAGCCCGGCAACATCTCCATCCTCAGCAACAGTGACGGACGCACCGGAATCATGGCGCACTGGGTGAGCCCGGGATTCTGAAGGGCTGTGCGGCCCGCAGTGCTTCTGTCCTTGCATCTGGCGATGACGAGGTAGTCCAGGGGCCCATCGCGCCCGAGCCGTGAGCACGAGGTGTGACGAATTGGCGGTCCGTTACGAGGTGACCATCCTCGTAACGGCCGTCAACAGGTAGCTTCGACCAGCACATTCGGTACACGTTCCAGTCCTGTGCGCCCCCAACTGAGCCACCACTCACGTACGGCGCACCGTCCATTCCGGAGTCAGAGCGCCCCCGCCGGAGGCATGTCCTTGAGCCGCGGGTCGGTTCTCGTCCCATGCCCTCGGGCCCACACAGCGGACGCGCGTCGGCGCAGCGCGCGCGGAGCGGGCCGAAGGCAGGAGCGCGGCCAGAGCCGGGTGCCCTGATGAGGCGTCGCCACCGACCCCGCACCTCCCAGCACTATCACCCGAATGGCGTCACATGACGTGCCACCCACATGGCTGACGATCAAGCTGACTAGTGCCCCAACCGAGGCAATCCGTGAAAGGGGAACCAAATGCGCATTCGACGAATCCTCGCCGCCGTCATCGCCACGTCAGCCCTCGCCGGACTCGGCCTCACAGGCGCCGCCACCGCCACCGCCGCCGCACAACGCGCCCCATCCGTCGTCAGCCCTTCTCAGTGCAGGGAGGGAGGCGGAGATCCCCGGATCGACTTGCCCGGCAACCCCTGCGTGGGTGGTAAATACGACGGCCAGGCGGTCGACTAAACGCCACAAGGCGCCCCGCAGCCACGCGCCGCGGGGCGCTCCCGCGCGAGCGAAGCCGGGAGATTCGCAGGGACTGTGCCGATCTGTCGGGCACGCCAGGTCCGAGCCGGCCCGGAAGCACGGCGGGCCGGACCTCCCGAACACCGTCGCGCCGAGTGCAGCAAGCTGCCAAGGCTTGCGCGGCCGTAGGCCGCGGCCCTCGCGAAGTACCTCGGGTACTCCGATCCGGGGCCGAGGCCGAAGGCGTACGCGCACCTCATGCCAAGCAGCCGGGAGCGGGCCCGGAAGGCTCTCGGGCCGACTCTCCGCCCGCGAGATCACACGGGCTGAGGCTCCAGGGAGGTCCCAGACCGTGAAAATGCCCCTGCTCCGGAATCACTTCCGGCCGCTGCCGTCCACGATGACCGGGGTGCCGTTGCCGGAGCCACAGGGCACGGCGTAGACCGGGTTCTCCTTGGCCGCTTCCCTGTACGCGTCGATGCACTGGTTCATCAGAACCTTGTCGGTCAGAGAGTCGTTGAGGATCTTGTTGGCGCGGGCGGTGCCCTCGGCCTCGATCTTGCGGCGCTTGGCCTCCTCTTCCGCCGTGCGGGTTGCCTCGGCGGCCCGCTCGGTGGCCTCCTTCTGCTGGATCTTGCGGTCGATCTGCTTCTGGAGGGCGTCCGAAGGCTTGACGTTGCGCAGGTTCACGGCGGTGATGTCGATACCGCGGGGCGCGAGCCGCTCCTTGATCAACGTGTCGATCTCCGCGTTGATCTTTTCTCGGGCCGAGGCGTATCCCTGCTCGCTGGTGTAGCGGGCGAAGACGTTCCGGACGATCTCCCGGCTGTCCGGGAAGACCAGTCGCTGCTGAATGGCGTCCTCGCTCCCTGCCAGCCGATACAGCTCCCCCGCCTTGTCCGGTACGACCGCCCACTTCACGGTCACCTCCACGTACATCACACCCCCCTGGGAAGACCGCACCTCGACGACGTCCTTGTCGGAGAGGTTGAGGTCGACCGGACGGGTCGAGAACCGCGTGACATCGGTGAACGGCGCCTTCAGATGCATCCCGGACGTCATCGGCGTACCCACCTTGCCGAAGGTCACGGGCACGCCGACCTCGTAGGCGCTGACCACGTACACAGTGCTGGCGATGCCACAGAACACGCTGCCGAGCAGTGCGGCGCCGGCACCCAGCCGAAGCCGGGACGAGTCCTGGGCACGGCCGACGAAGTACATCACCACGGCGGCGAGAACGAGCAGGCATGACAGTACGAGCACGGTGACTCCCCCCTGAGAGACCCTCAGCGGTGCCCCCCCGGCACCGCTCGCCAGTGGAGGATAGGGCATCCGAAGTGCGAGGAGATCAGCGGGCGTTCGCAAGCGGCGCCACTGCTACGGCGTGGGCCTGCGTGCTGTTGTTCAGCACCTGCGTCGTCATCCTTCCCGACCACGTCGTCGGCTCGGGTCCGGGCGACATCGACACCAGGAGGGCGTACGGTCGGGACGAGGCTCTATCAGGCGCGGCCGCCTTCCCTGTGATTCCCCGCTGTTCCCGCCCGTTCCGGTGCGGTTGTGGTGCGCGTGCTGGTCATCCACGTTCGGGGGCCCCTACCGCTTCTGCGCCCTGTAGCGCTTCATCAGCACAGTGTCCGTGAGTGATCCGCCTGGCCGTTGAGCTCGGCCACGAGATCGTCGGGACACAACTCGTAGAGATCGCCCCACCACCGACGTCCCCGGTTGTCCCAGATCCGGTAACCGCCCGGCACGCCCCTGGCCACATAACGTCTCCTGCTCACGTTCCCCCGTTTCCGGCACAACCCCTGCTGTCCTTCAGCGAGTCATTCCCGACGCGTGACCATACGCGGGCTGCGGCCAACCAGCGAGGCGGTATGCGGCTGCTGCCCCACACGCTTTCCAACGGGGGCGTTCACCTGCTGCGTCCATGGGCGGCCGGCTGTCGACGTGGAGACGGCTGGGAGTCTCGACTGAACGGTCGTGAACGGAGCTGAATGAGACGGAAACTGAGACGGCCGCCCATGGTCCTGGAGCTGACCTCGCCACCACGGCACGCCCGGGCTGTCAGCCGGGATGACCTCGGCCCTTGCCGGAATCTTCCCGTCGAGGGCCCGCTCTGTGCGGAGGGGGCCGTGGCGGTTGAATCGGTCATGTTCCGGTTCTTGATTGAGCCAGAATGCTGACTTTCCGGAGCAAGCGAGTGGCCGCGCTCAATTCATCCCTTTCGAGAGTCGATGCCAGTTCAGGCAACTTGGCCCTTGATCCGTTATCACCGAAGGGGAGCGAGAATGCGCAGAGCGATTTTCTCAGCAGCGAACGCCGTATGCCTTCTGCTCGGTCTGCTCACTCTGGCCACGCCGCAAGCCGGTGCCCAGACCGCATCCTCTGCGGCAGCGGAGCACCAACGGCCGGCACAGCAAAGGACTGCGTCCCTTCGCGCCCGGCTTGCCGGGCACGCCCCCGCTGCCCTTTCGGCTGGGACACCGGCCCGGGTCACCGGCGGAGCGCCGGAGGTGACCGTGCCCACCTGTAACGCGAGCGACCTGATCGCGGCGATCAACACGGTCAACGCGTCCGGCGGCACCGTGAACCTCCGTCGTGGCTGCACCTACACACTGACCAGCCCGGACAACGACTCCAACGCTCTGCCGGTCATCGTCAACACCGTCACTATCAATGGCAACGGTGACACCATCGAGCGCGCTGCAACCGCTCCGAAATTCCGTATCTTCGAGGTCGCCGCGCCCGGCGACTTCACCCTCAACAATCTGACCGTGAGCAACGGATACATCGGCCCCCTCGGCGGCAGCGTCGGCGGTGGCATCCGGGTCGCCAGCGGCAGGTTGACCACCAACCACACCCGGATCACCGGCAGCATTGCCGACATCGCCGGCGGCGCCGTCTACCTCGACAACTCGAGCGTGGGCAGATTCAAGTCCACGACCATCGACGGCAACATCTCGGCCGGGTGGGGCGCCGGCCTGTACCTGGAATCCAACGCCACCGCGACGCTGACCGGGTGCGCGGTCACCGACAACCGCGCCACCGCCGTCCATGGCGGCGGCCTGTACCTGGAACCCGGCGCCACCGCGACGCTGACCAGGTGCTCGGTCACCGGCAACACGTCCACCCTCGCCAACGGCGGTGGTATCGCGAACGAGGGTGGCAACGTGATCGCGAACCACACACGCATCATGAACAACACCGCCGTACAGGGCGGCGGGATCTTCAATACCGGCGGCACCGGCGTCACCCTGAACTACAGCCCGGTCACCGGCAACACCGCCAGCAGTTCCGGCGCTGTCGGGGGCGGCATCTACAGCGGTGGCCCGCTGAAGCTCAACAGCAGCCCGGTCGAGAACAACACCGCAACCGGGACCAACGCCCGTGGCGGCGGCATCTTCAATGGTGGGACCGCGACGCTTCGCAGGAGCCGGGTGGACGGAAACCATGCTCTTGGCACCGGGGCTCAGGGTGGGGGCATCTTCAATGGCGGCACGGTCACTCTCATCGCCAGCCCCGTGGTGGCGAACATCCCCGACCAGTGCGCACCACCCGGATCCGTACCAGGGTGCCGACAGCGCGGGTGAGGTTGTGTGCGAGGGCGAGCCAGGCGGCGTTCGCCTGGAAGCGCCCGGAGGGGGCGTGCGCGCGGTCGGCGTCGGGCTCGTCGTGTGGGGACACATGTGAAAGCCCGCGTGTTGATCGGCTCGCTGCCTGCTGAGAGGCGACCGCCGTCAGCCGCTTCCGTCAAAACGGCCCGGACCGTGATCGGTCCGGGCCGTTTGCGCGCCGCGGACGGCATCGTCCTGCCGGTGAGGTCGCACCGGCAGACCCTTGCTGACAGCCACCACGCGTACATCTGCGCACCGTACGACGATGTTGTGGTGACCACCGACCACGACGGGCGGGTGCTCAAGACGATCGAAGGGCTCGATGGGGCTCGCGGCATGCCCCTGTCCCGGGACGAGTCCACCCTGTACGTGGCCTTGTCGGAAGCCGACGCAATCGCCGCCGTCGACACCACCACACTGACTGAGACGCGCCGGTTCGCCACCGGGGCGGGCGCGGAACCGGAGAACCTCGCCGTTGCAGGCGGGAGGCACGGCGATCCTGCCATCGGGCCCGGTGCACCAGTCCCCAGGCCTGCCCGGCGAGGGGATGCGTTCACGTCTCGGCGCGGCGGAACTCACGGTTTGTGGGTTACCCAGAGCAGTTCCGCCGGCCAGCGGTGTGCCCAGTCGGGTGGGTCGGTTTCGTTGTAGCCGTTGAGTGTTCCGAGTTCGGGCCGCGGCTCGATGAGGTCGTCGATGACGAGACCCGCGCCGCGCAGGACCTTGACCCAGTCGCCGTAGGTGAGCTGATAGCTGGTCGCGCCGTCGCCTTCGGCGATGGTGTTCAGCCCGAAGTAGTCCTGCTGCAGCGTCGTGGTCACGCGGCCGGCGGCTTCGTCGTAGCAAGCTTCGAACCATGGGCTGGCGACGTTGAACACCAGGCGCCCGCCTCGGCCCAAGACGCGTGCGGCCTGCGGGACGGCCAGATGCGGGGGCGCCCAGCTGAGCCCACCGAAGTCGCAGAACACCAGGTCGAAGCTGTCGGCGGCGAAGGGGAGTCGTTCGGCGGCGCCTTGCACCAGCGGATAGCGGGCCGCTCCCATCGCGCGGGCCGCTGCGGCGAGTTGGGCTTCGGACAGGTCGAGCCCGACCACGGTGGCTCCCTCGGCGGCGAGCGCCCTGGACCACTGGCCGGCGCCGCAGCCGAGTTCGAGGACGCGCTTGCCGGTGACGTCACCCAGGGCGTGCAGGTGCGCGTCGGGGATGGAGTACATGCCCCACAGCCGGGGTGTGGCGCCGATGTGCGGGTCGTGCTCGTGCTGGTAGGCGCTGCTGATCCGGTTCCAGAGCCGCCGGTTGGCGGGGATGCTGTCCACGTGCCGACTCCAGCACTGCCTGCCGGGGGCGGTCAACACGATAAGGGCACTGACCGGCCCTCGCCTCGGTCCGGCCCCGGCTCGGCCCGTGATCCGCCAAACGTCGCCGTGGCGGCGGCCATCTTGGGCTTCCTGCGGAAGCGTGCACCGTGCACCGGGTGACGCCAGCGCAAGCGTATCGACACCCGGTAGTCGCCACCCGGGCCCTGCGCCTCGCCGGTAGTCGGCGGCTCGTCCGTGTCGGCATGGGGTTCCGGCAGGGCGAAACGCTCGGACTGCATTGGTCCTACGTCGGCCTGGAAGCGGAACTGTTCCGCCCCGAGTGGCAGCGACAGCGCCTCACCTGGCGGCACGGCTGCGACGCCCCCCCCACGTCTGTGGCGGGCGCCTTCACCGCTTCGAGCCGTACCCGCCAGACTGCACCACACACAAGGGGTACAAGCGTGGCTGCCCGAAGGCGTGCACCAAACGCTGGCCTCCACGGCCGGGGCCAGCACGCGGGGGTTGATGACGCGGATGGGCCACAGCTGCTCACGAGCCGCGTTGATCCACCAGCACCTGCCCAGCGATCGTGACCGGGCCATCGCCGACCGGCTTGGTGCCATGATTCGGGGCGGTGGGGGAGCGGCCTCCGTCCCTCCGAGAGGGACCCTGCGGGTTTGTAATGGCACGCCTGTGGCACGACCCCTGAAGCGCCGAAGGGCCAGCCTGGGAGGAAATCCCTCCTGAGCCGGCCCTTCTCTCTGTGCCCCCGGCAGGATTCGAACCTGCGACACCCGCTTTAGGAGTGGGATCGAATCCTTGCTGGGGGGTGCTCGACGCTGCCGCAGGGTGCTGTTCTGCCTGATCACCGCCCTGCGGCGTCGTACCCCATCCCGCTCGTGACGCCCTGTGCCGGACCGTCCGCTCACGCATCGCGCACGCACGGAGCCCGCGGCCTGGAAGGCAACTGCGCAGCTGGCAGACAGGTCATCCCACGCAGGGGGCAATGACGAACTGACTAGGGCGGAAGCCTGCCTTGGCTCAGGGGCTACGCCTCTTCGCTGCCCAGCCGGCTGTCTTCCTCAAAGGCGAGGGCCCGCTCGGCCGTATCCAGAAGGTCGGCATACGTCAGGACCTGGATCCGAGACAGGTGGGCGTTGTAGGTCCTGATCGTCTGGTCGACCTGCTCGCGAGTTGCAAGGTCCGCTGCTGTTCGCTCGGGATAGCCAATCACCACCGTGGCGCGAGCGCGTCGGTAGTCGTAATTCAGGTTCAAATCGTTGCGGTGGAGAGTGCCGAGAGCCGCGCCCATTTCGTCGAGGGTGCGCAGGTAATTCATGCACTGTCCGACAGCTTGGTTGACGGCGCTAGAGAGGATGAGATGGTTTTGGCGCGGTCGTCCAACGAGCGGCGCCTCGGGTCCCTTCAGCTCGATGATATTAAGGCTGCGGTCGGCCGAGATCAGTGGGATGTCGTGCTGGTGCAGGTTCATGAGATCTCGCCTTACAGCGACCCCAATGTACTGCCCGCCGAAGATCCAGTGCTGGCCAGACAGAGCCTTGTGCATGATGGTCTCGTTTGTCTCTTCAGACATGGCGAGCGCCCGCAGCTCTTGAACCAGAGCCCGTCGTCGGCGGATGACGGCAGACTCTGCTGCAAGCAAGCCAGCCGGCGTCGAGGTGAGACCAGTGAGGACGTCCTGGATGTCGCTTCGGCGAGCCAGCATCTCGCCGAAGGTAAGGGAGGTAACTCCCGTCGTCCCCTGCACCTCGGCTAGGTGAAACACTTTCTTGACGAACCCGTCGACGAACGCAGTGATCGACATTTCGGCATGAGGTTCCTGTAGCGTCGCACTCTCTTCAGTACGGGATGTTACGTAACAGATTCCGTCATAGAGGCCATCCTTCTTGAATTGCGAGAAGACTTCTGCCAGGCGTTCCTTATATGACAGGCCATCGCCGATGGCGGAGTATCCTTCGCCGCTGCGCTGGATGGGTCGGTTGGCTCGTTCGCTATCTTCGAGAATGAAGAACAAGCCGAGGTGCGGTTGGAGAGATGCGAGTTCCTGGCTTGCGTATTCTCGACGAACGTCGAAGGCGACGGACGTAAGCTCGGAGATTCTATTGGTGTAGTTGTTTCCAAGGGCGGGGCCGCCGAGTCCCTTGAAGGTGATCGCGCCAAGGGGAACCCCATCCTTGACGACCGAGAGATGCCAGCGCCCGAGGCGATATGCGCCCGGCAGGGTGGCGTTGCGCCCGACGCGGATCCAAGCCGGGTCAATGCCCCTCGTGACGAGTTCCTTGACCAAGGCTGCGCAGAGGCGGTCCCCCGGCCCTTTCACGGTGTAAGGCTGTGAGCTGCGTGGGTCCATGGCGCTGCGCCGCTGGTGAAAGTAGTCTCTGGCCGCTTCCCTGATCGCGTCCACGATCAGCCACCCCCACTCGTTGTGTCCACGACTCTGCTGCCATGAGGCTACTGGCGGGGTGTGACACAGCACCTATACGGCTGGCGGGTGCTGTGTCAGTGGTCGCGAACGCGGAAGAGGGCGCGATCCGTAGCTATCCGGGGAAGCCAAGGTCCTTGAGGTAGGCGAGCCGTGCGTTTATGGCCGCAGAGAAGTGGCGCCAGTCGAGCTTGTCGACGGGCTCGTGGGGCTTCGGGTCTGCTGCCGAAGAGGTGATGTAGCAGGCGGCGTTGTAGAGCCGTTCGGACAGGAGCCTCTGGCAGAAGACGGCGAAGCGTTCTTGGTAGGACATTCCTTGCCAGATGCCCTCCACTGGCAAGGCGCCCTTGGCCGCCTTGACCGGCCTACGAGACCCTGCCTCGTCCTGCATGATGAAGAAGTAGCCGAGCCAGGGTTCCTCCCCTGGATACAGATCAGCCAAGGCTGCATGGCGCAGGTCAATGGCGCTGCCGAGCGCTTCCTCAACCCGGTTGTTGTAGTTGTTGCCGAACGACGGACCGCCGAGGGCCTTCAACTCGAAGGCAGCCACGAGGGTGTCTCTATGGACGACGACCAGGTCCCACTGCTTCTGCGGCCGGTAGTAGCCGGGCAGTTCGAGGCCCTGTGACTTGGTGACGCGGATGCTCTCTGGCGGGTACCCAGCGTCGAGGAAGAACTTCGACAGCAGGACCGCGATGGGGTCAAAGTGCTTGCCGCCACGTACGGAACCTGCCGTACCTGCTCCCACAGCAGCCTTGATCGCTGACTGCTCTCTTTGCAGTTCCTTGGCGCCCCAGTACGCCGCTATGGCGTCTTCGAAGTCTTGGCGGGTGACCGTCAAGATCCGCTCCTCCTAGTCAGGCAGCTCGGCAAGCCCGTAGACACGCAAGGCGGCCTCGGTGGCAGCCTCCACGTCCCGCTTGTCGAAGGCTTCTGCAAGAGCAGCCTGGTCGCTCTCGCTGATCGCTGCGGCGTCTGGGACGCGGATCTTCCGGAGGTACTGCGCCTGGAAGCGGAGGGTGCCCCCACGCATCTTGACCGCGTACGCCTCCACGAATGCCTCCGCGACCTTGGACAACAGCAGGCCACCGAGTACGCGCATGTCCCAGACGTCCGAGACGATGAAGTACAGGTTGTGGTGAGGGTACAGGCCGCCTTCGTCGAGGACTGGGTGGATTCTCAGCTTCATGTCTGGAAACAGCAGCTTCTGCCGACGGGTGAGGTGATGGTCGACCTTGTCGATGGTCTTGTACCAGCGCTGAGGCTGCTTGACCGCTACGTAGCGCTTGCGCAGGGCTTCGCCGTGCTTCTCGAAGTAGGAGGCGAGACGCGGATACGCAGCGAGGTCGACCAGATCGCCGCTGGCTGTCCAGGGGTTGACCAGGCGAGTGCCGTCCCAGTTGATCGTGCCTGTGGTGGTGTCACGGACCATGGCCATGGGGAGCAACCGGTCTTCCTCGACCAGGTCCTTGTCCTTGGTGAGGAAGACCTTGTCGGCGCCGGTGGCGACGCCGATCCCGACCCTCGTTCCCGTTTCGGTGTCCTCCAGGAGCCGGAAGCGCTCGGTGAGGTCTTCAAGGACCGCGAGCCTGGCCGGCGAAGCAGCCGGCCACGAATCTTCCTCGGGGAACCAGTGAGGCATGCGAGCAGCCTGGTAAGAAGTCTCCGTGACTGCTGGTGCCTCGCTCGCCAAGTACCAGTCGGAGAAGTCTCCCGCTTGTTCCGCTCCGAAAGACCGGTTCGTGTCCACGGCAACCGCCGCTCCCTGGGGCTTGTTCGAGATGACGGTGATCGCGGGATAGGCCGAAACCTGCTCGTCGAAGGCATCAACATCGTGCATCACGAGGGCGAGGTCCATGCTGAAGTCCCTCGTCACCAACTGCCTCAGCCGCCGGCCGTACTGGTTGCGCATCCAGCGATCGGCACAGATGAAGCCAAGCTGGCCACTGTGGTTGAGGCTGCGCAGGGCCACTTCATAGAAGCCGATGTAGATGTCCGCTCGACCGCCCATGGTGGAGCAGGCCCGGCGGTAAGCCGCCATGCGGTCGTCGGGAACGTCTTCGAGTCGGATGTACGGAGGGTTGCCCACGACGTAGTCGGCACGGTGCTCGGCGTCCGATTGCAGCAGGTAGTCGCCCTGCTGCACCCACGCTGTGGCGACCCTCCTCGCGTCTTTCGGTTCCCAGCCTTCTTCCTGAAGTTTTTCCGTGACCAGCGCCTGGCTCTGCTCTACGTTGCGGTCCAGCAGGTCGAAGGCACGGACAGCCCCGACCGCATCCGTGATGGGGCGCTGATGTGCCTGGCACGACGCACTGATGCGAGATGCGACGACCGCCAGGAATGCGCCACCACCGCAGGCTGGCTCGACGAGCTTTACATCGCTGAGGTCCTTGTCGGCGGTATATCCGAGAAGATCCAGAATGAGCTCGACCACCCAGGCGCGTGTGAAGACCTCGCCGTGTTCCACGGCCTCTTGCAGGGACTCGGGAAGGGAGAGGTTGTCGGTGCTGAACAGCGAAGGAGTTGCCACGCAAAGGACAGTACCGCCCGCGCCCTACGGCACCTCGCGTCTATCCACAGAGCGTAGTCAGGAAATAACAGGAGCCCGCCTGTGGTGCACGGCCTTCCCTCCGGTTACAGGTGGTCATAGCTCCCGCAGTCCCGTCAGGACGCGCCCGATCAGAAGAGGGGGCAGCCGCATGGCCACTGGCGCCTCCTGGCTCATTCAGTGAGATCTTGGGCTCGGTAGGCACATGCGCCCAGACGATCTTCCCCGAATCGGCGCCAGGACGGTAATAGCCTCAGCAGCTGGCCATGGCTTGGGTCAGGAGAAGCTCGCGGCCCCCGGTTGCGCCGGGATCGCCAGCGCGGGATACCGGTGGTCTGGGGTCAGCGTCGCCGACCGACAGCACCACTCCCTGCTTAGTGGGCCACAGCATCAGGCTGATCGTTGGGAGGCTGGTGGGTTTCGGGCTGACGGAATCCGTGGCCGCTGCTGGGCGAGCATGTTGGATCGCGTTGGTAACCAGCTCTGAGATGAGGAGTCGGGCGACCTCGATACTCTCGGTAATAGGAGTCGGCCTGTGGGTGACGACGCCACACAGACGGTTGCCGGGGCGCGACCTCACACCAACCCAGCGAACTTCAATCGCGCGCTCGCAGCACCCTAGACGTAGCGGGGGAGGCGCTCGTAGTACCGGTAGTGGTCCGCATCGTAGGCATCGTGACCGCGGTCGACCCTCCTGAAGACGATCTCGAAGTCGTCGAACTGGCCGTCGTTGTAAGTCACAGTGCCGTCGCCAAGCCGCCGGAGCAACGTGTTCTCATCGATCGGCGGTTCGATCTCCTCGCGCTGCCAGCCGCGGGGACCGTATAGGTAGTCGAAGTACCAGACGAATCCGCCGTGCTTGTCGTCGTAGAAGACGCCTCGGGGGCGGATCTCATGTCCTTCGGGCAGCTCGATCGAGGCGGCTCTGTCCAGTCGCTCGGTGATGCTGCCAAGCTGAAAGCCGAGCACGCTACCGTGCCGATTGGAGATGCGAATGTAGAAGCCCCGCGTGATGCCGATGAACCGGTTCGGCTCGCTCGTTGCGAAAACCCTCCACCCGCTGGCCTCGGCGCTTACGGGGAAGAACCGCTGGGCCACTGCCCACCCTCGGGGGGTTGTGAGCATGCGCTCGAGCTCCACCCCATCCCAAACATGGGTGTGCACGCCCTTGCTCCGCTCGATCGACTCCAGCCGAGAGACCAGTGCACTCGACGGCTGGGTGGAGCAGACGAGGAGGAAGCCGTCAGCATCATGTTGAGAGACTGCGTCTACGACGCCGCCGACGCTCCCTACGTCCTCACCGCTTACCGAGCGTCCGGCACCGCCCTTGGCGTGAGCCATGTGCTTGCATGAGACGACCCAGTTTCGCGTCTTCGCCCCCAGCAGTGCGTCGCCTGGCTCCACCAAGAGGAGGTCACGCCCGCCGTCCGCTCCTCGGCCGGACCAGCTAGCCCGATAGCCGAGGGCCATGGCCAATTCGCGGACCAGCTGCTCCAGATCCTCGCCGTCCGGCGTCAACTCGTGAAAGTCGAGCACAGTGTTCCTTGTCAGTGGGGTGAAGTGTTCGTCCGCATGATGCAGGTGGCCAGAGCCGGTAGGTCGGGTGCCCCGGGCACGGCCGGGTTCCCGCGCTGGGGGGCGGGTCACCCCTCCGGGGCGCACGCCGAAGGGTGCCTCTGGCCGCGTGCTGGTGTGCTCCTTGGGGTGGATGCCACCGGAGGTCAGAGACGGCTACTAGTCTAGATAGCCCGATGTTGCCGGATCCTAGCCTGACCATTTCCAAGACCTCCGAAAGCGACTGGTCCACGCGCTTCTGAACCTCGATTAGAGATCGGCCGTGTGCCGCGTGCCCGCCCGAGGCTCAGCGCCATTCAGCTTGGGCCTCTTATGCCTCCACGGTGAATGCCGCTTCGTATCCGTCGCCGACCTTGATGTCCTCGTACACGACGGTCTGGCATAGGCGGTTCCACCGGTTGCCCAGCAGAACAGCGAGTCCCATGGGGCAGGCGAGGAAGAGGTGGATGCGTCGGACCCGGCGGGTGGATCGGCGGAGGTGGTCGCGGATGCCGACGGCCAGGGCATTGGCGGTGGTGCTGTCGGGGACGGAGCTGTCATTCGCTGTGCTACTTGGCGGGGTGAGGACGATGAGTTTGCCGATGGGGAGGTTCTGCTCGCGCAGGTATTCCAGGACGTCCTCAGTGGGGTCCGTCGCGACGGCGATGGCGACAGCGATTTCGTCGCCTTGGCCGATCTCGTGCTCGATGACTCCCGGTACCAGGGCGGTGTTGAATGGGTCGTTGGTTGACCAGAGCTGGCTGCCGGCCCTCCCGCGCTGCACTGCCGCGAGGTCGGTGCCGGTGACCATGCGGAAGGTGGTGCCGACCAGGAAGGCCGGCGCGAGACGGATGCTGCCGGTGACGGAGATGGCGGTGGTCCCGGGAGGCAGGTGTCCCGGTGCGGCCTCGATGTCTTCCTGTAGCTGAGCCCACGTGTTCGGCGACAGGGGGCGACGCTTGGTGTAGTCGGAGTCGCCGTCGAAGCGGTCGACCCAATCGATGGCATGGTCGGCGTCTGACGCCAGCGGGTCCGGCTTGAGGGTGGCGATCGACAGGACGGCCCGGGCGGGGCCGGCCTTGAGGTCTAGGTCGCTGACGGCGGCCTCGATCATCGCCAGGGTGAGTTCACGTCGGCCTTCGCGGACCATTTTGGCGACCCAGCCGGCTCCTTCCTCAAGCGCCCGCTGGTCGTGGCGAAGTCCGGTGACGGCCATCAGGAGTCGGAGGTTCTCCTGGTACCAGACCATGTCCAGAGGCAGGTCGAAGCGCAGTACCGACAGGAGGTCGATGAGCTCGGCCTCGGTCAGCCCTGCCTCCTGCGCCCACCGGGTACGGGCCTTGCCTCGATCTGACCTGGCTCCGCCGACGGCCGCTTTGGGCATGAGGAGGCCGGTGCGGGCGTCGCGGCCAGCCACCAGGTCGTCCTCGGGGTCGGCCGCCCGGTTGGTGACCAGGCGCAGGTCGGCGCTGCTGCCGTCCGCGGTCAATTTCTTCCAGGTCCTGGCGATCTTCTTGAGAATCGATGGACCACCGTTGGCACTGGGCTTGGTCAGGTACTCCTCGTTGACCGGCGTGGTGCTGTCCACCGCGTACTTGACCTGCTTGTAGGTGTTCGGTGGTGCGTCACGCAGCAGGACGACGTCGTCGAGGTTGCCCACGCCGTCGAGTTCGACGCCGACTGCGCGGACGGGGTTGTGCGAGCGGGCGATGGTCTCGCGAAGGAGGGTCAGGCAAGCCTCCCAGGCGACGAGCCACTGGTAGTAGTCGCCGGTGGTGCGAACGCTGGTGGGACCAGCGGCGGGGAGGTGGTCCATCAGCGCTCCTCGGTGAAGACGGGCGTGGGCTCCAGCTCCTCGGCGAGGGCGAGGAGGTCCTCGTCAGTGACCGGCCGGTCGGGGAAGGCGCGGAAGACGGCGGCCGGAACCAGGCGCTGGGTGAGATCGGAGAATGTGTAGCCGGGCTGGTCGGCGGTGGGCCCGGTGAGCTCGACGACCTTGCGGACGGTCTCTGGGCCGATGCCGAGCCCGTCGAGCGCCTGGGTGAGGACCGTGTGGCGCTGCTCTTCGCTGGGACGGGTGAAGGTAAAGGTGGCCGCTGCGCGGCGCATGACGGCCGGGTCGAGGGCGCCGAGCCGGTTGGTGCATAGCACGACGACGACCGGGAGCCGGGCACCGGCCAGGCTGTCGATGCCAGCCAGGAACGCGTCGACGCCGGCCCGGTCTTCGTGGTGCATCTGTTGGGCCTCGCGGGACTGCACCAGGGCGTCGGCCTCGTCGACGACGAGGATCTGCACGGCGCGCGCACCCTGGGGGCCGGACACACGCTTGCCCATCGTGTGCATGTGGGTGAAGGCGTCGCCGATGAGCGAGGTCATCTCGCCTACCAGGCCGCTGCCGCGGGTAGCGAGCTTGAGCCGGTACAGGTAGACGGGCAGGCCGAGAAAGTCGGCGAGGTCACAGCCGAAGGACTCGGCCAGAGCCGACTTACCAGAGCCGACGTCGCCGGCGAAGACGAACAGCGGCGCCCGGTCCGCGAAGAGGGCGAGAGCGGCGACATCACCACCGTGGTTGGTGGCGGCCCAGGTCTGAAGCCGACGCGGGTCCGCGAGGAGCGCGGCTTCCTTTCGCAGGCGCAGCTTCATACCGTCCAGGCCGACCAGGCGGTCGTATCGGGCGCGGCGGGTGGACTCGGGCAGTTCGATGACGGGGTGGAACAGGTCGTCCTGGCTGGTCACGTTCTCGTTCCTCCTGCTGGTGTCGCTGAACTAGTAGGCGACGTAGACGTTGCGGGAGACGCCGGCGCCGTTGCGGGCGTAGCCGTGCCCCGTGCTGGTGGTGCCCGCGAGGGCGCTCGGGGCGGTGCTAGTCGTCCGGGAGAAGGGCAGGTCCTCCTTGACTCCGGCCTGCTCGCTGCTGGTCAGAAGCCAGAAAGCGGAGCTGTAGGACAGGAAGCTGTGGAAGCCGTAGCCGGTGAGATCGACCGGGTCCGGGAAGCTGCCTGGCCGTGAGTCGGTGAGCTGGCCGCCGACCGTGGCGTTGTAACGCAGGCGGAACTTCCAGGCGTTGGTGCCCGTGTCGCGGAAGCCGTAGTCGATGGTGTCTAGGAATCCGCGGTGCAGGAGGATCGCGACCTCCTCGGCGTAGTCCTCGATAGTGGCGAGGTCTGGCTTGCCGTAGAGGTTGTGCAGGAGGCGCAGGTCGGCGCCGACTCTGCCTCCGACGTAGCGCGCGTCGGTGATCGTGAACGAAGTGGAAGCCGATCTGGCGTATGAGCCAGTCATGGTCATTCTCCCGGGAAAGTGGGGCCGAACAGCTCTCGCCAGGCGTCGAGCGCCTCGCCCTTCGTCGCCGCGTAGGCGGCCATCGAGATGGTTTCGAGGGTGATCCTGGCGTGATTCACCAGCCGCTGGCGATCCTGCTCGGTGTAGCCACGCGCGACATTGTTCTGCGGGTTGACCGGGTCCCAGACCTGGATGGGGTCCGCAGTCGCATTCACCGCCTCGGCCTTGTAGTAGTCGGTGAAGATGATCGGCGTCTTCAGGCCGGTGCGGACGATGTAGGAGAGAACCTGCTCGATCGCTGCCGGGTATTCGTCGACTTGGAGCAGCTCGCCGTTCCAACCGACGTCCCACAGGTGGGCCACCAGGAGCTCGAGCAAGAACGACTTGCAACGCAGCTCCGGGTCGACCTCCTTGCTCTCGCGGATCCACGCTTTCAGCAGCCGGATCAACTCCCGGTAACCGTCGCCGGCCTTTTCCTTGCGCGTCTGTATGAACTGAAGGTGCAGCGTGACCGAGGTGAGCACCTTGGTGCCCTCGGCGGTGACGAGATATCCCCTGTCGTCCGGTTCGCCGGTGTAGAGCACCGGCACGACGTCGATCTTCAAACCACTGCTCCGCATGGTGATCCCGACGGCATGGTCCGACGGCTTGAAGTCGTCCTCGTCCTTCGTTGCGCCGTAGACCTCGATGCAGCGGTCTCGCAGCCAGGTCAGCATCGTCGAGACGTCGATGTCGGTGTCCGTGGTGCGCAGGTAGGCGGCAACGTCCGCGTCGGACCCCGTGCCGCTCCTGCGTCGGATCGCCGTGTGCTTGGCCGTGCTACCGGACGCACGCAGCTTCACCAGGTCGAAGTCAGGGTGGGCAGCAATATAGTTCTCCAGCCGCTCCCGCAGGTGGTTCACCTGCCGACGGCGCTCCTTCGCCTCCTCCGCCGGCACGTTCACCTTGCTCTGTGCGAACCCCTTGAGGACCTTGTGGTCGATGTAACGCTCTCCCGCCATAGCTGTTCGTCCTTCCACCCGAGAAGCTGACCGATAGAAGAACAGGCTTATCACCCACCGCTGACAATCCCGGTCCAAGTTGTGAGCGATACCCCGGCCGGCGCGGGTACCGGACTGTCAGCGAAGGTCATCCCACCAGCTGCAACTTGACGACCGCAGCCCGGACGCCAAGCGTCCGGGCTGCGACATGCACCAATTTGCATGGTCGTGGAGGAAGCGAAATCACTGCTCCGGCGTAGCCGCTCGGAGTGGGCTTGCCGAGCCTCCCACTCCCGCCTGGTCACTGAGGTTGATGCAGTTCCTTGGCCAAAGCACGCAGTGACGGTACGAGTTCTGCGTGATCGCCGCGGGAAGCCGACTGCAACAGTTCGGTGATGACGATGACCTGTGCGATGCGCCCAGCCTCGGTCTTCAGCACGGGGAAGGTGTCCCGTACATGCTGGGTGAAGTCGGGGGTCAGCAATGAGTAGGCCAACAGCATGGCCGCGTCGTATCCGACCGGCGCTCTCCCGAAGCCCTCCCAGTCCAGGAGGTAGGGGGTGCCGTTGGTGAGGTTGGCGGTGTGCAGGTCTCCGTGGGCTGTCGTCCAGTCGGTGATTCGGGGTGCGGGCATGCCGAGGAAACGCGGAACGCTGCGGTCGACCCACTCCTGGCGTACGGCCACACGGTCTGTGGAGACGCCGCTCACGTACTCGAGATCCCTGCGGAGCGAGTCCCACCATGCCCTCGGCGGCTCGGGATCGGTCTGCATGACGGGGTTGGCGGAGGTGACAGGCTCGGTGGTGTACTGGTGCAGCTCCGCGAGGTAGGCGTAGCCGCCACTCTTCGCTTCTGCGGTGTCGTACAGCAGTGGTTTGCGGACGTGGCCGTCGAACAGGCCGGCGGCCACGCGGTTGCCCTCCCAGAGCTTGCCATTGGCCTTGTCCGCAGGTGCGGACAGGAGCCTCAGCCAGCAGCTACCCCGGTCCGGGTGCTGGACGCTGCTGCTGAGGGTGCGGCCGTGCCAGCCCCAAACTTCCGGGCCGGTCACGGCCGTGCCCAACGCCTTCGCGCACTTCGTGAGTGCGCGGCGCATTCGGTGTCGGTCGGCGGGATCAGTCGGCGGCGAGTACATCCAGCACCTTTCGCAGTGTCGCGACGGGCACGGCGGGCTCCTGGAGGGCGGCTTGGGCTTCGGCCCAGTGTGCCGGAGTGGAGGTGGAGAGCAGAACCCGCGTCACGCCGGGGCATGAGGCCGCTGCCAGCAGGCATGCCTGCGGGACTGTGAGGTTCGGGCTCAGTAGCGCGGTGAGTTCGCGCGTGGCCAGGTGCGGCAGTTCGCCACCGAACAGGGGCGCCGAGGCGTACACCTGCCATCCGAGGCCGGCTGCTTGCGCGATAGGTCCTCTTCCGTCCAGCGCTTCGGCGAACGCCGTTGCGGTGACGAGAGATACGGGCAACTGGACGGCGCGCAGGTGGTGCTGGTCCGTGCCAGCGGCTTCGGCAGCCAGTTGGTGCAGGGCGGGGACGCTGAGGGCGCGGGTGTCGAAGCCATCCCAGGTGGCGACACCGTACGCGCTCAAGTTGCCCGCTGCTGCTTCTGCTTCGAGGGCGGTGAAAGCGTCGCGCAAAGCTTCGTACGGGTCGCCGTCGGTGTGCTCGGGATTGTGGACGAAGACCAGGTCCAGGCGGTCGCGGCCGAGTTCCGTGCGGTTGCGGGCACACTGCCAGTGGACGTACGGGGCGCTCAGACAGTGGCCGCGTTCCGCGTCATCGGCGGTGAGAGCCCCATCCAGGACGGCGCCCTTGGCGGCTTGGTGGGTGAGGAAGCCGACCTTGGTGGAAACCGGAACGGGATACCGAGCGAGAGCGGGGGCGAGCAGCGGCTGCGCCTGCCCGTCGAGGTAGTTGGGGGCGGTGTCGATCCATGCGCAGGTGGGATCTGTGGCAGCGCGGACGGCGGCGTCGTTCACTGCGGAGGGGTGGATGCGGTAGGTACCGAGCCCCATGGGTGCCGTACTCATCGTTCGTTTCCTTCCAACGTGATCGCTTGGCCGCGCATCAGCTCGGAGACGACGGCCGCCGCGTCCGCGACGGAGATCCGCGATGTCGCAGCCAGGTCACCAAGAGACACGGTGCCGGGCACGGCAGACACCAGGAGCTGGAGCAGCGGAAGGGCCTCTGCGGCCATTTCCCACTCGTTGTCGCAGGCCCGGAACAGCACTCCATCTCCGTCGGCCGCGGGTTCGACGCGGGCCCGAGCGGTGGTCAACCTGACACGGACGTTCGGGTCCACCGGGACGCCGGTGATGTGCGGCAGGCTCGGCCGCAGGCGGGTGAGGTCGGATCCATCGAGCGTGGCGCTGTATCGGCCGATGAGGTCCGGGGCTTCCAGAGCCGCGACGACTTGCTTGCGCAGCAGTTCCAGGTAGACGGCTTGCTGCGCGGTGGTCGCGTGCACGGGCAGGTCCTCGCGCAGGACGTCGTGGCGGCGCAGGTCGTCGGCGAGCCAGGAAAGCAGTTGCGCGCCGGTGGTGGTCTGGATGCCGAAGGTGAGGTGCAGGGAGTGCTCGCCCTCGCTGGCGGCGACCGAGTGCCACCAGCCTCGCGGGAGATACAGGACGTCCCCGGCATGCAGGACGAGTTCCGTGACCGGCTCCTCCGGCGGCGGCTCGGGTTCGTTTGTGTCTTTGTACATGGGGGCGGTGCGAGTGGGGCCGTACAGCTTCCAGCGTTTGACGCCATCGATCTGGGTGACGACGACGTCGTGGTCGTCCCAGTGCACGCCGAAGCCCTCGCGGGCGGTCCAGGAGGCGTAGAGATTGGTCTGCACTCCCGTGCGCAGCCACTGTTCCAGTTCCATCGCCGCGCGGGCGACGGGTGGGTGGAGTTCGTCGACAGCGTCGATGACCAAGGAGGCACCGTCAGTGAGACGGGCGTGCAGCTCGGCCGAATGCAGGCGTTGCCAGACGGTGTGTCGGCGGGTGGTGACGGGCGCGGTGTAACGGTGGGCGGGCAGCATCTCCCCGTCCGCGGACAGGCGGAAGCGGGGCGGCTCCAGGCGGTGGGTGGCCAGGAGGGTGTTGACGTCGTCCCACGTGATCAGGTCGCTCGGGTTCGGGAGGGCGGCGGGGACGTGGCGGTGGTGGCGGTGGAACACCTGGGCCAGGAACTCGTCCTGGCCCAGGTGGGCCGCCAGGTTCAGCGGCGACAACGCGTCTCCTCCCGGATCAGTCGTTGCCGTCGGAGCGGCCGGTGCTGCCGCCGTCGGACGGGGTGACGCCGCGCACGCGGGCGGCCTGGATCCGACGACGCGCCTTGACGAGTCCGGCCTGGGACGGCCCGGTGGTGGGGGTGGTTGCCGTGCTGTTCTGCATTGCTCCTCCTCGGGTTCAGCCACGAAGTGGCATGTGCGGACCCGCCCCGGACGGTGTTCGTCCTGTCCAAGGGCACGGGCGGTTGATCCGCCAGGGCGGGTGCTTGCGGCCCGCCCCTGCCGGGGCTTCTCGGGGTGGGGGAACCTCTCGATCGGCTACGTCCGGCAGGGACGGGGGTTCAGGGGCCGTGCGGGGTGGCGGCGACCGCGAAGCCGATCACGAATCCGCACGAGGCGGAGATCAGCATGATCAGCAGCGGGCCCGTGTAGCGCGCCAGTCGGCTCACCGCGCGGCCCATCACGGTTTCCACCAGGCCCGCCACGGTCGGGAGATGATCTCCCGGTACGTGTGGTGCGCGGGGTTGCGGCCGCCGTGCTCGAACACCCAGTCCTGTGGTTCGGCGAAGTCAGCGCTGGCCGGTGAGCTCTCGCCGCAGATGGCGCACTGCATCGCATAGGTGGTGGGCTCGGCGTCCGGCTCTCGGTCGGGCTGGAGCATCCATTCCTTGTGACAGACGACCGCTCGGGTACTCACCGGCTCGCCCCTTCCAGGGCGGCACTGACATACGGGTGCTGAAGGGCGGCGTGCAGGGCGCCAGCGTCGGTGAGGGTGTCGTCGTCGGGCAGCTCGTACCAGCCGCCGAACCAGTCGTCGATCAGCTCCAGACCGGGCGCGACGAGCCACGAGTTGCTGGAGAAGTGCCGTACCGGCAGGTCGTTCCAGCTTTCGGCGGTGCCGGTACCGATGGCGTAGTAGAGGCGCTCGTTGGGCCCGTCGTACAGCACCGGGCCGATGGCCGCACCTGTGACTCGCAGGTGGGCCAGGGCCAGGAGGCCGATCTCCGCGGTGGTTCGCACGAGGTCCCAGCCCTCGCCGACCCGGAGCAGACGCAGGCCAGGCGCGTCGTTGACCACGGGTGCGCTTCGCAGCGCCTCACGAACGGACATCACGCATCCCCTTGTGCTGGCGGTCAGAGCTGGCGTTGAGCCGTGTCGGCCTGATGGTGCGGACCACGATCAGACGGGCGCCCGTTGCTGTTATCTGTCGCCTCCGCTCGGCCACAACGCGCTTCGGACCCAGATGGCTGAGGGCAGGAACCACGGCGCCATAGCTGTCGGGCAGTTCGAGCGCGTCCAAGAGGCCGACGAAGGCGGGGGAGTGAACGGCCACCGCCGCGTCGCGATCCGTGAATATGCCGCCCAGGGTCAGTTCATGCTGCCGGCAGTACTCGGTGAGGCAGTCGACGAGCGCCGCGTGGCGGGCCATGCCGCCGGTGATGTGGCGCAGGTAGCCGAAGACCTGAGGGAAGGCGACGGAGCGGCGTTCCGTGATGAGTTCGTCGTCCATGTCCACAGCGTCGGCCTCCGGGAACGGCCTCGAAATGACCTGCTGTTGCACTTCCGTTGCACTTTCCGCCCCACGTCGTCACCGAGAGTGCTTGTATACGTGACGGAAGGAGGTCACTCGTGGTCAGCGTGCAGCAATGGACCGGCCGGGAAGCGAGCGCCCTGCGCGCAGCGCTGCGCATGAGCACGCGTGCTTTCGCCGAGCATCTCGGTGTCGCGCTGCGTACGGTCGCCAAGTGGGAGAGCCTCGGCGCCGAAACCCAGCCCCGGCCGGACACCCAGGCAATCCTCGACACCGCGCTCGCCCGTGCGGACTCCGCTGCCCAGGCCCGCTTCGAGACGCTGGTGTCTCCCGGGCGGAAGAGCGCGCGCCCGGCAGACCACGAAACGTGGACCGAGGACATCGAGCGCGCTGTCGTCTGCGTCAGCCGTCAGAACTTCCCTTTCGCCTCGTCCCTGTTACACCGCTGGCTGAGCCGCTATGACCCGCACGACCTCGACGACAAGGGCCTCTACCTCTACGGCCGCTCTCTCGTTCTCCTCGGCGACCTCCAGCGCGATCAAGGCGCCATCCTTGGGCCGCTCTCCGCACGGCACTCTTACCTGACCGCCCGAGGCATGTTCACCGAGCTGGACATACCGCGTCGCGTCGCGCAGATCGAGCTGTCCCTCGCCGTCGTGCAGGAAATGTCCGGCCATCTCGATGCCTCTGCCCGCCAGTACGAACTCCTCTCGTCAGACGAGCGCTTGAGCCCCCGCGACCGAGCCAGAGCTGGGCTTTGGGTGGGTACAGCTCTGAGCAAGGAAGGCAACAACGAGTACGCCACCAACGTGATGACGGCCGCCACCCGCGCCTTCGAGGATCTGGGCGAGCCGGAGGACTGGTCGGTCGCCCACCAGAAGCTGGCCCTGGCCCACCGCGGCGCCGGCGCCCTGAAGCAAGCTCTGCACTGCATCGACATCGCACGCAGCACCGGGACGGTCGATTCCCCGATGCAGCGGGTGCGGTTGGACACCGCTCACGGGCACATCCTTCTGTCGGACGCGGCGACCCGGAATGATGGGCTGTCCGTCCTCGACCAAGCGGCGCAGGTGGCCCGCCAGTATGGGCTGAGCCACCAGCTCCGCAGCATCGAGGGCATCCGAAAGGGGCAGCAGGGATGAGCCAGGGAGTGCCAGTGCCGGAGCACGAGCAGCGTCAGATCACCGACGAGCAGTTCCACGACGCGACACTGATCTGGAACTACCACCAGATGGGCCATGAGCAGCGGCCCTGCTCGGCGGCGATCGGTCTTGGCAGTCACGACCTCGGTGTGGCCACCACAGCGGCCGATCTCTACCGCGCGGGCCTCTTCCCCGTCCTGGTTTTCAGCGGCGGCAACAGCCCCACCACCCGTGCCCGCTTCCCGCGCGGCGAGGCCGTCCACTACCGCGAGCACGCCCTAAGCCTGGGCGTACCGGACGAGGCGATCCTGGTCGAGTCGAAGGCGGCCAACACCGGCCAGAACATCACCTTCTCCCGAGAGCTGCTGGCCGAGGCCGGGACGGAGATCGAGTCGCTTCTCCTCATCTCCAAGCCGTACATGGAGCGCCGCTCCTATGTGACCTGCCGCAAGCTGTGGCCCGAGGCCGAGGTTGTCTGTGCCTCCGAGCCGCTGGAACTGGACGACTACATCAAGTCCATCGGCGACGAGAAGCTCGTCGTCGACATGCTCGTCGGCGACCTGCAACGGGTGATCGAGTACCCGAAGCTCGGTTTCGCCATCGAGCAGGACGTACCGGGGGATGTCTATGACGCTTACGAGCGCCTCCTTGGCGCCGGCTTCGACAGCCGCCTCATCAGCACCTGAGCCACCCCGCGTCGGCCCGCCGAGCGGGGTGTGCGCGATTCATCAACCGAACCTGTTCCCACGGCTGTCCACTCTGGCGAAGCTCTTCGCCGCCGACCGCTGGATCGTCCTCGACGACGTGCAGTTTGCCCGGCGCGACTACCAGCACCGAGCACGTCTCGCCACCTTGGACGATCCTGCTCGGCAGCAGTGGCTCACGCTGCCGACGCATCTTCCCCATGGACGTCCGACACTTATCAGCCAGGCTCAGCTCGCTGATCCCGGCCGCTCGCGCCGGACGGTCGAGCTGCTTGTGCGCCAGTACTACGGCCGCAGCTCCCACTGGGGCGCCGTTTCTGAGGTCCTGGAGGCGGTGGTGGACGCGCTCGACACCACAGACCGTGTGGCCGGCATCGCGAGAACATCGACGGTCGCCATGCTCAGCGTCCTTGGCTGGGCAGGGGAAGTGCTGGACAGCAGTGGGATTCCGGCTCGCCAAAGCCGATCCGAGCGCCTTGCCGACCTCGCCGTGGCCACCGGCAGCACCCACTATCTGTGCGGCACCGGCGGTCTGCGCTACCTCGACTCCGATCCCTTCGATGCCCACGGCATCCCCGTACAGCCCTTCTGCGTCCCTGCGGATACCAGCGACCCGCTCTGGCGCTGGGCCCGGCGGTCCAGCAGCCTCTGGGCGTTGAGCGAGATCGGTCCTGGCGCGCTGGCGAACCACCTGGCTGCCCAGCGAGAAACTCACCGCCTTGGATTCGCCTCGTGACCGTGCCGAATACTTCGGATGCGGCGCAGGCCGCCCACCCCGCGTACCGAAGGTGGCGCGGGGTGGGCGTCGTGATCGGCTCGTACGAACCGCACCGCCCGCAGGCAGGGAGGCGGACCGCTCCCGTTGGGAGGATGCGCTGGAACCGTTCACTCCCAAGCTGTCCACCTCGGCCTGATCAGCGCCGCCGCGCTTGCGGCGGCTGCGGGGTTACTCGGACAGCCGTTGCCGCTGGCACTGGCGTGCTGGGGAGCTTGGCTGTGCTCCTGGCCTGAGCTGCTCGGGCGCGTGCGCTGGGCACTGGCCTTGCGCTGAGACGCTGGATGCGCCAGGTCAGGACCCGTGCTGGGTGGCGAGCGTCGTCCAGGGCTCGCTGGTCGACGGCCTGTTGGAAGAGTCGTTCCGGGTCGTGGCCGGCGGTCTCGGCGTCAGTGAGCAGGGTGGCGAGAGCATCGAAGGACGGATCATCCAGGACCTGCTGTGCGTGGTCGGGTACAGCCTGGCGTATGCGGAGGATGTGCCGGTCCACCGCTTGCTGTGGTAGTCGACGCTGGGTTAGCGCGGCCAGCGGCGAGGCAGCCAACTGGTCGTAGGCAGCCTGAAGGTGGACCAGGGTCTGGTGGGCGGCGGCGACCTGCTGGTCATGGTGGCGGAGCTGGTGCCAGCGGGTGGCGGCGATGACGACGAGGATTGCGGCGTCGAGGAACATCGCCAGGGCAGCTCCGTCCCTGGGGGCAGTCTCGCGGAGCATGGCCCGAAAGGCACCGCGCAGGGCGCGGGCGTGGTGGTGATCGGCTCGGATGCGGGACCGGGTGGCGCGCTCGAACGTGGTCGCTGCCTCGCGGAGTTGGGACCGAACGGGCTGGGGTGCGATGAGAGGTAGGGCGTCGAGGGCTTCGCCGAATGCGGCGAGGTGGGCCTGGGAGGCTTCGTCGTCGGCCTGGTCGAGGCGGTGAGGGATGCGTTCGGCGGCTGCGGTGGCCTGGTGCCAGGGGTTGGGCCTGCGCCGGCCCGGCTGGGCGGTGGGCTGTGGGTCGATGGCTTCGAGGCGCTCGCGGACCTTGGGGAAGGATAGATCCGGGGCGAGTTCGGAGCCCGAGAACCAGACGGGCTTGTTGTCGGCGGTGGTGGTGTCTTCGCAGGCGACCTTGTAACCGCGTACGTCTCCGGAGGGGAAGTACACGACCTCGACGAGCACCCCATCGACGTGGCTGAGCAGGTGCACGAACTCCTCGGTGCTGGTGGCAGCGGCTACTGCGGTGCGGACGGTGGAGCGCAGACGTTCGCGGGCGGGCTTTTGTTGGCCTTGGCGGTGGGCCTTTTCCTGCTCGGCGCGGGTCGGGCGCTTCGCGGCGGTGCGGTCACCGCGTACGACTTGGCGAAGGCCGTATTCCTTCTCGATCGTGGCGAGTTCGCGGTCGGCGGTGAGGTAGTCGTTCCAGTGGCGGGCGGTGCGCAGGTCGCGGCGGACTTTGGTGGCGGCGATGTGGATGTGGTCGGGGGCGTGGCGGACGGCAACCCAGCGGCAGCCGTCCGGGTCGCCTTCCGGCGCGATGCCGGTGGCGACGACGATCCGGCGGGCGATGTCGGCCCACTCCTCGTCGCTGAGGATGCGGTCTTTGGGCGCGGCGCGTACCGAGCAGTGCCAGACGTGCCGGTCGGGGGCGCGGCCGAGCTGTGTGGCCTGCTTGACGTGCAGGTCCAGGTCCGCCACCAAGAGGTTCCTCGTGGCGTCGACGTCCTCGGAACGGCCTGGGTCAGGTGCGAAGCCGTCCCAGGAGGCGACCAGGTGGGGGTCTGTGTGGTCCTTGGCCCTCTTCGTGTCGAACAGGTACCGGATGAGGCCGGCGGTTTCCTTGCCGCTACGGATATTTGCGATCATCAGGCCGCCTTCTTGGCGGCTGCCTGGTTTGTGGCTGCCGCGATGTGGCGGACGGTGGTGCCGACCACGTCCAGGGTGCGTTCGGCCTGGCTCAGGAGGGCGGTGTCCCCAAGGTGTGAATGGCCACCGGAGTTGAGCTTCTTGGCGATCAGGTTGATGTTGTGGCCGATCTTGACGACCTGGCTACGGAGGGCGGTCAGTTCGTCGATGTAGTCGTCGAGCGGGGTGCGCTGACCGGGCAGAGTGAGGTCGCCGTGGACGTGGGCCATTACGACGGCGCCGACGTAGTGAGCGCCGGCGATGTTCAGCGACCTGGCCATGCGGAGGATGTCGGCCTTCTCGTCGACGCTGTAGCGCACATCGACACGCTCCTTGCGCTGTGTGTTTTTGCGTTGGCGGCGTCGGGCGACGCGGTGCAGCGCGGCGGCGTCGGCGGCTCGCGTCAGCGGAACGGCGGCGGAGTCGACGGGCTGTTCCCCCTCGGGCACCCCCTGGTGCCCGAGAGCCTCCGCCACCCCTGGGGCGGAGGCTGCTTCGCTGGACCGGCCATTGGACGGTCTAGCGGCATACCTTGCTGGCTGGGTGGCGGTGGTCGTCATCGTCTTTTGGGTGGTGGGAAGTTCGTCGTGCGGATCGTGCATGGGGAGTTTCTCCAAGGCGCGTTCGTAGTGCGGGGTGATGTTGGGGGACTGGTTGCGAGCCAGCCATCCGTCCCCGCACTGACCTGCGCGGGGACGGATGGTGCGAGTCGAGCGGGAGCGGCCGTAGGGCTCAGAAAGCGCCAGCGGGGGCCTTGTCGAGTTCGGCCTGCAGGGCGTCCTTGATCGTGTCCGCCTCGGCCCTGCCGATGGGGAGGCCCGCGCCACGGATCGCTTCCTCGATGTGGCGGCGCGAAGCGCGGCCACCGCGTCCTAGTCGCGCCGCGCGGGCGATGGCGAGGAGTTCGGCGGAGACAGTGCGGAGCTCCTGGCCTTCTGGTTTGGTAGAAGGCTGAGGGGGCTCCGGCGCGTCGGCAGAACCCTGCGCCACATCGATGTGACCGTCTGCCACTTCGAGAGCGACCAGGTCTGGACGATCGGGGCCGTCCTCGGCGGGGCTGGCGGGCTGGGTGCCGTCGGTGCCGTTGTGGCTGTCGTTGGCAGGGTTGTGGCGTTCGGCGACGCCCGCTCCCTGGGCGTGGGAAGTGGGGTGGCGGCGGATCACGATGTAGAGGTGGACGGCACCGGCCAGGGCGAGCGGGGCAATGGCTGACAGGACGCTGACGGTGATGTCGTCCAGGTGTAGTCCGTCCGGGCGCGTCTGCTGGTTGAGGCGGATGGCGTGCAGAGCGTTGGCCCAGATGCTTGTGGCAGTGGCCAGTCCGACGAGCACCCATACGTAGAGCCGAGAGAGCAGAGGGGCGGTGCGCAGGATGAGCAGGGCGCCGACGCCGATGGCGATGAACCCGTCGATCACCAGCGGGAAGGCGTAGGTGAGCAGCCCGCGGACGTGGATGGCGACGGCCATCTGCCGCAGCGCGTCGTAGGAGAGGGCGAAGCCGATAGCGCCGAGCAGGGCGATGCCGAGGCGGATCGCGGGGGTTCCGGGTAGGGAGGCCGGGGTGGGGGAGGTTGTGCTGGGTATCGCAAGGTTGGCCATGGGCTGGGGGCGCTCCTGGGGTGGTGGCGTGGTCCGTCTTTGCCGTCTTGGCCGTTGCAAGCGCAGGTCAGGGCCGTTACGGCATGGGGGCTGGCGTTCCGTCTTGATGGTGTTGTCGCGTCTTGATGGCCCGCGATTTGGTGCGGGCTGTAGCTCGGTGGGTGTGGACGGATCGAGCCCGTCTTCCGTCCCAGTCGCGGGCGCTGTGACCTGTGGTGATACGGCATGAACGGGTGGGACGGCACAAGACGGATGTGGGCGGCGTCCTGATGGGTAGTGCGCCAGTCGTGATCGCGTTGCCGTCTTGACTCCGGCTGCCGTCTTGCCGACATGCCGTTTGACCTGCGGCGTTACGGCAGGGACGGCAAGGACGGCAGCCGGAGGTGGGGCGGGAGCTCAGCTCTCCGTGTGGGCTGGGCTGGTGTCGACCGGGTGGACGGTGGGGCAGTAGCGTCGCCATGCGTCGAGGAACTTGTTGCGCGTGTAGCCCTTGCGCTGGGTTCCGTCGGCGAGGCGGACGTTGCCGGAGCCGATACCGAATTCGCGCAGCATCCTGCTCAGGTCACGTGGGCTCAGCCCGCTCCGACCCCACTCCGCCCAGGGGGCTTCCGGGTCCTGGCGCAGGTGGTGGAGGAGTTCGTCCGTGGTGAGGCTGTCGACCTCGCGCTGGGCGACGAAGGCTCGGCGGATGTCGGCCAGGATCCGGGCTCCGCTGGGGTTTTCCTCCTCGGCCGCCGCTTCGGCCGTGACCATGTGCGCGCACGCCGTGCGGGCGAGACGGGGCCAGGGCCCAGCGGCCAGGTCGGCGACGATCACCAGGGGCTCCCAGGTGTCGGCGGCGCGGTCTTCCACGGGCATGTCCGGTTCCAGGTCGGCTGCCTCGTCGAGCAGCGGCCTGGCCCATGCGGCGATGCGGTCGCGCAGGTCGTGGAGGGCTGGGGTGTCGCGGCGGGATCGGAAGGGCTTGACGCTCTCTCCCTCGGCCCGGCGTCGCATGCGGATGACCACGGACCGGTCCATGATCGTGTCGGGCAGGTCGCCGATCCCGGCCAGGGCGGCCATGGCGAAGGTGGCGAACTTGTGGGGCGTGTGGTCGTTGCCGACGACGCGGGTGACGTAGCGGTTGCGCTGGTGGCCGGCATTGAGCAGGCCGCGCATCTCCTCGTTCTTCTCCGCCATCTTCGGGGTGCCGAAGATGGTGTCCGCCTCGTCCACCAGAAGGGTGGGCGGTTCGTCGGTGATCGAGCGAAAGACCGCCGCAGGTGTGGTGTTGATGGTGAGCATCGGCTCGTGGACCGTCTCAGTGAGCACGTCCAGGAGCCGTGACTTGCCGCACCGCTTCGCCGGCCCGACCACCGCCAGACGTGGGGCATGCTGCCAGGCGGGCTGCAGGTGTGTGGCCGCCACCCAGAGCGTGACCGCGTCCAGCGCCTGCTCGGAGGGCAGGATCACGAACTTGGCTATCTGGGCACGTAGTTCGACCAGCAGCGCGGAGCCGCGCGTCGGCTCTGGATCCGGCACCGCTGCCTCGGAGGGGATGGCCGGTATCGGGTCAGGTGCCTTGCCGTCGGCCGCCGGCGCGGCTTCGGGGGTCTCGTGGCCGGGCCGACCAGGCACCGCGACCGTCGGCCATACAGCTTCGGCCGGTGCGGAATACGGCTCAGGTGTCGTAGGTTGCACAGGGCAGCTCCTATCCGGTGACTTCGGGCATGCAGGCCCGGGTCACGCAGGTGGTTCGTTGGAATGCGGGCAGTGGAGTGTCCTGAGCCTCCGGCGTTGACGCGCCGGGGGCTCTCTCGCTTCCTTGGCCGGGGCGAGGGACCACGGACAGTACGTCTACGCCTGGCCACAGTCCAGCGTTTCTGTGTCAGCTCAGCGCAGAAGTATCTGCTACGTTGCCGCCCTTTCACGCTGCCAGCCCCAACAGATCCAGCAGATCCGCGGTCACGACCCGGTAGGCATTGCCGAGTCGCAGCACCTTGCAGGGGTACTCGCCCCGCTTCGCCAACTCGTAACCCTTGCTCCGTCCGAGCCCCAGAGCGCGGTTGCTTGTGTCCAGGTCAATCGCCACGGGGAGGGTGAGCAGTTCCTCGCGGCTCATCCCTTTCGACCGTCCGGCCGTCGCGTCTTCGCGCATGCGGTGCGCCCCTTCCAGTACAGCCATCGGCGAACGCGGTGATCGCGTTCGTCTCCAGGCGCCCACTAACCAGGATGCTCAAGCTAATGTGTCGACATGACACAACGCGGTGTGGATGCTGAAGAGGACGACTTCCCGGAGTGGGTGGATCGGATCAAGGCCAACGTGGCTGGCGAGGTCCGGCGGAGAAGGAAGGAGATGGGGTGGAGCGCACAGGAGTTGGCGGACCAGTGCGAGCGACTTGGACATCTCATCCCGCGCAATGTGATCGCCAACATGGAGTCAGGTCGCCGGGCCAACCTGCCGCTGGTGGACGTCATGGTCCTGGCCGCCGCCCTGGGGACGTACCCGGTCTGCCTGATCTTCCCGGTCGGATACGTCGAGCAGACCCAGGAGCTTCCGTTCCAGGACCTCGTGCCCACATGGGACGCCCTGCGGCGCTTCACTGGTGAACAGGACGTGCCCGACTACGACGCTGGCCTGGTCCCCGATTTCGAACTTCACGCCAGCCTCGTACGCACTGCCCTCGCCGCGCTCGAAGAGGAAGAGCGGGCACGGTTCGCGGCCAAGACGGCAACCAGCCGCGCTCAGCAGGAAGAAGCCGAGCGCAAGCGGACCGAGTACGCCGATCAGGCCATCTCCGCCAAGTACAGCCTCCGCCACCTCCGTCGGGACATCCGCGACGAAGGGGCCACCCCACCTGACCTGCCGCCCGCCCTGGGCGATGTCGACCCACCCGAAACCGAACCCAACACCACCCCGGAGGAACGTCTTTGAAGGGCTCCACCCACCGTCGCTGCTACTGCCGGGACCCGCACACCGGCAAGCCGCTCGGAAAGAAGTGCCCCAAGCTCACCAGCCGCAAGCACGGCTCGTACTCCATACGTCAGGAGCTCCCGCCCCGCGCCGACGGCACGCGCCGCTCTTTCAGCCGTGCCGGCTACGACTCCCTCAAGGTTGCTCAGGGCGACCTCGACCATGTCCGCGCGCTTCTCGGCCTCGCCGACGCGGACGACGCCGAGGACCTGACTCAGATAGCCGAGTTGCTGGAGAAGGTGGCCGAGGAGAAGGCACCGCTGCCGGACATCGAGGCGACCCGCAGGCGCCTCAGCCACGGCCTGGACCTGACGAACCGACTCACGGTCGGCGAGTGGCTGGACATGTGGCTGGCGGGTAAGAAGGGCCGACAGAGCGCCATCAGCCGCGACGAGAGCAACATCCGGGTGCACCTCAAACCGCGGATCGGCCACCTCCGGCTCGATCGCCTCCGGGTTGCCCACCTGTCGGAGACGTTCGAGGCCATAGCTGAGGACAACGTCGAGATCGCGGAGGGCAATGCCGCGCGGCGCAAGGTGGTCGAGGACCTTGGTCAGATCCCCTGGAAGGGCCGCGAACACCGTGCTCGCCGCAAGGCGATGAAGGCGGCCATCGCCGAGATGGAGCCTTACCGACGCATCGTCGGTCCGGCCACACGCCAGCGCGTCCGCTCCACACTGCGGGCCGCGCTGAACGCCGCGATCGCCCAGCAGCTAATCACCTTCAACCCGGCGGCCCACGTCGAGCTGGAAGCGGGCAAGCGGCCCAAGGCGCTGGTGTGGACGGACGAGCGCGTCCTTCACTGGAAGCGCACCGGCGAGAAGCCGTCCCCAGTGATGGTCTGGACGCCGGAGCACACCGGCCTCTTCCTCGATCACATCGCGGAGGACCGCCTGTACGCGCTGTTCCACCTGATCGCGTTCCGCGGACTGCGACGGGGCGAGGCGTGCGGACAGAAGTGGACCGACACCCATCTGGACGCCGGTCTCATCACCGTCGCCAAGCAACTCGTGGTCGACGGCTGGGAGGTGTACGAGGACGACCCCAAGACCGATGCCGGTGCGCGGACCATCGCGCTGGACTCCGACACGGTCTGGGCCCTGAAGCGGCACCGTGCTCAGCAGGACAAGGACCGCGAGGAGTGGGCGAGCGCCTGGGTGGAGACCGGCCGAGTCTTCGTCAAGGAGAACGGCGAGATGCTTCACCCCGCCAACGTCACTCGGCGCTTCGTCGAACTGTACGAGGAGATAGGTCTCCCGCCTGTCCGGCTCCACGACCTGCGCCACGGGGCCGCGACTCTGGCCCACGCGGCCGGAGCCGACCTGAAGGACATCCAGGAGATGCTCGGCCACTCCTCGATCACCATCACGGCAGACACCTACACGAGCCTGCTTCCCGAGGCGGATCTGGCGATCGCCGAGGCCGCGGCCCGGCTCGTGCCGCGCGCACAGCGTGTGCTGGATGGTGCTGATCGATCCGGAGAGATATCGGGGCCTGGCGCCCCGTCCGCTCACGCACCGCTCACGCAAACGGCCCCGGACGAGACGTCCGAGGCCGAATAGAGCCACTCCCTGGGGAGAAACCCCAGGTCAGCGGCTTAACGCGTTGTGCCCCCGGCAGGATTCGAACCTGCGACACCCGCTTTAGGAGAGCGGTGCTCTATCCCCTGAGCTACGAAGGCGGGGGCTTGTGGAAAACCTTGGGGAGGACCCAACGAGTGGATCTTCGCCGAGGCGCACAAGCCCGCTGGTCAGTCGGGGTGCGGCGCCCTCTGTGATCTTGCTCGGGTAGACAGCGGGACGTACCGACGACCGACCAGGGACAGCGTAGCGGATATGCGCCGATGAGGGGCTTCTGCATCGGGGTGACTGCGCGAGAACGGGCGCGTCAGGCTTTTGACCTGCTGCTTGTCCGGGTGTTCGGGCTACTGGGAGAGGGGCGGTGCATGGTTGGGGGCGGGTGATTTGTCTGTTCCGTTTGGTATGTGAACCCGTGAGTGAATTACGAGATCTCGGATTGTCTGACGTGCCGGCAGGTGCGGTTGCGCGGATCTCTGCCGTGCCGGCCCCAGGTGTCGACGCAGCCGAACGCGGCACCTCGCCGACAGTCTCGGTGGGGCCGAGGCCCCTGTCCTCGACGCCCGAGGCCGTGTGCTGATCACCGGATCACGAGTACGGCTGCGGCTTCCCGGTACCTGACTGGAGTCTGTGACTGTCAGCCGACCCCCAGTGGGCCGGCCTTGCCCGCGCAACCGGCCGGGGCGCACCGGTTGTTGCCGGCAAGCAGGTTCTCGACGCCTTGCTCCAGCCGCAACAGTGGAGTTCGTCGGCGACGGCGAACATGCCGACCGCGGCAAGATCACCATCGCGCGGGAACCGCGCACGTCGTCGCCGCAGGCCCGTTCGGCCGAGCTAGCCGTGCTCGGGTTCGTCGTGGATGGTCAATGCTCCGGCGAGGTCGAGGTCGGCGACAGTGCCGTGTGCCCCGGCCCGGGCGAGCAGCACTGCGCCGAGCGCGGTGCTCCAGAACGTCCTGACCTCCACGTCGAGCGGTCGGCGGGCCCTCCAGCCGCGACCGTCGATGAGCTGGCTCACGAAGCGCTCGGATTGCCGGAACAGCAACTGGAGGTGCCGGTCGACCACAGGGGCGAGTTCTGGCTTGGAGATCCCGGCGGCGAGTGCTCGCGCGACCGACGGGAGCGCGGGCATGGCCAGTGCGGCGCGGGCGATGTTGCGCCGAAATGTCGCCGCATCGAGGGCTTGGCGACCGATGCGCTCCATCCGTCGGGCGTCGTGCAGCAAGCCGAGAAAGGCGGCGTGCACGAGCAGCGAGTCCTTGGAGCCGAAGTAGTAGGTGACCTGGTTGGGGAAGGCGCCTGCCGCGTTCGCGATCTCCGCGACGCTCACCTCGGCGCCGGGCCGCTCCTTGCAGAGCCGTGCAGTGGCCTCGATCAGCCGGCGCCTCGTCGTGCGACCGCGGTCACGCGATCGAGCCGACGTTGATCGGGCTTCGGTTCGCTTCTTCTCCACACTCGAATTGTATGTGATACAACAATGCTGCGTTCGCTTGTATCGCATACAAGAAAGGTTGAAGAGCATGCACCGGACTGAAGTCGTCGTGACCGGACTCGGCGCGATCACACCACTCGGTGGAAGCGTGGAGTCCACCTGGAATGCCCTGCTGGCCGGCGAGTCGGGCATCCGCGGCGGCGTCCTGCGCGGCCACGAGGACGTCGGCCTTCCCGATACCGTCGCGGGCACGATGGCGATCGACCCCGCCGAGTTGCTGCTGCCGGTGCAGGCCAGGCGGCTCGACCGCTCGCAGCAGGCAGCCCTCACCGCGGCGGCCGAAGCCTGGGCCGATGCCGGTGCCCCGCGGGTGGACCCGGACCGGCTTGCATCAGCGATCGGCACGGGCATCGGGGGCGTACGGACGCTGCTGAAGGAAGACGACGTACTGGAGGCGGCCGGGACGCGGCGCGTCTCGCCACGCACGGTACCGATGCTCATGCCCAATGCGGCGGCGGCGCTGATCAGCATCGAATACGGCGCACGGGCCGGGGTCTACACGCCTGTGTCGGCGTGCTCTTCCGGTGCCGAGGCGATCGCCCTGGGGGCCAGGCTCATCCGTGCCGGCGAGGCGGACGTGGTCATCGCGGGCGGGACCGAGGCCGCGATCACTCCGATCACCGTCGCCGGCTTCGTCCAGGCACAAGCACTGTCGCGGTACACCGCCGAACCCGCTTCGGCATCCCGGCCGTTCGCCGCGGACCGCAGCGGATTCGTCCTCAGTGAAGGCGCCGCTGTCGTGGTGCTCGAAAGCGCCGAACACGCCAGCGGCCGGCGCGCGCGCGTCCACGCCGTACTCGCGGGCGCCGGCATCGCCGCCGACGCTCACCACATCACGGCACCCGCTCCCGACGGCTCCGGTCAGGTCTCCGCCATGCGGAAGGCCCTTGCGCAAGCCGGTTTGACTCCCGAGCGGATCAGCCACATCAACGCCCACGCCACCGGCACTCCGGTCGGCGACGTCGCCGAGGCACACGCGATCGGGGAAGTGTTCGGCCGCGCCACCGTGACAGCCCCCAAGGCGGCACTCGGTCATCTCTTCGGCGCGGCTGGTGCGATCGAGGCGCTCATCGCGGTCCTCAGCGTGGAGCGCGGCGTCATCCCGCCGACCCGCAACCTCATCGCGGCCGGCGTCGGGCCCGACATCGATCTCGATGTCGTCGCGGAGCGACGAGACGCCCCTCAGGAGGCCGTGCTCAGCAATTCGTTCGGCTTCGGCGGACAGAACGTCTCACTCATCGTCACCAACGCACGTCACCATGCGTCCCGTACGGCCGCGACGACACCATGACCCACACCGACGCACCCTTGTCCGTGGAGGCGGCCGATCGATCGAACGTTGCAGGACTCGTCCGATCGCGCATGTCGCCGCAGAGATGGGGATTTCCCGAGCGACGGCGTCGAAGCGGCGAAGACGGTCGGGGCAGTTCGCCGGCCGGGGCGTTGACGAGGTGCCGGACGGGTGGCATCGGCCGCGGCCGGCGCCTGCGCGACGGCCCCCCCCCGGGTCGGCTGGGAGGCCGGGGTGGGGGAGCGCGGCTGTGCTGGGGCGGTGCCGTTCACCGCGGGCAGGATGGGGGCCGCATTCCACTTCGTGACCCGTATCGACCGAATCCCGAGGTCTGCCACGTTCGGCCGTCGGGCAGGACGGCGAGTGCCTCGTGGCCGTCCAGTGCTTCCAGCCAGTCCCGCGCGTCCTCGCCCATGGCGAACGCGGCGGTGGCGTAGGCGTCGGTCGTGGTCAGCCGGGGGCCGACGACGGTGAGGGAGGCGAACGCGGTGGCGGGCGCGCCGCTGTGCGGGTCGAGGATGTGGGCGCCGCGTTCGGCGGTGCCCGAGGTGGCGACGGCCAGGTCGTGGTCGGCGGTGACGGCGGTGAGCAGTTCGCCGGGCCGCAGGGGGTGGGCGATGCCGATGCGCCAGGGGGTGCCGGGGCTTGCCCGGCCGCGGAGCTGGAGGTCGCCTCCGCCGTTGACACAGGTGTGGTGCGCGCCGGCTTCGTGGAGCAGCCGGGAGGCGGCTTCGGTGGCCCAGCCCTTGACGAGGCCCGAAGGGTCGAGAACACCGCCCGGGACGATGCTGAACCAGCCGTCCGTGACGTGGGCGGCCTGCGCGCAGAGGGACAGCACCTCATGGACCTCGGGCGGGCAGTCGCCGAGGCGGATCTCACCGCGGTCGAGTCGGCTGATGTGGCTGTCGGGCCGGTAGGTGGAGAACACGGCATCGACCCGGTGGAGTTGGCGCACGGCCTCGGCGAGTGCGTGGCGGACGGCAGTGGTGGGCTCGTCCCGGATGTCGAAGGTGAAGACCGTGCCCATCACGTGCTCGACGTGGCGCAGCCCGTATGCGGTGTCAGGCATGGGCCTGGTCCAGGGCGCTCTGCAGGGACTGGATGTAGCCCTGGCTCGTGTAGCTGGCGCCGGAGACGGCGTCGATGTGCGCGCTCTGGGCGCCGATCGCCTCCCGGGTGAGGCGGGGCGGGGCGTAGGAGGCGATCTGCTGGTCGCGGCCGTTCCGGTCCGGGGCCCGGAGCACCTTGACGGCAGTGATCCTTCCCCGGGCGAGAGTGGCGGCGACCTGCACGGTTCCGTACGGGGTGTCGATGGGATCCCCGGTGAACGTGCCCGTTCCCGTGGACGCGCCCGACGCCGTGCCCGCAGAGGTGGGCGGGGACGAGGAGGCCGCGGGGGAACGGGGGGTCACTCCTGCGAGGACGGGGCGCTGGTGGGGTTTGAGGGCGAGCAGCGCGATGACGAGGGCGCTGATCCCGGTGGTTGCCAGGACGGCTCGGCGCATGACGGTTCTCCTCAGAACGCGAACGACTCGTGGTGGATGCGCCGTGCCGGGACGCCGGCTTCGCGCAGGGCCTGGATCGCGGCCCGTGTCATACCGGGCGGACCGCAGAGGTAGACGTCGTGCGCGGCGAGATCGGGCACCAGGGCACTCAGGCCCCGGGCGGTGAGAGGTGACGAGTACTCGGTCGGTTCGTCGACGACGTAGTGCACGGCGGCCCGTCGGCGGGCGGCTATCGCGTCGATCTCACCGCGCAGGGCGAGGTCTTCGGGGCGGCGGGCGCGGTGGACGAGGGTGACCTGGCCCGGCAGCGTCTCGAAGAGCGTGCGCAGGGGGGTGATGCCGACGCCGCCGGCCAGGAGCAGGACCTTGGGAGCGGTGCGGCGGTTCGCCGTGAGGCCGCCGTAGGGTCCCTCGGCCCATACCCGGGTGCCGGGCACGAGGTGGGCGAGTGCGGCGCTGTGGCCGCCCGCGGTCTTCACCGTGATGCGCAGGTGGCGCGGGTGTGCGGGGGCCGAGAGGGAGTAGGGATTCGCGGTCCACCACAGCCCGCGGGCCAGGAAGCGCCAGCGCAGGAACTGCCCCGGCTCACCGCCCAGCTCGTCCAGGTGCTCGCCGGTGAGGTGGACGGAGACCACGCCCGGTGCCTCGGGGTGGACGGCCGCGACGCGCAGGCGGTGACGCAGCCCGCGCCGGACGGGGACGGCGAACCGGTACCAGGCGACCAGCGCGGCGACACCGAGATACAGCGTGTACCAGGCCACCTGGGCGAGGCGGTTGCCGACGAAGTCCGCGCCGTCGGAGAGCTGGTGGCCGAAAGCGAGGAAGACCGCCAGGTAGGTGGCGAAGTGCAGGTAGTGCCAGGTCTCGTAACTCATTCTCCGGCGGGCCGCGCGCGCCGAGAGGGCTCCCGTGGCCACGAGCAGCAGGAAGCCCGCCGTGCCCTTGAGGAGGTCGGGGTAGTGCAGGACGAGCATGGAGGTCTGGCTGAGCACGTTCGTGTGGGCGGTCAGCGAGTAGCCCCAGATGATCAGCAGGGTGTGGGCGAGGGCCAGCGAGACGGTGCAGCGACCGCCCAGGGCGTGCCAGCGCGCGAGGCGGTCCGTGCCGATGGTGTGGTCCAGGAGCGGCATGCGGGCCATCAGGGCCAGCAGCACCGCGCAGGCGTAGCCGGCCAGCAACCCCGTGATGCGCCCGGCGCCGGTGAGCCAGCCCGCCGGGCCGACGACCGAGGTCGTGTCGCTCCACCACAGGGCCAGCACTCCCGCGGCGCCGGCCCAGATCACCGACGGCGCCAGGAAGCGCACGGCGCTGCGGCGCGGGCGCCGGTGGCGCATGCGGCGGCTCGTGTATGCGGTGGTGAACGTGGTGGTCATGGGGGGCTCCTCCGGACAGGACTCGTTCCGGCGATGGACGGCCAGCCTCCCGGTCGAACTTCTGTGTATCTTCTGAAAGCGACCCGCCGGCGACTCCCGGAGCCGATTCAGAGGAAACTCAGAGACACGGCCCGCCCTGCCGTGACCCGCGCCGGGGGATGCTGAAGGAACCATGGACGAGCCGCGTACGACATCCCCTCTGCACCGCCCCGACGGAGAACCGGTGAGGGTTCTCGTCGTCGACGACGAACCCGACGTCACGGATGTCCTGGCGGGGGTCATGACAGGGGAGGGCTGGCAGGTCCGCACCGCTGCCGACGGTGCGACCGCGCTCGCGACCGCCCGTGGCTTCCGGCCCGACGCGGTGGTCCTGGACTGGATGCTGCCGGACCTCGACGGCCTGCAGGTCATGCGCGCGCTGAGACGCGAGGCCCCCGGCGTGTGCGTGCTGTTCCTGACCGCCCGGGACGCGGTCGAGGACCGCATCGTCGGCATCAGCGCCGGCGGCGACGACTACGTCACCAAGCCCTACAGCCTGGAGGAAGTCCTGGCCCGCCTGCGCGGGCTGCTCCGGCGGGCCGGCCTGACGGCGGAATCCGCCGGCACGAACTGGCTCACCGTCGGGGATCTCGCCATGGACGAGGAAGCCAGGGAGGTCAGGCGCGACGGGGTCACCGTCGAGCTGTCCCGGACCGAGTTCGAACTGCTGCGGTTCCTCATGCGCAACCCGCGCCGGGTGCTGTCCAAGGACCAGATCCTCGACCGGGTCTGGGCCTACGACTTCGGCGGACGGGCCCACATCGTCGAGCTCTACATCAGCTACCTGCGCAAGAAGATCGACGCCGGGCGCACCCCGTTGATCCACACGGTGCGCGGTGTGGGCTACGTCCTCAAGCCGGAATCCCGATGAGACGCCCGCTGCCCCGTACCCTGCGCGGCCAGCTCACCGCCGGACTCGTCGCGCTGCTCGCCCTCGCCTGCCTGGCTGTCGGCGTCACCACCGCCCTCGCACTGCGAGGCTTCCTGATGGGGCGCCTGGACGAGCAGCTGTCCGCCTCCGGCGGCCGGTTCGCCGCCAGCCTGGAGCACGAGGCCACGCCCGACGCCGACAATCGCCCCGACACCCGGGGGCAGGCGGAGTCGACCTTCGGTGCCCGCCTCCTGAACGGCACCGTCACCCAGGCAGCCGTCGTCGTCGACGCCACCGACCGCCCCCTCGCCCTCACCCCCGGGGACCGTCACGCCCTGGCGGGGATCCCCGCCGACGCACACGGACACAGCATCCGGCTCGCCGCTCTGGGGGCGTACCGCGTCACGGCTGTCCGGGGCGACGACCAGGACACGCTGATCACCGGTCTGCCCCTGCATCCGGTGGAAGAGACCGTTCACCGTCTCGAAGCGGTCGAGGCCGGGCTGTTCGCCGCCGCCCTCGTGGTCACCGGCGTCGCGGGGGCCCTGTGGGTGCGGGTCTCCCTGCGCCCCCTCCAGCGGGTCACCGCCCGTGCCGCGGAGGTGGCCGGGCTGCCCCTCGCCAGCGGTGAGGTCGCCATGCCCGGACCGCTTCCCGACACCGACCCCCGTACCGAGGTCGGTCAGGTCGGCAGCGCCCTCAACCACATGCTCGGCCATGTCGAGGGCGCACTCACCCAGCGCCAGGCCAGTGAGGAGCGGCTGCGGCACTTTGCCGCCGACGCCAGCCACGAGCTGCGTACCCCCGTCGCCAACATCCGGGGCCACGCCGAACTCGCCCTGCGCCACCGCGGCCCCGTTCCCGGCGAGGTACGCCACGCCCTGGAGCGCATCGACGGGGAGTCGCGGCGCATGACGCGTCTGGTCGACGACCTGCTTCTCCTCGCCCGCCTGGACGCCGGACGCCCCCTCGAACACGAGCCGGTCGATCTGACCCTGCTGATCCTGAACGCGACGGAGGACGCACGCGCCGCGAGCCCCGGCCACCGCTGGCTCCTCGACCTCCCCGGAGAACCGGTCACCGTCACCGGCGACGCCCACCGGCTCCAGCAGGCCATCGGGAACCTCCTGGCCAATGCCCGCACCCACACCCCGCCCGGCACCGAAGTGACCGTCGCCCTCACCGCCGGTCGATCCGGCGTCGCCGTGCGCGTGAGCGACAACGGACCGGGGATTCCCCCCGAGCTCCGGCCCGAGGTCTTCGGACGCTTCGTCCGCGCCGACCACGCCCGCTCCCGCAGCACGGGAAGCACCGGTCTCGGTCTCGCCATCGTCCGCGCCGTCATCACCGCCCACGGCGGAGCCGCCACCGTCACCAGCGGCCCCGGACACACGGTCTTCCGCCTGACACTCCCCGCCTGACCCCGCCGGGCCCGGTCACAGTGGCTCTGCGACCACATGTCTGCGACCACATCGCTGCGACCACGGATGCCGCGTGTGCGATCAGGGCGTCAACGGCCGGGGTGTCGTATCCGGATCGCTCGGACATCGTGGTCGGCACGAGCGGGGCGGCGTGAGGCCGCCGCACGACGGCGATGTCGTCGGCCCTGCCGAGGATCGAGCCGCCCCCCGGAGCTCCCCGCCGCTTCCCTCGCAGACCGCGTGACCACCTTCGGAAGCTCTGGGAGCCGCCGCGGGCGCGGGCCGGAAGGTTCCCTTGACGACGGGTGGGCACGGGCATACCGTCGCGAAGGTACTGAGCAAGCGCTTAGAGAGGTCGTTCGTGCCGCACATCGACCCGATTTCCGCCCCATCGGCCCCGCAGGCCCGCCCCCCGGCCGCCGCTGCCGACGACGCCGCCGCGGATGCCGCGGCCCGTGTCGAAGCCGTGCTCACCGCTCCGGGGGCCCCGTTCGCCGTGGTGCGGGCAGAGGACGGGGCGCACGCCGGCGCCCTCGTGTACGCGGACGGGCCGCGCACACTCCGTGAGTTCGTGGAGACCACCTGGGCCTACGGGGACCGGCCGTTCCTGATCTCGGGGCAGCGCGATTACTCGTACGCCGAGTTCTTCGCCGCCGCGTCCGCGCTGGCGTGCCGGCTGACCGGGACGTACGGGCTGCGCCGGGGCGACCGGGCCGTCGTCGCGATGCGCAACCACCCGGAGTGGCAGATCGCCTTCTGGGCCGCGCAACTGGCCGGGCTGGTGGCCGTCCCGCTCAACGCCTGGTGGACCGAGGACGAGTTCACGTACGCGCTGGAGGACTGCGGGCCGCGGGTGCTCCTGGTGGACGGCGAGCGGCTGCCGAGGGTCGCCGGCTGGGCGGCGAGGAACGGTGCGCGCGTGGTCGTCTTCCACGCGGAGGGGGCGGTCCCGGACGGCGTCGAGCGGTACGAGGACCTGCCCGCGCCCGATCCGCTCGCCGCGCCCCCCGAGGTCGAGGTCCGGCCGGAGGACGACGCGACGATCATCTACACCTCCGGCACCACCGGCCGGCCCAAGGGCGCGGTCGCCACCCATCTCGCCCAGGTGGGTGCCGTAATCAACCCCCGCTACCACGCGGCCGCCTCCGCACTCGGGCGCGGGATCGTCCCGGGGCAGGGCCCCGCCCCGGTGTCGCTGCTGACGTTCCCGTTCTTCCACGTCGCGGCGTTCACCGGCTTCTACGCGGCGATGGCGGCGGGCGGCACGATCGTCCTGATGCGGAAGTGGGATGCCGAGGAGGCGCTGCGGCTGATCCGCGCGCACGGCGTCACGCACTACGCCGGAGTCCCGACGACCGCGCTCCAGCTCCTCGCGGCGGCCGAGCGCGCGGGCGACGGTCTGGAGAGTCTGCAGATGCTGAACACCGGCGGGGCAGCCGCCCCGCCCGATCTGGTCGCGCGGCTGACCACCCGCCACGGCGACCGGATCGAGCCCCGCAACGGCTACGGCCTGACCGAGACCAGCGGAGGCGTCCTGGCGAACTTCGGCGCCGAGTACCGGCTCCACCGGGGCAGCGTCGGCCGTCCGACCCCCGCCACCGAGGTGCGGATCGTGGGCCCCACGGGCGAGGTGCTGCCCGACGGCGAGGTCGGTGAGCTGTGGCTGCGCGGCCAGTCCCTGGTCCGCGGCTACTGGCGGGACGAGGCGGCGACCGCCCGGGCGTTCACCGACGGCTGGTTCCGGACCGGTGATCTCGCGGTGGTGCGCGCGGGGCGGGTCGATGTCGTCGACCGGATCAAGGACATGGTGATCCGCGGCGGGGAGAACGTGTACTGCGTCGAGGTCGAGGCGGTGCTCCACGACCACCCCGACGTCGAGGACGCGGCGGTGCTGGGGGTGGCGCATCCGGTCCTCGGCGAGGAGGTCGCCGCCGTCGTCCGGCTGCGGGCCGGTGCCACCGTCACTCCCGAGGAGCTCAGGACGCACGTGGGCCGGAGCCTGGCCGCGTTCAAGGTCCCGGCCCATGTGCTGGTACGCAGGGAACCGCTGCCCCGCAATCCGACCGGGAAGATCCTCAAGCGGGAGCTGCGCGGGCCCGTCGAGGAGGAGGTGCGGCGGGCCGGCGGGGAGGAACCGGCCATGGATTCGGAGGGAGAGGCCGGCCGGTCGTGACCATGGCCGAGCGGGGCGGTCGGGCGGCGGACCTGGGCGGTCAGGGACGAGTGATCCGGACGCGGTAGTTCCCCTTGTCGTCCTTGTCGACCACGGATATGCGGATGCCGCTCGCCCGGTCGGTGAAGGTCTGGCCGGGCTCATAGGCGGCGTCGGAGAGGGCGGGGTGCACATTGGGCAGCCGGGTGCAGCCGCTGCTGCCCTTGGTGCTGTCCGCGACGGACACCGGCCCCTGACCGGTGTCGACGTCCGAGCTCACCTTGTAGATCAGCACCCCGGGCCGGCAGACCGCCTGGTCGTTGCCCGCCCGGGTCCGTACCTCCACGGCGTAGCCGGACTCGCTGCTCAGCGGTATGAAGGCCAGCTTGAGGCCGCCCCGGGTGGCCAGCGGTTCGAGGACGTGCTCGCTGGTGCCGGACCGGGCGACACAGTCGACCTGCTTGTTGTCCAGCCAGCCGAGCTTCCACTTGTGCCAGCCGAGCAGATCATTGTTGGCCCCCCAGTCCTCCGACATGATGTCCCAGTGCCCGACCGCGCCGCCGCCCTCCACGGTGTAGAGGTCGGGGAGTCCGAAGACATGGCCGTTCTCGTGCGGCAGGACGCGGTATCCGTTCTGCTTGAACGAGCCCGAGCCGTCGTCCTGGCGGCTGTAGATGAACGACGTATTGGCGAGCGGGACGCCGTCCGCGTGCGGGGCCTCGTCATTGCCGGAGAAGGTCACGGACAGGACGGTGTCCAGGGCGGGGGGCCCGGCGTTCGGTGTGACCAGGACGTTGACCAGGTCGTACGTACTGAAGTCGACCTTCGACTTCGTGGCGGCGACGATGTCCTGGACGAGTTGGCGGTAGCCCGGCTCGTACGACGATCCGCGTTCTATCCCGTACTCGGAGAACGGGAGCGGCATCCGCAGCCAGGTCTTCACGGGCGCGTCGGGGATGTAGGTGAGCCGTCCGTACGAAGCGGTCCGGAACCAGTTGATGGTCTGCGGGAAGAATTCACCGAACCGGTCCATCGCCGGTTCGGTGCCCGGTGCGTCGGGAAAGTCGATCATCAGGTTGAGCGCGTGGATCCGCCCCGTGGAGTGGGCGTAGTTCGCCGCCGTCGGTATGCCCTCCGACATCTGTACGCCCATGGTCGTCGCTATTCGGCACGCGGCTGCGCCCGCTGACCGGGAGCTCGCCACCGGTCCTGCCGAGGCCCGGTCGGATGTCTGAAGCGCGCTGCTGGCCGAGGCGAGCGCCGCGATGAGCAGGGTCGTGGCCGAGGCGAGCGCGATCGGGCTGTGGTGCTTGCGTATCCGGTGGCGGGTTTTCTGCATACAGGCGCCTCGCGGTCCGCGGCAGCCGGCCGGCCCTGACTGCGCTCTGCGGATCAGCCTGTGACGGGTGGTGCGGCACCGCTCGCCGGGTGCGCCGAACGGTTGGTTTTCCCGTTTCGAGGTGTGCCTCAGGTCACATCATGGTGGGGAAATAACCGGGGACCGTTTCCCCGTTTGAACTCGTGTCCCCGGAAAACGGGGAGGCATTCCCCGGTTGCTGGAAGGGGGCTGCGAGGATGGAAACGACCAGGAGCACAGGACCAGGACCGAAGCAGGATCGAGACCGAGGCCGAAACAGGGCCGAGGCCGAAGAGACCGGAACCGAAGACCGGCGCCGCGAGGACCGTGGTGCCGGGAACCCCAGGAGTCGGAAGGCAGGGACAGTCGTCGTGGACACCGCCACTCGCGCCGCCGCCGGAACGGCGCAGCCCCGGACGCACCGTCCGCGGGCGGACGCGCTGCGCAACCGGGAGCGGATCGTGACGGCCGCGCGCGAGATGTTCGTCGAGTTCGGGCCGGACGTGCCGCTCGACGAGGTCGCCCGCCGCGCCGGCGTCGGCAACGCCACGCTCTACCGGAACTTCCCCGACCGGGCCGCGCTGACGCATGAGGTCGTGCTCGCGGTCACCTCCCGCACCACCGACCGCGCGGAGGAGGCGGCGGCCGAGGAGCCCGATCCCTTCGCCGCGCTCTGCCGCTTCGTGCACGCGGCGGCCGACGAACGGATCGGGGCCCTGTGCCCGATGCTGTCCGGCGGCTTCGACAAGGACCACCCCGAACTGCTCGCCGAGCGCCGGCGCCTCGAAGAGGCCGTCGAAGGGCTCGTGGCGCGCGCCATGTCCGCCGGGCGCCTGCGCACCGACATCGCGGTCGGTGACGTACTGGTCGCCCTCTCCCAGCTCACCCGGCCGCTGCCCGGCATCGGCTGCCCGGACATCGACCGGTTCACCCACCGTCATCTACAGCTGTTCCTGGACGGTCTGGAGGCTCCGGCCCGATCCCGGCTGCCCGGAACGGCGGCGACCTTGGAGGATCTGCGGCGCCGGCCATGACGCCCGCGCCGGGCCCCTGAACCGGGTGCCCGGCGGCGCGACCGCCGCACTGTGACCACGCCTTCCCCTTTCACCGCACCTCGACCACGTCTCCCTTTCACCGCTCGACCCGCGACGACCCGTCGTGCCCGGGCGGTCGCACCCGACCCGCCCCGCCGCCCGACCCGTCCGGGCCGATCCGTCACGCCCCACCGACGACGCCCGACCCGTCCCGCCCGGCCTCCTGAGGCGGCCGTTCTTGTCGGCCGTCCCTTACCGACTGCCCGTTCGCCGACCTCTCGGTTCACGATTTGGCGCGCCCACGCGCGTCCTTAGGTGGATACCTCCATGTCAAAAACAGCCGATATCCGACTCCCGGACCCCAGTCGCTGGAAAGCGCTGGCGTTCATCGCCCTCGCGCAGCTGATGGTCGTGCTCGATGCCACGATCGTGAACATCGCGCTGCCGCACGCCCAGACGGCCCTGGGCATATCCGATGCCAACAAGCAGTGGGTCATCACGGCCTACGCGCTCGCCTTCGGCGGACTGCTGCTCTTCGGGGGCCGGATCGCCGACCTCTGGGGGCGCAAGCGGACGTTCGTCGTCGGTCTGATCGGCTTCGCGCTGGCCTCCGCGCTCGGTGGCGCGGCCCAGAACCAGGGCATGCTCTTCGGTTCCCGGGCCCTCCAGGGCGTCTTCGGCGCGCTGCTCGCCCCGGCGGCGCTGTCGCTGCTCGCCGTGATGTTCACCGATGCCAAGGAGCGCGCCAAGGCGTTCGGCATCTACGGTGCGATCGCCGGTGGCGGTGGCGCCGTCGGCCTGATCCTCGGCGGCTTCCTCACCCAGGCGCTGAACTGGCGCTGGACGTTCTTCGTCAACATCCCGTTCGCCGTCGTCGCGGCCGCGGGCGCGTACTTCGTGGTCCGCGAGCCGGCCGGCAGCCGCAACCGCTCGCCGCTCGACATCCCGGGCGTCGTCCTGTCCGCGCTGGGTCTGGTCTCGCTGGTGTACGGATTCACCCGCGCCGAGTCCGCCGGCTGGTCGGACGCGCTGACCATCGGCATGTTCGTCGCGGCCGGTGCGCTGCTCCTCGCGTTCGTCCTGACCGAGTCCCGGGTCAAGTCGCCGCTGCTGCCGCTGCGCGTGCTGCTGGACCGCAACCGCGGCGGCGTCTACCTCTCGCTGGGCCTGGCCGTCATCGCGATGTTCGGTCTGTTCCTCTTCCTGACGTACTACCTGCAGGTCGTGAAGGGGTACTCGCCGATCAGGACGGGCTTCGCCTTCCTCCCGATGATCGCGGGCATGATCACCGGTTCGACGCAGATCGGTGCCCGGCTGATGACCCGCGTCCCGGCCCGCAAGCTCATGGGCCCCGGCTTCCTGGTCGCCGCCGTCGGCATGCTGCTGCTGACGCAGCTGGAGATCGGCTCCTCGTACACCACGCTCATCCTGCCCGCGCAGCTCCTGCTGGGGCTCGGCATGGGTACGGCGTTCATGCCGGCCATGTCGCTGGCCACGCACGGTGTCGAGCCGAGGGACTCGGGCGTCGCGTCCGCGATGGTCAACACCTCGCAGCAGGTGGGCGGCGCGATCGGTACGGCGCTGCTGAACACCATCGCCGCATCGGCCGCGACGGCGTACGCCGATTCGCACGCCGCGCTCGGCGCCCGCGATCCCGGGCTGCTGAAGCTCCAGTCGATGGTGCACGGCTTCACCGGTGCCATCTGGTGGGCCGTCGGCATCCTGGTGGTGGCCTCGGCGATCGCGGTGACCTTCATCAACGCCGGGCGTCCCATGGCGACCACGGCGAGCGGAGGCTCCGGTTCGGGTGACGCCGACGGCGTCGAGGACGAGTTCAAGGTCCCGGTCGTCGCCCACTGACGTCGCCCCGAGGCGTCGAGCGGGATGAACGTGGCTCTGCCCCGGTTCCGTCGAGCGGAACCGGGGCAGAGCCACGTCCCGGTGGGTGGTTCAGCGCAGCCAGGGCAGATCCGCGTCCGTGCCCTCCGGCTGCAGACCGGTGGCGACGACCTGCATGATCTCGCCGAGCGAGCGCACCTGCTCGGGTGTGAGCCGGTCGAACATCGCCTGGCGCACGGCGCTGACATGGCCCGGCGCGGACCGGCGGAGCATCTCGTAGCCGTCGTCGGTGAGGACCGCGTTCTGGCCGCGCTTGTCGGACGGGCAGTCCTCGCGGCGCACCCAGCCGCTCTTCTCCAGCCGTGCGACGGCGTGCGAGAGCCGGGAGCGGGTGATCTTGGCGTCCTTGGCCAGCTCGGTCATCCGCTTCCGGCGGCGGGGCGCCTGGGAGAGCTGGACGAGCAGTCCGTAGTAGATGTGCGGCATCCCCGCGTCACGCTGCAACTGGCGGTCGAGGTGGTCCTCCATGAGCGTGGTGGCGTGGAGATACGCACGCCAGACACGCTGCTCTTCGTCGGAGAGCCAGCGGGGCTCGCCGGGGGATGCCGTGGTCATGTACTCCACTGTACGACCTTTTCTTGAAAGTTTAACTAGATAGAGCTAAGGTCTCGGAAGGTAGGAGCTTGAAGATTAAAGAATCCTTCCTTCTCAAAGAGACCCAGTAGAAGACTTACCTCGATCAGCAGCGGATGGGGAGTGCCATGACTGTCACCGCGGAGCGCATGCCCGCCCTCTACCTCTCTCACGGCGCGCCGCCGCTGGCCGACGACCCGGTCTGGCCCGGCGAACTGGCCGCCTGGTCCGCCGGTCTGCCCCGCCCCCGCGCGATCCTGATGGTCTCCGCGCACTGGGAGGAGGCTCCGCTCGCCCTCGGTGCGACGGAGACCGTCCCGCTCGTCTACGACTTCTGGGGTTTCCCCGAGCACTACTACCGGGTGCGGTACGCCGCCCCGGGCGCCCCGGAACTGGCGGAGAACGTGCGCAAGCTGCTGCGTGGCGCCGGCACGCCGGTCCAGGACATCCCGGACCGCGGGCTCGACCACGGGGCATACGTCCCGCTGGTGGAGATGTTCCCGGACGCCGACATCCCCGTGCTCCAGATCTCCATGCCGACGCTGGACCCGCAGAAGCTGATGGACATCGGACGCAGGCTCGCACCGCTGCGCGACGAGGGCGTCCTGATCGTCGGCAGCGGCTTCTTCACCCACAACCTGGCCGCCCTGCGGCACGCGGGCGGCGGCGTCCCCGGCTGGTCGGCGGAGTTCGACGACTGGGGACAGCGGGCGCTCCAGGCACAGGACATCGACGCCCTGCTGGACTTCGAGCACAAGTCCCCGGCCGGGCGGCTGGCCCACCCGCGCACCGAGCACTTCGCGCCGCTCTTCGTGACACTCGGCGCGTCGGAGAGCGAGCTGGGCCTGGGCCGCAGCGTCATCGACGGGTTCTGGATGGGGCTGGCGAAGCGGTCGGTGCAGTTCGGCTGAGAGCGCCGAAGGGTCTCTCGTCCGGATCGGGCCGGATCGGCGAGCGGAGCCCGGTGCCGGGGCACGCGAGCCCGGCACGGTCCGAACGAGAGGTCCCTGGGGCGACGGGGGTGCCGAGGGCGGTGAGAGGCCTCGGGGGATCCGTCACAGGGTCGGCGGATTCAGTTCGATCGAGCGGAGCGCGGCGGCCAGGGCCGTGGAGTCGCCGACGTCCAGTGCGGTGTCGGTGAACTTGATGGTGTGGTCGTCTCCGTGCGCCGCCGCCCGCGCGAAGAGCTCCTCGGCGGACGCGGTCGTGGGTGTGTACGGGGCGGGCTCGGCCGGACCGTACGCGGCGGTGACGGCGGCGCTCGCCGCCCAGGCGGCCTCCAGGCTCGGCGCCCACAACGCGCGGGGGAGCGCGGGCAGAGTGCGCAGCACGGCATTGGGTGCGGTCGAGGCATGCACCAGCATGACCGGCTCGCCGTGCCCGTGGGTGGCATATCGATGCGTCGCGGCCCGCACCAGCTCCTCCAGCCGGGTCCGGGCCTCGTCCGGGTCGGCGGTGAAGTGCTGCGGCCACACCGGGAACGCGGTGAGCTGCGCCAGCCGGTCCCGGATGCCGCCGCTCTGCTCCGGCACCGGCGGCACGGCTTCCAGCGCGGCCCCGGCGCTCGGTGCGGGCGCCAGCGGATTCAGTGCGGGCAGCGGCTGGTGGCGGGCGGCCCAGTAGCCGAGGCCATGGGCGAGCTCGGTGATCCGGGGCGCGCTCGCCTCCCCCGCGAGGAGGGTGCGCACGGAGTGGCCGACCCGGATCACGGGGTGGGTGGCGCCCGCCGCGATGCCGGGCAGAAGCCGCGGCCACCATTCGGCCAGGACGTCCCGCCAGGGGCGCTCGGCCGTCTCCCGCTCGAAGTACACCGTCCAGTCCGCGATCCGGCGCGGGTCCCCCAGGGCCTCGCGCCAGTTCTCCGCGGTGACCCGGGACGCCGTGTCCGGCATGTCCTCCAGCTTGTCGCTGTAGTGGTCGAGCCAGCGGTGGACGACCGGTGCCTGGCCGTGCCGGACCAGTGCCTCGACGGCCATCGGACCGTGATTGCTCAGCCAGCCGTTCCGTTCCGGGCCTGCGGTGTGGAGGCGTTCCAGCGCCTCGTCGAGCGTGCCCGTGGTGTCCTCGGCGGTTCCGTCGGCTGCCGCGTCACCCCTGACGCCGGCCGCTTCGTCGTCCCTGCCGCCCGTCGTGCCGTCCGTGCTCGTCGTCTCGTCCATACGGAAGGACGCTAGGCGTGGCGCCCGTGGTGCGTAACGGGCCGTGGTCCCGGTCCGGGACCGTGCGCGCGACCTAGGACCCGGGACCCATCCGCTTCTCGTACCAGGCCACGTCCCAGTAGGTTCCGAACTTCCGGCCCACCTCGGCGTACGTGCCGACGTGGCGGAAACCGAAACGCTCGTGCAGCCGGGCCGAGGCGTCGTTGGGCTGGGTGATGCCCGCGTACGCGCGGTGCAGGTCCTCACCTGCCAGCGCCTCGAACAGGGACGAGTAGAGGAGTGTGCCGATGCCCCGGCCGGTGGCCCTCGGCGCGCAGTACACGCTCACCTCGATCGAGGTCGCGTACGCCGCCTTGGGGCGGAAGGGGCTGCTGGTGACGTACCCCAGGATCGAATCAGCACCGACAATGCGGACATCCTGAGCAACCAGAAGACGGTGAGGGCCGTCTTCCGGATGGGAACGAAGCCACGGCAGCCGCTGTTCGGGTGTAAAGGGAGTCGTATCGAATGTGAGCGCGGTCTCACGTACGTAATGGTTGTAGATGTCCGTGAGGGCCACCAAATCACCTTCGATGCCCGGCCTGACCTGCACTTCTGCCTGGGTGTTCGGCATGCGCACCTCTCTCGCGGCGGCACAGGGTACTGCATGATCGCGAAAATGAATGCCAGGCAGGGGAATTCTGTCCGGATTCCAGTCGTTGTTTCCATCGGATGCAGGGCACCCGAGAGGGTGTCGCGACCTACTCAGCAAGGGAGCACGCATGGCAACCCGTGCCGTCGCCCGTCGTTCGTCCGCCACCGGTGGGACCAGCCGGGCAAGCAGTGTTCGCGCAGCGGGCGGAGAGATCGCCGATCGCGACCTGGTCGGCATGTACCTGGACGAGATCGCGCGTACGCCGCTGCTCGATGCCGCAAAGGAGGTCGAGCTGTCGCAAACCGTCGAGGCGGGTGTGTACGCGCGTCAGATTCTCGACGGTGTGGTGGAGAGCGAAGCCGGTGGAGCGTCACGCGCGGAGCTGGAGGCGCTGGTCGCCGAGGGCGAGCGCGCCAAGGACGTATTCATCCGTTCCAACCTCCGGCTCGTCGTTGCCGTCGCCCGGCGCTACCCGCGGGCGGGGCTGCCCCTGCTCGACCTGATCCAGGAGGGCAACGCGGGTCTGGTGCGCGCGGTCGAGAAGTTCGACTACGCCAAGGGCTTCAAGTTCTCCACGTACGCGACGTGGTGGATCCGCCAGGCCATCACCCGTTCCATAGCCGACCAGTCCCGTACGATCCGGCTCCCCGTCCACCTGGTGGAGGAGCTCGGCCGGATCCGTCGGGTGCAGCGCGAGTTCAACCGTGAACACGGGCGCGAGCCGGAGCACACGGAGATAGCCGCCGAGCTGGACTCCACGCCGGAGCGTGTGGGCGATGTCCTGGACTGGGCCCGTGACCCGGTCAGTCTCAACATGTCCGTGGACGACGAGGGAGAGACACAGTTCGGCGATCTGCTGGAGGACACCTCCGCGGTGTCGCCCGAGCAGTCGGTGATGACGCTGCTGCGCAGCGAGGAGCTGGAGGACCTGATCGGCAAGCTCGACAACCGCACCGCGTCGATCATCCGTATGCGGTACGGCATCGAGGACGGCCGCGAGCGGACCCTCACCGAGGTGGGCAAGCAGCACGGGCTGACCCGTGAGCGGATCCGCCAGATCGAGAAGCACGCGCTGCTCGAACTGAAGCGAATGGCGCACGACACGGGTTTTGACGCTGCGGCGTGAGCCCGAGTCCAGTAACCTCCGAAATAGGTCGCTTCGTGTGACCCCCTGAGCTGAGTCCCGGCGCCCACCCCCCCCCTGGCGCCGGGGCTCATCCTTTTGCGCCCGGGGCGCCTCTGGTCCCGGTGGCCGCGCCCTTGGCGCCTGTGGACCGGTCCGGTCGGCGTCTTCGTGGCGCCGGCGCTTCAGCGCGTGGCCGGTGGGTCCGCGCGTCGGCGCGCCGCTCCCGCGCGGGTCAACCGGGCGCCCAGATCACTCAGGTACTCCACCAGCTGCGGCGGCTCGTGCGCGGTGAACTCGCAGTCCACCAGCGCGAGCCGGACCGCCACCCATTCCAGTGAGTCGGACAGCACCGCCCGCAGCCGGCAGCTGTTCTCGCCGGTCCGCTCCAGCGGGCCGATCGAGGCCGGGAGGCGTGCGGACACGAAGTCCGCCGGGGCCGCGAAACTCACGTCGACCGCCAGTTCGGGCTGCCGCCGGGCGATGGAGCCGGCGAGGAACTCCGCCGCGTCCCCCGTGGGCAGCTCGCGCGGGGTGAACCGGGCCCCGGTCGCGAACGGCTCGCTGACGCGGTCGACCCGGAACGTACGCCAGTCCTCGCGTCCCAGGTCGTATGCGACGAGATACCAGCGCCACCCGGTGCTCACCAGCCGGTAGGGCTCGGCCTGCCGCTTCGTCTCGGCGCCGTCCCCCGCGCGGTAGGCGAACCGCAGCCGCTCCCGCCCGGTGACCGCCGCCGCCATCACCGTGAGCGTGTGCGGGTCGATGGTCGAGCCGTCGCCACGGGTCAGCGGCATCGTCGCGTTCTGCAGGGTCGAGACCCGGTGCCGCAACCGCGAGGGCAGCACCTGCTCCAGCTTCGCCAGAGCCCGTACGGACGCCTCGTCCACCCCCTCGATGGCATGTCCGGCACCGGCCCGCAGGCCCACCGCGATGGCCACCGCCTCCTCGTCGTCGAGGAGCAGCGGCGGCATGGCGGTGCCCGCGACCAGGCGGTAGCCGCCGATCGACCCGCGCGAGGCCTCGACCGGATAGCCGAGCTCGCGGAGCCGGTCGATGTCGCGGCGGATCGTGCGCGGGCTGACGTCGAGCCGCTCCGCGAGTTCGCTGCCCGGCCATTCGCGGGGCGTCTGGAGGAGCGACAGCAGGTTCAGCAGTCGTGCCGGAGTGTCGGTCATGGGCTCAGCCTCGTGCCGGAGTGTCGGTCATCTCACCAGGATGCCCAGCCCATTGGGTCATGACCTGTCCTATTGGCTGCTTAGTTTTTTTCCCATGACTTCTTCCACATCTCTGCCGTCCACGGCATCCGGGCCCACGGTGTCCTCGGACCCGTCGGACCGGCGACGCTGGTTCGCGCTCGCCATCGTGATGACCGCGGCCTTCATGGACCTGGTCGACGTCACGATCGTCAACATCGCCGTCCCGAGCATCCAGCAGGACACCGGTGCCTCGTTCAGCTCGATCCAGTGGATCACCGCCGGATACGCCCTGGCCTTCGCGGCCGGGCTGATCACCGGCGGCCGGCTGGGCGACATCTACGGCCGCAAGCGACTGTTCCTCATCGGTATCGGCGGCTTCACGCTGGCCTCCGCGCTCTGCGGCTTCGCCGCGAACCCGGAGATGCTGGTCGCCTCCCGCATCCTCCAGGGTGGCACCGCCGCGCTGATGGTTCCGCAGGTGCTGTCGATCGTGCACGCCACCTTTCCGGCGCACGAGCGCGGCAAGGTCTTCGGCCTCTTCGGGGCGATCGTCGGCCTCGGCGCCGTCCTGGGACCGCTGCTGGGCGCGCTGCTCACCGAGTGGAACATCGCCGGCCTCGAATGGCGGCCCATCTTCCTGATCAACCTGCCGGTCGGCATAGCGGGGCTGATCCTGGGACGGAAGTTCATCACCGAGTCCAAGGCCCCGAAGGCGCTCCGGCTCGACCTGATCGGTGTCGCCCTGGTGACGCTGGGACTGCTGATGCTGATCTACCCGCTCACCCGTGGGCGCGAGCTGGGCTGGCCGCTGTGGGGCCATGTGTCGATGGTCGGCAGCCTCCTGGTGTTCTTCGCCCTGGTGGTGTTCGAGCGGGGCAAGGCGCGCAAGGACGGTTCACCGCTGGTCGAGCTGTCGCTGTTCCGGGTCAAGAGCTTCGCGGCGGGCATCGCCGTGCAACTGACCTTCGGTCTCGGCCTCGGCATCTTCTTCCTGGTCTGGACGCTCTACATGCAGATGGGGCTCGGCTGGAGCGCGCTGAAGGCCGGCACGACGGGGATCCCGTTCTCGATCGCCGTCTCGTTCGCCGCCGGGATCTCCGTGCAGAAGCTGGTGCCCCGCTTCGGCCGGAAGGTCCTCCAGGCGGGTGCGCTGCTGATGATCGTCGGTCTGCTGCTCTACATCTGGGAGTCGGACCGGTACGGCATGGGCATCGCGTCCTGGCAGATGGCGCTGCCGCTGGTGGTCATGGGCGTCGGCATGGGCCTGATCGTGGCTCCGCTGACGGACATGGTGCTGTCCGAGGTGCCGAAGGAGCACTCCGGTTCGGCTTCCGGACTGATCAACACCGTGCAGCAGATGGGCAACGCGCTCGGGCTCGGACTGGTCTCGGTCGTCTTCTTCGGTTCCATCGGGGACCGACTGGCGCCCCAGCAGGTCGGCCCGGCGTTCGCGGAGGCGTTCCAGCACTCGCTGTGGTACGTGGCCGGGGTGCTCGCGGTGATCTTCCTGGTGATGTTCGCGCTGCCGACCCGGCCGCGGCAGCACGTGGAGGGCGGCGACGGGACCGTGGACGACGGGAGCGTCTCCGCGACATCCGTGAGTGGAGCAGGAACCGGAGCCGGGGCCGAGCTCGGCAAGGAGCCCGCGCTGACGCCGTGAGGCCATGACGCCGTGACGGTGTGGGCGTCCCGAAGGCGAGAGGTGGGGGGGGGGCCCCCCCGGGGGGGGGGGCCCCCCCCGGGGGGGGGGGGGGGGGGCGGAGCTGGGTTGCGGGCGGGCGCACTAGGCCGGGGGGGCGGGCCTCGGGGGGGCCACCC
>NZ_JBIWOS010000006.1:242744-350533 GCF_044767885.1 Streptomyces sp. NPDC101194
GGGCCGGGGCCCCCCGCCGCACCGCCCCCCGCCCGCCCGCCGCGCGCCCCCCCCCGGGGGGGGGGGGGGGCCCCCCCCGGGGGGGGGGGGCCCCCCCCCCCGGGGGGGCGCCCGCCCACCTCTCCTGTGTGACGGGCTCGGTCAGCAGATGTGAGCACGGCTCTCCATGGCGCCGCGTGCGGACTGCTCGTCGCCGTACACCTCGCACATGTGGCGGCCGTCGGGCGTAGCCGTGTGCTCGACCTCCCACAGGCTCGTCTCGCTGCCGTCGAGGAGCAGGAAGGCGTGCTCGTACAGGGTGAAACCGGCGTCCCGCCCGTCCACCCGGCACTGTCGGCCGAAGACCTGGGTGATGTGATGGGCGAACGCGGCGCGCAGCAGGCGGGCGGTCTCCTCACCGGGGCCGTCGCTGTTCTCCGCGCGACGCAGGACTCGGCGGGCGTGGTCGGCGGAATTGTCCGGGGCGTACATCCGGGGCAGCGGGACCGGGGGCGCCGCCATCAGGACCGTGAGCACCTCCAGATCGGCCTGCGGTCCGTCGTCCCCGAACATCGGGGCCTCACCGCAGCCGCCGGCCAGCCGCGCGGCGGCGACATGGACATCCGCCTCGTCGTCGTACAGCTCGTGGTGGCGCAGGTCGGGCTCCGTCCGGGACCGCGGGCCCGTCGCGCCCCGCGGACCGCCGTGCACCAGCTCCCACAGGGTGAGGGGGGTGCCGTCGGACAGCAGATACGTGTGCCGGTAGGTCTCCCGGTGGAGTACGGAACTGTGGTGCGAGGAGTGCAGGGAGCTGCTGTGGGCGAGTGCGGTACCGAGTCTCTCGACCGTGCTGTCGGGCAGGTCGAAAGAGTTGAGTGCCCGTCGCAGGAGTCGCTCGAGGTGCTGCTCGGTTGTCTCGTACGGATCGCTCAAGGTGCTGTCTCCAGGCCGTCGCCGCGTGTTACTTGGTGCGTGCTTAACGTAGTCCCTGGCTCCGACATCGTGACCGGGGTTCAGAAAAACGTATGTCGCGCGCAGATGGTTCCTGTCGGTTCGTCCGAACTTCCTTACTCGGGAGGCGAGTCGGATGCCGGGCGTTCGCGCGGCGCGGGCGGTGCCGGGGGCCGGTGTCCGCCGTAGAGATCGCTGTACGAAGGGTAACTGCCCCCGCCGGGGCGGCCGTCAACGCTCCGAGCTGCCCGGACGGCCTTCACGATGGCGCGGGTCAGGACGTCCGCGCCGGCCGCCAGGAGGTCGTTGAGCGCGATCGGGTTCCGCGGATCCAGCTGCTGGGCGCCGGTGGCCAGTGCGAAGACGGTGTCCCCGTCGGTCAGCAGATGTACGGGGCGGACGGCGCGCGCCAGTCCGTCGTGCGCCGTGCCCGCGAGCTTCTGCGCCTGGGCCCGGGTGAGATCCGCGTCCGTGGCGACGACCGCGAGGGTGGTGTTGAGCGGAGGCCGGACGCCCGTCGCCCGCGCCTCGGCCAGGCGTCGCTGTGCTGCACGGTGGACCTCGGGCGCGGGGTGCACCGGCGGTTCGGCGGCGCCGTACTCCCCGTACAGCACTCCCGTACGCGGATCGACCACCGAACCTGCCGCGTTCACCACGACGAGCGCGCCCACCGTGATCCCGGAGTCCAGCCGCACGCTCGCCGTGCCCACCCCGCCCTTCAGCTGCCCGGCGACCGCCCCCGTACCGGCGCCGACATCCCCCTCGGCGACCGGAGCCCCCGACTCGGTGCCCGCCGCTTCCTCCACCGCCGCGCGACCGGTCGACGCGTCGGGGCGGGCCCGCCAGTCGCCGCCCCGCCCCAGGTCGAAGACGCACGCGGCCGGAACCACCGGCACCACCTGTGCTGGATCGGGCCCGACCCGCACCCCGCGCCCCTGTTCCTCCAGCCAGGCCATCACACCCGACGCCGCGTCCAGGCCGTACGCGCTGCCGCCCGTCAGGACGACGGCGTCGACGCGCTGGACCAGATTGCGCGGATCGAGCGCGTCCGTCTCCCGGGTGCCGGGGCCACCGCCGCGCACGTCCACGGCCGCGATCGCACCGCCCTCGGGGGCGAGGACCACCGTGGTGCCGCTCAACGCACCCGCGCCCGCCACCCGCGCGTGGCCGACACGCAGTCCGGCGACATCGGTCAGCGCGTCGAGCGGCCCGGCGGCGGCTGACAACGGGGAGGGGCCCGTCGGTTCCTGCGGTTCTTCCGTCACGCGTGCTCCTCACTGGAAACTGGATTCACCACTACTGGAAACCGGATTCACCATGTGCGCCGTGCGGTGCTCGCGACTCGCCGCCCCGGCACCTCCGGCGCCACTCGCGCGACCGACGTCATCGGCGTCGGCCGTGCCGCTCGGGCCGTTCCTGCCATCCGCGGTTGTCGCTCACCGCCCGCTCGCCGCCCCTGCCCCGCCCGTGCCCGCCACGTCCGGCCGCCGGGACAGGGCCACGCCCACGGCCACCGTCGCCGCCGCCACCAGGCCGGCCGCGAACACCGCCCATTCCCCGGCGAACGTGCAGGCCAGGATCGCCAGCGCGGCCAGGGGGAGAGGCAACTGTTCCGCGAGATCGCGCTTGAAGTGGCGGGCGTGCAACGCCCACACCGTCAGCAGGAAGAGCGCGGAGGGCACGGTCACCGCGGCGGCCGCCACGGCGTTCGAGACATGGGCCTTGCCCACGGCCTGTTCCACGGCGACCTCGATGCCCGAGCCGATCGCCGCCGCCGAGCCGAAGACCAGGAAGTGTCCGTATCCCCAGATGAACGCTTCCCTGCTGCCGCGGAGGTAGTCGTGGATCGGCACGGCGAAATAGATCCACCACGCCGAGAAGACGATCAGCAGCCCACCCGCGGCGATCGGCAGCAACGCGCGGAACGCGTTGTGCTCGTCCATGGCCTCCTGGACCGCGACGGTGGCCGCCGCGATCGTCTCGCCCAGCACGATGATCGTGAACAGGCCATAGCGCTCACCGATGTGGCGTGGATGCCAACTCGTCGCGCGGTCGCGCTCGGCCAGCACCGGAACGGAGATCTCCGCGAGCACCAGCACGACGAAGACGGCGGCACGCGCCCCGCCCGAGTTGTCGGTCAGCAACAGCATGCCGATCCAGCCCAGCTGCACCACGGTGATCCCGACGGCGTACCGCAGGGCGACACGCCTCTCGGAGCCCTGGGTGCAGTACGCGGCGCGCAGCCACTGGCTGGTCAGCGCGAGCCGCATCACGACATAGCCGGCCACACCGACCGTCCAGTCGCCCGTGTCGAAGGCACGCGGCACCCCGGCGGCGAAGATGAGCACCCCGGTGATCTGGACGAGGGTGACCACGCGGTACAGGGGATCGTCGGTGTCGTAAGCCGAGGCGAACCAGCTGAAGTTGACCCAGGCCCACCAGATCGCGAAGAAGACGGCCGCGTAGCTGACGATTCCGGTGACGGCGTGTCCTTCGGCGACGGCGTGCAGCAGCCGTCCGCCCGCCTGCGCCACGGCGACGACGAAGCAGAGGTCGAAGAACAGCTCCAGCGGGGTGGACGCGCGATGTTCCTCGGCTCGACTGCGGGCAGTCATTCTGGGCCTGGTCATGGGCATATCGGCACACCAGATGGGTCGGCGGCGCTCGGGTGACGCGTCCCGGACGCCGGTCAGCGGATTCTCGTGCATGTGTTCATGAGCCGACGGGGGCGCAAGGTCCTCGGGGGAACCGCAGGCCGGTGCGGCTGTGCCGGCCCGGCGACAGATTACGGTCCGGACGGGCGAACGGGCTCACCCCGCCGATCAGCAAAACAGGACCAATCGCCCCACGCGACCCTACGGTGACGGAGTGACCGGGCCATCAGAAGCCTCCGCCGAAGCCGCGCAGCCCGCCTCCGGCGCGCGCATCCCCGGAGCGCCCGGCACCCAGCCCGCCGGGACCGGATCCGGGCCCGGTCGCACCGGACCGGGCGGACCCCCGACCCCCGACCCCCGGCTCCCCGACCCCCGACTCCCCGTTCTCCGGCTCCCGGTCCGTCACCGCCCGCGCGACCGCGGCCGGCGTCCTCGTCTCCGCTCCGCTGGCACACATGACCGAGGCCCAGCAGCACCGGAGCGAGGAGCCCCCGGACCGCCCGGAGTACCACCCGGGCAGCGCCCGTCCCGAGCTCAATCGCCCCCTCCACGAGCGGTATCCGCAGATCCGCTCCACCAGCGGCTACGGCGACCCGCGGGTCAGGCGCACCGGTCCCGGCCCGGGCGCGGGAACCGACCAGGAACCGGAGCGCTCCGCGAAACTGACGGCCCGGCTGGCCCCGACCGTGACCGTCGTCATCGGACAGCTCTGGGGCCTGACCGTCGTCATCGACGCGTGGATGGAGGGGAACACCGGCACGGCCTGGTGGGGTGCGGGCTTCCTCTGTCTGTCGTTCCCCTTCGTCCTCGGGTTGTGGCTGCTCGCCCCGAAGGACCGCTGACCGCCGCCGTACTCTGGATGTATGAGCACCGCCCCCGCCCCCGGCCCGCGCGATTCGAAGCCCACCCAGCCGGTACAGCCGAAACCCGGACCGGCGCTGATCTTCGACGATCCGCTGGACCAGCAGTCCGCGGACGATACGGACCGAGGATGGGGTGAGCGGGCCCCGGCCGGTGGCAGCGCCGGCGATCTGGCGCGCTTCCTCGACGAGAAGCCGCCCCACCACATCTGATCCCTTGCTCCGTGGTGGTCCGACGACGCCGCTGCCGGTTCTCCTGCCACGCGTCCCACCAGTGGTCGTGACCGCTACCGGTCGTGACCTCGGCCGGGGTCCTCGCCGTGGCCCCCGCGCATCGGGCCGCCGCGCAGCGAGACGAGAGCGTCGCGGATCTCCTTCAACACTTCCGGTTCGCTCACCTCCAGCGTCTCCGGCACGCCCTCCTTCGCCTGTGCCGTACGCGGAACGAAACCCTCCGCAACGTACGGCAGTGTGCGAAGAAGTCGCCCGATGTGCGCCTTTGGTTTGATTGTTTGATCGTTCATCAGCGCACGTCAGCACAGAGTCACCGCCAGCCTGGCCGAAATGCCCGCACCGGCCAGCGAGGCGGCCACGGCCCGGGGGACCGACAGCACGATCAGCGCTCCGTCTTCCGCAGGACCTTCGACCGGGGGCTGTGGGACGTCGGCCACCCGCGCGCCCTTCGCCAGCACCCGGACATCGCTTCCGGTCGGCGCGGCAGTGATCACGTCGACCCGGTCTCCCGGTCGCAGCAGCCGCACTGTCGCGGCATCCGCGATCCGGACCGGCGCGGACACCAGTGGAACCGACTGCCGCGCCCGCTCCGGAGCCGTCCCTGCCGTACCGCCCTCCCTCATCCGTGCCCCCCGCGCGGTGTCCCCGTCCGCGCCGTCACCGCCCAGCCCCGTCGCGGCGAGTGCGGCAGCTGTCAGGGCCAGCCCGGCGGCCAGGACGCGGCGCTGTCGCCACAACGCACGCCGCAGACGGTGCCCACCGCCTCCGCGCACCCGCACCGGCTCGAACGCGGGCACACCACCCGGCGGGGGAGCCGATGCCGGTGGTCCCGGAGCCGTCGGCCGTGCCGTCCCGGCACTCGCAACGGGACGTTCAGGGCGTACGGACGCCCACGACGGGGGCGATGGGAACGGAGGGAGCGGCGGCGAGCACGGCGGAGAGGGCCGAGGCGACGGGAACGCCTGGGGCGGAGGGCAGGACTGAGACGGCGGGGAGGGCGGGGGAGGCGAGAGCGACGGAGACGGCGGGGAGGGCGGGGGAGGCGAGAGCGACGGAGACGGCGGGGAGGGCAGGGACGGCGGGAACGACGGAGACTGAGGCAACGGAGACTGAGGCAACGGAGACATGGCAAACACCAACTGCCGTGAGGAGATTCGGACGAACACGCCTCACGATCCACCGTCCGCGAGTTTCCCGCCGAAGCCTGTGGATGCCCCAGGCGTTGTGGACAACTTCCTCACCCACTCACACCACAACGGTCACCCGCGACCCGCTACCCGCAACTGCCTCCCACTGCCTGCCCCACTCCGTCCCGTTCCCCTCACGGCCGTCCCCATCGACCCGCTAAGGAAGCTCGATCCCCGTGTCCAGCCCGTCCAGCGCGTGGGAGCACGGGCAGTCGCGGTCGGCCACCGCCGGCAGCGCGGCCACCACGTCGAAGAGCACCGCGCGCAGCCGGTCCACATTGGCCGCGAACACCTTCAGCACTTCTCCGTGGGAGACGCCCTCCCCGGCCTCCGCCCCCGCGTCCAGGTCCGTCACCAACGTCATCGTCGTGTAGCAGAGGCCCAGTTCGCGCGCGAGGATCGCCTCCGGATGCCCGGTCATCCCGACCACGGACCAGCCCATCGCCGCATGCCAGCGCGATTCCGCCCGGGTCGAGAAGCGCGGCCCCTCGACGACCACGAGCGTTCCGCCGTCCACCGGCTCCCAGTGCTTCGCGCGTGCTGCCGCCAGCGCGGCCCTGCGCCCCTCGGGGCAGTAGGGATCGGCGAAGCCCAGATGCAGGACGTTCGGCTCCGCTCCGTCGGCCCGGGTCTCCCCGTCGTAGTACGTCTGCGTCCTGGCCTTGGTGCGGTCCACCATCTGGTCGGGCACGAGCAGCGTGCCGGGCCCGTACTCCGGACGCAGGCCGCCCACCGCGCACGGGCCGAGCACCTGACGCACACCGACGGAGCGCAGTGCCCACATGTTGGCCCGGTAGTTGATGCGGTGCGGCGGCAGATGGTGGCCGCGCCCGTGACGGGGCAGGAAGGCGACGCGTCGGCCGCCCACCTCGCCGAGGAAGAGGGAGTCGCTCGGCGGTCCGTACGGGGTGTCCACACGCACCTCCGTCACGTCCTCCAGGAAGGAGTACAGGCCCGAGCCGCCGATGACACCGATCTCTGCGTTCACCATGCGATCACACTAGCGGCGCGAGAAAACGCCGAGGACCCCGCCGAACGGATCGACGGGGTCCCGGGGAACGTTGCGGTGCGACTCAGGCTGCCGACGTACCACTCGTCGAGGACGACGAGGACGACGAAGAAGACGCGGGGACCGAGGAGGAAGCGGGCGACTTGGAGTCGGACCCGGTCGACGACGACGAGGAATCGGAACCGGATGCCTTCGCCGAGGACGACGCCGGCGTGCTGCTCGACGAGGAGCCACGGCTGTCGTTCCGGTAGAAACCGGAGCCCTTGAAGACGATGCCGACCGCCGAGAACACCTTCTTGAGGCGTCCTTCGCAGCTCGGGCACACGGTCAGGGCATCATCGGTGAACTTCTGCACCGCCTCGAGGCCCTCGCCACATTCGGTGCACTGGTACTGATAGGTCGGCACTTGCTCCTCCTGGCACTCTCACTCAATGAGTGCTAACGACGCTCCATACTGACGTATTCCGCGGGATCAGTCCACCGTGACCGGCTCCCGGTGACCGACACCACGTGCCACGGTCCGCGGCGAGGCGGCGGGCACGAGCCTCGAACGCAGTGCCAGCAGCGTGGCCAGCGCCAGTACGGTCGCCACCAGCGGCACCACGAAACCGGTGCTCGCGCCGTGGGCGTCGGCGAGTCGGCCGGCGATCGTCACCGCGCCCGCCTGGCCCAGAGCGACCGAGCCCGTCAGCCAGGTGAACGCCTCGGTCCGGGCGGACTCCGGTACCAGCCCCTCGACCAGCGTGTAGCCGCTGATCAGGGCCGGGGCGATGGAGAGTCCGACCAGCAGTCCGAGCCCGGCCAGCAGGGTCATGGAGTGCACCGCCCACAGCCCGGAAGCGGTCAGGGCCAGTGCCGTGTACCCGACGATCAGCCGCCGTCGCGGCCCGCTCTTCCATGCGATGGCGCCGCAGGCGATCCCGGCCAGCATGTTGCCGGCCGCGAAGACCCCGTACAGCAGGCCGTTCGCACCGGGCCGGCCGACCTCCTCGGCGAAGGCGGTCAGCGAGACCTGCATGCCGCCGAAGACCGCGCCGATCCCCAGGAAGGTCACCGCGAGCACCCGGACGCCCGGTACGGACAGCGCGGACGCATGCCGCCGGGAGGTGCTGGTGGCGCGGGTGCTCACCGCGGGCTGGGTGCGGCGCTGCGCGGCGAAGAGCAGGCCGCCGACCAGAGTGAGGCCGGCCTCCGTGATCAGGCCGGCTGCCGGGTGCACCCCGGTGCACAGCGCGGTGGCGAGCACCGGGCCGATGACGAAGGTGAACTCGTCCGTCACCGATTCGAACGCCGCCGCGGTCGGCATCAGCGGGGAGGCCGCACGGCCCGGTGCCGCGCCCAGCACGGCTGCCCAGCGGGCCCGGACCATCGGCCCGACCTGCGGAACGGACGCGCCGGTCGGCACGGCCGCGGCGAACAGGGCCCACAGAGGCGCGTCCGCCAGCGCCAGCGCCGTCAGCGCCGACACGGACACCGCGTGCACCAGGACACCCGGCAGCAGTACGGCGCGCTGGCCGAAACGGTCGGCGAGCTTTCCGGTCTGCGGGGCGAACAGAGCCATGGAGACACCGGTCACGGCGGCGACGGATCCCGCGCTGCCGTACGAGCCGGTGGTGTGCTGGACCAGGAGCACGATGCCGATCGTCAGCATCGCGAAGGGCTGCCGTGCGGCGAAGCCCGGCAGGAGAAACGTCCACGCACCAGGGGTGCGCAGCAACTGCCCGTATCCGGGGCGGTCGGAGACCGTGGACGCCACGGTCCATGCCTTTCTGCCGCCTGGTGGCCGAGCTCCCGCCCTGCCGGCACGGGTGGTGCGGGCTCGTACGGGTGCTGCCGAGAGCTGTCCTCTTCGCGCGGGACTGCGGTAGATGCCGGGCGCTCAGCAGAGGCGGAGGACGCCACGACCGCCATACGGTCGCGCCAGCTCTGCGTCAGGCAGAGTTGGTCGTTCAGGTTGGTCGATCGGGTTGGCCGATCTGGCCGCTCGACCCCTACCGGGGGCCGATCAGATGGCCTTCATGATACAGGCAGACACCCTTGCGGGCCTCTGATTGTGGGCAGGGAGCCTGTTCAGGCCTCGGATAGAAATACACAGCCTCTTCCGTCCCAGCCGTCGCATCGACTCCGGCGGCCGGGGCCGCCGGAGTCGAGGGCCGCCGGGGTCGACGCGACGACGTCAGTGACGGGCTTTCGACCCGTCCGCCTTCCCCATTCTCTTCACGGCCTTCAGCGCGTGCGCCACGTCATGGGCGACATCGGGCGCGGCGAGGCTCTCGCCACCACTGCCGGTGGTGCCCAGCCAGCCCGCGAGCTTGCCGCCCTCGCCGACCGCGCGCAGCCGTGCCTCCGCCGAGTCGCGCACCGGGTCGGTGGTGACCACGAGCAGTTCGTCACCGCGCCGAAGCACGGTCGACGGCGCCGGCACGAAGCTCTTCCCGTCCCGTACGACCAGGGTGACCGCGGCGCCGGCGGGCAGCCGCAGCTCCCCGACCTCCACGCCGTGCATCTTCGACCTGCCGGGGATCGCCACCGACAGCAGATGGCCGCGCAGCCGTTCCAGTGGTGCCGACTCGATGCCGAGGTCGGTGGCCTCGGCCGGGTCGTCGGCGATCTTCAGGGCCTTCGCCATCCAGGGCAGGGTCGGTCCCTGGATCAGGGTGTAGACGACGACGAGCACGAAGACGATGTTGAAGATCCGGGTGGAGCCCTCGACCCCGGACACCATCGGGATGGTCGCCAGGATGATGGGTACGGCGCCGCGCAGCCCCGCCCAGGACATGAACGCCTTCTCCTGCCAGGGCAGCCGGAACGGCGCCAGCGAGATGAAGACCTCCAACGGACGTGCCACCACGGTCAGCACCAGTCCGACGATGACCGCGGGCCAGAAGTCGTCGTACAGGTCGTGCGGGGTGACCAGGAGACCGAGCAGCACGAACATGCCGATCTGGGCCAGCCAGCCGAGCCCGTCGGCGAAGCCGCGGGTGGCGGGCCAGTGCGGCAGTTTGGCATTGCCGAGGATCATCGCGGCCAGATAGACGGCGAGGAAGCCACTGCCGTGGACGAGGGCGCCCGCAGCGTACGCGGACACCGCGATCGCCATCACCGCGATCGGGTAGAGGCCGGACGCGGGCAGTGCCACGTGACGCAGCCCGAACGAGCCGAGCCAGCCGACGGCGAGACCCATGGCCGCACCGATCGCGAGTTCCAGGGCTATCTCGCCGACCAGTATGTACCAGCTGTCCACCGGTCCTTTGGTCGAGAAGGCCACCACCAGGATCACCACGGGGGCGTCGTTGAAGCCGGACTCGGCCTCCAGTACGCCGGTGACCCTGGCGGGCAGCGGCACCTTGCGCAGCACCGAGAAGACCGCGGCGGCGTCCGTCGACGAGACGACCGCGCCGATGATCAGCGACTGGCGCCAGTCCAGGCCGACCAGGTAGTGCGCCCCGGCCGCGGTGACACCGACGCTCACCGCGACGCCGGCGATCGAGAGCACAGCGGCAGCCGGCAGCGCGGGTTTGATCTCTTTCCACTTCGTGCCCAGGCCGCCCTCGGCGAGGATCACGACCAGTGCGGCATAACCGATCACCTGGGTCAGTTCGGCATTGTTGAACTTGACGTCGAAGAGGCCGTCCTGCCCCATGACGATCCCGATGCCGAGATACAGGAGCAGGCTGGGGAGCCCGCTGCGTGACGAGATGCGCACTGCCGCCACCGCGACGAGCAGGACGAGTGAGCAGACGAGCAGGAGTTCGTTGAGCACGTGGACAGTCAGTGGCCGTTCCTTCCCTGCGTACGCCTGCCGAATCGAGTTTCGGCATCGGCCGTTGGCGGCCGGTACTTCGTTACCTTACCTAATCTTTAACGTTTTCTTGACGCGTTCGATCGTTCGTACGACCACCTCGGAATTCGAACCATCTCGATGCCGCGTCAGAGCCGCGTCGGCGCTGCGCCTATGGTTGCTCCTGCACTCCCAGGACCACCTGCCCCTCGAAGGACAGCGATGCCCGCCAACACAACCGCCTCTTCCGGCACCACCGGTTCCACCGGTGGGAAGACCGGCAGGAAGAAGGGGCGACGTGCCCGCCTGATCGTGATCGTCCTGGTGCTGGCGCTTGTCGCGGGTATCGGTTACGGCGCGTTCTGGTCCGTATCAACCGTGCGGGCCTCGTACCCGCAGACGACCGGGTCGATCAAGATCGAAGGCCTCGACGGCAACGTCGACGTCAAACGCGACAGCTACGGGATCCCGCAGCTGTACGCGGACACCGACGCCGACCTCTTCCGCGCCCAGGGCTTCGTGCAGGCGCAGGACCGCTTCTGGGAGATGGACGTCCGCCGTCACATGACGGCCGGCCGGCTCTCCGAGATGTTCGGCTCCGGGCAGGTCGACACGGACTCCTTCCTGCGCACGCTCGGCTGGCGCAAGGTCGCTCAGGAGGAGTACGACAACGTCCTGTCCGCGGACACCAAGAAGAACCTCCAAGCGTACGCGGACGGCGTGAACGCCTACCTGAAGGGGCGCGACGGCAAGGACATCTCCGTCGAGTACGCCGCCCTCGGCCTCACCAACGACTACAAGCCGGCCGAGTGGACCCCGGTCGACTCGGTCGCCTGGCTCAAGGCCATGGCCTGGGACCTGCGCGGCAACATGCAGGACGAGATCGACCGCTCGCTGATGACCAGCAGGCTCGACGCGAAGAAGATCGAGGACCTCTACCCGCCCTACCCGTACAAGAAGCACAAGCCGATCGTCGAGGGGGGCGCGATCTCCTCGGTCACCGGGAAGTTCGACCCGGCCGCGACGCCGTCGTCGTCCGGCCTCGGCTCGGACACCGTGCAGGGCGCCACCGAGGGCGTGAGCACCCAGCTCGCCTCGCTCTCCGACACCCTCGACCAGATCCCGGCGCTGCTCGGCCCGAACGGCAACGGCATCGGGTCCAACTCCTGGGTGGTCTCGGGGCAGTACACGACGACCGGCAAGCCGCTGCTCGCCAACGACCCGCACCTGGCGCCGCAGCTGCCCTCGCTCTGGTACCAGATGGGGCTGCACTGCCGCGAGATCTCGGCGAAGTGCCAGTACGACACCGCGGGCTACACCTTCTCCGGCATGCCCGGCGTGATCATCGGTCACAACCAGGACATCGCCTGGGGCTTCACCAACCTCGGCGCGGACGTCACCGACCTCTTCCTGGAGAAGGTCTCCGGCGACGGCTACCTGTACGACGGCAAGGTCAAGCCGTTCACCACCCGCGAGGAGACCATCAAGGTCGCCGGCGGCAAGAGCCGGACCATCACCATCCGCGAGACGAACAACGGCCCGCTGGTCTCCGACCGCAGCAGCGAACTGGAGAAGGTCGGGCAGAAGGCCCCCGTCGGCAACTCGGCTCCGGACCGGGCCGAGGGGTACGCGGTCGCCCTGAAGTGGACCGCGCTGGAACCCGGCAAGTCCATGGACGCAGTCTTCGAGCTCAACCGGGCCAAGGACTTCAAGAGTTTCCGGGCGGCGGCCGAGCACTTCGAGGTGCCCTCGCAGAACCTGATCTACGCCGACACCAAGAACAACATCGGCTACCAGGCCCCCGGCAAGATCCCGGTCCGTATCCAGGGCGACGGCACGATCCCCAGCCCCGGCTGGTCCTCGGAGTACGGCTGGAAGAAGGACCCGATCCCGTTCGAAGAGCTGCCCTACGAGTACAACCCGAAGCGCGGCTACATCGTCACCGCCAACCAGCCCGTCATCGACGAGAAGAACTATCGCTACCTGCTCACCAAGGACTGGGGCTACGGCACCCGCAGCCAGCGGATCAACGACCTCATCCAGTCGAAGATCAAGGGCGGCGGGAAGATCTCGACCGAAGACATGCAGAAGATGCAGATGGACAACACCAGCGAGATCGCCGCGCTGCTGGTGCCCGAGCTGATGAAGATCAACATCTCGGACAAGAGCGTGCGCGAGGCGCAGAAGCTCCTGGAGGGCTGGGACTACACCCAGGAGTCCGACTCGGCCGCGGCCGCGTACTTCAACGCGGTCTGGCGCAACATCCTCCAGCTGGCCTTCGGCGACAAGCTGCCCAAGGAGCTGCGGGTCAAGGGCGAATGCCTCAATGTGCCCCGCGCCGACAGCTCGGGCCCGGTCGACGAGCAGGGCAAGCTGGTGCGCGAGTGCGGCCAGCGCGAGCCGGACACGGCACAGCCGGACGGCGGTGACCGCTGGTACCAGGTGGTCGCCAACCTGATGGACGACCCGAACAGCGACTGGTGGAAGTCGCCGAGGAGCGGCCGGGACACGGCGACCGAGAACCGCGACCAGCTCTTCGCCCGCGCCATGGCGGACGCCCGCTGGGAGCTGACCGCGAAGCTCGGCAAGGACATCACCACCTGGAGCTGGGGCCGGCTGCACCAGCTGACCCTGAAGAACCAGACCCTCGGCACCGAGGGCCCCGGTCTGCTCCAGCGTGTCCTCAACCGCGGCCCGTGGAACATCGGCGGCGGCGAGGCCGCGGTGAATGCCACCGGCTGGAACGCGGCCGGCGGCTACGACGTCGTCTGGGTTCCCTCGATGCGGATGGTGGTCAACGTGGGGGACTGGGACAAGTCCCGCTGGATCAACCTCACCGGCGCCTCGGGGCACGCGTTCGCGGCGCACTACACCGATCAGACCGACAAGTGGGTCAAGGGCGAACTGCTCGACTGGTCCTTCGGGACGAACGCCGTCATGAAGTCGACGACCGACACCCTGACCCTCAAACCGTAGGGCCCGTCCGGCGGGTCATGGCCGGAGTCACCACCACGTCCACGGGGTGGTCGTGCGGTTCCTCGGGGACCCGCGCGACCACCTCGTTCTCGTACAGCAGGACGATCAGCGCGGGATGCGCCCCCGCCGCGGCGAGCCGGGCCAGCACCCGGTCGTAGCTGCCGCCGCCGCGGCCGAGCCGCATCCCGCGCGCGTCCACCGCGAGGCCCGGCAGCAGGACCACGTCGGCCTCCAGAACCGCGTCCGGGCCGAGCCGTTCCCCGTCCGGCTCCAGCAGCCCGCGGCCGGCCGGGGCCAGACGGGCGGCTCCTTCGTACGGTGCCCAGTCCAGGTCGTTGTCCGGAAGGAGCACCGGCAGCAGCACCCGCACGCCCCGCGCGCGGAGCACGTCCAGCAGGGCGCGCGTGCCCGGCTCGCTCCCCACCGAGACATATGCGGCGACGGTGCGGGCCCCGGACAATTCCGGGAGACCCAATGCGACCCGGGACAGAACCACCCCGGCGTTTTCCACGTCTTCCCTGCTGAGAAGGCGCCGTGCAGCCAGCAGTTCACGCCTGAGAAGCGCCTTTTGGGACATGTCGGTGTTCAACGGTCACCCATGAATCTCTCGTATATGCATACAGGCGTACAAAATTAACCAGAGCCTCATCTTCCGCCCATACGCAACGGATATCGTTCTTCGCATGACTCAGTCGCACACCAGGATCAGCAAGGCTGTCATCCCGGCCGCAGGGCTCGGTACCCGCTTCCTGCCGGCCACCAAAGCCACTCCGAAGGAGATGCTGCCTGTCGTCGACAAGCCGGCGATCCAGTACGTCGTCGAGGAAGCGGTGGCCGCCGGTCTCTCCGACGTACTGATGATCACCGGTCGCAACAAGCGCCCCCTCGAGGACCACTTCGACCGCAATTACGAGCTGGAGTCCGCGCTCACCCGCAAGGGAGATGCCGAACGGCTCCAGAAGGTCCAGGAGTCGAGCGACCTGGCCACCATGCACTATGTCCGGCAGGGCGATCCGCGCGGCCTCGGCCACGCCGTGCTGTGCGCCGCACCGCACGTCGGCAACGAGCCGTTCGCGGTCCTGCTCGGCGACGACCTGATCGACCCGCGCGACCCGCTGCTGGCCCGCATGGTCGAGATCCAGGAGCGCGAGGGCGGCAGCGTCGTCGCGCTGATGGAGGTCGAGCCCGAGCAGATCCACATGTACGGCTGCGCGGCCTTCGAGCCCACCGGCGAAGGCGACGTCGTGCGCGTCACCGGTCTGGTCGAGAAGCCCGACAGGGCCGAGGCGCCCAGCAACCTCGCCATCATCGGCCGCTATGTCCTGGACCCCGCGGTCTTCGACATACTGCGCAGGACCGAGCCGGGCCGCGGCGGCGAGATCCAGCTCACCGACGCCCTGCAGCTCCTCGCCGAGGACGAGAAGATCGGGGGCCCCGTGCACGGTGTGGTCTTCAAGGGGCGCCGTTATGACACCGGTGACCGGAGCGACTACCTCCGTGCCATTGTCAGACTCGCGTGCGAACGTGAAGACCTGGGCCCCGACTTCAGGGCCTGGCTCCGCAGTTATGTCACCGAGGAGATGTAGCACTTTGAGCAGCAGCCCGATCTGGTCGGTGGACGAGCACCTGGAAGACATTCTCGGCGCGGTGCGACCGCTCGAACCCATCGAGCTGCAACTGCACGACGCCCAGGGCTGCGTTCTCGTCGAGGACGTCGTCGTGGAGATCGCCCTGCCACCCTTCGACAACAGCTCGATGGACGGGTACGCGGTCCGTGTCGCCGATGTCGAGGGCGCCGACGAGGAGTTCCCCGCCGTGCTCACCGTCATCGGTGACGTCGCGGCGGGCAGTGACGGGCTGCCCGGCGATCGGAGCGTCGGACCGGGCGAGGCCGCCCGCATCATGACCGGCGCCCCGCTGCCGGCCGGTGCCGAGGCCGTGATCCCGGTCGAGTGGACCGACGGCGGCACGGGCGGCGGCCCCGCCGACACCATGCGCGCCCACCGCGACGCCCCCGAGGGCGCGGGCGGTGAGGTCCGCGTCCACCGCCCCGTCGAGGCCGGCGCCCATGTCAGGGCGCGCGGCAGCGACGTCAGGCCGGGCGATCTGGCCCTGAGCGCCGGATCGGTGATCGGCCCTCCGCAGATCGGACTGCTCGCCGCGATCGGCCGCTCCACGGTCAAGGTGCGGCCCCGGCCGCGCGTCGTCGTGATCTCCACCGGCAGCGAACTGGTGCAGCCGGGCGAGGAGCTGACCGGCGGCCGGATCTACGACTCGAACAGCTTCGCCCTGACGGCCGCCGCCCGGGACGCCGGAGCGATCGCCTACCGGGTCGGTGCCGTCACGGACGACGCGGACACGCTCCGCGCCACGATCGAGGACCAGTTGATCCGCGCCGACATCGTCGTCACCACCGGTGGGGTCAGTGTCGGGGCGTACGACGTCGTGAAGGAAGCCCTGTCGTCGGTGGGCGACGAGGACGAGCCCGGCAGCGGCATCGACTTCCGCAAGCTCGCCATGCAGCCGGGCAAGCCGCAGGGCTTCGGCTCGATCGGCCCCGAACACACACCGCTGCTGGCGCTGCCGGGCAATCCCGTCTCCAGTTACGTCTCCTTCGAGCTGTTCGTGCGGCCCGCGATCCGTACCCTGATGGGGCTTCAGGACGTGAACCGTCCCACCGTCAGAGCCGCGCTGAACACCGACAAGGCGCTGTCCTCACCGGCCGGCCGACGGCAGTTCCTGCGGGGCACGTACGACGCGGAGGCCGGCACCGTCACCCCTGTCGGCGGTTCCGGATCGCATCTGATCGCGGCTCTCGCCCGAGCCGACGCGTTGATCGTGCTGCCCGAGGACGTCACCTCCGCCGAGCCCGGCACGGACACCGAGGTGATCCTGCTCCGCTGATCCCCGGGCGGTGGCGGTACGGTATCTGCCGCTGTGCCTTCCCGGGGACACCCCCGGGGCCCCGGGCCCGCACCCCGGTGCGGGCCGAGCGGGCAACCGGCGCCCTACCGCGAGGCGGAGTGAGTTGAGTACGCAGAACAGGCTGACGCACATCGACGAGGCGGGCGCGGCCCGCATGGTCGACGTCTCGGAGAAGGACGTCACCGCGCGGGTGGCCCGCGCCAGCGGCCGGGTCCTCGTCTCGCCGCGCGTCGTCGAACTGCTCCGCGGCGAGGGGGTCCCGAAGGGCGACGCCCTCGCCACCGCGCGTATCGCCGGGATCATGGGGGCCAAGCGGACCCCCGACCTGATCCCGCTCTGCCACCCGCTCGCCGTCTCCGGCGTCGCGGTCGACCTGAGCGTCGCCGACGACGCGGTGGAGATCCTGGCCACGGTGAAGACCACGGACCGCACCGGCGTCGAGATGGAGGCCCTGACGGCGGTCTCGGTCGCCGCGCTCACCGTGATCGACATGGTCAAGGCGGTCGACAAGTCGGCGGTCATCACGGACGTACGGGTCGAGGCGAAGTCGGGCGGCAAGTCCGGCGACTACCGGCGCACCGCACCGGACGGAGCGGACGCGTGACGGCGCCCGGAACCGGGGCCGGTGACAGCCGGCCGGCCGGGCCTCCGCTCGGTGGCGCGCCGACCACCCCGTACGCCGCCCTCGTCGTCACCGCGTCGAACCGGGCCTCCGCCGGGGTCTACCCCGACAAGGGCGGCCCCCTGATCTCCGAGGCGCTCACGCAGCTCGGCTTCACCGTCGACGGGCCGCGGGTCGTGCCCGACGGCGACCCGGTCGAACAGGCGCTGCGCGAAGGGGTGGCCGCCGGGTACGACGTCATCGTCACCACCGGTGGCACGGGTATCTCGCCCACCGACCGCACCCCCGACGTCACTCGTCGCGTCCTCGACCACGAGATTCCCGGCATCCCCGAGGCGATCCGTGCCGAGGGCCGCGACAAGGTGCCCACCGCCGCGCTCTCCCGAGGTCTCGCGGGTGTCGCCGGCGGCACGCTCATCGTGAACCTGCCGGGCTCCACCGGCGGGGTCCGCGACGGCCTCGCCGTCCTCGCACGTCTTCTGGTGCACGCCGTCGACCAGCTGCGCGGTGGCGATCACCCCCGACCCGGGAGCCCGAGCTGAACGTCCCGACGTGGCCGGTGGTCCTCAACGACGGCGAGGTCACTCTCCGTCCGGTGAAACTGCGCGACCAGCGCATGTGGCGCGAGGTCAACCGGCGCAACCGTGAGTGGCTGCGCCCCTGGGAGGCGACCGTGCCGCCGCCCGCCCCGGGCGGTCCGGTGGCCCAGCGCCCCACCTACCGTCAGATGGTCCGTCATCTGCGCTCCGAGGCCAACGCGGGCCGGATGCTGCCCTTCGCCATCGAGTACGAGGGCCGCCTCGTCGGTCAGCTGACGGTCGCCGGGATCACCTGGGGCTCGATGTGCTCGGGCCACATCGGCTACTGGGTCGACCAGGAGGTGGCGGGCCGCGGGGTGATGCCGACCGCGGTCGCCCTCGCCGTCGACCACTGCTTCGCCAGGGTCGGACTGCACCGCATCGAGGTATGCATTCGGCCGGAGAACAGGCCCAGCAGACGCGTCGTCGAGAAACTGGGATTTCGTGAGGAGGGCCTGCGCCCGCGCTATCTCCACATCGACGGCGCCTGGCGGGACCATCTCATCTACGCGCTCACCGCGGAGGAAGTGCCCGACGGGCTGCTCCGGCGCTGGCACCAGGCACGACCCGGAACACCACGGGAAATGAAATAAGTGTTCGATATTGATCGGCGTATGGCCGCAAACGAACGCGCAAACTCGCACGGGCGATCTGAACAATCACAAAAAAAGTCCTTGAAATCAGCCGGATCGTGCGACACACCGGGCCAATTGGCGGATGCCCCCGTGCAAACCCCTCTACGGTGTGAGACGTGAGCAGCAGCGGCCTGATCTACGCAGTCATCGTCGGGGCCTGGGCCGCCTACTTGGTGCCGATGTGGCTCCGCAGGCAGGACGAGCTCAATGAAGCCCGCCCGACGGAACGCTTCAGCACCGCCATCCGGCTGCTGTCCGGACGGGCGGCCATGGAGCGCCGGTACGCCAAGGAGTTGCGGGGGCGCATCGCCGAGGAGGCGGAGCCCGACGCCGACCCGGACGCCGTCACGGATCGATTGGATTCCGTGGACGTCCGGGCCTTCGCCGCGCCTCCGGCGCACACCGAAGCCCGGATGCACGACCCGGCGCACCCGCCCGAGCACTCGGACCGGGAGCGCTCCGGGCCCGGCCCTTCGCGGCGCGCGCGCCCGCGCTCCGGTGCGGCGGACGCCGAGCGCGTCCGGCGCGCCCAGCGCCTGCAGGTTCTCGCGCGCCGGCGGCGCACCACTGTCGTCCTCTTCCTCGCCTTCACCCTCGGCGCGGTCGTCGCGGCGGTGGGCGGCCTCGGCTTCCTCTGGGCGCCCGCGGTCCCGGCGGTCCTGCTGAGCACGTACATCGTGCATCTGCGCTCCCAGGAGCGACGCCGGTTCGCCTTCACCATGGACCGGCGGCGGGCCGAGGTGGCGGCGCAGCATCTGCGCGAGAACCGTCCCCGCAGGCACCAGCCGGCCGCGGCGGCCCCCGCCGAGGCCGACGAGGAGCCCGAAGCGCGCCACCCCGAGCCCGAGCCCGCACCCGCGGTCTCCCCGCAGGAGGCCGGCCGCCGCGCCCTGGTCGAGCAGACGGACCACGCGGAATGGGTCGACCAGCAGCGCGAACGCGGTCGGGTCCAGGGCGACAGCTGGGAGCCGGTCCCGGTCCCGCTGCCGACGTACGTCACCGCCCCGGTCGCCCCGCGTGTCACGGGCGGCGTCGAGGTGGGCAACCCGGAGACCTGGAGCGCGGCCCGCTCCAGCGCCGCCGAGCCCAGCCAGACGGGCACCTCGCACGCCGTGGCGCCCCCCGTCGACCCGGCACCGCGCCAGCGCACCAACCAGTCCCGCCGCACCCGCGACCGCGGCCGGACCCCGCTCTTCGACCAGTACGAGGACGGGGAACGCCCCCGTGCCGCCAACGAGTGAGCCCCTTCGCGCCCCGCTGCGACACCGACTCGGCTGACCAGCAAGGACCGGATTTCCGAGCACCCCTGTGGGGGTGCTAGAGTTTCACTCGTTGCAAGGGCCTGTGGCGCAGTCTGGTAGCGCACCTCGTTCGCATCGAGGGGGTCTGGGGTTCAAATCCCCACAGGTCCACCGCACACACGAGATCCCGTCCGATCGAAAGATCGGGCGGGATCTCGTCGTTCCGGTACTTCCTTCCGCACGGGTCCGTGTGGGGAAGGGACCTCACGGGCCGTCAGCGGCGGCGGGCGGCCCACAGCCAGGTGACGTCGATCACGGCGATCGCGCCCCAGATCCCGCAGACGGCGGCAACGCCGGGCGGCGCGAGTGCTGTTGCGAGGGCGCCGAGTGCGATCGTGCCCAGCACCACTCGGGCGCCACGCCCCGCGGTCAGGGAGGCGCGCAGCGGCCCGGGTTCGGCCAGCCGGTCGGACAGATAGGCGTCGAAGGCCTCCGCGACCTGGTCGTCGATCTCGTCCCGCAGCCGGGCGTCCAGGGAGTCGGGTACGCGGGCCGCCCGAGTCGCTCCCGCTGTGGCCCCGACGGCCGTCCCGGCTGCCGCCCCGGCTCCCGGTGGCACTCTTCCGGTCACTTCTTCTCGCATCTCGCCCCCGTGATACGCGGCGCCCGGTGGCGCCTCCCGGACCAACGTAGCGATTGCAGAGATGTTCTGCAAACAGTCTCTGCAATGATTGCAGAGAATCTCTGCACTATGCTGGCGGGCATGGTCGAGCGTCCCGAGACGAGAGTGCTCACCGGCCCGGACCTCAAGGCCTTCTACAAGGCGCTGTCCAATCCGGTGCGCCGCGACATCCTGAGCTATCTCGGCGAACACGGCGAAGCGAACTCCACCGGCGTCGCCAAGGCCCTCGGTGAGTCCACCGGTACCACCAGCTATCACCTGCGCAAGCTCGCCGACCTCAAGCTGATCGCGGAGATCGAGGAGCGTTCCACCGGGCGGGAGCGCTGGTGGAAGTCGCTCATGACCAACATCTTCACGCCGCCCGGCCTGGAGATGACGGCGGACGAACGCGAGGCCGCCGTGAAGATCGGCGCGCTCAAGATGACCCATGACCTGAATCTGGTCGTGCGGGCGTACGCCGGGTACGACGCCTCGGCGGGCTGGAACCAGATCTACCGGGCCGGGCTGCGGATGACGAAGGAACAGGTCGCCTCGTTCACCGAGGAGTACCAGGCGCTGCTGCACAAGTACGCGAGCGCGCCCGGTGAACACCCGCCGGGCTCACGCCAGATGGCCGTTCGCCTGGTGGTGCTGCCCGACGACGGGCGAGGCGCACCGCCGCCGGCCGACGGGGCGTGACGGCGGGGGCGCCGCACCGAACCGCTGTGTGTTCAGACGTGGTTGCCCGGTGTCCGGGGGACGTGTCGGTGGGGCGGTCTACGCTGGTGGCGCTCGGCTGCTTCCGCGGGTCCTGACGGGCCGAGTGCTCAGCTGCTCGTGACTTCCCGTACCAAGGAGCGTCCTGTGACGGCCGGAACACCCGAGGTCCAGATCGACACCGGCAAGCCCCACCCCGCGCGCGTCTACGACTGGCTCCTGGGCGGCAAGGACAACTATCCGGCCGACCGGCAGGTGGGGGAGACGCTGCCCGAGGAGGCGCGGGGCAACGCGGCGCGGAACCGGGCCTTCATGCACCGGGCCTCGGCGTGGCTGGCGCGGGGCGGGGTCGACCAGTTCCTCGACATCGGCACCGGCATCCCCACGGCACCCAATCTGCATCAGGTCGTCCAGGCCATCACCCCGGCCGCCCGGATCGTCTACGCGGACAACGACCCGATCGTCCTGCGGCACGCGGAAGCGCTGCTGACCAGCAGCGCGGAGGGGGCCACCGACTACCTCCACGCGGATGTACGGGAGCCGCAGGCCATCCTCGAACGCGCCCGTGGGCTGCTGGACTTCAGCCGGCCCATCGCGCTGTCCCTCATCGCGCTCATGCACTTCCTGCCCGACGACCAGGACCCCTACGGCATCACGCGCACCCTGGTCGACGCCCTGCCCGAAGGCAGCTTCCTGGTGCTCTCGCACGGCACGGCCGATCAGCACCCGGAGCTGCGGCAGAAGACCGAGACCGCGTACAAGAAGGGGGCGATCCCGCTGCGGATGCGGACCCGGAGCGAGGTCGAGCACTTCTTCGAGGGCCTGGACCTCGTCGAACCCGGGCTGGTGTACGCCACGCAGTGGTACCGGGAGGGGCCGGCGCCCGTCGAGGAACGCAGTGGTTTCCACGTGGGTGTCGGGCGGGTGCGCCGAGCCGGGGCGTGACGTTGGGGACCGATGAGTTCGGGGCGGTGCGGCGGTCCTCCCTCTGAACGCGACAGCGGGAAGGTGGACCGGTGAGCAATCTGCGCGACCTCCTGGAGAGGCATGTCGGCGGCGGATCGGCGCCCGGGGCCGTGGGGCTGGTGGCCCGCGGCGACCGGGTCGAGGTGGCGGCGGTGGGCTCCGCCGACGTGGTGGGCCGGGCCCCGATGGCCAGGGACTCGATCTTCCGCATCGCGTCGATCACCAAGCCCGTCACCGCCGCGGCGGTCATGATGCTGGTCGAGGACGGCCGGATCGCGCTCGACGACCCGGTCGGGCCGTGGCTGCCGGAGCTCGCGTCACCGAAGGTGGTCCGCACCCCGGCATCTCCGGCCGACGACGTGGTCCCGGCCGCCAGGGCGATCACGGTGGCGGACCTGATGACCTTCCGGGCCGGGTACGGCTTCCCGTCCGACTTCTCGCTACCGGTGGTCGGGCTGCTGTTCGACGAGCTGAAGCAGGGGCCGCCGCAGCCCCGGCTCGTCGAGGCGCCGGACGCGTGGATGGCCACCCTGTCCCGTATCCCGCTGCTGCACCAGCCGGGCGAGGTATGGCTGTACAACACCTGCTCCGACATCCTGGGCGTGCTGATCGCCCGGGTCTCGGGCTCGTCCTTGCCCGAGTTCCTGGCCGAGCGGCTGTTCGAGCCGCTCGGCATGGCCGACACCGGATTCGCGGTACCGGCGGACGGGCTCGACCGGTTCACCAGCTACTACCGGACCGGACCGGAGGGCGGTGGCCTTCAGCTGGTCGACGGCCCTGACGGGCAGTGGAGCAGCCTGCCGGCCTTTCCGTCCGGGGCCGGTGGCCTCGTCTCGACCGTGGACGACTGGTACTCCTTCGCCCGGATGCTGCTCGCCGGGGGGAGCGCCTGCGGGCGCCGCCTGCTGTCGGCCGAGTCGGTGCGACGGATGACCAGCGACCATCTGACGCGGACGCAGCGCGACGCCGGCACGTTGTTCCTGGAGGGGCAGGGCTGGGGCTTCGGCGGCTCGGTCGATGTCGAGGTCATCGACCCCTGGAACGTCCCGGGACGCTACGGCTGGGTGGGCGGCACCGGAACGGCGGCGCACCTCACCCCCGCCACCGGCACGGTCACCGTCCTGCTCACCCAGCTGGAGATGACAGGACCGACCCCGCCCGCGCTGATGCGGGAGTTCTGGCGGTACGCGGCCGAGGTCTGAGGCCCGGGAGTGCAGAAAACCTCAGTTCAGCGGCTTCGCGAAGCAGATGCTGCTCTCGTAGGCGCGGTAGTGGCCGAACTTCTCGCACGGGGTGTAGCCGCTGGACCTGTACAGCGCGATGGCCTCGGGCTGTTTGTCCCCGGTCTCCAGCACCATGCGGGTCCGGCCGGCGGCCCGTGCGTCGGCCTCCAGCGCGGCCAGGATGCGGCGCGCCAGCCCGTTGCCGCGGCCCTCGGGGATCACGAACATCCGCTTGATCTCGGCGTCGCCGTCGGAGTATCCCTCGGCGTTGTGCTCCTGGGAGCGCCAGCCGCCGGTGGCGACCGGGCGCCCCTGCGCGTCGTAGGCGAGGAGGTACAGGCCGTTCGGCGGGTCGAACATCGACGGGGCGAGCGGTGTGACATCGCCCTCGTCGCCGTATCGCTCGGCGTATTCGAGCTGCACCTGGTCGTTGAGTTTGACGGCATCGGCGTGGTCGAAGGGCCGAGGGTGGATAATCATGCGAATAATGGTACAGGTATGCAATTCATTGATGCCGGTATCGTGCCGTAATGCTCACTGTGACCACCGTCAATGTAAACGGGCTCCGCGCCGCCGCCAAGAAGGGCTTCGTCGAGTGGCTGGCCGGGACCGGAGCCGATGTGCTCTGTCTGCAGGAGGTGCGGGCCGAGCCGCAGCAACTGCCCGCCGAGGTGCGTGAACCGGAGGGCTGGCACACCGTGCACGCGCCGGCCGCCGCCAAGGGGCGGGCGGGTGTCTCCCTGTACACGCGGCGTGCGCCCGAGCGTGTGCAGATCGGGTTCGGTGGCTTCGGGGACGCCGGGAGCGAGGAGTTCGACGCGAGCGGGCGGTACGTCGAGGTCGATCTGCCCGGCGTCACGGTCGCGAGCCTGTATCTGCCGTCCGGCGAGGTCGGCACGGAGAAGCAGGAGGAGAAGGAACGGTTCATGGCCGCGTTCCTCCCTTATCTGCAGGGCCTCAGGAAGCGTGCCGCGGCCGACGGTCGCGAGGTGGTGGTCTGCGGTGACTGGAACATCGCCCACCGGGAGGCCGACCTGAAGAACTGGAAGGCCAACAAGAAGAGCTCCGGCTTCCTCCCGGAGGAGCGGGAGTGGCTGACCCGGGTCTTCGACGAGGCCGAGTACGTCGACGTCGTACGGGCGCTGCGTCCGGAGGAGGAGGGGCCGTACTCGTGGTGGTCCTACCGGGGGCGGGCCTTCGACAACGACACGGGCTGGCGCATCGACTACCAGGTGGCGACGCCGGGGCTGGCCGTCCGCGCGGTCAAGGGCTGGGTCGAGCGGGCCGCGACGCACGGTGAGCGGTGGAGCGACCATGCGCCGGTGACGGTGGTCTACGAGCTGTAGACCCGCGGGACGGAGACCGAGGGCCGGGGTGTCGACGGGGCGGGAGGCCCGGGAGTACGGGTCAGGACTCGCTTTCCCGCAATGGGCGGTCCGGGGCCTCGTGGCGCAGGCGCCGGTCCAGCGCCATGGAGAGCTCGGCGTCCACCACCGCGCGGGCCAGCGGGCGGAGCTGGGGCGGCTCGGTCTCGTCGCTGTGGGCCCGGAGGATGCCGACGAACAGGTCGGCGAGCGCGTCCGCGTGCTCGCGGACCCGGCGGCCGGCCGAGAGCACCGTGGCGAGCGGTATCCCCTCCCGGACCAGTTCCGCCGACGCCTCCAGCAGACGGCGGCTGATGTGGACGATCTCGTCGCCGTCGGTGGCCAGGTAGCCCAGGTCGAGCGCGGCGGCCAGATTCTCCGGGGTGACCTCGCCCTCGAAATGGTCCGCGAGCTGTTCGGGGGTGAGACGCACCGGCGTCTCCTCGCTCGGCTCGCCCAGGCCCAGCACTTCGGCGACATCGCGACCGCTCTCGAAGGTGCGGGCGAGATCGGCGATGCCGGTGAGCGTGTGACCGCGTTCCAGCAGGCCCGCGATGGTGCGCAGTCGCGCCAGGTGGTGGTCGTCGTACCAGGCGATGCGCCCCTCGCGGCGAGGCGGTGAGATCAGCCCGCGCTCCCGGTAGAAGCGCACGGTCCGCACGGGGATGCCGGCCGCATCGGCCAGCTCCTCCATGCGGTATTCACGGTGCTCGCGTCCCTCAGCCACACCCGCACCCTATGTTGTACCGCCGGTAACTTTCCCTTGTCGCCCCCTACCCATCGGTACGGAGCTGCTCTACTCTCCCAACAATGCCAGTGATTGCTGGCAGAGTCGTGTGACGTACCGCGAGAGGGGCAGCATGGCCCAGCACGAGCACGAGCACGAGCACGAGCACGAGCACGAGCACGTACGCGTGGCGGTGATCGGATCCGGATTCGGGGGCCTCGGGGCCGCGGTCCGGCTGCGCCGCGAAGGCATAACGGACTTCGTCGTCCTGGAACGGGCCGACTCCGTCGGCGGCACCTGGCGCGACAACAGCTATCCGGGCTGCGCCTGCGACGTGCCGTCCCACCTCTACTCGTTCTCGTTCGCCCCCAACCCCGAGTGGCCACGCACCTTCTCCGGGCAGGAGCACATCCGTGCCTACCTGGAGCACGTCGCGGACACCTTCGGGCTGCGTCCGCACCTCAGGCTCAACCATGAAGTGCTGCTGATGAGCTGGGACCGCGAAGCGCTCCACTGGGTCATCGAGACCGGCAACGGGGCCACCTTCACCGCCGATGTGGTCGTCTCCGCGACCGGGCCTCTCTCCGACCCGAAGACGCCCGACGTCCCCGGGCTCGACAGCTTCCCCGGCAAGGTCTTCCATTCGGCGCGCTGGGACCACGACTACGACCTGACCGGCAAGCGCGTCGCGATGATAGGCACCGGCGCCTCCGCCATCCAGATCGTGCCCGCGATCCAGCCGAAGGCGGGCAGGGTGACGCTCTTCCAGCGCACCCCGCCCTGGGTCATGCCGCGCATGGACCGGAGGATCAGCGGCGCCGAGCGCTGGCTGCACCGCACGCTCCCCTTCACCGGCACCGCGCGCCGCGGACTGCTCTGGGGCATCAGGGAGTTGCAGGTCAGTGCCTTCACCAAGCACCCCAACGAGCTGGGTGTGGTCGAGTCGATAGCCAAGTCCAACATGGCGCGGTCCATCAAGGATCCGGCCCTGCGGGCCAAGTTGACCCCCTCCTACCGCATCGGCTGCAAACGCATCCTGCTCTCCAGCACCTACTACCCGGCGCTCGCCCGGCCCAATGTCGACGTGGTCGCCTCCGGCCTGGCCGAGGTGCGCGGCTCCACGGTCGTCGCCGCCGACGGTACGGAGACCGAGGTGGACGCGATCATCTTCGGCACCGGCTTCCATGTGACCGACATGCCGATCGCCGAGCGGGTGGTGGGCGCGGAAGGCATCACACTCGCCGAGTCCTGGAAGGACGGCATGCAGGCGCTGCGCGGCGCGAGTGTGTCCGGCTTCCCCAACTGGATGACGATCATCGGCCCCAACACGGGGCTCGGGAACTCCTCGATGATCCTGGTGATCGAGTCCCAGCTGAACTACATGGCGGACTACCTGCGTCAGTTGAACGTGCTGGGCGGTCGCGTCGCACTCGACGCGCGGCCCTCGGCGGTCGGGGCCTGGAACCGGCACGTCCAGCAGCGGATGAAGCGCACGGTGTGGAACGTCGGCGGCTGTGACAGCTGGTACCTGGACGCCAACGGGCGCAACACCACGGTCTGGCCGGGTACCACCGCCGAGCTCCGCAAGGTGACCCGGTCGGTCGACCTCGCGGAGTACGAGGTCGTCCGGGCCCCGAAGAAGGCCGCCGTGCCCGGGGAGCCCACCACGGTGAAGGCCGTCGCCGAGGAGGTCGTGCGATGAGCCGGCCGCTGCGGCGGGACGACGCCCCGCCCGCCCCCGTGCGCGAACTGACCGCTCTCTCCGCCGACGGCGCGCGCATCCATGTCGAGGTGCACGGGCGCGAAGGCGCCCCCGCGGTGGTGCTTTCGCACGGCTGGACCTGCAGCACCCGCTTCTGGGCGGCGCAGATCCGGGACCTGGCGGTGGACCACCGGGTCGTCGTCTACGACCAGCGGGGCCACGGCCGTTCGCCCGCGCCGGGCCGCGAGGGGTACAGCACGGACGCCCTCGCCGACGACCTCGAAGCGGTGCTGGCCGCCACGCTCGAACCGGGTGAGAAGGCCGTGCTCGCCGGGCACTCCATGGGCGGCATGACGATGATGGCCGCCTCGCGGCGGGCCGGACTGCGCGAGCACGCGGCGGCCGTACTGCTGTGCAGCACCGGCAGTTCTCGGCTGACGGCCGAGTCGCGGGTGGTGCCGTTGCGGGCCGGGGCCGTCCGGACCAGGGCGACCCGCGCGATCCTCGGGTCGCGGGCCCCGCTCGGACCGGTCACACCGGTCTCCAGGTGGATACTCAAGTACGCCACGATGGGGGCGGGTTCGGCCCCCGACCGGGTCGAGACCTGTGCCCGGATCGTGCATGCGTGCCCGCGGGGGGCCAGGGTCGCCTGGGGACACGTCCTCGCGGAGCTCGATCTCGACGCGGGAGTGAGGGAGTTGCGGGTGCCCACGGCGGTGATCGCGGGAACGGAGGACCGGCTGACGCCGCCCGTGCACGCCCGCGCCATCGTGGCGGCGCTGCCCGACTGCCTGGGGCTCACCGAACTGGCGGGCATGGGGCACATGACACCGGTGGAGGCGCCGGAGGTGGTCACGGCGAAGCTCCGGGAACTCGTCACCGCGTACCTCCCGGTGGGTGCGGTCGGCGTGGACGGTGTGGACGGTACGGCCGAGAAGGAGGATGTCGCATGAGCGGCAGGCGGAGTCTGGAAGGACAGGTCGTCGTCGTCACGGGCGCGGCGCGTGGTGTGGGCGAACTGCTGGCCCGCAAGCTCTCGGCGCGCGGCGCCAGGCTCGCCCTGGTCGGTCTGGAGCCGGACGAGCTGAAGAAGGTCTCCGAGCGGCTGCACTCGGAGAGCGACCACTGGTTCGCGGACGTCACCGACCACACGGCGATGGCGCGCGTCGCCGAGGAGGTCAAGGCGCGGTTCGGGAAGGTCGACGTCGTCGTCGCCAATGCCGGGGTCGCGGCGGGCGGGCCGTTCCTCGACTCGGACCCGGAGGCGTGGCGTCGGGTCATCGAGGTCAATCTGATCGGTGGCGCGGTGACGGGGCGGGCGTTCCTGCCGGTGCTCATGGAGAGCCGTGGGTACTTCCTGCAGATCGCCTCGCTCGCGGCGATGACGCCGGCGCCGATGATGACCGCGTACTGCGCGTCCAAGTCGGGCGTGGAGGCGTTCGCGCACAGCCTGCGGGCCGAGGTCGGCTACCGGGGGGTGAGGGTCGGGGTCGGATACCTCTCCTGGACCGACACGGACATGGTGCGGGGCGCCGACCAGGACGACGTGATGCGGGAGCTGCGGCAGCGGCTGCCCTGGCCGTCGAACCGTACGTACCCGCTGGGACCGGCGGTCGACCGGATCGTGGCCGGCATCGAACGGCGTTCCGCGCATGTGTACGCACAGTGGTGGCTGCGCGGGATGCAGTCCGTACGGGGCTACCTCCCCTCGGTGATCGGGGTCGTCGGCCAGCGCGAGATGCAACGGTTCGGGTCGCGGCTGGAGGGTGTGAGCAAGGCGCTCGTCGGTGCCGGAGGGGCCGCTGACCAGGACGCGCGGGCGGTGCGCACGCAGCGTAAGTGATCGAAATGCGATGCGTGCCGGGGCGTGTCACTCTGGTCGAGGTCCTTACGGACCGTCCCCAAAGCACCACTAGGAGTGAACAGCATGGGTATCGCAGACCAGTTCAAGGACAAGGCGCAGGAGCTCGCCGACCAGGCGAAGCGCAAGGCGAACGAGGGCAAGGACACGGGTCGGGAGCGGATGCAGGACGCGTCCGGCCGCACCTCGAAGACGTCGCAGCAGGGCCGTGACCGCGCCCAGCAGGGCCGCGAGAAGGCCCAGCAGGGTCGCGAGAGGGCCCAGCAGGCGACGGACGGCGCCCGCGAGCGCTTCGACCGCTGACGCGTTTCGCGACGCCGCGCGTTGTCCGATGAGGGGCGTGCCCGGGTGACCGGGCGCGCCCCTTGCGCATGGCGTGGATCAGGGCTTCGGGGCCGCCGACGGGCGACGACCGGAGGCCGGTTCCCGGCCCGGTGCGCCGGGCCGCTCGGTCGGCGTTCGCCGCGCGCGGCGGCGGCCCGTTCGTTGCTGCCCGCGGAACGGTTCGGGCCCCGCACTCGGCCGGTCCGCCGCGGTGGTCGTCCCACCGTCCCGACGTCCCACCGTCCCCCCACGACGTCACCGCGGACGACGTCCTCGCAGGTCAGTGCGTGGGACGTCCCCTGAGCGCGTCACTTCTCCGGTACTTCTGGCACCTCTCGACCCCCGCCCCGCAGTCTTGTTGGCGAACCGACCGACGCGGTCGGATCCAACTAGGGGGAAGGCAAAGAGAATGCGAACCTTGACGAGGACGTTCGTCGGTGTCACCACCGCGCTTGCGATCGCCGGCGGTGGCGTGGCGGCAGCGGGTACCAGCTTCGCGGCGTCCGAGCAGACCGCGAAGCCGGTGGTGAGTTCCGAGGCCGTCTCCCCGCTCGCGGTGGTCAACCTCGGCCTCAACGCGACGCAGGCCAAGAAGCTCCAGCGCCAGCTGAAGGCCAACTGGGGTTACAAGGGCAAGATCGACGGGCAGCTCGGCACCGACAGCTGGAAGGCGATGCAGCGCTGGCTCAAGAGCTCCTGGGGCTACACCGGCAAGATCGACGGGAAGGTCGGGAGCGGCACGGTGAAGGCGTTGCAGCGCTTCCTCAAGAAGTACTGGGGCTACAAGGGCAAGATCGACGGAATCGCCGGATCGGCGACCAAGGCCGCTTTCGCCCGTTCCTGCAACTCGCTCTGAACCGGGCCCGTCGCGGCGGATCCGTCGTACGCACCGGAGGGCAGGCTGCGCCGCCCCCGGTGCGTACGGTCCGCGCGGCGGGCGGCGCGGGTCGCCCTCGGACCGTCGCCCTTCGGGCGCCGTCGGCCCGAGGGTGCCCGCGTCCGGGGTGTGCGGGGGCCGCAGCCGCCGCACACCGACGCGCATGCCGGTGGTTCGGGTTCAGTCGGTGAAACATTCGGGGCGTCTGCCGGGTACGTCCAGGCAGATCCTGGTGCTGGTCCGGTTGTCGCCGGAGGCCATCGGGGTCGCCAGATACCGCCCTGCGTCGAGACTTCCTTCGGCCGTGACCGACCGCGTGCGTCCGGCCGGCAGCGACAGCTCCACCCGGTCGCCCGGCATCAGCCCGGTGGCCCGGACCCACACGGCGTGGCAGAGCTCGGCATGGCGGAGTTCCAGGCGCCGTCCGCCGTAGGCGGTGTGAGTGGCCAGGGTGGTGATCATCCCGGCCGCGCCGCAGCCCATGGCCACGGGGCTCTTGCCCTCGCAACTGTCGGCGCTGCAACCGACGTTGCGTACGGGCGGCTCCGTGGCGGTGCGCGCCTGCTCGTCCGGGTTCCTGTCGGCGAATGCGAGTACGGCCAGACAGGCCACCGCCACCCCGGCGACGGCCGCGGCGACCGCCCACCACCGCACGCCAGCGCGGGCGGCGGCGGGCGTGACGGGGGAGGGGGCAGGGCGGCCCGGCACCTCCGGCTCCCTCGGTGCGGACGCGGGCCGTGCCCGGCCGCTCCACTCGGCGTCCGCCAGCTCCCAGAACGCCAGCAGCCTGCCGGGCGGCGTCCCGGTGAGCGCGCACAGCGCCTCGACCGCCTGGCGCGGTGCGGGTTTCTTCCCGTTGAGGTACCGCTCCCAGGACGATTTGCTGTACGGGGTGCGGGCCGCCAGCGCGGCCAGGCTCAGCCCGGACCGTTCCCTGACGCGCCGGAGTTCCTCCGCCAGTTCACCGCCCGCGGTGGAGGCCGTCATCTGCGCAGCTCCCTCCAGGTGTCCGGGCCGATGATGCCGTCGACGACCAGGTGGTGCGCATGCTGGAACTTCTTGGCGGCATCCTTGGTCCGCTCGTCGTACAGTCCGTCGAAGACGCCGGGGCTGAAACCCCTCTCACGCAGCAGGCACTGGGCCTCCACCACGTCGAAACCCGTGCTGTTGATGTCGAGCAGCATCTCGCGGGTGTCGCTGTGCCCCGCCCGCAGCTCACCGTCCTTGCGCCGCACCGCGCACTCGTAGGTCCGGCCGCGCAGATAGCCCGTTCCGGCCGCCGCGGGACCGGTCTTCCCCGCCGGGGCTTCGTCGTCCCACCCCCGCGCCGCCAGCAGCCCGGCCCCGAAGGCCACGGCGACTGCCAGGGCCACAGTGGCGAGCATCCACCCCAGCGGCACCGTGCGGCCCGGTCGCGCCGACGCCGACGCCGACGCCGACGCCGACGCCGAATCCTGGTCCTGGTCCTGGTCCGGAGCCTGTTCTTGTTCCTGCTCCTGCCCCCGCTCAGGAGCGGTCGAGGAGGGCTGCGCGGGCCTCGGGCGCGACGAAGGTTCGTTCGCTCGCCCGGGCGCGGGCGCCTTGGCGCGGGCCCGTTCGGCGACGTCGTACAGCACGATGAGCCGCGTCGGCTCCGTACCGCAGACCCGTGCCAGTTCCTCGACGGCCTTGCGCGGCACGGGCTTCTTCCCGTTCAGGTACCGCTCCCACGAGGAACGGCTGTAGCTGGTCCGGCTCGCGAGGGCGGCCAGACTCAGATCGCTGTGGTCCTTCAACCTGCGTAACTGGACAAGGAGTTGGCGTTCGGTATGGGATGTCTCTTCGGGCAGCTCTTTCCATCGCGGCATGCGGATTCCCCCGATGCATTGCGGCAGTTGCCATAAATAGTGCGGCATCGTGGCCGGGCAGGAGAAGGCGTGGCGTGTCGGCCACGGTCCCCGTTCTGCGGTCGCGCTCCGGGACGACGCGCCTCAGCAGGTCAGGGCGTGGAACGTCCCGCGCGGGCCCGGATCGACCACGGCTCGGGCCGTACGGAAGTTGGCGCATCGGAGCCGTTGCCGAACCCGGGTCCGGTCTGCTGCCGGTCGGCCGTGCGAAGAAGGACGGGGGTCTGCTTCGCACGGCCGACCGGGCCGCGGCCCGCGTGGCGCCTCGCGTGGGACCGGATGGTGCGAGCTGTCGCGGGCCAGCCGACAGGATCCAGGTCCTCCGCTTTCCGGCCGGCGAGCCCGCCGGCGAAGGGCTGAGTCGATCAGAGCCCGTTGTCGACCAGCAGGTGAGAGCTGAGGGTGCGCAACGCCCCTTGCTCCCATTTGGCCGGCGGCCACGCGCGGTCGCGGGTGAGGAGCAGGAAGAGCTCCGGGCTGAGGACGGCGTACATGATGTCCGTCGCCTCGTCGGCGGGGATGTCGGGACGGGCGCCCGGGTTCTTCGTCAGGGACCTCGCCGCTGCAGTGATCACTGTGTACCGCGGGTCCGCCTGATCCGGCCACAACTCGCGGATCTCCGGGTCCGTCGCTGCCGCGGCGTGGACCATCTCGTCGATGGCCGCGACGCGTTCGGCCGCGCGCCGTCGGTGCTGATCACACCCGGACAGCGGGCGGACCGCACGCGGTCCGCGCCGGTCATGGACGAGATCCACGTCCCGCGCACCCGGACGGGGCGGGTGCGTTCAGTCGAAGGGGACGGCGTCCGCCGGGGAGGTGTGCCAGTTGGTGACGACCGGGGTGTCGACCGTGATGGTGTCGACCGGCAGGGAGACCGGGTTGTCGTCGTCGTCACCGACGACGACGATGATGCTGTCCAGTTCCTTGCCACCGTCCGCGTTGGTGGTCTTCGGGTTCACCCCGGCGTAGGCGGTGGTGTTCCCGCTCAGCGTGATCTGCTTGCCGACGGCCTGCTCCGCGGGGCCCGCCTCGGTGCCGTCGGAGCCGAAGGCCACGGTCGGAAGCGCGGCCGGCAGGACACAGGTGATCCCCGACTTCGCCTTCGCGATGACCAGGATGTATCCGCCGGCCTGGGTCTCGGACCTGGTGCTCCAGGAGATGTCGTTGGCGCCGCAGACCTGCCCGACCGGCTCCCGCCTGCCGTTGCCGGTGTCGGCGCCGGAACCGGCCCCGTCCTTGGTTCCCTTGCCCGTCGTCGCGCCGGAGCCCTTGTCCGTGCCCTGACCGCTGCCCGCGGTCGACGACCCGGACGGGGTGGCCGCATCGCCGGCCGGAGTGGCGGACGAAGAGCCCTGCGCGGCGCCGGTGTCCTTGGTCGCGTCCGAGTCCTGGCACGCCGTCATCAGCATGGCCCCGCCCACGATCGCTGCGGAGACGAGGAAGGCCTTGCGACGGTTGCCGGACATGAAGTTCCCCTTGGTGATGAGTGGTTGAGGCCGGATCGGTCTCGGCCTCTCGGTGCTCGCTCGACCACTATGAGGGGGCTGTGGGCCGAAAAGGCCCGGCGTCTTCGTCCCAGGACGACGCCGTCGCAGACCGGTGACATGATCACGAAGTGGAAGACCAGGGCCTGCCGATGACCACAGCGGTCATCGGCAGGCGCTGTCATCTGCTCTCCGCCGAACCTTGTGGGCACGTCGACGGCTCGGCGTCAGGGGCCTGGCCGTCGGGTGTCGCGGGTCAAGGGCCGGCGCCCGGGGCGTGGGCTCGGTCTCAGTCGTCGATTGCCTGGTAGAGCGTGGTCCAGAAGTCGTGGATGAGCCGCGCCGAATCCGGGGTGGACATCCCGACCTGGGTGAGCAGAGTTCCGAAGAGCTGGTGGTGCGGGTCGGCGTAGGTCGTGGTGCCGGTTCCGCCGTCCCAGCCGAACTGGCCGATGGGCGCGTAGTCGCCGCGGTAGGTGCGCACCGCCATGCCGAAGCCCCAGCCGCCGTGCTGCCCTTGGCCGAACGAGATATGGACGTTGTCGCGGGCCATGGCGTTGAGGGCGGCGTTCTGCTCGGGCGTGAGGCAGTTGGTGGTCATCAGCTCGACGGCGGGCCGGGACAGGATCCGCTCGCCCCCGTGCATCCCGCCATTCAGCAGCATCTGGAAGTAGGCGTGGTAGTCGTCCACGGTGGAGACCAACCCGCCGCCGCCCGACTGGAATGCCGGAGACCTGCTGTACTGCCCGCCCGCTGCCTCGTCCCACACGGTGAACTCCCCGGTCTGCGGGTCGGGGACGTAGCCGGTCGGCAGCCGGTCGATCTTCCCGGCGGGCACGTGGAAACCGGTGTCCTTCATCCCCAGCGGATCGAAGATGCGTTCGCGCAAGAACGCCTCGAACGACTGTCCCGTGACCCTGGCGACGAGCACGCCGAGCACGTCGTTGCTGATCTGGTACTGCCAGCGCTCCCCGGGCTGGTGCATCAGCGGAAGTGTGCCCAGCCGGCGCATCCACTCATCCGGGCCGGGCGCATCCTGCGCACTCTGGGAGAAGACGCCCCGCTCGAAGATCGCGTCCATGATCGGGGTGCCCATCGACGTCAGGTCCACGCCGATCCCGAACGTGGAGGTCAGCAGGTCCCGTACGGTGATCGGCCGCCGCGCCGGCACGGTGTCGTCCAGCGGGCTGTCGATCCGCTTCAGCACCCGCCGGTCAGCGAGCTCGGGCAGCCACGGCTCCACCAGGTCGTCCAGCCGCAGCCTGCATTCGTCGAGCAGGACCATCGCCGCCGCCATCGTGACCGGCTTGGACGTCGAGGCCATCCGGAAGATGGTGTCCCGGCACATCGGCGCGCCACCGTCGTGGCGCATCGTCCCGATCGCTTCGACGTGCGTCTCGCCGCCCCGGCTGACCAGGGCGACGAGCCCGGGAATCTTCCCGGAATCGACATGCCGTGCCAGCACGTCGCGGATTCTGCGCAGCCCTGTTTCGGAGAAGCCGCTGTGCCGGCCGATGAGGTTGAGGGACATGGCTGTGTGTGCTCCTTTTCGGGCGATGGCCGTGCTGCGTTCGCCGTGCGGGACGTCTCCCCGGTGCGGCGTCCATGGCGTTCGCGCGTTCGCGTTCGCCCCGACGGCCAGGGGCGTCGAGGGTGCTCCTTCGGAAGGAGCGGATCAGAGGCTGTGGGCGGTGATGTCGCCGTGGGGGGTGGTGGCGTGGATGTCGAGTTGGGCGGTGCCATCGTTCTTGAGGGCGTTGCTGATACGGCCGTGGCCGGTGCCGGCGTCCAGGGCGGCCGGCACGCTGGCGGCGGCGCCGACCGTGATGTCGCCGGACTGGGTGTTGAGCACGACCTTGCCGCCCGTGGCCTCGGTGATCCGGATGTCGCCCCTTGCGGTGCTGATCTCCGCGGGGCCGCCCAGTCGGCCGACCTCGACGTCGCCCTCGACCGCAGTGAGGCGAAGGCCCGCGACCTCGTCGATCTTGATCTGGCGGTACGCGCCTGCGAAGGCGACGTCGCCGAGGCGGCCGAGGGTCCGGAGTTCAGTGCTGGCCGTCTTGGCCTCGATGCGGGAACCGGTGGGCAGCTTGACCGTCACCTCGATGGACCCGGTGGGTCCGAAGTGCTGGTCCTTCGCCGAAGACTCGATCCGCAGGACTCCGTCGGCGTATTCGACCGTGGTCTGCTCCGCTGCCTTCACGTCGCGGCCCTTCGAGGCGTTCGCGGGCAGGACCTCGACCACGGTGTCGGCCCGGTCTGCGGCGATGAACTGGACGCGTCCCGCAGGGATGGCCAGGACGGCGGAGATCGGGGCGGGGGTGTCGAACTTCTGCATCATGCTCTCCCTCGTGCTGACGACTCGCTGTTTCCTAACGATGGAAACGCTACGTTGCTTTCTGCTTCTGGGCAACGATGCTTTTGCTTAGAAACGGCAGATGTGCAGGTGGGAGCGGGATAATCATTGCAACGCCCTCTCGTTTAACGCAACGATGGAAGAGTCGACCGTTGCAATGCGTCGAAGGTGAACGCTATGGTGGAGGCGTCAAGGAACACCGAGCAGCACCATGGGGCACCCGTGGGGCATGAAGGGGGTCGTGATGCCGGGAGGCAGGCTCACCCAGGCCGAGCGCCAGCAGATCGCGATGGGGCTGGCCGACAATCTGGCCTACGCCGAGATCGCCCGACGTCTCGACCGTCCGACCTCCACGGTCACGCGTGAGGTGACGCGGAACGGCGGCCCTGTCGGCTACCGCGCCGACCTGGCCCACCGCGCCACCCAGCAGCGCACCCACCAGCGCAGGCACGCCGCACCCCAGGGGGCGCAGGCGTCCCCGCAGCCCTACGGACGCGACGCCGAGGCCGTGCGCGACTACCAGGAGGCCCTCACCACCGTCTTCATGACCTCGGGCCTGCCCAAGATGATGGCCCGGGTGCTGGGCTGCCTCTACACCACCGACACCGGCAGCCTCACCGCCTCCGAACTCGCCCAGCGCCTCCAGGTCAGCCCGGCGTCCATCTCCAAAGCGATCACGTTCCTCGAGGGCCTGGACCTCGTCCGCCGGGAGCGCGACGAACGCCGCCGCCGCGAGCGCTATGTCGTCGACGACGACCTCTGGTACCAGGCGATGCTCCGCAGCGCCCGGGCCAACGACCAGTTCATCGAGACCGCACGGCAAGGCGTCGGCATCCTCGGCGCCGACACCCCGGCCGCCACCCGCCTCGAAAATGCCGCCCGCTTCCTCGACTTCGTCAGCGAAGGACTCATCCGCGCCGCGGAGCAGGGCCGCGAAGTCCTCTACACCAGAACCGAAACGCCCCCGGACGGCCCCGATGCCCTGGACCAGACACCAGCCGCAAGGTAGCGGGGGGCCACGTACCGGCGAGGGTGACCGCGTTCTCCAGCTCGGGTCGTTTCGTGGCACGGGTGGGGATTTCCTCCGAGAAGACACGGGTCACCCCGGCCTCGGCCGGGGAGTCGAGCCGGGAGTCCAGCGACTGCGGGGCAGGGGACGTGCGTGCGTACCCCAGGCGGACGCGCCCGGCCGGCGCGGTCCAGACCGACCCGGGCTTGCGTACGGCGGGAGTCGGCACGTTCAGCGCCTTGGCGAGTGGGGGCACCAGCCGGAAGCGGGCACTTGTCGGCTGGTCTGCTGCTCGTTGACGGCACGCCGAGTTGAGAGGATCTGCCGCCCCCTTCCCAACCTCTTGTCCGCTCAGGTACCTTGCATTGCATGGAACCAGGTGATTCGACCAAGCAGGCCCGGGCAGCCGCCCAGCTGCGCAAGGGGGTCCTGGAGTACTGCGTACTCGCCCTGATGCGGGACCGCCCCCGCTACGGCGTGGAGCTCCTCCACGCCCTGGAGGACTCCGGCGCCCTGGCCACCAGTCAGGGCACGGTCTACCCGCTGCTCTCGCGGCTCCGCCGGGACAACCTGGTCGCCACCACCTGGCAGGAGTCTGCCTCCGGACCACCCCGTCGCTACTACGCGCTCACCGACAGCGGCCGGGCCGCGCTCGACGAGTTCACCCGGGTCTGGCCCGGCTTCCGTAACGCCGTCGACGCCTTCCTGGCCACCCCGCACCCCTCCACCGGAGACCTCGCATGAAGACCTCTGCCGACCCCGTACGCGACTATCTCTCCGCCGTCGAGCGCGAGGGCTCCGCACTCCCCGCCAACCGTCGCCAGGAACTCCTGGCCGACCTCGCCGAACACATCGAGGTGACGCGCGCCGAACGCCCCGATGTCGCGATCGGCGAGATCCTCGCGGAGCTGGGGGACCCCCGCACGATCGCGGCAACGGCGCTGGCTGAGGAAGGGAACGGGGACGCCGGGGCCTCGGCCCGGAGCAGTGCCGACGCGCCTGCCCGGCGCGGCAAGGTGCACCCCCTGGTCCCGCTCTTGATGCTCACTCTCTCGCTGCCCTTCGTAATGATCTTCCCCGACCTCCCCGGGCCGCTGTTCGGCGTCCTGTTCCGCGTCACCGGCGCGGTACTTCTCTGCACGTCAGTGCACTGGACCGCCGTCCAGAAGACCACCGGCGTACTGCTTACCGCCATCCTGCCGAGCGCCGTCATCACGACCTGGAACCTGTCGGACGCCCCGGGCGGCACCCCGGCCCTCCTGGCCAACCTGGTAACGCTTGCCCTGCTGGCCGGCACGGCAGCATGGCTCTGGCGGGTCCGCCGCGCCTGAGAAGTGACGCCGTACAGGCTGAACCCGTTGCGGCGCAGCACCCGCTGCGACGGCAGATTCTCCAGATGGGTGGACGCCTCGGCGCGGTGCAAGTCCGAAATGATCATGGTGGCCGTGGGCCGGGCGGGACCGTTGCCCACGGAGCGGATCATCCGTCTCGACTTCGCCTGCTGCCGGGCTGTCGGGCCGGTGCTTCGGGTCCGGCCCTCTCGAACCGGGCCCCGTTCCGGGGCTGTTAACCTGCGGCGATCCATTCTCCTTTACCGGACTCTTACCAGTCCCTCACCAACAAGAGGTTGCGCATGCGCGCAGGCAGATCCGGCTTCGCGGTCGTGGCCGCGGGAGCGCTCGCCCTGGGGGCATTCACCGCGCCGTCCGCGCAGGCGGCGGGCACCGGCGTCAAGGTGTCGAACCTGGTCCTGAACAAGGGCAAGTCCATCATCGTGGGTACGTCCGCAGAGGTCAGGCCCACCTTCACGTACCACGTGTCGTGGCCGTCCGGCCTCAAGCAGTCCGACGTGAACACCTCCCTGTTCCTGTACCACGACACCACTCCCGCCAAGGCCTCGGAGCGCGGGGCCATCTACATGGGGTTCACGGCCTGTCAGGACGGCTCCGTGGCTGCCGACTGCGAGGGCGAGCTGTACATCGACCCGCGCTACACCCTCGACTCGAACAACGACGCCACGACCTGGAAGAGCGCAGTCTGGGTACGCATCTGGAACTCGAAGGGCGGGCTCAAGAGCGAGGAGTTTCTGCCTCTCTCCGCCACCGCGCAAGTCAAGCGCGCGGCGAAGGTCACCGTCGACGCCTCGCCCGAACCCGTCGCCAAGGGCGGCAAACTCACCGTCACCGGCAAGATCACCCGCGCGGACTGGGTGAAGCACACGTACACCGGCTTCGGTGGCAAGGCGGCCAAGCTCCAGTTCCGCAAGGCCGGCACCAGCACGTACAACACGGTCAAGATCGTGAAGGCGAGCTCGACCGGTGCCCTGAAGACCACGGTCACCGCCTCCGTCGACGGCTACTGGCGCTGGACCTTCGGTGAGACGAACACGACCGGCGGCGCGACCGCGGCCGGCGACTACGTCGACGTCAAGTGACGGTCTCCTTCCCTCGGAACAAGCCGACCCGGTAGCCCCGGCACGGCGCGCCGGGCTCCTGGAGCGCCGGGTGAGACAGTCCTGGCCGGTGTCCCGGTCGGACCGGTCGTCTCACCCGGCGCACAGCACCACTGCCCGCAACCCGGGGTGCGTATCGGGTTGTGATCGACCTGGGGCGACACCGGCGAGACGTCAGTGGAACACGATGGCGTGGCCGCCGGTGATGCTCGCCCGGCACGCCTGGTAGAGCGCGTACCAGGCGAAACGCTCCGCCTCGAAGGGTCCGTCGATCGCGGGACCCACGGCCGGTCCGGTCCCCTCCGGATCGGAGGGAACGCCCTTGTCGTCGAGATCGATGCCTATCGACGCCGCGATGCCCGAGAGTTCGGCCAGCAGGCGCCGACTGGAGCCGACCATTCCAGCGCCCTCTACTTCCGCCTCGTCGGGGAGGAAGAGCGGATCGTCGAAGTCGACCGGCACGTAGTAGCCGGCATGGTCGGAGTGACAGAGGAGATGGGAGGCGAGCATCGACGTCTCGTCCCGGATCTTCTCGCAGTCGTGGTCGTACTGGCGCTTGCCGACCGCCAGGGCCGGTGTGACGGGTTCGCCGAGGTTCGCGAGTACCAGGATGCGGCGCAGCTGGGTCAGGTACCCGTAGGGGAAGCCGCCGGAGAAGGTATGGGCACAAGGCGGATCGGTGATCTCCGGCTCGTGCCAGCTGATTCCCTCCGCTGTGAGCGCCCGGCCGAGGCGGGCGAAGGAACGGCGGTGGTGGTCGAGACCCTCGGCGTCATTGCGAGCCTGGTCGTAGAGGAGTCCGACCGATATCGAAAGTCCCATGGGCCGAAGTGTAGGAACGACCTCTGACAGCGGCGGACCGGCCGCCCGCGGTGACACATCAGGCCGGCGTTCCGGTGGTGCCGTCGGACGGTACGCCTGTCTTGGCCGGGGGTGTTGTTCCCAATCGTTATGCGGGACTAATGGGGCAAGTGGCGCGTACTGCGGCGCATGTGGTCAGAGGCGCATTGACGGGGCGTGTGTCGGCGCAGGAGGCTGAGCGGTCTCCCCCCACGGCCAATCCCCCCACGCGGTAAACCTTTCATTCAACCGTTGGATTGCCCATGCGCACAGTTGCTTCCGCAGGCACGCTCACGGCCGCCGTCACCGCGGCCCTGCTGCTTGCACCTTCGGCGTACGCCACCGCTCCCGGCGACAACGGCACCGTGAAGATCCACGATGCCGCGACCGGCGAGGAGCTTCGTAAGAACGAGCCTCACGTGTGCACCTTCTATCTCGACGCCTTCGGTTTCGACGCCGGCCAGAAAGTGGACTGGCGCATCGCAGCCTGGCCCCCGACCGCCCAGGTCAAGGGCGAGATCGTGAAGTCCGGTTCGCTGACGCTCGACGGCAAGGGACACCTTCGTTCGGAGGACCAGTCCCTGCCCGACGGCCACTACAAGCTGTTCTGGAACTTCGACGGTGAGCACGGCAAGGCCAAGCACAAGGTCTTCTGGGTCGACTGCGGCGGTGAGAACCCGGGCGGCGGGAACCCGGGTGGTGAGAATCCGGGCGGCGAGAACCCGGGTGGCGAGAACCCGGGTGGCGAGAAGCCGGGCGGTGAGAAGCCGGGTGGCGAAAAGCCCGGTGAGTCCACGCCGTCGGAGTCCGCCACCGAGCCGGGATCCGTCAGCCCGTCCACCCCGACGCAGCCGAGCGGGACACCCGGTTCGTCCACCCCCGAGGACGCCACAGCGACGCCCTCGGCATCGGCTTCGGCCTCCACCCCCTCGTCCGCACCGTCCGCACACGGTGGCGGTGACCTCGCTGAGACCGGTAACGGCGCGCCCGTCGGCCTGTTGTCCGCAGCGGCTGCCGCGCTCGTCGCGGCCGGTGGCTTCCTGGTGATCCGTCGCCGCAAGGCGCAGCAGCACTGATGCGCGTCGGGGCCTCCGTGCTCCGTGGCCGGTGAACTCGTCGTTCGAACTCCGCCCGTGGTCGGCCCTTGGCCGGCCACGGGCTTCGGGGTTTTCGAGCAGGCTGGACCCAGCGCGAGCGATCGGAGGTCACGTGCGGGCCGGGTGCATAGTGGAGGGTCTCGGAGACCGTTCTGTTCTCACCTGGAGTCGTCGATGGCTGTTCGCCGTGTCGTGCCCAACATCCAGTCAGAAGCTGCGCAGGAGAGCCGGGAGTTCTATGGCCTGCTGGGCTTCGAGGAGGTCATGAACCACGGCTGGATCATGACGCTCGCCTCTCCGTCCGGTCCTGCGGCGCAGGTCAGCTTCATGACCCACGACAAGACTGCCCCGGTCGCTCCCGACATGAGTATCGAAGTGGACGACGTGGACGCGGCCTATGCGGTCATGCGGGACAGTGGTGCGGAGATCGTCCATGCCTTGCAGGACGAGGAGTGGGGCGTGCGGCGCTTCTTCGTCCGCGACCCCAACGGCCGGGTGGTCAACGTGCTGGGCCACCGCTGACGCCACTCTTGCACGGCCTACGAAGGTGGCGGCCACAGCCACTTGTTGATGGCTGCGACCAGTGCGGTCGCTTCGTAGTGGACCGCGAGCTTGTCATGGCACGTGGCCACAGCCCTGTGGCGCTTGAGTCGATCGATGCCGCATCCGATCGCATGCCGCTCGCGTTCGTCGACCTTGTCGAAGTCGAACTCCGGCGGAGCCGACCATCGTGAGAGCCGCGCTCTTGCCGTTCCGGATGCTGCGGCGGGTCAGGATGCCTTGACGGCCTCGATGAACGGCGTCCAGGCGGACGCGGCGATGACGAGGGCCGGTCCTTCGGGGCGCTTGGAGTCGCGGACGGGGACGATGCCGGGGTGACCGTCCGCGACTTCGAGGCAGTTGCCGCCGTCGCCGTTGCTGTAGCTGCTCTTACGCCAAGTAGCGGCGCGGAGATCAAGGTCGATGCTGGCCATGCCGGTACTCCTCAGCCGCCTTCTCGATCAGGGCGAGGGACACCTCTGGCGGCGAGGCGGCGGCCCTCAGCCGATCGTATGCCTTGCGGTAACGCACCACGATGGACGGATCGTCGATGGTCTGACCGTGGTAGGGGCCCTCGGTGTAGAGCAACGGCGGTTCGTTGTCGAAATCCATGAGGAGGAGGGGTAGTTCCGAGAGGGAGCGGGTTGGGCCGTTCCACGGAAGGATCTGTGCAACGACGCGGTTCCGCCTTACCAGGGCGGCGATATGGTCCAGCTGCTCGGCCATTTCCACAGGCGGGACGATGGAGTGGTGCACCAGGGACTCGTGCATGATCACCCAGTACTCGGGCTTTTTGGGGTTGTGGAAGAGTCGGCCCCGGTGCAGCCGGGCGACGATCTTGGCCTCGACCTCTTCCGGCGTATCCAGGGAATGCGCGGAGTGAATGACAGCAGTTGCGTACGACCTGGTCTGGAGCAGCCCGGGGATTAGCGTGCCGGACCACTCGCTGATGGTCCGGGCTCGCGTCTCCGCCTCCACGACCGCAGCGAAGTACGCGGCGTGCGCCCCCTGTTTGGCCTTCCGCACGTCCTCGCACCGCCGCTGGAAGAACCCGTCCGTCCCCAGCACCCGGTCCACATGCTGTGCCAGATCCGCCGGCATCCGGCGGTGGCCGTGCTCGATCTCACTCAGGTACGTGATGCCGTAGAAACTGCCGTCCACCAGTTTCTCCAGGGTCAGGCCCGCCTCCTCCCGTTTGAAGCGGAGTTCCTTGCCGTAGAACTGAGGGACACCCGCCGAGCCGTCGATCTCCTTACGCGTAGCCACCTTTGACCACCTTTCGCGCTGTGCGTTGTGGAGCGGGAAACCTTTTCAAGGTAGAGCCCCGTGCGGCAGCGTGTGAGCAGTTCGTCACAGTGTGCAACGAAAGGTGGATGGCCCCTCATGGGCGAGACACAGGACACCCCCGACTACGACATCGACTCGGCCATCGACGCGCTCCGTGCCGCGCTCACGGCACACGGCATCACCCTGCCCTCGCTGGGCGTCGATCCGTTGACGCTCGCCTGGTGGGCGCCCCGGCCGCCGCTGGTCGCGCTCGGCAACTGCAATGCGGCCACCGCGCGTCGGCTGGCCGAGGTGCTGCGTACGGCGGCCGGTGGATGAGCCCGCTGCCGATCGCGGTGGACCTGCTCGCGGTGCCGAAGGCCGTACCGGAAGCGCGACACCTCCTGCGGGAGCGGTGCGGGGGTGCGGATTCGCCCGATCTGCTGCTCTGCGTCAGTGAGTTGCTGACCCATGTGATCGTGCATCTCGGCGAGGGAACGCCGGTCACGCTCCGGGTCAGCGGCACATGCACCGGTCGTGTCCGCGTCGAGCTGAGCGATCCGGAACCGTGTGCCTGGCCGGCGATGCGGAGCGCGGCAGGCGGTGACGAGTCGGGGCGGGGGCTGGTGCTCGTGGACGCGTTGTCGCTTCGGTGGGGGGTGGATCAGGGCGTACGTGGCAAGACGGTGTGGTGCGAGCTGCCGGCGCCCACCGGGTGGAACCGGGCGGTGGGCGAGCCGGTCGCCGTCGGTGGTGGGGGAGCGGGGCCGCCCGCTTAGAGCCGCCCCCCGTCCGCGGGCGGGACGTGCCCCGGTCAGCGACGTGCCAGGGCCGCGGCCTCCTGGCCGAAGCCCACCACCAGTCGGCCGCCCGGTGTCACCGCCACGGCCCGCACTTCCGAAGGGAACAGCAGCTCAGGGCCCATCTGCCGGCCGGCTGTCAGGTCCCAGAACCGGACCGTGGCGTCGTCGCCGCCGGTGACGGCGACCGGGCGGCCCTCCAGTGCGGTGACAGCCACGCCCCTGACCGGGCCGGTGTGTCCGGTGAGCAGGCCGTCGAGCCGGTGTGCGGCGAGGTCCCACATCCGCACCGTGCCGTCGTGGCAGCCGGTGACCGCCACCGGACGGTCCCCGGCCATGCCCGCCGCCGCCGACAGGCCCCAGTCGCCTCCGGCCAGCGGCTCGCCGACGGGCTCCCCGGCGGCCAGGTCCCAGATCCGCACCGTCTCGTCCTTGCCGGTGGTGACGGCGAGGGGGCGGCCGTCCACCACCGTGGTTGCCATGGCCCACACCCAGCCGGTGTGCCCGGTGAGAGGTTCGCCGAGCGGTTGATGCGTCGTCAGGTCCCACAGGCGAACGGTCTTGTTCCATCCGCAGGTCACGGCGACGGGCCGCTCGTCCATCACCGTGACGGCCACCGCCGTGACCGGCAGGGTGTGACCCTGGAGAGCGCCCACCTGGCGACCGGTGACGGTGTCCCACAGGTGGACCAGCGTGTCGCAGGCCGTGAGGGCGACAGCGCGCCCGTCCAGTTCCGCGGTCGCCAGTGCCTTCATCGGCCGGGTGTGCTCGGTGAGGAGGCGGCCCGTGCTCACGACTGTGCCTGTGTCCAGGTCCCATGCCCGTACCGCACCGTCGTCGCCGGTGGTGACGGCCATCGGACGCCCTTCGGCCACTGCCGTCGCCGCTGCGCTCACCGGCTGGCGGTGGGCCGCGAGGGGTGAACCCGGCAGATCGCCGGGGCCCAGCCCCACCACCTCGACCGTCTTGTCCTCGAAGGCGACGAGGACGACCGGGCGGCCGTCCACCTCCGCGGTGGCCACGGCAAGGATCGTGGAATCCGCACTGTGGCCCAGATCATCCAGTACCTCCCCGGTGGCGGGGTCCCACACCTCCAGGGTGGGGCAGGGGTCGCACTCGTCGAGCCAGCCGGCCGTGACGACGGCCGTCCGGCCCTCGACCAGTGTGGTGGCGATCGCGCTGACGCTCTGCTGCTGTGGCCCCCTGCGGGCCCCCTTCATCGGCTCCCGCGAGGCGAGATCCCACCGGCGCAGTTTCCCGTCGGAGCCTGCGGCGAGGGCGACCGGACGGCCCTCCACCACGGCGGTCGCCACCGCACGCGCCTCCCGGTCCTCGCCCGTGTCCAGCGGACCGACCGGCCGTCGGGCGGCCAGGTCCCACACCTGTACGGCCCGCTCCTTCTCGTCCCAGCCCGTGGTGACGGCGACGGCCCGGCCCTCCACCACCGCGGTGGCGACACCGGTCACGGCCCCCTGGGATCCGGTGAGGGGTTCCCCCAGCGGCGCGAGCGCGGCAAGGTCCCAGACCCGCACCACGCCGTCCCGGTCGCCGCTCACGGCTACCGGGCGGCCGTCCACCATCGCGGTGGCCACGGCGCACACTGCGCCACTGTGGCCGGTGAGGGGCTCACCGATGCGACGGCCGCCAGCCAGGTCCCACACCTGAACCGTCTTGTCCTGGCCGCCGGTCACGGCAACGGCGCGGCCGTCCACGAGGCAGGTGGCCACAGCGGTGATGCCGGACTTGTGTCCGGTGAGTGGTGCGCCGACCTGTCGACGGGTGACGAGGTCCCAGATCCGTACGGTCCTGTCGGTGCTTCCGGTGACGGCGACGGCCCGGCCTCCCAGTACCGTCGCGGCCACCGCCGCCACCTTGCCGGTGTGGCCGGTCAGCGTGTGCAGCGGCCGGTCGGCCCGGTGCAGTTGGCCGCTGGAACCGGTGGCCCAGTCCACCACCCAACGGACCTCGGGACCTCCCTCGACCGGCACGTCGGAGATCCGTCGGGACAGGTCCCGGTCGCCGAACCGTGCCGCGGCCAGCGCGAGCAGGTCGCGTCGTCCGTGCGGGCTCGCGTCACGGCGGGGGTCCTGGGTTGACAGCCGGTACACCGCCGCGGCCAGGCGCGCCGCGGGGCTCACCGCCTGGTCCAGGAGCGCGTGGACGTCTTCCGTAGCCCCCCGTACGAGGAACGCCGGGTCCGACAGCCGTGCGTCCACCTCCGCAGCCTCGGTCAGCACAGCGGCGAACCGCTCAGTCCCGTTCAAGGGTGAACACTCCGATCTTCATTTGCCCGTCGCCCGAGCGGCCGTACGAACCCAACGCCGCCACTCCTGCTGGGGATTGAGGGGAAGCGGGCGTGGAGACATCGGCCCGGCGAGCGCCCGTGCCAGGAAGTTTTGCCGCACTCCGGAAGCTCGTACAACAGTTCGCCGTGCACGTTGTTGTGATGCTCCTCACGCAGTGGAGGATGGCCCGGATCACGGACCTGTGGTGGTCCGCCCTCGGCCCCGCGGGGTCGAGGGCGGACCGGCCAAGGGTGCTCACCGCAGGGTGAGCGGGGTCTCGGATTCGACGCGGGTCAGCTTCGCCGGGTTGCGGACGTAGTAGAGGCCGGTGATGCGGGCGTTCTCGACCCGCGGTGCCAGGACACCGTCGATCTCGCCGTCCAGACGCAGCACGAGTGCGGGGTTGCCGTTGACCACGGTGGGGCCGACGGTGAGTACGCCTGTGGCCTTGCCCGAGCCTCCGATGATGAAGCGGGCCACCTTGTCGGCGCCGACGACCGGCCGCCGCGCGGCCTGTTTGACGCCGCCGCCGTCACTCATCAGGACCACCTCGGGGGCGAGTACGTCGAGGAGTCCTTGCAGGTCCCCGGTTTCGAGCGCGCGCCGGAACGACTCCAGTGCCGCCCGGGTCTCGTTCGCCGAGACCGCCGCGCGGGGGCGGCGGGCATCGACGTGACGGCGGGCGCGGTGCGCGATCTGGCGGACGGCCGCGGGGCTCTTGTCGACGGCGGCGGCGATCTCGTCGTAGTCGACGTCGAAGACCTCGCGCAGCACGAAGACGGCGCGCTCCGTGGGCGACAGCGTTTCGAGGACGAGCATCAGGGCCATCGACACGCTCTCGGCGAGCTCGACGTCGTCGGCCACGTCCGGCGCGGTGAGTACCGGCTCGGGAAGCCAGGGGCCGACGTATGTCTCCTTGCGGCGTGACAGCGCGCGCAGGCGGTTGAGCGACTGGCGGGTGGTGATCCGGACCAGGTACGCGCGCTGGTCGCGTACCTGCCCCGGGGCGACCCCGACCCACCGCAGCCAGGTCTCCTGGAGGACGTCCTCCGCGTCGGCCGCCGACCCGAGCATCTCGTAGGCGACGGTGAAGAGGAGGTTGCGGTGGGCGACGAAAGCCTCGGTCGCCGGGTCGGTGGCGTGGTCGTCGTTCACGTCTCGCCTCTCTTCAGCTCTCGGATCCTGGCTCCCGGCTCTCAGGCTGCCCGCTCGGCGGTGGTGGCCGGTGCCTCGCCGCGATCGGGTCGCGGAGCGCTCCTGCGCGCCTCGTTCACCAGCTGCTTGACGGTGGACTTGCAGATGAACTCCTTGAGCTTCGCACCGGGGCGGCCGCCCAGGTAGAACGGGTTCGCGTGGTCGTCCAGGGAGGCGAACTGGAAGATCCCGGTGCGACGGCCCAGGCTGATGCACTGGCCGGCGAACCGCACGGTGAGGGGCGCGGGTTGTTCGCCCGCGATCCGGCTGAGCACCGTGCGGGCGGCGCGCGTGCCCAGCTGGCCCGCGGCCTGGCAGCTCATCCGGAACGGTGCGTTTGCCGGTGCCGCCGCGTCCCCGGCCGCGACGATGCGCGCGTCGTCCACGCTCGTCAACGTCTCGTCCGTGAGCAGGCGGCCCACGGCGTCGGTGCTCAGCCCGCTGCGGGCAGCCAGATCCGGCACGCCGAATCCGGTGGCCCAGACGGTGACCCGGCTGGGGAGCTCGCGGCCGTCGTCGAGCCGTACGGCGTCGCGGGTCACGGCCGCCACCCTCGCGCCGGGGCCTTCGAGCACGGTCACACCGAGTTCGGCGAGGGCCCGGGCGACCGAGCGCCGGCCTCGGGGGTGCAGATACGGGCCGAGCACCCGGCCGCAGACCAGGGTCACGGCGCGGCCCTCCTCCGCCAGTTCGGCGGCGGTCTCGATGCCGGTCGGACCGGACCCGACCACGGTCACCGGGGCCGACGCGGGCGCGGCATCGACGACCGGCCGCAGCCGCCGCGCCTCTTCCAGGGTGGCGATCGGGTGGGCGAACTCCGCCGCGCCGGGCACGTCCGGTTCGGCGCTGCCGCTGCCCACCGCGTAGATCAGGTAGTCGTAGCCGACCGTGCCCCCGGTCGTCAGTGCCACGTGGCGCCCGGCCGCGTCGATGGTCGCCACGCTGTCGACCACCAGCCGGACGTTCTCGGCCAGCACTTCCCCGTAGTCGACGACCGCGGCATGGGTGCCACCGACCAGTTGGTGGAGGCGGATCCGTTCGACGAAGTCGGGTCGCGGGTTGATCAGCGTCACGGACACGTCGTCGCGGTGTGCCAGGCGGTTGGCCGCGGTGACCCCCGCGTAACCTCCCCCGATCACGACCACGTCGGTGTTCTTGTCCATGTTCTCGTTCATGGTGTCTCCGTCCGTTGCCCGGTCTCGGCATCAAGACACCGGAGGGAGGACCGCTGTGACAGGGCGTGAGACAGATCACTCGCGCGGGAACGGGAACGGGGACAGCGGCCGGGGGCGGCAACGGGAGCGGGGGCTGGTGCGGGGCGGCCGCTTCGTCCCGCCCCGCCGTGGAACGATCCCCCTACCGCGGCGGCAGGGGCGGACGCCGTCGGTCCGGGACGTTGTCGTACGTCGGCGGGGTCGCCGCCGGATGCGCGGCGAGCAGGTCCAGCGCCACCCGTACCCCGTCGTCCAGTACCGCGTACCGTCCCTCGGCCCAGTCGAGCGGGGTGCGCAGTGCCTCCAGGTCCGGTTCGACGCCGTAGTTCTCGATCGACCAGCCGTACGTGTCGAACCAGGCCGCGTTCATCGGCACGGTGATCACCGTGCCGTCGCCCAGCCGGTGCCGCCCGGTCATGCCGACCACGCCGCCCCATGTCCGCTGCCCCACCACCGGGCCCAGTTTCAGCAGCCGGAACACTGCGGTGATCATGTCGCCGTCGGAGGACGTCGCCTCGTCGGCCAGGGCGACCACCGGGCCACGCGGCGCGTTGGAGGCGTAGCTGACCGGCTGGGCGTTGCGGGTCAGGTCCCAGCCCAGGATCGTGCGGGTGAGCTTCTCCACCACCAACTCGCTGATGTGGCCGCCCGCGTTGCCGCGCACGTCGACGATCAGAGCCGGGCGTGAGACCTCCATGCGCAGGTCCCGGTTGAACTGGGCCCAGCCCGAGCCGCCCATGTCGGGGATGTGCAGGTACCCGCACTTGCCGCCGCTCAGCTCCCGTACGACCTCACGGCGTTTGGCCACCCAGTCCTGGTAGCGCAGCGGGCGTTCGTCGACCAGTGGGACGATCGCGACCCGGCGCGAGGGGCCTGCGCCGTCGGCGGGCCTGAAGGTGAGTTCGACCGTGGTGCCGCCCGCCGCGGAGAGCAGCGGGTACGGGCCGGTCACCGGGTCGACCGGGCGGCCGTCGACATGGGTGAGGACCGCGCCCTCCCGGATGCCCGTACCGGCCAGCGGGGAACGGGCCTTGGAGTCGGAGGAGTCGCCGGGCAGGATGCGCCGGATCGTCCAGTCGCCGTCCCGGCACACCAGGTTCGCGCCGAGCAGCCCGATCGCGCGCTGGTAGTGCGGCGGGCCCTCGTTGCGGCGGGCCGGTGCCACGTACGCGTGCGAGGTGCCCAGTTCGCCCAGGACCTCGCGCATCAGATCGGCGAACTCGTCGGGGGAGGCGACCCGTTCGACCAGCGGGCGGTACTGGTCGAGCACACCGTCCCAGTCGATGCCGCACATGTCCGGTTCCCAGAAGTACGCGCGGATGATGCGGCCCGCCTCCGCGTAGGCCTGCCGCCACTCCGCCGCGGGGTCGACGTCGTGCAGGATGCGGCGCAGGTCCAGGTAGACCGTCGAGTCGGTGTCGGCGATCTCGGTGGCGGGGACGGCGCGCAGCTCGCCCTCGTCCATCACGACCAGTCGGGTCGCGTCGCCGCTGACCGCGAACGAGTCCAGGTGTCCGACGAGTTCGGTCTTCCTGGCCTTGGAGATGTTGAAGTGTTCGAGCGTGGGGCGGCCCGACATGTCCGCCGGGTTGGCGAACGTCTCGCCGAGCGCGCCCGAGATCGGCCAGCGCAGCCAGACGAGTCCGCCGCCGCTCACCGGATGCAGGGCCGAGTACTTCGACGCGGAGACCGGGAACGGCGTCACGCGGTTCTCCAGCCCCTCGAACTCCACCGTGACCGTGGACGGTCCCTCGCCCGTGCCGGCGTCGACGACGTCGTCGGCCGGGTCGAGACCGCCCGCCGCCGGGCGCCCCTCCGGGGACAGGGCGAACGGGGAGGGGGTCGCCGAGGAGAGCGGCACCAGGTAGGGGCGGCAGCCCAGCGGAAAGGAGAGGTCCCCGGTGTGCACGTCGTACACCGGGTCGAAACCCCGCCAGGAGAGGAAGGCGAGGTAGCGGCCGTCACCGGTGAAGACGGGGTTCTCGTCCTCGAAGCGGCCGTTGGTGACGTCGACGATCACCGGCGATCCCGTCCCCAGGATGCGGGCCAGTTTGATCTGACGCAGCGAACGGCCGATCCCGGGGTGCGCCCAGGTCAGCCAGGCACCGTCCGGGGAGAACGCCATGTCGCGGACGGGGCCGTTGATGGAGCGGATCAGTTCCACGGGCTCGCCCGTGGACGTCTCCTCGTCGGTGTCCAGGAGCAGCAGCCGTCCGTCGTCGGTGGCGATGGCCAGGCGTTCGCCGTCCGGGTCGGCGATCAGTTCCTGGACCCTGCCGACGTGTCCGGAGGCCAGTCGGCGAGGCTCGCGGTCGCCGCTGGCGCGCGGCAGGTACGCGATCTCGATCGCGTCCTCGCCCTCCGCGTCCGTGACGTAGGCGACCTGGCCGCCGCTGCCGAGCATCTCCGGCAGCCGGACCCGGACCCCCGGGGTGTCGGCGATCGTCCGGGCGGGGCCGTCGCGGTGGGTGAGCCAGTACAGGCTGCCGCGGACGCAGACGGCGCTGGCCCGGCCCGTCTCGTCCACGGACAGCGAGTCGACGTTGGTGGCGGCCGGCACCTGGTACGTACGTCGTCCGGCGCGCGGCCCGCCGAGCCGTACCTCCAGCTTCCGTGGCACCGCGTCCGGCGACGCCAGGTCGTCCACCAGCCACACGTCGCCCGCGCACTGGTAGACGACCCGGTGCCCGTCACTGGACGCGTGCCGGGCGTAGAAGGCGTCGTGGTCCGTGTGGCGGCGCAGATCGCTGCCGTCGGGTCGGCAGGAGTACAGGTTGCCGACGCCCTCGTGGTCGGAGAGGAACGCGATCCGGCCGCCGACGAACATGGGCGAGTCGAGGTGCCCGCCGATGTCCGGAAGCAGCCGCTTGCCGTGCAGCCACAGCCGGCCCATGGCGCCGCCCCGGTACCGCTTCCAGGAGGCCGGTTCGTGCGGCGGCTTGCCGGTCAGCAGCAGGGTGCGACGCTCGCCGTCGATGTCGGTGACGGCGATGTCGGAGACGGGCCCCCAGGGCAGCTTGCCGCCGGGGCTGCCGTCGGTGGGGACGGCGTAGGCCCAGGAGATGTGTGCGAACGGCTGGTTGTGCGAGGACACGGCGAGGATCTGCGAGGCGTCCCCGGGGTCGGGGGTCCAGCCGCAGACCCGGGCGTCCGTGGACCCCCAGTAGGTGAGCCGGCGCGCCGGGCCGCCCTCGACCGGCGCGAGATGGATCTCGGGGTCGAGGCTGCGCCAGGTCGTGTAGGCGATCCTGGTGCCGTCGGGCGAGAACCGCGGATGACCGACCCGGGTCCGGTCGACGGTCACCCGCCAGGCGCGGCCGGGCCGCTGCCCCTCCGGGGCGAGGGGAGCGACCCAGAGGTCGTCCTCGGCCGCGAAGCAGAGCAGATCGTCGTGGATGTGCGGGAAACGGAGATACGCGACGTCGTCACTCACCCTTCAATGCTTTCCGCGTGCGTGGGCCCCGGCAACTTGTGGTGCGGAACACAAGCGAAACGATTTCGTTTCGCTGGGCGGGCGGGGTACCGTCGATGTGTACGAAACAGTTTCGTTCGATTGACTGATGTACGAGACCGAGAAGCGGGAACGAGAGGTCGGCACATGGCGCGCACCCGGCTCACACCCGAGCGTGAGAGCGAGCTGTACGCCGCCGTGCTCGACCTGCTTCGCGAGGTCGGCTACGACGCCCTGACCATGGACGCCGTCGCCGCCCGTACCCGTTCCAGCAAGGCCACCCTCTACCGCCAGTGGGGGAGCAAGCCCGAGCTGGTCGTCACCGCGCTGCGGCACAACAAGCCGGTGTCCCTCGCGGAGATCGACACCGGATCGCTGCGCGGCGACTTCCACGCCGCGCTGAGCCGCAGTGACGACTGTCAGATGGAGAAGAACTCCGCGCTGATGCGGGGCCTGAGCCATGCCGTCCACGACAATCCCGATCTGCTCCAGGCCCTGCGCGACCTGCTGATCGAGCCGGAAGTGACCGGCCTCGACACGCTGCTGCGCCGAGCCGTGGACCGGGGTGAACTGCGTCCGGACAACCCGGCGCTGAAATATGTACCGCACATGCTGGTCGGTGCCTTCGCCGCTCGGCAGCTGGTCGAGGACCGCCCCGTCGACCAGGCGTTCCTCATCGACTACGTCGACTCCGTGATGCTCCCCGCGCTCGGAGTCTGACCCCCAGTCCCCTTCGCGCGACCCGTTCCCCTCGCACGGCCCGTCCCCTTCGCACGGCCCCCTCCCCAAGCCCCACCTGACACGCCGCTCTCGTCGTCGGGCTGGTTCCACACGCCCTTTTTCACTCACACGACCTGACCGGGAGTACGCCTCCGTGGCCACATTCCTCTACAAACTCGGACGGCTCGCCTTCCGGCGCCGCCGCTATGTCGCCCTGATCTGGGTGGCACTGCTGGCCCTCGCCGGATTCGGCGCGGCCTCCGCGTCCACCGCCACCTCCAGTTCCTTCTCCATCCCGGGTACGGAGGCGCAGAGGGCCTTCGACCTGCTGGAACAGCGTTTCCCCGGCGCCAGCGCCGACGGTGCGACCGCGCGGGTCGTCTTCAAGGCCCCCGACGGCCAGAAGATGACGGACCCGGCGAACAAGGCCGAGGTGAACAAGATCGCCGGCGAGCTGAAGTCCGGCTCGGACCAGATCGCCTCGGTCACCGATCCGTACACCGGGAACGCCGTCAGCAAGGACGGCTCCACGGCGTACGTCTCCGTGTCCTACAAGGTCAACTCCATGGAGCTGACCGACGGGACGCGCAGCGCGCTGGAGGACGCGGGCCACGCGGCGCAGAAGAGCGGGATGACCGTGGAGATCGGCGGTGACGCGCTCCAGGCGATGCCGGAGACCGGGGCCACCGAGATCATCGGTGTCGTGATCGCCGCGGTGGTGCTGGTCATCACCTTCGGATCGCTGATCGCCGCCGGGCTGCCGCTTCTCACCGCCCTGATCGGGGTCGGTATCGGGGTCTCGACGATCACGGCGCTCGCGAACGTGCTCGACCTGGGCTCCACCACCTCCACCCTCGCGATGATGATCGGCCTCGCGGTCGGCATCGACTACGCGCTGTTCATCGTCTCCCGCTACCGCGCCGAACTGGCCGAGGGCCGGGAGCGCGAGGAGGCGGCCGGGCGGGCCGTCGGCACGGCCGGCTCCGCGGTCGTCTTCGCCGGTCTCACCGTCGTCATCGCGCTGGTCGGCCTCGCCGTCGTCAACATCCCGATGCTCTCGAAGATGGGCTTCGCCGCGGCCGGCACGGTCGCGATCGCCGTCCTCATCGCGCTCACCCTGGTCCCGGCGGTGATGGGCTTCGCGGGCAAGCGGGTCATGGGACGCAAGGCGCGCAAGGCCGTCGAGACCGAGAACCGGCCCGAGGCGAAGCCGAACATGGGCACCCGCTGGGCACGGTTCGTGCTGCGCAGGCCGGTGTGGGTGCTGCTGGTCGGCGTCCTCGGCCTCGGCGCGATCGCCGTGCCGGCCGCGTCCCTGGAGATGGGCCTGCCCGACGACGGCTCCCAGCCCACCAGCACCACCCAGCGGCGCGCCTACGACCTGCTCTCCGACGGCTTCGGCCCCGGTTTCAACGGGCCGCTGATGGTGGTCGTCGACACCGCGCACAGCTCCGACGGCAAGACGGCCGCCAAGCAGGTCTCCGACGAGATCTCCGGCATGCCGGGCGTCGTCGCCGTCACCCCGGCCCAGTTCAACAAGGCCGGCGACACCGCGATGATCACCGTCGTCCCGAAGGACCGGCCGAGCTCCACCGAGACCGAGAACGTGGTCCACGCGATCCGTGACGCGGGCAAGGACATCAGGTCCGACACCGGCGCCGAGGTCCTGGTCACCGGTTCCACGGCGATGAACATCGACTTCTCGCAGAAGATGAACGACGCGCTGCTGCCGTATCTGGCGCTCGTCGTCGGCCTGGCGTTCCTGCTGCTGATGCTCGTCTTCCGGTCGGTGCTGGTGCCGCTGAAGGCGGCCCTCGGCTTCCTGCTCTCGGTCGTGGCGGCGCTGGGCGCGGTCGTCGCGGTCTTCCAGTGGGGCTGGCTCGGCTCGCTCTTCGGCGTCGAGCAGACCGGCCCGATCATGTCCATGATGCCGATCTTCATGGTCGGCGTGGTCTTCGGTCTGGCGATGGACTACGAGGTCTTCCTCGTGACCCGCATGCGTGAGGCGTACGTCCACGGCGAGAAGCCCGGCCAGGCGATCGTCACCGGCTTCAAGCACGGCGCCCGGGTCGTCACGGCCGCGGCCGTGATCATGATGGCGGTCTTCGCCGGCTTCATCGGCTCCAGCGAACAGATGATCAAGATGATCGGATTCTCGCTCGCCATCGCCGTCTTCTTCGACGCGTTCGTCGTCCGGATGGCGATCGTGCCCGCGGTCCTCGCCCTGCTCGGCAGGCGCGCCTGGTGGCTGCCGCGCTGGCTGGACCGGCTCCTGCCGAACGTGGACGTGGAGGGCGAGGGGCTGCGCGAGCAGCTCGGCGAGAAGCCCGGCGCCGAGGGCGAACGTGAGCCGGCCCTCGTCTGAGCCGGGCCCGGCGTCCCGGCCGTACGGTCCGGGCCGCCACGGTCGGGCCGCGGAGCCTTCGGGATCCGGAGCCGGTCCGTAGAGCCTCCGGGGTCCGTGTCTGAGCGGAACGCGGCCCCGGACGCGCCGGTTACCTGTGGGGACGGGGGCCGGGGCAATGGCGGAAGCCCCCGTGCGAGCCGCACGGGGGCTTCCGTGCGCGTGCGAGTGTGTGTACGTCGGGCGCGTGCGGGTCACGCGGGTGCGTGGGTACCGACGCCCTCGTCGTCGACGGTCTCGTCGTGCGTACGGTGCAGGAACCGGATCAGCGGAGCGTTGTCGAACTGCACCACCTCCACGCCCTCCTTCGAGCGGATCTCCACGACCAGCTGGGTCCGTCCGCACGGCCACACCCGGATCCCGCCGCGTTCGGCGGGGGAGAGCAGGCCGCGTTCCAGCAGGTCGCGGCTGAACGACCAGTCGATGCCGCCCGGGAAGGCGACATGGACGGTGCGCGGATCCTTGTCGGCGTCGTACAGCAGATCGACGGGTACCGCCGGGAGGTCGGGGGTGTCATTGACGAGCCAGGCTTCGGCCTGTTCATGGATCACGGGGGGCATGGGCCGACTCCTCCTTTTGTCCACCTTCGTCATCCAATGTCGCATATTTTCCACAAGGGGCGCGGCGAGGTCGGTTGTGACGTACCCGCTCTTGCGAACTGTTTGCAACAAGGTCCTATCATTGAGCGGTTAACGACACGGTCCGCAGCAACGCGGCATCGCAGAAGGCGGAGCCCCTCCATGCATGTACCCGACGGATTCATCAACGCGCCCGTCTCCGCCGCCGCCGGGGTCGTCGCCGCGGGTGCGGTCGCCGTCAGTCTGCGGGGTGCGCGCCGGGAGCTGGACGAGCGCACCGCGCCGCTCGCCGGCCTCGTCGCCGCGTTCATCTTCGCCGTGCAGATGCTGAACTTCCCGGTCGCGGCGGGCACCAGCGGGCACCTGCTGGGCGGGGCGCTCGCGGCCATCCTGGTCGGGCCCTTCACAGGGGTGCTCTGCATCTCCGTCGTACTGCTCATGCAGGGCGTCCTCTTCGCCGACGGCGGTCTCACCGCGCTCGGTGTGAACGTGCTCGACATGGGCATCACGACCACCGTCGTCGCGTACGCCCTCTTCCGCGGGCTGGCCGGCGTGCTGCCGCGCACCCGGCGCTCCGTGACGGTCGCGTCCTTCGTCGCCGCCCTGGTCTCCGTACCGGCCGCGGCCGGCGTGTTCACGCTGATCTACTGGATCGGCGGCACCACCGACATCCCGATCGGCAAGGTCTTCACCGCGATGGTCGGGGTCCACGTCCTGATCGGCATCGGCGAGGCCGTGATCACCGCACTGACCGTCGGCGCCGTCATCGCCGTACGCCCCGATCTGGTCCACGGAGCCCGCGGACTCACCGCCCCGCTCAAGCTCCGGGTCGAGGGCGAACTCGTCGACGCCCCCGCCCGGCAGCCCGTCGCCCCCGTCGCCGCCCGCTCCACCAGGGGCATCTGGGTCACCGGTCTGGTCACCGCCGTCGTCCTGGCGGGATTCGTCTCCTTCTACGCCTCCGCCAGCCCCGACGGCCTGGAGAAGGTCGCCGCCGACCAGGGCATCGACAAGAAGGCCGAGGAGCACGCGGCCAAGGACTCCCCGCTCGCCGACTACGGCGTCAAGGACATCAAGAACACCCGCGTCTCCGGCGGTCTCGCCGGAGTGATCGGCGTCGGTGCCACGATCGTCGTCGGCAGCGGGGTCTTCTACGTGCTCCGTCGCCGCCGTGCCACGGAGGCGACCGTCGGAACGCCGCGCACCGGGGAAACCGTCTGACATGGGCGCCGGACACGCACACAGGCTCTACCGGCACGGGCACTCGCCGGTCCACGACCTGCCCCCGCACTGCAAGCTCGCCGCCGCCTTCCTCTTCGTCGTGGTCGTCGTCTCGACACCGCGCGAGGCGATGTGGGCGTTCGCGCTGTACGCGGTACTGATCGGCGCCGTCACCGCGCTGGCCCGCATCCCCGCGCTCTTCCTGCTCAAGCGGCTGCTCATCGAGGTGCCGTTCGTGGCGTTCGCGCTGCTCATGCCGTTCGTGGTGCCGGGCGAGCAGACCCATGTCCTCGGTCTCTCCGTCAGCGTCCCCGGCCTCTGGGGCGCCTGGAACGTCCTCGCCAAGGGCACCCTCGGCGTCGCCGCCTCCGTACTCCTCGCCTCCACCACCGAGCTGCGCTCGCTGCTGCTCGGCCTCCAACGGCTCAGGCTGCCGTCGCTGCTCGTCCAGATCGCCTCCTTCATGATCCGGTACGGCGACGTGATCACCGACGAGATGCGCCGGATGTCGATCGCCCGCCGCTCCCGCGGCTTCGAGGCGCGCGGGATACGACAGTGGGGTGTGCTCGCCAAATCGGCCGGCGCGCTCTTCATCAGGTCGTACGAGCGCGGCGAACGCGTCCACCTCGCGATGGTCAGCCGCGGCTACGCGGGTTCCATGCCGGTGATCGACGAGGTAACGGCTTCCCGGACCCAATGGGCCCACGCCGCGGCACTCCCCGTCCTCGCCCTCGTCATCTGTCTGTTGGGATGGACCGTATGAGCATGCCCACCGCCCCCGCGCCGTCCCTGGAAGTCAGTGGACTCGCCTACGCCTACCCCGACGGCCATCAGGCGCTCTTCGGAGTGAACCTCACGGTCGCCCGAGGCGAACGCGTCGCCCTGCTCGGCCCGAACGGGGCCGGCAAGACCACTCTCGTCCTCCATCTCAACGGCATCCTCGACGCCGGCGCGGGCACCGTGCACGTCGCCGGTCTCCCGGTGGACAAGCGCAACCTCGCCGAGATCCGCCGCCGCGTCGGCATCGTCTTCCAGGATCCCGACGACCAGCTCTTCATGCCCACCGTCCGCGAGGACGTCGCCTTCGGGCCCGCCGCCTCCGGTCTGCGCGGGGCCGAACTGGAGGAACGCGTCACCGACGCGCTGCGGCAGGTCGGCATGGAGGAGTACGCGGACCGCCCGCCGCACCACCTCTCCTTCGGCCAGCGCCGCCGCGTCGCCGTCGCCACCGTCCTCGCCATGCGGCCGGAGATCCTCGTCCTGGACGAGCCGTCCTCCAACCTGGACCCGGCCTCGCGGCGCGAGCTCGCCGACATCCTGCGCTCCCTGGACGTCACCGTGCTCATGGTCACGCACGACCTGCCGTACGCCCTGGAGCTCTGCCCGCGCGCGGTCGTCCTGAGCGAGGGTGTCATCGCCGCCGACGACCGCACCCAGGACCTGCTCTGCGACGAGGAACTGATGCGCACCCACCGTCTGGAACTGCCCTTCGGGTTCGACCCGCGTTCCGTGACGGTGAACATGAGGTGACCCGCCCCGCGTCCCACCTGCGACGGGATGCACCATGGGGGGATGAGCGGGAGCGCAGGAGCAGGCGTGGACGTACGGGGCACGGTGGCGGCCGGATTCGAACCGGTCAGGGATGCTTTCGTCCGTAACTTCGAGCAGCGCGGCGAACGCGGCGCCGCCGTCACGGTCTACCGGGACGGCCGCAAGGTCGTCGATCTGTGGGCCGGTACGAGAGACGTCGACGGAGCCGAACCATGGGCCGTCGACACCGTGCAGATCGTCCGCTCGGCGGGCAAGGGCATAGCCGCCGCCGTACCGCTGCTGCTGCACCAGCGCGGCCAGGTCGATCTGGACGCCCCGGTCGGCACGTACTGGCCGGAGTTCAAGGCCGCGGGCAAGGAACGTGTGCTCGTCCGCCACCTCCTCGCCCACCGGGCCGGAATCCCCGCCCTCGACTGCCCGCTGACGCCCTCCGAGGCGGCCGACGGGATCTCCGGTCCACAGGCCGTCGCGGCCCAGCGTCCCCAGTGGGAACCCGGCACCGATCACGGCTACCACGCCCAGACCTACAGCTGGCTGATCGGCGAACTGGTACGCCGGGTCACCGGCCGCACCGTGGGCCGCTGGATCGCCGAGGAGATCGCCCGCCCGCTCGGCCTGGACTTCTGGTTCGGCCTCCCGGCCGACGAGGCGCACCGGGTGGGCCGCATCGGCCCCGTCGAACCCCCGGCCGCCGCGGGCGACGGCGGCGCCCTGCGGGTACGCCCCAAGCGGTCCGTCGTCGAGGCGTACCGCGACCCGGAATCCCTCACCCGCCGCGCCTTCGGGGCCATCGACCCGCTGCCCGACGAGAACGACCCCGCCTACCGGACGGCCGAACTTCCCGCTTCCAACGGCATCGCCACCGCCCGAGCCCTGGCCCGCTGCTACGCGGCGATGATCGGCCCGGTCGACGGCCACCGCCTGTTCGCCCCCGCCACGCTCACCCTCGCCCGCACCGAGGAATCGGCGGGCCCGGACCGGGTCCTGGTCGTGAACACCCGTTTCGGCCTCGGCTACATGCTGCACGGCCCGGCGGCCCCGCTGCTGGCCCCCGGCTCCTTCGGTCACCCCGGCCGGGGCGGCTCGCTCGGCTTCGCCGATCCCGAATCAGGCATCGCCCTGGGATATGTGACGAACGGTCTGCAGAAGGGAGTTACCGCCGACCCCCGTGCCCAGGCCCTGGTCAGGGCAGTACGGTCGGCGCTATGACTCCTCCTCACCCTGCGGGTGCACGGTTCGACGGATACGGCGTTCTCATCACCGGAGCGGGCCAGGGCATCGGCGCGGCCACGGCCCGCCGACTGGCCTCGGAGGGCGCGCGCGTCCTGGTCACCGATCTGGACGGCGATCGCGCCGAACGCACCGCCGCGGAGATACGCGAGACGGGCGGGACGGCCGAGTCGCTGCCCTGCGACGTGGCCGACCGGTCGGCCGTCGAGGCGGCGGTGGCCCACGTCGTCGCCGCCTTCGGCTCCCTCGACGTGCTGGTCAACAACGCGTACGCCTGCGCCGTCGACGCACCGCTCTTCGAGGACGAGCCCGACGAGGCGTGGCAGCGCGATCTGGACATCACGCTCACCGGCCCCTACCGCTGCGCCCGCGCCGCCCTGCCGCACCTGGTCGCCTCCGGCCGGGGCGCGATCGTCAACATCGGCTCGGTCAACGGCGAGCAGGACTTCGGCAATCACGGCTACAGCGCGGCCAAGGCCGGCCTGGGCAGCCTGACCCGCACTCTCGCGGGCCACGCGGGACCGCGCGGCGTACGCGTCAACATGGTCGCGCCCGGCACGATCCGCACGGACGCCTGGGCGGGCCGGGACGCCGAACTGTCCAGGGTGAGCGGCCTCTATCCGCTCGGCCGGGTCGGCGAGCCGGACGACATCGCGTCCGCCGTCGCCTTCCTCGCCTCGCGCGACGCGGCCTGGATCACGGGGACGACGCTTCGGGTGGACGGCGGGCTCACCGCGGTGAACTACGGCTTCCGCCAGGCGGTTTCGGGGGAGTAGCGCGGCCCGCGCCCCTGCCGCCGGGGTCCGGCCGCACCCGTGCCGTATGGCACGTCGGGGCTCGGGGGCCACGTTTGCGCGAAGGGGTGGGTGACGAGCCCCCGAGCCCGTCGCCCACCCCTTCGAGTGAGAGGTCCTGACTGTTGGCCACGGGGGTGTCGTCGCCCACGCTGCGCCACAGCCGGTCGGAGCTGGGCCGGGTGCTCCGGCTGCCGTCGTCGTACCTGTTCAGGCTGAGGGCGAGGTCCTTGTCGACCACGGGCCGGTACATCCACCAGCCCGTGGGGGTGTCGCCGACCTTCGCACCGATCAGGCTTGGATCCGGGTATGCCGTCCCGCTCAACTCGTGTGCAGCATCAGCCCGATGCCGACCACCATCAGCCCCGCCGCCGCGATGCGCGGTGCGCCGAACCGTTCCTTGAAGAACAGCGTTCCTATGGCTGCGCCGACGATGATCGACGATTCCCGGAGCGCCGCGATCGGGGCCAGCGCCGCCCGGGTCTGGGCCCACAGCACCAGGCCGTACGCGGTCACCGAAAGCGCCGCGCCCAGCAGCCCGCGCGCGGCGAACGGGCGGAGCCGGGTGACGAGTTCGTCGCGGTGGCGGTGGAGCGCGTAGGCCGGGATGGCCAGTCCTTCCAGGATCATCAGCCAGGCGATGTAGCCGAGCGAGGTGCCGGAGGCACGCACTCCGACTCCGTCCACCGTGGTGTATCCGGCGATGGCCAGGCCGGTCGCGACGGCGGCCAGCAGTGCCGGCCAGTCCGGCCGCCTGCCGGAGCCGCGGATGCCCCAGAGGGCGAGCCCGACCAGCCCCGCCGAGGCCACCGCGACGCCCGCCGTGGCCCAGCCGTCCGGGTTCTCACCGACGAAGACGGCGGCGAGCACCGTGACCACCAGCGGCGCCGTGCCACGGGCGATCGGATACATCTGGCCGAAGTCGCCCAGGGTGAACGAGCGCATCAGCAGCATCATGTACGTCACGTGCAACGCGGCCGAGACGAGGAGATACGGCCAGGCCCCGGCGGCGGGGAAAGGGACGAAGCAGGCCGCCAGGGCACCGATCAGTACCCCGCCCCCGGAGATCAGGGTGAAGGAGAGGAGCTGATCCTTGATCGCGTGCGCGATCGCGTTCCAACTGGCGTGCGTGACCGCGGCGATCAGGACGGCGAGGGCGACCAGCGGCGTCACTTCGACTGCTCGCGCACATCCACCACGGTTCCGCCGGCGTGCGCGATCAGCGACTTGGGGTCGAGGGGGAAGACCGTGTACGGGGTGCCCGCCGCCGCCCACACCACGTCGTGGTCGAGCAGCGCGCGGTCGGCCAGCACCCGGGTCCGCGTGCGGTGCCCGAAGGGCGGTACGCCCCCGATGGCGTACCCCGTCGTCTCCCGGACCAGGTCCGCCCCGGCCCGCTTGACCTTCCCGGCGTCCAGTTCACCGCGTACGAGCTCCACATCGACGCGTGAGGAACCGTCCATCAGGACCAGCACCGGGACACCGTCGGCCTCGAAGATCAGGGACTTGACGATCTCGCTGAGTTCGCAGCCGATCGCGGCAGCGGCCTCGGCGGCGGTACGGGTGGCCTCCGGGAACCGGCGGATCTCGACCTGGAGGCCGAGCTCCCTCAGGGCCTCGGCGAATCGGGGGTGGGCTTCGGCGGCGGTGGTGTCAGGAGCGCTCATGCCCCGCACGCTAGCGAACGCGGCGCGGGGCGCGCGACGGAGTTGCGCACGTGCGGGGCCGGTGACGGTCCACCTGGCGGAGTGATGTGATCGGGCGGACGCCGCCGGGTGGCTATGCGCCGCACTTCACCTTGATCAGCTCGGGGACGTAGCCGCGGACGAAGGCGTCGATCTCCTTGCGCTGGGTCCTGGTGCTCTCCCTGTCCCACGACCGTTCCCCGACGGCGAACTCGGTGATGAGATATTCATTTCCGCGGGCGTGGCAGGGGATGGCCATGAGTGCTCCGTCCTCGGCGACCTGCGCACTGGACACGTTGCTGATATCTGCCTTTTCGGGATTCTTGAGCCGAAGTGATCCGTGCTGGGCCAGGCCGGGTATGTCAACGCTTCCGGATTCTCGGTACACGGCGATCCTCAGGGCCAACTTCTTGTCGACATTGATAATGCAACTCCCTCTGGAGTCCGGCTTCTTGTCGAAGTCTCGCGGGTACTGCTCGATCTTCTTACCCGTGGGAAGGAGTGGCTCGGTGACTTCTGAAGGAACTTCAATGTCGCAAATTTTATCGGGTGTTGCGTATCTGTCTGTCGGCCAGGCAGAGCAACCGGCGATCAGCGTCGCGGCAGCAGTCATCGCAAGGATGAGGCTCGTCCTTTTCGTGATCCCTTACCTGCCAGGCTTCGGGCGGTAGCACTTCCGTCCTTGGCTGCGCTGTCGTATTTTCGGTGGTTACGTAGGGCCGCTCCCCGTTCAGTGCACTCGTATTCTCCCGCCGCCAGATGTTGGCCAACTCCGTTATGCGGCTTTCTCCGTTGGTGTTGACCTCCACGTTGCCCCGCGCGTGCCGGGATTCGGTTTGCGCCGCTTCCTGGCGAACGGGGTTAAAGATCACACGACGGAAACGAGATCGTTGTGAACGTCCGGCTTGCGGGGAGCTCCGTTCCTTCGCTCGGGTCAGTACGGCGCGGCTACGCGTCGCACTTTGCCTTGATCAACCCGGGAACGTAGGAGCGCAGGAATGTTTCGATTTCCTGGTTCCGGTCCTTCACGGACTTAGTGGTCAACCGGTTCTTGCCCAGGGTCAGTTCAGTGATGAGATCCTCCTCCCCGTGGCTGAGGCAAGGGCTGCTCAAGAGCGCTCCGTCCATGGCGATCTGAGCGGTGGAAGTTCCGTTGATGTCAACATCCCGTGGGTCCCTGAGCTTCAATGAACCCTCCCTGGCCAATTGGGGTATATCAATTGTCCCCGATGTCCGGTGAAATGCGATCCTCAGTGCCTGCTCATTGTCGATCTCGATTTTGCACACCCAGTCGGTTTCAGGCTTCGTGCCGTAGTCCCTGACTGTCTGTTCGAATTTGCCGCCTGCAGGCAGCAGTGGTTTTATGAGCGATCGGTCGATGGTGATATCACAGATTTTTGCGGAGATGACGTAGTCGTACGAAGGCTGTGCGGAGCAGGCCGAGATCAGGTACCCTGCCAGGGTGATACCGGCAACGGTTCGCATTATTCTCATGACTGCTTGCCCGCGAGCCCTCGGGCGGTTACCCCACCGTCGGTGGCCGATGAGGCGATCTTGTCAACCGTCACGTATGGCTTTTCCCCGTTGGCGACATCGGGATTCTCCCTTCTCCAGATATTTGCCAACTCCGTGATGCGAGCTTCGTCGCCAGTGTGTGTCTCGATGTTGTCCCGTACATTTTTCGATTCGATTCGACCCGTTTCATCTTCGAGCCATTTACTTGTCAGGACGTCTATTTCTCGCTGAGCCGCATCGCCCACTTGAGGGATGAAGTTGACCAGGCCGCCCCATCTGTGATAGTCCATCTTCGCTTCCCATGCGGCCTTGCTCTTCGCGTCATCTGCATCCACCTGAAGCCCTTGGTACCGGGCTTCTTCGAGGAATCCCACCGTTCGACCGGCTCGTCTCCAGGATTCCTCCGGGTCCGTGTTTCCGGACTGCATTGTGTGGAATATTTCGTGATTAATGGAATCCTGGAGAGTTAGATATGAGTATCGATCTCGGGAGATTTGTTTCGATACTTCGAGGACCTGGCTGCGGTCTATGGGGCTCTCGCTGTCATTGTGTGCGCTTGTGGCGGCATGGACCTCGTCCCCGTAATTTCCCATGACGACTGCCATGGACATACGCAAACTCGGCGGGAAATCGTTCTTCTCGTCGGAGAGATGCTTCAATGCGCCTTCGAAAACTCGGTTGTTCGCATCCGAGTGAGCGACATAGCCACCTCCCGAGTCGTTGGGATCGATTCCCGTGGTTCCGGCTACAAGCGCAGCCCCGAACCCGGCTCTGGTTTGGGCATCCTCGATGTCGCTTCCGCTCAGCGGGTCGCCCCACATGCTGTCGGGGTCGTGGGGATTCCGCATGACGGGATGGCCGTCGACGACATCCCAGTCCCGCTTTCGTGCCAGGTATTCCAGTCGGTCGTTGCCGGTCTTTTTGCCGTCGTCGGGATCGGGGTCGGACTGCGGGTCGAGGAACGAGGCCGACGCCTCGGGGTCCTTGCTCATGATTCCGAGCAGTCCGTCCAGCGGGTCGTTAGCGAACCACTCGTCCCGGGGTGTGGTGAACCGCTTGGGTAGATCCCAGTTGTCGTTGCCCTTGTCCGCCTTCTCCGCCGCGATCATGTCGTCGCCGAGGTCATGCATGAAGCGGTCCGAGTACCCCTCGCCGTGTTGCATCAGGGTGACGAGTGACTGGTATCCCCGGACCTTCTCGCCCTGCCACTCGAACCGCTTCATGCCGGCCTCCTGCATCCCGGCGTGCCAATCCTTGTAGAAGCGGGACTTCGGATCCTGCGTCGCGGTGGACAGGGCGTTGGCGAAACCCTGCTCGACTCCCAGGTAATGCGCCTTGTTCCCGGTGTCCGAGTCGTAGGCGAAGGTGTTGAGCTGGTTCGTCAGCTGGATCGTCTTCTCCGGGCCCAGATGATTCAGCAGCATCTGGCTGAACACCTTGTCGCCCGCGTTGTCGCGCTGAAGCCGCTCCCACTCCTCGAGGTCCGTCGGCTTCTTCCCGGCGAGCACCTCGTCCGCGTACTTCTGCGCCTCGCGAGCCTCCACCACTTCGATGTCGCCCACGGCCTGCGCGTTGAACTCATGTTCGCGGCCCGCGATCTGGTCCATGGTGCGTTCGATGAACGACTTGATGCCTGCCGCATCGCGAAGGGCCAGCTTCGCGCCTTGGTCCGCGTCGTCGACGGCCTGGACGGCCGTGGCCACCGCGCCCGTCCAGGCGGCTTCCTGCATCATGCGAATCGACGCCTCGCTGATGACGCCGCCCTGGGAGCCCTTCGCCCGCTCCTCGTCGTAGTGGGCCCGGCCCTGCGCGTCTATATGCATGTGGGCGCCCTTGGCCGACTCGACCAGGTCCTTCAGCGCTCCGATGCGTTCCACGAACTGGCCGTGGATGTCCCGCAGAATGCCGGCTATCGCCCGCGCCTCGACCTCGGCTGCGTGGAACTGCTGGCGTGTCGCCTTGAGATGGGCGTCGGCCGCGTCCGCGCTGACCCCCACCCAACTGTCGCCTGAGGCCACGCTCTGGACGCTTCCACCGTACGCCTCGCCCACGCGGTCAAATCCGTCGGCCATTTCCTCCCAGGTTGCCGCCGCCGTGGTCAACGGGGCGAGACGCACCGTGAGTACGTCCTGATAGCTGAGCATCCTTCTCCCGTGGGTCGGCGGCGCGTGTGCTCCGTGCGAGAGCCCGCGGCGTCGCCCCGGCCCCCGCTGCCTGATCGTGTCACGCCGAGATCGTTAGGGTAAAGGAGTGTTCAAGTAGATGAGTGGGGGCACCATGGACTTCGGCGATGAATGGGCCGCACACAAGGCGGCGGCCGCGCGATCCCTGGGCGGGAGTGACACGCGACTCAACGGCGTCGGTGCCGGCGGCGCGGGCGGGGCGTCCGGTCCCGCCGACCTCAAGACGAATGCGGCGGCGAAGAGCGCGGCCGCCAACGCCCTGAGCGAGACCATCCGGCCCGGCACAAAGAAGGCGGGCAGCCATGCCGATGACGACTCGGCGGCGGTGGTGAACGAGTTCACCGGCTGGCAGACCGGAGCCGGGCTGAAGGAGGCCCACGAGGAATGGGAGCGGCAGGTCGCCCATCTCCAGGCGAGGCTGGCGAAGGAGCAGAGCGGTCTGCAGAGCGCGAAGCGGGACTTCCAGTACGTCGACCACGAGGTGGAGCGTCCGCTGTCCCGCATTGCCGCGCTCGGCCGGGACGCGGGCGACCACCGTCGGGCCTGACCGTCCGGCCGGAGACGTCCGTCGGCCCGGCCCGACCGGCAACCGGGATCTCACGACCCCGCGCGCAGCACCGCCGCCACCACCGGGCCCGCCGCGTCGCCGCCGTGGCCGCCGGACTGGACCACCGCCGCGGCGGCCAGGTCGTTGCTGAAGCCGGTGAACCAGCTGTTGGAGGTGGCCTGGCCGTCCACCTCCGCCGAGCCCGTCTTGGCGCCCTTGTCGCCGCCGACCGAGGCCATGGCGGCCTTGCCGGTGCCCCAGCTCGCGGTCTGGCGCATCATGTCGGTGAGCTGCTGGGACACGGACGGGGACAGCGACCGGGAGGCGGTGGCGATCTGCCGGCCGTCGAGGTCCCGGTCCACGAGGATCGGCTGACGGAAGGTGCCGTTCTTCGCGGTGGCGGTGATGGACGCCATGTTGAGGGCGTTCATCTGGACGGTGCCCTGGCCGATGTACTGGGCGGCCGCCTCGCCCTGGGTCTCCTCCGGCACACTGCCGTCGAAGGTGACCACGCCGGTCTGCCAGTTCAGGCCGATCCCGAAGACGTCGCGGGCCTCCTTGGCGAGTGCCGCGTCGTCGTTCGCGTCGTCGATCAGCTTGATGAAGGCGGTGTTGCAGGAGCGGGCGAAGCTGGTCGTCAGGGTGCCGTCGGGGATGGAGAAGCCTTCCAGGTTCTTGAAGGTGCGGCCGTAGTACATCACCGTCGGGGGGCACTCGATCTTCTGACCGGCCGAGGTGAGGCCCTTCTCGATCAGCATCGCCGCCGTCACGATCTTCATCGTCGAGCCGGGCGCCTGCTTGCCCTGCAGCGCCGCGTTGAATCCGGTGGCGGGGTTGTTGGCGACCGCGCGGATCGCGCCCGTGGACGGGCGGACCGCGACCACCGAGGCCTGGCTGAACTTCTTCACGGCCACCTCGGCCGCCGCCTGGGCGTCGGCGTCCAGGGTGGTCTGCAGCTTGCCCGGCCTGCCCTTGGCGAGGGTCAGCAGGGTCTTGTCGGCGCTGCCCGCGTCCGGGCTCTCGATCCAGGTCTCGATGCCCGCGGTGCCTCCGGCCTTCTCGCCGTACTTCTCGCGCAGGGTGTCCAGGATGGACCCCAGAGACGGGTACTTCTCCTTGGTGAGCACCTTGCCGTTGTGGTCGACCGCCTCGATCGCCGGCGCGGACGCCTCGCCCGTCTTGAGCGACGCGCCCTTCGTCAGATCCGGATGGACCACGGAGGGAGCCCAGTCCACCAGCGGCCTGCCGGTGGTCAGGCCGCGCACCACGGTCAGTTCGGAGGAGTACGACCAGGGCTTGGACCTGCCCTCGAAGGAGACGGTCGCCTTCACCGTGTACGGCACCTTCGAGCCGACCGCCGGACCGGGAGTGATCACGGCCTTGGTGACATGGGCGCTTTCGCGGTAGTCCGTCAGCACCGGTTCGGCCTCGGTCGCGTTGTTGGTGAGCTGCGAGGCGACCGTCGCGTCGCCGTTCGCCCAGGCCTTGAGGAACTTCTTCGACGCCTCGTCGATCTCCGCCTCGGTGACCGGACCCGTCCTCACCTTGACGGCGGTGGACTCGGTGTCCGTGCCACCGCCCCCGCCGCCCAGTCCGTCCAGGACGTTGTACGCGCCGTACCCCACCCCGCCGACCACGACCGCGAACACTCCGCCGACCATCGCGACCTTCGCTCCACTGCGCATCCTTGCAGTCCCCCTCCCCAGGAGTTCCCCCTTGAACGTGTTCAAAGAGATGCTGCTGGGCACCCTACGGGACGGCGGCGACAGCCGAGATGGTTGTTATAGGAAAGCGATGCGTGGGGCATGAATACACCGGTCGAATCCAGGCGTGCCGCACATATCGGGGCGTGCCGGTCCCGGATTCAGGTGTCCGGCCGCTTCCGGCCCGCCGGGAATGGGCGTTCCCGCGTGGATCGGCCGGAATTGACCCCCGTTCGTGCGGCGGGGTGCAGTCTCGACTCACGCGGTGGAACTCTCGCCCTGTGATGCCTTCTCGACCCGGTCGACAAGTGTCTCCGCGATCGGCTGGATGTCCCTGGGCTGTTTGAGTTCCTCCCCCAGGATGCCTATCACGACCTTGTCGACGCGCATGACGACCTGGGACTTGTAGACACCGGAGTCGCTTGTGGAATACGCCTCGGTGTCCTGTGCGCCCGCGTCGATTTTCACCGGCTGGGGTGACTCTCCTTTTCGCCCCGCCCCCACGAGATTCTTCATGACCTTCTTCGCACCCTCGGGGGAGTCGAAGGAAAAGACGAACACATCTGCCCTGTGCTCGCGGTCCCCCTCGGGCCGATTCACCGTTCCTTCGTCGTACGAGTCGGACCCCATGGCGACCAGGCCGGCAGATGTGCACGTGACGGCCATCGCCGAGCAGTCGTCGAGAGCATCCTTTGCGTCACGCACCTTGGGATCCGCTTCGCCGCGCCACCCGGCAGGGAGGCTCTCGCGGTCGGGCATGGCGCTGCGCATCTGTCCTGGCGTGAGCCCGACTGCCGAGCCGCTACCGTCTCCCCCCGCACAGGCGGTCAAGCCGGTTGTGCCGACCCATGCGAGAGCCGCAACCCGAAGCCATACGCGCACAGCAACTCCCCACCCTCATGGCGTCCTTGACTTCACCAGTGAAGCCCATCCACTTCTCGGGCACCACGAGTACGGCAGCAGTGCCGCAGCGTGCCGGCCGTTGGGCGTCAAGGGTCCCTGCCCATGCGATCGGCCTTCGACGGCGCGAGCTGCCGGCAGTCGGAGTCCACCGACATTCGGCCAAGCTCCGAGGTCGCGGGACAACGGGGATGACTGTCACGGAGGGAGTCGGGTCGGTCTGCCCGGCAGGCGCCCAGGTCGTCTGCGGGTCGTCTGCGGGCCGTCTGTGGGCCGTCTCTGGGCCGTCTGTCGGCCGTCCAAGGGGGCCGACGGACACCGATGATGGCCGACAACCACCGGGAGGCCGCAGCCGATGGCCGCGCTCTCCCGGTGTTCCGGCACTAGATCCAGGTGTCCAGCCACATCCGGTCCCGCCAGGAACCGTCGGGAATGGGCGTTCCCGTGTAGATCGGCCAGAAATAGATGAAGTTCCAGATGATCAGCAGCACCAGCACGCCCGCCGCGACCGCCCCCAGCGCCCGCCGCCGCTCCCCGGACGGATCGCCGGACAGCAGACCGCGTTCCCTCACCGGCCCGGTGTCCGCCCCCGGACCCAGCAGGGCGCCGATCATCATCGTCACCGCCAGACACAGGAACGGCACGAACACGACCGCGTAGAAGAGGAAGATCGTCCGCTCCTGGTAGAAGAACCAGGGCAGCCAGCCCGCCGCCACGCCGCAGGCGATGGCCCCCGCCCGCCAGTCGCGCCGGAAGAACCAGCGCCACAGCACGTACACCAGGGCGAAGCACGCCGCCCACCAGAGCAGCGGCGTCCCGAGGGCCAGCACCTCGCGGGAGCACTTGCCGGTCTCCGACGCCGCGCAGCCCGGCTGCTCCTCCCAGAAGTACGAGACGGGCCGGCCGAGTACGATCCAGCTCCAGGGATTGGACTGGTACGTGTGGCCGGACGTCAGATTCACATGGAATTCGTAGACCTGGTACTCGTAGTGCCACAGACTGCGCAGCCAGTCCGGCAGCCACGTCCAGTTGCCACCCCTGCCCTCGGTCTGCGCCCAGTCCCGGTAGTAGCCCTTGCCGGTGACGATCCAGCCGGTCCAGGAGACGAGGTACGTGAGGATCGCGACGGGGACCGTCGAGACGAACGCCGGCAGCAGATCCCGCTTCAGCACCGCCGTGTACGGACGGACGGCCCCCGCCGTCCGCCGCGCGCCCACGTCCCACAGCACCGTCATCAGACCGAAGCCGGCCAGGATGTACAGACCGTTCCACTTGGTCGCGAAGGCCAGCCCCAGCATCAGGCCGGCGACGAGCCGCCAGGGGCGCAGGCCGAGGCGCAGATTCTCCGCGACCTCGACATCGGGGCGCAGCACCCCCTCCTCGTCGACCGGCAGTGCGGCGGCGAGTCTGCGCCGCGCCCAGTCCCGGTCGATCAGCAGCGCGCCGAACGCCGCCAGCACGAAGAACATCAGCACCAGGTCGAGCAGCGCGGTGCGGCTCATCACGAAATGCAGACCGTCGACGGCGAGCAGCGTGCCGGCCAGGCATCCCAGGAACGTCGAGCGGAACAGACGCCGACCGATCCGGCACAGCATCAGCACCGACAGCGTGCCGAGCACCGCCACCATGAACCGCCAGCCGAACGGCGTGAAGCCGAAGATCTGCTCACCGAGGCCGATGATCCACTTGCCGACCGGTGGGTGCACCACATAGCCCGGATCCACCGGGACGGGCACCTTCGACGGATCGGCGAGGATCAGCTTGTCGATGTCCTTGGGCCAGTTGCCCTCGTACCCCTGGTTGATCAGTGCCCAGGAGTCCTTGGCGTAGTACGTCTCGTCGAATATCAGGGCGTGCGGGCTGCCCAGGTTCCAGAACCGCAGCACACCGGCGACCAGCGCCACCAGCAGCGGACCGCCCCAGGCGGACCACCGCACCAGGCGCGCGGCCAGGGGCGGGGAGATCCCGAGTACCGCCCACAGCTGGGCGCCGGGCCGGGCGTACGGCGGAACCAGTCGTTCACGCAGCCCGATCCCGGGCCGGGGCGCATGGCCGAAGCGGCGCAGCCGCTGCTGCCAGGAGGTCGCTTCTTCGCCGTGCGGTTCCCCGGCGTCTTGGCCCTGCCGGGCTTCGGGCGCAGTACTCGTCACCGCGCCATCGTAGGGAACGCGTCTGTGCGAGCGCTGTCGCCCGTGCTGGGAGGATGACTCATGTGACTGGAACGACTGGAACGCTGGTACTCGCAGGAACCCCCATCGGCGATGTGGCGGATGCCCCGCCGCGCCTCGCCGCCGAACTGGAGACGGCCGATGTCGTCGCCGCCGAGGACACCCGACGGCTGCGCCGCCTCACCCAGGCGCTCGGCGTCCACACCACGGGGCGGGTCGTCTCCTACTTCGAGGGCAACGAGTCGGCCCGTACGCCCGAACTCGTCGAGGCGCTGACCGGCGGCGCCCGGGTCCTGCTGGTCACGGACGCCGGGATGCCGTCCGTCTCCGACCCCGGCTACCGGCTCGTGGCCGCCGCGGTGGAGAAGGGCGTCAGGGTCACCGCGGTCCCCGGCCCGTCCGCGGTGCTGACCGCTCTCGCGCTGTCCGCTCTGCCCGTCGACCGTTTCTGCTTCGAGGGCTTCCTGCCGCGCAAGGCGGGCGAAAGGCTGGGCAGACTGCGTGAGGTCGCCGACGAGCGCCGCACCATGGTCTTCTTCGAGGCCCCGCACCGGCTCGACGACACCCTCGCGGCGATGGCCGAGGTCTTCGGTGCCGAGCGTCGGGCGGCCGTGTGCCGGGAGCTGACCAAGACGTACGAGGAAGTGAAGCGCGGCCCGCTGGGCGAGCTGGCGGCCTGGGCGGCAGAAGGGGTACGCGGCGAGATCACCGTCGTCGTCGAGGGCGCGGCCGACTCGGGACCCGAGGAACTGGACGCCGCGGAGCTGGTGCGCAGGGTGCGGGTGCGCGAGGAGGCGGGGGAGCGGCGCAAGGAGGCCATCGCCGCCGTGGCCGCCGACGCGGGGCTGCCCAAACGCGAGGTGTTCGACGCGGTCGTCGCGGCAAAGAACGCGGCGCGAAACGGCCCTGCGGAGGGCAAAGGACAAGCCTAGAAGGCAAAGCGCGAGTCGCGCACCGAACCTTTCTGCCACGAGAAGGCCAAAAGCGCTCCAACAGTCGACAGGGCCCGATGCGCTCCCGTCGGCAGGGGAGTCCACTGGACCAGGGACGCACTCCCCGGAGTGTTCGTCCGGCGGACAAAGGAGCGGACATGAGCGAGATCGCAGCGACCACGGTGCACGAGGCGTACGCATTCGCCTGCATGAGGTGCGGACACGGCTGGGAACAGGCCTTCGAGATAGAGCACCACGTCGACGGTTCCAACAACGGCTTCGTCATATACAAGGCGGACGGGGAGCGGGTGCCCTCACCCCTTTCCAGGCCGACCTGCGCGAAGTGCGGCGGCCACCTGGTCCGGATCATGATGTCGGGCCGGGTCTCGACCGTCCAGGAGCTGCTCCGCAATCCCGAGCCGAGGCGGTCGGGGGGCAAGGGTGCCGACGTCCGGGAGGGCGAGGCCGTGGCCGCACCCGTCGACGCCGGGCACCACTGGCACCTGTCCGATCTGCTGCACCCCTTCCACCGCAGGTAGGGGCCCGGCTCCCACCGCGGGCGGGGTGCCCGGCGCGGTCCTCGTACGATCGTCCTCATGAGCCGTACCGAAGCCCCGCCGTTGCCCGAACCCCTCCGGGTACCGGTCGCTGATTCGCACACCCACCTGGACATGCAGGACGCGACCGTCGAGGAGGGCCTGGCCAGGGCCGCGGCGGTCAATGTGACCACCGTGATCCAGGTGGGCTGCGACGTGGCCGGTTCGCGGTGGGCCGCCGAGACCGCCGCCGCGCACGCGAACGTGCACGCGGCGGTCGCCCTGCACCCCAACGAGGCACCGCGCATCGTGCACGGCGACCCCGAGGGCCGGTCGCGGCAGGGGGCGCGGGAAGCGGGCGGAGAGGCGGCGCTGCACGAGGCGCTCGCGGAGATCGACGCACTGGCCGCGCTCGACCACGTACGCGGTGTCGGCGAGACCGGGCTCGACCACTTCCGCACGGGGCCCGAAGGCATGGCCGCGCAGGAGGAGTCCTTCCGGGCCCATATCGAGATCGCCAAGCGGCACGGCAAGGCGCTGGTCATCCACGACCGCGAGGCGCACGCGGACGTGCTGCGCGTCCTCGCCGACGCGGGCGCCCCCGAGCGGACCGTCTTCCACTGCTACTCCGGCGACGCCGACATGGCACGGATCTGCGCGGACGCCGGGTACTTCATGTCCTTTGCGGGCAATGTCACCTTCAAGAACGCCCAGCCGCTGCGCGACGCACTGGCCGTCGCGCCGATGGAGCTGGTCCTGGTCGAGACGGACGCACCGTTCCTGACCCCCGCCCCGTACCGGGGACGGCCCAACGCGCCCTATCTCATCCCGGTCACCCTGCGCGCCATGGCAGCGGTGAAGGGCGTGGACGAGGACACCCTGGCGTCGGCCGTCTTCGACAACACCGCTCGCGCCTTCGACTACTGACGACATGGGCCGATGACGGTGCGTGATCGCATCGTTTTGAAGAGTGACCGATGCTCCGCTATCGTCCCCGGCGCCATCCGGCGACCGGCCGATCGGATCCTCGGGAGCGTCGTGAGCAGTTCGAAGGGCAGCCACCGTGCGGCACGTGGCAGAGGGCGTACGGTGTCGCCCGCTGTCCCCGTCCCCGTACCCGTCCCGTTCCATGAGCGGCTGACGCTCGCCGTGCGGGTGCTCCACACTCCGACGCTCGTCGGCCCGCGCGTCGTGCCCGCCCGGCCGCCGACGCCCCGCGCCGGCGGCCGCCGGGCAGCCACGCGCCGGGCGTCCCACCACCGCAAGGACCCGCTCCGGCCCGAGAACCTGCGCCGCCTCGTCCCGCAGGCCCTCGTCCTGGCGTTCCTGGCCGGCGGCATCACGGCGTTCATGGCCTGCGACAAGGGGGTGACGCTCGACATCGACGGCAGGACCCGCACCCTGCACACCTTCGCGAACGACGTCGGTGAACTCCTCACCGACCAGGGTGTCGTGCCCGCCGCCCCTGACGCCGTCACGCCCGCCCCCGGCAGCGCACTCGCCGACGGCGACGAGGTCGTCGTCCGGACGGGGAGGTAGCACAGGGCACACAGGCGGGCGGGCAGGCCGCGGAACGCGGCGTCGGCCCGGCTCGCCCGCGGGGCGAGAGGCCTTTCGCGAGACGGGGGGCGAGCCCCCGACCGCGACGCGGCCGTAGGCTTACCGGGTGAGCACCACTGAGCCCGACGCCCTCCTGGGCCCCGCAGACATCCGCGAGCTGGCGGCCGAGCTGGGCGTACGCCCGACCAAGCAACGCGGTCAGAACTTCGTCATCGACGCCAATACGGTCCGCAGGATCGTGCGGACGGCGGAGGTCCGCCCCGACGACGTCGTCGTCGAGGTCGGTCCGGGGCTCGGTTCGCTGACCCTGGCGCTGCTGGAGGCGGCGGACCGGGTCGTCGCCGTCGAGATCGACGACGTGCTGGCGGGCGCGCTGCCGGCCACGGTCGCCGCCCGGATGCCGGGGCGCGCCGACCGGTTCGCCCTGGTGCACTCCGACGCGATGCTGGTCCGGGAGCTGCCGGGCCCGGCGCCGACCGCGCTGGTCGCGAACCTTCCGTACAACGTCGCCGTGCCGGTCCTGCTGACCATGCTGGAGCGCTTCCCGTCCATCGAGCGGACCCTCGTCATGGTCCAGGCGGAGGTCGCGGACCGGCTGGCCGCCAGGCCGGGCAACAAGGTCTACGGCGTGCCGTCGGTGAAGGCCAACTGGTACGCGGACGTCAAGCGGGCCGGGTCCATCGGCCGCAATGTCTTCTGGCCCGCCCCGAACGTCGACTCCGGCCTGGTGTCGCTGGTCCGGCGCACCGAACCGGTCACCACGAGCGCGAGCAGGACCGAGGTCTTCGCCGTCGTCGACGCGGCCTTCGCCCAGCGCCGCAAGACCCTGCGGGCGGCCCTGGCCGGCTGGGCGGGCTCCGCCCCCGCCGCCGAGGCGGCCCTGGTCGCGGCCGGGATCTCGCCCCGGGCCCGCGGTGAGTCCCTGACGGTCGAGGAGTTCGCCGCCATCGCCGAGAACAAGCCCGCCGGGACCGCCGGGACCGCCGGGACCGATGGCAACGAGCCCTCCGGGAGTGGTGAGTGAGCGTCACCGTCCGCGTACCCGCCAAGGTCAACGTCCAGCTCGCGGTCGGCGCCCCGCGCCCCGACGGCTTCCACGACCTGGCCAATGTCTTCCTCGCCGTCGGCCTGTACGACGAGGTCACCGTCACCCCCGCCGACGGGCTGCGCGTCACGTGCTCGGGCCCGGATGCCGCGAAGGTCCCGCTGGACGCCACGAACCTGGCCGCCCGCGCCGCGATCGCACTGGCCGAGCGGCACGGCATCGCACCCGATGTGCACATCCACATCGCCAAGGACATCCCCGTCGCGGGCGGCATGGCGGGCGGCAGCGCCGACGGCGCTGCCGCACTGCTGGCCTGCGACACCCTCTGGTCCACCGGCGCCACGCGGCAGGAGCTGCTCGACATCTGCGCGGAGCTGGGCAGCGACGTGCCGTTCAGCCTGGTCGGCGGCGCGGCCCTCGGGGTCGGGCGCGGTGAGCGGCTGACCCCGATCGACGTGGGCGGAACCTTCCACTGGGTCTTCGCGGTCGCCGACGGCGGGCTCTCCACCCCGGCCGTCTACGGCGAGTTCGACCGGCTCACGGCCGGTACGGACGTCCCGGACCCCGCCGCGTCCGCCACGCTCCTGGAGGCGCTGCGGTCCGGTGACACCGCCGCGCTCGCGGGCGCGCTGAGCAACGACCTCCAGCCCGCCGCGCTCTCGCTGCGCCCCTCGCTGGCCGACACCCTCGCCGCGGGCACCGCGGCCGGAGCCCTGGCCGCCCTGGTCTCGGGCTCCGGGCCGACCACCGCGTTCCTGGTGGCGGACGAGGAGTCGGCACGGAAGGTGGCCGAGGCGCTGATCACCTCGGGGACCTGCCGGAACGCACGGGCCGCGGTGTCCCCGGCCCCGGGCGCCACCGTCCTCTGACAGGACCGTGCCTGCCGCCACCGGCCGCAGCGGTAGCGGCAGGCAGCGATGCGGACCTCTTCGTCCACAAGGGTGAGCGGACGTCCCGCCCCTGTCGCCCCGTACCCTGGGAAGCCGATCGATCCCCCGGGAGCAGGAGCGAAATGGCCGTCAATCTGATCAATGTCGAGCAGGTCAGCAAGGTGTACGGCACCCGTGCCCTGCTCGACGGTGTGTCCCTCGGGGTGTCCGAGGGGGACCGGATCGGTGTCGTGGGCCGCAACGGCGACGGCAAGACGACCCTCATCCGGATGCTCGCCAGGCTGGAGGAGGCGGACAGCGGCCGGGTCACCCACAGCGGCGGGCTGCGCCTCGGCGTGCTCACGCAGCACGACTCGCTGGACCCGGAGGCGACCATCCGCCACGAGGTGATCGGCGACCTCGCCGACCACGAGTGGGCGGGCAGCGCCAAGATCCGCGACGTGCTCACCGGACTCTTCGGCGGACTGGCCCTGCCGGGCTTCGAGCACGGCCTGGACACCGTCATCGCGCCGCTGTCCGGCGGCGAGCGGCGCCGGATCGCGCTGGCCAAGCTGCTCATCGCCGAGCAGGACCTGATCGTCCTCGACGAGCCGACCAACCACCTCGACGTCGAGGGCATCTCCTGGCTGGCCGGGCATCTGCGGGCACGCCGCTCGGCGCTCGTCTGCGTCACCCACGACCGCTGGTTCCTCGACCAGGTCTGCACGCGCATGTGGGACGTCCAGCGCGGCACGGTCCACGAGTACGAGGGCGGTTACAGCGACTACGTCTTCGCACGGGCCGAGCGGGAGCGGATCGCCGCGACCGAGGAGGCCAAGCGGCAGAACCTGATGCGCAAGGAGCTGGCCTGGCTGCGCCGCGGCGCCCCCGCCCGTACCTCCAAGCCGCGCTACCGCATCGAGGCGGCCAACGAACTGATCGCCGACGTGCCGCCGCCGCGCGACACCAGCGAGCTGATGAAGTTCGCCAACGCGCGGCTCGGCAAGACCGTCTTCGACCTGGAGGACGTGACCGTCCAGGCGGGTCCCAAGACGCTGCTCACCCACCTCACCTGGCAGCTCGGCCCCGGTGACCGGATCGGTCTGGTCGGGGTCAACGGCGCGGGCAAGACCTCCCTGCTGCGGGCCCTCGCCGAGGCGGCTCGTACCCAGGGCGAGGCGCAGCCCGCCGCCGGGAACATCGTCGTCGGCAAGACGGTCAAGCTGGCCTACCTCTCCCAGGAGGTCCACGAACTCGACCCGAACCTGCGGGTGCTGGAAGCGGTCCAGCAGGTACGGGACCGGGTCGACCTGGGCAAGGGCCGGGAGATGACCGCGGGGCAGCTCTGCGAGCAGTTCGGCTTCTCGAAGGAGAAGCAGTGGACCCCGGTGGGCGACCTCTCCGGCGGTGAGCGGCGCAGGCTCCAGATCCTGCGCCTGCTGATGGACGAGCCGAACGTCCTCTTCCTCGACGAGCCCACCAACGACCTCGACATCGAGACCCTGACCCAGCTGGAGGACCTCCTCGACGGCTGGCCCGGATCGATGATCGTGATCTCCCACGACCGGTTCTTCATCGAGCGGACCACCGACCGGGTGATGGCGCTGCTCGGCGACCGCGCGCTGCGGATGCTGCCGCGCGGGATCGACGAGTACCTGGAGCGCAGGCAGCGGATGGAGGAGGCGGCGACCCCCTCGGCCGCACCCGCGGCGGCCAAGGAGACGGCCGCGCCGGCCGCGGCCGTCTCCCCGCAGGCCGCGCGCGCGGCGAAGAAGGAACTCCAGAAGGTGGAACGGCAGCTCGACAAGATCTCGACCCGGGAGACCACGCTGCACGCACAGATCGCTGAGCACGCCACGGACTTCGAGAAGGTGGCGAAGCTGGACGCGGAGCTGCGTGAACTGGTCTCGGAACGCGACGAGTTGGAGATGCGCTGGCTGGAACTGGCCGAGGACGCCTGATCGCTGAGGCGCTTTCCCTGTGACCGGTGTGGCCTGTGGGGCGGGTGATAGAAAGAAAGCTCGCCCGGCTCAGGTACAGATGCCGGACCGGTCCGCACGAAGGGGGACGTGCTGATGACCCAGCCGCCCGGCCAGCAACCGCCGCAGGGAGGCTTCGGGGCTCCGTACGATCCGCCGCCGGTTCAGCCTCCCCCGTCATCGCCCGGGTACGGCTCCGCGCCGCCGCCACCGCCACCGCCGCCGCCCGGCCAGGCCCCGGGCCCGTACGGCGCGCCCGGTCAGCCGGGTCCGTACGGCGCCCCCGGTCAGACCGCGGGCCCGTACAACGCGCCCACGCAGCCGGGTCCGTACGGCGTGCCGCAGCCCGGTCCGTACGGCGTTCCCACGCAGCCGGGACCGTACAACGCCCCCACACAGCCCGGCTCCTACGGCCATCCGCCGCAGCCGCAGTCCGGATTCGGCCCGCAGCCACAGCCGGAGCCCGGCGGTGGAGGGTTCTTCCGGGGGCGGCGCGGGGCGGTCATCGGTGGCGTGCTCGCGGTGGTGCTGCTGGCCGGCGGTGGCATCTGGTTCGTCGGGAGGGGCGGCGACGAGTCGAAGCCCACGACGAAGGCGAGCACCGATCCCGCCCCGGGCCCCACCGGCGACCGGGGCGGCGGCAGGACCGTGGAGCCGAGTCCGACCGTGCGTGACCTCCGTGCGGAGGCCGACGCGCTCAACGCCAAGCGCGGGCCGGGCGAGGCGAAGGTTCTCTGGCTCCAGGAGGGTGGCGTCGACCTGCCGCGCAACGGCTCGGACGTGTACGGCCCCTGGATCGTCGGCGACACCGTCGTCAAGGCCATGTTCCACACGCTCTCCGGATACTCGGTCACCGACGGCCACCAGAAGTGGAGCCTTCGTATGCCGTCGGAACCGTGCGCGGCGCCCTCGCAGGCCACCGCCGACGGCAAGATCGTCCTCGGGATCAAGTCCGGCAACGGGGATCGGGCGTCCTGCGACGCGCTCCAGATGGTCGACCTCAGGACCGGCAAGGCCGGCTGGCACAGGACCTACAGGCGTCAGAGCGTCTGGGACGCGCTCTCCCACGTCGCGATGGCGATCAACGGCGACACCGTGACCGTGGGACGCACCAGCAGGACGGATGCCTTCCGGGTCAGCGACGGCAAGGTGCTCTGGGGCGAACTGCCGGGAAACTGCCAGCCGTTCGGCTTCGCGAGCGGTCCCGAGGGGATCGCCGCCACCAGCTGTCAGACGGCGGCCGACGACCACAAGGAACAGCAGGTGCAGCGGATCGATCCGGTCACCGGCAAGGTCCGGTGGACGTACAAGGTCAAGAAGGGCTGGCAGGTCGCGCAGTTCTACTCGGCGAGCCCGCCGGTCGTCTCGCTGAAGCAGGACGACAAGTGGGCCATCGCCGTGCTCAACGAGAACGGCACCTACCGTTCCCAACTGGTCGGTGGCACCGAGGACTACGTGACGGAGTGCGACGAGGACCTCCTCACCGACGGCATGAGTCTCGACAACTGCCTCGGCGTGGCGGCCGACGACCGGACGGTCTACCTGGCGACGAAGCCCGACCCGGCGGATCGCCGCCCCACCAACAAGGTCGTGGCCTTCGACCTGAACACCGGTCGGACCAAGTGGAAGGCCGCGGCGCCGGCCGGTCGGACCATGATGCCGATGCGGGTGGAGGGCGGCAGGCTGCTGCTGTATGTGGCGGCGGGGAAGAACAAGGGCGGCGGTATCGCGTCCCTCCCGCCCACGGGCGGCACGCCGCAGATGGTGCTGCGGCACCCGGCGGCGGCCTCCGCGGTCGAGAGGGGCTTCTCCCTTTCCCGGGTTGCCTATGCGAACGGGCGCAGTTTCCTCGTGCAGGCGAGGATCAGCGGGATCGACGACGAGGCGGAGAAGTCGATGAAGTCGATAGTGGGCTTCGGCAACTGACGGTCCGAGGCGTAACGGCGGCATCACAGGCCGGTTCTCCCTTGGGAACAGGGGATGGACCGGCCCGGTGGGCGGAGTGTTGCGGGTGGTACAAAGAAGCCCCGCTCGACTGTCGTAACACTGCGGGATCCATGCCCGATTCGCTCCTTTCCGCGGAGTTCAGGTGTCTTGTCGGACCCCTTCGAGCCCTGCGGAATCGCGGGGGAGACCGGAACGGGCACCGGACCGCACGAAGGGGGACGTGCTGATGACCCAGCCGCCCAGCCAGCAACCGCCGCAGGGAGGCTTCGGCGCGCCGCAGGAGCCGCCGTCGGGAAGTCCTCAGCCGCCCCAGGGCCCGCCGCAGACCCCGCCGGCGCCGCAGACCCCGCCGCCCGCCCAGCCCGGTTACGGTCACCCGCAGACGCCCGGTCAGGCGCCGGGCCAGGCCCCCGGTTACGGCTACCCCCAGCAGCCGGGGCCGCAGCCCGGTCCGTACGGTCAGCAGCCCGGCCCCTATGCCCAGCAGTCGAACCCCTATGCCCAGCAGCCGAATCCCTACTCCCAGCAGCCCGGCCCGTACGGTCAGCCGACGCAGCCCGGTTACGGCTACCCGCAGCAGCAGTACCCCGGCGTACCGGCCCCCGGCGGTCCCGGCGGCCCCGGTGGTCCGGGCGGTGGCAACCTCTTCAAGCGCAAGCCCGCGCTGGTGATCGGCGCCGCTGCCGCCGCGCTCCTGGTGGCAGGCGGCGGCGTCTTCCTCGCGGTGAACGGGGGCGGCGACGACAAGAAGCCCGTCGCGCAGGAGAGCGGCGACGCCAAGCCGAGCGGCTCACCCTCCGTCGACGAGGCCGGCGGCGACGGCCGCCAGACCGACGACGACCTCAACGCCGGGCGCAAGAAGGGCGAGGCGAAGGTTCTCTGGCTGCAGAAGAACGATGTCGATCTGCCGCGCAACGGTTCGGACGTCTACGGACCCTGGGTGGTCGGCGACACGATCGTCAAGGGCATGTACCGCACCGTCGCGGGCTACTCGGTGGCCGACGGCAAGCTGAAGTGGAAACTGAATCTGCCGGCCGACCTGTGTGCGGCGCCCTCGCAGCCCACCACCGACGGAAAGGTCGTCATCGGGGTCGAGAACGGCACCACCGACAAGGCGGACTGCGCGGACCTCCAGATGATCGACCTCAACACCGGCAAGGCCGGCTGGAAGAAGTCGATCAAGAAGAACGGCATCTGGGACATGCTGTCGGACATCTCGCTCACCATCAGCGGCGACACCGTGGCGGTCGGGCGCACCGGCAACTCCAACGGCTACCGGGTCAGCGACGGCAAGGAACTGTTCGGCAACCAGCCGGGCAATTGCCAGCCGTTCGCCTTCGCGGGCGGACCCAAGCTGATCGCCGCATCCAACTGCCGCACCGACGACGTCAACAATCCCCAGCATCAGATCCAGGAGCTCGACCCGGTGACGGGGAAGCCCCGGTGGACGTACCGGATCAAGCGCGGATGGGAGATCGACCGGGTCTACTCGGTGAGCCCGCTGGTGGTCTCGCTGAAGAAGGACAAGTCGTGGAGCGTCCTCGCGCTCAAGGAGAACGGCTCGTTCCGGTCCGGCGTCGTCAGCGACAAGGGCGAAAAGTTCGCACCGAACTGCGGCAACGCCTTCGCCATCTTCGGCAAGTCCCTGGAGGGTTGCACCGGTGTCGCCGCCGACGCCAACACCTTCTACATGTCGACCGCGCCGGACTCCGGCGGTATCACCGACACGAACAAGGTCGTGGCGTTCGATCTGAACACCGGTCGGTCCAAGTGGAAGGCCGCGGCGCCGGCCGGGCGCGTGGTGGAGCCGCTGCGCATGGAGGGCGGCAACGTACTGCTCTACGTGAAGGCCGGATACAACAAGGGCGGCGCGATCGCCACCCTCGCCCCGACCGGTGGCTCGGTCCAGATGCTGCTGAAGCACCCCGTGTCGACGTCCGGGATCGAGAACTCCTTCTACAACACCAAGATCGCCTACGCGGACGGCCGTTCCTTCATCCTGAGCGGACGGGTCAGCGCGCGGAACGACAAGGAAGAGCTGGAGACGAAGACCATGATGGCCTTCGGCAACTGACGGCTCACGAAGGCCTTCGACGGCACCCGCCCCTCGGCGCCCGACGGCTCACGACCGGCAGTGGTCACAAGACCCCCGACCACTGCCGCTCCCGACCCACCGACTCCCTTTCCCCAGAGGTACGTACGCCATGACGCAGCCGCCCCAGCCGTCCAACGAGCCGCCCCAGGGCGGGTTCGGCGCCCCCCAGGACCCCCCACCGGGCGGGTTCGGCGCCCCGCAGGACCCGCCGCCGGGCGGGTTCGGCGCCCCGCAGGACCCGCCGCCGGGCGGGTTCGGCGCGCCGACCCCGCCGCCCGCCGACCCGTTCGGCAAGCAGCCGGCCACCCCGCCGCCGGGCGGGTTCGGTGCCCCACAGACCCCGCAGCCCGCAGACACCCCGCCCCCCGCGGGCCCGCCGCAGCAGCCGGTCCCCGGTTACGGCTACCCGCAGGGCCCGCAGCCGGGCTACGGCTACCCGCAGGCCCAGCCACCGGGCTACGGCTATCCGCAGGGCCGGCCGCCGCAGCCCGGTTACGGTTACCCGCAGGCGCCGGTGCCCGGCCAGCCGCAGCAGGGCTACGGCTTCCCGCAGGGAATGCCGCCCGGTCAGCCGCCGCAGCAGGGCTACGGCTACACGACCGCCCCGATGCAGCAGCAGTACCCGCCGCTCCAGAACGGGAACGGCAACGGGGGCAAGAAGTTCACCACCCGGATGCAGATCATCGTCGCCGCCTCCGTCGCCGTGGTTCTGATAGCCGCCGGGGGCATCTGGTTCGCCTCCAGCGGCGGTGACGACGGCAAGAAGGACGAGGCGTCCCAGTCCAGCGGCGGCGCCTCCGAGGGCAAGGACGGCGGACAGGGCGGCACCATCGGCGGCGGCGGCACGGAGAAGGCACCGGCGGACCCCAAGTCCAGGGTCACCTTCCAGCTGCCGAAGCCGAAGGTCACCGACGTCACCAAGGTCAACGGTTCGTGGCTCACCGACAAGGCGTATGTGAAGACGGGCCTGGACGAGATAGTCGGCTACGACATGACCAAGGGCACCAAGCTGTGGTCCGTCCCGCTGACGGGCCAGCTCTGCGCCGCCTCCCGGCACATGTCCAAGGACTTCAAGACGGCCGTCCTCTTCGAGGAGGGCAAACCGACCAAGGACAAGAAGTACCAGCCGTGCAACCAGGTCGGCGTGATCGACCTGAACACCGGCAAGCTGATGTGGAGCAAGTCGGTGACCGCCGCCAGCAGTGGTGACGCGCCGGTCAGGTTCGACGGGATCACGCTCAGCGGCACCACGGTCGCCGCGGCCGGAACCGAGGGCGGCGCGGCGTTCGACCTCGCCACCGGCGCCGAGCGCTGGAAGCCCAAGGTCGCCACCGACGGCTGCTACGACATGGGTTACGCCGGTGGCGAGGCGCTCGCCGTCGTCCGCAAGTGCGGCACGTACGACGACCCGCAGCTGGTCGTCCAGGCACTGAACCCGACCACCGGTGCCCCGCTCTCCTCGTACAAGATGCCGCCCGGTGTCGACTACGCGAGCATCGTCTCCACCAAGCCGCTGGTCGTCGCGGCCGACGTCAACGACACCGCCGGTGACGGCAGCGGCATCTCGGACTTCTTCTCGATCGACGCCTCCACCGGCAAGCTGCTCACCAGGATCGCGGCGGACGGCGAGAAGTACGCCGCGCGCTGCCGGTCCACGGAGGTGGAGAGCTGCCAGAAGCTGGCCGTCGGCAACAACCGCATCTACGTGCCGACCGAGGACCACGAGGGCGGCGGCGAGTACGGCGACACCAACGAGATCGTCTCCTTCGACCTCACCACCGGCAAGCCGACCAGTGACCGGGCCGACGCGGGTGACCGCTACACGATGTTCCCGCTGCGCATGGACGGCGGCAACATCATCGCGTACAAGGCGCCCCCGTACGACAAGGGCGGGCAGATCGTCTCCATCGACGGCTCCACCTTCAAGCAGACCCTGCTGATGGAGAACCCGGGCGAGAAGTCCGTCCGCGACGCCGAGAGCAGCTTCTCCTCGGACTACTCCGAGATGCTCTACTCCGCCGGCCGGCTGTTCATCTCCCAGACGTTGATCAGCAAGACGACCGGAAGCTCCTTGAGCGGCAAGGACTACCTGGCCGTGGGCTTCGGCACCGGCTGATCCTCACGCGGTACCCGCACCCCGGCCCTGCCGGTCGATCATCCGACCGGCAGGGCCGATCGTTTTTCGCCTGCCGGACAGCCCTGAATGGCACATAATCCGACACTCCGGGGGTCTTCTGCCGGGTAACGGGTCCGGAACGTCGAACAAGCGTGTAGCTTGCCGGGTCAGGACGGGCCGGGGGCCTGGTGCCGGTGCTACGGGGGGTGTGTTCGATGGGCGTGCGGCTCATGGTGGTCGATGATCACCGACTGCTCGCCGAGGCGCTCGCCTCGGCGCTGAAGCTGCGGGGCCACCGGGTGCTCGCGGCGGCGGCGCCGACCACGGGGGCGGCGGAACTGGTGGTCAGCAGGGCCCCGGAGGTCTGCCTGTTCGGCACCGCGGCACCCGCCGAACCGGGCGCCTTCGACCCGATCGTACGGATCCGGCGGGAGCGCCCGCAGGTGGCCGTGGTGGTGCTCGGGCCGGTGCCCAGCCCGCGCGGGATCGCGGCGGCCTTCGCGGCCGGCGCGGCGGGCTACGTCCGTCACGACGAGCGGATGGAGGGCGTCGAACGGGCGGTGGTCAAGGCGCGTGCCGGAGAGGCCGCGGTGGCGCCGCAGCTCCTCCAGGGCGCCTTCGCCGAACTGCTCAATCCGGCCGCGGCACCGGACGACGAGGGCCAGCGGCTGCTGCGGCTGCTCACCCCGCGGGAGGTCGAGGTCCTGGTCCGGGTCGCCGAGGGCCAGGACACCCGGCTGATCGCGGCCGGGATGCGGATCGCGTCCAGCACCGCGCGTACGCATGTGCAGCGGGTGCTGATGAAGCTGGGCGTCGGTTCCCGGCTGGAGGCCGCGGCGCTCGCGGCCCGCACGGGGCTGCTGGACCGGGCCGTGCCGCTCGGCGAACAGGGGCCCGACGGCACCGGATGATGCCGTCGGGCCCCTGCCGGGCGCGGTGCGTCAGCCGTCGGCCGGTCGGGCCCTGAACCGCTGGGACGAGTCTCCCGAGGCCGAATACGGCATGCCCTGTTCGTGGGCCTGTTCCCGGGCCCGCGGGCAGTTGTCGAACACCACTCGCGCACGGCCGAACGGCCGTTGTGACGCGAGGCGTCGACGGGGCCCCGGTTCGAGACGAAACGCGTGGCGGAGCTGCACGACGTCGGCGCCGGGGCGCCGTCGACGACTGACCGCAGCATGATTCCAGTTGGCCGATAGGGCACCGATCGCCGCATATGGCTACGGCTGCCAGGGGCACGGATGGGCGGGATCGTTCACCTGCTGCGGATCTCCGGCCGCTGTTCGGTGAGGCCGGGCTTCTCGCCCCTCGTGGTGCGGAAGGCCCGGCCCCGGTCGGCGGGAGGGCGGGAAGAGATGCCCCGCCGCCGAGGCCGGCTCGCGGTGAAGCCGTTCCGCCATGCGGCCCCGGGCCGGAAAGCGGGCAGGGGCATCGTTCGGGGTCGACTCATTGACGCGTCTGTTGAGTTGTGGTTCATTGTGTTTGGTTATGTTTGGAGGAACCTGGTGAAAAAGACGGTTACGACGCTCGCCGACGGCCGGGAGCTGCTCTACTACGACAGCCGTGACGACGTCGTGCGCGATGCCGTCGACCGGCGCCCCCTCGATGCCGTCTCCACCTCGTCGGAGATCCGCCGCGACCCGTTCCTCGGCGACAGCGTCGCCATCGCCTCGCACCGCCAGGGCCGCATCTACCACCCGCCGGCCGACGAGTGCCCGCTCTGCCCCTCACGGGACGGCCGGATGAGCGAGATCCCCGACGCGGACTACGACGTCGCCGTGTTCGAGAACCGCTTCCCCTCGCTCGCCGGTGACTCCGGCCGCTGCGAGGTCGTCTGCTTCACCTCCGACCACGACGCGTCGTTCGCCGACCTCACCGAGGACCGGGCCGCCCTGGTCCTGGAGGCATGGACCGACCGCACCGCCGATCTCGCCGAGCTCGACCAGGTCAAGCAGGTGTTCTGCTTCGAGAACCGGGGCGCCGAGATCGGCGTCACGCTCGGCCATCCGCACGGGCAGATCTACGGGTACCCCTTCGTCACCCCGCGCACCGAGCTGATGCTCCGCTCGATGGCGGCCCACCGCGCCGAGACCGGCCGCAACCTCTTCGACGACGTCGTGGCCCGCGAGGAGAAGGACGGCTCACGGATCGTCATCGACGGCGAGCACTGGATCGCCTTCGTGCCGTACGCGGCGCACTGGCCGTACGAGGTCCATCTGCACCCCCGTCGCCGCGTCCCCGACCTGCGCGAGCTCGACGAGGCGGCGCGCATGGAATTCCCACAGGTCTATCTGGAACTCTTGAGGCGATTCGACCGGATCTTCGGCCCCGGCGAGCCGCCGACCCCGTACATCTCGGCCTGGCACCAGGCTCCGTTCGGGGTCCCCGGACGGGAGGACTTCGGGCTCCATCTGGAGCTTTTCACCATCCGACGCACCTCCGGCAAGCTGAAGTTCCTCGCGGGTTCCGAATCCGGCATGAACGTGTTCATCAACGATGTGCCGCCGGAGGCCGCGGCCCAGCGACTGCGAGAGGTAGCGAGCGAGTGAGCAAGCCCCAGAAGAAGTACCTGGTCACGGGTGGCGCGGGATACGTCGGCAGTGTGGTCGCCCGGCATCTGCTGGAGGCCGGTCACGCGGTCACCGTCCTCGACGACCTCTCGACCGGGTTCCGGGAGGGCGTCCCGGACGGGGCCGAGTTCATCGAGGGCCGCATCCAGGACGCGGCGAAGTGGCTGGACGCCTCCTTCGACGGGGTGCTGCACTTCGCCGCGTACTCACAGGTCGGCGAGTCCGTGGCGGACCCGGAGAAGTACTGGGTGAACAACGTCGGCGGCTCCGTCGCGCTGCTCGCCGCGATGCGGGACGCCGGGGTGCGGACCCTGGTCTTCTCCTCCACCGCCGCGACCTACGGCGAACCGGTCACCACCCCCATCACCGAGTCCGACGCGACCGCGCCCACCAACCCCTACGGCGCCACCAAGCTCGCCGTCGACCACATGATCACCGGTGAGGCGGCCGCGCACGGACTGGCCGCGGTCTCGCTGCGCTACTTCAACGTGGCCGGAGCGTACGGCAGTTGCGGGGAGCGGCACAGCCCCGAGTCGCACCTCATCCCGCTGGTCCTCCAGGTCGCCCTCGGGCAGCGCGAGTCGATCTCCGTCTACGGCGACGACTACCCGACCCCCGACGGCACCTGCGTCCGCGACTACATCCATGTCGCCGATCTCGCCGAGGCCCATCTGCTGGCCCTGGACGCCGCCACCGCCGGCGAGCACCTGATCTGCAACCTCGGCAACGGCAACGGCTTCTCGGTCCGCGAGGTCATCGAGACCGTCCGCGAGGTCACCGGCCACCCCGTCCCCGAGACCGCGGCCCCGCGCCGCGCCGGCGACCCCGCGGTGCTGGTCGCCTCCGCCGCCACCGCCAGGGAGCGGCTCGGCTGGGCGCCGTCGCGCGCGGACCTGACCGGAATCGTCTCCGACGCCTGGACGTTCGCCCGCCGAGAGGAGCCCACCGCCCCATGACCGAGAACAGTGAGCCGACCGTGGACGTCACCGCGCTGTCCGCAGCCTTCACCGAGCTGTACGGGGGTGCCCCGGAGGGAGTCTGGGCGGCACCCGGCCGGGTCAATCTGATCGGCGAGTACACCGACTTCAACGACGGCTTCGTGATGCCGCTCGCGCTGCCGCACACCGCGCGGGCCGCCGTCGCCCGCCGCACCGACGGCGAACTGCGGCTCCACTCGACCGACGTCCCCGGCGGTGTCGTCCACCTCCGGGTCGACGAACTGGCCCCGCACCAGGGGCACGGCTGGGCCGCGTACCCGGCCGGAGTCGTCTGGGCGCTGCGTGAGGCCGGCCACCCGGTCACCGGAGCGGACATCCAGCTGACCTCCACCGTTCCCACCGGTGCCGGGCTCTCCTCCTCCGCGGCACTCGAGGTCGTCACCGCGCTCGCTCTGAACGACCTCTTCGAACTGGGGCTCTCCGCCGCGGAGCTGGCCGTCGTCGGCCAGCGCGCCGAGAACGAGTTCGTCGGCGTTCCGTGCGGGGTCATGGACCAGATGGCCTCCGCCTGCTGCACCGAGGGTCACGCCCTGTACCTCGACACCCGCGACCTCACCCAGCGCCAGGTCCCCTTCGACCTGGCCGCCGACGGGCTGCGGCTGCTGGTCGTCGACACCCGGGTCAAGCACGCGCTCGGCGACGGCGCGTACGCCGAGCGGCGGGCCGGCTGCGAGGCGGGGGCCGCCGCGCTCGGCCTGCGGACGCTGCGCGAGCTGCCGTACGAGGGTCTCGGCGCGGCCCTGGACACCCTGACCGCGTCCGGCGCGGACGAGTCCGTGGTGCGCTACGTGCGCCATGTGGTCAGCGACAACGAGCGGGTGGAGCAGGTCATCGCACTGCTCGACGCGGGCGAGGTGCGGGCTGCGGGGCCGGTACTGAACGCGGGGCACGCCTCGCTCCGCGACGATCTGCGCGTCTCCTGCGCAGAGTTGGATCTCGTCGTGTCGGCGGCGGTCGAGGCCGGGGCGCTCGGTGCGCGGATGACCGGTGGCGGCTTCGGCGGCTCGGCGATCGTGCTGGTGGACGAGGCGCAGGCGGACACGGTCGCCAAGTCCGTCCTGGAGGCGTTCGCCTCGGCCGGGTACGCGGCACCGCGGATCTTCCCCGCCGTTCCGTCGGCGGGTGCCCGGCGCCTCGCCTGAGGCGCCCTGGGCGGTGACTCCCGTCCCAGGACGGCACACGAACCACACCCGGCGGAGCAGGTCCTGCCAGTTCTGCGAATCGCCTTCCACACCGGCCGCCCGGCCGTACGCTGATGGACAGCACCGGTGGGGGCCGGTGCTGATTCAGGGGTACGAGACAGTCGGGTACGGCGCCCGGGGCGGGTGGCAGCGGCACGCACGGCGGCGGCCGTGGGGCTGCGGTCCAACTCCCCGATCCGGGCGGCCGTACCCGCGCCGTTCCCTCCCTTCGGCGGGCCGGGGGTGGCCCGGCAACAGAGGTGGCATGGGGGTGCCTGTGGTGCGTATCCGGGTTCTCGTGGTGGACGACCACCGTATTTTCGCCGAGTCGCTCGCAGCCGCGCTCGCGGCCGAGCCGGACGTCGACGTGGCGGCGGCGGGCAGCGGCCCCGCCGCGCTGCGGTGTCTGGAACGCGCCGCCGCCGAGGGGCGCGGCTACGACGTGATGCTGATCGACGCCGAACTGGGCATCCTGGCCGCGACAAGAGGCCGCCGGGCACCCGTCCCGGCCCCCCGCAGCGGGGAGGACGGTCCGGTGGACGGCATCTCGCTGGTCGCCGCGGTCCGTGCGGGCCGGCCCGCCGTGCGTACGGTGGTGCTCGCCGAGAGGGACGATCCGGTCCGCGCCGCGCTGGCGCTGCAGGCCGGGGCCTCGGGCTGGGTCGCCAAGGACTGCTCGCTGCAACGGCTGCTCACGGTCGTCCGGGGGGTATTGCGCGACGAGACGCATCTGCCCCCGGCCCTGCTCACGGGCGTGCTGCGGGAGCTGACGGCGGCGCGCAAGCACCGCACCGAGAGCGAGCAGCTGGTCGAGTCGCTGACCCCGCGCGAGCGCGAGGTGCTGCGCTGCATGGTGGCGGGCCTGGGCCGCAAGGCGGTGGCGGAGCGGCTCTTCCTCTCCCCGCACACGGTGCGCACACACATGCAGAACGTGCTGGGGAAGCTGGGGGTGCACTCCACCCTGGCCGCGGTCGCGCTGGCCCGGCGCGCGGGTGTCGGCCCGGTCGACCTGGAACCGGTGCTCCTGGGGTCCGTCCGCCCCTGATCCGAAGGTCCGCCCCTGATCCGAACGAAAGACCCTGCGGGACAGCCCTCAGCCGGGGATGTTGTCGAACGGAGCGGTCAACTGGCGGAGCAGTCCGGCCAGTTCGGCACGCTGCTGGGTGGAGAGCCGGCTCAGGATGGCACGTTCCTGGGCGAGCAGTCCGGCCAGCGACTGGTCGGCCTTGTCGCGGCCCTCGGCGGTGAGCCGGACGAGCACGCCGCGGCGGTCGCTGGGGTCGGGGAGCCGCTCGACGAGGTTCTTCTTGGTCAGCCGGTCGATGCGGTTGGTCATGGTGCCCGAGGTGACCAGGGTCTGGGTCAGCAACTGGCCCGGGGAGAGCTGGTAGGGGGCGCCCGCGCGACGCAGGGAGGTCAGTACGTCGAACTCCCACGGCTCCAGATCGTGCTCCGAGAAGGCGATCCGGCGGGCCCGGTCCAGATGGCGGGCCAGGCGGGAGACGCGGCTGAGCACCTCGAGTGGTTCCACGTCGAGGTCGGGGCGCTCGCGGCGCCATGCAGCGACCAGTCGGTCGACCTCGTCCTCCATGTGGATCAGTGTAGAGGGTCTGTCGACATGAAGTCTCTTGAATTCAAGTGTCTTGACATCAAGATACCTCTGCGTGATCCTGCTTCCATGACCGCACCCACCTGGGATCCGCAGCAGTATTTGCGTCACGCGGACCATCGCACCCGGCCCTTCCGCGACCTCCTGGCCCGTATCGCCGAGCCTCCGTCCGCCCCCGCGCCCCGCATCGCCGACCTCGGCTGCGGAGCGGGAAACGTCACCCTCCTCCTCGCCGACCGCTGGCCCGAGGCCCGTATCACCGGCTACGACAACTCCCCGCAGATGCTGGAGCGGGCCCGGGAGCACGCGGGCCCCCTCCTGGACTTCGCCGAGGCCGACGCCGCGACCTGGACCCCCGCCGAGCCGTACGACCTCATCGTCTCCAACGCCCTGCTCCAGTGGGTCCCGGACCACACCGCCCGCTTCCCCGACTGGCTGGACGCGATCACCCCCGGCGGGACGTTCGCCTTCCAGGTCCCCGGCAACTTCGACCAGCCCAGCCACGCCCTGATGCGGGAGCTCGCCGGGTCCCCGCGCTGGTCCGACCGGCTGGGCGGCGAACTGCGCCACGCCGACGCGGTGCTCGCACCCGCCGCCTACCTCGACGCACTGACGGCTCCCGGCATCACGGCGGACGTCTGGGAGACCACGTACCTGCATCTGCTGCACGGCGAGGACCCGGTCCTCGACTGGGTGAAGGGCACCGGTCTGCGCCCCGTCCTGACCGCCCTCGCCGACGACCCCGAGGCGCGCGAGGCGTTCCTCGCCGAATACCGCGACCTGCTGCGCGACGCCTACCCCGAGGGGCCGCACGGCACGGTCTTCCCGTTCCGCCGCGTCTTCGCCGTGGCGCGCAAGGAGAAGTGATGATCGCTGCCCTCGACCACGTCCAACTGGCCGCCCCGGAAGGCTCGGAGGATCTGCTGCGCAGGTACTACGTGGATGTCCTCGGCATGACGGAGACCGCCAAGCCCCCGGCGCTCGCGTCCCGCGGCGGCTGCTGGTTCAGCGCCGGTCCGGTCCAGCTCCATCTGGGCATCGAGCCTGATTTCCGCCCCGCGAGGAAGGCCCACCCGGGCCTGCGCGTCACGGACATCGAGGCGTACGCGGCCCGGCTGGCGGAGCGGGGCGCCGAAGTGCGCTGGGACGACGACCTGCCGGGGCACCGGCGCTTCTTCAGCCACGACCCGGTGGGGAACCGGCTGGAGTTCCTGGAGCCGGTGAAGTGACCGGACGCATCGGAGCCGGTCCGGCACGTCCGGCGTGATGTCGATGTCGATCGGGGCTCGCGCCGGTGACGGCGGCGGCGCGGACGACGGAGATGTCCGGCTCGGGACCGTTGCGTCGGTCCGGCGCAACGGTCGTCCCGCGCCCGGCCACCGACCGCGGTGGAGACGCTCTCCCGCGACGCCGTCACCACGGGTGACCGGTCCTCGCTCAGCTCTTGCGGTGCCCGATCAGCCGCGGCTTCGACTCCAGGTTCTCCAGGCCGTGCCAGGCCAGGTTCACCAGATGGGCCGCGACCTCCGCCTTCTTCGGCTTGCGGGCGTTGACCCACCACTGGCCGGTCAGGGCCACCATGCCGACCAGCGCCTGGGCGTAGAGCGGGGCCAGCTTCGGGTCGAAGCCGCGGGCCTTGAACTCCAGACCCAGGATGTCCTCCACCTGGGTGGCGATGTCGCTGATGAGGGAGGCGAAGGTACCGGTCGACTGGGCGACGGGGGAGTCGCGGACCAGGATGCGGAAGCCGTCCGTATACGTCTCGATGTAGTCGAGCAGGGCGAACGCGGCCTGCTCCAGGAGCTCACGGGGATGGCCCGCGGTCAGGGCGCCGGTGACCATGTCGAGGAGCTGGCGCATCTCGCGGTCGACCACGACGGCGTACAGGCCCTCCTTGCCGCCGAAGTGCTCGTAGACGACCGGCTTGGAGACACCGGCGCGGGACGCGATCTCCTCGACCGAGGTGCCCTCGAAGCCCTTGTCGGCGAAGAGGGTGCGACCGATGTCCAGCAATTGCTCGCGGCGTTCCTTGCCGGTCATCCGCACCCGGCGGGTGCGCCGGGCGGAGGAGGGACGTTTGTTCTCGCTGCTGGTACTGGAGTCGGTCGCCACGTCGTCAATCATGCCGCGTCGGCGCGTACGGGGTCGCGCCGGGCATCGATACGGCGGGAGGCGATCCGGGCGGAGTCGGGCCAGCGCGCGTCGGAGGCCCAGCCCAGCTTCTCGAACCAGCGGATCAGCCGTGCGCTCGAATCGATCTGCCCCCTCATCACCCCGTGCCGCGCGCTCGTCGGATCCGCGTGGTGCAGGTTGTGCCAGGACTCGCCGCAGGACAGGACCGCGAGCCACCACACGTTGCCGGACCGGTCACGGGACTTGAAGGGGCGCTTGCCGACCGCGTGGCAGATGGAGTTGATCGACCAGGTGACGTGGTGCAGCAGCGCCACCCTGACGAGAGAGCCCCAGAAGAAGGCGGTCGCCGCGCCCCACCACGACATCGTCACCAGACCGCCGACCAGCGGCGGGAGCGCCAGCGACACGATCGTGAAAGTGAGGAAGTGACGGGAGACGGCTCGGATCGCCGGGTCCTTGATCAAGTCGGGCGCGTACTTCTGCTGCGGGGTCTGCTCCTCGTCGAACATCCAGCCGACGTGGGCCCACCACAGCCCCTTCAACAGAGCGGGGAGCGTCTCGCCGAAACGCCACGGCGAGTGCGGGTCGCCCTCCGCGTCGGAGAAGCGGTGATGCTTGCGGTGGTCGGCCACCCAGCGCACCACCGGCCCCTCCACGGCCAGCGAACCCGCGACGGCGAGGGCGATGCGCAGCGGACGCTTGGCCTTGAAGGAGCCATGGGTGAAGTAGCGGTGGAAGCCGACCGTGATGCCGTGGCAGCCGATGAAGTACATCGCCACGAGCAGGCCCAGATCGAGCCAGCTCACACCCCGGCCCCAGGCCAGCGGTACCGCGGCGACCAGCGCCACGAACGGCACCACGATGAACAGCAGAAGGGCGATCTGCTCGATCGACCGCTTGTTGTCCCCGCCGAGCGTGGCGGAGGGAAGGATCTGACCGTCGGCCGCCGATGGCTGGGCGTCGTCGATCACGGAGGGGCTGGTGTTCATGGGGAGTCCCCTGGGGATGAGGAGTACGACGGATGGCCCTGGCTACGCATCCGTAACCTACGGCTACGTAAGTATGGCAGCGAGGGGGCCCGTGGCACGAGAGCGCGACGGACCGCCCGCTGAAGGGAAACCCGAACGGGGCGCGAGCGTCGCCGATGGCGTGGACACCTATCCTGGTGGGGTCGGACAGCGCGGTCCGCACTCTGCTTTCCCGGGGTGGCGTCAGCACCGCTGCCGACCGCGGCCCCGGTGACACCCGTGCCCGCCCGTCTCCCACCACCACCCTTGTTGGGAGTCGCTTCGCGACACACCTCCTCATTCACTGCAAGGAGCCGCACACTGTGAGCAGTGCCGACCAGACCCCTGCCGCCAGCCCCGAGCTGCGCGCCGACATCCGCCGCCTCGGCGACCTGCTGGGCGAGACCCTCGTACGCCAGGAGGGGCAGGAACTCCTCGACCTCGTCGAGCGGGTCCGCGCCCTGACCCGCACCGACGGCGAGGCCGCGGCCGAACTCCTCGGCGACACCGACCTGGAGACCGCCGCACGGCTCGTGCGCGCCTTCTCCACCTACTTCCATCTCGCCAACGTCACCGAGCAGGTGCACCGCGCCCACGAGATGCGTGACCGGCGCGCCGCCGAGGGCGGTCTCCTCGCGCGCACCGCCGACCGGCTGAAGGACGCCGACCCGGAGCACCTTCGTGAGACCGTCAAGAACCTCAACGTACGGCCGGTCTTCACCGCGCACCCGACCGAGGCCGCGCGCCGCTCCGTGCTGAACAAGCTCCGCCGTATCGCCGAGCTGCTGGAGACGCCCGTCATCGACGCCGACCGGCGCCGCCAGGATCTGCGGCTCGCCGAGAACATCGACCTCATCTGGCAGACCGACGAGCTGCGCGTGGTCCGGCCCGAACCCGCCGACGAGGCCCGTAACGCCATCTACTACCTCGACGAACTGCACGCCAACGCCGTCGGGGACGTCCTGGAGGACCTGGCGGCCGAGCTGGAGCGGGTCGGCGTCGAGCTGCCCGCGGGCACCCGGCCCCTCACCTTCGGCACATGGATCGGCGGCGACCGCGACGGCAACCCCAATGTGACGCCCGCCGTCACCCGGGAAGTGCTGATCCTCCAGCACGAGCACGGCATCACCGACGCGTTGGAGCTCGTCGACCACCTGCGCGGCCAGCTCTCCAACTCCATCCGCTACACCGGCGCCACCGACGAGCTGCTGACCTCGCTCCAGGCCGACCTCGAGCGCCTCCCCGAGATCAGCCCGCGCTACAAGCGGCTGAACGCCGAGGAGCCGTACCGCCTCAAGGCCACCTGCATCCGGCAGAAGCTCGTCAACACCCGCGAACGCCTGGCCGGCGGCACCCCGCACCGCCCCGGCTGCGACTACCTCGGCACCGCCGAGCTCCTCACCGACCTGGAACTCATCCAGACCTCGCTGCGCGAGCACCGCGGCGGACTGTTCGCCGACGGGCGGATGGACCGCACGATCCGCACGCTCGCCGCGTTCGGCCTGCAGCTCGCCACCATGGACGTGCGCGAGCACGCGGACGCCCACCACCACGCCCTCGGCCAGCTCTTCGACCGGCTCGGCGAGGAGTCCTGGCGCTACGCCGACATGCCGCGCGACTACCGGCAGAAGCTGCTCGCCAAGGAGCTGCGCTCACGCCGCCCGCTCGCCCCGACCCCGGCCCCGCTGGACGCCGCGGGCGAGAAGACCCTCGGCGTCTTCCACACCGTCAAGGAAGCCTTCGAGCGGTTCGGCCCCGAGGTCATCGAGTCGTACATCATCTCGATGTGCCAGGGCGCCGACGACGTCTTCGCAGCCGCCGTCCTCGCCCGTGAGGCCGGACTGATCGACCTGCACGCCGGCTGGGCCAAGATCGGCATCGTGCCGCTGCTGGAGACCACCGACGAGCTCCGTGCCGCCGACGTCATCCTCGACGAGATGCTCGCCGACCCGTCGTACCGCCGGCTCGTCTCGCTGCGCGGCGACGTGCAGGAGGTCATGCTCGGGTACTCCGACTCCTCCAAGTTCGGCGGCATCACCACCTCGCAGTGGGAGATCCACCGTGCCCAGCGCCGCCTGCGCGACGTCGCGCACCGCTACGGCGTACGGCTGCGGCTCTTCCACGGCCGCGGCGGCACCGTCGGCCGCGGCGGCGGCCCCTCGCACGACGCGATCCTCGCGCAGCCCTGGGGCACCCTCGAAGGCGAGATCAAGGTGACCGAGCAGGGCGAGGTCATCTCCGACAAGTACCTCATCCCGGCGCTCGCCCGGGAGAACCTGGAACTGACCCTCGCGGCCACCCTCCAGGCCTCCGCACTGCACACCGCGCCCCGGCAGTCCGACGAGGCCCTCGCCCGCTGGGACGCGGCGATGGACACCGTCTCCGACGCCGCGCACGGCGCCTACCGCCGACTGGTCGAGGACCCCGACCTGCCGGCGTACTTCTTCGCCTCCACCCCGGTCGACCAGCTCGCCGAGCTGCACCTCGGGTCCCGCCCGTCGCGGCGCCCGGACTCCGGCGCCGGTCTGGACGGACTGCGCGCCATTCCGTGGGTCTTCGGCTGGACCCAGTCGCGGCAGATCGTGCCCGGCTGGTACGGCGTCGGCTCCGGGCTCAAGGCGCTGCGCGAGGCCGGTCCGGACACCGTGCTGGACGAGATGCACGAGCACTGGCACTTCTTCCGGAACTTCATCTCCAACGTCGAGATGACGCTCGCCAAGACCGATCTGCGGATCGCCCGCCACTACGTCGACACGCTCGTCCCGGACGGGCTGAAGCACGTCTTCGCCGACATCGAGGCCGAGCACGCACTCACGGTCCAGGAAGTACTGAGGGTCACCGGCGGCTCCGAACTGCTCAGCACCAGCCCGGTGCTCCAGCAGACCTTCGCCATCCGCGACGCCTACCTGGACCCGATCTCCTACCTCCAGGTCTCGCTGCTGGCCCGTCAGCGCGAGGCGGCGGCACGCGGCGAGGAAGCGGACCCGCTGCTCGCCAGGGCCCTGCTGCTCACCGTGAACGGTGTCGCCGCGGGGCTGCGCAACACCGGCTGAGAGCCGTCGGGCGGTCTTCGATCGGACAGCGGACGCGGTCTGGTGCGTGCGATTCCAAGGCGCCGGGATGGCCTCGTAGCAGAGCTACCAGGGTGTTTCGGCAACGCGGGAAGCGTGCGTGCCAGGGCATGGCCGCCCGATCAGAGGCTGCCCGACAGGCTCTGAGCGCCGGGGCGCGGGTGCGGTCCCGCTCACAGGGCGAAGAACGTCGCCACCAGCAGGACCGCACCCGCGATCCCCGTGCCCCAGGCGGTCCGGGACATCCGCAGACCGCCGCCGATGATCAGGGCGGCCAGCACCAGCGCACCGCCCAGCGGCACCCAGGCGTGCAGGAAGCCCGGGGTGCCGGTGCGTACGACATCGTTCGTGCCGGGCTTCACGACGACCGGGAAACGGTCGCCCCTGCGAACCGCGACGGACTTGTCGATCGTCACCCGGGAACGCGCGGCGGCCTGCCCGGACGGGGCGAACGGCCCGGTGCAGACATCGGCGCCGCAGCCCGTCACGGTCATCGTGCCGTGCTCGCGGCCCTTGGCCAGAACGATGTGGTGCGCCGAACTCCACGAGGCGTACACGCCCGCGACGAGCAGCAGCAGGACGACACAGCCCAGGGCGGCGCTGCGGGCGTGGACCAGGGCGCGGTGGGAGGAGCTCCGCTTCATGGGGAGCGATCCTTGGGCAGAGCGGCGCACTCGGTCAACTTGTGGCTGAAAATCGACGGGGTACCTGCGGGAATGTCAGAGTTGCGCGAGCCGCGTCCCGCCGGGTTCGCGCGCTGCGGGCATCAGGAGTTGTACGCGCTCTGCGCGCGCTCCAGACCCTCCGCGAGCAGGCACTCCACCGAGTCGGCGGCCCGGTCCACGAAATAGCCGAGCTCCTTGCGCTCGGTGGACGAGAAGTCCTTCAGCACGAAGTCCGCGACCTGCATCCGGCCCGGCGGCCGGCCGATCCCGAACCGGATCCGGTGGTAGTCGGCACCCATCGCCTTGGTCATCGACTTGAGCCCGTTGTGCCCGTTGTCGCCACCGCCCAGCTTCAGCCGGAGCGTCCCGTAGTCGATGTCCAGCTCGTCGTGGATCGCCACGACGTGGTCGGTCGGCACCTTGTAGAAGTCGCGCAGCGCCGTGACGGGGCCGCCGGAAAGGTTCATGTACGACATCGGCTTGGCCAGGATCACCCGGCGGTTCTCCGGTCCCGGCGGGCCCATACGGCCCTCGACGACCTGTGCCTGGGCCTTCTGGGCCCGCTTGAACTTCCCGCCGATCCGCTCGGCGAGCAGGTCGACGACCAGGAAACCGACGTTGTGCCGGTTCGCCGCGTACTCGGGACCGGGGTTGCCGAGGCCCACGATGAGCCAGGGTTCGGTGGCGTCGGACATCTGCGCTCGGTCTCCTTCGCGTACGGGTGTCCGGTTGGCCGGGTCACCGGGAAACAGGGAAACGGGGCGGCGGGTCCCGGGATGGGGAACCGCCGCCCCGTCAGTGAAGCAGTACGGGCGAGGCTCAGGCCTCGGCGCCCTCGGCCTCGGCCTCGGCGGCCGGCTCCTCGGCCTGCGCGGCGACGACCTGCAGGACGATGGCCTCCTCGTCACCGGCCAGCGCGGCGCCCTTGGGCAGCGGGATGTCCTTGGCGAGGACGGACGCACCGGCGTCCAGGCCCGCGACGGAGACCGTGACGGACTCGGGGAGGTGGGTGGCCTCGGCCTCGATGAGCAGCGTGGCCTGCACGTACTCCAGGAGGTTGCCGCCCGGGGCCAGGTCGCCCTCGGCGTGCACAGCGATCTCGACGCTGACCTTCTCGCCGCGCTTGACCGTCAGCAGGTCGACGTGCTCGATGTTGCCCTTGAGCGCGTTGCGCTGCACGGCCTTGGGGATGACCAGGGTGTCCTTGCCCTCGATCTCCAGACCGATCAGGACGTTGGCGGTCTTGAGCGCCATCATCAGGTCGTGGCCCGGCAGGTTGATGTGAACCGGCTCGGCACCGTGGCCGTAGACGACCGCGGGAACCAGGTTGGCGCGGCGGGTGCGACGGGCGGCGCCCTTGCCGAACTCGGTACGGATCTGGGCGTCGAGCTTGACCTCAGCCATGACTGCACTCCTCGTAGGGTGATGAAACTTGGACGGTCACCCGGCCCACGACAGGCCTGCTACGAAGAGCGCGTCGATAACGGACCGCCGTACCCATGAGTACGGCCTCCCTCGCCGAGCAACTCGCTGAGTCTACCCGGCGGGGAGGCCGCACCCAAAGTGGATCTACGGCAGCGCCGCTCCTACTGCTCCTCGAAGAGGCTGGTGACCGAGCCGTCCTCGAAGACCTCGCGCACCGCGCGGGCGATCGTCGGGGCGATCGAGAGCACCGTGATCTTGTCGAGCTCCAGCTCGCCCGGGGTCGGCAGGGTGTCCGTGAAGACGAACTCGCTGACCTTGGAGTTCTTCAGACGGTCCGCGGCCGGACCGGAGAGCACACCGTGCGTCGCCGTCACGATGACGTCCTCGGCACCGTGCGCGAACAGGGCGTCGGCGGCCGCGCAGATCGTGCCACCGGTGTCGATCATGTCGTCGACCAGGACACAGACCCGGCCCTTGACGTTGCCGACGACCTCGTGGACGGTCACCTGGTTGGCGACGTCCTTGTCACGGCGCTTGTGGACGATCGCCAGCGGGGCGTCCAGACGGTCGCACCAGCGGTCGGCGACGCGCACGCGACCGGCGTCCGGGGAGACGATCGTCAGCTTCGAGCGGTCGACCTTGGCACCGACGTAGTCGGCCAGTATCGGCAGCGCGAAGAGGTGGTCGACCGGGCCGTCGAAGAAACCCTGGATCTGGTCGGTGTGCAGGTCGACGGTGAGGATGCGGTCGGCACCCGCCGTCTTCATCAGATCGGCGACCAGACGGGCCGAGATCGGCTCGCGGCCACGGTGCTTCTTGTCCTGGCGGGCATAGCCGTAGAACGGCACGATCACCGTGATGGAACGGGCCGAAGCGCGCTTCAGCGCGTCCAGCATGATGAGCTGCTCCATGATCCACTTGTTGATCGGAGCGGTGTGGCTCTGGATCAGGAAGCAGTCGGCGCCGCGGGCGGACTCCTGGAAGCGGACGTAGATCTCACCGTTGGCGAAATCGAAGGCCTTCGTCGGCACGAGGCCGACACCCAGTTGGTGCGCAACCTCCTCGGCCAGCTCGGGGTGGGCGCGGCCGGAGAAGAGCATCAGTTTCTTCTCGCCGGTCGTCTTGATCCCGGTCACAGCACAGTCTCCTCAGACGTGTTCCTGGCGCCGCGCGCATGTGTCCCGATGTGCGACGAGCCAGCCGAAATGGGGTGAGCATCTATCACGGTACGCCGTGCTCGACGCACCTGTTTCCGGTCAGCTTTCGCCGTCGCGCTCCGAAGCAGCGGCCTGAGCGGCCTGCGCGGCGGCGCTTCCCGGACGCTTGCGGGCCACCCAACCCTCGATATTCCTTTGCTGGCCGCGGGCGACGGCCAGCGAACCGGACGGCACGTCCTTGGTGATGACCGAGCCGGCCGCGGTGTAGACGCCGTCCCCGACCGTGACAGGCGCCACAAACATATTGTCCGCGCCGGTACGGCAGTGGGAGCCGATCGTGGCGTGGTGCTTGGCCTCGCCGTCGTAGTTCACGAAGACGCTGGCGGCACCGATGTTGGTGTGGTCGCCGATCGTCGCGTCGCCGACGTAGCTCAGGTGCGGGACCTTGGTGCCCTCGCCGATCGTGGCGTTCTTCATCTCCACGTACGTACCGGCCTTGGCCTTCGGCCCGAGCTTCGTGCCGGGGCGCAGATAGGCGTACGGGCCCACCGTGGCGCCCACGCCGACCTCGGCCCGGTCCGCGACCGTGTTGTCCAGGCGCGCGCCCGCGCCCACGAGGGTGTCCGTGAGCCGGGAGTTGGGGCCGACCTCGGCGTCCTCGCCCAGGTGCGTGGCGCCGAGCAGCTGGGTGCCCGGGTGCACGATCGCGTCCCGCTCGTAGGTGACGGTGGCGTCGATCAGCGTGGACGCGGGGTCCACGACGGTCACACCGGCCAGCATGGCGCGCTCCAGCAGCCGCTGGTTCAGCAGCCGCCGTGCCTCGGCCAGCTGCACCCGGTTGTTGATCCCGAGGATCTCGCGGTGGTCGCCGGCGACCGAGGCGCCGACCCGGTGTCCGGCCTCGCGCAGGATCGAGAGCACATCGGTGAGGTACTCCTCGCCCTGGCTGTTGTCGGTGCGGACCTTGCCGAGGGCGTCCGCGAGCAGTCGGCCGTCGAAGGCGAAGACCCCGGAGTTGATCTCCCGGATCGCGCGCTGGGTCTCGGTGGCGTCCTTGTGCTCGACGATCTCGGTGACCGCGCCGGTGGCCGGGTCGCGGACGATCCGGCCGTAGCCGGTGGAGTCCGGGACCTCGGCGGTCAGCACGGTGACGGCGTTGGCGTCGGCCGTGTGGGTGGCGGCGAGCGCGGTGAGGGTCTCGCCGGAGAGCAGCGGGGTGTCGCCGCAGACGACGATCACGGTGCCCTCGACGGCCCCGCCGAGTTCGTCGAGACCGACGCGCACGGCATTGCCGGTGCCCCGCTGCTCGGCCTGGTGGGCGGTCCGCAGCCGGGTGTCGACGGCGGTGAGATGCGCGGTGACCCGCTCGCTCTCGTGGCCGACGACCACGACGAGGTGCTCGGGGTCCAGTTCTCGGGAGGCTGCGACGACATGTCCGACGAGCGAGCGCCCGGAGATCTCGTGCAGGACCTTGGGGGTCTTCGACTTCATGCGGGTGCCCTCACCCGCTGCGAGGACGACGACGGCTGCCGGGCGGTTGGCGCTCACGGGTATGTCCTTCGGCTTCGGGTGGGGGACATCCGAAGGATACCGGGGGCGTGGGAGTCGGACATGAGTGCGGGCCCCGACCGTGGTGGTCGGGGCCCGCACTCAGGGGCTCCCGGGGAAGGAATCGAACCCTCATTCAATGGACCAAAACCATTTGTCCTGCCTTTAGACGACCCGGGATGGTTTGTCTTTTACGTCCGATTTTGATGATCGGCTCGCTTGGCAGCCCCTACTATGCCGCACCACCAGCCTTCGATGCGACGGTACAGGTCGGCGCTTTTGAGAACACGTACGACAAGGCAACCTCGGTAGTCCTCACCGATGTTCTTCCGGTTCGTCCCGGGGCGGTGTTTCTTGACCGTGGTCTTGCCGAACGACGCGCTGTCGGCGCCGGTCAGATCGATCCAGTACCGCTCGGCTGCAGTCACGTCCGCCGTCTCGTGGATGTGTACGTGAAAGCGCAGCTGCTCTGTGCTCACGCCGAGGAGTCGGAGCCACGCCAGGAAGACCTCGATCATTCGAGGGTCACTGTTGATGAAGCTGACTCTTTCCTGCGGGCGATGAGGTTTGGACTTCGACCCCTCCGACCAGTAGAGGCCGACGCCCAGTAGGAAAAGCTCGCGTGAGCTCATTGCGCCGATCTCCTCCGCTGCACCCTTCTTGGTCAGGCGACGAGCCACCTCCCGCCGCTGGAGTGTGGCGTCCCAGCCGCGCCGCGCGATTGCCGAGGCCTCTTCGCGCATTCGTCTGCGGTCGGGCTTCGGCAGATCCCGCACCCATAGGGAGATCGAGCTCTTCGAGCACCCCAGTTCCACGTGGATCCGGTCGTACGTCATGCCCTGCTGCCTCAGCTCTCGCGCCTTCTCCCGCAGGTCGTCCTTGGCGTTCGGGCGCTTCGTCCATTCGGGGCGGGCTCGCCCTCCAGGAGGCGGTCGAGGATGTCGTTGTTGTGGACGTGGAGCCGGTCGCGGATCTGTCGGCGGCTGAGACCCTGCCGGCGCAGCGCGATCGCCTGTTCGCGCAGCCCTTCGAAGTCGGCGTACTTGATCGTGATTTCCGTCATGCGCCGAGCGTCGTCCGGAATGCGGACGTCCGGTGCGAAAGCCTGATCGATTCACCATTTCAAGCGATAAGTGGTGGTTCCGTCTCTGTTCGACAGACGTACGTGCTGCCCAGGTCGCCCGAAAACCAGGTGCGCCCGCCCGTAGGCTGGACGCCATGACCGCAACGGGGGCAAACCGGGAAGCCGCGGGTACGACGACCCGCGGCTATTGGTGGTGGGATCGGCGGCGAGGCGTCGCTCTGGATGTGGGGCTCGCGCTCCTGTCGGCGTCGGAATGCGCACTCGAAGGGGTGGAGTTCGCCGGGAACACCGGGCTGCCGGTGCCGATCGGTGTGGTGTTCGGGCTGCTCGCGGGGTCCGTGCTGGTGGTGCGGCGGCGCTGGCCGATCGCCGTGGTGCTGGTGTCGATCGCGACCACGCCCGCCGACATGGGCTTTCTGATGGGACTGGTCGGCCTCTACACGCTGGCCGCCTCCGAGGTGCCACGGAGAATCACCGCGGTGCTGATGGGGATGTCCTTCGCGGGGACGTTCATCGTCACGTACGTACGGCTGCGGCAGAGTGTCTCCGAGCAGGCCGATTTCGGGCCCGGCGACTGGTACGTGCCGCTGATGTCCCTCTTCATGTCCCTCGGGCTCACCGCGCCGCCCGTGCTGTTCGGCCTCTACATAGGGGCGCGGCGCCGGCTGATGGAGAGCCTGCGGGAGCGCGCGGACTCGCTGGAGCGGGAGCTTTCGCTGCTCGCCGACCGCGCCGAGGAGCGGGCCGAATGGGCGCGTACGGAGGAGCGCACCAGGATCGCCCGCGAGATGCACGACGTGGTCGCCCACCGGGTCAGCCTGATGGTCGTGCATGCCGCCGCACTCCAGGCCGTCGCGCCGAAGGACCCGGCGAAGGCGGTGCGGAACGCGGCACTGGTCGGAGACATGGGCCGCCAGGCGCTGACCGAGCTGCGCGAGATGCTGGGGGTGCTGCGGGCGGGGGAGCCGGTGACGCCCCGGTCGGCCCAGGTGCCGCTCGCCTCGGTCGGGAAGGCGGCCGCCGCCGCGGCAGCCGCGGCGGCGGAGGACGGACCCCGGCTGCACGAGGTGGAGACCCTGGTCGGGGAGTCCAGGGCGGCCGGCATGACCGTGGAGCTCTCGGTGGACGGGGAGGTCCGTCCGTACGCGCCCGAGGTGGAGCAGACCGCCTACCGGGTGGTGCAGGAGGCTCTGACGAACGTGCACAAGCACGCGGCGGGCGCCAAGACGTGGGTGCGGCTCGCGCACCGCGGTTCGGAGTTCGCGATGCAGGTGGAGAACGGCCCGTCGGACGCCGCCACGGCGGACGCGGGGCTGCCGAGCGGGGGCAACGGGCTCGTCGGCATGCGGGAGCGGGTGCTGGGGCTCGGCGGTGTCTTCGTCTCCGGCCCGACGGACGCGGGGGGTTTCCGGGTGTCGGCGGTGCTGCCGGACCAGGGGGCGGCCTGAGGGCCGGAATCCGCCGGTGGTCCGCAGGGCCGGGCCGGTCAGTCCGAGACCAGGCGTTCCGGCTGGATGCCGCTGACCAGGGTGGCCAGTGCCTGGTCGATGTCCGGGCCCAGGTACCAGTCCCCGGTGTGGTCGATGCTGTACACGCGTCCTTCGCTGTCGATCGCGAGGACCGCCTGCCCGTCCCCCTCCTCGCCCAGCGGGCTGACCTCGGTGTCCAGCGCCCGGCCGAGGTCGCCGAGCGTGCGGGCGAGATGCAGCCCGCAGATCGGGTCGATGCGCACCGGGGCCGGTGCGATCTGCCGGCCCGGCGCGGACGGCGTGATGTGCAGTCCGCCGAATTCCGCCCACGCCTCCACGGCCGCGGGGAAGATCGCGTGCTGATGGCCGGCGGGTGACGCGTGCGAGCGCAGCGCGTCGGCCCACTCCTCGGCCTGCCGGATGTCCCAGCGGCCGGGTTGCCAGCCCGCGGCGCGCAGGGCGGCGTCGACGGCGACGGGGAAGCGGGTCGAGGAGTGGCGGTCGCGGCCCGTGGGGCCCGCCTGTTCGGGTAGGTCGGTTCGGTCGTGCATCGGCGCGCGGTCAGCCCTTCTCGGCGGTGGTCGCCGCCCCGGTGGTCGTGAGGTCGACGGGACGTACGCCGAAATGGGCGAGCATCGCCGCGCAGGAGCGGCACGGTGGCGCGTAGGTGCCGTGCAGCGGGTCGCCGTCCTCGCGGATGCGCCGTGCGGTGAGCCGCGAGTGCTTCAGGGCGCGGCGGGCCTCGCCGTTGGTCAGCGGCTTGCGCTGGGCCCGCTTGGAACGGCCGGCGTCCGCCGCGGTGAGCTGCCGGGACAGCAGTATCGCCTCGGGGCAGCGGCCGGTGAAGCGTTCGCGCTGGCCGCTGGTGAGGGTGTCGAGGAAGTCCTGGACCAGCGGGTGCAGTACGGGCGGTTGGTCACCCTTGCCCGCGGTGCAGGTGAGCGTCTCGCCGCGTACGGACAGCGCCGCCGCCACCGCGGGCAGGATGCCGTCGCGGCGGTGGTGCAGCCGGGGTGTGCTGCTGGTTCCGGTGCTGCTCCAGCTGAGGCGCGGGTCCCCGGATGTGACTGGTTGTGAAGTGTGCATGGTGCGTTTCCCTCCCGTGCCCGCAGTGGTAGCTGCGCGATGTGCACGCCCCCGAGTTGCGGTGACAGCCTGCCAAATGTCCGGGCTGGTCGGAAAGCTGGGGCGGGGATACACACGTCCGTGTCGTCCTTCGGTGGCCGTGGTGTCGCTCGTCCGTCACGCCGTTGTGACGGTTCGTGACGGCAGGCCCTGGGGCGAGACCCGCTCTTGCGCCACCGCATAGGCTGTGCCCGGACCGCCGCTTGGGCAGGTCGGTCCTCACCAGTCAGACGCAGCAGGGGGCAACCGCCATGACGACAGGTCGGCTCGGGCAGCAAGCCGCGCCACCGAACGCGGCCTACGCCGGGCAGCTCGTGCATTTCCCGGACCCGGTCCGGGCGTCCCGCCACCCCAGGGGTGTGCGGATGGACGAGAACGGCAGCCCGGACTTCGCGCCGTACGCGCGCGCCGCCGCCGAGATCGCCGAGCCCCCGCAGGGCTTCGGTGTGGACGAACTGCGGCTGACCGACTACGTCTCGGCCAACGCGGCGCTGGCGGCGTCCGGCCACGAGTTGTGGGACACGATCCCCGCGGTCGCCACCCCGCACGGCTGGACCTGGCACCACGCGCCCGGCGGTCGTCGCATGGAACTGATCCCGGTCGAGGTCAAGGCGCTGCTCCGGCACCATGGCGGCCTGGCCGGCACCGCGGTCGACCAGAACAAGCGCGGTACCCGCCCGTTGCAGGAGACCCGGCCCGCGCACTTCCGGCTGCCCAAGGGCGCCGTCGCGGTGAGCGAGCAGCAGATCCTGGGCGTCGAGGAGGACCTCGGGTACCGGCTGCCCGGCGCCTACCGTTCCTTCCTCAAGGCGGCGGGCGGCTCGGCCCCGGTCGGTGCGGCGCTCGACGCGGAGCTCGGTCTCCTGGTCGACCAGCCGTTCTTCACGGTGCGCGAGGAGGCCGCCGTGAACGATCTGGTGTACGTCAACAAGTGCCTGCGGGACCACCTCACCAAGGACTATCTGGGTGTCGCCTTCGTCCAGGGCGGCATTCTCGCGGTGAAGGTGAAGGGCAACGCTGTCGGCTCGGTCTGGTTCTGCGCGTACGACGACGCCCGGGACCAGGACGGCTGGAACGTGCAGGAGCGGGTGGAGCGGCTGTTGCTGCCGTGCGGCGGTGACTTCGACGCCTTCCTGCAGCGTCTGGCGGGCAATCCGCCGGAGCTGGAGACCGTGGCGAACCTGATGGTGGACGGCGGCTTCGCGCGGGCCGTCCCGGTGGAGGGGTGAGCGCGATGGTGACCTTTGCGCAGGCGCAGGAGCGCGCGGACGAGTGGATCAACGGCGATGTGCCCGCGTACCAGCACCGTGAGGTGAGGGTGCGGGAGTTCGAGCTGGGCTTCGTGGCGTGGGGCGAGGACCGTGCCGAGGGCCCGGTCTCGGACGGCGGCCGGCAGCGGCTCGTGATCGCCCGGGACAGCGGTGAGGCCACCTTGTGGCCGGGGCTGCCGGTGGGCGAGGTGATCCGGCGCTACGAGGAGGAGTACGGCGCGCAGGGTGCGGCACCGGTCGCTCCGGAGCCGCCGCAGCGCATCGATCTGAATCAGACGTCCTTCCTGTTGAGCCCTCCGGAGTGGCTCCAGGAAGCGGCCGACAAGCTGGGCATCCCGGACCACCGGGCGGACCGGGGCGGGGACGCGGCCGGTCCGTCCCCTTCGGCCGCGCAGCCCCCCGCCGCACCCGTGCCCGCGGCGGCGCGGGGCGGGCAGGCCGAGTACGAGCCCACCGCCAACGACGGCGTTCCGGCATCCCCGCCGAACGTGCCCGCCGGTGCCACCCCCTGGGCCGGGACCGACACCAACGCGGGCTCCGACGAGGGCGCGGTGCCGCTGCCCGCCACGGTGTTCGCGCCGCCGCTCTCGGGCTCCGACGACGACGGCACCCCGCCGCCGGTCGTGCCCGCCGACGCGCCGACCGCCCTGATGTCCGGCGGCAGCCGGCTGCCCAGGACGGCGATCGTCCCGGGCCTGGAACCGCAGGGTGCCGACGGCCCCGCTCCGGGAGTACCCGCCCAGGGCGCCCCGGGTGCTCCGGGCGCCAATGCCGGTGACATCGCGGACGCGACCACCAGCAAGGCCGCCATGCCGCCGCGCGGTGCGCGCGGGGGTGGTCCGACGACTCCGCCGCCGCCCGGTGCCCCGGGTACGCCGGGCGCCCGGCCCGGCGCTCCGGTGCCGCCGCCCTCGGGGCCGGGTGCGCCCGGCGCTCCGGCCGGCGGGTATCTGCCGGGCGGGCTCGTCTCCCAGCAAGGCCCGCCCGGTGCGCCGCAGCCTCCTGGTCCGCCCGGTGCGCCGGGTGTCGTCGGTGCGCCGCAGCCTCCTGGTCCTCCGGGGGCGCCGGTGCCTCCTGGTTCGACTCCTCCGCCGTCGGGTGGGGGTGTGCATCATGCCGCGACGATGCTGGCCGACCCCGGCATGGGTGGTCCCGGTGTGCCGCAGCCCCCTGGTCCTCCTGGTCCGCCCGGTGCGCCGGGTGTCGTCGGTGCGCCGCAGCCTCCTGGTCCTCCGGGGGCGCCGGTGCCTCCTGGTTCGACTCCTCCGCCGTC
>NZ_JBIWOS010000006.1:350629-421588 GCF_044767885.1 Streptomyces sp. NPDC101194
CGTCGGGTGGGGGTGTGCATCATGCCGCGACGATGCTGGCCGACCCCGGCATGGGTGGTCCCGGTGCGCCGCAGCCCCCCGGTCCTCCCGGTCCGCCCGGAATACCGCAGGGCGGCGGCCCCGTACCACCGAATCCGCACGGCCCGCCGCCCCCGGCGTACGGCTATCCGCAGGCGCCGAGCGGTCAGCCGACCGTCGGCCCCGGCTATCAGGCCGTGCTGCGCTACCGCGCGCCCGACGGCAGCGAGCAGCAGCTGATCCGCCGCTCGGCGCCCGGCACCCCGCATCCCGAGTGGCAGATGCTGCACGAGCTGCGGGCCATGAACGTGCCGCCGCAGCAGGTCATCGAGCTGCACACCGAGCTGGAGTCGTGCGAGCTTCCCGGTGGCTACTGCGCGCGGATGATCCGTGAGACCTGGCCGCAGGTGCGGATCACCAGCGTCGCCCCGTACGGCACCGATCACGCCAGCCGCCAGCAGGGCATGCAGCATCTGCTCACGCATCAGGGCGAGCTGCACCAGGTGGCGGACGGGCCGGCGCGCCCGGCGCCGGTGCGTGCGCCGCTGCCGCAGATGCCGGCCGCGCCGCAGGTGCCGCCGGAGGTCGTCGCGCAGGAACTGCTGCAGAGCTTCGGCCCGCAGGGCATCCTCCGCTTCGACCAGCGTGCGGTGTCCCGTCAGGGCGTGCCCGAGACCGTGGCGCGGAGCCTGGTGTGGGCGGGGCTGCCCGCCGACTTCGGGCCGTTCTTCTGGGCGCAGCCGGGGCAGCCGGTGGTGCCGACGCTGGCCGAGCTCGCCGCGCAGCGGCAGGTGCAGGCCGCCCCGGACGCCGGGTCGTACCTCGTCATGGGGACCGATTTCGGTCGGGCGATCTGTGTTCAGTACGGCACGGCGAACATCGTGGCCGTGCCGGTCGAGGCGGGTTCCCCCGCGGGCGGGCACGGCCAGTCGGCCGCGCCGCAGTTCGTGAACACCGGACTGCCGGAGTTCCAGCGCTCGATGGCGCTGCTCGGCCGGATGTGGCGGCTGCGCTTCGGGCTCAACCCGGAGCAGGCGGGTCGCTGGACGGTCGACTTCCAGGCCCAGCTGGTGGCGCTGGACGCGGCGGCGCTGGCGTCGCCGGAGAGCTGGTGGTCCGTACTCCTCGAGCAGATGTGGGACGGGCTGATCTGACCCGGCAGCCGTGCGGGGGCGGCCCGGATCCCGACCAGGGTCGGGGCACCCCCGCTCGGTCTGTGATGCCTGTCGCTTCCGTCCGGAACGCGGCTGATCGATTCCGACTTCTGTGCCAATTACCGCATCCTTGACGTATTGCTGATCGGAGAGTCGGAAAGAGGCTTCAAGGATGAGTTCTGCACCGGTGTCCCCGCACGGCTTCGTCGTGGTGCGAGGGCGCGGCTACCGCCCGGAGCAGGTGGACAACAAGGCCGCCGATCTGTCGGCGGAGCGGGACGAGGCGCGGGAGCAGGTGTCCCGGCTGACCGCGCTGGTCGACGAGCTGTCGGCCGAGTCGGCGCGGCTGGGCGAGGTCGTCGCCGCGCTCGCCCCGCAGAACTACGCATCGCTCGGTGAGCGCGCCCAGCGGATCCTGGGGCTCGCCGAGAGCGAGGCCGAGGACGTCCGGGGCGCCGCCCGTGAGGATGCGCAGGCGTTGCGGGACGCGGCACAGGAGGCGGGCCGCGGGCTCCGCGCGTCGGCGGGCGCGGACGCCGAGGCGATGCGGACGGCGGCCGGGAAGTACGCCGAGGAGACGCTGGCCACGGCCCGGGGCACCGCCGAGGAGAGCGTTGCCGAGGCCCGACGGGAGGCCGCGGAGGTGCGGGAGCAGGCGGATTCGGCGATGGCCGAGACGCGTCGTCGTACCGCGAGTGTTCTGGCGCACCAGGAGCAGGAGCACACCGAGCGGTGGAAGACGGCCGAAGGCGAGCTGGCCGAGGCCGAGGCCGCGCAGGCGGCCCGACACGACGAGCAGATCGAGCGGGCGGAGGCCGGTCTGGCCGAGGTGCGGCGGGCGCTGGCGGAGACCGAGGAGGCCGCACGGCACCGCCAGGAGGACGCCGACGCGCGGGGTGCGGAACTGTTCGCCGCGGCCCGGGTCCGCGAGGAGCGGGTGGTCCGGGAGACGGAGCGGATCCTGCGGGAGCACGAGGAGGGCCGCGAGGAGGCGCAGGCGCACATGACGCACGTGCGGAACTCGCTCGCGGCGCTCACCGGGCGGGTGGCCCCGGATCCGGCGGAGGACTGAGGAGCCGCGGGTACGCACCGGGGCCTTGTGGCCCGGGGTGGTTCAGGGCAGGGGTGCCGGTGGCACCCCTGCCAGGATGCGGGGCTCCTCCCTGTCGTAGCGGCGGCGGGCCTCGGCCGCCGTGTAGCGGGGGAGGACGGTTCCCAGCCAGCCCGCCAGGAATCCGGCCGGGATGGAGACGAGCCCGGTCGTGGTGAACGGGAACCAGTTGAAGTCGTGGTCGGGGAAGACCGAAGAGGGGGAGCCCGAGACCAGATTGGTGCCGGTGATCAGCACCATGACGGTGACGGTGCCGACGATCAGGGTGCAGAGCAGTCCGGTACGGGTGAAGCGTCGCCAGAACATGCTGTAGACGAGCGCCGGGGCGAGCGCCGACGCTCCGACGCAGAAGGAGAGGGTCGCCAGCGCCTGCACGTTCCAGTGCCTGGCCACGACGGCGAGCGTGATGGCGAGCAGCCCGACCGCGACCGCCGAGACCTGTGCCGTACGCATCTCGGACAGGCCGGCCACCGGCTGCCTGTTCCGGCGACGCACCCCGTGCAGTCCGTGGGCGAAGAGGTCGTGGGCGAGGGCGTTGGCGCAGGCCAGGATCATTCCGGCGACCGAGGCGAGCAGTGTCAGGAAGATTGCCGTCGTCATCGTCGTGACGATCAGCGCGCCCATCTGGCCGCCGCCCGCGACGGCTCCGCTGACCTGCAGGATCGAGCTGTTCCCGGATGCCCCGGCGGCGGTGATGCCGTCATGCCCGACGAGCGCGCCGGCACCGAAGCCGATCACGACGAGCAGCAGACAGATCCCGGCGACCACGGAGACCGCCCAGGACAGGGAGCGGCGGACGGCCTGGGTGGACGGGGCGTTCGTCATGCGCAGGGTGACGTGCGGCAGGCAGGCGGCGCCGAGCACCACGGTCAGTTCGGAGCTGACCATGTCGAGCCCGCTGCCCTCGAACTGGAGTCCCGAGCGCAGATAGGCGCTCCCCGCCCCGCTGCCCTGCTGGGCGGCCGAGAGCAGGGCGCCGGTGTCCCAGCCGAACCGGTTCATGATCAGTACGGCGATGGTGAGGGCGGCGACGAAGAGGACCACGGTCTTCACGACCTGGATCAGCGAGGTGCCCTTCATGCCGCCGATCGCCGCGTAGCCGATCATCAGCATGCCGAGGCCGATGATGGCGCCGGTGCGGAATCCCGAGCTGTCGAACCCCAGGATGAAGGCGAGGAGATCGCCGCTGCTCGCGAGCTGGACGACCATCATCGGCACGAGCGCGGCGAGCGCGGCCGCGCAGGCGGCGATGCGGACCGCGCGGCCGGAGGCGCGGCGTTCGAGCACGTCGCCCATGGTGAACCCGCCCGCGTTGCGCAGCGGTTCGGCCAGCAGGAACATCAGCAGCACGAGCGAGAGGGTGATGCTCAGGGCGAGGATCATCCCGTCGTAGCCGGTGAGGGCGATGATTCCGGTGGTGCCGAGGACCGTGGCGGCGGAGAGGTAGTCGCCCGCCAGGGCGAGGCCGCTGCGCAGGGGGGAGCGCGAGCGGGAGCCGGTGTAGAACTCGTCGAGGTCGTCGCGGTCCGGACCGGTCATCACGCAGAGCAGCAGCGCCACGGTGGCCACGGCGAGAAAGGCCACCAGAGACATGGTCTGCGCGGAGTTGTCGAATCCGTTCACCGGGCCGCTCCCGCCCTTCGGATCCGGGCGGCGAGGGGATCGACGGTCTGCCGGGCGGTCCGCTCGTACAGGACGACGGCGAGCAGCGTCACCGGGAGCTGGCAGAGGCCGAGCGCCAGGCCGAGGTCGAGACCGCCGAACAGGGGCCGGTCCATCAGGTCCTTGGCGAAGCCGGAGAGCAGCAGGAAGACGATGAAGTAGCCGAGTGCGGTCAGCGTCGTGATGCGCCGCAGCGCCCGGTACGCGGTGCGCAGTCGGCGCAGATCGCCATGACGAGCGGAGGACGCGGGTGCGGCGGGCGCGTCCGGCCCCTCCGCGGTCGGCGAGGGCTGCGAACTCTGCCAGGGGAGCAGGTAGTCGGGGTGGTACGGAGGCGGGGGCTGATTCCGCTGGGACGGCTTCGGCAGCCGTTCGGGCCGGGCGGGATACGGGGGCGGGGGCGGGTTTCCGTACGACATCTGGGTGCTGCTCCTTGCAAGGCTCGGGTCCTGGTCCGGACGGCAAGGCAGGAGTGCGGGTGTGCTGTAGGAAGCGCGAACATTACTCGTGGGTATGGCAGTTGAGGAGAGTATGGCTGGAACTACCCACGGTAATGGCTCAGTTGCGTGAACTTTCGACGAAATGGAGCTCCCCGAACTACGGCGCGGAGGTGTCGCCGCCGGGTTCCTCCGCGAGGACCGGGAAGCGGCGCGGGGCCAGCAGGACCAGCACCAGCAGGGCGAGCGCCGCGGCCGCGGCGGCACCCAGGTAGACATGGTCGACGGCGGCGTCGACGGCCCGCCGCAACTGGTCCGTCGCGGCGGCCGAGAGGCTGCCCGGGTCGTCCAGGGCGTGCGAGACCGCGTCCAGGTCGCCCGGCAGTCCGGGTACCGGGGCGGCGGCCAGCCGGGAGGTGAGGACCCCGTTGGCGACGGCGCCGAAGAGCGCGGCACCGACGCTCTGGCCGACCTGCCGGCAGAAGAGCACCGACGCGGTCGTCGTCCCCCGCTCGGCCCAGCCGACCGTCGACTGCACCCCGACGATCAGCGGCAACTGGAACAGCCCCAGCGCCGCGCCGAGCAGCAGCATGATCAGGGCGGGCTGCCAGGGCTCGCCCGGATACGGCAGCAGCGGGAAGGCGAGCAGTATCAGCAGCGCGCAGCCCATGCCGATGATCGCGGTGAGGCGGAAGCCGATGCGGTTGTAGACGCGGTTGGAGAATGCCGCGGAGACCGGCCAGCTCAGAGTCATCACGGACAGCACGAAACCGGCGGCGACGGGGCCGAGGCCGAGTACCGACTGGGCGTACGTCGGCAGGAAGACGGTGGGGGCGACCATCAGCAGTCCCATCGCGCCCAGCGCGAGATTGACCGAGGCGATGGTCCGTCGCCGCCAGACCCAGCCGGGAATGATCGGCTCGGCGGCCCTCCGTTCGATGACGACCGTCAGCGCGCCGAGCACGACGCTGCCGGCCAGCAGCCCGAGGGACGGGGCGGAGAGCCAGGGCCAGGCGACCCCGCCCTGGACGAGCGCCGTCAGCAGCAGGGTGCCGGTGGCGAAGACGGCGAGGGCGCCCGCCCAGTCGATGCGGGGGCGCGGCGCGCCGGCTGCCCGGCGGATGCGGGACGGCTCGTGCAGGTGGCGTACGACGAGCCAGAGCGCGACGGCCCCGACCGGCAGATTGATCAGAAAGATCCAGCGCCAGTCCGCGTACACCGCGATGAGTCCGCCGATCACCGGCCCCGCGACCGCTGATGTGGCCCATACGGTCGACAGCTTGGCCTGGATCTTCGGGCGTTCCCTGAGGGGGTAGAGGTCGGCGGCGATGGTCTGCACGGTGCCCTGGAGGGCGCCGCCGCCCAGGCCCTGGACGACCCGGAAGGCGATCAGCGCGGCCATGTTCCAGGCGGCGGCGCAGAGCACCGAACCGAACAGGAACAGGACGATGCCGGCGATCAGGACCGGCTTGCGGCCGAAGGTGTCGGAGAGCTTCCCGTACACCGGCAGAGTGACCGTCACGGCCAGCAGGTAGCCGGAGAACAGCCACGAGAAGACGGAGAAGCCGCCGAGATCGCCGACGATCTGCGGGACGGCGGTCGAGACGATGGTGCCGTCGATGGCCGCCAGGGCCATGCCGAGCATCAGGGCGGCGACCACCGGACCGCGTCCGCGCGGTGGTGCGGGGGACGGGGCCGGGTCCACCCCGGACCCGGACATCGCTTCGGTACTGCCGCCCGCGCCGCTCACCAAGATTCCTTCCCCCTGCACGTATTTTCTCGTGACACTGTCTCACCCGCGGCTCCCGGCGGGGAGGGTGCCGCCGGTCCGCCGGGGTCCGCAGGGCCCGGCGGACCCCGGCGCGTGCACCCATGGGTCCAGCCCCTGAGGACCGTCTCCACCCGGGGGCCGATACCCCTAAGGGGCGCTCCCCACTTTTGCCCAGGGGAGCTTCCTCCCGGCGGAGGACGTGACCGCACGGTTCCGCTCCTTACCGTGTTCCTACACCGTGAAAAACGGCTGATCACCGCCGCGAATGCGGCTGGCCACAGGGGGCGTGGTGGGGGAAACCCCACCCGAAGACTGCGCTGCGCACCAGAGCGCCGACCCCTCTCGGAACACCAGACTTCATCCATACACCGCGACATCCTGAACACTGACGGACATAGGAGAAAAACCGTGACAACGGCTGTAACCATTCCCAGGCACGGGGGCACTGGAGGGCGTACGGCCGTGGCTGCGCGGGCGCGGCAGGTCGTCAAGGCGTACGGCGCGGGGGAGACCCGTGTCGTCGCGCTCGACCATGTCGATGTGGACATCGCCCGCGGGCAGTTCACGGCGATCATGGGTCCGTCCGGCTCCGGCAAGTCGACGCTGATGCACTGCCTGGCCGGACTGGACACCGTGACCTCCGGTCAGATCTTCCTGGACGAGACCGAGATCACCGGGCTCAAGGACAAGAAGCTCACCCAGCTGCGCCGGGACCGGATCGGCTTCATCTTCCAGGCGTTCAACCTGCTGCCCACGCTCGACGCGCTGGAGAACATCACGCTGCCGATGGACATCGCGGGCCGCAGGCCCGACGCGGCCTGGCTGCGGCAGGTCGTGGAGACCGTCGGCCTCGCCGAGCGGCTGAAGCACCGCCCCACCGAGCTCTCCGGCGGCCAGCAGCAGCGCGTCGCGGTGGCCAGGGCGCTCGCCGCCCGGCCGGAGATCATCTTCGGTGACGAGCCCACCGGGAACCTGGACTCGCGGGCCGGCGCCGAGGTGCTGAGCTTCCTGCGCAGGTCGGTCGACGAGCTGGGCCAGACCATCGTCATGGTCACCCACGACCCGGTCGCCGCCTCCTACGCGGACCGGGTGCTCTACCTCGCCGACGGGCGCATCGTCGACGAGATGCACAACCCGACGGCCGACCAGGTCCTCGACCGCATGAAGGACTTCGACTCCCGCGGGCGGACCTCATGACCGTCTGGAAGACATCGAGGCGCAACTTCTTCGCGCACAAGGGACGCATGGCGCTCTCCGCCGTCGCGGTCCTGCTGTCGGTGGCGTTCGTGTGCGGCACGCTCGTCTTCACCGACACCATGAACACCACGTTCGACAAGCTCTTCGCCGCGACGGCGGCCGACGTCACCGTCCGGCCCAAGGGCCCCGACGAGAACGACCGGCTGCCGGAGAACGGCAAGCCCGTCACGGTGCCCGCCGCCACCGTCGAGAAGGTCGCCGCGGCCACCGGGGTGAAGGACGCGGAGGGCGCGGCCGTCAGCACGTCCGTCACCGTCGTCGACAGCCACGACAAGAACATCGGCCCGACGTCGGGCGGCCCGACGATCGCGCGCAACTGGACGAAGAACGACCTGCGTTCGATGGAGATCACCTCCGGTCGCCTGCCGCGCGGTCCGACCGAGGCGATGCTCGACGCCGACACCGCCGACAAGCACCACCTGGGGATCGGCGACTCGCTGCGCACCATCACCCCCAACGGCGACATCGACGCGAAGATCACCGGCATCGTCACGTTCAAGGTCACCAACCCCGGTGCGGCCGTCGTCTACTTCGACACCGCCACCGCGCAGACGAAGCTGCTCGGCGCGCGGGACGTGTTCAGCGTCGTCTTCGTGTCCGCCGAATCCGGTGTCTCCCACACCCAGTTGAAGAAGAACGTCGCCACCACGCTCGGCGACACCTCCGGGTACGAGCTCCAGACCCAGAAGGAGGCCGCGGACGCCAGCAAGGACTCGATGGGCTCCTTCCTCGACGTCATGAAGTACGCGATGCTCGGCTTCGCCGGGATCGCCTTCCTCGTCGGTATCTTCCTGATCGTCAACACCTTCTCGATGCTGGTCGCCCAGCGCACCCGCGAGATCGGCCTGATGCGGGCCATCGGCTCCAGTCGCAAGCAGGTCAACCGGTCCGTACTGATCGAGGCGCTGTTCCTCGGCATCGTCGGCTCCGTCCTCGGGGTCGGCGCCGGGATCGGCCTCGCCGTCGGCCTGATGAAGCTCATGGGCGCCATGGGCATGGAACTGTCCACCAAGGACCTCACGATCGCCTGGACGACCCCGGTCGTCGGCCTCGCGCTCGGCATCCTCGTCACCGTCGTCGCCGCGTACATCCCGGCCCGCCGCGCCGGGAAGATCTCCCCGATGGCCGCCCTGCGCGACGCCGGAACGCCGGCGGACGGCCGCGCGGGCCGGGTCCGGGCCGCGATCGGCCTGGTCCTCACCCTCGCGGGTGGCGCCGCGCTGCTCGCCGCGACGCGCGCCGACAAGTCGAGCGAGGGCTCGCTCCTCCTCGGTGTGGGCGTGGTCCTCACCCTGATCGGCTTCATCGTGATCGGCCCGCTGCTGGCCGGCTTCGTGGTCCGGGTGCTGAGCGCGGTCATGCTGCGGATGTTCGGCCCCGTCGGACGGCTCGCGGAGCGCAACGCCCTGCGCAACCCACGTCGCACCGGAGCGACCGGCGCCGCACTGATGATCGGCCTCGCCCTGGTGGCGTGCCTCTCGGTCGTCGGCTCCTCCATGGTCGCCTCGGCCACCGAGGAACTCGACAAGTCGGTCGGCGCGGACTTCATCGTCCAGCCGTCCGGCGGCAACCCGACGCTCCTCGTGGACCAGGCGGTGAAATCCCTGGAGTCCGTGCCGGACATCGAGCATTTCACCGGCTACAAGGTCGTCGGCGCCGCTCTCACGGCTCCCGACGGCACCACCGAGAACAAGGTCCTGGCCGCCGTCGATCCCACGTACCAGGAGGACGTCCGCCGCGAGACGGTCGCCGGGAAGCTGGCCGACGCGTACGGCAAGGACGCCATGTCCGTCGGAGAGACGTACGCCACCAAGCACCACCTCAAGGTCGGCGACCGGCTCACCGTCGCGTTCAGGGGCGGCGAGACCGCGAAGCTGAGGCTTGCCGCGATCACCTCGGACGACGTGAACATCGACAAGGGCGCGATGTACACGAACGTCACGACCGCCGCGCGGTACGTCCCCGCCGACAGCCTGCCGAAGAACATGATGATGTTCGCGAAGGCCGAGGACGGCAAGGAGAAGGAGGCGTACGCCGCCCTCAAGGACGCCCTCGCCAAGTACCCGCAGTACGAGGTGAAGAACCAGGCCGACTTCAAGGAGCAGCTGAAGAAGCAGATCGGCCAGCTGCTGAACATCGTCTACGGCCTGCTGGCCCTCGCGATCATCGTCGCGGTGCTCGGAGTGGTGAACACCCTGGCGCTGTCGGTGGTCGAGCGGACCCGCGAGATCGGACTGATGCGCGCCATCGGCCTCTCCCGCCGCCAGCTGCGCCGGATGATCCGTCTGGAGTCGGTGGTCATCGCGGTCTTCGGCGCCCTGCTCGGCCTGGGCCTGGGCATGGGCTGGGGCACGGCGGCCCAGAAGCTGCTGGCCCTGGAAGGGCTCGACGTCCTGGAGATCCCGTGGCCGACGATCCTCACGGTCTTCGTCGCCTCGGCCTTCGTCGGCCTGTTCGCGGCCCTGGTCCCGGCGTTCCGGGCGGGCAGGATGAACGTGCTGAACGCGATCGCCACGGACTAGCCGCGGCGACGGCCCACGTAGGATGACTGATCCGGCCCCGGGGTGTTCCTCCAAACCCTCCGGGGCCGGACGCGTGCGGCCCCGGTCCGAGGCGTTCCCGGGGGCCTCCCGCGCCCTGGGCCGCTTGCACGAAGCTGCCGTGGTCCGTGCAGCAAGCTGACACGTCCGGGCGCGCCCGTGCGCCCTCCTCGCTGGCATCGTCGTCCTGCCGGGAACCCCCGGCAGGACGCAACAGCCGAAGGGGAATCGTGTTCAGCTCTTCGCTCTCGCGCCGGCCGGCCGGCGCCGCACGTACTGCCGCCGTCACCGGTCTCGCCCTGGTCTCGCTCGCGCTCTCCGCCGGTGCCGCCTCCGCCGCGGGGACGGCCTCCTTCGGTCCCCCGGCCGGGCAACACGGCCCCGCACAGGCGGATCAGGCGGCCTGTACGCACCTGGAGACGGTACTGGACCGGCTCCTCCTGCCCGCCGCACCCGTTCAGGTGTGCAAGCTGGTCAACGGCTGGGACTAGGCCGTGCCCGACAGATCCCGCCCGGCGCGCGACGCCCGGCACGGACCCCCGTCGGGTCGTCGGATGCATCCGGGCAGGCCCGGTACGGGGGCGGCCCTCGGCCCCGTGGCGGCACGCACCGGACGCCGCGCGCCCCGCCCCCCGGGCGGACGGCGCTGTCCGTCGGACGCGGACTGACCGCCGTGATGCGGTTTCAGCTGCTAGGGCCGCTGACCCTCACGGACGGTCCCGAGGCCGTCGTGCTCCAGCCGTCGAAGCCGACGATCCTGCTGGCCGCGCTTCTCCTGCACGCCAACGCCGTGGTGTCCGCCGACTACCTCCAGCGGGCCGTGTGGGGGGAGGTACAGCCGGCCACCGCCAAGGCCGCCCTCCAGACCTGCGTACTGCGGCTGCGCCGGCTCTTCACCAAGCACGGGGTGACGGAGACCTCCATCGAGGCGGTGCCCGGCGGCTACCGGATCACCGCCGAGCCGCACTCGCTGGACCTGCTCGGCTTCCGGGACCAGGTGCGCCGTGCGGTGGCCATGTCCGAGGACCCGGAGGCCGAACTCTGCACGCTCAAGGACGCGCTGTCCCTCTGGCAGGGCTCACTGCTGGCCAATGTGCGCTCCGACGTGCTGCACCGGGACGAGGTGCCGCGGCTCGCGGAGGAGCGGCTGCGCAGTGTGGAACGGGTCTGCGACCTGCTGCTGGGCCTCGGGCGCTACGGGGAGGCCCTCGTCGAACTGTGGACGGCTACGCGCGTATACCCGGGCCATGAGCGGCTCCACGAGCAGTTGATCGAGGCGCTCTACCGGACCGGACGGCAGACCCAGGCCCTCGCGGAGTACCGGAGGGTCAAGGGGTTCCTGCTGGACGAACTGGGTGTCGACCCCTCTCCCGCACTCCAGCAGCTGGAACTCGCGATTCTGCGCGGCGAGGACCCGGCGGCCGAGGACAGCCGGCCCCTGCGGCCGCCCGGTGCCCTCGCGAGGGTCGTCGAGGGCGAGGTGGTCGTGGCCGACGGCTCCGCCCCGGCGTCGACGGGGCGGGCGACGGTGCCCTGGGCCCCGCCCGCGGCCGTGCCGGGGGCGGGCGCGCCACTCGTGGCGCCGGAGGTTCCCGCGGTTCCGAACTTCACCGGGCGGGACGCCGAGACCGCTGCCATGGTGGCCCGTCTCACCGCCCCCGCCGCAGCCGGCGAGGACGACCGGCACCCGCTCACCGTGCTGGTGTCGGGGGCACCGGGCATCGGCAAATCGGCACTCGCCCATCACGTCGCGCACCTGGTCCGGGACGGCTTCCCGGGCGGCCGGCTGCTCATCCGTACGACCCGGCCGGACGGCGAACCCCGCGGCACCGCCGAGGTCGCGGCGGAGGTCTCGGCGGCCCTGCGCCCCGGACAGGCGGACGGGCGGACCCTGTTCGTGCTCGACGACGTGCGCGACGCCGACCAGGTGCGCCCGCTGCTGCCCCTCGTCGCACAGGCGCGGGGAGCCGTGGTCGTCACCAGCCGGATGGGGCTCGCCGGGCTCGTCGCCACGCACGGCGGGTGGGTGCACCGGCTCTCCGCGTTCACCGGGGCGGAGTCGTACGCGCTGCTGCTGTCCGTGCTCGGCGCCGAACGGGTCGAGGCCGAGCCGGAGGCCGCGCACCGGCTCACGGCGCTGTGCGGCCACTTCCCGCTCGCGCTGCGCATCCTGACGGCCCGCCTGCTGACCCGCCCCGCACTGCGGCTCGGTGACGCCGTCGGCTGGCTGGGCCAGGACCCGCTCGCCCGGCTCACCCTCACCGACTCCCCGGGCCTGTCCGTGACGGCCCTCCTGGACGGCGCGCTGAACCGGCTCGACCCGCGGCTGTCCGAGGCGTTCCTGCGGGTCGGGGCAGCACCCGGGGCCTCCTTCACGGCCGAGGACGTCCCGGCCGTCACCGAGGCGGCCCTGGAACGGCTGGCCGACGCCGGACTGCTGGAGGACGGCCCGCCGGGCCCGTACCGCATCCACGAACTGCTCCGCGCCTACGTACGAAGAACCGACCAGGAACGCATCCGCCGCACAGAGAAGGTGTGACCCCATGGCCGAGAGTGCCGAGACTGCCGAGAGTGCCGAAACCGCAGTGACCGGGACGTTCGACGCGCTCGCCGCGACCCGGCCGCGCATCCGCCGGGACGTGCTGTTCACCGAGACCCCCGGCGGGGTGCTCTTCCACAACGCCGACGGCGGGTTCCACCTGGCCGGACGCACCGCCTACCGCTTCGCCTCCCTCGTCGTCCCGCACCTGGCCGGCCACCACCGGCTCGCCGACGTCTGCGCGGGCTTCGGGCCGGGACAGCGGGCGATGGCGGCAGAGCTGGTCAGGACGCTGTACGAGCGGGGGTTCGCCCGCGACGTGCCCGAGCCCGGCACCGGGGCCGGGCCGGTACCGGAGGAGGTGGCGCAGCGGTTCGCGGCCCAGATCGCCTATGTCGACCACTACGTCGACGGTGCGCCGGAACGCTTCGCCCGCTTCCGCGCCACCCGCGTCGCGGTGCTCGGCGACGACGAGATCGCCCGGTGGTGCGCGCTGAGCCTGCTGCGGAACGGGTGCGTGCGGATCGGCACGACCACGGAGTTCGGCGAGGTCACGGCCGAGGCGGCCGGGGGCGCCGCACGGGCGGACCGGATCGCCGCCGGTCCGCGGGCCGACTGGGCGGCCCTCGACGGCTACGACGTCGTCGTGGTGACCGGGGCCGGGGCCGGGGCGCGCACCCACCGGCTGCTCGCCGCCGGCGTGCCCGAGGGCCGGACCCTCATCCCCGCCTGGCTGTTCGGCGAGCGGCTCGTCGTCGGCCCGCTCTCCACCGCGACCGCCACCGGCTGCTGGTCCTGCGCCCTGCTGAGGCTGGGCGGCAATGTGTCGGCCGGGGAGGCCGCCGCGCTCTGGGGCGAGGCCGCGGGTGCCACCCCGGTGTCCCGGGACGAACTGTCCGGCCCGGTCGCCGCGATGGTGGGCAACCTCCTCGGCTACGAGATCTTCCGCCTCACCACCGGTGCGCTGCCCGCCGAGACCGCCGGCCAGGTCCTGGTCCAGGACCTGGCCTCGCTGGACGTGATGTCCGAGCCGGTGCGGCCGCACCCCCGCTGCGGTCGCTGCGCAGCCCTGGACGTCCGCGAACCGGCGCCCGCGCTGCCGGACGGCCTGGCACTGCCCGTCACCCCGACCGTGGAGACCGCCCGCGACGCGGAGGCCATGGTCGAGGAGCTGAACCGGATCAGCGGGGCGCTGGTGCGCCCGCACACCGGGATCTTCACCCGCTACGACGACGAGGGGCTGACGCAGACCCCGCTGAAGCTCAGCCGGGTCGAGGTGGCGCTCGGCACCGGGCCGCGGCGCAGGATCGCCGCCTTCGACGTGCACCATCTGGCGGGCGCGCGGATGCGGGCGCTGTACGCGGCGGCTGCGGCGTACGTGGAGCACGTGGTGCCCCTGGCCCCGGCCGCGGCGGAGCCGGCCGACCGGATCCTGGGCCCCGACGTGCTGACCACCGGCGGCGGGACCGGCGCGCTGCCGGACGCCTGGACCGTCGCGACCTCGCTGATCGGGAAGGAACCGGTCCGGGTGCCGGCCGCGGCCGTGCGCACCTTCGGGGCGGACAACCGGGACCGGCTCCATCTGGCCACGGCGGCGGGTGCGGGCGCGGGTGCGGACGCACGGGAGGCCGCGGGGGTCGGCCTGTTGTCGGCGCTGGCGCACGACGCACTGCTGCGGGCGGTCCGGGGTGCGGCGGTGGTGAGCCCGGTCTCCGCCGACGGCGACGACCCGGAACTGGTGTTCCTGCTGAAGTCCGCGGCCAACCTGGATCTCGCCGTGGAGCTGCTGGACCTGGGGGAGGAGGAGCGCACCTCGGCCCAGGTGGTACTGGCCCGGGAACCCGACGGGGAGCGGACGCCGGGGCGTTGGGCGGTCGGCGCGGGACTGTCGCGCCGGGCCGCGGCCTGCGCCGCGCTGCGGGATCTGCTCGGCCGGGCACAACTCGCCGCCGAGGACCCGGACGCGGAGGTCGACCTCGGCGACCCGCTGGTGAGCGACCTCGCCGCCGGGAGCATCGCGGTCACCGGCGCCCCCGTCACGGCGGCCGGGCCCACGGCCACGTTCACCGGAGTGCTCGACCGGCTCCGGCTCGCCGGACGCGACGCGCTGTACGTGCCCACCACCCCGGCCGATCTCGCCACCGGCGGCATCAGTACCGCCCGGGTGCTGCTCACGGTGGACGGCGAGGGCGGGCCCGATGCCCGTTGAGACCCCCGTCCGCGGCGATCGTCCCGTGGCGGCGGAGTCCGCGCGCACGCTCGCGGAGCTCCTGCACGAGGCGCTGGCCCTGACCCACCACGGCACCCCGCCGCCGCTGGACGTGGCGCCGCTCGGCGTGCGCGACGCCTTCGCGGGCGCGGCGGCGGTCACCGGCGCCCCGGTGGCGGAAGCAGCCGTGCCCGTCCGGTTCTACGGTTCGCACGTCGTCGTCGGCCCGTTCGCGCCGCCCGGACGCGCCGGCCGGCGGATCTGCGCCCACTGCCTCGAACGGCGCTGGCAGTCGGTCCGTTCCGTCGCGCTGCGCGAGGCGCTGGAGCTCGGCTCGGGCACCCGGGCGGCCGGGGAGTCCCCGTACCTCACACCGTTCGCCGCGCACGCGCTCGCGGGGGTCGTCGCCGCCCGGCTCGGCGGCACCGGACCGGAGACCGGCGCCCTGCCCGCCGTGCACTTGGTGGACCTGCGGACGCTGACGGTCCGCCACTACCCGCTCGTCCCCGACCCCGAGTGCCCGCGCTGCGGGGTGCGGGAGCCGGACACCGCCGGGGCGGCCACGCTCACCCTGCGCCCGGCGCCCAAGCACCGTCCGGGCGGCTTCCGGGTCCGGGACATCGAGGAGTACGCACTGCCCGTCGAGCCGTACGCCAACCCGGTGTGCGGTTCGCTCGGCCCGTCCGTCGTCCAGGACGTCTCCTCCACCTCCACCTCCGCCACCATCGGCTGCTTCTCGATGCGCTCGGGGGAGTATCTGCGCGAGACCTTCTGGGGCGGCCACGCCGACACCTTCGCCGAGAGCATGCGGATCGGTGTGCTCGAAGGACTCGAGCGGTACGCGGGCATGCGCTCCCGGTCCAGGGCGGTGCGGACCCGGGACTCCCTGAACGCCCTGCGCGCCCGTGGCGAGCACGCGCTCGACCCGCGGGTGTGCGGGCTGTACTCCGACGCCTTCCACCGGGCCAACCCGCGCGTGACCCCGTTCACCCCGGACCGCGCGATCCCCTGGGTCCACGGCTGGTCCCTGCGCGACCGGCGCACGGTCCTGGTGCCCGAGGTCCTCACGTACTACCACGCCCCCGGCCTGGAGAACCGCTTCGTCCAGGAGAGCTCCAACGGCTGTGCCTCGGGAGGCTGCCTCGAAGAGGCCGTCTACTTCGGGCTGATGGAGGTCGTCGAGCGCGACGCGTTCCTGCTCGCCTGGTACGGGAAGGCGTCCCTCCCGGAGATCGACCCGCGCACCAGCCGCCGCCCGGCCACCCGCCAGATGGTCGACCGGCTGGAGATGTACGGCTACGAGGCCCGCTTCTTCGACACCCGGATCTCCTTCCCGGTCCCGGTCGTCACGGGGGTCGCCGTGCGGCGGGACGGCGGCCCCGGTCTGATGTGCTTCGGCGCGGGCGCCGGGCTGGACCCGGAGGCAGCCCTGGCCGGAGCGCTCTGCGAGATCGCCACGGACGCGGTGAACCTCCGCCGGCGCACCGAACGCGACCAGGAACGGCTGCGCGCCATGGCGGAGGACTTCCACCGGGTCGAGGCACTGCACGACCACCCCCTGCTCTACGGCATCCCGGAGATGGGCCGCCACGCGCACTTCCTGATCGGCGAACCGGGAGCGCCGCGCCCGCCCCTGCGGTCCTTCGACCAGCTGTACGGGGACGGCTCGGCGCTGCCCGTCTCCGACGATGTGCGCACCGACCTGACCCGGTGCGTGGACGCCGTCACCGCCGCCGGATTCGATGTGGTCGTCGTCGACCAGACCATGCCGGAACAGCGTGAGCTGGGTCTGACCACGGTCGGCGTGATCGTGCCCGGACTGCTGCCGATCGACTTCGGCTGGACCCGGCAGCGCGCCCTCGGCATGGACCGGCTGCGTACCGCCCTGCGCGAGGCCGGGCTGCGCGGGAGCGATCTCACCGACGCCGACCTCAACCCCGCCCCGCACCCCTTCCCGTGACCGAGGAGCCCGCCATGGGGTACGCCCATGAATACGCCGCCGCGATCCTTCAGCGCGGCCGGGTCCCGATGGACCCCGCCGATTTCGTGCCGAACTGGTCGGACGGCCCGCGCAAGGCCAAGTTCTACCCCGGCGTCGACAGCCTTCCGCTGCCCGACTGCGACTACCCGGCCGACGCCGCGCTCGACCGGGGGATCGCCCAGGAGGCATGCGGGGAAGGGAAGTTCGATCTCACGCTGCTCGCCGGGATGCTCCGCGACTCCTACGGGCTGACGGGCCGCCGCCTGGGCATCCAGACCAACACCGACCTCGGTGCGCTGCCGCACTACCCGCTCGCCAACTGGTCGCGGGGCTCGGCGTCCGGCGGCGGGCTCTACCCGGTCAGCGTCTACTGGGTGTCCGGGCCGAGCGGTCCCGTACCGCCGGGGGTGCACTACTACTCCACGCGGCACCACGCGATGCAGCGGCTGCTGACCGGGGACGTCTCCGGCGAGGTGCGGGCCGCGCTCGGGGACGGGGCTCCGGGGCCGGACACCGATCAGTACCTGGTCCTCGGCATCAAGTACTGGCAGAACGCCTTCAAGTACAACAACTTCTCCTTCCACGCCGTGTCCATGGACCTCGGCGCGTGTGTGCAGACCTGGCGGATGTGGGCCGGCGCGCGGGGACTGTCCGTACAGCCCGCGCTCTGGTTCGACGAGGAACGGCTCGGCCGGCTGCTCGGTGTCGACACGGCGGCGGAGGGCGTCTTCGCCGTCGTACCGCTCGACTGGGCCGGGGCCGCCGCCCGTACCCCCCTGGCCGCCCCGGTCTCCGTGCGCCACCGGGACCGTGAGCGTTCGCGCACCGTCCTCACCTTCGACGCGCTCCGGCGGATGCAGGCCGTCACCGCCGCCGGCGCCACCGACCGCCCCGACCCGGCGGTGCTCGCCCCCGCGGCCGCGCACCCCGCCGATCCGGCCCGCCCGGAGGTGGCGCTGCCGCCGCCCCCGCCGCTCGGCACGGACGTACGCACCGCCCTGCGCGCCCGCCGCAGCAGCTTCGGCCGCTTCGACGCCCAGCGCCCGATCGGAGCCGAGCAGCTGGCCGGCTGCCTGGCGGCCTCCGTGGCCGGTTCGCGGATCGGCGGGGACACCGGAGGGCAGCGGCTGGCGAAGCTCTACGCGTTCGTCGGCCATGTCGAGGGGATCGAGCCCGGTGCGTACGAGTACGACCCCGACGCGCACGTTCTGCGGCTGGTGAAGGCGGGCAGGCCGGGGGAGTTCCTGCAGAAGAACTACTTCCTGTCGAACTACAACCTGGAGCAGGCGGGCGCGGTCCTGGTGCCCACCGTGCGCACCGAAGCCGTCCTGGACGCCGTCGGGGACCGTGGATACCGCCTGGTGAACGCCACTGTCGGGGCGATCGCGCAGACCGCCTACACCGCCGCGTCCGCCGTGGGCGTCGGCTGCGGGGTGGCGCTCGGCTTCGACAACATCTCGTACATCGAGGAACTCTCCCTCGCCGGGACGGGGGAGGCGCCGTTGCTGATCATGATGATCGGCAACGAGCGGCCCGCCCCGGCCGACTTCCGGTACGAGATCGCCTGAGCGCGGCCACCTTGGACGACCACCGGAACGAGAAGGGGAGACCACCCGCCATGACGCCGGACCACCCATCCACCGCCACCGTCACCCGCCCCCGCTTCATGCTGCGGGTCGCCGGGCTGCCGGTCGAGAGCGTAAAGGCGCTGCGCTGCCCGCAGAGCCGCCGTTGGGCCGACGAGGTCCTGGACGCCACCGAGCGGTCGCGCGCCGACGGCGAGCGGCTCGGCGACCTGCTCCACGGCCTCATCGGCGGCAGCGAGGACGAGGCGCTGCGCCGCACGTTGCTGCGCCTGCGCCGCGACGTCTTCAACAACCGGCTGCCGGGGACCGAGGCCGCCGACCGCGCGTCGGCGCTGGTGGGGGGACTCGACGCGGCCACCGGCACGGCGCTGGCGGCCTGGCTGACCGACCGGCGACGGCTGGACGAGCACCGGGCGGCGGGCCGCGCCCTGCTCGCCGACGAGACCGGGCGCGCCCGCGAGGCACTGCGCCGGCTGGCGGGGGAGGAGCGGCTGCGCAAGGGGCTGCCGCTGGCCTCCCCCGCGCTGGACGCACAGCTCGACGCGTACACGAGGAGCGACGCCGGGACGGTGCCGGACAAGAAGCGGCGCAAGATCGAGCGCTCACTGCTCTCGTACCTCTACCGGACGGCCTGCAAGACCAGCCCGTTCTCCACGTTCACCGGGGTCGCCCTCGGTACCTTCGACGACTCCGCCGAGGACCGGGGGCTCACGGTCCGGATCGACGAGGAATGGGCCGGGCTGCTGCGGCTCAATGTCGTCGCCGTCGGCAGGCTCGCCCAGGCCGTGATCGCCGACCCGGTGCGCCGCGCCGATCTGCCGGTCGCCCCGGCCTCCGGCTGGGGCCGCGACGACGACCGGGTCCGCTATGTGCGGCGCTGGACCACGCAGGGCGACGAGGACACCGCCGTCACCTTCGACGCGGTGAAGGACCGGCTGTTCTTCCTCCGCCGCAGCGGCACCCTGGAGCGCCTCCTCGGCCTGTTCGAGGAGCGCGGCACCCTTCGATACGGGGAACTGGCCGACTGGCTGGCCGAGGACCAGGACGCCGGGGAGGCCGAGTGCGCGCACTACCTCCAGGCGCTCCTCGACCTGGGGATGGTGCAGGTCCCCTGCCTGCGGACCGAGGTCCACGACACCGATCCGCTGCGCGCCTTCCAGAACTCGCTGCGCGGACTGGACCGCCCCTGGGCGGACCGGCTGGCCGCCCGGCTCGACGCCCCCGCCTCCCGTGTCGAACGGTTCGCGGACGCGGGCCCGGCCGAACGGCGTGCCCTGATGGCCGAGTTGCGCGTCGAGCTGAGCGCCGTCCAGGTGACGGAGCTCGGCATGGACCGGGCGAGGATCCCGCAGACCCTGCTGTACGAGGACGTGGCGGCCGGACGGCGCACCGAACTCTCCGCGGCCGCCTGGGAGGGGCTGGCGGCCGGGCCGCTCGGCGCGGTGGAGCGGGTGCTGCCCGCCTTCGACCTGACCCTGCCGCAGCGCGTCACGTTCAAGGGGTTCTTCCTCGCCCGGTACGGGCAGGGCGGACGCTGCGACGACCTGCTGAAGCTGGTGCACGACTTCCACGAGGACTTCTTCGACCAGTACATGTCGTTCACCGCGAAGCGCACCGCGTTCGACGCGGACGGGAACTACGTACCCGAGGAGAACTGGCTCTCCCTGCCGCAGCTCAAGGCCCTCGACACGGCCCGGCAGGCCTTCGTGGAACGGATGTGTGCCCTGTGGTCGGCCTGGGAGAAGACCGGCGACGGCGGCGAGATCCATGTCGACGCGGACGTCCTCGACGAGGTGGCCGGTGAACTGGCTTCCTTGGAGACGGAGTTCAGCCCGCTCGCGCACCATGTGCAGATCGTCGACCGGCCCGCCGACCCGCTGGTCGTCCTCAACCGTTCGTACGGGGGCGTCTCCTTCCCGTTCAGCAGGTTCACGCATCTCTTCGACGGCCTCGACGAACAACTGCTCTCCGCCACCGCCGGTCTCGTGCCCGAGGGCGCCGTCCTGGCCGAGGTCACCGGCGGGCCCGTCACCAGCAATCTCAATCTGCACGGCAGGCTCACCGAGTACGAGATCGTCTGCCCCGGCGAGCGCGGCACCCTGCCCGCGCCCAACCGCATCCACCTGGACGACCTGTACCTCGTCCACGACCGGGCCGCGGACCGGCTCGTCCTGCGCTCCACCCGGCTGGGCAAGGAGGTGGTGCCCGTCTATCTCGGCTACCTCGTCCCGCTGGCGCTGCCCGAACTGCCCCGCACCCTGCTCCTCCTCTCGCCCACCTCCATGTCCCCGCTCAACGTGTGGGGCGGCGTCCCCGAGGGTGCCCCGGACGGCGGAGTCACCCGCAGGCCGAGGGTCCGGCACGGCAGTGTGGTGCTCAGCCGGCGCAGCTGGAGCGCGCCCGCGACCGTGCTGCCGCTGCGCGGGCCGGGGGCCGGGGAGGACGCCTGGTTCCTGGGCTGGCACGCGTTCCGCCGCGCCCACGGCCTGCCGGACCGGGTCTTCGCCACCGTCGCCGACAGCGGCGCGCGCGGGGCGACCGGCGGCAAGCCGAGCTACGTCGACTTCGACAGCCCGCTCTCCCTGTCCGCGTTCGAGGCACTGATCAGGAGCGACGGGGCCCGGGTCGTGTTCCGGGAGATGCTGCCCGACGAGGACGGGCTGCACACCTTCTCCGGCCGGGGCCGCCATGTCGCCGAGCTCGCGGTGGAGACCGTCACCCCCGTCCGAAGGAGGGACCACTCATGAGTCCAGCCCCGCCCACCCCGGCCGCCACGCGGACCCGCCGGGCCGGAGCCTGGCAGGCCACCCACATCTTCTACGCCGCCAACCCCCGGCCCATGCTCACCCATTGCATCCGTCCGCTGGTGGCGGAGCTGGAGGCGGACGGTCTGCTCGCCGGCTACTTCTTCATCAACTACTGGTTGGAGGGGCCTCATGTGAGGCTGCGGATCCGTCCCTCGTCCCCGGACGCCGAGGCCGAGGTGCGACGCCGTACCGAGGCGGCCGTGGACGTGTTCCTGGCGGAACGGCCCGCGCTGTACGAGGTGGACTCCGGGTTCCTCAACGACTTCTACAACACCCTGTTCGACATCGAGTTCCCGGGTGCTGAACGCGGCCACTACATGGACGACCAGGGCCGGATGAACCTGCGCCCCAACAACTCGCGCAGCGAGGAGCGTTACGAGCCCGAGTACGGCAAGTACGGCGGTCCGGCCGGGATCGAGCTCGCCGAATGGCATTTCAGGCGCTCCAGCGACCTGGTCATCGACGCCTTTCGGACGAAGAACCTCCATCTGCGGACCGTGCTGCTCGGCACCTCCGCCCAGCTGATGATGGTGATGTCCGCGGCCTTTCTGCCGGACCGAGGGGAACTCGCCGACTACCTCGACAGCTACTACGAGTTCTGGCACCGGGCCTTCCCCGGCACGGGGTTCATCGGCAGCGACGAGTACGACCGCAACTACGCCTCGATGGCGGCCGGGCTGGCCGCCCGCTTCGCCGCGGTCCGGGCCGCCGTGGCGGACGAGGACGGTGCGGCGCGGCTGCCCGGATTCCTCGCCGGCTGGGCCGAGCACTGCGTCGAACTCCGTGACAGAGCCGTCGCACTGACCCTCGACGGCGATCTGACGTTCCGCTCCTGGGACGGCGAGCGCGACGAACAGGTCACCGATCCGGCGGCCTCCCTGCCGCTGCTCCTCTCCCCGTACATGCATATGACCAACAACCGGCTGCACGTGACGATCAGGGACGAGGCGTACCTCTCGCACGTGCTCGGCCGGGCCCTGCGGGAGCCGGGATGAGCGCCGCCGCCGACGCCCTCGCCGAGTACCGGCCCGCGCTGCGGCCCCGGGTCCTGCTCAGCGACGCTCTGCTGGACGGCGCCGCGACGGTGCACCTGATCAAGGACACCGACAGCGGAAGCTCCTTCCGGGTCGGTCCCAAGGAGCACTTCCTCATCGCCCGGATGGACGGCGAGCGGAGTCTGCGGGAGATCGGCGAGGAGTACGCCCGTGCGTACGGGCGCCGTCTGGACGGGGCCCGCTGGCAGCAGATCCTGCGGATGCTCGGGGCCCGTGGACTGCTGGCCGGGGCCGACGCCCGCACCCCTGCCGGACCCGCCGCACCCGAGGGGTCCGTCGCATCCGAGAGGTCCGTCGCCGCCACCGGGCCCGCCGAGCCCGCGCGCGGGGTGCTGCGCGGCAGTGTCCGGCTGGTCGCCGACGCCGACGCGGTCACCGCCCGGCTGCACCGGGCGGTCGGCTTCCTGCTGGCTCCGGGGTGGCTGCTGCCCCTGCTCGCGCTGGTGGTGGCGATGGAGGTGGTGGTCGCCCTGCGTATGGGTGAACTCCTCTTCTCCACAAGGGAGTTGTTCACCAATCCCGTGCTGCTGACGGGCGCCGCCACGTTGCTCTGGTTCAGCACCGCCCTGCATGAACTCGCCCACGGGGTCGTCGCCCGGCACCACGGAGGCACGGTGGCCGAAATCGGTCTGCGCTGGCGGCTGCCCGTGGTCATCATGTACTGCACGGTCGGCAACTACCTCTATCTGGGATCCCGTCGGCAACGCATCCACACCGCGCTGGCGGGTGCGGTGATGAACCTGCTGTTCCTGCTCCCGTTCTGCGCCCTGTGGATGTTCGCCCCGCTCGACACGGCCACGCATGACGCGCTCGGCGCCCTGCTGCTCCTCGGCAGCGCGCAGGCGATCGCCATGCTGGTCCCGTTCCCGCCGCTCGACGGCTACCGGATCGTGAGCCAGTTGTGCGGGGCCACCGGACTCGCCGCGTCGACCGGCACGTATCTGCGCCTGGTCGCCCGCCGCGACCCGGCGGCGGCCGACTACCCGCGCCGCGCCCGGACCGCGTACCTCGGCTACGGGCTGGGTTCGGTGCTCGTGCTCGCACTGATCCTCGCCGCCGTCGTGGCGGCCGCCCACCATCTGCTCACCGTCTGACCACCCACCGCGTGCCGATCCGCCGCCCCGAAGGTCCGAGCCGCCCCCGGCGGCGGACAAGGAGAAGTCCATGAGCCCCACCGCCCCGTCCACCTCCCCGGGCAACCAGGCCGGCCCGGACGACGGTCCCCTCCCGGCAGCCGTCGTCCTCGACGACGTGCACAAGCGGTACGGCGATACGCGGGCCGTCGACGGGGTGTCCCTCACCGTGCCGCGTGGCGAGTTCTTCGGGCTGCTCGGCCCGAACGGGGCGGGCAAGACCACCCTCGTGGAGATCATGGAGGGGCAGCGCAGGGCCGACTCCGGGACCGTGACCGTCCTCGGCACGGCCCCCTGGCCGCGCGACACGGCCCTGCTGCCCAGGCTCGGCGTACAGACCCAGACCTCGGCGTTCTTCGTCCGTCTCACCGCCCGCGAACATCTGCGCACCATGGCCGCGCTCTACCGGGTGGGCCGTGCGGCGGCCGAACGGGCACTGGCCTCCGTCGGCCTCACCGAGCAGGGAGACACCCGCGTGGACGACCTCTCCGGCGGCCAGCGCCAGCGGCTCGCCATCGCCTCCGCGCTCGTCCACGAACCCGAACTGATCTTCCTGGACGAGCCGACCGCGGCCCTCGACCCGCAGGCGCGGCGCGATCTGTGGCAGGTGCTGCGCGACCTCAAGGGCGCGGGCCGCACCATCATCTACACGACCCACCACCTCGACGAGGCCGAGGCGCTCTGCGACCGCGTCGCCATCATGGTCGACGGCTCCGTCGCCGCCCTCGACAGCCCCGCCCGTCTGATCGCGGCGGCCGGCCCCACCACCCGGCTGCTGGTCCCCGCGGGCCGCATGACCCTCGACCAGGCGCGGGCCATCGAAGGCGTCGACAGCGTCACCGAGGAGCCGGACGCGCTCGTCCTGGAGACCCTCGAATCGGGCAGGGTCCTGGCCGCGATCGACGCCCTGGCCGGTCTCCAGGGCGTCCGGACGCGCACCGCGAGTCTCGAAGACGTGTATCTGACGCTCACCGGAGCCCCCCGGTCGTGACGGGCCGGACCGCCGGCCGCCCCCAGGCCCCCACCACCCTCGCACCCAGCGATACGGAGACACCCCGATGAGCGCATACGCGGCGCTGAGCCAGGCCGGATACCGGGCCTACACACGCGACAGGACCACCCTGTTCTTCACCTTCGCCTTCCCGCTCATCTTCCTGGTGGTCTTCGGACTGATCTTCCACGGGCAGACGGTCGAGGAGAGCGGCAAGCCGTACATCAACTACATCGCCCCCGGCGTCCTGTCCTGGGGTGTCGGCAACGCGGCCGTGTTCGGCGTCGGCTTCGTCCTCATGCAGTGGCGGCGCGACGACATCCTGCGCCTCATCCGGATGACCCCGACGCCGGTGTCCGCCGTCCTCGCCTCCCGGTACGTCCTGGCGCTGGGCATCGGCGCGGTGCAGGCCGTGCTCTTCGTCTCCGTCGCCCTGCTGCCCTCGTTCGGGCTCCGGCTGGACGGCCGCTGGCCGCTCGCCCTGCCGGTGCTGGTCATCGGCATCACCGCGTTCCTCGCGATGGGAGTCGTCGTCGGCAGTTACGCGAAGACCCCCGAAGCCGTCGCCGCCGTCGCCAACTGCCTGATGATCCCCATGGCGTTCCTGTCCGGTTCGTTCTTCCCGCTGGACGCCATGCCGTCCTGGATGCAGAACCTCTCCCGCGTACTGCCGCTGCGCTACCTCAACGACGGGATCTCCGGAGCCCTGACCGGCGACGGGACCGCCTCGGACATCGGTCTGTCCTGCGCGGTGCTCGCCGGCTTCGCCCTCGTCCTGAGCGCGATCGCGCTCAGGACCTTCCGCTGGAGCGACAAGTCATGACGACGCCCACCGCCGCACCCGGGCGCACCGGGAGCCCGCTGGAAGCGGCCCGGGCCGCGCTCCAGGGCGAACTGACCACGCGGTACGCGCGGCTGCCCGCCCCGTCGGCGCTGCCGGCCCCCCTCGTCGTCCCGCTGGGCGCGGCCGACACCCTCGGCTTCGGCCGCCCCGACCCGTACGCGGACGCCCGTCCCGCCGCCGGTGTCCAGCTCACCTCACGCGCCGTGCTGATCGGGCCCTGGGGCGGCGAGCCGGGCACCACGGCCTGCGGACAGTGCCTGGCGATGCGCTGGCAGCGGCTGCGCAGCCGCTCGGAGCGCGAGGCGCTGGAGCTCGGCGGCGCACCGAACGGCGCCGTCCACTGGCCGGTCCTCACCGACTACGCGGTCGACGCCGTCTGGGCCGTCTACCGCGCCGTCCTGGGCGGCGGCCACGACATCCCCGACGCGACCCCCGCCGACCGCGCGCTGCCCCGGGTCACCCGGATCGATCTGGTGACCCTCGCCACCGCGACGTTCCCGCTCCTGCCCGAACCCCTCTGCCCCTCCTGCGTCCAGGAGGTCCCGGACACCGCCGCCTCGGCGCGCATGGTCCTGCGCCCCGCCCGCAAACCCGACCCGGACGGCTACCGGCTGCGCTCCCTCGCCTCCTACCCCCTGCCGACCGCGGCGCTCGCCAACCCGGTGTGCGGCACCCTCGGCTCCGACATCTGGATCAACCCGACGTCCACCACCACGGCACCGGTCGCGGGCACCCATTTCGTGCGCGGCTACGCCGGCCTCAACGACGTCACCTGGAGCGGCCAGGCCAACAGCTACGACACCAGCCGCACCCTCGCCCACCTGGAGGGCCTGGAACGGTACGCGGGCACCACACGCAGACGCGGCACCTCTCCCGTGGTCGACTCCTACAACCGGCTGTCCGACCGGGCCCTCGACCCCGCCGCCTGCGGCCTCTACGCCCCGGAGACCTACGCGAACGACCCCATGGTCTCCCCGTTCGACCCCGACCGGCCCATCCCCTGGGTGTGGGGGCACTCCCTGCGCGACGACCGCCCCGTCCTCGTCCCCGCCCGGCTCGCCCACTACAGCGCCGGGGTCGAGGCCGACAATTTCGTCTTCGAATGCTCCAACGGCTGTGCCACCGGCGGGAGTCTGGAGGAGGCGATCCTCTTCGGGCTCCTTGAGATCATCGAGCGGGACGCCTTCCTCCTGGCCTGGTACGGCCGGGCCCCCCTCACCGCGATCGACCTCGGTTCGTGCCGCTCCCCGGCCGTCCGCACGATGGCCGACCGCGCCGCGCTGCACGGCTACGAGGTCCATGCCTTCGACACCCGGATGGACCTGCCCGTCCCCGTCGTCACGGCTCTCGCGGTGCGCGGGGACGGCGGGTACGGGACGCTGTCGTTCGCCGCCGCCGCCGGATTCGATCCGGAGAGCACCATCGAGTCGGCCCTGTCCGAAGTCCTCACCTACATTCCGCACCTGCCCTACCAGGTCGCCGAGCGCCACGGCGAACTCACCGCCATGGCCCAGGACTTCACCCGTGTTCGGCAGCTGAAGGACCACGCCCAGCTCTACGGGCTGCCCGCGATGGCCGAGCACGCGAAGGAGTACCTGGACCCCGTCTCCGTACGCCCGTCGGCCGACGTCTTCGGCGACTGGGAGCCGCTGCGGCCGCGCACCGGGGACCTGCTGGACGATCTGAACCTGCTGCGCGACCGGATCGCCGCCGTCGGGCACGACGTCATCGTGGTCGACCAGACCACGCCCGAGCAGCGTCGGATGGGCCTGCACACCGTCGCCACCCTCGTGCCCGGCTTCCTGCCGCTGGACTTCGGCTGGACACGGCAGCGCGCCCTGCTGATGCCCAGGCTGCGGACCGCGCCGCGGGTGGCGGGACGGAGAGCCGACGACCTCCCGGAGTCCGCGGTCAAGCGCGTTCCGCACCCCTTCCCGTGACCGGGGCCGAGACGGCCGGCGCGGAGGTGACCGGTACTCGGACGACCGGCGGGAACGTGACCCGTGCGGACCTGACCGGCGCGGGCACGACGTCCGCGAGCCCCCTTCGCGTGTGCTCCGCGAAGAGGGCTTGTGGACGTGCGTGCCGTGCGACCGGGTCAGGCGCAGCAGGAGGTGGTGCTGGTGGTGCTGGAGCAGGTCGACGTCGAGGAGCAGGACGTCGAGCCGGCGAGCACGACCTCCGCGGCGTCCGAGTAGTCCGAGATCTCGAAGGTCTCCGACTCCAGCTCCAGGATCTCGTCGGCGAGGGTGGCGAGCTCGGTCTTCGGGGCCATGGTGTTCTCCCTTGGGTCACGGGGACCGGCCGGCGGGTCCGGCGCTGTTCCCCTGAGCTGATGCCATTGCAGCGGGGGCCGCTGTCAGATCGGCCGCGCTTTCGCTGTCAGATCGCTGGCACCCCATGACAGCGGAACGCCGAATTCCTGAAGCCGGGGCGGCGCAGGCTCACGGACGAGGACCCCACCCGCCCAGCGGAACGAGGTGAGATGACATGAAGGAGAACTCCGCCCCAGCCGAACCCCCGCCCCCGCATCCGGTCCCGTCCTCGGCCTCACCGCCGCCCTCGCCGCCGGTCGTGCCGCGGGAGGTGCTGCGCCCCGCGATCGAGCTCTGTCTCGACGTCCACGCCCATCCGGAGCTCTCCGGGGCGGAGCGGGGCACCGCCGACCGGCTCGCCGCGCGCCTGGAGGCGAGCGGCTGCGCGGTCACCCGGAAGATCGGCGGCGGCCACGGAATCGTGGGCGTCCTGCGCAACGGGCCCGGACCGACCGTCATGCTCCGCACCGAACTGGACGCCCTCCCGGTCACCGAGCGCACCGGCCTCGCCTACGCCAGCACCGTGCCCGGAGTGATGCACGCCTGCGGACACGACCTCCATCTCGCCGCGGTGGCCGGAGCGGTGGCCGAACTCTCCCGGACGCGCTCCGAATGGAGCGGCACCGTCCTGGTGGTGGGCCAGCCCGCCGAGGAGACCCTGACCGGGGCGCGCGAGATGCTCGCGGACGGGCTGTACGAACGGTTCGGCACCCCGGACGTGGTCCTCGCCCAGCACACCTCGCCCGCCCCCGCCGGCACCCTCGCGCACGCCGCGGACTTCCGGACCCCGCTGACGGCGGCCAGCGCGGCGGTGGACGTCACCCTGTACGGACGCGGCGGCCACGCCGGTACCCCGCACCTCACCATCGACCCGGTCCTCGCGGCGGCCGCCGTCGTCCTGCGGCTCCAGTCCGTCGTCTCGCGGGAGACCGCACCGGCCGAGCAGGCGGTCCTGAGCGTCGGCATGCTGCGGGCCGGGGAGCGGGGCAATGTCATCCCGGATACGGCCGAACTCGCGCTGTGCTTCCGGGCGTTGTCCGATCCGGTGCTCGACCGGATGATGGCTGCCGCGCGTCGGATCATCGCTGCCGAATGTGCGGCCTCCGGCTGCTGGAAGGAGCCGGACTTCACCGTCACCGCGCGTTCGCCCGCCCTGCTGACGGACGCCGCCGCCACCGCGTCCGTACGCGGCGTGCACGAGGCGCTGTTCGGGGCGTGGAGGGTGGCGGACTGCGGCCCCCTCACGGCCACCGAGGACTTCTCGTGGTTCGGCGCCCCCGGGGTGGCCACGGTGTACTGGCTGCTCGGCGTGACCGGGGTACGGCAGTGGCGCGCCGCCAGGGACGGCGGACCGCGCGTACCGCCCAACCATGCGCCGGAGTTCGCGCCGGACGTCCGCGCCGCCCTGCCGGCCGGGATCGTGGCGATGGCGTCGGCCGCCCGACATGTGCTGGCCACGGAAGGAGGCACGCCATGACCGGCGTCGACAGGGGAGTCGTCCACGCCCCGGGTCATGTGGACATGGTCACCGTCCGCCGGGACGCCGCTGCCCCGACCGGTGAGACCACCGTCGTACGTCTGCTGAGCCTGCTCCCCGCCCACTGGAGCTGCACGCCGAGGTCCGTGGGCCCGGACCGGATAGCCCTGCGCATCGCCCTGGCCCCCACCGTTGACCGGCAGACGGTTCGACGCGCCCTCTCCAGTGCCCTCGCCGACCGGGCACTGGAGGGCTGGTCGGAGGAGCGATGAGGGCACGGCGGCGCGGCCGCGGACACCTCACCCGGCTTCGGACCCGCGCGCGAGGCCCGGGACCGGCCCGGGACCCGCACCTTTCAGATCCAGCCGCGCTCCCGTGCCAGCAGCGCCGCCTGGGCGCGGCTCGCCGCGCCGAGCTTCTGCATCAGATCGGCGACATACCGCCGGTAGGTCCGCACCGAGACGCCGACCTCCCGGGCGCCCGCCTCGTCCTTGCCCACGGTGCACATCGACACCAGCACCCGCCGCTCGGTCTCCGACAGATCGGTGCCCGGCGCCCCGGCGTCCTCGCCGAGCGCCTGCGAGAGATCGTCGGCCTGGTCCCAGATCTTCTCGAACAGGGCGATGATGTTGGAGACCAGGCCGCTGCGATGGGCGAGCAGCGCGCCGCGCGAGGTGTCGCGCGGATCCAGCGGGACGAGCGCGGCCCTGCGGTCGTACACCAGCAGCCGTTCCGCGGTGTGCGCCGTCACCCGGATCGCCGCCCCGTGATCGGCCAGCTCCCGCAGATAGGCGGCAGTGGCCGGATCGTGCAGCGCGGCCCGTGCGACGACATTTCTGATCCGCACGCCGCGCCGCAGACATCGCAGGTCCAGCGGGCGCGAGCGGGCGATGTTCTCGGGCGACAGCTTGGTGTACGGCTCGACGGAGAGGATCTCGTCCCGGGCGAAGAAGGCGAGGTCGTCGATCCGGTCGCGGATCTGGGCGAGCCCCTCCAACTGCTCGATGCCCGGAGGAGGGGGTCTTCGTGCCCCCTGCTCCGCGCGTAGACCGTCGATGACGTGCCGGGACCGGGTGACGCGCTGCAGCTCCTGGTGAAGCGTGTGCAGACGTAAGTCGATCAGCCGGGCCAGCGCGACCTCCGGATCCGTCGGGAAGATACGCAGGTCGGGGCCCTCGGGATGGAGCAGCCCGAGTTCCTGGAGCCGGTCGACGCACGAGCGGGCGGTCCGCGGGTCGGCACGCAGCAGAAGGTGCAGGTCGTCGGTGGCGGTGCCGGGATTGCGCAGGAAGTGCCGGTAGACCTCTTCCTCGGCCTCCGAGACGCCGAATATGGACATCTCGTTCTCGCCCACGTGTGCCCCCGCTGCCTGGTCCATGCGTGGCCGCGCACTTCCGGGGATCGCCCGTGAGTGCCGGTCGACGGCTGCCGTACTCACTGCCCGTGCAACTGTTTGTGAAAGCTTCGGCCAAAGCGTAGACGCTGCGATCATTTCTGTGAGGAGCCCGGACACAACTGTGCAGGATGCGGAGATGAACGGTGCGTGGCCCGCGACGAGCGGTGCCGGACGCGCGACGGACGGCATCGAGCGGAAGGGGACCGGCGACTGCCCGGCGTCGGATTCCGGCGCCTTCGCGGTGTCCGGTTCCCGCCACCTGCCCGGCTGCGCCACCCCGCTTCGCCACCCGCTGCGATCAGGCCGCACACCCCCCGCCCCGGGAGAATTGCGCACGCGGCTGTCACGGGGGAGTCGTAGGCTTGAGACACCCCGGCCCGTGAGACGTGTCGGGTCCTTCGCGTTGCCCCCTGGCAGCAGCCGGCTGCCGGACCTCGCCCTCGTTACCCGGACGGAAGCCCTTCATGAGCCTGCACGGTCTGCTGGATGTCGTCGTACGTGACCCGGCACTCTCCGAAGCGGTGAAGGCCGCCGGCGACGGCCACCGGATGCATGTCGACCTCGTCGGCCCGCCCGCCGCCCGGCCGTTCGCCGTGGCCGCGCTGGCCCGGGAGACCGGGCGCACCGTGCTCGCCGTCACCGCGACCGGCCGGGAGGCGGAGGACCTGGCGGCGGCCCTGCGCACCCTGCTGCCACCGGACACGATCGCCGAGTTCCCGTCGTGGGAGACCCTGCCGCACGAGCGCCTCTCGCCCCGCTCCGACACCGTGGGCCGCCGCCTCGCCGTGCTGCGGCGCCTGGCGCACCCGAGGGAGGACGACCCGGAGACCGGCCCGGTCGAGGTCGTGGTCGCGCCGGTCCGTTCCGTGCTCCAGCCGCAGGTCAAGGGGCTCGGCGACCTGGAGCCCGTGGCGCTGCGGATCGGGCAGAGCGCCGACCTCGGCAAGACGGTCGACGCCCTCGCGGCAGCCGCGTACTCCCGGGTCGAACTGGTCGAGAAGCGCGGCGAATTCGCCGTGCGCGGCGGCATCCTGGACGTCTTCCCGCCGACCGAGGAGCACCCCCTTCGGGTGGAATTCTGGGGCGACGACGTCGAGGAGATCCGCTACTTCAAGATCGCCGACCAGCGGTCGCTGGAGATCGCCGAGCACGGGCTGTGGGCACCGCCCTGCCGTGAACTGCTGCTCACCGACGAGGTGCGCGAGCGGGCCGCCGCACTCGCCGAGGACCACCCGGAGCTGGGCGAACTGCTCGGCAAGATCGCCGAGGGGATCGCGGTGGAGGGCATGGAGTCCCTCGCCCCGGTCCTCGTCGACGACATGGAGCTGCTGCTCGACGTGCTGCCGAAGGGCTCGATGGCGGTGGTCTGCGACCCGGAGCGGGTCCGTACCAGGGCGGCCGACCTCGTCGCCACCAGCCAGGAGTTCCTCCAGGCGTCCTGGGCCGCGACCGCGGGCGGCGGCCAGGCGCCGATCGACGTCGGCGCGGCCTCCCTGTGGGGCATCGCGGACATCCGCGACCGGGCCCGCGAGCTGGGGATGATGTGGTGGTCGGTCTCCCCGTTCGCCGCGGACGACGCGCTCGACGAGGACACCCTCAAGCTGGCGATGCACGCCCCGGAGTCGTACCGCGGCGACACGGCCCGCGCGTTCGCCGACACCAAGGAGCGGCTCGCCGACGGGTGGCGCACGGTGTACGTCACCGAGGGCCAGGGGCTCGCCTCCCGCACGGTCGAGGTGCTCGGCGGCGAGGGCATCGCGGCCCGCCTGGACCCCGACCTGGCGGAGATCTCCCCGTCCCTGGTCCACGTCTCCTGCGGCGCGATCGACCAGGGCTTCGTCGACCCGGGGCTCAAGCTCGCCGTCCTGACCGAGACGGACCTCACGGGCCAGCGCACCGCCACCAAGGACCTGGGCCGGATGCCGGCCCGCCGGCGCAAGACGATCGACCCGCTGACGCTGGAGACCGGCGACTACATCGTCCATGAGCAGCACGGCGTGGGCCGCTACATCGAAATGGTGCAGCGCACGGTGCAGGGCGCCACCCGCGAGTACCTCCTCGTCGAGTACGCCCCCGCCAAGCGGGGCCAGCCCGGCGACCGCCTCTACATTCCGACCGACCAGCTGGAGCAGGTCACGAAGTACGTCGGCGGCGAGGCGCCCACCCTGCACCGGCTCGGCGGCGCCGACTGGACGAAGACGAAGGCGCGCGCCAAGAAGGCGGTCAAGGAGATCGCCGCCGACCTGATCAAGCTGTACTCGGCCCGGATGGCGGCGCCCGGCCATGTCTTCGGCCCCGACACGCCCTGGCAGCGCGAACTGGAGGACGCCTTCCCGTACGCGGAGACGCCCGACCAGCTCTCCACCATCGCCGAGGTCAAGGAGGACATGGAGAAGTCGGTCCCGATGGACCGGCTGATCTGCGGCGACGTCGGCTACGGCAAGACGGAGATCGCGGTACGGGCGGCGTTCAAGGCGGTCCAGGACGGCAAGCAGGTCGCCGTCCTCGTCCCCACGACCCTCCTGGTCCAGCAGCACTACGGCACGTTCACCGAGCGCTACTCCCAATTCCCGGTCAACGTGAGGGCGCTCAGCCGCTTCCAGTCGGAGTCGGAGTCCAAGTCGACCCTGGAGGGGCTCCGCGAGGGCTCCGTCGACCTGGTCATCGGCACCCACCGCCTCTTCTCCTCCGAGACGAGGTTCAAGGACCTGGGCCTGGTCATCGTCGACGAGGAACAGCGCTTCGGCGTCGAGCACAAGGAGCAGCTGAAGAAGCTCCGCGCCAATGTGGACGTCCTCACCATGTCCGCGACGCCGATCCCCCGTACGCTCGAAATGGCCGTGACGGGCATCCGTGAGATGTCGACGATCACCACGCCCCCCGAGGAGCGCCACCCGGTCCTCACCTTCGTCGGCCCGTACGAGGAGAAGCAGATCGGCGCGGCCATCCGTCGCGAACTGCTCCGCGAGGGCCAGGCGTTCTACATCCACAACCGCGTCGAGTCCATCGACCGGGCCGCCGCGCGGCTGCGCGAGATCGTCCCCGAGGCGAGGATCGCGACCGCCCACGGCCAGATGTCCGAACAGGCTCTGGAACAGGTGGTGGTGGACTTCTGGGAGAAGAAGTTCGACGTCCTGGTCTCCACCACGATCGTCGAGTCCGGCATCGACATCTCCAACGCCAACACCCTGATCGTGGAGCGCGGCGACAACTTCGGCCTCTCCCAGCTCCACCAGCTGCGCGGCCGGGTGGGCCGTGGCCGCGAGCGCGGTTACGCGTACTTCCTCTACCCCCCGGAGAAGCCGCTCACCGAGACGGCCCACGAGCGCCTGGCCACGATCGCCCAGCACACCGAGATGGGCGCGGGCATGTACGTGGCGATGAAGGACCTCGAAATCCGCGGCGCAGGAAACCTCCTGGGCGGCGAGCAGTCCGGGCACATCGCGGGCGTCGGCTTCGACCTGTACGTCCGCATGGTCGGCGAGGCGGTGGCCGACTACCGGGCCTCCCTCGAAGGCGGTGTGGAGGAGGAGCCGCCGCTGGAGGTCAAGATCGAGCTCCCGGTCGACGCGCACGTCCCGCACGACTACGCCCCGGGCGAGCGGCTGCGCCTCCAGGCGTACCGCGCCATCGCCTCCGCCAACACGGAGGACGACATCAGGGCGGTCCGCGAGGAACTCACCGACCGCTACGGCAAGCTGCCCGAGCCGGTCGAGAACCTGCTCCTGGTGGCGGGCCTGCGCATGCTGGCCCGCGCCTGCGGTGTCGGCGAGATCGTGCTCCAGGGGTCGAACATCCGGTTCGCCCCGGTCGAGCTGCGCGAATCGCAGGAGCTGCGTCTGAAGCGCCTCTACCCGAAGACGGTCATCAAGCCCGCCGCCCACCAGATCCTGGTCCCGCGCCCCACCACCGGCAGGATCGGCGGCAAGCCGGTCGTGGGCCGCGAACTGCTGGCCTGGACGGGGGAGTTCCTCACGACGATTCTGGGGTCGTGAGCAGGGCCGACGCGGGCGCGGTCTTGAACACCAGCCATACGGTTTTGCCGACGACGTGATCGTGGACCCCGAAGTCGTCGGCAAGCTCGCTCACGATGCGTAACCCGCGCCCTGAGCAGGCGTCGTCGTCGGGGTGCTGGACCATGGGCTGACCGGACCCGCTGTCACGGACCTCCAGCCGCACCAGCTGTTGGCTCCGGTGGAGGCCGACGCAGAACTCGCGACCGGGCGGTACGCCGTGCAGCAAGGCATTGGTGGCCAGTTCCGAGACGCACAGTTCTATGTCCGCGATCAGAGGGTGGAGCTCCCACTCGATGAGGACGCCGGTGACGAAGTCGCGTGAGGCACCAACAGAGGTGCGCCTGCGGGGAAAGCGTCGTTGCTGCGACAGGGACACGGTGGTTCACCGCCTTGCTCGCGGGCCGTAATGTGGCGATGACTGTACTGCTATTCGCGAAAAGCAGCAAGGTTTACTCTGTGGGGGTGCGCCCAGTCGCCTACCGTGTGGTGCGGCAGGCTGATACGGGGGTTGGCTGCGGAGGGAGTATCGACATGGGCGGCAGTGAATGGGTCAGCACCTCGGTGCCGTATCTCGCGGCATCTTCCGGAACCCGAGGTGACGTGTGGGCCGCGGAGGCCGCCGCAGAGGGGCACCGGGGCAGTCAGCGCATTGTGGCGGCGGGCGAAGTGGAGGCGCCGGGGCCGGTCGCGGAGCTGCTGGGCGCGCCCGCCGGGCAGAGCGTCGTTGCCAGGCGCAGGATCATGTATCTCGACGGCGAACCGTGCGAGTTGACGGACACGTACTACCCCACGGACATCGCGGGCGGCACCCGTCTTGCCGGCACGGCCAGGATTCCGGGCGGAGCGATCAGGCTTCTGGCGGACCTGGGCCATGTCGGCGTCCGCGTGTGCGAGGAGGTGACGGCGCGGCCGGCGACCGAGCACGAGCGGGAGCAATTGCGGCTGACGACAGGGGAACCCGTACTGCAACTGACCCGGCTCACGCTGGACGGCGCGGACCGACCCATTCAGGTCGACATCATGGCCATGCCGCCGCGGCGCCAGAAGTTGCGGTACGAGATCAGGATCGGATGACTGTGCCCAGACTCGAAGCGGATGCCGTCGACCGCCGCTCACTGCACGAGCGGATCGCGGCCGACCTCAGGGACCAGATCATGGGCGGGGACCTTGCGCCCGGCGCCCGTCTGCCCTCCACCGTGCATCTCAAAGAACGGTTCAACGCCTCCAACGCGACCGTGCAGAAGGCGCTGCAACTGCTCAAGGACGAGCAACTGGTGATCGGCAGGGCAGGTGCCGCGGTGACGGTCCGTGAACACCGGCAGCAAACCGTCCGCCCGGCCTCGTACATGGCGCCTGCGGGTTCGGGGGAACCGTACCGCTGGCTGACCGAGACCGCGAAGAACGGCTCCCGCGCACACAGCACACTCCTTGAGGTCATGGTGAGCGAGCCGCCCGCCGATGTCGCCGAGGCGCTCGGGCTCCCGGAGCGGGGCACCGCACTTCTGCGACGGCAACTCCTCATGGTCGACGAAGAACCCGCCGAGCTCGTCGCGTCGTACTACCCGCTGGAGATCGTCCGTGGCACGGCGATGACGGAACGCCGAAAGATCCCCGGCGGCACGCCGACCCTGCTCGCGGAACTGGGCTACCCGCCGCGGCTGAGCGTGGACCGGGTCTCCGCGCGAGTGCCTACGCAGGATCAGTACCAGGCGCTGAGGCTGCCCGGTGGGCTGCCGGTGCTTCGTACCCTGCGCGTCGTCTACAGCGACGACGAGCGGGCGATCGAGGCGACGGTCATGGTCAAGGCGGGCCATCTGTACGAGTTGCAGTACGAGTTCACGGCCGAGCGCGAGTGAGAGCGGTCACGGCTGGCGCATGTGCCCGAGGGGCCTGTGGGCCAAGAGGTGGCGTCGGAGTCGGCGCGTACCGCATCTCGGGGCCATGCACTTCAAAGTTGCATGTCGTCAGGTGAGGCGGCGGGTGGGCGCGATGCTCTCACCCCTCTTGCGTCCCTCGATGGCTGGTCCGGCGTGCAGGGCGGTCGGTCAGTTGCTGCCTGGCGGCGCCAGGCGGCCAGCAGATCCGCCGGGGTGAGTGTCAGGTCCGGGCGTACGCCGCCCTCGACCCCTGCCGGGCACACCGCCAGCAGGGGGGCCGCCGACGCGCCCGGTACGGCGAACCGGGCCTCGGCCAGGTGGGAGAGCTCACGGTCGCTGAAGCGCTTGGTCTCGCGCCACTTGACCGAGCCGAGGAGGGGCGCGCGCTTCCCCGAGGCGGCGGGGACGACGATGTCGTACTCCCGACTGTTGTCGCGGTTCCACCGGCTTCCCACCTGCCCGGCGTCCTCCAGCCCCCTGGACGAGTGGCTCGATGGCGCGGCCCCGCCGGCTCGACCAGCCCCGGTCGAAGGCGGCGCGGGCGATGCCCGAGGCGTCGGCGGAGAAGGCAGCCCCCGGCAGCGAACCTGCGGCGGCCCCGGCGGCCCCCGCGCGCAGTGTGATTCAGGCCGCATCCAGCCCGAACCGTAGCCATGTGCATGCCTCCCGTGGGGTGACCTCCTAGGATTCCCGAGATCAGCTTTCTCCCCGTCAGGACGGCTTCGAGTGATACCTCCCCGCGCGTACCGAGTGATGCTGCCCGCCCTCAGTGTGGCGGCGGTGCTGACCCTGTCCGGCTGCGACCCCGAGCAGTCGGCCTCCGGGACCGGGCAGGAGGGGGGCGGTTCACGGGGTGGCGGGCAGGCCGCCACCGGATTCGGGGCCAGCCCGCTCGACAACGCCGACGGTACGAAGCCGGGGCTCGCACCACTCACGTCCGAGGCGGACAGGGCGGCCGGGCGGAAGGTCATCGAGAAGGTGGCGACGAAGGGCCGGGGCCCGAAGACCGGGTACGCGCGCGACAGGTTCGGTTACGCCTGGAAGGACTCGATCGACGGGATACCGCTGGCCAGGAACGGCTGCGACACCCGTAACGACCTCCTCGCCAGGGACGGCAAGGACGTGAAGTTCCGGTCCGGTTCGGACTGTGTGGTCGTGTCGATGACCCTCAAGGACCCGTACACCGGCTCGACCATCGAGTGGCGCAAGCAGCAGGCCACCAAGGTCCAGATCGACCACGTCATGCCGCTCTCGTACGACTGGCAGATGGGCGCCGCGCACTGGAACGACACCAAGCGGCAGCAGATCGCCAACGACCCGCTCAACCTCATTCCGGTGGACGGCCCGGCCAACAACGCCAAGCGCGACTCGGGTCCGGCGTCCTGGCTGCCGCCCTACAAGCCGATCCGCTGCTCGTACGCGGTCCGGTTCGCGCAGGTCTCGCTGAAGTACGGGCTTCCCGTCACCACCGCGGACAAGCAGGCGATGCTGGAGCAGTGCGGGGGATGACGGTCGGTCGCCCCGCTCCGAGCTCTCCGTGTCGAAAGTCCGTGACGTGCGGAAAACGGTTTGGCACCGGGAACGCCGGTGCCTAGCGTGGGGCGCATGAACCTGACCGTCACCACCGTCGCCGCCCGCCCCGAACTCGCCGCGGCGGCGGGGCGGATGCCGGACAGCTGGCCGGGATTCGTCCTGGAGGACCTGGTGGGCTGGGCGAACTACCCCAGGATCGCCGTCGAGTTCCCGGAGTACGTGCTCGTCGCGACGGACGAGGACGGCGCCGTGGTCGCGCGGGCGTACAGCGTGCCGTTCGCGCTGCACGTCCCGGGGCGGGAGGAACTGCCCGAGGGCGGCTGGGACCAGGTACTGCTGTGGGCGTTCTCGGACCTGCGGCACGGACGTGCACCGGACACCGTCAGCGCGATCGAGATCGCGGTCGCCGACGGGCGTCAGGGCGAGGGCATTTCGGCACGGATGGTCGCCGCGATGCGGGAGAACGCCGGCAGGCTCGGGTTCGCCGACCTTGTCGCCCCGGTGCGGCCGAGCGCCAAACACCTGGACGCCTCGGCCCCGATGGAGGAGTACGCCCGCCGGACCCGGGCGGAAGACGGACTTCCGTACGATCCGTGGCTGCGCGTCCATGTGCGGGCCGGTGGGGTGATCGAGGCGGTGGCGCCGGTGTCGATGACGGTGTCCGGCTCCCTCGCGCGGTGGCGGTCCTGGACCGGCCTGCCGTTCGACGAGGACGGCCCGGTGGAGGTGCCGGGCGCTCTGGTACCGGTGCAGTGTTCGGTGGCTCACGGGTACGCGGTGTACGTGGAGCCCAACGTATGGGTGCGGCACCGCGTGTAGACACCCGTCGTGGCCCCGGGCACGGGCACCGGGAGGCAGCCGCCCGAGAGGCCGCGGCCCCCGGGCGTCCGGGCGTGCGTGTGGGGGTCAGCCGGCCATCTTGTCCGGGTCGACGATGTCCTTGGCGGCCGGCTCCTTCACCACGACGGGCTCGTCGAAGTCGGAGAGCCTCATCGTCATCGGCTCCTTGCCGCCCTTCGAGTCGACCTTGAGCACGTACGGGGCGCCTTCGGTGGCCACCAGCATCGTGTAGGTGCCCTCGCTGTCCTTCTCGGTGAGGCGCAGCGCCCGCCGGCCGTCGATGGTGGTCTCCCCGCTCTTGCGGGCCGCGTTGTCGTTCGTCTCGAAGTCCTTCAGCAGCGCGCCCAGGTCGCAGAATTCCAGCATGTCCTTGTTGTCGGCGTCCGAGGCCTTCGACTTCATCCAGTGGCCGGCGAGCAGGTCGACCGCGGCGTCGACGTCCGCGGCGGGCTCGCCCTTGGACTGCTCGCGCAGCATCGCCTCGTCGAACTTCGTGTAGAGCGTGTCTCCGGTCTTGCGGATCTCCATGCTGCCCGCCGGGCCCATGGACATCGTTCCGGTGCAGGCGCCGGAGGTGCTCATGGCGAAGTGGGCGGAGATCGGTCCGTCGGCCGTCTTCATGTCGACGGCGATCTTCATGGACTTCGCCTTCTTCGTGGTCTTGAGCGCCTTGTTGGCGACTTCGGGGCCCGACATGTCCGCGAAGGGGCCGGTCGCCTCGGCGGGCGAGGCATCGGTGCCGCAGGCGGCCAGGCCGAGGAGGGTGAGGGCGCAGAGGGTGTTGACGGTGGTACGGGCGAGAAGGCGCATGGCGGAGGTCTCCGTGAGGTGAGGAGGGTGGGGGAGGGGGACGGGCGGGGAAAGCGGTGGGCGGGCTTCGCGGGCGTGTCAGCGGAGGGCCGGCCGCGGATCGGCGGAGAGGTGCGGGGCGGTGGTGGGCGCCGGCGTGGTGTCGGCGGCGGCTTTGGTCACGAGCACCGCACCGATGCCCGAGAGCGCCAGCGCGATCACGCCGAGCACGGCTCCGAACGTGGTCGTCCCACGATGGGTGGCCTCGCCCCGGCTGGTGCGGCACCGGCCGGTCAGGCCGAGGGCGAGAGCGAGGAGACCGAGCGCCGCCGCGAGCCAGAAGAGCGCCCACACCAGGCCCACGACGCTGCTGGTGATGCCGAGGACGAGCGCCGTGGTGCCCAGCCCGTTGCGTGCCGGATGCTCGCCCGGTGCGCGAGTGGGCACGTACGCCCGCTGCCGCGGCGGCGGTTCGGGGTACCCGGACATGGCTGGGCCCTTCGGTGAATTTCGACAAGGGGGCGTGAACGGTCGCCTGAATCCCTGTGGGATGTGGCGACACGTCAATAACAACAGAGCTTGTGAACCGAGTCAACATGATTCACGCGTGATGTTCTTTGTCGTGCTGTGAACCGATGCGATCGGTCGGAGGTCGCTATGCTCACCCACACAGCGCCGACGGATCAGGGAGACAGTCAGTGCCGGAGAACTCGACCGAGGTGACCGCGGCCGGCATCGCCCGGCTCGCGGGCGTGGGACGCGCCGCCGTCAGCAACTGGCGCCGCCGGCACGCCGACTTCCCCAAACCCGTCGGCGGCACCGAGACGAGCCCGTCCTTCGCGCTGCGCGAGGTCGAGCAGTGGCTGCGCGACCAGGGCAAACTCGCGGAGATCCCGCTCCGTGAACGGGTCTGGCAGCAGCTCGCGGGCCACCCGGCCGGCCCGGTCCCCGCCCTGGTCCACACGGGCTGCGCCCTGCTGCTCCTGCGGGACAGCCCCACCGCCTGGCGGGAGATCGTCGCCGTGTCGGACGAGGCGATGGCCGGTGTGCTGTCCCTCGCCCTCGACGATCTGCTCGCCGCCCGCTTCGGACCGGCCGCCGAACCCGGACGGGCTGTTCACGCTCCCGGCCGCGCCGAGCTGCTCCCGTCCGTGCCGCTGCTCCGGGGCGCCGCGGAGCTCGCCGCGCACAACGGTGTCCGGGAGACCTTCGAGTTCCTGCTCGGCCGCCAACTGGACGCCAACCCGCGCCAGTACACACTCACCCCGCCCGGACTCGCCGCACTCATGGCCGCCCTGGCGGAGACCGGGAAGCAGCCGGCCCGCACGGTCCTCGATCCCGCGGCGGGCACCGGCGCCCTGCTGTGCGCCGTCGGCCGCCCGACCGCCCTGTACGCGCAGGAGACCGACCCCGACCTCGCCGCACTCACCGCGCTGCGGCTCGCCCTGCACACCGATTCCGCCAACGGCTGCGCCCTCGCGGTACGGACCGGTGACACCCTGCGCGCCGACGCCTTCCCGCAGCTCGCCGCCGACGCCGTGCTCTGCCACCCGCCGTTCAACGAACGCAACTGGGGCCACGACGAACTCGCCTACGACCCCCGCTGGGAGTACGGCTTCCCGGCCCGCACGGAGTCCGAACTGGCCTGGGTCCAGCACGCGCTGGCCCGTCTGCGCGAGGGCGGCACCGCTGTACTGCTGATGCCCCCGGCCGCCGCCTCACGCCGTTCCGGCCGCCGGATCCGCGCCGATCTGCTGCGCCGCGGGGCCCTGCGCGCCGTCGTCGCGCTCCCGGCCGGCGCCGCACCCCCGTACGGCATCCCGCTCCACCTCTGGGTGCTGCGCAAGCCGGTCGGCGGCCTGCGTCCCTCGCCCGAACTGCTGCTCGTGGACACGGCCGAACCCGCCGAATCCCCGGCTGCGGGCCCCGGCGTCACCGCCCCGTCCGGCGGACGCGACCGGCTCGACTGGCAGGCGGTGCACAGCGCCGTGCTCGCCGCCTGGCAGTCGTTCGAGGGCGAGGCCGAAAGCGAGGGCGAGAGCGCAGGCGCGGGAACGGGCGAGGACAGGTCCGGACGGGCGGCCGGGACCCGCCCGGGGGCCGGCCGCGCCGTCCCGGTCATCGAACTCCTCGACGACGACGTGGACCTGGCCCCCGCCCGCCATCTGCCACCCCCGGCCGCCGCGGGCGGGCCGGCCGAACTGATCCGGGTACGGGAACGGCTGACCGAGACCCTCGGCCTCACCGGCACCCTCACCCCGCCGGCCGTGACCCCTTCCGACCCGGCCCACTGGCCGCTCACCACCGTTGGCGAACTCGCCCGCGCCGGTGCACTCCAGCTCCGCACCGGCGGCTCCGGCACCGGTCCGGTCCCCGTCCTCACCGAACACGATGTCCTCGGCTCCACCGCCCCTTCGGGAAGCCTGCCCGCCGACGGGCCCCCCGAGGAGCCGGTCCTCGTCGAGACGGGCGATGTCGTCCTCCCCGTGCTCGGCGGCGGCGCCGTCGCCCGCGTCGTCGACGACGCCACCGCGGGGGCCGCGCTGGGCCGCAACCTCCAGCTGCTGCGTCCCGACCCGGCCGCCCTCGACCCCTGGTTCCTCGCCGGCTTCCTGCGCGGCACCGCCAACAACCGCCGGGCCAGCAGCTACGCCTCCACCGCCACCCGGTTGGACGCCCGCCGTCTCCAACTGCCCCGGCTGCCCCTCGCGGAACAGCGGAGATACGGGGAACGGTTCCGCGACCTGGCCGCGTTCGAGGACGCGCTCCGGCTGGCCGGCCGGCTCGGCGGACAACTGGTGCAGGGGATGTACGACGGGCTGGCGGACGGCACGGTCCCGCCGAAGTGACCTGGGCCGCACCGGTTCGGTACACCCCGGGGCCCGTTGCCGGTGTCGCCCTCTACGCTCGGAGATGTGTGCACGGAGCGTGTGCGCGGACGTTGCCCGACGAGGTCCCAAGGAGCAGCCATGTACGCCCCCGGTCATGCGCCGACGCCGCGCCGGGTTCCCGGCCGGGCCTGGATCGTCTCGATGCGCGTGCTGTTCGTCCTGCTCCCGGTGTGCTCCTTCGGCATGCTGTTGTGGAGCCCGCTGCTCCGTCTCGCGATCGTGCGCCGCCGGACGTCCGACTGGTGGCTGACCGGGGCCGGTTTCGTGTTCGTCCTCGTGTCCCTGATGATCCTCGGCAGGGACGGCAGCGACGAGCCCGTCGGCATCGACAACGTACTCATACCGCTGCTGTTGCTGGTGACGGTGGCCGCTGTGGCGTACTACCTGGTCGGGGACGTCCGGCACCACGAACAGCCGGCGGAGCGAGACCTCATGGGCGGGTACGCGCCCCCGGCACCGGGATACGCGTACGCGAGCACGACGCCGATGCGCACACCCGCGCCCGGACCATTCCCCACGCCCGCGCCCGCCCCCGGACCATTCCCCACGGACGCGCCCGCGCCTGCGCCTGCTCCCGTGCCCGCGCCCGCCCCCGCCCCCGGACCATTCCCCACGGACGCGCCCGCCCCCGCGCCCGCGCCTGCTCCCGTGCCCGCGCCTGCGCCTGCTCCCGCGCCCGCCGCCACTCCCACGGACACGCCCGCGCAGCGGTTCCCGACCTCGGACCGGGCGCCGCACCGGCACGAGCGGATCGACCAGGTCCGGGCCGAGCTGGACGAGTTGAGCGACTACCTCCGCAAGGAGGAGGGCCGGTGAGCGGACGCCTCATCGGCGGGCGGTACCAGCTGGCGACCGTTCTCGGTCAGGGCGGCATGGGCCAGGTCTGGACGGCCTACGACCAGCGACTGGACCGCCGGGTCGCGGTGAAGCTGCTCCGCCCCGACCGCGTCACGGGCCCCATCGGCAGCGAGGCCGCGGGCGAGCTGCGCCGCCGCTTCGTCCGCGAGTGCCGGGTCACCGCCCAGGTCGACCACCCGGGCCTGGTCACGGTCCACGACGCGGGCAGCGAGGGCGACGAGCTGTTCCTCGTCATGCAGTACGTCGAGGGTGCCGACCTCGCCGACCACCTCGCCGAGCACGACCCGTACCCCTGGCAGTGGTCCGTCGCGGTCGCGGCCCAGCTCTGTGCCGTCCTCTGCGCGGTGCACGCGGTGCCGATCGTCCACCGCGACCTCAAGCCCCGCAATGTGATGGTCCGTCCCGACGGCACCGTCACCGTTCTGGACCTGGGCGTCGCCTCGGTCCTGGACACCGACACCACGCGTCTCACCCACACGGGTTCACCGATCGGTTCCCCGGCCTACATGGCGCCCGAGCAGGCGATGGGCGGCGCCGTCGGTCCGTACACCGATCTGTACGCCCTCGGTGTGCTCCTCCACGAACTCCTCAGCGGGGACGTTCCGTTCGCGGGATCGACCGCTCTCGGTGTGCTGCACCGCCACCTCCACGAGCCGCCGCTCCCGGTCCGCCGGGTCAGACCCGACATCCCCGAACCCCTCGAAGCCCTGGTGCTCCGGCTGTTGGCCAAGGACCCGCAGCACCGCCCGGCCGACGCCCAGGAGGTGTACGAACACCTCGCCCCGCTGCTCCCCTCGCCGGGCGCCGGGGTCCCCACGGGCCCGCTCGACCCGACACGTCCCTTCCTGCGCCCGCACGCCCCGTGGCCCGACCGGGCCACCGCCCCGGCCCGGCCCTCGGCCCCGCCCGCCCCGGCGGTGGAGCGACGCGATGTCGCCGCCGCCGTGGACGACGTCAAGAAGCTGCTCGGCGAGGGCCGGATCACCCAGGCCGTGGACATCCTCGGCTCCATCCTCCCGGTCGCGGCCGAACAGCACGGTGCGGACTCCGCCGTCGTCCGCATCCTGCGCAAGCAGTACGCGGCGACGCTGATGGACGACGGCCAGTACCGCCGCGCGCTGCCCGAACTGCGCCGCCTCGCCGAGGACCGTGCGGCGGAGGCGGGCCCGGCCGACGCCCAGACACTCCAGTTCCGCCACGACGCCGCCCAGTGCCTGGAACAGCTCGGCGAACCGGCCGCCGCGCTCGCGGAGTACCGCGCGGTCCTCCCGTACTACGAGAACCATCACGCCACGGGCGGCGACCCGGCCCGCTCCTTCGAGATCCGCAGCCGCGTCGCACACCTGCTGCTCGCGGTCGGCGACCAGGTGGCGGCGCGCGTGCAGTTGCAGGGGCTGCTGTACGACACGGAGCGGGCCTACGGACCGCACCACCCGCTGCCGGTGGAGCTGCGCCGCCGGCTCGACCGGCAGGCCGAGATGCGGGGCGGCTGACGGGCGGCGGAGCCCGGACGGTCACGATCAGGCGGTCAAACAGGCAATGGACACGCCAAGTTTCTGCAATGGATTGTCACGGAGATCGCTGCCGGGGCCGAAGGCCGGCCGCGGCGTGAGACCGTGATCTGCCGCCGGGGCGGCTGACGACCCCGCCTGCCCCGTCGGCCTCACACTTCTTTCGAGCACTGCCGAGGTCTCTGTGCCTTCTCACCGCATGTCCAGGAAGCGCCGCCGCATCTCCCTGGCCGTGGCAGGCGTCGCCGTTCTCGCCGGTGGCGCGTTCGCCGCCGAGGCCGCCACCGCCACCACGGCCTCCAGGCCCGCGCCGAAGATCTACACCGGGCACGTCTTCGACACCTGCACCGCACCGTCGCTGACCACCATGAAGGGCTGGTACAGCTCCTCCGTCTACCACGGAGCCGCCGTGTACGTCGGCGGGAAGAACCGCGGCTGCGCGCAGCCCAACCTCACCGCATCCTGGGTGAAGTCCGTCAGCGCCACCGGGTGGAAGCTGGTCCCGCTGTACGTCGGCGCGCAGCCGCCGTGCCAGACGAGCGCCAACCCGGAGAAGATGACAGCCGCCAACGCCACCTCGCTCGGCGTCACCGACGCCGCCGACGCGGTGGCGAAGGAGGCCGCGCTCGGCATGAAGCCGGGCAGCCCGGTCTACCTCGACATGGAGTACTTCGACCCGAAGAACACGTCCTGCGTGAACACGGTGCTCTCCTACATCCGGTCGTTCGACAAGACGGTCAAGGCCAAGGGGTACTGGTCCGGCTTCTACGGCTTCAGCAACTCCAGCGCCGCCGTCGTGGCCGACGCCACGAACCGTACGGACCTGCCGGAGATCCTCTGGTACGCCCGGTACGACGACGTGTACTCCACCACCAAGGGCTTCCCGTACGCCTCGACGCTGTACACCGGGCACCGTCGCGGCCATCAGTACGCCGTCAACAAGAAGGTGACGCACACCGGAGGCACGCTCACGATCGACCGGAACGCCTGGGACGCCCCGGTGGCGATCGTGGGGTAGGGCCTTTCGCGGGGATCACGCGGGCGTGAAGGATGTGGACCCTTCCGCTCGCGGCACCGGTGACCTGAGCCGGAGATTCCTCGGCAGTCACGCCCGTGACGGGCCGTCCGGGGGCAGAATCGACTGGTCCGCCGGGACCGGCGGCCGGTAGCCTCCGCCTGTGATCGAGAACGCGGCAGAGACTGTGGCCGGGCGTGCCGGGGAGGAACCGGAGGACGGGGAGGCGAGGGCGCCCCGGGAGGTCTGCTGGCGCGGCAGGGACATCGCGCTCGCGCCGCTCGACGTCGACGACGCGGAGCTGGTCCACGTCTGGCGCGCCGACCCCGTGGCCGCCCATGAGGTCGGCATGTGGCCGCGTTCCCTCTCCGCCGTGCGTGAGCGCATCGAGCGCGACCGCGACGAGCACGACCGCGACGACTTCCTCGTCCTGCTCCCCGACGGCACGCCGATCGGCCACATCGCTCTGACGGACCAGGACATGGTCGACGGCACCGCCGAGATCACGCTGGTACTGGGCCCCGATCACCGGGGCCGGGGCCATGGCGTGGACGCCGTGGACGCGCTGATCGACCTCGCCTTCGGCGAACTGCCCATGCACCGCGTCCAGGCCGTCACCCATACCACCAACACCGCGGCCCTCGGCGTCCTGGCCGGGGCCGGGTTCGTCCAGGAGGGAGTGCGCCGCTCCGCCTGCCTGCACCGGGGTCGCCGGTACGACGTCGCGGTGCTGGCCCTGCTCCGGGACGAATGGCAGGCGCTCACCCGACCTCGGTCCTGGGACATGCCGGTCACCGGCCGGTGACGTGAGTCGGGGATTCCTCGGCGGTTCGCTCCCCGGGCAAAGTGACCTTCGCCGTTCCGCCCTTTGACTCGACGGCCCGGGACCCACAGGACGGATCTCTGATCCGAACGAGGGACAGCCCTTGTCCCACCCCCCATGTGCCGGTCGGTCTCAGCTCCCGGCGACCGGAGCCCGCCTTCGCCGCCACGCCCCCCAGACCCCGGTCACCGCCAGGGCGAGTGCCGCGCCCGCGCCGATCGTCGCGCCCGCCCGCAGGCCGGGGGGCCGGAACGTGCAGTCGACGAAGGCGCCGCGGGCGGGGACCGGGGTGGCGACCAGACCCAGATAGCTGTCGGCGGGCCGCCCCTGGCAGCTCCAGCCGGCGATCCGGGGCGCGGCGATCAGAGCCGTTCCGGCGCTGCCTGGCGGCAGTTCGGCCCGGACGCCGTGGTCGGTGACGTGGACGGTGGTCGCGCCGGTGCGCTTCAGTCCGGCGACCGCCGAGGCCAGCCGGGACCGGTCCAGACAGCCGATCGCCCGGTGCGGCACGGTCCCGGTGCGCACCGGGGTCAGCGTGACCCGCACGCCCCCGCCCCCGCCGACCGTGCCCAGATGCTGCATCACGGCACGCCTGGCCGGCAGTTGCCCCTTGAATTCGACCTCCGGGCCGTCGCCGAGCCGTGCCCGGCCGAACATGTCGGGTGTCCACAGGTACGCCTCGGTGCCCGCCGGGCAGGCGGCGGTCAGCGTGTACGTGCCGCGCCCCACCCGGTAGTCGTACGCCCCCTTGTCGGCCACCGCACCGCCCCCCGCCGCGCGCAGCACCGTCCTCGGCACCGTGTACACCGTCGAGCCCAGCAGCGCCTCCTGGTTGCGGTACGGCGAACGGCCGTACCGCGCCGGGCCGCCCGGCGGCCGTACCGTCACCAGCGGCGGCGCCTGTTCACGGCTCACCGTCACCGGCCGGTCGTCCGGGGCGTTCGCCCCCTGGTGCGGATCGCGCGGCCCGCGCACCCGCGCGCCGACCGAGAAGACCGCGTCCGTGACCGGGTTGTCGAGGCTCTGCACGGCCCGGCCGTTCGACGTCCACCCGCCGCCGAGCGCACGCATCGTGCGGGTCAGCACGGCGGGCGTGTGGCTGCTGTAGTACGCGCCGCCCTGCCCGCCCACCAGCAGCGGATCGTTCGCGGTGGTCTGCTCCCGGCCGGGGTCCGTGCGACGGCCCGGCCAGTCGTCGGCGCCCGCGACCACGGCCGCCTGGATCCGCTGCCGTTCGCCCCAAGGGGCGTAGTCGTCGAGCCGGTTGAGTCGTTGCCGGTCGAAGTACGCGGTGGCCGCGGCGGCCTGTCCGGCCTGTGCGCCGATCAGCAGCACGGCGGCGAGCGCCGTGAGCCTTCGGCCCCGCCCGACCAGCACCAGGGCGCAGGCCGCGGCCACCAGACCGACCGCGAACAGCGGATACGTCCACCCGCTGACCAGGTCGCTGAAGCCGGCCCCGGCCGCGAGCAGCAGCAGGACCGCGGCCCCGCCGAGCAGCGCCCGCCGCCCCGGCCAACCGTACGAGACCGAGACCCAGGCGGCGATCACCACCAGCCCGGCCAGCACGAACGTCTGCCGGTACGGGCTGCCGTTGGGCGTGGCGAAGGCATGCCAGAGCAGATGGGTGGGGCCCCACTGCAGGGACAGCGCGACCCCGGCCACCAGCCCCGCCCACGCCCACCGCTCGCGCCCCGGCACGGAGCGCTGGAAGGCCAGTGCGCAGGCCAGCAGCAGGGTGCCCGTGCCGAGGAAGAGGGCCGGGGTGAAGAAGCTGTACGTGGCGGGCAGCAGGCGAGCGAGCACATCGGGCCAGGCGGCGGGCGCGAACGCACGGTCCCAGCCCGGGTAGGCGTGTTTGGTGCCCAGGTAGACGGGGAGCAGGACGGGCGCCGAGAGCCCGACGCCCACCCCGACCGTGCAGACGGCCCGCACCAGCCCCCGGACCACCGTCCGTCGGTCGTCCCGCTCCGTGAGGAGCCGGACGGCCAGCACCAGGGCGGCACCGAGCGTCGCCATGTACGCCGTGTAGAAGTTGGCCGCCCACACCACCGCGACGAGCAGCGGCCCGGCGATCCGGTGCCGTCCCGTACGGGCCCACTCGGCGACCAGGCAGAGCAGCGGCAGGGCGACCAGTCCGTCCAGCCACATCGGGTTGTACGAGGCCTCGGCGACCGACCAGCCGCACAGCGCGTACGAGGCGCCGAGTGCCCCGGCCGCCCACCAGCGTCCGCCGCGCAGTGTCAGCAGGAACAGGGCCATCAGCGCCGCCGCCGACGCCATCTTCAGGACCGTGACCACATAGACCGCGAGATCGATCCGGTCGCGCGGGAAGACCCCGACGAGCAGGGCGAACGGACTGGTCAGATAGGTGCCGAGATCCGGCAGGAAGCTCGTCCCGTACCCGGAGGACCAGTTGAGCAGCAGCCCGCCGTCGGCGTTCCCGTGCAGCAGGTCCCACAGACGGGCGTGGAACGGCACGAACTGATTGCCCAGGTCGTTGACGCTGCGCGTGTGCGGCCCGAACGGGAAGACGCGCGCGACGGCGTCACCCGCGCCGACCGCGGCGACGGTGAGCAGCGCGGCGAGCGAGCCCGCGCACAGGCGGGGACGGGAAGTCGGCATACGCAGGAATATGCCAGCCTCGAACGCACAAACCGGCTGTGGAACAGGGCAGTTCATTTGATGGACGCTCCTCGGTCATATGGAGCGCCGGATTCCGACATGTGCGCGGGTTGGTGTACATCAGTGCTGATCTCGCTGGTGGTGCCTTGTTTCAACGAGGAAGAGATCCTCGAACGCTTTCATGAACGTGTCACGGAAGAAATGACGCGGCTGGGACATGAATTCCAACTGGTCTACGTCGACGACGGCAGCAAGGACCGGACCCTGGTGATCCTCCAGGAGTTAGCCGCCGCCGATCCGCGGGCCCGCTACGTCTCCTTCAGCCGCAACTTCGGCAAGGAGGCCGCCATGCTGGCCGGTCTCCAGCACGCCGAGGGCGACGCGGTCGTCATCATGGACGCCGATCTGCAGCATCCGCCGGAGCTCGTGGGCCGGATGCTCCAGGAGCACGCGGACGGCTACGACCAGGTGATCGCGCGCCGCACCCGCAAGGGCGACCGCGTCACCCGCACGGTCAGCGCCCGTGTCTACTACTGGCTGATCAACCGGCTGGTCGACGTGGAACTGGTCGACGGCGTCGGCGACTTCAGACTGTTGTCCCGCCGTACGGTCGACGCCGTACTGGAACTCACCGAGTACAACCGGTTCTCCAAGGGTCTTTTCTCCTGGGTGGGATTCCGCACCACGACCTTCAGTTACGAGAATGCCGTCCGTGAACAGGGCCGTTCCGCCTGGACCTTCGGAAAACTCCTCAATTACGGTCTCGACGGGCTTCTGTCCTTCAACAACAAACCGCTGCGTGCCGCGCTCTACCTGGGCATGCTGCTGCTGTCCGTCGCCCTCGCGTATGCCGTGTGGATCGTCGGCGTCGCGCTGGTGAGAGGGGTCGACACCCCCGGCTACGTCACCCTCCTCGTCGTGGTCACCGCTCTCGCCGGGGTCCAGATGGTGATGGTCGCGGTGGTCGGCGAGTACGTCGGCCGTATCTATTACGAGGTGAAGCGCCGCCCGCACTTCCTGGTGAAGGCCACGAACGTCGCGGCGACGACGAAGCCGACACGGGAACGCCAGGAGTTCGCACGCCGATGACGGTCAAGGCACAGATGGCCCGATTCGCCCTGGTGGGAGTCGTGAACACCGGCACGTACTACGGCTGTTACCTCGTCCTGCTGAACCGGCTGCCGTACATCGCCGCCCATGTGGCCGCGTTCGCGCTGAGCATGACCGGCTCCTTCTTCCTGAACTCGTACTTCACCTACCGGACCCGGCCCACCTGGCGGAAGTTCCTGCTCTTCCCGCTCACCAACGCCGCCAACTTCGTCATCACGACCGGCGGCGTCTATCTGCTGGTCGATCTCGCCGGGTTCAGCAGCCGGTACGCGCCGCTGGTCGCGGCCGCGGCGGCCATCCCGATCACCTTCGTCGTCTCGCGCACGATCATGCTGCGCCCGGAGCGAGAGGTCCCGGCGGCCGAACGCGTCTCCTGAGCGCCGCCCGCGGCCCTCCCGTGGCGCCCCGGAGAGTGCCCACATCCCCAACTCCTTCCGAATCGTTGGTCGAACCAGTGGCCCCAACCACATCCACTGCCTAACATCGATCAACGCAAGGTCTTGTGCACTGATGCACAAAGTCTCCCCGGGAGGTTCCTTTGCACCGCCGCCGTCGCACCGCGCTCGTCGTCTCCGCCGCCCTGCTCGCCGGCGCCCCACTCCTGACCGCCTGCGGCAGCCGGGCCCACCCGGGCGCCGCGGCCCTGGTCGGAGGGGACCGGATCGAGGTGTCCACGCTGCAGGGCCAGGTGGCGGCGGTACGCGAGGCCCAGCGTGATTCGAAGGACGCCTCCCAGCAGATCGACAAGTCCGGGCAGCTCAGCCGGGCCAAACTGCACGGCATGATCTTCGACCGGGTCCTCGACCGGGCCGCGCGGGACGCCGGGGTGACCGTCAGCCGCAACGAGATCCAGCAGATGCGCAGGGCGGCCGCCACCCAGTCCGGGGGAGAGGCACAGCTGCGGACGGCGATGCTCCAGCAGAGCTGGGTCGCCCCCGACCAGATCGACGCCGTCCTGCGCGAGCAGGTCCAGCTGACGAAGCTGGCCCAGGCGCTCGGCGCCGACCTGCAGCAGCCCGAGGGGCAGAAGGCCGTCGGCGACGCGCTCAGCAAGGCGTCGAAGGCGCTGAAGGTCGACGTGAATCCGCGGTACGGCGCCTGGGACGACAAGCAGACCCAGCTCGCCGACTACAAGGCACCCTGGATCACCCAGGTCACCAGGCCGGCCGATGCGGGCACCGGGGCCGGCGCCTGAGGGCGGCGACCGGAGCGACCGGGGTAAATTCGAACGGTGAACGCTGAAGCCCCCGGTCGTATCGTCCTGCTCACCGCCAGCCACCGTGTCGCGCCCGGTCTTCTGTCCTGGCCCGCCTGGCAGACGCTGCGCGCCGCCGACCGGGTGCTCTGCGCCGAGCGGGACAATCCGCAGCTGCCGTATCTGCGCGAGGCGGGCGTCACCGTCGAGCACGCGGCGCCCACCGCGCAGGAGCTCGTCGACGCCTGCGAGGGCGGCCGGAGCGTCGTCGTCCTCACGAGCGGCGAAGGCAGCCCGTCGCTGACCGACGGGCTCGCGCGGCTCGCGGGATCGGGCCGGGTACGGATGCCGGACCTGGAGCTGCTGCCCGGTTCGTACGATCTGCCGGGGGCCAGGTTCCTCGATCTGGTCCAGATCATGGACCGGATCCGGATCGAATGCCCCTGGACCTCGCAGAAGACCCACAAGGGCCTCGCCAAGTACGCCATCGAGGAGGCGTACGAACTCGTCGAGGCGATCGAGGACGGCGACCGCGACGAGCTGCGCGAGGAGCTCGGGGACGTGCTGCTCCAGGTCGTCTTCCACGCCCGGATCGCCGAGGAGGGCCGTCCCGAGGACGGGGCGGAGCCGTTCTCCGTCGACGACGTGGCCGCGACCCTCGTCGAGAAGCTGATCCACCGCCACCCGCACGTCTTCGGCGACGAGACCGCCGAGACCCCCCAGGACGTGCACGCGCACTGGCTGCGCACCAAGGCCGTCGAGAAGCAGCGTGACTCGGTCACCGACGGAGTGCCGCTCGGCCAGCCCGGCCTGGCGCTGGCGGCGAAACTGGCCGGCCGGGTCCGTACCGCGGGGCTCGACGTGGCGCTCCCCGCGGGCGACGGCATCGGGTACGAGCTCCTCGCGCTCGCCGTGCGCGCCGAACAGGACGGCATCGACCCCGAGGCCGCGCTGAGGGCCGCGGGCCGCGCCTACCGGGACGCCATCCGCGCGGCGGAGGGCAACGGATAACGTCGGGGGGTGAACCACAGCCCCGCCGACCGCCCCGCCGATCTGCCCGCCGACGACCCCGCCGGTGATGTCGGCGACCGCCCAGCCGACAGCCCGGCGGACCATTCAGGCTCCCGCCCTGCCGACGGCCCGGCCAAAGACCCCGGCGACCGACCCGCCGCCTGCCCCGTCGGTGCGCCCGAACTCTTCACCTGGGAGTTCGCCACCGATCCGTATCCGGCCTACGCCTGGCTGCGCGAGCACAGCCCGGTGCACCGCACCGCGCTTCCCAGCGGCGTCGAGGCGTGGCTCGTGACCCGGTACGCGGACGCGCGGCAGGCGCTGGCCGACGGCCGCCTCTCCAAGAACCCGGCGCACCACGCCGAGCCGGCGCACGCCAAGGGGAAGACCGGCATCCCGGGCGAGCGCAAGGCGGAGCTGATGACGCATCTGCTGAACATCGACCCGCCCGACCACACCCGGTTGCGTCGTCTCGTCTCCAAGGCGTTCACCCCGCGCCGGGTCGCCGCGTTCGCGCCGCGCGTGCAGGAACTGACGGACCGCCTCATCGACCGCTTCATCACGGAGGGGAAGGCGGACCTCATCCACGACTTCGCGTTCCCGCTCCCCATCTACGCGATCTGCGATCTGCTCGGGGTGCCGCGCGAGGACCAGGACGACTTCCGGGACTGGGCGGGCATGATGATCCGGCACGGCGGCGGACCGCGTGGCGGGGTGGCCAGATCGGTGAAGAAGATGCGCGGCTATCTCGCCGAGCTGATCCACCGCAAGCGGGAGAACCCGGGGGACGATCTGATCTCGGGGCTGATCAGGGCCAGCGACCACGGCGAGCACCTCACCGAGAACGAGGCCGCGGCCATGGCCTTCATCCTCCTCTTCGCCGGCTTCGAGACGACGGTCAATCTCATCGGCAACGGGGTGTACGCCCTGTTGCGCAACCCCGTGCAGCGCGAGCGGCTGCATCTCTCCCTCGACGCGGGGGAGACCGGGCTGCTGGAGACCGGCATCGAGGAACTGCTGCGGTACGACGGCCCTGTGGAGCTGGCGACCTGGCGGTTCGCCACCGAGCCACTGACACTCGGCGGGCAGGACATCGCGGCCGGTGACCCCGTGCTCGTCGTGCTCGCCGCCGCCGACCGCGACCCGGAGCGTTTCGAGAACCCCGACACGCTCGACCTCGCACGGCGTGACAATCAGCACCTCGGATACGGGCACGGCATCCACTACTGCCTGGGTGCGCCACTCGCCCGGCTGGAGGGACAGACCGCGCTCGCCACGCTCCTGAGGCGCCTTCCGGACCTGCGGCTTGCGGTGGAACCTACCGATTTGCGATGGCGTGGCGGGCTCATCATGCGCGGACTGCGCACGTTGCCGGTGGAGTTCGCGCCGGGGGTCCCCACGACGCGAGGTGACGCTCTGTCAACTCTGTGACTTTCACGTGATCCGTGCTGCATCGACTTGTGACACGCGTTCGAGTCCCGCTAGGTTCACCGTTCGACTCACCAGTCACTCGTCAGTCACACGGAAGGCAACCCCATGGGCTCCGCGAACGGCAGACACCGTCGCCCTCGTCAGGCACCCGCCATCGTCGTCGCCGCGGGCGTGACCGGCTCGGCCATCGCCATCCCGCTGCTCGGTGCGGCCGGTGCGCACGCGGCCGATGCCACGACCTGGGACCGGGTGGCCGAGTGCGAGAGCGGCGGCATGTGGAGCGCCGATCTCGGCAATGGCTTCTACGGCGGCCTGCAGTTCTCGCCGGAGACCTGGAAGGCGTACGGCGGCGAGTCGTACGCCCCGCGTGCCGACCTCGCCAGCCGTGCGCAGCAGATAGCCGTGGCCCAGAAGGTCCTGGCCGACAAGGGTCCGCAGGCGTGGCCCAGCTGTGCGGTCATCTCCGGTCTCGCGGCGGACGGGACGCTGCCGGGTGTCGACCCGGGGGTCGCGCCCTCCGGCAAGCCGACGAACGGCACTGAGTCGGCTGACGACGAGTCGGCCACCCCCTCCGAGACCGCCACGCCGTCGGACAGGGCCGACGGCCACTCGGGTGCCCACGGCAAGTCGGCGGCGAAGAAGGGGCACTCCGCGAAGCCTTCGGCCACCGGGTCGGTCGCCCCGTCCTCGGATCCGTCCCCCGAAGCGTCCGATTCTCCCCGTAAGTCCGACTCGTCCAATGGTGTGAGCGGCAAGCATCGCGGCGCCCCGGCGCCCGAGGGGAGCCGGGGCGCGAACGGCGGCGTCGACCGCGAGTCGGGTCGTCATGCCTCCCGCGGTGGCGGCGACGCCCGCCACGCGGGCGCGTCGGCGGCCGACGGCACGTACACCGTCCGCTCCGGCGACAACCTCTGGGCGATTGCTGATGCACAGAAGGTTCCCGGCGGCTGGCCCGCGCTCTATGAGGCCAACAAGGGGACGGTCGGCTCCGACCCGGACCTCATCCTCCCTGGCCAGAGCCTCCGTATCGATGTGAAGGCCGACTGAGAGCGGTCTGAAAATCGGCTAATGGAGCCTCAAAAACCGGGGTAGTTCAGGGACCTATGTCCGCTTATGCGTAAGTGAGACATGGGTCTCTTTACGTCAACTGGCGTGTCGCGTCCGGGTTGCGCTTCCGCATCGCCTCCGACCTGCGAAAACGACGGTTCCTCAGATGCAAGTAAGGGCTGATTGTCCGATGTGTCCATCTTTGAATGTGGGGGTTGCCTGTGTTTACGGTCGGAACCGCTCGCACCGCGGGCCCCGTCGACCGTCACGCCGAATCCTGCCGTCGGTCGAAGGGAACAGACGCGTAAAGCGCCGTAGGCAGGAGCGGGGGACCCAGGTAGGCGCCGGCCTGATCGTCGAAAAGCGGATCAGGGACGGCTTGGGGTGAAGTCGCGCGCTAGGACGTGCGACCGGGCAACTCACTTGGCCCGAACCCGACAGCTCACCTCGTAGGCGTCGGTGAGGAGAAGTTCCATGCTGTTTTCCAGCAAGGGCAAGCACCGCCGCCCGTCCAAGGCCGTCCGTGTCGCCACGCTCGCCGGTGTCGCCGGTACCGCCGTCGCCGTCCCGCTGATGGGTGCGACCGGTGCCTCCGCAGCCTCCGTCGCCACCTGGGACGCCGTCGCGCAGTGCGAGTCCGGTGGCAACTGGTCCATCAACACCGGCAACGGCTACTACGGCGGTCTGCAGTTCTCGCAGTCCAGCTGGGCCGCCGCCGGCGGTACGCAGTACGCCCCCCGCGCCGACCTGGCCACCAAGGCCCAGCAGATCGCCGCCGCCGAGAAGCTCCTCGCCATGCAGGGCCCGAGCGCCTGGGGCTGCGCCGGCGCCGGCAACCTGCGCAACGACGGTGTGGACCCGGGTGTCGACACCGGCTCCTCCTCGAAGACCGCCTCCGGTGCCACGCGGCAGAGCACCCCGGCCGCGCCCGAGCGGCAGTCGCAGCCGAAGAAGGCCGAGCGCGCCGAGGCCCCCGCCACCAACCGCTCGGACCGCTCCGCCGCCCCGCAGGCCGAGTCGAAGAAGACCGTCACCACCCCGACCGGTCAGAAGGTCGCGAAGGGCGACGGCGAGTACAAGGTCGTCTCCGGCGACTCCCTGAGCAGGATCGCCGCCGACCACAAGGTCAAGGGCGGCTGGCAGCACCTGTTCGAGCTGAACAAGGACATCGTCAAGGACGCCGACCTGATCTACCCGGGTCAGCAGCTGCACCTGACGAAGTAGTCCGGGACCTCTCCTCCCTGAGCACCCCGGCCCGGCGCGCGTTCCCCCGTACGCGCCGGGCCGGGGTTTCCGTGTGGCCCCCTGCTTCCGCGGGCGCGTCACCTCTGTATGCGCGGCAGCTCCGTCCCGGCGGGGCGCGTCGTCTCGGTGTCGCGTCATAACGGGAGGGGCGGGCCCGCGCGAGGCAGGTCTCCGGGCAGGCCCCGGGACGTGCATGATCGTTCAACTTTTGTAGTTACCGGCCAGTAAAATTCTGGCTGTTTGCCCTGTAATGCTCGCTCTTGGGTCCTTTTTCGTCCCAGGGGACGGGCGGTCGTCCGACTGAGCGGGCCGGGCCGGTTAGGCTCTTGTCGCAAGGCCAAAGTGACCCTGCACAACCAGTGTCATATCCCAGAAGGAGATGCCTCGTGCCGTCCATCGACGTCGTCGTAGCCCGGGAAATCCTCGACTCCCGGGGGAACCCCACGGTCGAGGTCGAGGTTGGCCTCGACGACGGCAGCACGGGCCGTGCTGCCGTGCCGTCCGGCGCCTCCACCGGTGCGTTCGAGGCCATTGAGCTTCGCGACGGTGACCCCAACCGCTACCAGGGCAAGGGCGTGGAGAAGGCCGTCCTCGCCGTGATCGAGCAGATCGGCCCGGAGCTCGTGGGTTACGACGCGACCGAGCAGCGGCTGATCGACCAGGCGATGTTCGACCTGGACGCCACGGAGAACAAGGGCTCGCTCGGCGCGAACGCCATCCTCGGTGTCTCCCTGGCCGTCGCCCACGCCGCCTCCGAGGCCTCGGACCTGCCGCTGTTCCGCTACCTCGGCGGCCCGAACGCGCACCTGCTGCCCGTTCCGATGATGAACATCCTCAACGGTGGGTCGCACGCCGACTCCAACGTGGACATCCAGGAGTTCATGATCGCCCCGATCGGCGCGGAGTCCTTCTCCGAGGCACTGCGCTGGGGTGCCGAGGTCTACCACACGCTGAAGAAGGTCCTGAAGACCAAGGGTCTTTCGACCGGTCTCGGCGACGAGGGCGGCTTCGCGCCGAACCTGGAGTCGAACCGCGCCGCCCTGGACCTCATCGTCGAGGCCATCAAGGAAGCCGGCTACGTCCCGGGCAAGGACATCGCGCTCGCGCTCGACGTCGCCGCCTCGGAGTTCTACAAGGACGGCAAGTACGAGTTCGAGGGCAAGTCCCGCTCCGCCGCCGAGATGACCGAGTACTACGAGGAGCTCGTCTCCGCGTACCCGCTGGTCTCCATCGAGGACCCGCTGTACGAGGACGACTGGGCCGGCTGGAAGGTCATCACCGACAAGCTCGGCACCAAGGTGCAGATCGTCGGTGACGACCTGTTCGTCACCAACCCGGAGCGTCTGGCCCGCGGCATCGAGGAGGGCTCCGCCAACGCCCTGCTCGTCAAGGTCAACCAGATCGGTTCGCTGACCGAGACGCTGGACGCCGTCGAGCTGGCCCAGCGCAACGGCTTCAAGTGCATGATGTCCCACCGCTCCGGCGAGACCGAGGACGTCACCATCGCCGACCTCGCCGTCGCGGTGAACTGCGGCCAGATCAAGACCGGCGCCCCGGCCCGCTCGGACCGCGTCGCCAAGTACAACCAGCTGCTGCGCATCGAGGAGATCCTCGACGACGCCGCGGTGTACGCGGGCCGCTCGGCGTTCCCGCGGTTCCGCTCCGAGAGCTGACCGGCGCGGCACTCCGCGAGCCGATCGGCACAGCGCTCCGCGAACCGATGAGCGCGGCGCTCCGCGAATCGTCAGGCGCGGCAAGGGCTGACCGCGGGCCCTCACGGGCCAAAGGCACCGGCCTCCGTCCGTCCCCGCACTCGGTCCCGTACCGTGTGCGGGGACGGACGTGCGTAATGGGGAGGCGGAGACATGGCCGCGAAGGACCGGGACCGGTTCTCCACCGCGACCCGGCTGCGGCTGCTCGGTGAGCAGACCGCCGCCCGCGTCTACCGGTCGCAGAACCGCCGTCAGGCCCGACGCTCCCGGCTCACCGGCCGGGCGGCCTTCCTCGCCCTCGTCGTCTGCTCCCTGGTGGTCGCGCTCGCCTACCCGATGCGGCAGTACGTGTCGCAGCGCGACGAGATCGCCGACCAGGAGCGCCGGGCTCAGGAGGCCCGAGCCCGCACCGAGGAGCTGCGCGACGAGAAGGCGCGCCTCCAGGACGACGCGTACATCAGGCAGCTGGCCCGCAAGCACCTGCACTACCTTCTCCCCGGAGAGACCGGTTATACGGTGATCGACCCCGACGCGGTCAAGGAGCGCAACGGCGGGACGGACGAGTCCGGCCGGCCGTGGCACTCCAACCTCTGGGACGGCGTGGACAGCGCCGACCGCGACTGACTCCCTTCATCCCCTCTGCAGAACCGCAGTTCGAGCAGCCCGATCAGAACCTAGGCAGGCATGGAAACCCCCCCTCCGCAGACCGAGTCCACCGCGCCCACCGAGGCGGACATCGCCGCGTTCCAGCAGCAGCTGGGCCGACCGCCGCGCGGGCTGCGCGCGATCGCGCACCGCTGCCCCTGCGGCAACCCGGACGTGGTCGAGACGCAGCCCCGGCTGGAGGACGGTACGCCCTTCCCGACGACGTACTACCTGACCTGCCCGCGCGCCGCGTCCGCGATCGGCACGCTGGAGGCGAACGGCGTCATGAAGGAGATGACCGAGCGCCTCGCCACGGACCCGGAGCTGGCCGCCGCGTACCGGGCCGCGCACGAGGACTACATCGCCCGGCGCGACGCCATCGAGGTCCTTGAGGGCTTCCCGAGCGCCGGGGGCATGCCGGACCGGGTGAAGTGCCTGCACGTGCTGGTCGGGCACTCGCTGGCCGCCGGGCCCGGAGTGAACCCGCTGGGCGACGAGGCGATCGCGATGCTGCCCGAGTGGTGGCGCAAGGGGCCGTGCGTGACGCCCTGCACGCCGGACGAGAACTGACAGTCCCTCCGAGGGGTTGCGCCCCCGGACCCCGCTCCTCGGTCGCTGTGGGAGCCCGGTCGGGGGGCCTGCGCCCCCGGACCCCGTCCCCCGCTGCCGGGGAGGTCCGGTTCGGGGCCACCGCGCCCCCGAACCGCCTCTCGGCCGCCGCAGGGGCTGATCCCTAGGAGCATCCATGACCCGCGTGGCCGCCATCGACTGCGGTACCAACTCCATCCGACTGCTCGTCGCCGACGCCGACCCGGCCACCGGCGAGCTCGTCGAGCTCGACCGGCGGATGGAGATCGTCCGCCTCGGCCAGGGCGTCGACCGCACCGGCAGGCTCGCGCCCGAGGCCCTGGAGCGTACGTTCGCCGCCTGCCGCCGGTACGCGGCGGTGATCAAGGAGCACGGGGCGCAGAAGATCCGTTTCGTCGCCACCTCCGCCTCCCGCGACGCGGAGAACAGGGAGGACTTCGTCCGGGGCGTGCTGGACATCCTGGGCGTCGAACCCGAGGTCATCAGCGGCGACCAGGAGGCGGAGTTCTCCTTCACCGGCGCCACCAAGGAGCTCGCGGGCCGCGACCACCTCGCGAAGCCGTATCTCGTCGTGGACATCGGCGGCGGCTCCACCGAGTTCGTCCTCGGCGACGATCACGTACGGGCCGCGCGCTCCGTGGACATCGGCTGCGTCCGCATGACGGAGCGGCACCTCGTGCACGACGGTGTCGTGAGCGATCCGCCGGCCCCCGACCGGATCGCCGCGATCCGTGCCGACATCGACGCGGCCCTCGATCTCGCGGAGGAGAGCGTTCCGCTGACCGGGGCCGCCACTCTCGTCGGTCTCGCCGGGACGGTCACCACGGTCGCCGCGATCGCCCAGGGGCTGGAGGAGTACGACTCCGAGGCGATCCACCACTCCCGGATCACCCTCGGACAGGTCCAGGAGATCACCGGACGGCTCCTCGCCTCCACCCACGCCGAGCGCGCCGCGATCGGCGCGATGCATCCGGGGCGGGTCGATGTGATCACCCCCGGGGCGCTGATCCTGCTGGCCGTGATGGAGCGGACCGGGGCCCGGGAGATCGTCGTCAGCGAGCACGACATCCTCGACGGGATCGGCTGGTCGATCGCGTAGGTCCGCTCCGGCGCGGGGCGCCCCGCCGCGGTGCGCGATGTCGGCGGCCCGCAGTGGTGTGCGACCGGCCGCGGCGGGCCTTCCCGGGGCTTCCCGAAGGGCGCTCATGCGCACTCCGGCCTGCACTTTTGAGCCTTCATGGGGCACCCGAGGGGCGCCTCGTGAGACACGTCGCGACGAAGTTCGTGAACTTCTTCACAAGGAATTCGGCTCCGTGGAGGGCGGTTCTGGTCCGTATGGGCACTCAGGGTCGCCTGCGGGGTCGTTCCGTGTCGATACGGGGCTGTTCCGGGCACGTTGCCGAAGTGTGAATCGGGGCGGTGGTTCACCCCGCTCCGAGGCTCAAGGGCCAGCTCACAAGCGGTGAACAACGTTCGCCCCCGTGCCACGGTTCCCTCTGTGCGTCATGACCTCGGTCACGTGGGCGGCGCAGTGTAGCAGAGGGTGGGTCATACCTTGTGAAGGGGCTCACGAGCCCGCCCTCCGAGGGGGGTGGATACTCGATGGCATGAGCACCACGGAGCGTCCCAGGATCCTCGTAGTAGGCGGTGGGTACGTAGGCCTGTACGCAGCTCGACGCATTCTGAAGAAGATGCGCTACGGAGAGGCGACCGTCACGGTCGTCGACCCGCGCTCGTACATGACGTACCAGCCCTTCCTCCCCGAAGCTGCTGCCGGCAGCATCTCGCCTCGGCATGTCGTCGTCCCGCTGCGACGCGTACTGCCGAAGGCCGAGGTGCTCACCGGTCGCGTCACGACCATCGATCAGGACCGCAAGGTCGCCACGGTCGCGCCGCTCGTCGGCGAGGCCTACGAGCTGCCCTTCGACTACCTGGTCGTCGCGATGGGCGCGGTCTCCCGCACCTTCCCGATCCCCGGCCTCGCCGAGCAGGGCATCGGCATGAAGGGCATCGAGGAGGCCATCGGCCTGCGCAACCACGTCCTCGAGCAGCTGGACAAGGCCGACTCGACGACCGACGAGGACGTCCGCCGCAGGGCGTTGACGTTCGTCTTCGTGGGCGGTGGCTTCGCCGGCGCGGAGACCATCGGCGAGGTCGAGGACATGGCCCGCGACGCGGCGAAGTACTACACGAACGTGAAGCGCGAGGACATGCGCTTCATCCTCGTCGACGCCGCAGACAAGATCCTTCCCGAGGTCGGCCCGAAGCTGGGCACCTGGGGACGGGAGCACCTGGAGTCCCGTGGTGTCGAGGTCTTCCTCTCGACCTCCATGGACTCCTGCGTCGACGGTCACGTCGTGCTGAAGAACGGTCTGGAGGTCGACTCCAACACGATCGTGTGGACGGCCGGTGTGAAGCCGAACCCGGCGCTGGCCCGTTTCGGTCTGCCGCTCGGTCCGCGCGGTCACGTGGACACCTCCGAGAAGCTCCAGGTGCAGGGCACCGACTACATCTGGGCCGCGGGCGACAACGCCCAGGTCCCGGACATGGTCGGCCGCAGGGCCGGCAATCCGAACGCCTGGTGCCCGCCGAACGCCCAGCACGCGCTGCGTCAGGCCAAGGTCCTCGGCGACAACGTCATCTCCGGGATGCGGGGCTTCCCGCAGAAGGAGTACAGCCACGCCAACAAGGGTGCGGTCGCCGGTCTGGGGCTGCACAAGGGCGTCGCGATGATCGTCATGGGCAAGATGAAGATCAAGCTCAAGGGTCGTCTCGCCTGGTACATGCACCGGGGCTACCACGGCATGGCGATGCCGACCTGGAACCGTAAGATCCGGATCTTCGCGGACTGGACCCTTGCGATGTTCCTCAAGCGCGAGGTCGTCTCGCTCGGTGCCATGGAGACGCCGCGCGAGGAGTTCTACGAGGCCGCAAAGCCGGCCCCGGCCCCGGCCGCCGCCAAGACCGAGGGCGAGAAGGCCAAGGCCTCCTAGGGCCCCTTGCCGGGACCGGGCCGGAGCCCGGCCCGGTCCGGACGAAGGACCTGGGTCCGCCCGCGGGTCCAACTCGCCCGCGCAGTACGTGCACAACGCCCGAAGGGGCCGTCCGCCATCCGTGGTGCGGACGGCCCCTTCGGCGTTCTCGTCCGCCGTGCGGCCGGGTGTCGAGCGGAGCGCGAGGTGGCGCACCATCAAATACGTGTGAACTACAGGTATTTTGCCGTTCCGTTGCGCCATAGCGGGATGGCCCGCGTTCCGCAGACTGTTGAGGAGGGTGTACCTCGCCGTGGCGTCGCGGGTGCCCGGCGTGGTTGCAGGCATGTTTGGGCATGTTTGGGCACATTGGGAACACCATCACGGAGGTGTGCGCCATGGCAGACGCCGCGTTGCGGCTGACCGCTCTCGCCGAGGAGTTTCTGGGAGAAAAGCTGCCGGTCCGTATCCGGGCCTGGGACGGCAGCGAAACCGGACCGCCCGGTGCCCCCGTTCTTGTGATCCGGAACCGCCGCGCGCTGCGCAGGCTGCTCTGGAAGCCGGGCGAACTGGGCCTGGCACGCGCCTGGGTGGCCGGCGATCTGGGCGTCGAAGGCGATCTGTACGAGGCTCTGGACCTGCTGGCCTCGCTGATCTGGGACCGCGGCACCGAGGCCACGTCCGGCGTCCACCCGGTCCGTGACCCGAAGGTGCGGGCCTTCGCCACGGGGCTGTTGCAGCTCGCGGGCCCCTGGCTCCCGCCCGCGCCGCCGCCCGAGGAGGTACGCCGCCGCACCGGCACCCTCCACACCAAGCGCCGCGACAAGGAGGCCATCAGCCACCACTACGACGTGGGCAACGACTTCTACGAACTGGTCCTCGGTCCGTCCATGGTCTACTCCTGCGCCTACTGGGAGGACGACGGAAACCTTGAGGACGCCCAGCGCGACAAGCTCGACCTCGTCTGCCGCAAGCTCGGACTGAAGGAGGGCGACCGCCTCCTCGACGTCGGCTGCGGCTGGGGTTCCATGGCCATCCACGCGGCCCGCGCCCACGGTGCCCGGGTCACCGGAGTGACCCTCTCCGTCGAGCAGGCCGCCTATGCCCGCAAGCGCATCGCGGAAGAGGGCCTCACCGACCGGATCGAGATCCGGGTCCAGGACTACCGGGACGTCAGGGACGGCCCGTACGACGCCATCTCGTCCATCGGCATGGCGGAGCACGTCGGCTCCGTCCGCTTCCGCGAGTACGCCGACGACCTCTACGCACTGCTCAAGCCCGGCGGCCGGCTGCTCAACCACCAGATCGCCCGCCGCCCCGAGAAGGACGAGTCCGCCTACCACGTGGACGAATTCATCGACGCCTATGTCTTCCCCGACGGCGAACTGGCCCCGGTGGGAAGGACCGTGACCACCCTCGAAGAAGCCGGCTTCGAAACCCGTGACGTCGAGTCGATCCGCGAACACTACGCACTGACCCTGCGCCGCTGGGTCGCCAATCTGGAGAAGCACTGGGACCGCGCCGTCCGGATGACCTCGCCCGGACGGGCCAGGGTCTGGCGGCTCTACATGGCCGCCTCCGCCCTCTCCTTCGAGCACAACAAGATCGGTGTCAACCAGATCCTCGTGGTGCGCCCGGCGGCGGGCGGGGCCTCCCGCATGCCGCTGCGGGCCCGCGACTGGACGGCTCCGGCGACCGGCTGACACCCGTACCGCACGTGCGCCGCCACCCGCGCAGGCGCCGGGAGAACCGGCGCCGCACGGGACGCACCGAGGGCCGGTACCCGCAGCTCCGCGCTGCGCGTACCGGCCCTCGGCCGTGCCGTCCGGTGGTGTCCGGCGACTACTCGGTCTTGATCGCCGTCAGCATGTTCAGCTTCGCGGCGCTGCGGGCCGGCCAGAGTGCGGCCAGCACACCCACCAGTCCGGCGAGCACCAGGAAGACTCCGATCCGGTCCCACGGGATGACCAGGGCGTAGTCCGGGATGTCGGCCTTCAGGGTCTGCCCGATCGCCCAGCCGAGGAACATGCCGAGCACGACGCCGACCACCGCGCCGAAGAGCGAGATGACCACGGCCTCCAGCCGGATCATGCGCTTCACCCTGCGCCGGTCCAGGCCGATCGCCCGCAGCATGCCGATCTCCTGCTGGCGTTCGAAGACCGACATGGCCAGCGTGTTGACGACTCCGAGCACCGCGATGACCAGGGCCATCGCCAGCAGTCCGTACATGATGTTCAGGGCCTGGTTGATGAAGCCGCCGAACGTGTCCCTGATGTCCTTCTGGTCCATGACGGACATCGCGGGGTTGTCTCCCAGGGCATCGATCAGGGCCTGCTCATTGGCCTTCGACGCGCCGCCGTCCGTCTTCAGCCAGATCTCGCGGATCTCCGGGCGGCTCTGGTGGGCGTCCACGATGTTCCTGGGCATCAGGACCGGCGAGAGGAACTCGTTCTCCTCGTAGACCGCGCCGACCTTCAGGGTGCCCTTCTTGTCGTCCTCGTACGTCACCGGCAGGGTGTCGCCGGTCTTCCAGCCGTTCGACTTCGCGGTCTTGTCGCCGACGGCGATCTCGCCCTTGCCCAGCGAGTCCAGCGAACCGGAGACCGTGTTCACGGCGAAGACCTTCTGGACATCGCCCGGCGTGACCCCGGAGGCCGAGTGGTATTCGCCCTTGACCGTTATGGAGGCGGCCTGCTGGGGGGAGACCGCGGTGACACCGGGGGCCTTCTCCAGGGCGGTGAGCGCCGATTCGTCGAGCGGGTCGCCGCTCGCCATCGAGACCATGTAGTCGGCCTTGATGTTGTCCGTCGTCGCCCGGTCGATCGCCTGGCCGAGAGTGACGCCCAGCACCGAGATGCCGGTGACGAGGGTGAGTCCGATGGCCAGTGCCGAGGCGGTGGCTCCGGTACGCCGCGGATTGCGGACCGCGTTCTGCGCGGCCAGCTTGCCGGAGACCCCGAACAGTCGCTTCAGCAGGGGGCGGACCAGCGCGATCACCGGCCGCGACAGCAGCGGGATGAGCACGATCACACCGATCAGCGCGAGGAACGCGCCGAGGCCGACGAGCCAGCGACCGTCGGTCCCGGCCTTGGCCGCACCTCCCACGATCGCACCGGCGCCGAGCAGGGTGAGCGTGCCACCGATCGAGTTGCGCAGCACCAGGGACTTGACGGTCGCCACCGCGTGGACGCTGCTCATCGCGGCGACCGGCGGGATCTTCGCGGCCCGGCGGGCGGGCAGCCAGGCGGCCAGCACGGTGATCAGCACACCGACGCCGAAGGCGGCGGCGACCGCGGTGGGCGAGATGATCAGCGGACCGGCCGGGATCTTGCCGCCCATCAGGCCCATCGCGGAGCGGAGCCCGGTGGCGAGACCGAGGCCGAGCAGGAAACCGACGACCGACGCGATCACGCCGACCACCGCCGCCTCCAGGAGCACGGAGCGCTTGACCTGGCGGCGGGAGGCGCCGACGGCGCGCATCAGTGCCAGCTCCTTGGTGCGCTGGGCGACCAGCATGGTGAAGGTGTTGGCGATCAGGAAGACGCCGACGAAGAGGGCGATCGCCGCGAAGGCGAGCAGCATGGCGTTGAGGCTGCTGAGCCCCTTCTCGATCTGCTCGGCCTGCTCATCGGCGAGGGCCGTGCCGGTCTTGGCCTCGGCGTTCTCGGGCAGCAGCGGCTTCACCGCGGCGAGCAGCTTCTCCTCCGAGGCGCCGGCTGAGGCGGAGAGGGTGGCGTCGCGGAACTCACCGGCCCTGAGGTACAGCTTCTGGGCGACGGGGGCGTCGAAGAGGACCAGGCTGCCGCCCGCGTTGACCGCGCCGTCCTCGGTGGTGAAGACCCCGGAGAGGGTGTACTCCTTCACCGGCCCGTTCGTGGCGACCCGGACCCGGTCGCCGACGTGGTACTCGCCCTTCTTCGCGGTCTGTTCGTCGAGCGCGATCCGGTCGGCCGCGTCCGGGCCCTTGCCGTCGACGAAGGTGTACGCGGGGTCCTTGCCGTTCTTGCCGGGGGAGTAGTTCCCTCCGGTGTTCGACCAGCCGTTGCCGATCAGCTTGCCGTCGGGGTCGGCGACCCCGGCGAAGCCGGAGACCCGGCCGGTGACGGTGTCCACGCCGTCCAGGCCCTGCATCTTCTTCAGGGTGGCGGCGGTGAGACCGGGCGTCTTCTCGTCGCGCTGGTCCGCGTAGGTGGTGACGGCGACGGCGACGTCGTCGTAGCTCTTCGCCGACTGGTTGCGGAAGGCGTTGCCGAGGGTGTCGGTGAAGACCAGGGTGCCCGATACGAAGGCCACGCCGAGCATCACGGCGAGGACGGTCATCAGCAGCCTGGCCTTGTGCGCGAGCACATTGCGCAGGGCGGTACGGAACATGTCTGTCAGTCCTGGGAGGGGGAGGGGTTCCGGTGAGAGGCGAGGGGAAGGGCGGGCGTCAGCTGGTGCGGCCCTTGGCGTCGAACGCCTTCATCCGGTCGAGGACCCGGTCCGCGGTGGGGTGCATCATCTGGTCGACGATCCGGCCGTCCGCGAGGAAGACGACCCGGTCCGCGTAGGAGGCGGCCGCCGGGTCGTGGGTCACCATCACCACGGTCTGCCCCAGCTCGCGCACCGAGTTGCGCAGGAAGCCGAGGACCTCGGCGCCGGAGCGGGAGTCCAGGTTCCCGGTCGGCTCGTCACCGAAGATGATCTCCGGCTGCGAGGCCAGGGCGCGGGCCACGGCCACGCGCTGCTGCTGACCGCCGGAGAGTTCGGTCGGCCGGTGGGTCAGCCGGTCGGAGAGACCCACCATGTCGATGACCCGGCGCACCCATTCGGCGTCGGGCTTGCGGCCCGCGATGTCCATGGGGAGCGTGATGTTCTCCTGCGCCGTCAGGGTCGGGAGCAGGTTGAACGCCTGGAAGATGAAGCCGATCTTGTCCCGGCGGAGCTGGGTGAGCTGCTTGTCCTTGAGGGAGCCCAGCTCCGTCTCACCGATCCGTACCGAACCGCTGCTGAAGCTGTCGAGGCCCGCCACGCAGTGCATCAGCGTGGACTTGCCGGAGCCGGACGGGCCCATGATCGCGGTGAACTCGCCGCGCGGGAAGTCCACGGAGACCCGGTCCAGGGCGGTCACCCTGGTCTCGCCCTCTCCGTAGACCTTCGACAGATCCGTGGCGCGGGCAGCCACCGTGGTGACGCGGTGTGCGGTGGAGGTGGTGGTCACGGGAATCTCCTGATTCGGGCTCCGGCCGAGGGCTTCGTCCGGGGTTGCGTTCGGTTGCGTCCGCTTGAGTTCGGAACCCCTCCATCGTCACCGCCGTACGGCCGCGGATCGTCAGTCCCCGTGCCCGTTCCCGGGGCCGTCTTGAGTCGCATCGAAGGGCCCCTGTGTCCTCCTTCGGTATGACACCGACCCTGAGGGCCCGTCCGACCGGCCGAGGGCCCCACGCCCCCTCGGGCCGCCCCGCCCGGTGCCGCACACCCGTCAACCCGCTGCCGGGGAGAGCGGCGTGTTCCGTGTCACGGACGAGGGGTTCCCGGACCCTGGTGGGAGGGCGGCGCCGGCCCCCGTCCGCAGCGCTTCGGAGGAGCCGTCGCCCGGCCGGCCGGCGCACCCATGGCGAACGCCGGCGCGTGCCTGGCGAATGCGCCGTCCGAGTGCGGCGACTTTACGTCAATCCGGAATAACGGTCGCCGTGCTCGTTACCCCGCCCAGGCATGTGACGATGGCCTCTCGCGAGTGCTGACGAACCCTCAAACGGTCAATAAAATAAGACAACATCGCGCCACCGATCGGCTGATCGGAGGAAGCGCCCGGATAGGGTCATGTGCCAACGCGGAGCCGCGCGCCAGGCCCGGATGGTGGAATGCAGACACGGCGAGCTTAAACCTCGCTGCCCCTCGGGGGCGTACCGGTTCGAGTCCGGTTCCGGGCACCACCCAGCGCGCAAGGTCCGGCCAGTGGGAACGGCCCTGGACGCGCGTGATCCTTTCCTTTCCCGGCCGCACCGTGGCCACCCGGCCGGCCTCGGCGCACGGCGGGCGTCCCGCCGCACGCGGCCCACCTCGGCCGTGGCCGTCCGGGGCACGCCGGAGCGGTGTTCCCACCGGGATGGCGGTACGGCGCGCGGCGATCCCGGAGCACGGTCGCCCGGGCGCTCCGCACGCGCCCGGCCCGTGGCGCCCTCGCCGGACCCCGCCTCCCGCCCGTCCTCGTACCGTTCGGCTTCCGCAAAGATCCTCCCCAAGCACTAGTCTGATCCCTTTGCCTACCCATTACTCTTGTGGGAAGGCCACGCAGGGTGGCCATGGAGGAGTGAGATGAGGAGCAGCAACCCGGTCTTCTCGCGACGGGGCTTCAGCCGCGACAACGGATACGCGGGCTTCAACGCGGCGCCGCAGGCCGGGGCCCCCGTCGCGGGTGCCAACCCGTACGCGCAGGGCACCGCCGCCAACCCGTACGCCACCAACCCCTACGCCCAGCAGGACACCCAGTACGGCGTTCCGCAGGCACCGGCGCGTTCCGGTGCCATGACGATCGACGACGTCGTCACGCGCACGGCGATCACGCTGGGCACCGTGGTGCTCGGTGCCGCGCTCGCCTGGGCCCTGCTGCCGGTCGACGAGGCCAATCTCGGCAAGTCCTACGGCATCGCGATCGGCGCCGCCCTGGTGGCGTTCGTCCTGTCGCTCGTCCAGTCCTTCAAGCGCAGGCCGTCCCCGGCGCTGATCGTCTCGTACGCGGCCTTCGAGGGCGTCTTCCTCGGAGTGATCTCCAGCGCGGTCAGCACGTACATCGGGCCGGGCGTCGTGATGCAGGCGGTGATGGGCACCATGTGTGTCTTCGCCGGTGTGCTGCTCGCGTACAAGATGCGCTGGATCCGCGTCACCCGCCGCTTCTACGGCTTCGTGATGGCCGCTGCCATGGGCTTCATGCTCCTGATGGTGGTCAACCTGCTGTTCGCCGTCTTCGGCGGCGGTGACGGCCTGGGCTTCCGCAGCGGTGGCCTCGGCATCCTCTTCGGTGTCATCGGGATCGTGCTCGGTGCGTGCTTCCTGGCCCTGGACTTCAAGCAGGTCGAGGACGGCATCGCGTACGGCGCTCCGCGCGAGGAGTCCTGGCTGGCGGCCTTCGGCCTCACCATGACCCTAGTGTGGATCTACCTGGAGATGCTGCGCCTGCTCTCCATCCTCAGCGGCGACGACTGACGTACGGACCCGCGACGCGATACGGAACGGCCCGCAGGCTCACCGCCTGCGGGCCGTTCCGCGTCTGCGCCGGTGCCCCCCCGACGCACTGCGCGTGGCCGGTCCTTCCGGCGCCGTGCCCGGGCGTCGGCCCGTTGGCAACCGTCCCGCAAGGGAGCGTAGGGTCGCGGAGTGCTCGATACGACCCCGCTGATCACCGCCGTGGACCGATTCGCCGACCGGCTGCGCGCGGCCCCGCAGAGCCGGCTGCAGCGCGGAGCGGCTGCCGAGGGGCTGGCCACGGCCAAAGAGCTGGCCGTGCGGGCCCAGCGCATCGAGGCGCCGGACCGGGAGCCGCGGATCATGCCGGACGCCGGGATCTTCGCGATCGGCGACCAACTCGCCGTAGCGGGTCGTGACCTGGCGGTGGCACTGGAAACGGCCCCGTCGGCTGAGCTGGACGAGGCCGTGCAATTCGTGATGGAGGCGGCTGCGCGGGCGTTCGCGTAGCCGCGGGCGGGTGGTGGCCCGGAGGCGGCGGCCGACGAGGGCCGCTCCGCCCGGAGCGGTCCGGGCTAGAACGAGGCGATGACGCGGTCGGCGAGGATGTAGACGTTCTCCTGGCCGCAGGAGAACGTCAGGGCGTACGCGCCGGAGACACCGGAGCCGCCCAGCAGGACCGGGTGCTCGCCCGCGAGCAGTGCCTCGGCCAGCCGCTCGGCCGTCTCGCGGTGGCCGGGGGTCATACAGAGCGTGGTGCCGTCGGCGAAGACATAGACATCGAGGGTGCCGAGCGGTCCGGGGCGCACGTCCGCGAGCTCCGTACGGCTGTCGGCGAGCTCCTCCAGACGGTTCACGGTGCGCTCGTGGTCGGTGACGACCGGGGTCTGCACCGGCACGAAGTCGGGGTGCGAAGGGTGGCGGCGACGGGCCGCGGCCAGCTCGGGGGAGTCCTCGGCGAACTCCGCCGTCTCGGGCAGCTCGGTCACATCCGCCAGCTCGGTCAGTTCCGTCAGCTCTTCGAGCGCCTCGGCGCCGTCGAAGTCCATGGCCTCCAGGCCCGCGAAGTCGGCCTGGCGCGGCAGGAAGAACGGCGCGTCCTCGCCGATCCCGGTCAGACCGCCCAGCAGTGACGGGGCGTCGGCGGCATCGCGCGCTTCCTGGGAGGCCCAGAAGGCGCGGGCCTCGGCGAGTTCGCGTTCCCGCTCCTCGGCGAGTGCTTCGGCGACGGCCGCGCGTATCTCGGCGACCGGGGTCACGTCGTCGCGGCTCTGCGCGGGCACGGCGACATCGTGGGCGCGGGCCACGGTCAGCTCCGTCCGAAGGGCCGTGATCTGCTTGCGCAGCCCGTGAGCAGCATGCAGAGCAGCGGCGCCCACGGCCGTGGCGGCGGCGGTGGTCAGCAACAGGGCAAGAGACATGGCGCTCACTGACATACTCCCGGTTTCAATCGATCCCCCGACTTCCTACCTCAGCTTGTCCTCTACCTGCGCCCGGTGTCAGTGCATTACGTCACGAATTGGACAGGTCTTTGGGCCTGGGGTTTAACCCTGTTGCGGGTGTGACCTGCGGGAATGGGTCTCCCCCAGGAGATAGGTCACATCCTGGGGGAGATTCGGTCACGGTCGGGGCTCGGAACCGGCCACCGTTCAGCCACTCGATCTTGTGGTTGCGTCGGAGCCCGTCGTCGCGTTCGCTTCGCTTCCGCTGCGGGCAGGTGCCGCCCTCGTTCCTCGGGCGACCCCTACCCTCCGCTGCAGCTCAGCTCAGCCGCTCGGTTG
>NZ_JBIWOS010000006.1:421687-505515 GCF_044767885.1 Streptomyces sp. NPDC101194
GTGTGGTCGCGTTCGCTTCGCTTCCGCTGCGGGCAGGTGCCGCCCTCGTTCCTCGGGCGACCCCTACCCTCCGCTGCAGCTCAGCTCAGCCGCTCGATGACCATGGCCATGCCCTGGCCGCCGCCCACGCACATGGTTTCCAGGCCGAACTGCTTGTCGTGGAACTGCAGGCTGTTGATCAGGGTGCCGGTGATCCGCGCGCCGGTCATGCCGAAGGGGTGGCCGACGGCGATGGCGCCACCGTTGACGTTGACCTTCTCCAGCGGCAGACCGAGGTCGCGGTAGGAAGGGATCACCTGGGCGGCGAAGGCCTCGTTGATCTCGGCCAGGTCGATGTCGTCGATGGTCAGCCCGGCCCGCTTCAGCGCCTGCCTGCTGGCCTCCACCGGCCCGTACCCCATGATCTCGGGGGAGAGGGCGGAGACGCCGGTCGAGACGATCCTGGCCAGGGGGGTCAGGCCCAGCTCGCGCGCCTTGGTGTCGGACATGATCACGAGCGCGGCGGCGCCGTCGTTGAGCGGGCAGCAGTTGCCCGCGGTGACCCGGCCGTCGGGACGGAAGACCGGCTTCAGGCCCTGCACGCCCTCCAGGGTGACGCCCGCGCGCGGCCCGTCGTCCTTCGAGACGACCGTGCCGTCCGGGGTGGTGACCGGAGTGATCTCGCGCTCCCAGAAGCCGTTCTTGAGGGCTTCCTCGGCGAGGTTCTGCGAGCGCACGCCGAACTCGTCCATGTCCTGACGGGTGACGCCCTTGAGCCGGGCCAGGTTCTCCGCGGTCTGCCCCATCGCGATGTACGCGTCCGGGACCAGGCCGTCCTCGCGCGGGTCGTGCCAGTCGTCACCGCCCTGCTCGGCGCGGGCCGCGGTGCGGGCCTCGGCGTCGGCGAACAGCGGGTTGTGCGTGTCCGGCAGGCTGTCGGAGTTGCCCTTCACGAAGCGGGACACCATCTCGACACCGGCCGAGATGAAGACGTCGCCCTCGCCGGCCTTGATGGCGTGCAGTGCCATCCGGCTGGTCTGCAGGGAGGACGAGCAGTAGCGGGTGACCGTACAGCCGGGAAGGTGGTCCATGCCCATCTGCACGGCGATGATGCGGCCCAGGTTGTTGCCCTGCTCGCCACCGGGGAGACCGCAGCCGAGCATCAGGTCGTCGATGTCCTTCGGGTCCAGCTCGGGAACCCTGGCCAGCGCGGTCTGGATGATCGTGGCGGTCAGGTCGTCCGCACGCAGGTCCTTCAGCGAACCCTTGAAGGCCCGGCCGATGGGGGAACGGGCAGCAGAGACGATCACGGCTTCGGGCATCACGCGGCTCCATGAGGGCTGGAAGGCGGGTTCTGGCAGGTGCTGACTTGGAAGTTACCTGTACGTAGATGCTGGGTCACCGGGGAGCGCATGTGACGCCGACCTCTTTTCTAAGCGACCGCTCAGTCGATCAATTGGCCGGGAGGTTGTGGGCCTCCCCGCTCGTCTCCTCGCTCGTCCCGCCGTGCGACTGCCCGTCCGGCCGTCCGTGCGGCTCTCCGTACGGTTCCCCGTGTGTCTCCGCGGGCGCCTGGGTGCGCGGGCCCACGCGTGGGTCCTCGTGAGCGTCCCCGTGCGCTCCCGGCTCCGGCTCTCCCTGCGTCTCCGGCTGCGGATGGGGCTCCGTGGCCGCGGGCAGACGACGCCGCCTGCGGTGCTTGAGGAGAGCCCAGGGCGCCCGCGCCCCCGTGACCTCCGTACCGGCCTCCCTGGCCGCCTGGGAGGCTGCCTCGGCCACCGGCAGCATGTCCTCGCGCCGGGCCCCGTCCAGCCGGTCGGACTCCGGCCAGAGCCCAAGGACCGCGCAGAGCGTGGGCAGGACCGCCATCGCGGCCGTGGCGTACCCCTCCGCCGACGGGTGGTAGTTGTCCGGCCCGAACAGCTCCCGCGGATTCGCCTCGAACTCCGGCCCCAGCAGATCGCCCAGCGACACCGTGCGCCCGCCCTGCTCGACCGAACCGATCGTCTGCGCCGCCGCCAGCTGTCGGCTCACCCGCCGGGCCAGCCAGCGCAGCGGCTGATAGACCGGCTCGATGGTGCCGAGATCAGGGCACGTGCCGACCACCACCTCCGCGCCCGCGGTACGCAGCCTGCGCACCGCGGTGGTCAGACAGCGCACCGACTGGGTGGCGGGCATCCGGTGCGTCACGTCGTTGGCCCCGATCATGATCACGCAGACGTCGGGCGTGCGGGACGGATCGGCGAGCAGCAGCGAGACCTGCCGCTCCAGATCGTCCGACCGGGCGCCCGGCTGTGCCACATTGCGCAGGTCCACCGGCCGTTCCGACACGGCCGCGAGCCCCGACGCCAGCAACGCCCCCGGCGTCTGCCCGGCCCGGCGCACCCCTTGTCCGGCCGCCGTCGAGTCGCCCAGCAGCCCCAGTCGCAACGGGTCCGCCGGGCCGGCGAACGCCACCCCGTACCGCCCGTCCGCGCTCGGCGGCACCGGCGCGATGCCGCCGCCCACCTGCCGTTTCGCCAGTTGGACCTCCGCCAGCAGTACGCCTACCGCCGCCGCGCCGAGCAGCCCGATGCTGCCGCCGCCGTAGGCCGCGCCCGCTGCGATCCGCCGTGCCACCCTTGCCCTCGACACAGTCCGGTCCACCTCCTCGTTGCCGTACCGCCGTACATACAGCTAACTGCCCCGTGGCGACCGTCGCTCAATCGCTTCGCCCAATCTCGCGCCCGTACGCATACCCTTGCCGGACCATCTCGGAGACCCCGGAGTACACGGTGCAATTCCACGATTCGATGATCAGTCTCGTAGGCAATACCCCGCTGGTGAGGCTGCGCAGTGTGACGGCCGGCATCCAGGCGACGGTCCTGGCCAAGGTCGAGTACTTCAACCCCGGCGGTTCGGTCAAGGACCGCATCGCCCTGCGCATGATCGAGGCCGCCGAGCAGAGCGGCGAACTGCAGCCCGGCGGCACGATCGTCGAGCCGACGAGTGGCAACACGGGCGTCGGCCTGGCGATCGTCGCGCAGCAGAAGGGGTACAAGTGCATCTTCGTCTGCCCGGACAAGGTGTCCACGGACAAGATCAATGTGCTGCGCGCCTACGGTGCCGAGGTCGTCGTCTGCCCGACGGCCGTCGACCCCGAGCACCCCGACTCGTACTACAACGTCTCCGACCGGCTCGTCCGTGAGACGCCCGGCGCCTGGAAGCCCGACCAGTACTCCAATCCGAACAACCCGCGTTCCCACTACGAGACCACCGGTCCCGAACTGTGGGAGCAGACGGACGGGAAGATCACCCACTTCGTCGCGGGTGTCGGCACCGGCGGCACCATCAGCGGTACCGGCCGCTATCTGAAGGAGGTCAGCGGCGGCTCGGTCGAGGTCGTCGGCGCGGACCCTGAGGGCTCGGTCTACTCCGGCGGCTCCGGACGGCCGTACCTCGTCGAGGGCGTCGGCGAGGACTTCTGGCCGAGCGCGTACGACCGGACGGTCACGGACGAGATCGTCGCCGTGTCCGACAAGGACTCCTTCCAGATGACCCGCCGCCTCGCCAAGGAGGAGGGGCTGCTGGTCGGCGGCTCCTGCGGCATGGCGGTCGTCGCCGCCCTGGAGGTCGCGAAGCGGCTGGGCCCGGACGACGTGGTCGTCGTGCTGCTGCCCGACAGCGGCCGCGGCTACCTGAGCAAGATCTTCAACGACGAGTGGATGGCCGACTACGGCTTCCTGGAGGACACCGGTCCGTCCGCGCGGGTCGGGGACGTGCTCGACCACAAGGACGGCCCGATCCCGACGCTCGTCCACATGCACCCCGAGGAGACCGTCGGCGAGGCGATCGACGTGCTGCGCGAGTACGGCGTCTCGCAGATGCCGATCGTGAAGCCGGGCGCGGGCCACCCGGACGTGATGGCCGCCGAGGTCATCGGCTCGGTCGTGGAACGCGAACTGCTGAACGCGCTGTTCGCGCAGCGCGCCTCCCTCTCCGACCCGCTGGAGAAGCACATGTCGCCGCCGCTGCCGCAGGTCGGCTCCGGCGAACCGGTCGAGGACCTGATGTCGGTGCTCGGCGGCACGAACGCGGCGGACGCGGCGATCGTGCTGGTGGAGGGCAAGCCGAAGGGCGTGGTCAGCCGGCAGGACCTGCTGGCGTTCCTGGCCAAGGACGCGGCGACCGGGAAGCCGTGACGGCCGGGAAGGCGCGGTGGCCGGCGAGGTGTGACGGCCCGCGAGGCCGGGCTTCGCGAAAACGGTACGAGCGCGACACGTACGCGCAGCACCGGCTTAACACGGGTCCGGCACATTGATGGGTGTCGGCGGGGGAGCCCGCCGGCACCCGATACGGCGACACGGACTACGGAGCGGCTCCCGGACCTCCACCGTCGCCCGGACGCGGTGACCGGCCCTGACCCGGACCGTGTCCCTCGCGGGGACCGCCGTCGTCCCGCCCCCTGGGAAACCGGGGGTGCGGCGGTCCCCGCGACGCATCCGTACGCCCGCGCGCGATAGCCGGTGCACGCCTGAACGCGCGTGACGCGCGACGTGCGCCTGAACGCTCACCCGGTCGGCGCGCCCGCCGAGCTCGCCAGCAGCGCGATGCGTTCCGCGGTCTCGCTGCCCGGCTCCGGGGTGTACACCACCAGGGACTGACCGGGGTCGCCCGGCACGCCGAGCGTCTCGTACGGGAGGGTCAGCCCGCCCGCGACCGGGTGGTCGATGCGTTTGACGCCGTATGTCTTCGCCTTCACCCGGTGGTCCGCCCACAGCCGGCGGAAATCCTCACTCTTCATGGACAACTCGCCTACGAGTGTGGCCAGTTGTCTGTCATCGGGATGCAGGCCCGCGTCCAGGCGCAGATGGGCGACCGTCTCCGCCGCCACCGCCGCCCACTCCGGATACATCTCCCGCGCCGCGGGTTCCAGGAACACCTGGCGCGGCATGTTGCGTTCGGCGGCGGGTATCCGTGAGAAGCCGACGACGGCGTCGCCCAGCGCGTTCCAGGCCAGCACGTCCATCCGGCGGCCCAGGATGAACGCCGGGGCCCCGCCGATCGTGTCCAGCAGCAGCCGCAGGCCCGGACGGACCCGCTGTGCGGCGGCCGGGGCGGAGGCGCGCGGCCTGGGGCGTGCCACGGTACGCAGGTACGCGTGCTCCGTCTCGTCCAGTCGGAGCACCCGGGCGATCGCGTCGAGCACGGCGTCCGAGACGCTCGGACCGCGCCCCTGTTCCAGCCGGATGTAGTAGTCGACGCTCACCCCGGCGAGCTGCGCGACCTCCTCGCGCCGGAGTCCGGGTACGCGCCGTCGGCCGTAGGCGGTGAGTCCCACGTCCTCGGGCCGAACGCGGGCTCGCCGTGAGCGGAGGAAATCACCGAGGTCGCCGTCCATGACACCGATGGTAGGAGAGGCGCGGACGCCGAACCTGGTACTGGCAGACCCAGGAACAACGCATCCCTGGGTGGCCGGGCGGCAGTCGCGCAGGGTGGAACCCGTCCCGGGGAGACCGCCCCGGGGCGGAAGAGGCCCGAGGGCTCGCAAGAGGCCCGAAGGCCGGAAGCACAAGGAGTACGGACCATGTCGTACGAGACCCTCGCGGGCCGCACCGCAGTCGTCACCGGAGCCGCCAGCGGAATGGGCGCCGCGACCGCCCGGCTGCTCGCCGCCCAGGGCGTGCGGGTGGCGCTGCTGGCCCGGCGCACGGAGCGGCTGGAGGAGTTGGCCGCCGCGATCGGGGCGGCGGGCGGTGAGGCGCTCGCGGTCACCACCGACGTCACCGACCAGGCATCCGTGGACGCCGCGGCCGAGCGGGTGCACAGCGTGCTCGGCCGGGTGGACCTGGTGGTCAACGCGGCCGGGGTGATGCTGCCGAACCCGGTGGACGCGGGCCGGACGGACGAGTGGCAGCGGATGCTCGACACCAATGTGGCGGGCGCGTTGCGCGTCATCCGGGCCTTCACGGCCGATCTGGTGGCGGCGGCGGCCGAGGGCCGCACCGCGGACCTGGTGAACATCTCCTCGATCGGCGCGCATGTCACGTTCCCGCACTACGCGGTGTACGGGGCGACGAAGGCCGCGCTCACGCACCTGTCGGCTTCGCTGCGCACGGAGTTCGGACCGCGCGACGTCCGCGTCACGAACATCGAGCCGGGTCTCACCGACACGGAACTGGCCGACCACATCGACAACGTCGAGCTGCGCGGCCGGCTCGACGGCATGTTCGGAGTGCTCGGGGCACTGTCGGGCGACGAGATCGCCGACCTCGTCGCCTACGCCACCAGCCGCGCGCGCCACATCAACCTGCGCCAGCTGATCGTGCTCCCGACCCGCCAGGCGTGACGCCCGGCGTCCTCGGGACCGTCCCGCGGCGCTCAGTCCTCCCAGTCGGACTCCGTGCGGCGGGGACGGCGCTGGAACCAGGGCCAACTCCGGGCCGCGTGCACGGCGTTGACGGCGACGATTCCGACCCAGGCGATGACCAGGCCCGCCGTATGGGCGGCCGCGGCGCCGATCGCCGACAGCGGGATGGCCAGGATCAGCGAGATGATCCCGAAGCCGTAGCGCTCACCGAAGTTCCCCATGGGCTGCGGCGGGCGCGCACCCCGCGCGACGCTCACCTGCTGCTCGGCGAGATGACGCCGCACGCGGCGGTCGAGCGTGGTGTCGAGGCGCTGCTCGACCTTCTCCAGGAAGGACTCGACGAGCGCGGACTCGTAATCCGAACCCAGCTCACTACGGGCGTGCAGGGTGGCATCGAGCTCGTTCTTGAGCTCAGGGTCACGGGTATCCATGTCCCTCACGGTACGAATCGGGGACGCCGGGGTCAGTGGGGCTAACCCCCCTCTTTCCTGCCGCCTCCTTCGGCCCTCCCGCGGCTGCCCCTTCGCCCCCTGCCGCTCTCCTGGTCCGGCCGCCTCGGAGTCGTCCGAAGGCCGTCCGGAAAGTCGTCCGTAACATCCGGCACAGCCGGAGCGTGTTCATGGCAAGAGCGTTTGTGGCGCGATGAACGGACGGGGACGATGCCGACGGGATCCGAGGATTTCGATGCCTTCTACACGGCGACGGCCAAACGCCTGGTGGCCACGGTCTATGCGGTGACCGGCGATCTGGCGGAGGCGGAGGACGCGGTGCAGGAGGCCTATGTGCGGGCGTGGCAGCGGTGGGACCGCCTGGCACGCGAGGGGGATCCGCTGCCCTGGGTGCGGACGGTGGCCGTACGGCTGGCGATCAGCACCTGGCGAAGGACGCGCAACCGCGTACGGGCGCACTTCCGGCACGGGCCGCCCACGGAGGTCCCCGGTCTCTCGGTGGACCGGGTGGCACTGGTCGGGGCACTGGGCGAGCTGAGCGTCGAGCAGCGCCAGGCCGTGGTCCTGCACCACCTGCTGGATCTGCCGGTCGAAGAGGTGGCGCGTGAGGCGGGAGTGTCGAACGGCGCGGTACGGACCCGGCTCCACCGGGCCCGCAAGATCCTCGGCGAGCGGCTCGCCGAAACCATAGTCACTGCCGGGCGAGTGGAGGGCGTTCACCATGGCTGAGGTCGAGGAACTGCTGGACGGCGTCGTGGTGCGGCTGCCCGCCGCCGAGGAGATCCGGGCGAGGGGGAGGCGGCGGTCGCGCCGCAGGGCCACGACGGTGGTGGTGTGCACGGTGGCGCTGATGGCGGCCGGGGCCTGGGCCGTGCTGCCGACCGGAGCGGATCAGCGCCAGAAGCACGGCACGGTCGCCACCGCGCCGGACAACCCGTTCCGCAAGGACGGTGTGATCCAGATGATGCGGGCGGACGAGGTGCCCCTCCACGGGACGTGGCACTGGAAGGAGGACGAGCGGCCGACCACCGGCGCCGGCTCGCAGGACGACCCCCTGCCGTACCTGGCTCTCGACGGTGCCTGCGCGGATGCGCCCCCTTCGGTGGGGGCGGTCGACGCGACCGGTTACACCCGGTGGTACACGGGCAGGGACGGAGCCGTGGCCCGGCAGTGCATCGTCGAGTACGACGACGGGGCCACGGCCCGGGAGCGGCTGAGGAAGACGGGCGACGCAATGGAATCGGGCGGACTGCGGCCGGCGCCGGGGAGCTCGGGGAAGGCGGAGGACGGGAGCGGCTCCTGGGCCGGAACGGTGGAGAGCGGCCGGACGCTGCGGGTGTTCACGCGGCGCTGGAACTCCTGGGTCTCGGTCACCGAGGTCCTGGACGGCGTGCGCCGTTCATGAGACGTCTTCGCCCTCACCCGGCGGCCCGCCCACAGCCGGCGGAGGTCGTCGCTCACGCCGCTGGTGGCCCGTGCCGCCGGCCGTGCGCGCCACATCGACCTGCGCCGGCTGATCGTGCTCCCGACCCGCCAGGCGTGACGCCCGGCGTGCTCGGGACCGTCCCGTGAGCCTCGGTCCTCCCCGTCGGATTCCGTGCGGCGGGGACGGTGCCGGAACCAGGGCCGGTTCCGGACGGCGTGCACGGCGTCGACGGCGACGATTCCGATCCGGGCGACGACCAGGCCCGCCGTACGGGCGGCCGCGGCGCCGATCGCCGACAGCGGGACGGCCAGGATCGGCGAGATGATCGCGAAGCCGTAGCGCTCGCCGGAGTTCCCCATGGGCTTCCGGCTACGTGCGGGCGGCCGCCGTACCGGCGGTCCCGGCCCCGCTGTCCTCGCCCGAGGCCGCCTGGGCGGGGAGGATCGTGTGCTCGGGAATGTGTGTGGTGTCGCGGCGGGCGAGCAGCCAGTACAGCAGTGCCGGTACGACCAGGCCGACCACCCACGAGATGTCCGCGCCGCCCAGCGGCCCGACCAGCGGTCCGGTGTAGAAGTGCGTCGCCAGGAACGGCAGCTGGGCGACCAGCCCGATCCCGTACACCGTCAGCGCGTCCCGGCGCCATGCGCCGTACCGGCCGTGCGGATCGGCGAGGGCAGGGATGTCGTACCGCTCCCGTGAGATCAGGTAGTAGTCGACCAGGTTGATCGCCGACCACGGGGTGAAGAAGGTCAGCAGGAAGAGCAGGAAGTCCTTGAAGGAGGCGAGGAAGCTGTCCTTGCCGAGCAGGGCGACGACCGTGCCGGCAAGCATGATGCCCGTGATGTAGAGAGCCCGGCCGCGTGGGGAGAGGGTCTTCTGGCCGCGGAAACCGCTGATGCTGGTCACCAGCGACATGAAGCCGCCGTAGGTGTTGAGGACGTTGATGGTCAGCTTGCCGAGCGCGATCACGAAGTACAGGAACGAGGCGATCAGGCCGGTCCCGCCCAGGGCGACGACATAGCCGACCTGGCCCGCCAGGAAGGCGTCCCCGGCGGTGGCCGCGACCAGCACGCCGAAGACCATGGACCACTGGGAGCCGAGCGCCGAGCCGGAGAGAGTCCACCAGAAGGTGGCGCGGGCACTGGTCGTACGCGGCAGATAGCGGGAGTAGTCGGCGACGTACGGGCCGAACGCCAACTGCCAGGATGCGGCGAGCGAGACCGCGAGCAGGAACATCGGCAGGTCGAAGGCGCGGTCGGCGAGGACGGCCCCGAGATCGATGCGGTCGAGCAGCCGTATGCCGAGATAGACGAAGGCGATCGCGCAGACCACCCCGGCGACCCGGCCGAGCATATGGATGACGCGGTAGCCGATCGCTGCCATCAGGGCGGTGACCAGCGCGAAGATGACGATGCCGGGTGTCTCGCCGAGGTGGGTGAGCTCCCCCACCGCCTGACCGGCCAGCACGCTGCCGCTGGCGAAGAAGCCGACGTACATCACGATCACCAGGGCCAGCGGAATCACCGCGCCCCTGACCCCGAACTGCGCGCGGGACTGGATCATCTGCGGCAGCCCCAGGCGCGGGCCCTGCGCGGAGTGCAGGGCCATCACGGCTCCGCCGAGCAGATTGCCCAGCGCCAGGCCGATGACCGACCAGAACGCGCCGCCGCCGAAGACGACCGCGAGTGCGCCGGTCACGACGGCGGTGATCTGGAGATTGGCGCCGAGCCAGAGCGTGAACTGGCTGAACGCGGTGCCGTGACGTTCGTCGTCCGGCACGACATCGATGGAGCGCTGTTCGAGCAGGCCTGCCATGGGTCGGGCTCCCTTCTTGAGGCTGAGACCGAGGTCGTGAACCGCCGTGGTGCCGTTCGGGAAGCGCTCGTCCACCGCGCCGAACCGATCAGGGGTCGTCCGCCGCCCCGGCTGCATATAGTCATGCAGAGTTCTTCTTTCTTGAATAGATTGTCAATACTTTGGAGCGAAACACTGGTTGCAGAGGCCCGAGGAGTGAGATGAAGCGCCTGGATGGGAGGGGTTTGCGCATGATGTCGTCCCATGTGACGGACTCCGGGGACTTCGGGGAGCCCTCGTCCGGGATCGCAGGCCCTTTCCGGGCTTTTGGCTCCGTCGGCCCCGTGGGCCGGGACCGGCCGCTCACCGATGATGGAGAGGTCGCGGCCGGGGAGCTGCTCGACCAGTACACGGGATCTTGGAGGGGGACGGTATGAGCGAGAGCAGCCCTGCCGCACGACTGCAGCAGCTCTTCGAGGGGCGCCGGCTGACACCGACACAACGGCGCATCGCGCACTCGATGGTGCGCAGGGCCGGGGACGTGCCGTTCCTGTCGAGTGTGGAGCTGGCCGAGCTCGCCGGGGTCAGCCAGCCGTCCGTCACCCGGTTCGCCGTGGCACTCGGGTTCGACGGCTATCCGGCGCTCCGCAAACACCTGCGGGAGGTCGCTCCCGCCGAGTCCGTACCGGGGGCCGACGGCGAAGAAGACGCGTACAACGAGTACCAGCAGGCCGTCCTCGGCGAGATCGAGAATCTGCGGCATCTGGCCGAACTGCTCGCCGACCCCGGGCCCGTCGAACGCGCGGGCAGGCTGCTGGCGGCCTCCCGGCCGCTGCCGGTGCTCGGACTGCGGGCCGCCTCCTCGCAGGCGCGCGGGTTCGGGTACTTCGCGGCCAAGGTGCATCCCGACGTGCGGGTGCTCGACGAGGGCGGCAGCATGCTGCACGATCGGATCGACGCCGCACGGCGGGCGGGTGCCACCGCGCTGATCTGCTTCGCGCTGCCCCGCCACCCGAAGGAGGTCGTGGACGCTCTCGCGTACGCCCGGGAACAGGGCCTGACCGTGGTGGCGGTCGCCGATTCGGCGTTCGCCCCGGTGGCCGCGCACAGCGACCTGCTGATCCCGGCCGCCGTCGGCACCGGGCTCGCCTTCGACACCGCGTGTGCGCCGATGCTGCTGGGGCGGGTGCTGCTGGAGGCGATGTGCGACGACCTGCCCGACGCGCAGGCGCGGCTGGAGGAGTTCGACGCGAGGGCCGTGGCGCGAGGACTGTTCGTCGAGTGACGGCGGTGGCGACGGCCCGGTGGGGATCAGGTGCTGAGGGCGGCCCCACCAACCGCGACGATTCTCAGACGCCACTCATGTACGGCTATTAATCTCCCGGCCCAGAAGGAGCGGCGGAGAGGGGTACGGACGTGGGGCGCGGAGCACAGTCGTTGGCGAGAGTGGCCGTGATCGTACGGGCCGGTTCCGCGCCGCTGTGGTGGCCGGGGCTGCTCGCCGCGGCGATCGGCGCACTGGTGCCGGGGCTCACCGGACGCCGGATCGGGCTGCTGGCCGGAGCGGCGCTGTTCCTGGTCACCGCGGCCGTGGTGGCGCTCGTGCGCGACCGCCGGTACGCGGAACTGGCCGGGGGCGCCACCCGCGCCGGACGGTCCGACTTCCTCCAGGACCGCGCCGTGACCGTGCGCAACTGGCGGCGCGGGCACCGGTGGTGGCTGCTCGGGGCCTTCCTGGCGGCGGTGGCGAGTGCCTTCCTGCTGCCCGGGGCCGGCGGCCTGGTTCTCGCGGGGGCGGGGGCCGGACTCTGGCTCAAGGCCGTCAGGATCGGTCAGCGCGAGCGCCGGGACGACGTCCTGTACTGGGTGCGGACCGACTGGGTGGAGCGCGGGCGGCCCGCGGGCAAACAGGTGAAGGGGTATCGGACGACCGGGCCGATGGCGGGCGACGCCACGCCCGGCGGGGCGCGGCGTCACCGTTGAGGCGGTCGGGTCAGACCTCCAGTTCGGCCTCGATCCGCTTCAGCTGATGGCGGGCCATCGCCAGGTTGGCGCGTTGCGCGTCCAGCACCAGGTAGAGGAAGAGACCGTTGCCGCCACGGGCCTTGAGCAGCCTGATCAGGTGGTACTGGGTGCCGAGCGTGATCAGGATGTCCTCGATCTCGTCCTTGAGCCCGAGGTGTTCCATGGTGCGGAGCTTGGAGCGTACGACATCGGTGTTGCCCGCCGCCGCGACCTCCAGGTTGAAGTCCTTGCCGCCGCCGAGGGTGCCCAACGCCATTCCGCTGGTGTAGTCGACGAGGGCGACAGCGACGGTGCCCTCGATGGACGACATCGCTTCCTTGAGGGACGCTTCGGTGTTCGCCATGTGCGGTCGTTTCCTTTCCTGGCCGGCCGGGTCGGCCGGATCCGTGGGTTGTCTCCGGGACATGGGGTCTCAGGTGCGGTGGGGCAGCGGCCCGGGACGCGGGTCGTGCTGCTCGGGGGTGTGGGCCGGGGGTGCCGGGTGTTCGGCGCGCCGCAGCGCGGGGCCGATCAGTTCGCCGATCCGGGCGCCCGCCCGGCGGCCCTCCAGATGGAGCCTGCCGACGTTGATCCGGTCCTCGGCCAGCAGTGTGAGGACGGCCGAGGAGCCTGCGGCGTAGGTCGCGATGTAGCCGGTCTCGCCGCGTACGAGAAGTTCCCGGAAGCCGCCCCGGCCGGTCGCCTCCGCCATCCGGATCGCGACCCCGAGTGCGGCGGCGGTCAGTGCGGCGACGCCCTCCGCCTCCACGCCCGGGGTGTCGTGGGCCAGGACGAGACCGTCGACGCCGGCCGCCAGGGCGCCGGAGAGGAGAGGGACGCGGGCCCGTAACCGCTGGAGCTCGGCCAGGACGTCCCGCACTTCGGATTCGGGCACCATCAGCTGTCTCCTTCCGGCACGCTGTCTGAGCGCGCGTATCACAGGGCCTCCAATGCGTCTCGCAGCCGGCGCAGCAGGGCGACGTCGGGGTCGGCCGCGACGTCGGGAAGCGGGATCCGGCCGGAGCCGGCCGCGGGTTCCCGTACCGCCTCGACCAGTCCGGCCGCGGCCAGGCGCCGAAGACCGACCAGGACGTGGAACGCCGGCCTGCCCAGTTCCTGGGCGATGTCCGACGCGGTACGGGCCCCGTCCACGAGATCGAGCACGCGGCGACGTCCCGGCGGAACGGGGGCGTCGACGGAACGGTCCGTCCGTACCAGCGGTGCGCTGTCGGTCATCGCGTCGGGCCAGATCCGCTCCAGCAGCTCGCGGCGCCGGAAGGTCTCGCGCTGCACGGCGTCGACGGGGACGGGGCGGACGGGGCCGATCCAGTGCGAGACCCCGTGGCGGAAGCGTGCCGGGGTCCGGGTGGGCGCCAGCGCGAAGAACGCGGCGTCGTACAGCGCGCCCAGATGACACAGTTCCAGTGCCCCGGCCGGCACCCTCCCGCTGTCCACCAGGTGGCGACCGACCCGTTGTCCGGCGCCCGCCCTCGCGACCGCATCCCACCAGCCGTCGCGATGCAGGGCGCCGCCCGTGGTGAGCAGGACGTCGATGCCGGGGGTCGCCGGGCTCTCGGCGTGCACCACCTGGCCCTCGGCCAGGTAGAGGGTGCCGCGGTCCCGGATCAGGGCGCCGGTGGCGCGCTCGGCGGCGAGGCGCCGCAGCATGGGGGAGAGGGGTGTGACCCCGGCGGGGACGGCCGTCCTCACGCCAGGACCAGCCGCTCGGCCGTCTCGCCCAGCCGTATCCGGGCGAGAGCCAGATTGCCCTCCGCGCGATCGAGCCAGAGATGGACGAAGACGCTGCTGTCGAAGGCGGTCTCGACGAAACGCAGGATGTGGTACCCGGTGCGGGTGGTGACGATGACGTCCTCGACGGGGGGCGGCGATCCGCCGACCGCCTCTTCCGGCGACGCGGTCGACGGTCCGGTCGCCTCCTGGGCGAAGGCGGGCTGCTCGGCCGCCATCCTCGCGACCTCGGCAGTCTCCGCGGCGGTGGCCTCGTGGTCGCCGTTGGGCGATTCGCCGATGGTGCCGAGGGCGAGGCCGCTCGTCCAGTCGACCACCGCGGCGCCGCGGGCACCGGGCAGCCTCATGACTTCGAGCAGGCACTCGTCGATTCCGGGCACACGCACTCCCCTCCCGACGTGGCGTACGGCTGTGACCCAGAGGCTACGCAACGTGCCCGCGCCGGGCGGGAGTTCTGGCATTTTCCATAGGTACATGCGCAAGGGATCTTCGGACGCGTGCGCGGGGGATCCTCGCCGGGGCGCGGGAGGTGTGCCGGAACGCCCCAGCACACGGCGGGCGGGTGTCGTCGCTCCACGGTGTCGGCGCGAGGCTGTTGACTACGAGTATTCAGACCATCAAGATGTGAATAGAAGATTTACAGACGCGAGGAGGCGCCGCCATGTCAGGACCCCGCCCCGTACGGGCACCGCGCGGTACGGAACTGAGCACCCTGGGATGGCAGCAGGAGGCCGCTCTGCGCATGCTGCAGAACAACCTCGACCCCGAGGTCGCCGAGCACCCCGACAAGCTCGTCGTCTACGGCGGCACCGGCAAGGCGGCCCGCGACTGGCGCTCGTTCGACGCGATGGTGCGTACGCTGCGGACGCTCAAGCAGGACGAGACGATGCTCGTCCAGTCCGGGCGTCCGGTCGGCGTCATGCAGACCCACGAGTGGGCGCCCCGGGTCCTGATCGCCAACTCCAACCTGGTGGGCGACTGGGCGAACTGGGAGGAGTTCCGCCGCCTGGAGGCGCTCGGGCTCACCATGTACGGCCAGATGACCGCCGGATCGTGGATCTACATCGGCACGCAGGGCATCCTGCAGGGCACGTACGAGACGTTCGCCGCCGTCGCGGCCAAGAAGTTCAACGGGACGCTGGCCGGAACGATCACCCTGACCGCCGGACTCGGCGGCATGGGCGGCGCCCAGCCGCTCGCCGTGACCATGAACGACGGTGTCGCGATCTGCATCGACTGCGACCCGCGCGCCATCGAGCGCCGGATCGAGCACCGCTACCTGGATGTGCGCGCCGACTCCCTGGAGCACGCACTCCGGCTGGCCACCGAGGCCCGGGACGCACGCAAGCCGCTCTCCATCGGCCTGCTGGGCAACGCGGCGGAGCTGCTGCCGCGGATGCTCGCCGAGGGCGCACCGATCGACATCGTCACCGACCAGACCAGCGCGCACGACCCGCTCTCGTACCTCCCGCTCGGTGTCGACTTCGACGACATGGCCTCGTACGCCGCCGAGAAGCCCGCCGACTTCACGCAGCGCGCACGGGAGTCCATGGCCAGGCACGTCGAGGCGATGGTCGGCTTCATGGACGCCGGCGCCGAGGTGTTCGACTACGGCAACTCGATCCGCGGCGAGGCCCGACTCGCGGGGTACGACCGGGCGTTCGACTTCCCCGGATTCGTGCCCGCCTACATCAGGCCGCTCTTCTGCGAGGGCAAGGGACCGTTCCGCTGGGCCGCCCTGTCCGGTGAGGCGTCGGACATCCACAAGACCGACAAGGCGATGCTCGAACTCTTCCCGGAGAACGAGTCGCTGCACCGCTGGATCAGGATGGCCGGTGAACGCGTCCACTTCCAGGGACTGCCCGCCCGGATCTGCTGGCTCGGTTACGGCGAGCGCGACCGGGCCGGTGAGCGGTTCAACGACATGGTCGCCGGCGGTGAACTGGCCGCTCCGCTGGCCATCGGGCGCGACCACCTGGACTGCGGCTCCGTGGCCTCCCCGTACCGGGAGACCGAGGCCATGCTCGACGGGTCCGACGCGATCGCCGACTGGCCGCTGCTGAACGCCATGGTCAATGTGGCGTCGGGGGCCTCCTGGGTCTCCATCCACCATGGCGGTGGCGTCGGGATGGGGCGTTCCATCCACGCCGGGCAGGTGACCGTCGCCGACGGTACGAAGCTGGCGGGCGAGAAGATCCGCCGCGTGCTCACCAACGACCCGGGCATGGGCGTCATCCGGCACGTGGACGCCGGGTACGACATCGCGGAATCGGTCGCCGCGGACAAGGGTGTGCGCGTACCGATGACGGAGGACGAACGATGAGCGAGCCGTCCGGGGGCGGAAGCCGCGGCGGCGTCCCCCCGTCCGGGGCCGTGACCCGGCCGCCCGGGACCGGGGCGTCGTTCCGGGCCATGTGGCGGGAGCTGGCGCCCATCGGCCGGCATCGGGACAGCGGTGGTTATCGCCGCTACGCCTGGACCGGGGCCGACGCCGACTGCCGCGCCTGGTTCCGTGCCCAGGCCGAGGCGCGCGGACTCACCCACGAGGTCGACCGGAACGGCAATCAGTGGGCCTGGCTCGGTGACCCCCTGGCCGGGGACGCCGTCGTCACCGGATCGCACCTCGACTCCGTACCGGACGGCGGCGCCTTCGACGGGCCGCTCGGGGTGGTCTCCTCCTTCGCCGCGCTCGACGAACTCCGCAGCAGGGGAGTGGAGTTCACCCGCCCACTGGCCATCAGCAACTTCGGTGACGAGGAGGGGGCCCGCTTCGGGCTGGCCTGTGTGGGCTCCCGGCTCGCCGCGGGACAACTGACCGTCGAGGCGGCCCGCCGGCTGCGGGACGGCGACGGCATCACGCTGCCACAGGCCATGGAGGCGGCCGGACACGACCCCGACGCCATCGGTCCCGACCCCGAACGGCTCGCCCGCATCGGCGCGTTCGTCGAGCTCCACGTCGAGCAGGGGCGCGCCCTCGACCTCACCGGCGACCCGGTCGGCATCGCCTCCGCGATCTGGCCGCACGGGCGCTGGAGGTTCGACTTCCGGGGCGAGGCCAACCACGCGGGCACCACCCGGCTGACGGACCGCCGCGACCCGATGCTCACGTACGCCGAGACGGTGCTGGCGGCCCGCCGCGAGGCGGAGCTCGCCGGAGCCCTCGCCACCTTCGGCAAGGTCGCTGTCGAGCCGAACGGTGTCAACGCCATCCCCTCCCTCGTCCGTGGCTGGCTCGACTCCCGCGCCGCCGACCAGGACTGCCTCGACGCCGTGGTCGGCGGCATCGAGCGGGCCGCCCGGGAACACGCCGAGCGGGCCGGGATCGACCTCGATGTCGTACGGGAGTCCTTCACGCCCGTCGTGGAGTTCGAGCACGCCCTGCGCGACGAACTCGGCAAGATCCTCAGGGGCCGGGGCGACGCGGACCGGGCCGTACCCGTCCTCGGTACCGGAGCCGGACACGACGCGGGTATTTTGTCCGCTTCGGTCCCGACCGCCATGCTGTTCGTACGGAACCCCACCGGGATCTCGCACTCGCCGGCCGAGCACGCCGACGAGGACGACTGCGTGGCCGGGGTGATCGCACTCGCCGATGTACTGGAAGGTCTCGCGTGCAGCTGACAACGGAGCCGACGAGCAGGCCCGTCACCATGACGTACTGGTTGTCCCACGCCTGGCTCGGCACGCACGTCGAGCCGGACGTCGCCCTGGATGTGTCCGGCGGGATCGTCGCGGGCATCCGCACCGGCGTCGCCGCTCCGCCGCCGGGCGCCACCGTGCTGCGCGGACTCACCCTCCCCGGGCTCGCCAACACCCACTCGCACGCCTTCCACCGCGCCCTGCGCTCCACCGTCCAGGTCGGCTCCGGCACCTTCTGGACCTGGCGCGAGACCATGTACCAGATCGCCGCCCGGCTCACCCCCGACTCCTACTACGACCTCGCCCGTGCCGTGTACGCCGAGATGGCCCTGGCCGGTATCACCGCGGTCGGCGAATTCCACTATCTGCACCACGCGCCGGGCGGCACCCCGTACAACAACCCGAACGCCATGGGCGAGGCGCTGATCGCGGCCGCGGGCGAGGCCGGTATCCGGATCACCCTGCTGGACACCGCCTACCTCTCCGCCGGATTCGGCCGGCGCCCCACCCAGTACCAGCGGCCCGATCACCACCAGCTGCGCTTCTCCGACACCACGGCCGACGCCTGGGCGGAACGCGCTTCCCTCCTCAAGGGCGGCGACCACGCCCTGATCGGCGCGGCCGTCCACTCCGTGCGCGCCGTCCCGGCCACGCAGCTCGCCACCGTGGCCGCGTGGGCCGAGGAGCGGCAGGCCCCGCTCCATGTCCACCTCTCCGAACAGACCGCGGAGAACGACGCCTGCCTCGTCGCCCACGGCTGCACCCCCACCCGGCTCCTCGCCGACCACGGTGTCCTCGGCCCGCGCACCACCGGCATCCACAACACCCACCTGACCGGCGAGGACATCACACTCCTCGGCTCCTCGGCGACGGGCACCTGCATGTGCCCCACCACGGAACGCGACCTCGCCGACGGGATCGGTCCCGCCGCGGCCCTCCAGCGCGCCGGCTCGCCGCTCTCGCTCGGCAGCGACAGCCACGCCGTGATCGACCTCTTCGAGGAGGCTCGGGCGATGGAGCTCGACGAACGCCTGCGCACCCGGGCGCGCGGTCACTGGACGGCGGCCGCCCTGTTGCGCGCCGCGACCGTCGACGGACATGCCGCGCTCGGCCGGCCCGAGGCGGGCATCCTCGAACCGGGGGCCCCCGCAGATCTGACGACCGTCGCCCTGGACTCGGTCAGAACAGCGGGGCCGGTGCCGAGGCTGGCCGCCGAGACAGTCGTATTCGCCGCCTCCGCAGCCGATGTGCGGCACACGGTCGTGGCAGGCCGGCACATCGTCCGCGACGGGCGGCACACGCTGGTCGAGGACGTCCCCGCGGCGCTCGCTTCGGCGATCGCCGCACTCCACCGCTGAAGGAGCCGGAGCGGAGACCGGCGGTCCCCGGGCCCCCCGGCCCGCGGACCGCCGACTCCGGACGATGAGGGGCGGCGTCCCGACCCGCTCCCCGCAGGCCCCGCCACGGGCCGCCCCGCAAGCCGATACCCAAGGAGAGCAGTCTCCCCATGACGACGACCGCCATCACCCACATTGCCAGTCTGGTCACCAACGACCCCTCCCTCCGAGCGGATTCCCCCCTGGGTCTGATCCGCGACGCGGCCGTCGTCATCGAGGGCGACCGGGTCGTCTGGACCGGTGAGTCGAGCAAAGCACCCGCCACTGACAACGCCGTCGACGCGGGCGGCCGGGCGGCGATCCCCGGCTTCGTGGACTCCCACTCCCACCTCCTGTTCGCGGGAGACCGCACCGAGGAGTTCAACGCCCGGATGTCCGGCCGCGCCTACAGCGCGGGCGGCATCAGGACCACGGTCGCCGCCACCCGCGCCGCCACCGACGAAGAACTCTCCGCCAACGTCGCCCGCTACCTCGCCGAGGCGCTGCGCCAGGGCACCACCACCATCGAGACCAAGTCGGGCTACGGCCTCACCGTCGAGGACGAGGCACGCGCCCTGCGCATCGCCGCCCGGCACACCGAAGAGGTCACCTACCTCGGCGCCCACATCGTCTCCCCGGACTACGCCGACGACCCGGCCGGCTACGTCGACCTGGTCACCGGAGCGATGCTCGACGCCTGTGCCCCGTACGCCCGTTGGGTCGACGTCTTCTGCGAGAGGGGCGCCTTCGACGGGGACCAGGCCCGTGCCGTTCTCACCGCCGGCCGCGCCAAGGGCCTGCACCCCCGCGTCCACGCCAACCAGCTCGGCCACGGCCCCGGCGTCCGGCTCGCCGTCGAGCTCGACGCCGCGTCCGCCGATCACTGCACCCATCTCACCGACGCGGACATCGACGCCCTGGCCCACGGCAACACCGTGGCCACCCTGCTCCCGGGCGCCGAGTTCTCCACCCGCGCCACCTGGCCGGACGCCCGCCGCATCCTCGACGCGGGCGCCACCGTCGCGCTCTCCACCGACTGCAACCCGGGCTCGTCGTTCACGTCCTCCATGCCCTTCTGCATCGCTCTCGCCGTACGCGACATGGGCATGACCCCGGACGAGGCCCTCTGGTCCGCCACCGCGGGCGGCGCCGCGGCCCTGCGCCGTACGGACATCGGCCGCATCGCCCCCGGCGCCCGCGCGGACCTGGTCCTGCTCGACGCACCCAGCCATGTCCACCTCGCCTACCGGCCGGGCGTCCCCCTGGTCCACGCGGTCTGGCAGCACGGCGAACGCGTCGTCTGAGTGCTCGCCCGCCGCGGCCGGGAGCCCGTCGAGGACCGGCACCGCCGCGCCCGGGAGCCGTGGATCCGCTTATCCGTGACATGGCGTCACACATGCGGAAGGACCCGCCCGTTGCCGGTGCAGGTCCTTCCGCAAGGGGGCTCGCGGTGTGCCGCGCGCGGGTGTTGCGCGGGCACGCGAGCTGCCCGTCACTCCTCCAGCGTCAGCCCCTTGCGGAGCTTGACCAGCGTGCGGGAGAGCAGCCGCGACACATGCATCTGGGAGATGCCCAGCTCCTCACCGATCTCCGACTGCGTCATGTTGGCGACGAACCGGAGCGAGAGGATCGTGCGGTCACGGCCCGGCAGCGAGGCGATCAACGGCTTCAGGGACTCGACGTACTCGATGCCTTCGAGCCCGTGGTCCTCGTAGCCGATGCGGTCCGCCAGCGCGCCTTCGTGGTCGTCCTCCTCGGGCTTGGCGTCCAGCGAGCTCGCGGTGTACGCGTTGCTCGCGGCCATACCCTCGACGACCTCGTCGTCGGTGATGCCGAGACGGTCGGCGAGCTCGCCCACGGTGGGCGAACGATCCAGCTGCTGGGCGAGCTCGTCGCCCGCCTTGGCCAGGTCGAGCCGCAGCTCCTGCAGCCGGCGCGGGACGCGCACGGACCAACTGGTGTCGCGGAAGAAGCGCTTGATCTCACCGACGATGGTCGGCATCGCGAACGTCGGGAACTCCACGCCCCGACTGAGCTCGAAGCGGTCGATCGCCTTGATCAGGCCGATGGTGCCGACCTGGACGATGTCCTCCATCGGTTCGCTGCGGGAGCGGAACCGGGAGGCGGCGAACTTGACGAGGGCCAGGTTCAGTTCGACGAGCGTGTTGCGTACGTACGAGTACTCGTGGGTGCCCTCTTCGAGGGATTCGAGCCGTTCGAAGAGGGTCTTCGACAGGGCCCTGGCGTCCAGCGGCCCCACCTCGTCGTAGGGCGGGATCTCGGGAAGTCCTTCGAGAGCGTCCGGGACGCCGTGGTCGTCGGTGTCGGCGGTGGTGTCCGCGCCGATGGTGCTGATGTCGCTGGTGCGCGTGCCGTGTCCGGCGTTCGCGGCAGGGGAGTTTGAGGGGGTCGGTCCCTGAGGACATGCTGACGTCGCGTCGTGCGTGCGCGGTGCGTCGAGCCGGGGTGACATGGTCTCCTCCATCGTTCTCGGCATATGGCTGCCGATGCCCATACGTGTTCCTGCGGTGAAGCGGCGCCTCCGAAGCCGGCCGTGTTTTGGGTGTCCTCCTACCCTTACCCGGTTCGGACAGGCAGTTACAAGCTCCAATTGGTGCTATATGTCCGGTTTATTGAGGTCTTCGGGTACCGCGTGGCGAACGGAACGCGTACTGTTTCAGTGACGTCAGCGACGGCTACAACGAATCTGCATACGTAAAAACGCAGGCAGTGACGAACGGCGAAGAGGGACGGGCATGGACCGCGGGACGGTCGGCAGTGCGCATCGGGGTCGGCTTCAGGTCGAGGCCCGCACCGAGGGGCGCAGCGAGGTCGTGACGCCGGTGGGTGAGCTGGATCACCACACGGCGGATCTGCTGCGGGAGCCCCTGGAGAGCGCGGTCGAGCAAGGGCGAGTACGCCTGGTGGTCGACTGCTCGCGACTCGAATTCTGTGATTCCACCGGGCTCAATGTGCTGCTCGGTGCCCGCCTCAAGGCGGAGGCGGCCGGGGGAGGGGTCCATTTGGCCGGAATGCTGCCGGTGGTGGCGCGGGTCTTCGAGATCACGGGGGCCGAGGCGGTCTTCACCGTCCACGACTCCCTCGAAGAGGCCCTGGACGCCTGATCGTGGCGCGTTCCGTGACCCGGGTGCCCCCTGTGTTGCCCGTGTCACGCGATCCACGTGGATGAAGTGGGTGTTGTCACGATTCGGCCGGGCAGAAGACATCCGGCGGGGCTCTGAGTGACCGCGCACTCTGTATCTGTACTTGTATCTGTTCGATGGCGACATGGTGAATCGGTGAGGTGAAGCGCTGATGAGCACCACCCGGCAGCATCCGCCGGGCGACCTCGGCCGCGAGCCGGAGGAAGCCGGAGCGGGCGCTCGCGAGGACGCGGACACCGGCGCGGCATCCCCCGAGCCGGCCGAGCGGCAATGGCGCACGTTGTCGCTGCGGGGGATCGGCGGCATCGTGCCGACGGCTCGTGACTTCGCCCGCCAGGCGCTCCACGACTGGGGCTGGCTCCCCGCGTCGAGCGCCGACGGACGCGCTGCCGCCGAGGACGTCCTGCTGGTCGTCTCCGAACTGGTCACCAACGCCTGCCTGCACGCGGACGGCCCCGAGGAGCTGCGCATCGCCTGCACGGCGAAGGTGCTGCGGGTGGAGGTCGTCGACTCGGGCGCGGGCCAGCCCGCGCCGCGCACCCCGCACCGGGCCGGGCGGCCCGGCGGGCACGGCATGTTCATCGTGCAGCGGCTCTGCCTGGACTGGGGCGTCCTGCGGGTGGCGGACCGGGCCGGCAAGACCGTCTGGGCGGAGTTGGCCGCCCCCGCCTAGGACACGGCCCAGGGACTTTCGTCCGGCCCGGTCCCGGTTCCCCGCCGTGACCCGGGGGCGTGCGGCCCCGTATCTGCACCTTTGAAGAGCGCGCCGGATCGGCGCGCTCTTTGTCTTCCCTCCACAAGGCCCCAGGCGTACCTTGAGCGCCCGATCTGATGTGTCGTCAGTAACTTGCGTCGGTGAGAGACGGGCGCGCGGCGACTTCCGGCATGAGGGGAACTCAAGGTGTCCTACCAGAAGCGAACAGCTCTCGCGCTGGCGTCCGCGCTGGCGGGCACGGTGGTGCTGATGGCCGCGCCCGCCGCCCACGCCACGGTCGTGGACGTCGACTACCAGTGCAAGACCCCGATCGGCGACAAGAGCGCCGTGTCTCCCATCGACATCAAGAGCGTCAAGAGCGGCGGCGGCTACAAGCTCACGATGTCCTTCCAGAAGGGCGTGTCGTCCAGCCCCGTCGAGCTGGGCAAGGGTGCGATGAACCCCAGCGCGGTCATCAAGGTCGGGGGCGCCGACCCGGGCCAGGTCCAGGTCTCCGGGGCGTCGAACTCCGCGGCCATACCCGCCAACACCCCCATCAAGATCAGTGACCTGTCGGGAACGTACACGCCGAAGAAGAGCGGCAAGGTCGACTTCACCGCCGGTGTGCTCACCATCAAGGCGCTCGGTACGACCACGACCTGTACGCCCTCCAACAACCCGGGGCCGTCGCTCCAGCTCGATGTGACGGCCGCGGGCAACGCGCAGAGCGCCCCGACGAACGACGGTGGGCAGCTGCCGAAGACCGGCCCGCTCGACTCGGCCGTGGCGCTCGGCACGCTCGGGGGCACGGTGCTGCTGACCGGCGCGGCCGGAGTGCTCTGGCTGACCAGGCGCGGGCAGCGGGCCGTGGGCCGATAGGACACCGGGGCGTTTCTGCGGATCGGGACGGATCCGCGGAGGCCCCGGCCGCCCACGAGCCAGCCGCCGTCACGCACAAGGGAGCCGCCCATGCCGTCGCCGCCCGGTCACGCCGCCCGACTCGCCCTCACCGTAGTGCTGTTCGTCCTCGCCATGACACCGGTGGCGGGTGCCGCGGACCGGACGCCGACGTCCGGGAGGGCCGCCGCGTGGACGGCCCGGCCCGCGGCGAGCGGTTCTGGGGCGGACGACGGCAGACCGTACTTCTATCTGGAGGGCCCGCCCGGCACCGTCCTCCAGGACCGGCTCTCCGTCACCAACCCCGGAACGGCCCCGGTCACCGTGCGGCTGAGCGGTGCCGACGCGTACAACGCCGAGGACGGCGGTTTCTCGGTACGCGGCGGCAGGGGCTCCACCGGGACCGGTGCCTGGCTGCGGACCGCCGCCGCAGAGGTGACCGTGCCGGCCCGTACCCGCGCCGACGTGCCGTTCTCGGTCACGGTGCCGCCGGACGCGACGCCGGGCGACCACCCCGGCGCGATCGTCGTACGCGGCGGCGACCGCTCGGTGGGCGTACGGGTCCAACTGCGGGTGGGCGGACCGACGCTGGCCGCGCTCACCGTCGAGGACGTCGGCGTGTCCGGGCGGACGATCCACTACACGCTGGTCAACCGCGGCAACACGGTCCTGGCCCCCCGGATCACGGTCGGTGCCGAAGGGGTGTTCGGGACGCTGCTGCGGCGCGAGCCCCGCACGCTGCCGGTGGAGCTGCTGCCCGGACAGCGCGTCAGGCTCACCGAACCGTGGCGGGACGCCCCGGCCCTGGACTCCGCGACCGTCCGACTGCGCGTCACCGCGGCGGGCGGTGCGCACGGCGAGGCGACGGCCCGTGCGGTCTTCGTCCCCTGGCTGCCGGTGACCGGCGGCGCGCTGCTGGTCCTGGCCGCCGTCGCGGCGGGAGCGTACGCGTACCGGCTCCGGCGCTCGCGCGGACGGCCGTCGGACGGGGCCGACGACGGCCGCCCCGGACCGTCCTCGGGCGAACGACAGCACTCGGAGAGCAGGCACTTGGCGAAGGCGGGAGCGGAATCGTGACTGGACAGGCCGGACCGGCACCACTGCACGGCGGCGTCCACCGGCGGGCCGCCGTGCTGCTCGGCGTACTGCTGCCCGCCCTGCTGATGCTCCTCGCGACCGGCGCCGACGCGGCGGGTGCGAGGACCGCGGATCCGAAGCCCTCGGTCACCCTCTCCGAGCAGCAGGCGGGCAAGGGCGGTGACATCACCGTCAAGGGCCGTGGCTGGCGTCCGAACACGCTGCTGATGATGCTGATCTGCGGGCGTTCCACCCCCGACCGCGGCGTGATCGGCGGCACCAACTCCTGCGCCAACGCCGAGGGCCGGGCCGTCACCACCGGTACGGCGGGCGCCTTCAGCAAGAAGATGCCGGTCGCCGAGCCGCCCGTGCCCTGCCCCTGTGTGGTCCATGTCGCGACCGTCACCGGAGAACAGGCAGCCGCCGACGCCGTGTTCGTCGTCGCCGGCCACCCGGTCGCCGCGCTGCCGAAGGAGACCGGGGGCGGCAGGCTCGCGGTGCTGGCCACCACCCGGCTGGAGGGCGACAGCTCCCTCCTCACCTGGTTCGGCGCCCCGCCCTCCCGGCAACTGGTCTTCACCGTCGGCAACCTGGGCCCCGCCCCCGTCAAGGATCCGGTCTTCCAGGTCGGCACCGCGCACGGCGTCTTCGCCCCGCAGTGGGAGGAGCGGCAGTGGCGCGGCACCATCGAGTCCGGCCGCAAGGCGCAGATCAAGCTGCCGGTCGAACTGACGGCGGGAGCCCACGGCGACTACCAGATCTCGCTGAAGTACGGCAGCAAGGTCCTGGCCGAGCAGCCGTGGGGGGTCGGCCGACCCTGGGGCGTCACGCTGTTCTGGATCCTGCTGTGCGTCGTCGTGCCGGCCGCCGTGTTCCGCATCGGCATGGCGATCGTGGACAAGGTACGCCCCCGCTCCGCGCGCACCCCGGCCCGCTCCGGGCACCGTCGTCCCCCGCAACTCACCCGGGTGACCGCCGGACTCCCGAAGCTGCGCCGCCCGGCGGGGCCCGCCGAGAGCCCCGCTGCCGCGCCCACGACCACGACGGCCGCGCTGCCGTGGTTCACACCGGATTCCGCACCGTCAGAGAACAGACCGACGACGAAGGGACATGCGTGAGTACGCAACGCAGGACGGTCGCGGCGGGAGTCGCGATGATGCTCGGCGGCGCAGGCCTGCTGCTGGCCGCGAGCCCGGCCCAGGCCGCCGACATCTCGTACAGCACGGAGTGCATCCCCCCGGCCATCTCCGGGCTGCCGGCCGTGCAGGGCACCACCGTGGTGCAGTTGACCGCGCCCGCCGAGGCCAAGGTCGGGGACACCGTCGAGGTGGTGTGGAAGACGGTCCAGGCCGCTTCCAAGAACCCCGATGTGCTCGATCTGGACAAGGACACGGTCAAGCCGACCGGCACGATCAAGGTGGGCGGAGCGGCCACGGGCACCCTCCAGATGGAGGGGCCGCGGCAGAACCCGCCCATCCCGAAGAACAGCGCCATGGTGCTGCCCGACATGAAGGGCACGCTGAAACTGGAGAAGGCCGGTGAGATCACGCTCGCACCGGACGCGTACAACATCAACGTCTCCAAGCCGATCTCCACCGACACCAAGTGCTCCCCGAAGGAGACCGTGCAGCCGGGCGCGACCATCAAGGTCACGGACGGCGGCGGATCCACGACGGCGGGCGGCACGTCCTCCGGCTCCACCTCCGGTTCCACGACGGCGGGTGGTACGAGTTCGGGCGCCACCGCGGCGGGCGGTACGACGAGCGGTTCCACCTCCGGCTCCACGGCGGGCGGCACGTCGTCCGGCTCCACGACCGCGGGCGGCGCCACCGCGGGCTCCGGCGGCGGCCAGACCGACTTCCCCGGCAAGGAGGTCTCGGTCCACTTCACCTGCACGTCCCCCGGACCGGCCGACATCGCCTCCAAGGTGACGATCAACGCCAAGAAGAGCGGCGGGAGCTACGCGCTCACGGTCAAGACGGCCAAGGGCGTGATGGACAGCCCGGCCGCATTGCCCGCCGGTGCGCTCAAGCCGTCCATGGACATCGTCATCGGCGGCGCCGACAAGGGTTCGGTGAAGGTCACCGGACCGGCCAACGCCGCACCGCTGGAACAGGGCAAGCCGGTCGACCTGTCCGACATGACCGGCACCTACAAGCCGGGCGCGTCCGGGAAGTCCACGCTCAGCCCCGGCACCCTGACGATCGATGTCACCCTGGGCGCCTCGAAGATCAACATCCCCTGCAAGGTCAAGGGATCGGTGACCCCGTCACTGGAACTCGACACCACCGCCCAGCAGGGCGGTGCCTCCGGTTCCACCACGACGGGCTCCACCGGCTCCGCGGCCGGCGGCACGGCCTCCGGCGGCGGGCTGGCCGCCACCGGGGCCGAGGACAACGGCACCCTGCGTGCGCTGGGCCTGGTCGCGGGGACGGCGATCCTGCTGGGCGGCGCCGTGTTCACCTTCACCCCGTGGCGCAGGCTGCGCGGCTCCAGGTGAGCCCGCTCAGGTAGCGCCGGGGCGAGGTTCACCGGCACGTGGTGAACCCACGAGGGCCGCCGCACCGGTCGACGGTGCGGCGGCCCTCGTGCCGTGGACGGTGCGGGAACCGTGCGTCAGCGCACGTCGCCCATGAGCTCCACGACCTTCTTGCGGTACATCCAGATCGCGAACGCCGCGACGATCGCGAGGGCCGCCTCCAGACCCACCATGCCGGTCTTGTTCAGGTCGACACCCGCCAGCGACAGCAGGCTGGTGGTGCAGTCGCCCGCGGTGACGGCGAGGAACCAGACACCCATCATCTGGCTGCCGTACTTCGCCGGAGCCATCTTCGTGGTGACCGACAGGCCGACCGGGGAGAGGCAGAGCTCACCGACGGTCTGCAGGAAGTAGATCGACACCAGCCACATCGGGCTGACCTTGTCGCCGTCCGTGGCCATGGTCAGCGGCAGCATGAAGACGAGGAAGGAGACGCCGACCAGGAAGAGGCCCGAGCCGAACTTGACGACCGTGCTCGGCTCCTTGCCGCGCCGGTTCAGCGCCAGCCAGATCCAGGCGACGACCGGGGCCAGCGCCATGATGAAGATCGGGTTGACCGACTGGTACCAGGAGGTCGGGAAGCTCATGCCCAGCACGCTGTTCGTGGTGGAGGACTCACCGAAGAGCGACATCGTGGAGCCGCCCTGGTCGTAGATCATCCAGAACACGGCCGCGGCGACGAAGAACCAGATGTAGCCGGACATCTTCGACTGCTCGGTCTTCGAGAGGTCCCGGTCCCGCTTGATCCGCGTCAGCACGGCGATCGGAATGATCAGACCGGCGACGGTGATCGGGACGAGCGCCCAGTTGAGCGTGTACACATCGGTGGCGACGAGCACGCCGTAGAAGACGGCGGCGGCCACCAGCCACAGCAGACCCTTGCGCAGGGTCGTACGGCGCTCCTCGGCAGACAGCGGCTTCGGGACGACGCTGCTGCGGGCGCTGAGGTGGCGCGTACCGATGAGGAACTGGGCCAGGCCCAGGGCCATGCCGGCTGCGGCGATGGCGAAGCCGAGGTGCCAGTTCACCTTCTCGCCGACCGTACCGATGATCAGCGGGGCGGCGAAGGCACCGAGGTTGATGCCCATGTAGAAGACGGTGAAGCCGCCGTCGCGGCGCGCGTCCTCCGGGCCGTTGTAGAGGTGGCCGACCATCGTCGAGATGTTGGCCTTCAACAGACCGGAGCCGAGCGCGACCAGCGCCAGACCGGCGAAGAAGGTGCCCGAGCCGGGCAGCGCCAGCGTGAGGTGGCCCACCATGATGATCGCGGCCGAGACGGTGACCGTCTTGCGCGGCCCCCAGACCCGGTCGCCGAACCAGCCGCCGGGCATGGCCAGCAGGTACACCATGGCCATGTAGATGGAGTAGATCGCGGTGGCCGTGGCCGCGTTCATGTGCAGGCCGGAACCGGAGACCAGATAAAGCGGAAGCAGGGCCCGCATGCCGTAGAAGCTGAAGCGCTCCCACATCTCGGTCATGAAGAGAGTGGCCAGGCCGCGGGGGTGGCCGAAGAAGGTCTTCTCGGATCCAGATGTACTGGCCGGGTCCTTCGTCAGGCTGGACGCCATGGTCGATCCTTGGGTGCTCGGGACGCGACGCCTTGTGAGCGTGACGCGCCCGGTGGGGGGAGGCCGGCACCGACCCGGTCGCACCCCACCCCACGCCTGACAGGGGATTCGCCCCGACCGCCGGACTCACGGGGAGCCGACCGGAGGGGACGGGGACCGACCGCGTCGGGATCCACGCCCGGTGCGCATCCTCACGCTCCGGGCCCGGCCGCAGGTCATTCACTGAAGTCACGGCTGGCGGGTACCAGCCGGCAAAACAAAAGAGACCCTCGGCGCTAAAAGCTGCCCAAGGGTCCTTGAGTAGTGCAACAGGCGTCAAGCCACCATACGACACGACAGTGCCGGATTTGAATGGACTTGAGAGATGGATCACAGGTTCCGATGGAACCACGCTCCCATATTCGAAGGTGTCTCTTCGTTCTGCCTGCGGACCCGCAGGGCTTTTCGATCACCTCACGGCACGGCCCCTGCGCGGACTACCATCACTCCATGACCCGTGTACTGCTCGCCGAGGACGACGCATCCATCTCGGAGCCACTGGCCCGCGCCCTGCGTCGGGAGGGTTACGAGGTCGAGGTCCGCGAAGACGGTCCGACCGCTCTCGACGCCGGCCTCCAGGGCGGAATCGACCTGGTCGTACTCGACCTGGGCCTGCCCGGGATGGACGGCCTCGAAGTCGCCCGCAGGCTCCGTGCCGACGGCCACACCGTGCCGATCCTGGTGCTCACCGCCCGCGCCGACGAGGTGGACACCGTCGTCGGCCTGGACGCGGGAGCCGACGACTACGTCACCAAGCCCTTCCGCCTGGCCGAACTGCTCGCCCGCGTCCGGGCCCTGCTGCGCCGAGGCGCCAGCGAGCCCGCTCCGCAGCCCGCCACCCACGGCGTCAGGATCGACGTCGAGTCGCACCGGGCCTGGATGGGCGACGAGGAACTCCAGCTCACGGCAAAGGAGTTCGACCTGCTGCGGGTCCTGGTCCGCGACGCCGGACGGGTCGTCACCCGCGACCAGTTGATGCGCGAGGTCTGGGACACCACCTGGTGGTCGTCGACCAAGACCCTCGACATGCACATCTCCTGGCTCCGCAAGAAGCTCGGCGACGACGCGGCCAACCCCCGCTACATCGCGACCGTACGGGGCGTCGGCTTCCGCTTCGAGAAGAGCTGACGTACAGAAGCACTCATGCGCCGCAGACTGATCAACTCCACGCTCGCCGTGGTGCTCGTGGTGATCGCCGTCTTCGGCGTCTCCCTCGTCATCGTCGAGAGCCGCACCATCAGCAACAGCGCCCAGGAGAGCGTCGACTCCGAGGCGCTGCGGCTGATCAGCGTCGTCGAGAGCCGGCTCCTGGGCGACGAGCGGATCAACCCCGCGCTGCTGGCCGAGCAGATCTCCCGAAAGCGCTACGCCCTGGTCAAGATCCCCGGACGAGCCCCCCTCGAAGTCGGTACACGCCCCACCGGCCGCGTGATCAGCAGCACGGCCGAGGGGGAGCAGGGCGAACGGGTCACCGTCGAGGAGTCCAGCTCGGCCGTCACCCGCGAGGTCGGCCGCACCCTGCTGATCATCGGCGCGGTGGCGCTGCTGGCCATCGTCTCGGCGGTGCTCCTCGCGGTGCGCCAGGCCAACAAACTGACCTCACCGCTGACCGACCTCGCCGAGACCGCCGAACGTCTGGGCTCCGGCGACCCGCGCCCGCGCCACAAACGGTACGGAGTGCCGGAGCTGGACCGCGTCGCCGACGTCCTGGACGCCTCCGCCGAACGGATCGCCCGGATGCTCACCGCAGAACGCCGACTGGCCGCCGACGCCTCGCACCAGCTCCGTACGCCGCTGACCGCGCTCTCCATGCGGATCGAGGAGATCTCCGTCACCGACGACCCGGACACGGTGAAGGAGGAGGCGAACATCGCCCTCACCCAGGTCGAGCGGCTCACCGACGTGGTCGAGCGGCTGCTGACCAACGCCCGCGATCCGCGGACCGGCTCCGCCGTCGTCTTCGACCTCGACGAGGTCGTCAAGCAGCAGATCGAGGAGTGGCGCCCGGCCTACCGGGGGGAGGGCCGCGCCATCGTCCGCTCCGGAAAGCAGGGGCTGCGGGCCGTCGGTACACCCGGCGCGGTCGCCCAGGTGCTGGCCGCCCTGATCGAGAACTCGCTCATGCACGGCGGCGGTACGGTCGCGCTGCGCACCCGGGTCACCGGCAACCAGGCCGTCATCGAGGTCACGGACGAGGGGCCGGGCGTGCCCCCCGACCTCGGCGCCAGGATCTTCGAGCGGACGATCAGCGGCCGCAACTCCACCGGCATCGGCCTCGCGGTGGCCAGGGACCTGGCGGAGGCGGACGGCGGACGGCTGGAACTGCTCCAGCAGCAGCCGGCGGTGTTCGCGCTCTTCCTCAGCCGGGTCGCCCTGAAAAGACAGGAACCGGAACGCCCGGTGCGGTGAAGCGGCTACCGCCGGGCGGAGTCCGCCTCGACCTGCGGCACCTGCTCCGTACGCCCCTGCCTGATGAACCCCTCGGCGTTCAGCACGGCTTCCGTCGCGGGCAGCGCCTTGAACACCCACGTCCGGTAGGACCAGAAGCGGAACAGCGTCGCGATGCCGATCCCGAGGATCTTGAAGACATTGCTCTGGACCGGGCTGTTCCACCCGAACCCGTACGTCGCCGTGTACAGCACACCGGTCTCGATGACCGCACCGACCGCGCTGAACAGCAGGAACAGCGTCAGTTCGCGGGCCCGTCCGCTCTTGTCGCGGTCCCGGTACGTCCAGTAGCGGAAGCCGACGTAGTTGAAGAGGATCGCGACGAGCGTCGCCAGCAGCCCGGCCCGCACCACCTGGAGATCCGTCGTGCGCCAGAGCAGGTTGGACACCGCGATGTTGACGACCAGGCCGCAGGCGCCGACCGCGCCGAACTTGGCGACCTCCCGGGCCAGCAGATCCAGCCGGGCCCGCAGTGCGCCCCGTTCGCTCATGGTGATCGCTCAGCCCCGTCTGTCGGTTACATCAGCCAAGCCATGCTAGCCGCCTCCCCCGCAGGGTGCCCGGCGATGCGGGGATGCCCGGACAGGTGCGGCCATGCTCGACGGACCCGCCCGGCGGGGCGGCGGAGGGCGTCGTCGGGCCGGCCTCGGGGCGGCGGATACCCTGGAGGAGTGACGTTCCCGGTAGTCGGTATGGTCGGCGGCGGTCAGCTCGCCCGTATGACCCACGAGGCGGGCATCCCCCTCGGCATCAAGTTCAAGCTCCTCAGTGACACCCCTCAGGACTCGGCGGCCCAGGTGGTGAACGAAGTCGTCGTCGGCGACTATCGCGACCTGGACACGCTGCGTGCCTTCGCGCGCGGCTGCGACGTGATCACCTTCGATCACGAGCACGTGCCGACCGAGCACCTGCGGGCCCTGGAGGCGGACGGCATCCCCGTGCGCCCGGGCCCGGACGCGCTGGTGCACGCCCAGGACAAGGGGGTGATGCGCGCGAAGCTCACCGAGATCGGCGCGCCCTGCCCCCGCCACCGCGTCGTGTCGGACCCGGCGGACGTCGCGGCCTTCGCCCAGGAGGTCGGGGGCTTCCCCGTCGTCCTCAAGACGGTCCGCGGCGGCTACGACGGCAAGGGTGTGTGGGTGGTCCGCTCCGAGGCGGACGCGGCCGACCCCTTCCGCGCCGGGGTCGCGGTCCTCGCCGAGGAGAAGGTCGACTTCGTACGGGAGCTGGCGGCCAACATCGTCCGCTCGCCGCACGGCCAGGCCGTCGCCTACCCGGTCGTCGAGTCGATCCAGGTCGACGGGGTCTGCGACACGGTGATCGCCCCGGCCCCCGAGCTGGACGAGCGGCTCGCCGGGGAGGCCCAGCGGCTCGCCCTCCGGATCGCCTCCGAACTCGGTGTCGTCGGCCACCTCGCCGTCGAGCTCTTCGAGACCCGCGGACCCGACGGGAAGCCCGGCATCCTGGTCAACGAGCTGGCCATGCGCCCGCACAACTCCGGCCACTGGACCCAGGACGGCGCGATCACCTCGCAGTTCGCCAACCACGTCCGGGCCGTCCTCGACCTGCCGCTCGGCGACCCGCGTCCGCGTGCCACCTGGACGGTCATGTCCAACGTCCTCGGCGGCGACTACCCGGACATGTACCAGGCGTACCTGCACTGCATGGCCCGCGACCCGCAGCTCAAGATCCACATGTACGGCAAGGACGTGAAGCCCGGCCGCAAGGTCGGACACGTCAACACCTACGGCGACGACCTGGCGGACGTGCGTGAGCGCGCCCGGCACGCGGCCGACTACCTGCGAGGAACGATCACCGAATGACTTCCCCCGCCTCCGCCGCGCCGGTCGTCGGCATCGTCATGGGCTCGGACTCCGACTGGCCCGTCATGGAAGCAGCGGCCAAGGCCCTCGACGAGTTCGAGATCCCCTACGAGGTCGACGTCGTCTCCGCCCACCGCATGCCGCGCGAGATGATCGCGTACGGCGAGCAGGCGGCGGACCGCGGCCTCAAGGTGATCGTCGCGGGCGCGGGCGGCGCCGCCCACCTGCCCGGCATGCTCGCCTCCGTCACCCCGCTGCCCGTCATCGGTGTGCCGGTCCCGCTGAAGTACCTGGACGGCATGGACAGCCTGCTCTCCATCGTGCAGATGCCCGCCGGTGTGCCGGTCGCGACCGTCTCGGTCGGCGGCGCGCGCAACGCGGGCCTGCTCGCCGCGCGCATCCTCGCCGCCCACGACGGCGAGCTGCTGGCCCGGATGCGGGAGTTCCAGCAGGAGCTGAACGACCAGGCGACGGAGAAGGGCAAGCGGCTCCGCAGCAAGGTCCAGGGCGCCGACTCCTTCGGCTTCGGGAAGTAGGCCCCGGTGGAGAAGGCCGAACAGCTCGGGCGGGCGGCGGAACTCCTCGCCGAGTACCCCGTCGTCGACGGGCACAACGACCTGCCGTGGGCGCTGCGCGAACAGGTCGGCTACGACCTGGACGCCCGCGACATCGCCACCGACCAGTCCGCCCATCTGCACACCGACATCCCGCGGCTGCGCACGGGTGGCGTCGGTGCCCAGTTCTGGTCCGTCTACGTGCGGTCCGACATGGCGGGCGACGAAGCCGTCAGCGCCACGCTCGAACAGATCGACGTGGTCGCCGAGCTGCTGGAGCGCCACCCCGCGGACCTGCGGCGCGCCCTGACCGCCGACGACATGGAGGCGGCCCGCGCCGAGGGCCGCATCGCCTCCCTGATGGGTGCCGAGGGCGGCCACTCCATCAACAACTCGCTGGGCACCCTGCGGGCCCTGCACACCCTGGGCGTCCGCTACATGACGCTCACCCACAACGACAACATCGCGTGGGCGGACTCCGCGACCGACGAGCCGGGCGTCGGCGGTCTCTCGCCCTTCGGCCACGAGGTCGTACGGGAGATGAATCGCATCGGCATGCTGGTCGACCTCTCCCATGTGGCGGCCACCACCATGCGCGACGCGCTCGACACCTCCTCGGCGCCGGTGATCTTCTCGCACTCCTCGTCGCGCGCGGTCTGCGACCACCCGCGCAACATCCCGGACGACGTCCTCGGCCGCCTTCCGGCCAACGGCGGCATCGCCATGGCGACCTTCGTACCGAAGTTCGTCCTCCCGGCGGCCGTCGACTGGACCCGTGCCGCGGACGAGAACCTGCGCGCCCACGGCCTGCACCATCTCGACACCACCGCGCGGGCCATGGAGATCCACGCCGCCTTCGAGGCGGCCAACCCGCGCCCGATGGCGACCGTGGCGACGATCGCCGACCACCTCGACCACATGCGCGAGGTCGCCGGGATCGACCACATCGGCATCGGCGGCGACTACGACGGCACCGCCTTCCTCCCGGAGGGCCTCGGTGACGTCGCGGGCTATCCGAACCTGATCGCGGAGCTGTTCGGCCGCGGCTGGTCGAGCGCCGATCTCGCCAAACTCACCTGGCAGAACGCGGTGCGGGTGCTGCGCGACGCCGAGGACGTCGCGCGCGAGCTGGGCACGCGCCGGGCGCCGTCGCACGCCACGATCGAGCAGCTGGACGCCCGGACCGGCTGAGCCGGAGTTCCTGAGTGCGGGGCGCCCCTCGGGGCGCCCCGCACGTCTTTCTGCCCGCTTCTAACAGGCACACAGACAGAACGGGTGCCCCGCGGGATCCGCGTACACCCGGAAATTCCGCTCCCGGTCGGCCGCGTCCAGCACGGTCGCGCCCTGTGCGAGCACCTCCTTCTCCGCCGCGTCCAGATCCGGCACGGACAGATCCAGATGGAACTGCTGCGAACCGTCCGGACGCGGCCACTGCGGCGGTACGTGACCGGGCGCCCCCTGGAACGCGAGTCGCGTTCCTCCGGCCCCGGTCAGTTCCACCCAGCCCTCGCCGTCGTCCTCGACCTTCCCGCCGAGCAGCCCGGCGTAGAAGCCGGCGAGCGCGGCGGGGTCGGGACAGTCCAGAACGACAGCACCCAGTGTGGCGACAGCCATGGCACTTCCTCCTTCGAACGGGGACAGACTTCGGGCAGGGAAAAGTTACCCCTATAGCGTCTCAACAGGTAACCGTTACTGCATGCTGCCGCACTGGAGGTAACGTCGCAACCATGAATGCGAAGGATTCCGCGCCCGGTGGACTCGCCCTGATCGAGGCCCTGGTCAACACACTGGACATCGAGACCGGTGCGGACACCCTCGATACCGCGGACGGGCGTGCCGCCTTCTCTCTCACCGAGTCCGAGGTCCCGGACGCGCGCGCGCTGCGCGAGGCGCTCCGTACCGCCTGCCTCGCCCACGCCGGTCACCGCCCGCCGGACGGCGCGGCCGCGCCCCCGCTCGACCGGCTGCTCGCCGAAGCACCCCTGCGCGTCAGCGTGGACGCGGCGGGCGGCGCCGCATTGCGCCCCGCGGCCGAACCGGCGGGGCTGATCGCCCGGGTCGCGGCGGTCATCGCCACCGCGGCGGCCGACGGCACCTGGGCCCGGCTCAAGGCATGCGAGGCCGAGGATTGCCAGTGGGCGTACTACGACCGCAGCCCGGCGGGGCGCCGCCGCTGGTGCTCCATGTCGGTGTGCGGCGCCCGCGCCAAAATGCGCACCTACCGCGCGAAGCGCGGCTGAGGGGCGCGGGTCAGGCCGTCGGGCGTCCCATCGCCCGGAACGTCCAGCCGGCCTTGCGCCACAGCTCGCTGTCGAGCGCGTTGCGGCCGTCCAGGATGATCCGACGGGAGGCGACCTCGCCGAGCGACGCCGGGTCCAGCTCGCGGAACTCCCGCCACTCCGTCAGATGCAGCACCACATCCGCGCCGCGCACCGCGTCCAGCGCCGAGTCCGCGTAACCGAGCGTGGGGAAGAGCCTGCGGGCGTTGTCCATGCCCTTCGGGTCGAAGACCGTGACCTGGCCGCCCTGCAGCTGGATCTGCCCCGCCACGTTCAGCGCCGGAGAGTCCCGTACGTCGTCCGAGTCCGGCTTGAACGTCGCGCCCAGCACCGCCACCCGCTTGCCGAGGAACGAATCGCCGCCCACGGCCTCCCGGGCCAGCTCCACCATGTGGCCGCGGCGCCGCATGTTGACCGAGTCGACCTCGCGCAGGAAGGTCAGCGCCTGGTCCGCGCCCAGCTCGCCGGCGCGCGCCATGAAGGCCCGGATGTCCTTCGGCAGGCAGCCGCCGCCGAAGCCGATCCCGGCCCGCAGGAACTTCGAGCCGATCCGCTCGTCGTGCCCGATCGCCTCGGCCAGCTTCACCACGTCACCGTCGGCGGCCTCGCAGACCTCGGCCATGGCGTTGATGAACGAGATCTTCGTGGCCAGGAAGGAGTTGGCCGCGGTCTTCACCAGCTCGGCGGTCGGGAAGTCCGTCACGACGAACGGCGAGCCCTCGGCGACCGGCACCGCGTACACCTCGCGCAGCAGCCTCTCGGCCCGCTCGCTCGCCACGCCGACGACGATCCGGTCCGGGTGCAGGGTGTCCTTCACCGCGAAGCCCTCGCGCAGGAACTCCGGGTTCCAGGCCAGTTCCGCGTCCGCGCCCGCCGGGGCCAGCTCCGCCAGCCGCGCCGCGAGCCGGGCCGCCGATCCGACCGGCACGGTCGACTTCCCGACGACCAGGGCGGGCCGGGTCAGATGCGGTGCCAGCGACTCGAAGGCGCTGTCGACGTAGCTCATGTCACAGGCGTACTCGCCGTGCTTCTGCGGAGTGTTCACGCAGACGAAGTGGACGTCGCCGAAGTCCGCCACCTCTTCCCACGAGGTGGTGAACCGCAGTCGCCCCGTCGATCCCTCGATGCCCTCGACGTGCTTGTGGAGCAGTTCCTCCAGGCCCGGCTCGTACATCGGGACCCGGCCGGCGCCCAGCATCTCGATCTTCTCGGGCACGACATCGAGGCCGAGGACCTCGAAGCCCAGTTCCGCCATGGCCGCGGCGTGGGTGGCGCCGAGGTAGCCGGTGCCGATCACAGTGATCCTGAGGGCCATGGAGTGCTCCTGGAAGATGCGGACAGACGTGCGGTGAACGAGCATAGTCGTGCCCTCGAAGGCCCGGTTTCCGGCTGCCCGCGTGGGTTCTCCCACCCTTGTCGTGAAGCTCACGCGCGCATTGCATAGGCCATGACGGGAGCCGGGCTCTAAAATTGGGTTACTTAACGGTAGTTAGCTTCATGGGGAGTGAGCGTCTTGGCGGGTTCGACCGATTTCGACCTGTACCGTCCGGCCGAGGAGCACGAGATGCTCCGCGAGACGGTGCGTGCGCTCGCCGAGGCGAAGATCGCCCCGTACGCGGCGGCGGTCGACGAGGAGGCGCGCTTCCCGCAGGAGGCGCTGGACGCCCTGACCGCCGCGGACCTGCACGCGGTGCACGTGCCCGAGGAGTACGGCGGCGCGGGCGCCGACGCCCTCGCCACGGTCATCGTGATCGAGGAGGTGGCCCGTGTCTGCGCCTCCTCCTCCCTCATCCCGGCCGTGAACAAGCTCGGTTCGCTCCCGGTGATCCTCTCCGGTTCCGAGGACCTGAAGAAGAAGTACCTGGGCCCGCTGGCCAAGGGCGACGGCATGTTCTCGTACTGCCTCTCCGAGCCCGACGCGGGTTCCGACGCGGCGGGCATGAAGACCAGGGCCGTGCGCGACGGCGACTTCTGGGTGCTCAACGGTGTGAAGCGCTGGATCACCAACGCGGGTGTCTCCGAGTACTACACGGTGATGGCCGTCACCGACCCGACCAAGCGCTCCAAGGGCATCTCGGCCTTCGTCGTCGAGAAGTCGGACGAGGGCGTCTCCTTCGGTGCCCCGGAGAAGAAGCTCGGCATCAAGGGCTCCCCGACCCGCGAGGTCTACTTCGACAACGTCCGTATCCCCGCCGACCGCATCATCGGCGAGGAGGGCACCGGCTTCGCCACCGCGATGAAGACCCTGGACCACACCCGCATCACCATCGCGGCCCAGGCCCTCGGCATCGCGCAGGGCGCCCTCGACTACGCCAAGGGATACGTCCAGGAGCGCAAGCAGTTCGGCAAGCCGATCGCCGACTTCCAGGGCATCCAGTTCATGCTCGCCGACATGGCCATGAAGCTGGAGGCGGCCCGCCAGCTCACCTACTCGGCCGCCGCCAAGTCCGAGCGCCTCGACGGCGACCTCACCTTCTTCGGCGCCGCGGCCAAGTGCTTCGCCTCCGACGTCGCGATGGAGATCACCACCGACGCGGTCCAGCTGCTCGGCGGCTACGGCTACACGCGGGACTACCCGGTGGAGCGGATGATGCGCGACGCGAAGATCACGCAGATCTACGAGGGCACGAACCAGGTCCAGCGCATCGTGATGGCGCGGAACCTGCCGTAACGGTTGCTGCTCCGGCATCCGGCCCCCGACGTGTGCGTCGGGGGCCGGACGTGTGTACGGGGCCAAGAGGCGTTGTCGGTGAGGGCGCGGCCGGTGAGGTCGGCAAGCACCGCCCAGCCGGCGATGCGCTCATCGGCGGCTGTCACCTTGGCGCGCAGGCTGCTGCGGGCGCCGAGGTCGGCTTTGTTCACGTCTGACGGCCCTGGCTCAACTTCTGTGGTGTCGGCGCCGGAGGTGAGTCGGTCAGGATGGCCGGCTCAGGAAATCTGCATGTCAGGGGCTGAAGCCACTGTCGCAGCAGGGGCCGATCCAGCGAGCTCCACAGAAGTTGAGCCAGAACCCGAGTTTTGAAGGCAGTTGGGTCCTTGCAGGGACAGCATCGAGGTGTTCCTGGTGAAAGGGCCTGGTCATGCCGCGGATGTCGAAGGTTGAGCTGTACGCGGCGATCAGGCGTGACCATCGCAGCGGCATGGCGCTTCGGGCGCTTGAGCGCAAGTACAACGTGTCGTGGCGAACGGTCCGCAAGGCCCTCGACTCCGCGTGGCCGGAGCCGCGCAAGCAGCTTCCTCCACGGCCGAAGGGCATCGATCCGTACGCGGAAGTGTGCGACGGGATCTTGCGGGCTGATCTGGACGTGCCACGCAAGCAACAGCGAGAAGGGCGGCGTCGAGGGCCAGATCGGGTACTTCCGCCGCAACCACTTCACCCCGGTCCCTGAGGTTGGTTCGCTCGCCGAGCTGAACGAGATGGTCGAGCAGTGGGACCTGCACGACGGGCGGCGCCGGATCGAGTCCCGGCCGCGGACCATCGACGAGTACTTCGCCGTCGAACAGCCACTGCTGCTGCCGCTGCCGGAGGAGCCGTTCACGAAGACCTTCACCGACCCCCGCCTTTGCGCTGCCATCGTCGACCGGCTCACCTTCAACGGCACGATCATCGAAACCGGCACCGATTCCTATCGGCTCGCCTCCACCCGGGCCAAGGCCGCGGAACCTGCCAAAGCCGGCTGACGCCCAACGCTTCCAGCCCGCTGGTTCTGCCGCCCTCACGGGCGGCAGAACCAGCTACTCAGGCGGCCAAAGTGCCCTGATGGAAGTACATCCGCCAGCCCGTTTCCGTCAGGCGCCACAACGAGCTCCGCCGAGCCCGACGGCCGTCGTGGTCGGTGAAGAACGTCAGATGGACGAGCCCCGGAGCAAGGACGACCCCGGTCATCTCGCTGACCTTGACCGGAGACTCCGGAGTCACTGACCCGTCACCAGTCACGGAGAGGACCGAGTCCATGTTCCACCAGCGTCCAGAAGCCCCGATCTCGGTGAACTCCGGGTCCAGAAGCTCCAGAACACGGGACGAGGAAGCACGCACCTCGGGATCGAGTAGGCGCATCTCCCCATCGATAGCTGCTTGCACGGCCCGCTCATTCTCATCTGTCATGCGGAAACCCTACGGACGCCACTTCACATGGGACAGCGAAATATTCACCCACCCCGCGATGGGACGGCGGTGACGTCAAAACTCGGGCCCTGGCTCAACTTCTGTGGTGTCGGCGCCGGAGGTGAGTCGGTCAGGATGGCCGGCTCAGGAAATCTGCATGTCAGGGGCTGAAGCCACTGTCGCAGCAGGGGCCGATCCAGCGAGCTCCACAGAAGTTGAGCCAGAACCCGCCTGACGACAGCACTTGTGTACGAGGTCGGGGCGGCGCTGGGACGCGACGTCGATTCTCACGGTGACGAGTGACGGTTCGGTGGCCCCCGAAGCTCCGGTCAAGGTCAGCGAGATGTCAGGGACCGTACTCGCTCCCGGCATCGTTCACGGGTTCCTCGGCTGCGACCCCGAGGAAGTGGTACTCCGACACTCTGGTGCGGCCGATGACATCCGACTTCCGCCGGTAGCGCACCCTGAGATGCACGTCGTCCCCCAGAGCCAGACGCATGCGTACGAGCTGTTCCGGTCCGACTCTCACGTCGTGTGCGGGGGCGTTCTGGCCGCTCGCATGGCCCGGCGATCCATCTTCGACCGGGATCCCCTTCCATCGCTGAGTTTTGTCCAGGAAGAGGTGACGCTTCGCCGTCCGGTCGGAGGCACCATGGTGTTGCGCCGACAACTCGAACGCCTCTTGGAAGTAGGGCAGTTGCGGAATGTGGTGATCCAGGTCATGCCGACCCATCGCGAGGAGCATCCCGGGACGGGTGGGCTGATCGAGGTTCTGAAGTTCCCCGACGGCAGTGCGGTGGGGCGTCCCGAGGGCGCGTTCAGCGGACGGCCGGTCTCCGACCCGAAGCAGCTCAGGATCCTTTGGTTGCGCTATGGAATGATCCGGGCCCAGGCTCTTACGCCACGGGAGTCGTTGGCCTTCATCGAGCAAGTTCTGGGAGAGACGTGATCCACAAGCCCTTGGCCCGGGATGCCTCGGAGCTGGAGTGGTTCAAGAGCAGTTACAGCAGCAGTGGCGACGGCAACGACTGCGTCGAGGTGGCGTCCGCGCCCGGTACGGTCCACGTCCGCGACTCCAAGAACGACCCCGGACCCCGGCTGGTCTTCACGCCGGGTCCGTGGGCGGGTTTCGTCTCGTATGCCTCCGGGAGCTGACCTCCCCTTCACTTGCGCTCCGTGCCCGGTTGATACCGGGAGCGGGGCGCGAAGCTGTCCGAAGTGCCGCCGTCCAACGGCGGGCCGAGCCACGCTCGATCCGTTGCGGAGCGCCTCGGGATCGCCCCGTCGACGACATCGCCCGGGTGCGTGACGCAAAGCTGACGATGTGTCATGAATGTCGAGGTCCTGCCATGTCACATATTCGCCGCGACGGCCTTCTTGTCGGGAGCATGGCAACAATGTTTAGTTGCCCCGGCGGATCAATCCATCCGCTGTCGACCGAGAACCAGCGCACGGGTCGACCCCAGCTCAGCAGCATGGGAGTCACACATTGCGCACTTCGAGGTATTCCAGACCGGCCGCGCGGAGGACCTCCGCGCGGCTGGCCGCTTTCACCGCGGCGGCCGTCGCCGTCATGGCGGCGGGACTACCCGCAGCCCAGGCCGCCACCGGCGCCGCGACCGCTTCGGGCACCACCGCCACAGCGACGCGTCCCGGGGTGGAACAGGTCTGCAGCACGCCCAAGAAGGGCGAGTTCAGCTGCTTGGCGCTGCGTCGCACCGACATCGAGGGCGTCAAGGGCGTCCAGCCGGCGGCCGGTACACCGAACGGCTTCGGCCCCAGTGACCTGCAGGGCGCGTACAACCTGCCGGCGAACGGCGGAGCGGGACAGACGGTGGCCATCGTCGACGCCTACGACGACCCGAGCGCCGAGGCCGACCTGGCCGTCTACCGTCAGCAGTACGGCCTGCCCGCCTGCACCACCGACAACGGCTGCTTCAAGAAGATCGACCAGCGCGGTGGCACGAACTACCCGGCTCCGAACGCCGGTTGGGCGGGCGAGATATCGCTCGACCTCGACATGGTCTCCGCGGCCGCGCCCCACGCCAACATCCTGCTGGTCGAGGCCGACAGCGCCAGCTTCGAGGACATGGGCGCGGCCGTCGACCAGGCCGTCGCGCAGGGCGCCAAGTTCGTGTCCAACTCCTACGGAACCGGCTACGACTCCACTCCGGGCAGCGGTGAGGACCCGTCCGAGACCACGGAGTTGGACGCCCACTACAACCACCCGGGCGTGGCCGTGGTCGCTTCCTCCGGCGACAGCGACTACGGAGTCTCCTACCCGGCCGCCTCGCAGTATGTGACCTCGGTCGGTGGTACCGCCCTGAAGCGGGACACCACCACCAGCCGCGGCTGGTCCGAGTCGGTGTGGCACAACAGCTACGGCGGTCCGGGCTCGGGCTGTTCGCTGTACGAGCCCAAGCCGGCCTTCCAGACCGACACGGGTTGTGACAAGCGGGCCGTCGCCGACGTCGCCGCAGTCGCCGACCCGGTCACCGGCGTCTCGGTGTACCAGACCTACGGCGGATCCGGCTGGTCCGTGTACGGCGGCACCAGTGCCTCGTCGCCGATCATCGCGGGTGCGTACGCCGCGGCCGGCACCCCGGTCGAGGGCAGCTACCCGAACTCGTACCCGTACAAGAAGCCGTCCGCGCTCAATGACGTGACGCAGGGTTCCAACGGCAGCTGCAGCCCGTCGTACCTCTGCACCGCGGGTGAGGGCTATGACGGCCCGACCGGTCTGGGTACGCCCAACGGTCTCGCCGCCTTCCGCATCGGCCCGCACGGCGAGGCCTCCGGCACCGTCACCGACAGCTCCGGCAAGGCGCTTTCCGGCGCCTCCGTCGTGGCCGGTGGCTACCGGGCGACCACCGATGCCCAGGGGCACTACAGCCTGACCGTGCCGCCCGGCACCTACAACATGGCCGCGTACGCCTACGGGTACGCGCCCAAGAAGGCCCACGGCGTCGTCGTCGACGGCGGCACCGTCACGACCGACTTCGCGCTGGACCCGGTGGCCCGGCAGACCGTGACCGGCAAGGTGACCGACGGCTCCGGCCACGGCTGGCCGCTCTACACGAAGATCACCATCGATGACGTGCCCGGCGCCCCGGTCTTCACCGACCCGTACACCGGCGCGTACAGCGTCGACCTGCCGCAGGGCGCCGACTACACCCTGCACTTCACCTCCGTGTACCCCGGCTACCAGGCGGTCACCGAGCAGGTGACCGTGGACGACGCGGCGCAGACCGTGAACGTCGCGGTCCCGGTGGACGCCCAGGCGGCCACGGCGCCCGGTTACCAGGTCAAGCGGTCCGGCCCGACCCAGCCCTTCGACTCCACCGCCGGCGCCCCCGAGGGCTGGAGCGTGGTCAACGCCGACGGCACCACCGGCGGCTGGGCCTTCGACGACTTCGGCAACCGGGGTAACAAGACCGGTGGTTCCGGCGCCTTCGCCATGGTCGACAGTGACAAGATCGGCAGCGGCAAGAAGCAGGACAGTTCGCTGATCACGCCGGTCTTCGACCTGACCGGCAACGACAGCCCGCAACTGGAGTTCGACACCGACTACAAGAGCTACTCCAACCAGACCGGCAACATCGACGTCAGCACCGACGGCGGTGCGACCTGGACCAACATCTGGAACCGCACCACCACTCTGACCGGTCCTGCCCATGTCGAGCTTCCGCTGACGGACTACGCCGGGAAGCCCGGAGTGCAGCTGCGGTTCCACTTCACGGGCAGCTACGGCTACTGGTGGGAACTCGACAACGTGTTCGTGGGCAAGCGGACCTACGAGCCCGTCGACGGTGGTCTGGTGGCCGGTACCGTGAAGGACGCCAACACCGACGAGGGCGTCGTCGGCGCCACTGTCGTCAGCACCGACGCCTCGCAGGACAAGGCCATCACCGCGGCCACCCCGGACGACCCGGCGCTCGGCGGCGGCTTCTACTGGATGTTCACCTCCAAGACCGGCAGCCGCACCTTCACCGCCTCCAAGTCGCACTACGCCGACCTGGACAAGTCGGTGGACGTGGCGGCGGACAGCGCCAACAAGGCGAACTTCGGCCTGAAGGCCGGCAAGCTGGCGTTCACCCCCGGCTCGGTCGACAAGACGGTCGACTGGGGCAAGAAGGCCACCCAGAGCCTGACGGTGAAGAACACCGGCGGTGCGCCTGCCGGCCTCACCCTGGGCGAGCAGCCGGGCGGCTTCACCCAGCAGGCCAAGGGCGGCGCGCCGCTCAACCTGGTGAAGGGCACCTACTCCCCGCTGGCCCTCGGCAAGGGCAAGACCTCGGAAGCGGCTCCGGCGGCCAACGCGGCCGGCGACGCCTGGCAGCCGGTGGCCAACCTGCCGACCGCTGTGCAGGACAACGCGGTCGCCGTCCACGACGGCAAGATCTACTCCGCCTTCGGCTACACGGGCAGCGCGGACACCAACGCGCTGTACGCCTACGACCCCGACAGCGGCTCCTGGACCAAGCTGGCCTCCGCGGCCGACACCCGCGAGGGCAACCCGGCCCACGGCTTCATCGGCGGCAAGCTGTACGTGGTCGGCGGCTGGGGTGCCGACGGCGACCCCGATGCCAAGCTGGAGGTCTACGACCCGGCGTCGAACAGCTGGTCCACCAAGGCGTCCTCGCCCAAGCCGTACGCCGGTTCGGGCAGCGCGGTGCTCGGCGGCAAGCTGTACGTCGTCGGCGGCTGCACCAGCAGCTGTGGCACCACGGACGCCATGGTCTACGACCCGTCGTCGGACAGCTGGTCCCAGATCGCCTCCTACCCGGAGCCGATCTCCTGGCAGTCCTGCGGCGGCATCGACGGCAAGCTCTACTGCGCCGGTGGCAGCGGCGGCAGCAGTTCGACCAAGCACGCCTACGTCTACGACCCGGGCGCCGACAGCTGGTCGTCCGTCGCGGACATGCCCGCCGACCTGTGGGGTTCGGCGTACAGCGTGGGCAACGGCATGCTGCTGGTCTCCAGCGGTGTAGTCAACGACAGCGCCGCCATCACCAACCAGGGCTACGCCTTCGACCCGGGCACCGGCAGCTGGACCGCCCTGCCCAACGCCAACACCAGCGTCTACCGTGTGGGTGCTGCCTCCGGCTTCTACAAGGTCGGCGGAAACCCCGGTGGCAGCAGCGCGCCGCCGGTGTCCACCGTCGAGGTGCTGCCCGGCTACGACCAGGGCGGCGAGTCCTCGGACGTCAGTTGGCTGTCCACGAGCAAGGACAAGGTGACACTCCAGCCCGGGGAGAGCACCACGATCACCGTCGGCCTGGACGCCACGGTCCCCGAGGTCACTCAGCCCGGCGACTACACCGCCGCGCTGACCGTCCAGAGCGACACCCCGTACCCGGTCGCCGACGTCGGCGTGAAGATGCACGTCAACCCGCCGAAGGACTGGGGCAAGTACGCCGGCACCGTGCTCGGCGACGACGGCAAGGGCGGCACCGCTCCGCTGGCCGGGGCGACCGTCCAGATCAACGCCTCGACGACGGGCTACACCCTGCGGACCGCCAAGGACGGCACCTTCGGCCTGTGGTTCGACACCCGCAACAACCCGGTCACCGTGATCGTGGCCAAGGACGGCTACCAGCCGGTGGTCACCACGGTGAAGCTCAAGAAGGGGGAGACGACGACCGGCAACTTCACGCTGAAGAAGGCCTCGTGACCCTGTTCCCGTGAAACGGCGCGGGCCGGCCCCTCGGGGCCGGCCCGCGCGCCGCGCTCGGCCCCGGCTTCCGGGCGCGTCGTCCTCACGCCAGCCGCGACGACCGGTTTCCTGCATTCGCCCCGTCGGCCACATCGACGACGGCGAACAGCGGTGGACCGGGCCACTCCTGATCGCTGCATGACAGCCCTGTGGCGTACCTTCCCCTTCCATGACCGACATCGACAAGCTCACCGGCCTGTTCGCCGCGCTCGGTGCCGACGACGCCGAGGGATGGGCCGAATCCGAGGCCGAGGAGAGCATTCCGCAGCTCGCCCGCTACCGCTTCCTGCGGATGGTCTGGCAGGACATCGACGGTTGGAGTGCGGCGGCGCCGGACTGGGTCGAGGCCTACCGGAAGGACGGGCTCGCCGGCGGTGCCGTCGAGCGGGCGCTGGCCCTCGGCCTGAGCCCCGGCGACCTGGGGGAGATAGCCCGCGAGGTGGCGAAGGAGACCGCGTTCGGTCTTCTCCACGGGCTGGCCGACCCGGCCGACGGCGACCTCCCGCCCGAGGTGGAGCGACAACTGCCCGGCTGGTGCCTGGCCGAGCTGTCGCCGCAGGGCGAGCCCACGGGGCGGATTCTGGACGCGCTGTACGAGGACCTCGACGAGACCGAGCCGCAGGGGCCGACGGGAGGCGTGCGATGACCGCGTTCGATGCGAGTGAGCGGCGTATCTGGGAGGGGCGGGCCGAGAGCTACGCCCGGACCTTCGCGCGGCTCTGCGCCCATGCCGTGCCCGCGCTGCTGGATGCCGCGGGAGTCGGTCCCGGAACAGGGGTGCTCGACGTGGGGTGCGGCAGCGGCGGCGTGACCGTGGCGGCCGTCGCGCGCGGTGCGGCCGTACGGGCCGTGGACGCCGATCCCGGAATGGTGGAGCTGACCCGGCGCGCCGCACCCGAGGCCGATGTCCGGTGCGGGACGCTTCCGCGACTGCACGAGGACGGCGGGTTCGACGCCGTCGTGGCGAACTTCGTGCTCAATCACGTCGGCCGTCCGCTGCACGCCCTGGCCGAGCTGACCCGGCTCACCCGTCCCGGCGGCCGGATCGCCGTCACCATCTGGCAGGCGCCGGGTGCCCCCGGTCAGGCGCTGATCGGGCGGGCCGCCGTGGCGGCCGGGCTGACCCGGCCCGAGTGGCTGGCCACCGTCGACCCCGAGCACGACTTTCCGCGCACCCGGGAAGGGCTGGCCGCGCTTCTGGAGTCGGCCGGTCTCGGGGACGTACGGAGCGAGACGCTGACCTGGGACCACCGGGTCGGTGCCGAGGAATGGTGGGCCGGGCCGGCCGCCGGTGTGGCCGCGATCGGGCAGCAGATCAACAGCCGTGGACCGGCCGGAGTGGCCGCGGCCAAGCGGGAGTACGACGCGCTGTGCATCGAATTCCTCGCGGACGACGGCCGGTTGGCGCTGCCGCACGCGGCCCTGCTGGCCCAGGGGCGCAGGCCGGGAGAGTGACCGCGTGGACGGGCCGGGTCTCCCGGGGCCGCCGCACATGCAGCAGGGTCCGGACGGCGAACCGTCCGGACCCTGCTCGTGCCTGCTGCCTACTGCTGTTCGCCGTCAGTTGCCGGAGACGGTGACCTTCTCGTCGTTCTTGAGCTGCTCCACCAACTGCTTGACCTTGGCCTTGTCCCAGACCACATTCCCGCCCGAGAAACCCGAGATCGGCATGTTCATCGACGTGCCGTCGCCGCCGGTGACGTCCTTCATGGCGAAGAACATCTGGCCCAGGGACCAGAGCGACATGTCCTTGTCCACGATGAGGGTGTCCAGGCCGGCACCCATCGTCGGGTACAGCTTGAACGGGTTGAGGATCGTGGCGGGCGTCGCCGTCTGGCTCGCCAGCGCCGCGAGGAACTTCTGCTGGTTCTTCGTGCGGGCCAGGTCCGCCTCGGCGAACGCGTACCGGGTGCGGACGAAGGCCAGCGACTGCTCGCCGTTCAGCGTCTGCTTGCCCGCCTTGAAGTCGGCGCCGGACTTCTTGTCCTTGAAGCCCTTGGGGATGTCCAGCTCCACCCCGCCGATCGCGTCCACGATCTGGGCGAAGCCGCCGAAACCGATCTCGACGTAGTGGTCGATGTGCAGCCCGGTGTTGAACTCGACGGTGCGGACGAGGAGTTCGGGACCGTCCATGGCGTACGCGGCGTTCAGCTTGGTGAAACGGCCGCGGCCCGGGTAGATCTTGCCGGATTCGGAGCCCTTGAACGAGGGGATCTCGACGTTCGAGTCACGGGGCAGGGAGACGAGCGTCGGCCCGTTCGACCCGTCGTGCAGGATCATCATCGAGTCGGTGCGCTTGCCCTCGGCGGAGCCGGTGTGGAGCTTCTTCTTGTCCTCGGCCGTCATGCCCTCACGGCTGTCGGAGCCGACGATCAGGTAGTTGGTGCCGTCGCCGGCCTTCGGCCGCTCGATGACCTTGGAGAGGTCCACCTCGCGCTTGAGCTTGGAGTCGGCCCAGAAGTACGTGCCGATGGAGACCGCGAGCACGACGACGACCAGGGACAGCGTGCCTATCTTTATCCGGCGGCCCCAGTCGGGCGCCGGGCGCCCCTGGACGTAACCGCCGTCACCTCGGCCGCCGCCACTGCCCCGGCCGCCACCGTTGCCGTCGCCGTAGACCTGGCCCGTGTTGTAACCGCTGTCGTACCCAGCGGCGTCGTCATAGCCCCCGGCGTACTGCTGCGGCTCGCCCTGGCGCTGCCGGGGCGGGGCCGGGCGGTGCTGCGGCGGGACGGGAGGGCGCTGGACGTGCCGCATGACGCGGGCGCCCTCGGGCCGCTCGCCGCCGCTGCCCTGCCCGTAGCGGTTGCCGCTGCGGTTGTCGTCGGACCATCCCTCGGGCCAATCGTTCATGCGGTCCAGTGTGCAGGCCAGGTGTGCTGGTATTACAGGGGGTGCGGGAAATCGGATCGGGGCTGTTGCGAAGCTGATGCATTGCCGCCGGGCGGAAGCCCCCGCATAAGGTGGACGGTATGACAGATCAGGCCCCGCACCCGGAGGGCGACATTCCGGGCAAGTCGACCGCCGCTTCCCGGACCACTCTCAGCCACATCATGACCGGCAGCGACACCAACCTGCTGGGTACGGTGCACGGTGGTGTGATCATGAAACTGGTCGACGACGCGGCGGGTGCCGTGGCCGGCCGGCACTCCGGCGGACCCGCGGTGACGGCCTCGATGGACGAGATGGTCTTCCTGGAGCCGGTCCGCGTGGGTGACCTTGTTCACGTCCGCGCCCAGGTGAACTGGACCGGCCGCTCCTCGATGGAGGTCGGCGTCCGCGTCATGGCCGAGCGGTGGAACGAATCCACCCCCGCCCAGCAGGTCGGCAGCGCGTATCTGGTCTTCGCCGCGGTCGACGCGGACGGCAAGCCCCGCCCCGTACCGCAGGTGATTCCGGAGACGGAGCGCGACAAGCGGCGCTACCAGGAGGCGCAGATCCGGCGCACCCACCGCCTCGCCCGGCGCCGCGCGATCAAGGAACTGCGCGAGAAGCGCGTGGCGGACGGGATCGACGTCGACTGAGCACGGACGCACCCACGGTCACGAACGGTCAGGGGTGGTCACGGAAGGTCAGGGGCACGCCACCTGGTCGCCCGTGACCGTGCCGAACTCGCCCCGGCCCGTCTCCTTGGCCCGCACCGTCCGCACCTTCTCGAAGTCCGTGCCCGCCGTCACCTTCAGCATGGGGCCCTGCCCGTTCACCGCCCGCAGTTCGGCCCCGGGCAACGCGCCGGCCAGGGACTTCGCGGACCGGTCCCACCGCGGGTCGTAGCTGATCAGGGTGCGTTTGAGATCATTCGGTTCGCCGTTCAGCGGGGCTCGCGTGGTGTCGAAGCCGGTGGCGTGCAGCGCGTCGTCGACCGTCTTGCCGAGCCCGTCCTTCGGAGTCCCGTTGTAGACCTGGACCCGGATCCGCTGCGGGGCGACATCGACCTGCACGGTCTTCGGCTCTTTGGGGCGTTCCGGGGCGAGCGGCCTGTCGTCGCGCAGCGCCTGGAAGAGCTTCTTGGACTTCCGCTCGTCCCACTTGACCGTCGTGCCGATGCCCTTCACCGGGAAGGCGACGTTCCCCAGCGGTACGGAGGTGAACTCGGAGGAGGCGGGTGAGAAGTCGCGCATCGCCTGGCCGAGCTCCAGCATCTCCTCCGTACCGAAGCCCTTGTCGGCCCGGACCGAGCGGAGCATCGTCGAGGCCACGTCCCGGAACTTCACCGGGTTCAGCAGCACTCCGCTGCTGGTCGCCTGCTTGATCAGCGAGGCGAGGAACTTCTGCTGGCGCTGCATCCGGCCCAGGTCGGCAGCCCCGTCGACGTGCCGGGAGCGGACGTACTGGAGCGCCTGCCCGCCGTCCAGTTCATGGGTGCCCGCGGCGAGATCGAGACCGGTGTACGGGTCCTTCATCGGCCGGGCCATGCAGATCCGCACCCCGCCCAAGGTGTCCACCGTCTTCATGAAGCTGGTGAAGTCGACCTCCAGATAGTGGTCGATCTTGATGCCCGTCATCTGCTCGATGGTCCGCACCGTCAGACCGGGCCCGCCCTCGGCGTACGCGGCGTTCAGCTTCACCGGGTGGGCGGCGTGCGTCTCGCCGCTGTTCCGGTCCTTGTGCTCCGGGATCTCCGCGTAGCTGTCCCGCGGCAACGAGACGACGCTCGCGCGCTCCTTGTCCGCCGACAGATGCACCAGCATGACCGTGTCGGTGCAGTTGCAGGGCACACCGCCCAACCGGTACTTCTGCTTCTCCTCCGCGGTGATCCGGTCGCGGCCGTCCGTGCCCACGAGCAGCAGATTCATGCCGTGACCGCCCCGGGGCCGGTTCTTCATGTCCTTGAACGGGTCGATCCGGTCGATCCCGTTCTCCAGACTCGTCACCACCGCGTGGCCGATCCCTCCGGCACCGAGGACCAGCACGGAAATGCCGGTCACCACCCGCATGCCCCAGCGCGGCCGCTCGTCCTGCTTTCTGGACCTGCGCTGCGGCGGAACCGCGCGGCGGCGCGGCGAACGGGGGGAGGAGTGCGGTGTGGGCACGGGGGGAACCTCCGTGGTACAGGGCGGATCGTTCGCACAGTAGGCCCATATGATCTGCAGCCCGCCGAGCGACCCGGCGGCGCGCGCCCGTGTCCCCCATTCGCGGTAACGTGGCGGCCGAATACCGCCGCCTGGTGGGGTGCGAGCCCCCGGCGCCCCCGAGGACCACCCGAGGACCACCATGTCTGCCGCGCAGCACCCCGCCGTCTCCGTGATCATGCCGGTGCTCAATGAGGAACGTCATCTCAGGAACTCCGTCCGGCACATCCTGGAGCAGGAGTACGCAGGTGAGATGGAGGTGGTGATCGCGCTGGGCCCTTCCACCGACCGTACGGACGAGATCGCCGCGGAACTGGTGCGCGAGGACCCCCGCGTCCACACCGTCCCGAACCCGACCGGCCGCACCCCGGCCGCCCTCAACGCCGCGATCAAGGCCTCCCGCCACCCCGTGGTCGTGCGGGTCGACGGCCACGGCATGCTCTCGCCGAACTACATCGCGACGGCCGTCCGCCTCCTGGAGGAGACGGGGGCGCAGAACGTGGGCGGCATCATGCACGCCGAGGGCGAGAACGCCTGGGAGGACGCCGTGGCCGCGGCCATGACGTCGAAGATCGGCGTCGGCAACGCGGCCTTCCACACCGGCGGCCAGGCGGGCCCGGCGGAGACCGTGTATCTCGGTGTCTTCCGCCGCGAGGCCCTGGAGAAGGCGGACGGCTACAACGTGGAGTTCATCCGCGCCCAGGACTGGGAGCTGAACTTCCGCATTCGCGAGGCGGGTGGACTGATCTGGTTCTCGCCCGAGCTGAAGGTGCAGTACCGGCCGCGGCCCTCGATGCGGGCGCTCGCCAAGCAGTACAAGGACTACGGCCGCTGGCGGCACGTCGTCGCCCGCTACCACTCCGGCTCGATCAACCTGCGCTATCTGGCGCCGCCCACCGCCGTCTGCGCCATCGCGGCGGGCATCGTGGTCGGTGCGGCCGTCACCCCGTGGGCCTTCGTCGTCCCCGCCGGTTACGTGGCGGCGATCGTCGCCGGGTCCTTGCCGGCCGGCAAGGGCCTGTCGCTCAAGGCACGGGCACAGATCCCGGTGGCCCTTGCGACCATGCACATGTCGTGGGGGTACGGCTTCCTGACCAGCCCGCGCTCGCTGGCCAGGAAGGTCATCGCCAGCCGGCGCCCGACCGTCACGGCATGACCGTCGTCCGGCGCCCGGCCGTCGCCGGACAGCAGCCGACATGATGTGGGGGCCTTCCGACGTGTCGGAAGGCCCCCACCGTGCGTCGTGCCCGTTGCGGCGCTACCAGCCGAAGCCCGGCTGGATGGCCATGCAGGCCTTCTCGTCGTCGCCGTTCAGGGCGCGGGCGCTCTCCGGGGTCTTCTCCTTGGCACTCGGCGCGGGATAGTCGCCGTCCTCGCGCCAGTCGGCCCCCACGGTCAGAGTGATGCCGGAGACGGCCGTCGACTTCTTCACCGCCGAGAGCGGGATGCCGAGCGCCTTGGCGACCGCCTGGGCATTGCCCTGCATGTCCACGCTGGGGAAGAGCACCCCGGTCCGCGCCGCCGCGTCGGTGTTCTGCGAGTCGATCGCGGCCTGGGTGAAGCCCTTGCCGACCAGCAGTTCCTTGACCGCCGAGGCGCGGCCCTTGACCGGGTACGCGGTGTCGGTACGCGTTCCGTTGCGGACGCTGACCGGGATCTCGGCAACGGGGGCGGTGGGCTTCTTGGCGGCCGGGGCCTTGCGCTTGGACGCCTTGCCGTCGAGCGGGACGTCGTCGCGGACCATCTGGAAGAGCTGGTCGGCGTCGCCGGGCTTGGGGAGCACCCGCTCCTTGAGCGTGCCCGTCCCGTAGACGTTCGGCATCGTCGTCATGGTGATGCGCTTGGTGGGCACCTTCTTGAGCTCCTCCGCGAGGTCGTAGAGCTTCTTGACCGAGCCGAGGCCGTGCTCGCCCTTGTCGACCGTCAGCGCGTCCGTCGCCGCCTCGGCGAGACCCATCAGCTTGCCCGGGTCGGTGAGCTTGGTGCCCTTGCGCAGCTCGCGGACCATCGAGTTCATGTACATGTGCTGGGCGTGGGTACGGCCGAGGTCGGTGCCGTCCTCGAAGCCGTAGCGGGTACGCAGCCACTGGAGGGCCTGCTTGCCCTTGATGTTCGTGGTGCCCTCCTTCAGCTTCAGCCCGGAGCCCTTGCCGGTGCTGGTGTGCGAGTAGACGTTGCCCTCGACGCAGACCGGGACACCGCCGATCGCGTCCGCCATCGAGATCACACCGGAGAAGTCGATCATCATGAAGTGGTCGATGGTGATGCCGGTGAGCTCGTACCAGGTGGCCACCGAGCAACCGGGACCACCGCGGCCGAGCGTCTCGTTGGTCATCGCCAGGCCGGTGGTCGCGGGGTAGACCTTCTTCGTCTCCGGGTCGGTGCACTTCGGGATCTTCAGCATCGTGTCGCGCGGCATGCTGATCACCGACATGTTGCTGCGGTCGGCCGACAGGTGGAGCAGCATCTGCACGTCGGCCAAGGGCGGCGCCCCGAAGGTGTCCTTGGCCCCGCCGAGCTTCTGGTTCTCCGCGGTGTCCCGCGCGTCCGAGCCGAGAAGCAGGATGTTCATCGGAGTCTGACCGGCGGCGTTGGCCTTGTGGTCGGCCATCTTCTTGTCGCCGAGGGTCAGATCGGCCTTCTTGATATTGCCGTTGAGGTGCTCGTAGTAGAGGTATCCGGCCCCCGCGCCGCCGACTATGAACAGCGCGAGAACCGCGGCGACCCAGCGCAGCACCCGGCGCTTGCGCTTCCGGCCGTGCCGCTTCTGCCCGCCGCGCCGGTGACCGTCGTCCGCCGCGCCGGGCTGCCGGCCGTCGTCGGCGGAGTCCGGGGACTTCGCCGACGCGTCGTCGTAGAGCCCGTCGTCCCAACCGAGTTGACCGGCGTGCCGGACACGTGGTCGGGTCTCCTCTCCGGGTGTACCGCTCCGTCCCACCAGGACCCCCCTGCTGCTCAGACTCGTGGTTTGGCGCAGTGACCCGGTGTCACTTGGCGCACTCTGCCTTGTCGGCGTTTGCTTGCTGAATACCGTCCGGCACCTTCGCCGGCCCGGTGATGGGCGTGCCCGCGCCCTTGAAGTCGTCACCCAGCGTCAGCACCATCGCCTGGAGCCCCTCGGCGTCCGTGGTGCCCTGTTTCATGGCCGAGCCGGGCAGCCCCATCATGGCGGCCAGCGCGCGGGCCTGGTCCGCCTGGTTCGGCGCGTACTCCAGCGTCGTCTTCGCGGCCTTCGCGGGGGCGTTGGCCTTGTTGGTGGACTTGAGCACACCCTGCTCGTTCTGGAGCCAGGTGACCGTCGCCTGCGCGGCGCCGGGCACCTGGCCGCCGTTGTACACATCGACGCGGACGTCGCCCGCGGCAGCCTTGGGGCCCTTGAGGAGCGCGTCCTGCTTGCTCTTCGCGGCCTTCTTCTTCGACTTCACCTCGGTCAGGGAGGTGTCCTCGCGCATCATGGCGAACAGCGGGTCGGCCTTGGCCGTGTTCAACACGACGGTGGCACGGATCTTCTCGGCCGGGTTGTCCAGCACCGGCACCGTCGTGAAGGTGATGTTCTTGGTGTTGACCTTGGCCAGTTCCTGGGCCAGCGAGGCCAGCTTCTTCCCCGTGCCGATGCCTGTGTCGACGGTGAGTGCCTTGGTCGCCGCGTCCGCCAGCTTGTAGAGCTTGGTCGGGCTGGTCAGGGTGTCGTCCGACTGCATCTGCCGGATCATCGAGGCGATGAACTGCTGCTGGACCTTGATCCGGTCCAGGTCGCCATGGTTGCCGAAACTGTGCCGGGTCCGCACGAACGCCAGGGCGTCCTCGCCCTGGATGCGGTGCTCACCGGCCGGCAGGTTCAGGTGCGAGTCCGGGTCCTTGACCGGCTTGGCCAGGCAGATCTCGACCCCGCCGACCGCCGTGGACAGCTCCTTCACCGCGTTGAAGTCGAACATCATGAAGTGGTCGACCTTCAGGCCGGTGATCTCCCTGACCGTTTCCATGGTGCAGCCGGCGTTACGGCCCTCCTGGCCGAGGCTCTGGTTGAAGCGGACGTTCTGCGTCCCCGGGATGACCTTCTCCGAGCCGTCCGGCTGCTTGGTCCTGCAGTCCGGGATGTCGGTGATCAGGTCGCGGGGGATGCTGAGCGCCGTCGCGTTGGTGCGGTCCTCGGAGACGTGGAAGAGGATGTTGGTGTCGGCGTGGCCCACGCTGCCCTTGTCGCCGTATCCCTCGTTGCCCTTGCCGGTGCGCTTGTCGGTGCCGATGATCAGGATGTTGACCGGGGCGTCGTTGTCGAAGACGTTCTTGTTGCCGGCGCTGCCGACGTCGACGGTGCTCAGGTTGCCGTTGAAGTGCTGGTACAGCGCGTATCCGCCCACCGACAGGCCGACCAGGACGAACGCCATCGTGCCGCCCGTCCACAACAGCACCTTCTTGCGGCGTGCCTTCGGGGCCTTGCGGCTGCGGCGGCCCGCCGGCTCGCCGTGACCCGAACGCTCCTGGCCGCGCGGGCCGTTGGCCGAACGGCGGCCACGCTGTCCCGGCACCTCGCGGCGCGGACCCGACCCCTGCCCGTCACGGGCCGGACCCCGGCGCTCACCACCGCTGTCACGCGTTGTGGTGCTGCGCCCGCCATCGCCGTCGCGGACCGGTTCTCTGCGACGGGGGATACGCGCGGCCGACGGCTGGGAAGTACCGGCCGAATCCCCTCCGGAATGATTCAGTCGCAGTTCGTAATCGCCGGTGTCCGGGTTGAGGACCCACTGGTCTGCGGGGTCGAATTCATTCGCCCGCCCACGGCTTTGCGCATCCACGGTTGCTTGAGTCCTCCGTCGGTGCCACGCGAGGCGCCTCCCCCGTTCAGGCGCTCGATCTTTCGCTCCGGAAGTGCGCGGCCCGAAGGCCGGAAGCACCGGATCGCGTCACACTATCGGCCCAGTTCGACGTCGAGCGACGAGCGTGACAAATTCCACGGTCCTTACAACTGGTCATTCTGCCCATTACACGCCGATCACCGGCTTCTGCTTGGGAATTGCTTTACCGCTTGCACAGGTCGGCCGCCGCGTTGTTGCCCGAATAGGTCGGTGTGGGGTTCGGGCCCGCGGCATCCGGCGCATCGGTCGCGGCATTGTTTTTCCCGGTGTTCTTCCCGTCGTCGTTCTTGAGCCGGTCGGCGGGGACCACCGTGACCGGAGCGTCCTCGCGCAGCCGCTTGAAAAGCCGGTTCGCATCGGGCTGGACGAGTTCGTCCCGGTTCGGGTCGGCGGCGTACGGCTGCCGGGGCACGGTCAGGAACTGCACCCTGTCGGTCGGTACGTCGCGCAGGCCGCGTACCAGGTCGTACAGGTCCTTGAGGCTGTCCAGCCCCGGATCCGTGGTCAGCGACTTGGTGGCGGCGTCCAGCACCGGGTAGAGCCGGGTCGGATTGAGCAGGACACCATTGCTCTGCACTTTGTTCACCAGCGCGCCCAGGAACTGCTGCTGGCGGTCCATGCGTTCGGTGTCGCTGCCGTTGCCGATCGACTTACGGGCCCGTACGTAGCCCAGGGCCTCTTCGCCGTCGAGTTTCTGGCGTCCGGCGGGGAGCTTGAGGTGGGCGTCGGGGTCGTCCACCGGCTTCTTGAGGCAGACCTCGACACCGCCCACGGCGTCGACCATGTCCTTGAAGCCGTTGAAGTCGACGACCATCTGGTGGTCGATCCGGATGCCGGTCAACTTCTCGACCGTACGGATCGTGCAGGCGGTGCCACCGAACTCGAAGGCCCAGTTGAACTGGGCGAATTGCTTCTTCGTGGCCGTACCGTCCGCCTTGTGGCAGACCGGGATCCACACCATCAGATCGCGCGGCAGGGACATCGCGGTGGCGCTCTTCCGGTCCGCGGCCAGGTGCAGCAGGATCGTGGTGTCCGAGCGCTGGCTGCCGCCGTCATCGCGACCGTACGCGCGGTTGTCACCCGCCCGGCTGTCGGAGCCGATGAGCAGGATGTTCTCGGCGTCGTGCACCACGGTGGCGGGCCGCTCCCGCTCGTACGTCTTGAGTTCGGCGGCCGCCGAGGTGTCGGTCCTGATGTTGCCGTCGAGCTTCCGGTACAGCCACCAGCCGCCGCCCGCCGCGACCAGGACCACGAGCGAGACGCCGAGCGCGGTCCAGCGCAGCCAGTGGTGCCGGTGCCCGGCGGGGGGCTCGGGAGAGGCGCCGGAGTCGTCCCCTGCCTGCGATCGGCCCTCGCCCGTGGCCGAGTCGTCGGAGTCCTCCGGCGGGCCGGCGCTTTCGCTCACGTCTGCGTCCATCCTTCACGTTCGGCGGCGCGCTGGGCCGCCGGTCGCAGGAGTAGACGGCTGAACCTCACGCTTGGTTGTGTCCCGAGTGGTCTGTACCGCCGATCATGTACCGGAGTTGACGTACAGCCCCGAGGACTCGGCCCGCTATGGGCCGGACGAGTGGCCCTCAGGGCGCTTGTCATACCGCGGTGTTGGTGACCCGTTCACTCTCCACGCGCTTCGCCAGACCGTCCTCGCCCAGCTGCCCCAGGTGCCGGCACAGGACCACGGACCCCCCGGCGGCCAGCGGCGCGAACAGCCCCGCGCTCAGGCCTTCCCAGGTGTCGTACGTGCGCCCCGTCAGCAGCCGCGATCCCGCGGTCAGCCCCAGATCGGCCGCGTCCTCGTGGGCCCGCGCCACCAGTTCCGCCGCCGTCAGCTCGACCCCGTCCACCGCCAGCGCCGGAGCGTCCGGGTCCACGGGCGTGAACGGGGCGAACCGGTCGCCCTGGCTCGGTACCTCGACCGCGTAGTCCGCGAAGCCCTCGGGCGTCTGCGGGAACCTGCCGCCCAGCGGGCGCAGCGCCAGGGCGACCCGCTCGCCGCGGCAGGCGCGCGCGGCCTCCAGCGTGTCCGGGCCGCTGACGACGAGATCGGCGCCGGCCGGGTCGCCCTGCACGTCGGCGACCACACCGACCGAGGAACACGCCAGCAGCCAGACCGCGGACTGCCAGTGCGCGGGCAGCAGCAGGGCCAGCCGGTCGCCGGGTTCCGCGGCGAGGTCGCCCTGCAGGAGATTGGCGGTCTTGGCCACCCAATTGGCGAAGGTGGCCACCGACAGTTCGACGCGTTCTCCGGTGGCGTCGTCGTAGAAAGTGACCAAGGGGCGGGCCGGATCCGCGGCGAGTGCGGAACGCAGCAGGTCGGCGGGGGTGCGGTCGGTGGCGTTCATCCGCGCAAGGGTACGCGGCGGCGCCCGGCCGGGCCGGATCGACGGGCACCGGGTACACCGGTTCGGCAGACGGCCCGTCAATTGTGCCGGGATACCCCGGTAGCCGGACTCGTATGAATGTGCCCAGGATCGTTCGTATGCGTTCCTTCCTTGCATCCTCGATCGGTGTCACTTGCGCGGCGGTACTCGTACTGCCGTCGGCCGCGCTCGCGAGCGCCGCCCCGGACACCTTCACCGCCCCCGCCGGGTCCGCCGAGCCCTCCGACACCGCGGGCTCGACGCAGTCCCTGCCGTTGTCGCCCCTGCCGGCACCGTCCGACGAATCCACCGGCGAACCCACCCGGACCACCGCGGTCGCCGAACAGGGGCTGCTCGAACGTGACGTCCGCCCCTTCTCCCTGGTCGGCGTCGTCTGGGACGACCCGGACACCGAACTCCACGGCACCGTCCAGGTCCGTACCCGAGCCCTCGGCACCACCCGCTGGTCCGACTGGCAGGACGTGGAGACGCACAACGCCGAGCACGCCGCCGACCCCGGGACCGCCGAGCGCGAATCCGGCACCGTGCGCGGCTCCACCGCTCCGCTCTGGGTCGGCGAATCGGACGGCGTCTCGGTCCGCGTGCGCCCGACGGCGCCCGATCCGCAGGACCGGACCGAATCCGCCGTACCGCTGCCCACCGGTCTGCGCCTCGAACTCGTCGACCCCGGCAAGGACCCGCAGCAGGCCCCCGTGGCGGGTCCCGCGTCGTCCGGCGACGACGAGGACGGTCGCACCACGGCGCTCGACGGCCGCGTGCTCCCGGCCCTGAGCAAGGCGGAGTCCGAGGCACGCGGCGAGGAGGAGGCCGGGCTCGCCCCCGGCGCCCAGCCGTACATCGGACCCCGGCCGCGCATCATCACCCGCAAGGGCTGGGGCGCCGACGAGAAGCTCAGGGAGCCCGCCTTCGTCTACACCAAGACCGTCAAGGCCGCGTTCATCCACCACAGCGCCACGGGCAACAACTACACGTGCGCCCAGGCACCGGCCGTCCTGCGCGGCATCTACCGCTACCACGTCAAGAGCAGCGGCTGGCGGGACACCGGCTACAACTTCGCCGTCGACAAGTGCGGAAACGTCTACGAAGGGCGCGCGGGCGGTGTGACGAAGGCCGTCCTGGGAGCGCACACGCTCGGCTTCAACGCCGACAGCACGGGCATCGCGGTGCTCGGCACCTTCACCGGGTCGAACCCGTCGGCCTCCGCGGTGAACGCCGTCGCGAAGCTCACCGCCTGGAAACTCGGCCTGTACGGAGCCGATCCCAGCGGCAGGACGACGCTCGTCTCGGGTGGCGGGAACAAGTTCAAGAAGGGCACGAAGGCCACACTCAACGTCATCTCCGGCCACCGGGACGGCTTCGCAACCGAATGCCCCGGAGCGCGTCTTTACAACAAGCTCGGCTCGGCCAGGACCAGTTCCGCCCGTCTGCAGGGCCGCTGACCGGATGACCGCGAGAGACCACCGCGGGCCGCTGCGGGCCGCTGACCGGGGACGACCGAACCGGACCGAACCGGACTGCATACACTGGCCAGCCGAAACCGGCCGGGCCCCACCAGGAAGCAGAGTCAGCGCTGTGACAGAGGCAAGAGAAGCGATCCTCCTGGTCGGCGGCAAGGGAACGCGGCTGCGCCCGCTCACGGTCCACACCCCCAAGCCCATGGTTCCGGCGGCGGGCGTCCCGTTCCTCACCCACCAGCTGGCACGTGCCCGAGCCGCGGGGGTCGAGCACATCGTGCTCGCGACCTCGTACCTGGCGGAGGTGTTCGAACCGTACTTCGGGGACGGTTCGTCGCTGGGCCTGCACATCGAGTACGTCACCGAACGCGAACCGCTCGGCACCGGCGGAGCGATACGCAACGTCGCCTCCCGGCTCACCTCGGGGCCCGACGAACCGGTGCTCGTCTTCAACGGCGACATCCTCACGGGCCTCGACATCCAGGCGCTCGTCGCCTCGCACACCGCCTCCGGAGCGGATGTCTCCCTCCACCTCACCCGGGTCGAGGACCCGCGCGCCTTCGGTCTCGTACCGACGGACGCCGACGGCAGGGTCACCGCGTTCCTGGAGAAGCCCGAGACGCCCGAGGAGATCGTCACCGACCAGATCAACGCGGGGGCGTACATCTTCCGACGCCGGATCATCGACGCCATCCCGGCCGGCCGGCCGGTCTCCGTGGAGCGCGAGACCTTCCCCGGACTGCTGGCGTCCGGCGCGCACCTCCAGGGCATGGTCGACTCCACGTACTGGCTGGACCTCGGCACCCCGCAGGCCTTCGTGCGCGGCTCCGCCGACCTGGTCCTGGGCCACGCCCCGTCCCCGGCCGTTCCCGGCCGCTGCGGCGACCGGCTCGTCCTGCCGACGGCCTCCGTGGCGGCCGACGCCAAGCTCAGCGGCGGTACGGTCATCGGCGAGGGCGCCCTGATCGGCGCGGGGGCCCGGATCGACGGTTCGGCGGTACTGGCCGGCGCGGTCGTCGAACCGGGGGCCGTGATCACGGACTCGCTGGTCGGAGCCGGAGCCAGGATCGGCAGCCGTACGGTGGTGGAGGGCGCGGTCATCGGGGACGGGGCCCGGATCGGCGCCGACAACGAACTCCGCGACGGCATCCGTGTCTGGTGCGGGGCGGTCCTGCCGGACGCGGCGGTGCGCTTCTCGTCCGACGAGTAGCGCGGCGAACGGTCCGGCACACCGCCGCGCACCCGCCCGCGCGCGTACGGCCGCCTCCCGGAGAAGCCGTTACCCTCGACAGGCACCCCTGACGACCGAGGACCTCACCGTGGCAGGACGATTCGCACCCCGCAGCGCCTCCCGCGCGGCCGTCCCGCACCAGGCGGCGGCTCCGGCGACGGACGCGCTGACCCGCGACTGGACCCCGCCCGGCCCGCTCGACCTGCGCCTGGTGCTCGGGCCACTGCGTCGAGGCCCCGCCGACCCCACGTTCCGGATGACCGGGGACGGCGCGGTCTGGCGGGCCGGCCGCACCCCCGCAGGCCCCGGCACCCTCCGTGTCACGGCCCGGGGCGGCCGGATCGAGGCGACGGCCTGGGGACCGGGCGCGTCCTGGTTGCTGGACCGGCTCCCCACGCTGCTCGGCGCTACGGACGACCCGGACGCCTTCCGCCCGCGCCACCGGCTGCTCGCCCTGACCCGGCACAGCCGCCCCGGCCTGCGCCTGCTGCGCACCGGACTGGTCATGGAGTCCCTGATCCCGTCGATCCTCGAACAGAAGGTGACCACGGACGAGGCGTACCGGGCCTGGCGCCACCTGGTCCGTGGGCACGGCACCCCGGCGCCCGGCCCCACGGACGACGCCGCGTTCACCGCTCTCGGCCTGCACGTCATGCCGGACGCCCGCACCTGGTCGCTGATCCCGTCCTGGGAGTGGCACCGCGCGGGCGTCGACTCCAAACGCTCGGCCACGATCCTGCGCGCGGCACGGGTGGCCCGTCGCATGGAGGAGGCGGCGTCCATGGAACTCCCTCAGGCCATGGCCCGCCTGGAACTGATCCCCGGCATCGGTCCCTGGACCTCGGCCGAGACCCTTCAGCGGTCGAACGGCGCGGCCGACGCGGTCACGGTCGGCGATCTCCACCTCCCCGGCATCGTCGGCCACGCGCTGGCGGACAACCGGGACGCCGACGACGAGGAGATGCTGGCCCTGCTCGCCCCCTACGAGGGCCAGCGCCACCGGGCGACCCGACTCATCCTGCTCTCGGGCCGTGTCCCGCCCCGCCGGGCCCCGCGCATGACCAGGGGCGACATCGCCCGCCTGTGACGGGCAGACGTCCGCGCCCCCGTCTCACCGCACCGTGACGAACCCCTCCGGGTCCCGTTCCGCCCGCGGGACAGGTGTGCCTGCCGGACGTCCCACCGCGACCGCCCCCAGCGGATCCCACGACTCCGGCAGCTGCAGCACCTCGCGCACCACCTCGCGGCAGAACATCGTCGACGACACCCACGCCGAGCCGAGCCGCTCGCCCGCCAGCGCCACCAGGAAGTTCTGGATGCCGGCCCCTGCGGCGACGACGAACATCTCGCGCTCCGCGGTGTCCCGCCGTGTGTCGCCGTAAGTGTGGGAGCCGTCCATCACCAGGCACGGCACCACCAGATACGGTGCCCGGCGCAGCACGTCGCCCCGCCGCACCCGCTTCGCGACCGACTCCTCGCTCCGGCCGTCCCGGCGCAGATCCGCGATCCACGCCTCCCGCATCGCGTCGAGCAGCCGGGTCCGGGCCTCCTCGGACTCCAGCAGGACGAACCGCCACGGCGTCGTGTGATGCGGCGCGGGCGCCGTCACCGCCGCGGCCACGGCCCGCCGCACCGCCCCCGGATCCACCGGTTCGTCGGTGAACTCGCGCACCGTCCGCCGCTGGGTCACCGCTTCCCGTACCGCCTCCGACGTGCCGAGCCGGAACATGTCGTCGGCCGCGATCCGCACCATGGCACGGGCCCCGCCCGTGGAATCCGCCGGGTCCACGACATGGCCGAGGCCCCGGACCACCGCGACGGGCAGTCCCGAGGCCTTGCCCTTGACCAGGTCGCCGGCCGAGGCCAGCTCATCGGCGGTGGCGACCACCGTCGCGCTGAGCGGATTGCCGTACGCGTCCGTGCCGCCGCGCAGATCGTCCAGCACCAGGACCCCGGCCGCGCCGATCGCGACGTCGGTCAGCCCGTTGCGCCACGGGCGCCCGAAGGTGTCCGTGACGACGACCCCGACCTCGACGCCCAGGGTGTCCCGCAGCCCGTCCCGGATCGCGCGCGCCGATCCGTCCGGGTCCTCGGGCAGCAACAGCACTGTCCCGGCGGGGGTGTTCGAGGCGTCGACACCGGCGGCGGCCATGACCAGACCCTGCCGGTTCTCGACGATCCGGAGCGTGCCGCGCCGCGCCACCACCCGTACCGTCTCGGCGTCGATCGCCGCCTCCCGGTCGGTGGCCTCGACGATCCGGCCCTCCGCCTTGGAGACGATCTTCGAAGTGACCAGCAGGACATCGCCGTCGACCAGCCCCGGCTCGGTCGCGGCGATCAGCTTCGCCAGGTCGTCCCCGGCCCGCACCTCGGGCATCCCGGGCAGCGCCCAGACGCGGTAGGAAGGTGCCGGGGCGGAGCCGGAGGACTCGGCGCTCACGCCCGTACCTCCTCGGCCAGCGCCAGTGCGCGCCGGGCCATCTCCGCCGTCGCGTCGACATCCGTCATCATCAGCGGCACCGCCCGGCAGCGGATGCCGGCTGCCTCCACCTCGTCGACGGCCCCGGCGTCCACGGTGTCGACGAGCCACCCGTCGAGCAGCCCGGAGCCGTAGTGCCGGGCCACGGCCGACGCGGTCGACTCGACGCCCACCGCGGCGAGCACCTTGTCCGCCATGCCGCGCACGGGCGCGTCCCCGACGATGGGGGAGAGGCCGACGACCGGCACCCCGGCCTCGGCGATCGCCTCCCGGATCCCGGGCACGGCCAGGATGGTCCCCACCGACACGACGGGGTTGGACGGCGGGAAGAGGATGACGTCGGCCTCGGCGACGGCCTCCAGCACGCCGGGCGCCGGCTTGGCCTGTTCGGCGCCGACCGGCACGACCGCCTGCGCCTCGACCGAGGCGCGCAGCTTCACCCAGTACTCCTGGAAGTGGATCGCCCTGCGCTCGCCGTCGATGTCGACCGCGACATGCGTCTCGACCCGGTCGTCGGACATCGGCAGCAGCCGGACCCCCGGCTTCCAACGCGCGCACAGCGCCTCGGTGACGGCGCTCAGCGGATAGCCCGCGCCCAGCATCTGGGTACGGACGATGTGCGTCGCGAAGTCGCGGTCGCCGAGCCCGAACCATTCGGGTCCGACACCGTACGCCGCGAGCTCCGCCTTGACCTGGAAGCTCTCGTCCGTACGCCCCCAGCCCTGCTCCTCGTTGATGCCACCGCCGAGGGTGTACATCACGGTGTCGAGGTCGGGGCAGACCTTCAGCCCGAACAGATGGATGTCGTCACCGGTGTTGCCGATGACCGTGATGTCCGCTTCGGGTGCGGCCTGTTTGAGGCCACGCAGAAAACGAGCACCACCGATACCGCCGGCCAGAACCACAATGCGCATGCCCAACAGTCTGTCAGGCGGAGCCTGATCCTTGTGGGGGTGGTGGTGGGCGACGGGTGGGACTGTCGGGCGGAGCCTGATCCTTGTGGGGGTGGTGGTGGGCGGCGGGTGGGACTGTCAGGCGAGTACGGCATCCACGGCCGTCGGGGCGCGTTGCGCTGTGTGCATCGGCATTTCGGTCAGACCCGGGTAGTAGACGTGCAGGCTGACGGCCGGTTCGAGGGAGTCGTTGACCACTTCGTGCACATAGCCGGGCGCGAAGACGCGCTGGGTGCCGGGTTCCAGCGTCCGCGTGCCGCGTTCGGTGTGCTCGGTCAACCGGCCTTCCAGGACGGTCAGTACGCCGGAGGACGGGCCGTGGTCATGACGGCCCGTGCCCTGGCCGGGGACCCAGCTGAGCAGCCAGACCTCGTATCCGACCGGGGTCTTCCCTGTCCGGGCGGAGCCGGGAGCTCGGGGAACGGTGCGCAGCCGGTGGTACCAGCGGGTGGTGGTGTCGTAGCGGACGAGCGGCGCCCACTGCGCGCGGTCGGCGGCGATGGAGCGGGCGAGTCCGACGAACTCGGCCACGGTGGCGGGGTGCTCGCGGGCCGGCTGGAGGAGGTGCTGGACCTCAAGGATGTCGCCGGCGATCTGAAGGTCGCTGTCGCTGTTCATGGAAGCGGTGGTTCCTCGGCATGGGGGGTGCATGTGCGGGGTGTCGCGGAGACCGGAGAGCCGGGGAAGCGCAGAGGGAACGGCGTATGGAGACGCTCTGCGAGGGGCTCAGCGGAGAGGAGCTGGATCAGAGCCGGTGCCCTGGGGCATCAACAGCTGTGACAGCTGGAACAGCAACAGCGGGTCTGGGCAGCGTTGCGGAACCCACGGACGTGGGTGGCGTACATCGCTGCGGTCGCTGGCATGCAGTCAAGGAGACCGGCTCGATCCTCCACTGTCAACTCGATGCCCGATTTGGGGGTAATGTTTCACCTCATCCGGTTATTGAGCCGGAGGAAAGGTTTGTGCGGTCATCGCGGCGGAGATGTGGCGCATCGACCGCGCCCGTAAACGTCGTTGGCGCCCCGTGACCTGACTGTGATCTTGGTCGCTTCGGTGATCGAAGCGAAACATGAGGGTGGTCCCGGTCGTCTCACTCGGTGAGAGAGGGGGGCGCGGTGGGGCGTAAGGCATATGTCAGGTTTTTGGTGATTTGCACACTTTCCGCATACCCTTGGTTCCGCAGAGTGAATACCGGGGCCAATAGCAGATCTTCGCTTGACTGGCCCGGAGATACACACTTGTAATTTCACTCGTGTCGTTCGGCCGCAATCAGTAACGGCTGCATCACGGGGACGCAAGAGACAGACGAGGGGCGCACATGACCGAGCTGTTCCAGCAACTGCTGGTCGAGGACGCGGACGAGGAACTCGGCTGGCAGGAGCGCGCACTGTGCGCCCAGACCGATCCCGAGTCCTTCTTCCCCGAGAAGGGCGGATCCACCCGCGAGGCCAAGAAGGTCTGTCTCGCCTGTGAAGTCCGGTCCGAGTGCCTTGAGTACGCCCTTTCCAATGACGAGCGGTTCGGAATCTGGGGTGGCCTTTCCGAGCGTGAACGGCGCCGCCTGAAGAAGGCCGCTGTCTGACCGCGAACAGCTCGACAGCGGACCACCGCGATCGCGAACCTCACGACAGCGGAACAACAGAACACGTGACAGCGGAACAACAGAACAAAGGAGGGTCCGGACCACGCACCGGATCTTCACGACCCACTCGCCGGACGCGCGTGAGAACGTGTACCGGACCGTCGACCGACCATGGCCCGCCGCCTGCACGCCGCCCGCAGACGCCGGGCCGTCGCCGTGCCCGCCGTCCTTCGTCGTCGTCCCCGTTCAACCGCTCGGCGCCATCGTGGTTATCCGTACCGTTAGTGTGGGGCTCCGTCCGAGACGCGCCAACGCCCCGACGGAGCGCGCGTGTACACCGATGCAGCCCCCGGGGGGACGCCCCCCGGACCCGGCCGGAGGGCCCGTACCTCGATGTCCGTGCACAGCCAACCGACGGCGCCGTACGCGGCCGCCGCCGCCCCAGAGTTCCCCCGGCATGTCGTCACCGCCGTGCTCGTCTCCCATGACGGCGCACGCTGGCTGCCCGACGCGCTCGCGGGACTGCTCGGGCAGGAACGCCCCGTACAGAACGTCGTCGCCGCCGACACCGGCAGCGCCGACGATTCCGCGCGGCTGGTCACCGAGGCGCTCGGCGCCGAACGCGTCCTGCACCTCGCGCGCCGTACGGGCTTCGGCACCGCCGTCGACGAGGCGATCCGCACGGCCGGCGTCCTCACCCCCGAGGACCTGCCGTACCTCAAGCGCCCCAGCAGCTGGGACCCCGTCAGCAGGACCTGGCGCGACGACGCGTACGACCTGCCCGAACTGCCGCACGGCGAACCCGTGCAGTGGCTCTGGCTGCTCCACGACGACTGCGCACCGGAGCCCGACGCGCTCGCCGAACTGCTGCGCGTCGTCGACACCGACCCGCACGCCGCGATCGTCGGCCCCAAACTCCGTGGCTGGTACGACCGCAAGCAACTGCTCGAAGTCGGCGTCTCCATCGCCAACAGCGGTCGCCGCTGGACCGGACTCGACCGGCGTGAGCAGGACCAGGGTCAGCACGACCAGGTCCGCACCGTGCTCTCCGTCTCCACCGCGGGCATGCTGATCCGCCGTGACATCTGGGAAGAACTCGGCGGGTTCGACCGCAGGCTCCCGCTGATGCGCGACGACGTCGACCTGTGCTGGCGCGCCCACACCGCGGGACACCGGGTGCTCGTCGCTCCCGACGCCGTCCTCAGGCACGCCGAGGCGTCCGCCCGGGAGCGTCGCCCCATCGACTGCGCGGGCCGCTCGGTCGCCTCCCCGCACCGCGTCGACAAGGCCGGTGCCGTCTACACGATGCTGGCCAACGCACGCGGCAAGGTGTTGCCGTGGGTGCTGCTCCGGCTCGTCGTCGGCACACTGCTGCGCACCCTCGCCTATCTCGTCGGCAAGGTGCCCGGCCAGGCCGTCGACGAGGTCGCCGGGCTCTTCGGCACGCTGCTCCGCCCCGGACGGATCCTCTCGGCCCGGCGCGGTCGCGGCAAGGGTGCGGTCGACCAGGCCGAACTGCGCGGACTCTTCCCGCCGCCCGGCGCCACCGTCCGCGCGACCGTCGAGCAGGTCGCCGGAAACCTCGGCGGCGGTTCCGACGCCGACTCGGGCGGCTCCCGGCACGGCGCCGTGGAGTCCGGTCCCGGCGGTGACGACGCCGACTTCCTGGAGATCGAGCAGTTCGCGCGGCTGAAGCGGATCGGGCGCAAGCCGGGCCCGGTGCTCTTCGCCGTACTGCTGCTCGTGTCGCTCGTCGCCTGTCGCGGCCTGCTCGGCGGCGGGGCGCTCGCGGGCGGTGCGCTGCTGCCGGCCCCCGCGGACGTCTCCGACCTGTGGGGCAAGTACGCGGACGGCTGGCACACGGTCGGCACGGGCGGCACCCAGACCGCACCGCCCTATCTGGCCGTGATCTCCGCGCTCTCCGCGCTGTTCCTCGGATCGACCGGCTTCGCGCTCACGCTGCTGCTGGTCTGTTCGGTCCCGCTCGCCGGACTCACCGCGTACTTCGTCTCCAGGCCGCTGCTCGAATCGAGGCTGCTGCGGGCCTGGGCGAGCGTCGCGTACGCCTTCCTGCCCGCGGCGACCGGCGCCCTGGCGACGGGCCGCCTCGGCACCGCCGTACTGGCCGTCCTGCTGCCGCTGATCGCCCGTGCCGCCGTCTCCGCGCACGGCATGCGCGCCGACGGCGACGCCCGCGGCAGCTGGCGTGCCACCTGGGCGTACACCCTGCTCCTCACCTTCGCGATGGCCTTCACGCCCATCGTCTGGCCGCTCGCCGTGGTCCTCGGCATCGGCGTGCTCGCACTGCGTCGCGGGGACATCGCCGCCTACGGGCTCCGCTTCCTCGCGACGATCGGCACACCGCTGCTGGTTCTCGCGCCCTGGTCGCTCTCGCTCCTCACCAGCCCGTCCGCGTTCCTGAAGGAGGCGGGCCTGGACATCGGTTCGGGCACGGCCTCCGCCCTCGACCTGCTCGGCATCAGCCCCGGCGGCCCCAAGGCCGCGGGCGGCGTGCTGCTGCTCGGCATCGTGTTCGCCGCGCTGGCCGCGCTGCTGCGCGGGGAGCGGCAGTTCGCGGTACGCACCGCGTGGGCCGTCGCGCTGGTGGGGCTGGTCTTCGCCGCTCTCGCCAACGGCTCGGGCTGGGCCGGCCCCGCCACCCTCGTCTACGGCATCGCACTGATCGCCGCCGCGCTGGTCGGCGCGGACGGCGCCCGGGTACGGGTGGCCGAGCTCAGCTTCGGGTGGCGCCAGCCGGTCGCCGCGCTGATCGCCGTCGCCGCGGGCCTCGCCCCGGTGCTGGCCGCCGTGGGCTGGATGATCGGCGGCGCCGCTGGTCCGTTGGAGCGCCGCGACCCGGTGCAGGTGCCCGCTTTCGTCGCGGAGGAGAGCACCACCCGCGACCAGCCGCGCACCCTGGTCCTCGGCGGCACCTCGCCCGCCAGCGTGTCCTACACCCTGGTGCGCGGCTCCGGTGCGCGGCTCGGCGACGCCGAACTGGCCGAGGCGGGCGGCAGCAACAGCCACCTCGACAAGGTCGTCGCCAATCTGGTCGCGGGCTCCGGTGCCGACCAGGGCAGCCAGCTCAGCGGCTTCGCGATCCGTTACGTACTGGTGCGGGACGGCGCTCCGAAGGAGATGAGCCGGGTCCTCGACGCCACCCCGGGTCTCAGCCGACTCAGCCAGCTGGACGGCAGTGCCCTGTGGCGGGTCGACCGGCAGGTCGCCCGCATCATGATCGTCCCCTCCGGTACCGACGGCGAACACCTGCCCGTCGGCTCCCTCCCCGTCGAGGCGCACACCAAGATCCCGGCAGGTGGCTCCGGCCGGGTGCTGCGGATCGCCGACGCCGCCGACCCGGGCTGGGAGGCGACGCTCGACGGACGGGCCCTGACCCGGAAGACCGTCGACGGCTGGGCCCAGGGCTTCGAGCTTCCCAGCGAGGGCGGCACGCTGGACCTCACCTACAACGCCCCGTTCACCCGCACCGCCTGGGTCTGGGCCCAGACCGCGCTGGCCGTGGTCCTGCTGGTCCTCGCCCTGCCGGGCCGCCGCCGGGAGATCGACGACGACCTGCCGGAGGAGTCCACGACGGTTTTGGCGGAGTCGGTCGCGGGTGAGGGGCGCCGGGCGCGCAGGCTCCGGGCGGCAGCCCAGGCCGAGGCCGAGGCCGCGCCGGAACCGGCCGGGAACGGATACGACGAGGAGGCGCCGGAGACGGCGGGGGAGTACGTCCCGGCGGAGCAGGCGGGTGAGCACATTCCCGCACAGCAGACGGCCGAGCCGCAGTCGCCGCAGACCGACGGCCAGGACGCCTATGCCGCACAGTCCGACAGCGGCCAGTACGCGGCGGTGCCGCAGCAGCAGTACGGCGAATGGGACGCCCAGCAGTACCAGGGCGGCGACTACCAGCAGTACCAGGACGGGCAGCAGTACCAGGACGGGCAGTACGGCACGCAGCAGGACCTCTCGGCGACCGCCGACCCGTACCAGCAGCAGGCCTACGACCCGTACGGCTATGCACAACAGCAACAGCAGCAGTCGTACGACCCGCAGGCCGCTTACGGCGCGCAGGCCCAGCAGTACGATCCGCAGGCCCCGTACGACCCCCAGGCCCATTACGGCGGGCAGGGCCAGTACGACCCGCAGAACCCCGACGAGAACGCCCCGGGCCAGCACCCGTGGCCGACCGGTAACGCATCGCGAGGCGAGTCCGAGTGAAGTCCACCAGCCTGTCCCTCATCGCGGGCACCGTCGCCCTCGCCGCCGTCACCGGATTCGCCGCGGTCACCGCGCCCGGCGACGGGGGCACGACGGAGGCGAAGACCGCCACCCGACTGCCCGTCGAGCGGTCCAGCCTGCTCTGCCCGGCGCCCGGTCTCTCGGACCTCGCGGAGACGACGTACACGTCCTTCACTCCGGCGGGCGGCGGCGGTGAACCCGGTACGGCCGAACTGAAGCAGTCCACGGCCACCACGGCGGAGGACGCCACGGGCAAGGGCGGGAGCAAGGACAAGAAGGACAAGAAGGAGACGGGTGCCGGAAAGCCGGTCGTCTCCCTCAAGGAACCCGGCAAACCCGCCACCGCCGAAGCGTCCGGTGCCGACACCCCCGCGCTGGTCGGTACCGCCACCGGTCGTCTGGCCCCCGGCTGGACCACTCAGCAGACCACCACCGTCGAGGCCGGCAACGCCCGCGGCCTGCTCGGTGTCAGCTGCACCGGGCCCGACACCGACTTCTGGTTCCCGGCCGCGAGCACCGCGAAGTCCCGCGAGGACTACGTCCACCTCACCAACCCCGACGACACCGCGGCCGTCGCCGACATCGAGCTGTACGGTCCGGACGGCAGCCTCAAGTCCGACGTGGGCGAGGGCATCACGGTGCCCGCCCGGTCCGGCGTCCCGGTCCTGATCTCCACGCTGACCAGCGAGGTGGCCGAGGACGTGACCGTGCACGTCACCACCCGTACCGGGCGCGTCGGCGCGGTCATCAGGACCGCGGACCAGGAGACCGGCAGCGACTGGCTGGCCGCCTCCGCCGACCCGTCGGGCACCCTGGTGTTCCCCGGTATTCCCGCGGACGCCACCTCGGTCCGCCTGGTGGCCTTCGCACCCAGCGACGACGACGCCGATCTGAACCTGAAACTGCTCGGCAAGACCGGTGCGATCTCCCCGAGCGGGCACACGGACCTCCACGTCAAGTCGAGGATGACCGCGGGCATCGACCTGAAGGACGTCACCAAGGGCGAGGCCGGCTCCCTGCTGCTGACCCCGGCCCGCAGCGGGAAGTCCACCCCGGTGGTGGCCGCGCTGCGCGTGGTCCGCGGCAAGGGCTCCGGGCAGGAGGTCGGCTACATCCCGGCAACCGCCCCGGTGGGCGCCCAGGCGACCGTGGCCGACAACCGGGCCGAGGGGTCCACGCTCTCGCTCACCGCACCGGGTGCCACCGCCACCGTGAAGGTCACCGCCTCCGCGGGCAGCGAGGGCGGCGAACAGGTCGTCAAGACGTACACGGTCAAGGGCCGTACGACGCTCGCGGTCACTCCGCCCGTCCCGTCCGGGCTCAAGGGCGGCTACGCGCTGACGGTCCGGACCGAGTCGGGCGGCCCGGTGTACGCCGCGCGCACGCTGAGCCTTCCGCTGAACGGTGTCCAGATGTTCACGGTGCAGACCCTGCCGGACGACGGAGGAACGGTGGAGGTGCCCGCGGCCGTCCAGGACCTGAGCGTCCTGGACGACTGAGCGGACCGGCCCCGGCGGAACCGGTCGCCCTGCCCGGACGGCCGGTCCTACTCCTGCCCGTACCGCGGATCCACCGACTCCGGTGAGAGCCCGAGCAGCTCCGCGACCTGTTCCACCACGACCTCGTGCACCAGCAGGGCACGCTCGTCGCGACTCTTGGTACGGATCTCGACGGGCCGCCGGTAGACGACGATCTGCGCGGGCCGGCCCTTCTCCGCGGAGACCGCGCGCCCCAGCGGCACGGCCTCCTCCTGCGTCCCCGGCACGTCGAGGACCATGAAGTCGACATCGGCCAGCTGCGGCCAGCGCCGCTCCAGCCGTTCCACCGAGTCCTGCACGAGATCACGGAAGGTCTCCGCCCGACTGACCGAGAGCGGCACCTGGGGCGGGGCGACGGGTCCGCGCATGCCGCGGCCATGGCGGTCACGACGACGCGGGCGCGGCTCGGACGGGTGGGGCGGTACGGGACTGTCCATCACTGACGCAGGGTAACCCTCCACGGGGCGGCCGTACCGCCGCTCCCTGACGGGGTGTCGGCCTGTCCAATCCTGAACAATCCGGCCAAGCAGGAGCTCGTTTCCGGCCCAGCTCCTGACCGTTGATCTCCTGCTGAATGACAGCTTTTGTGCCGAGTGGTGACCGGAATCGTTGCCGGTATGACCTGCGCTGCTGCGTTCCGTCGCAGGTCAGGAGGAGTGTCCGGAAGACGTTCGTGCCGGAGGCGGCAGGGCGACACGGAGGGGTGAGCTGAGGGAGAGTCGTCGCAGCCCGCTCAAGAGTGCGGTACCGTCCAACATCGTGAGCCCTGTACGTCGCTGTTCGCGCACCGCGTGCGGCCGCCCTGCCGTCGCGACACTGACGTACGTCTATGCCGATTCGACTGCGGTCCTCGGCCCGCTCGCCACCTATGCCGAGCCCCACTGCTACGACCTCTGTGCCGAGCACAGTGAGCGGCTGACCGCACCGCGCGGCTGGGAAGTCGTCAGGCTCTCCGACCCCTCCGCCCCCACACGCCCCAGCGGCGACGACCTCGAAGCGCTCGCCAACGCCGTACGGGAAGCGGCGCGGCCGCACGACCGCGGCCCCGACGGCAGGGGCGACGGCCCGCAGGCCGCGGATCCGATGGAGGTGGCTCGCCGTGGCCATCTGCGGGTGCTGCGCTCACCGGACTCCTGAGCGAGGCGTGCCGCGGCACGCCTCGAACGAGACTCCCCGTCCCTCCGGTTTCCTGTTCAGGTTCTCCCGGACCGGTCATTGACCAGGATTTCTCATGGACATGGCCCTTTGCTGTGCGTGGGAAATCCGATCGCCCCTGCGCGGTGCGCCCGCAGGTGCGGCGGTCGGCCCGGCCCGACGCGAGGGACACCCGTTGCGCAAGGTGCTCCTGTGGAGCCCGGGACCACTGCTTGTGAGGTGCCCGATCGTCCTGGCGCGGAGCACGACGGTGCTGAGACGGACGGTGCCCCGAGGGCCGTCCGTCCCGCCGCCGGACGACCGAGCGGCAACCGGCCTCCCCGCACGGTGGGCACAACCCGGCATCCGCGCAGCCGCAGGACCTCACGGCCCGCCCGATCGGCCGCCGGGTAGTTTGGGCGGTCCGAAGAAATATCAGGAGGACCGGCCCGTGGCTGCTGATCTGTCGCAGATCGTGAAGGCGTACGACGTGCGCGGGGTGGTGCCCGACCAGTGGGACGAGTCGCTGGCCGAGTATTTCGGGGCCGCGTTCGTCGAGGTGACGGACGCCGAAGCGATCGTGATCGGCCACGACATGCGGCCCTCGTCGCCCGGCCTCGCGGCAGCCTTCGCGCGCGGCGCGGCGGCGCGCGGTGCGGACGTCACCATGATCGGCCTCTGCTCGACCGACCAGCTGTACTTCGCCTCGGGCAGCCTCGGCCTCCCCGGCGCCATGTTCACCGCTTCGCACAATCCGGCGCGGTACAACGGCATCAAGCTCTGCCGGGCCGGCGCCGCACCCGTGGGCCAGGACACCGGCCTCGCCGAGATCCGCGCCCTGGTCGAGAAGTGGTCCGAGGCCGGCGTGGAGCAGCCTGCCGTCACCCCGGGCACCCTCACTGAACGCGAGACGCTTCCCGACTACGCCGCACACCTGCTGTCACTGGTCGACCTCGCATCGATCCGCCCGCTGAAGGTGGTCGTCGACGCGGGAAACGGCATGGGCGGCCACACCGTCCCCACCGTCTTCGCCAACCTTCCCGTGGACCTCGTACCGATGTACTTCGAGCTCGACGGCACCTTCCCCAACCATGAGGCCAACCCTCTCGACCCGAAGAACCTCGTCGACCTCCAGGCCCGGGTCGTGGCCGAGGGCGCGGACCTGGGCCTCGCCTTCGACGGCGACGCCGACCGCTGCTTCGTCGTCGACGAGCGGGGCGCGGGCGTCTCCCCGTCCGCGATCACGGCCCTGGTCGCGGCTCGCGAACTCGCCCGCAACGGCGGCAGCGGCACCGTCATCCACAATCTGATCACCTCGCTCTCCGTCCCCGAGGTCGTCCGCGAGAACGGCGGAACGCCGGTCCGCACCCGCGTGGGCCACTCCTTCATCAAGGCGGAGATGGCCGAGCACGGCGCGATCTTCGGCGGCGAACACTCCGCGCACTACTACTTCCGCGACTTCTGGAACGCCGATACGGGCATGCTCGCCGCGCTCCACGTCCTGGCCGCGCTCGGGGGCCAGCCGGGCCCCCTTTCGGAACTGGTCGCCCAGTACGACCGCTACACAGGGTCCGGCGAGATCAACTCCACGGTCGCCGACCAGCCCGGCCGCACGGCGGCGGTACGCGAATCCTTCGCCCCCCGCGAAGGCGTGAGGACCGACGACCTGGACGGCCTGACGGTCACGGGCCCGGACTGGTGGTTCAACCTGCGGGCCTCCAACACGGAACCCCTGCTGCGCCTGAACGTCGAGGCCCGCGACGAGCGGACGATGACGGCGGTACGGGACGAGGTTCTGGCCCTGGTCCGGGCACCGGTCGCATAGGAAGGGACCGGCCGGACGGTCGCGGGCCCGTCGAGCGGGCCCGAGGGCGCGGGATCCGGCCCGGTCGAGCGGTTCCGGCCTGCTGGGCGGTGCCGATCCGCCTGCCCCGCGACCTCCGCCCGGCCGCGTCCCCACCCGGTCCCCGCGCTCCTCGACCCCGCCTCGCCCCGGCCCGCGCCCCCCGTACCCCAGCGGTAGGCTGACGTCGCCCGATCGATGTGAACCCGAACCGCTTGTTCGAATGCTTGAAGGGACTCACCCCATGCCGCTCGAAGCCGGCCTTCTGGAGATCCTCGCCTGCCCGGCCTGTCACTCTCCGCTCGACGACCGGTCGGCAGCCGACAGCCCCGAGCTGATCTGCACCGGCAAGGACTGCGGTCTGGCCTACCCGGTACGGGACGGCATCCCCGTCCTCCTCGTCGACGAGGCCCGCCGCCCCGCGTAACGGCATCCGTGCCCGAACCCGCACGGTGATCAGCATGTGATCGGAGGACCGTCCCCATGCTCGACGAGTCGCTGCTCGACGCCCCGGAATCGCTGGCCCGAGCAGACCGCCGCGGCCTGCTCCGCGGCGCCGCCGAGGCCGGGGCCCGGGTGCGCACCGCCGCCCGGCACGCGGTGGAGGCCGGGATCGCCTCGCTGAACCCGGAAGGCCGACCCCGCGCCGTACTCATCGCGGGCTCCGGCACCGCCGCGTCCGGCGTGGCCGACCTGATCACCGCCCTGGCAGGAGCCTCCGCGCCCGTCACCCGCATCCACCCCACCGGGGTCGCCCCTGCCGCGGGCGCGCTGCGCTGGACGCTTCCCGGCTGGACCGGCTCCCTGGACCTGCTGCTGATCGTCACGGCCGAAGGTTCCGAGCCCGGCCTCTCCCTCCTCGTCGAACAGGCGTACCGCCGCGGCTGCAGCGTGGTCGCCGTCGCCCCCCGTCAGTCACCCTTGCGCGAGGCGATCGACGGGGCTCACGGACTCCTCGTACCGATGGCCACCGCCCCGCACGGCGAGTACGACGCCGAGACGTCCGCGGCGGGACCCGGCACGCTCTGGGCCCTTTTCACCCCGCTGCTCGCGCTGCTCGACCGGGTGGGCCTGGTCACCGCGTCCGCCGAGGCGCTGCAGAGTGTCGCCGACCGCCTGGACCGCACCGCGGAACGCTGCGGACCGGCCATCGCCACGTACAGCAACCCGGCCAAGACCCTCGCCGCCGAACTCGCCGACAGCCTGCCCCTCATCTGGACGGAGGGCGACGCCGCGGCCCCGATCGGACGCAGATTCGCCGCGGTCCTGGCCGAGCTGTCCGGCCGACCGGCCCTCGCCGCCGAACTCCCCGAGGCACTTCCCGCCCACGGCGCTCTGCTGGCGGGCACCTTCGCCGCCGGCGCCGACCCCGACGACTTCTTCCGCGACCGGGTCGAGGAGCCGGAGCCGCTGCACGCCCGCGTCGTACTGCTCCGCGACCGCCCCACCGGCGGACTGAGCGCCGGCCCCGCCGCCCGCGAACTGGCCCTCGGCCACGACACGGCGATCAGCGAACTCGAACCGGACGAGGGCACCGAACTCGAAGCCCTGGCCGAACTCCTCGCGGTCACCGACTTCGCGGCCGTCTACCTGGCACTCGCGTCGGCAGCCCGCGCCTGAGGACCCGAACAGGTTCCGCACCGCACACCCCACCGTGCCCGCGCCGCCCCACCCCGCCAAGCCCGCCTCCACCACCCCGATCCACGCATCTCACAAGGACGAACCCATGGACCGGCTCTCCAACACCGTGCGCCCTTACGCCTGGGGCTCCACCACCGCCATCCCCGAACTGCTCGGCATCGCCCCCACCGGGGAACCCCAGGCCGAGATGTGGATGGGCGCCCACCCCGGAGCCCCCTCCCGCCTCACCCGCATAGCCGGAACCGGAGAGGCGGGCCGCGAGCAGGCCCTCACCGAGGTCATCGCCGCAGACCCCGAGCGCGAACTGGGCCGGGCCACCGTCGAGAAATTCGGCCCCCGCCTGCCCTTCCTGCTCAAACTGCTCGCCGCCGGTGCCCCCCTCTCCCTCCAGGTCCACCCCGACCTCGCACAGGCCGGGCGGGGCTACGAGGACGAGGAGCGCCGATCCGTCCCGATCGACGCACCCCACCGCACGTACAAGGACGCCAACCACAAGCCCGAGCTGATCTGCGCGCTCACCCCCTTCGCCGGACTGTGCGGCTTCCGCAGGCCCACCGAGGCGGCCGAGGCCATGGCGGCACTCGACATCGACTCCCTCAAGCCCTATGTCGACCTCCTCGGCGCCCACCCCGAAGAGGCGGCCCTGCGCGAGGTCCTCACCGCGATCCTCAGCGCCGACCCGACAGAAATGGCCGAAACGGTGAACCGGGCAGCCGCTGCCGCCGAGCGCCTCGGCGGAGCCCACGCCCCGTACGCCCGGATCGCCCACCACTTCCCCGGCGACCCCGGTGTCCTCGCGGCGATGCTGCTGAACCATGTGGAACTCCAGCCCGGCGAAGCTCTCTTCCTCGGCGCCGGTGTCCCGCACGCCTACCTGGACGGCCTCGGCGTCGAGATCATGGCCAACTCGGACAACGTGCTGCGCTGTGGACTCACGCCCAAACACATCGACGTCCCCGAACTGCTGCGCATCGTCCGCTTCGAGGCGACCGACCCCGGTGTCCTGCGCCCGGAGGCGTCCCCGTCCGGCGAGGAACTGTACGAGACGCCCGTGGACGAATTCCGGCTCTCGCGCTTCGATCTGTCGCCCGGCGCGGACCCCGTCGAACTGACCAGGGACGCCCCACAGATCCTGCTCTGCACCGCGGGCGCCCCGAAGGCGGGCACGCTCGGTCTCACTCCCGGCGCCTCGGTGTTCGTACCCTCGGGCGAGAAGGTCGAAGTGTCCGGTGCGGGAACCCTGTTCCGCGCGACCGTGGTGGTCTGACGTACCGTCCGCACCAACGGCTGCAACAATGTCCGGCCGTACCGCGGCGCCAGGGCCGCGGCACCGAAGAAGGGACACCAGGCACCCATGAGTGCGTCAGGCGGAACCAAGGCGATCGTGGCGGCACTCGGCGCCAACCTCGCGATCGCAGTGGCCAAATTCGTGGCGTTCCTGTTCAGTGGCTCGTCGTCGATGCTCGCGGAGAGTGTTCACTCGGTCGCCGACTCGGGCAACCAGGGACTGCTGCTGCTCGGCGGCAAGAAGGCCCAGCGCGAGGCCACCCCCCAGCACCCCTTCGGCTACGGCCGCGAGCGCTACATCTACGCCTTCCTCGTCTCCATCGTGCTGTTCTCGGTCGGTGGCATGTTCGCGGTGTACGAGGGCTACGAGAAGATCAAGCACCCGCACGAGATCGAGGCCTGGTACTGGCCGGTCGGCGTACTGGTCTTCGCGGTCATCGCCGAGGGCTTCTCCTTCCGCACGGCCATCAAGGAGTCCAACGAGACCCGTGGATCGCTCTCCTGGAAGGAGTTCATCCGCCGCGCGAAGGCCCCCGAACTCCCCGTCGTGCTCCTGGAGGACTTCGGCGCACTGATCGGCCTGGTGCTCGCCCTCGCGGGCGTCGGTCTGGCCCTCGCGACCGGCAACGGCGTCTGGGACGGCATCGGCACCCTCTGCATCGGCGTCCTGCTGATCGCCATCGCGATCGTCCTCGCCGCCGAGACCAAGTCCTTGCTGCTCGGCGAGGCTGCCGGAGCCGACCAGGTCGAGAAGATCAAGGCCGCGGTCGTCGACGGCGACACGGTGACCGGCATCATCCACATGCGTACGCTCCACCTCGGCCCGGAAGAGCTGCTGGTCGCCGCCAAGATCGCGGTGCAGCACGACGACACGGCCACCGAAGTGGCCAACGCCATCAACGCCGCCGAGACCCGTATCCGCGCAGCCGTCCCGATCGCCCGGGTCATCTACCTGGAACCGGACATCTACAGCGAGGCGGCCGCGGCGGCCGGCATCAACCCCGGCAAGGCCCCGGGCGGATCTCCGTCTCCGACCCCCGACGGCCCCTCGGACACCCCGACACATTCCGGCCACTGATCGCACCGACGCACGCACGTCCCACGACCCCCTCTCGACCGTCCGTCCCGTCGGCCCCACCAGTCTTTCGGCCCGCTCTCCCGCCCGCACCGGTATGCCGCTCCTCACCCCGCCCGTCCGGGTGGGCTGGGAGCGGCTGGGCCGATCGGTGTAGATTCGATGCCAGTGTCAGACGTCGCTGCTGATGGCGGTCGATCGGTCCGTACGCGCGGACCGGCCGAGGGAGAGAGGGCCTCCGACGGACTGTGCTGCGAGCACCCGGGCATCCGTATGTCCGGCGCCGCAGAGCCAGCCGTGCCCACCTCGACACCCATCACGAGGAGCAGCCCGTTATGACAACGGTCGCCAATCGCCAGGACTTCAAGGTCGCCGACCTCTCCCTCGCGGCGTTCGGTCGCAAGGAGATCACCCTCGCCGAGCACGAGATGCCCGGTCTGATGTCGATCCGCAAGGAGTACGCCGCCGCGCAGCCGCTGGCCGGCGCGCGGATCACCGGTTCGCTGCACATGACCGTGCAGACGGCCGTGCTGATCGAGACCCTGGTCGCGCTCGGCGCCGAGGTCCGCTGGGCCTCCTGCAACATCTTCTCCACCCAGGACCACGCCGCCGCGGCCATCGCCGTGGGTCCGAACGGCACCCCGGACGCCCCCGCCGGCGTTCCGGTCTTCGCCTGGAAGGGCGAGACGCTCGAAGAGTACTGGTGGTGCACGGAGCAGGCTCTGACCTGGCCGAACACCCCCACGGGCGGCCCGAACATGATCCTTGACGACGGTGGTGACGCCACGCTCCTCGTCCACAAGGGCGTCGAGTTCGAGAAGGCCGGTGCGGCCCCGGACCCGTCGACCGCGGACAGCGAGGAGTACGGCCACATCCTCACCCTGCTGAACCGCACCCTCGGCGAGTCCCCGCAGAAGTGGACCCAGCTGGCGTCCGAGATCCGCGGTGTCACCGAAGAGACCACGACCGGTGTGCACCGGCTCTACGAGATGCACCGCGACGGCACCCTCCTCTTCCCGGCGATCAACGTCAACGACGCCGTCACCAAGTCCAAGTTCGACAACAAGTACGGCTGCCGCCACTCCCTGATCGACGGCATCAACCGCGCCACCGACACGCTCATCGGTGGCAAGACCGCGGTCGTCTGCGGTTACGGCGACGTGGGCAAGGGCTGCGCGGAGTCGCTGCGCGGCCAGGGCGCCCGCGTGATCATCACCGAGGTCGACCCGATCTGCGCGCTGCAGGCGGCGATGGACGGCTACCAGGTGACCACGCTCGACGAGGTCGTCGACAAGGCCGACATCTTCGTCACCACCACGGGCAACAAGGACATCATCATGGCCGCCGACATGGCCAAGATGAAGCACCAGGCCATCGTCGGAAACATCGGTCACTTCGACAACGAGATCGACATGGCCGGCCTGGCGAAGATCGACGGCATCGTCAAGGACGAGGTCAAGCCGCAGGTCCACACCTGGACGTTCCCCGACGGGAAGGTCCTCATCGTGCTGTCCGAGGGCCGCCTGCTGAACCTGGGCAACGCCACCGGCCACCCGTCGTTCGTGATGTCCAACTCGTTCGCGGACCAGACCCTGGCCCAGATCGAGCTGTACACCAAGCCCGAGGAGTACCCGACCGACGTCTACGTGCTGCCCAAGCACCTGGACGAGAAGGTCGCCCGTCTCCACCTCGACGCGCTCGGCGTGAAGCTGACGACGCTCCGCCCCGAGCAGGCCGCCTACATCGGTGTCGAGGTCGAAGGCCCGTACAAGCCCGACCACTACCGCTACTGATCCCGCCCGTCAGCAACCGCGCACGCCACCACCGGGCGGCGGCGACCGACCGCTGACAGACAGAACAGCTTCAGCAGCAGCTACGAGCGCAGGCCCCCGCACCCCCGTGTCGGGGGCCTGCGCCGTACCGCACCCGCTCAGCCCGAGGAACCTCGAAGGACCCCATGCCCCGCGGCCGATATTCGCTCCACGATCTCCACGATCAGACCCTCCTCGGCGAAGAACACTTCCAGTGCGCCCCCGGCCCCTCCGGCTGGCGCTACGTCTCCCGAACCACCGCCCCTTCCGGCGACCACCTCGGTTCCATCGACCTCACCCTCGATGCACTGGGCCGCCCCATCCGCCTCGAACTTCACGCCGCGAGCTGGCAGGTGCGCGGCGCCGCCCTGGAAGGCGTCACCTGGGTCCGCACCGACCCGACCGGCACTCACGCCACCGAAGGCAATGCGCGCGCCCACGCCTTCACCGGCACATCCCCCGCATTCCTCGTCGCGACCGCACGACTGCTGCGTCTCACCCCCACTTCCCCCGCGACCCGTGTCCGCCTGGTCGCCTTCACGGACCCGGTCCTCGCCCCCCGTACCGTCGACCAGTCCTGGGCCCTGGTGCACAGTGAAGCGCACGCCACTGACAACGGCCCGCTGACGGTGGACGAATACCAGGTCAGCGCTTTGGACACCGGTGAACAGCACACCGTGCACATCGCCGGCGACGTGGTCCTCTCGGCGCCCGGCATCGAGCTCGAAGACCTGGAATCCCCACCGTCACCGCACTGAGGTCTTCCGTCCGGATCTTGCCCGGCTCGCGCGCTCCGGCATCGCGCCTCGCCGTGTTGTCGTCGGTCGACATGGCGCCTGCACCGAGCTCTCGGCTCCGTTCGAGCAGGGGAGAGCCCATCCGGCTTCTTCCTCAGCCGCGCGACCCACGGCACCGGGCCCCGCGCACTGATCCGGCCTGATTCGAACGACAGTCCTCAGGCAGGCGGTGCGAACCCCGTCGCAGCGGGCGCTGCCCCGCCCTCCTCCACCACCGGCCCCACGCGAGCGGACGTCACGGCAACCTCCGCAGCCGGCAGGGACTTCACCGGCCGGGATTCCGTCGGCAGGGACTCTGCCGACGGGGAAGCCACAGCTCCACCGCCCAGTGCCCGGCTCCCCGCCTGCCCGTCGGGACCGGCGTGCGCACCCTCGGCCTGCCCGGACCCCACTCGCACCGCACCGCCTCGACCAGTGGCGAGCACCCGCCGCGCATCCCGTGCCTGGCGTTCGTTCACCACTGCCGCCAGATACGCCCCGGCCGGCACCCCCTCGGGCACCGGAACTCCGGTCCGTGTAGCCATCTCCCCGGCCAGCCGTTCCGCCATGGACCAGCCCACCTGCGCGTCGAGCTGATGCATTCGCGTCAGGTACTGCCGTATCGCCAGCCAGAGATCGTCCGGCACCGCCGACAGATCCAGTCCCGCGAACCGCCCGACCAACCACGGCGGCGGAGGCGGCACGGCAGCCGCCCGCCCCGCCGGCACCCGCTCACGTACGACGAGCGTGCCCGCGAACACATCACCGAGCCGCCGCCCCCGCGCCGACACCAGCGAGGCGATACAGGCGACAACCCCGAGTGTCATCAGAACCTCGACGACCCCCATGGCCCCGCGTACCAGAGCATGCCGGAACCGGATGGGCCCGCCGTCGTCACGGACCACTCGCAGCCCGCACGCCAGCTTCCCCAGCGAACGCCCATGGCTGAGCGTCTCCACCGCGATCGGCCCACCCACCAGCACCAGCAAGAAGGACGCGACGGATATCGCCGCGAGCGCAGCGTCGTCCAGCTTCGCCGTCGTCATGGCCAGCCCGATCGACACGAGGACGAACGCCGTCCCCACGAGGGCAAGATCGATGGCCAGAGCCAGAGCCCGACTCGGCAATCTGGCCGGTCGCAGCCCCAGCACGACCGCGTCCCCGGTCACGAGCTCACTCATCGCCACCCCATCCTTCGCCGGTCTTCCCTGCCCGTCGGGGCCTCAGTCTGCCAAGCTGACCCGCAGCGCGCCGCCGTAGTACGAACCCGTACGCACCCATGCCTGGAGCAGCAGCCGACCATGGACCTCGACGTCTTCGTGACCGCCCACCGCACCGAGTGGGACCGCCTGGACCATCTCCTGCGCCGCGGGCGCCGACTCACCGGCGCGGAAGCGGACGAACTCGTCGAGCTGTATCAGCGCACGGCCACGCACCTCTCTCTTCTCCAGTCCAGTACCCCGGACCCGATGCTCACCGCGCGCCTCACTCAGCTCGTGGCCCGCGCCCGGTCCGCGGTGACAGGCACCCGCCGGGCCACTTGGCGCGACGCCACACGCTTCCTGACCAGTGGTTTCCCTGCCGCCGTCTACCGCTCCAGACACTGGTGGATACCCACGGCCGTACTCTCGACCTTGCTGGCCGCAGTCATCGGCTGGTGGATCGGTACGCATCCGGAAGTCCAGTCGGCCATCGCGGCACCGGACGACCTCCGCCGCCTGACGAGTCCCGGCGGGGAGTACGAGACGTACTACTCCAGCCACCCGGCCGCGTCGTTCGCCGCCCAGGTCTGGACGAACAATGCCCGGGCCGCTGCCATGTGCCTGGTCCTGGGAGCGTTCCTCGGCATCCCGGTGATCTGGATCCTCTTCGTCAATGTGCTCAACCTCGGGGTCGGCATCGGACTGATGTCCTCGGCCGGCCGACTCGACACATTCCTGGGGCTGATCCTCCCGCACGGCCTGCTCGAACTCACCGCTGTCTTTGTCGCGGCGGGTACGGGCCTGCGCCTCGGCTGGACGGTCATCGACCCGGGCCCGCAGAGTCGCCGCTCGGCCCTCGCCAAACAGGGCAGAGCGGCGATGGGCATGGCCATCGGCCTCGCCCTGGTCCTGTTCGTCTCCGGCGTCATCGAAGGCTTCGTCACCCCTTCCGGCCTTCCGACCTGGGCGAGAATCGCCCTCGGCATCACGGCCGAGCTGGCTTTCCTCGGGTACGTCTACATCCTGGGAGGCCGAGCCGCGCGAGCAGGCGACCAGGGAGACCTGGATCCCACCGAACGCAGCGCCGAGCTCCCGGTCGCCGCCTGATGTGCGTACGACCCCGCTGACCTGCTAGTCTCCTCTTCGCCCCAAGAGACCGTTGACACGGTGGACCTGGGGAGGTAGATTTTAACGGTTGCGTCGGACTGGACAGGTCCGATCCCAACGGTTAACGTCTAGCTCGCTCTCACCGGAAACATACTTTCCGCAGAGCCATTGATTCTCTCATTCCGAATCACGCAGTCGATCAGTTCGACTGAATGTTTCTGATAAAGTCGAGTCAGCCGAAAGGCAAGGCCACTCCAATCGGCCACCGGAATTCAAATTCGAACCGGAAACGGTGAGAAAAGAGTCTGGTAAGGTTGGAACCGCTGGAAAGGGAAACGCGAGAGCGTGGAACTGGAAAGCAACCCCGCTTCGACCGGGAATCGGACACGAAAGAGTCTGATAGGGTCGGAAACGCAAGACCGAAGGGAAAAGCCCGGAGGAAAGCCCCAGAGAGTGTTCTGCGGGTGAGTACAAAGGAAGCGTCCGTTCCTTGAGAACT
>NZ_JBIWOS010000007.1:0-312400 GCF_044767885.1 Streptomyces sp. NPDC101194
CCGCGTGGCCCGCGTCGCGACGACGACAGCCGTGGCGGCGGGTACCGGCGCGACGACAGCCGCGGCGGTTCCGGTGGTGGGTTCCGTCGTGACGACAGCCGCGGCGGGGGATACCGCGGCCAGCGGGACGACCGCGGTGGCCGGGGCGGTTACCGCGGGCGCGACGACCGCGGTGGGTACGAGCGGCGGGACGACCGGGACCGTGAGCCCATCAAGCGGCTTCCGATTCCGGAGGACGTCACCGGCGACGAGATCGACAAGGATGTGCGGCAGGAGCTGATGAGCCTGCCGAAGACCCTGGCCGAGGATGTCGCCAGGAACCTCGTCATGGTGGCCCGCCTGATCGACGAGGACCCCGAGCAGGCGTACGCGTACTCGCGGATCGCACTGCGACTGGCCTCACGGGTCGCGGCCGTGCGTGAGGCGGCCGGGTTCGCCGCGTACGCGACACAGAAGTACTCGGAGGCGCTGGCGGAGTTCCGCGCTGCCAAGCGGATGACCGGTTCCGTGGAGCTGTGGCCCGTCATGGCCGACTGCGAGCGTGGACTCGGGCGCCCCGAGCGGGCGATGGCGATGGCCGGCGAGCCCGAGGTGCAGAAGCTGGACAAGGCCGGTCAGGTCGAGATGCGTCTGGTGGCTGCCGGGGCCCGTCGTGACATGGGGCAGATCGATGCGGCCATTGTCACGCTGCAGAGCCCCGAGCTGGCTTCGAACGCCGTGCACCCGTGGACGCCGCGCCTGCGCTACGCGTACGCGGACGCGCTGCTGGCGGCGGGGCGCGAGGACGAGGCACGTGAGTGGTTCGGGAAGGCGCTGGAGGCCGACAAGGACGGCGCCACCAATGCGTCGGACCGGCTCGCCGAGCTGGAGGGTGTCGAGTTCGTCGATGCCCTGGATGAGGACGACGAGGGTGAGAACGACGTCGCTCCCTCGGCCACCGCTGCGGACGACGACCAGGACAAGGGGCGGGACCAGGACGGTACGTCCGAGGCGTAAGGCATGACAGAGGGCGGCACCCTGCGGGGTGCCGCCCTTTTGCCGTTCCGGGGGTCAGTCGAGTGCGAGGCTTCGCAGGACCAGGCCGCTGGCGGGCTTGGGGCCGAAGGATGTCGACTTGCGAGGCATGGTGACGCCCTGTCGGGCGAGGTCCCGGACGACTTCCTCGCGTACCGGATGCATCAGGACCGCCGTCGCGTTGTGGCGTGCGGCCTGTTCGACGGCGGCCGCCGTGTCGTGGATGTACGCGATGTGTTCGGGGGCGTCGGGGATCCGCCAGACGTGGTCGAGCAGAGCCGCGTGCAGGACCGTCGCGTCGAGGGTCCGCCAGGCGGTCGGGTGATCGGCCGGAATCGTACGTGCCAGCAGAGCGGCGTCGGGGCGGTCGACGAGGTGGAAGCGACCGTCGCCGGCGAGCAGGAACGCGTTGCCTTCGACGGCCGCCTCGGCGAGTGCCTCCAGGGCCAGGGGCAGCGGGCCCTCGATGTCGCGGACGCGGAAGAGGCCGTTCAGCGCGGCGAGCGCGTCGGCGACGGGGAGGCGGTGCAGCAGCCGGTGGATGGCGCGGACCCGGAGCGGGTAGCGGGCCGTGTCGACGAGAAGGACCAGGCCGAAGTCCCAGGGGCCGGGAGCGGTGTGCTCCTGTTGCAGCCGGAGATAGGTGGCCCAGCGGTGGTGGCCGTCGGCGATCAGGGCCTGGTGGTGGGCCAGATCGGCCTCGATCTCGGCTCGTTCGGCCGGATCGGTGACCGCCCACAGCCGGTGGCTGTAGCCGTCCTCGGTGGTGGTGGCGAGCAGCGGTGGACGCTCGATGGTCCGCTCGATGACGGAGGTCGCGCCCGAGACGGAATCGTCGCCGCGGTAGGTGAGCAGCAGCGGTTCGAGATGGGCGGCCGTGGTGCGCATCAGGTCGGCCCGGTCCTCGACGACGTGGGCCATCACGTCCTCGTGCGGCAGGACGATGCCTTCGGCGGGTGCGGAGAGTGCCAGTGCTCCGACGACGCCGCGTTGCAGGATCTCGGCGTCGCGTTGTTCGTAGACGTACAGCGCGGGCTCGGCATCGGGAGCGAGAACGCCCTCGGCCAGCCAGCGGTCCAGGGTCTCGGCGGCCTGCTTGTGACGGGCCGCGGCGGTGTCGGCCTGCGGCAGGATCAGCCGGACGATGTTGTGCGGGTCCGCCGACTCCAGGTGGTGCAGTCCGTCGGGGCGCACGACGACGTCGTACGGCGGTGAGGTCACCGCGGCGAGACTGCCGACCCGCTCGGGGACGTAGCGCAGTCCACGGAACGGGGCCAGACGCAGTCCCTGGCCGGCCGGACCTGATGTGTTCATTTCTGCATCGTATGTGTGAGGCGGGGATGCGCGATGATCGGGACAGAAGCATGGAACGAGGAGCGCAAAGAATGAGTCAGGCGAGCAGGACCAGGCCGAGCGGCAGCGGCACCGCGTTGAACGAGGCGTACGACACGGCGCTGCTCGATCTCGACGGGGTGGTGTACGCGGGCGGTCATGCGATCGTCCACGCCGTCGACTCGCTGGGAGCGGCGCGGGAGGGCGGGATGCATCTGGCGTACGTGACCAACAACGCCCTGCGGACGCCGGCCGCGGTGGCCGAGCACCTGACCGACCTCGGGGTGCCTGCCCGGCCCGGCGATGTGATCACCTCGGCGCAGGCGGTGGCGCGGCTGATGGCGGATCAGCTGCCTGCCGGTGCAAGGGTGCTGGTGGTGGGTGGCGAGGGGCTGCGCGTCGCGCTGCGCGAGCGCGGGCTGGTGCCGGTGGAATCGGCGGACGACGAGCCGGCCGCGGTGGCGCAGGGGTACGGCGGGCCCGACATGGCGTGGGGGCGGTTCGCCGAGGCGGCCTACGCGATCGCGCGGGGGGTGCCGTGGTTCGCGTCCAACACTGATCTGACGATTCCGAGTGCCCGGGGGATCGCGCCGGGGAACGGCGCGGCGGTGGAGGTCGTACGGATCGCCACCGGGGCCGAGCCGCAGGTCGCCGGGAAGCCGTTGCCGCCGATGCACCGGGAGACGGTGCTGCGGACCGGGGCGGAGCGTCCGCTGGTGGTCGGGGACCGGCTGGACACGGACATCGAGGGTGCCTTCAACGGGGGTGTGGACTCCCTGCTGGTGCTCACCGGGGTGACGGACGCGGCGCGGTTGCTGGCCGCCGGGCCCAAGCACCGGCCGACGTTCGTGGACGCGGACCTGCGGGGGTTGCTGACCGGGCAGCCCGAGGTGACGCGGACGGGCGACGGGTTCGGCTGCGGTGGCTGGACGGCGGCGGTGCGCGGTGGCGACCTGGCGATCGAGGGGGACGGGGACGTGCTCGACGGGCTGCGGGCGCTCTGCGGGGCGGCGTGGTCGTACGCGGGGGACGGCTCGTGCGGGTTGGACGTGGCGAAGGCGGTCGCCAGGCTGGGGCTGTAGGAACGGCTCCCGGCGCTTCAAGAGCAAAGGAGGGTAGGCTAACCTAACTTCGTTCTGCTCGGTGTGCCGCCGTCCGGATGGCCGACCCGCCAGGCGGGTCGGGCCGGGCTCGGGCCCACCCGCCGCCTGTGGTGAAGGACGGCCCTCGCGCCCGATCACCCCCGACCCCGGGAGTACGACCCATGCAGCGCCTCACCGCGGACTCGGTGACCCTCGGCTACGACCGGCGGGTCATCGCGGAGAATCTCTCCGTCGAGATCCCCGACAACTCGTTCACGGTGATCGTCGGTCCCAACGCCTGCGGCAAGTCGACCCTGTTGCGCGCGCTCTCGCGGATGCTGAAGCCGAACAGCGGACGGGTGCTCCTGGACGGGCAGGCGATCCACGCGATGCCCGCGAAGAAGGTGGCCAGGACGTTGGGACTGCTGCCGCAGTCCTCCGTCGCGCCGGACGGGATCACCGTCGCCGACCTCGTCGGGCGCGGCCGGTACCCGCATCAGGGGCTGCTGCGGCAGTGGTCGCCGGACGACGAACGCATTGTCGAGGAATCGATGGCGGCGACCGGGGTCGGCACGCTCGCCGATCGCTATGTCGACGAATTGTCCGGCGGGCAGCGGCAGCGCGTCTGGATCGCCATGGCGCTCGCCCAGCAGACACCGCTCCTGCTGCTCGACGAGCCGACGACGTACCTCGACATCCAGCACCAGATCGACGTCCTCGACCTCTGCGCGGAACTGCACGAGGCGCAGGGGCGCACCCTGGTGGCCGTCCTGCACGATCTGAACCACGCCGCGCGGTATGCCACACACCTCATCGCGATGCGGGAGGGCGAGGTGATCGCCGAGGGGGCGCCGGGCGACATCGTCACCGCGGAACTGGTGGAGCGGGTCTTCGGCCTGCGCTGCCAGGTCATCGACGACCCGGAGACCGGTACGCCGCTGGTGGTCCCGGCCGCGCGCAAGCCGCGGAGCGGCGGGGCGGGCACACGGGGCAAGGCGTCCGCCGGGGCCTCGACGGGGGGCTGACGGAACGAGGGGACCGAACGAGCCGCCGCCCCGGTCGCGTCACGGGCCGGGGAAGGGGCCCGCGCGGCGGCTACAGCAGCGTCCTGAGTCTGAGCAGGTCGCGGAAGCCGGCCTCCAGCCGGACCCGGCCCGTGCCCCATGCCTTGGCGAAGTTCAGCTCACCGTCCACCATGGCCACCAGATCGTCACCGGTCATCGCGAGCCGGATCTCGGCCTTCTCCCTGGGCGGGCCGTCGGCCGTGTCCAGGACCTGGATCCGGCCATCGGCCAGCCGCCCGGTGAAGGTGATGTCGAGGTCCTTGATGTGGCAGCTGAGCGAGCGGTCGAGGGCCGCCGCGCTGCGCACGTCGCCGTCGGCCACCGCGAGGTTGCCGGAGAGTCTGTCGAGTGCGCTGCGGCACTCCGCCATGGTCGCCATCGTGACCGACGGTACCGCAGCCCCACGCGGTAGCGTTTCCCGCATGAGCGACTCGATGCCGGGGCCCGGGACGGTACACGCAACAACGTCCGGAGCGACGTCCGGGGAAGCGGCGCAGGGCTCGCCCGACGAGGACACGGTCCCGGGCGCCGCAACCGTGTCCGAGCCCGCCGCGCCCGCTCCCCTCGGCATCGCACGCACCCCCACCGGCAACGCGGAGGTCGACGCGCGGCTGGAGCGTCTGGCCGATGCGGACCACCTCACGGCGGACGGGCACGTCGAGGTGTACGAGGATGTACATCGTGGGCTGCGCGACGCGCTGACCGCGCTGGACGCAGGACCCGCACCCGCACCGATGCCCTCGTACAACCACAGGAGCTGAACCGAACGTGGCAGGAGTGACACGTCACCGCCTCGACGCCGAGCTGGTACGCCGTGAGCTCGCCCGCTCGCGCGAGCACGCGAGCCAGCTGATCGCCGCGGGACGGGTGACCGTCGGTGGCAACACCGCGACCAAGGCCGCCACCCAGGTCGAGACCCGCGCCGCCATCGTCGTGACCAAGGACGACAGCGACCCCGAGTACGTCTCGCGCGGCGGACACAAGCTCGCCGGGGCCCTCGCCGCCTTCGTGCCCCTCGGGCTGAGGACCGAGGGGCGGCGGGCGCTGGACGCCGGGGCGTCGACCGGCGGCTTCACCGACGTACTGCTGCGGGCCGGCGCCGGTCATGTCGTCGCGGTCGACGTCGGCTACGGACAGCTCGCCTGGTCGCTGCAGTCGGATGAGCGCGTCACCGTCAAGGACCGTACCAACGTGCGCGAACTGACCCTGGAGGCGATCGACGGACAGCCGGTGGATCTGGTGGTCGGTGACCTGTCGTTCATCCCGTTGGGGCTGGTCCTGCCCGCCCTGGCGCGCTGCGCGGCCCCGGACGCCGACCTGGTCCTCATGGTCAAGCCGCAGTTCGAGGTCGGCAAGGAGCGGCTCGGCAGCGGCGGTGTGGTGCGCAGCCCCGAACTGCGGGCCGAGGCGGTACGGGAGGTGGCGCGCCGGGCCTGGGCGCTGGGCCTGGGAGTGCGGGGAGTGACGGCGAGCCCGCTGCCGGGGCCCGCAGGAAATGTCGAGTACTTTCTGTGGCTGCGGGCCGGAGCGCCCGAGCTGGACCCGGCGGATGTCGACCGTGCAGTGGCGGAGGGGCCTCGTTGACGACGAATGCGGCACGAACTGTCTTTCTTCTGGCGCACACCGGCCGCCCGGCCGCGATCCGCAGCGCCGAACTTGTCGTACAGGGACTGCTGCGCAGCGGCCTCGGGGTGCGGGTGCTGGCCACCGAGGCGGCCGATCTGCCGCTGCCGGCGTCCGTCGAGACGGTCACGGACACCACACCCGGCGCCGTGGACGGCTGTGAGCTGCTGATCGTGCTCGGCGGGGACGGGACGCTGCTGCGCGGCGCCGAGTTCTCCCGCGCCTCGGGGGTGCCGATGCTCGGTGTCAACCTCGGCCGGGTCGGCTTCCTCGCCGAGGCCGAGCGGGACGACCTGGACAAGGTGGTCGACCGGGTCGTCACCCGGGCGTACCAGGTCGAGGAACGTATGACGCTCGATGTCGTCGTGCACAGCAACGGCGACGTCGTCCACACCGACTGGGCGCTCAACGAAGCGGCCGTGCAGAAGGTGTCGCCCGAGCGGATGCTGGAGGTCGTCCTGGAGATCGACGGCCGGCCGGTGACCGGGTTCGGCTGCGACGGGATCGTCTGCGCCACCCCGACCGGATCGACCGCCTACGCCTTCTCGGCGGGCGGTCCCGTCGTCTGGCCCGAGGTCGAGGCGCTGCTGATGGTGCCGATCAGCGCCCACGCGCTGTTCGCCAAGCCACTGGTGACCTCGCCGGACTCGGTGCTGGCCGTCGAGGTCCAGCAGCACACCCCGCACGGGGTGCTGTGGTGCGACGGGCGCAGGACCGTGGAGCTGCCCTCGGGCGCGCGGGTCGAGGTGCGCCGCGGTGCGGTGCCCGTACGGCTGGCACGGCTGCACCACGCCTCGTTCACGGACCGGCTGGTGGCGAAGTTCGCGCTGCCCGTCTCGGGGTGGCGGGGCGCGCCGCACTGACCGGCGGACACGCCTCCGGAGGCGGTCCGAATGCTCCAGGAGCACACGGGAGAGTGAACCCCGTGGGGCGGGGTCCGTCGCACATCGGGGCTCGGACCTCGTAAGGTCATGTCCGTGTTGGAGGAGATGCGGATACGGTCGCTCGGAGTCATCGACGACGCGGTGGTCGAGCTGTCACCCGGTTTCACCGCGGTGACGGGTGAGACCGGCGCGGGCAAGACCATGGTCGTCACCAGCCTGGGGCTGCTGCTCGGCGGGCGTGCCGACCCCGCCCTCGTACGGATCGGGGCCAAGGCCGCCGTCGTCGAGGGACGGATCACGGTGTCCGAGGGCGAGGCCGTGGCCCTGCGGGCCGAGGAGGCCGGGGCCGAATTCGACGACGGTGCGCTGTTGATCAGCCGTACCGTCTCCGCGGAGGGGCGCTCCCGGGCGCATCTCGGCGGGAGATCGGTGCCGGTGGGGGTGCTCGCGGAACTGGCCGACGAACTCGTCGCCGTGCACGGCCAGACCGACCAGCAGGGGTTGCTCAAGCCCGCCCGGCAGCGACAGGCCCTGGACCGGTACGCGGGCGACGGCGTCGCCGTGCCGCACGCCAAGTACGCGGCGGCGTACCAGCGGCTGCGGGCCGTCGTCACGGAACTCGACGAGCTGACGACGCGCGCCCGCGAACGCGCCCAGGAAGCGGATCTGCTGCGTTTCGGGCTGGGCGAGATCGCCGGGGTGGAACCGTTGGCGGGCGAGGACGACGACCTGGCCGCCGAGGCCGAACGGCTCGGTCACGCCGAGGCCCTCGCCTCCGCGGCGGCCCTCGCGCACACGGCGCTCGCGGGCAACCCGGAGGACCCGGAGGGTGTCGACGCGACGACCGTGGTCGCGGCCGCCGGACGGTCCCTGGACGCCGTGCGGGCCCACGACCCGGCGCTGGCCGCGCTCGCCGACCGGATCGGCGAGATCTCGATCCTGCTCGCCGACGTGGCGGGTGAACTGGCCGGGTACGCGGACCAGCTGGACGCCGATCCGCTGCGGCTCGCCGCGGTGGAGGAGCGGCGCGCGGCGCTCACGGGGCTCACCCGCAAGTACGGCGAGGACATCACCGCCGTGCTCGCCTGGGCCCAGGAGGGGGCCGCCCGGCTCACCGAGCTGGAGGGCGACGACGACCGCATCGGCGAACTGACGGCGGAGCGCGACGCGCTGCGGGCAGAACTCTCGGGCCTCGGACAGGCGTTGACCGACGCGCGTACCGGGGCGGCGGAGCGTTTCGCCGAGGCCGTCACGGCGGAACTGGCCTCCCTCGCGATGCCGCACGCCCGGGTGTCCTTCGACATCCGGCAGACCGAGGCGGCCGACGAGACCTCCGGCATCGAGGTCGGTGGGCGGAGCGTGGTCTACGGTCCGTCCGGCGCCGACGAGGTCGAGCTCCTGCTGGCTCCGCACCCGGGAGCCCAGCCGCGGCCGATCGCCAAGGGCGCGTCGGGCGGCGAGCTGTCCCGGGTGATGCTCGCCGTCGAGGTGGTCTTCGCCGGCTCCGATCCCGTGCCCACGTACCTCTTCGACGAAGTGGACGCGGGCGTCGGCGGCAAGGCCGCCGTGGAGGTCGGGCGGCGGCTCGCGAAGCTCGCCAGGTCCGCCCAGGTCGTCGTCGTCACGCACCTGCCGCAGGTGGCGGCCTTCGCCGACCGGCAACTGCTCGTCGAGAAGACCGTCGACGGGTCGGTGACCAGCAGCGGGGTCACGGTCCTGGAGGGCGAGGACCGGGTGCGGGAGCTGTCCCGGATGCTCGCCGGGCAGGAGGACTCGCAGACGGCGCGGGCCCATGCGGAGGAACTGCTCGCGGCGGCGCGGGCGGACGGGTAGCCGGGGCTTCGCGGCCGGCGGCCGGGCGTCCTCGTCCTCCGGGGCGCCCGGCGGTTCGGGTACCGGGCGGCCGCCGGACGGCCCCGGCGGAGCGCTGCGTAGCCTGGCCCGTATGGGAGCAGCGTGGAGCAGGGCCGTGGTGTCGGGTGCGGTCGCCGCCGCCGTCGCGGGGGGCGCGTACCGGGTGCTGCGGGCCCGGCCGCGAAAGCGCGGGCAGCGCACCAACTACGCGGGCCGCACCGTCGATCTGTACGCGGGCCCGGCCGCCGCGCTCGGCGCCGTGGCCGGAGCCGCAGTCCTTCCGCTGCCTGCTCGCACCAGGTGCGCCGCCGTGCTCGCCGTGCTCGCGGCCGGCGGCTGCGGTGCCTACGACGACCTCGTCGGTGCCGACGATCCGCGCCAGGGGTTCCGGGCCCATCTGGGCGCGCTGCGGGGCGGTGAGGTGACCAGCGGCGCGGTGAAACTTCTCGGGATCGGGACCGCAGGGCTCGCGGCCGGGGCACTGCTCAAGGAGCGTCCCGTCGATCGGATCCTCGCCGGGGTCGTGATCGCCGCGACCGCGCACCTCGTCAATCTGACGGACGTACGGCCCGCCGCCGCTGCCGCCACCGTGCTCGCTCTCGGGGCCCCGGGCCTGCCGGGGACCGCGCTCGCCGCCGCGCCGATGGGCGCCGCGGCAGCCCTCGTCACCGACGACCTGAGGGAGCGCACCATGATCGGGGACACCGGGGCCTACGCCCTGGGCGCCGCGCTCGGCGTCGCCGTCGTCGCCGGCCGCGGCCGGGCCGGTCTCGTCGCCCACACCGCGGGGCTCGTCGTGGCGACGGTCCACGGGGACCGGGTCAGCCGGCTCGTCCGCGGGCTGTGGGACCGCCGACGGAGGAGGCCGGGACACGGGCGTGTCAACATCACGTCAGCTTCTCACCTGTACGAGTGGTAGGTCGTGGCCGGTTGCTGTTGTATGCAGCGGGACAGTGGCCCGACTGTGCCGGAACGTGCGTACGGACTGGCATCCTTGGCGTGCCATCACCGCCGACTCGGGACCCCCGGGAGCCATTCAACGTGTCACAGCTGCGTACGGTCCAAGTCCTGGGCGGCGGCAGCGCGGGCAGCAGTGCCCACGTCAGCTCGCTCGCCGCGGGGCTGGTGGCGAGAGGCGTGCACGTCACCGTCTGCGCCCCCGCCGAACTGGACCACGCCTACGACTTCTCCGGCAGGGGAGTCGACTTCGCCCCCGTACCGCGACGCAGTGACCCCACCGCCGTCGCCGCGCTGCGTACCGCATGCCTGACTGCGGACGTGGTCCACGCACACGGTCTGCACGCCGCCGTACGGGCCGCTCTCGCGCTCGGCGGCCGACGCGTCCCGCTGGTCGTCACCTGGCACGCCCGCGCCCACGCCGAGGGAGCCCGCAGCCGACTGCTGCATCTGATGGAGCGAAGGGCGGCCCGTGCGGCGGCAGTCGTGCTCGGCACGACATCGGACCTGGTCGACCGGGCGCGGCGCCGAGGTGCGCGCGACGCCCGGCTCTCGCCGGTCTCGGCCCCCGTGCCGCAGCAGCCCGTCGTCGTCCACGAGGGCAAGGCGCGGGCCGAACTCGGTGTGACGGAGCGACCGTTGATCGTTTCGTACGGGAGTCTCGTGCCGCACCACGGGTACGACACGCTGCTCGACGCCGCACGGATGTGGCGCGGGCTCGACCCCGTGCCGCTGCTGGTCATCGCGGGGGAGGGGCGGGAACGGGCGGCCCTGCAGCGCCGGATCAGCGACGAGGAGCTGTCCGTCCGGCTCATCGGCAGCCGCGACGACATCGTCGAACTGCTCGCCGTCGCCGATCTGGCCGTGTTGTCCAGCCGGTGGGAGGCGCGCTCGGTGCTGGCCCAGGAGGCGCTGCGGCTCGGCGTTCCGCTGGTCGCCACCGCGGTCGGAGGGGTGCCCGAACTCGTCGGGGACGGGGCGGAGCTCGTGCCGTGCGGCAACGGCGAGGCGCTCGGGCGGGCGGTCGTCAGGCTGCTCGGTGATCCGGAGCGGTGTGAGCAGTTGGTGGCCGCAGGGCGCGCGCAGGCCGCCGACTGGCCGACGGAGGACGACACGATCGCGCAAGTCCTCTCCGTCTACGACGAGTTGACGCAGCCGTTGGCGGTGGCCCGGACGCGGTGAACGCTCCGTCGCCGTGCTCCGCCAGGTCCGGGGCAGTGGGGGGCTGCGACGTGTGGCGGCGGGCCCGGGGCTACGAGGTGTGGCGGCGGGCCCGGAGCGCCAGACTCAGGGCCAGGACCGCCTGGGGGTCGTCGAGGTCGGTGCCGAGCAGCTCGCCGATGCGGGCCAGCCGGTTGTACAACGTCTGCCGGTTCAGATGGAGTTCACGTGCCGTCTCCGCCTTGCGGCCCGCGTGGGCGAGGTACGTCTCCAGCGTCGGCAGCAGCGGAGGGCGCGAACTGCGGTCGTGGTCGCGCAGCGGACCGATCGCCCGGTCCACGAACGCGGCCAGATCCGGATGGTCCCGCAGCCGCCACAGCAGCAGGTCGATGTCCAGGCGCCGGGCGTCGTACCAGGGCCGGTCGCTGAGTCCCTGCGCGGCCGTCGCCGTCTCCGCGGCGTGCCGCAGTCCGGCACCGGCCGCGGCCCAGCCGCCGGCCACGCCCACCACCACGACCGGCGGATGCGATCCGGCACGTTCCAGACCGGCGCGTTCCACACCGGCCCGCAACGCTGCCGCGACCCGGTCCGCGACCGCCGTGCGCTCCGTCTCGGACCGCAGCCCCAGCAACACCGGAACCCGGCCCTCCACGGGCCGCACGCCGAGCAGCACCGGCACGCCCACCGACGAGAGCTCCTCCAGCACCGCCCGTGCCAGCAGCGCCCAGTTCCCCGACACGGACAGCTCGGGGGCCAGCCGCATCACCACCGGCAACAACGGCGTCCCGCCCGGCTTGAAGCCCAGCACGCGGGCCTGCGCCGGGGCGTCCTCCGGAGCGATCCGGCCCTCCGCGAGATCCGACAGGAAGTCGCCCCGGCCGCGCGCCGCGAGCTCCTCCTCCTGACGGGCCTGCATCAGCACGACGGCGAGGATCCCCGCCGCCCGTTCCGCCGCCATCCGGTGCACCGTCACCAGCGGTGCGGACACGGCCAGCAGCACCAGTCTGGCCCGTACCGAACCGGTTCCCGGGCCGCCGCCCGGCACGTCCACCAGCACCGAACCCGTGGGCGGCGCCTCGCGGGCCGCCCGGCCGCCGCGCATTCCGTCCCACACCTGGAGCGGATCGGCGGACACCGGCCCGGACCCGGGGCCGGCCGCGTACAGCAGCTGGCCGTCCGCCGTCTCCAGGAAGACCGGGTTGGCCGCGAAGTCCGCCAGGATGCCCAGCACCTGGGGCACCCCGCCACCGCCGAGGAGCGCTTCCGTGCACCTGCGGTGCACGTCCTCGGCCTGCCGCAGCAGGGCGTAGTGACCGTTGACGATCTCGGTGTGTATCTCCTCGGTCACCGTCACGAACGGCACCTCGCGGTGCAGCTGCACCAGCGGCAGACCGGCCGCTCGGGCGGCGTCCACGATCGATGCGGGCAGCCTGCTGAAGCGCGGACCGAGCTCCACCACCAGGGCGGCGATCCCGCGGTCGGCGAGCCTGCGGACGAAGGCGCGCTGCTCGGCGGGACGGGTGCCGAGTCCCAGCCCGGTGGTGAGCAGCAGCTCACCGCCCTTGAGCAGCGAAGCGATGTTCGGGACCTCGCCCGCGTGCACCCAGCGCACCGTACGGTTCAGCCGGTCCGCACCGGCCACCACCTCCGGGAGCCCGCTGCGCAGCCCCGGCAGCTCAAGGGCCCGCTGCACGGTGATTCCGCCTTGCGTCTCCACTGGCTCTGGCCTCGCGTTTCCATTCGGTTCGGACGGGCGGTCGCCCTGATTCAGGAAGGTACCGGCCCCGGGCGCGGAAGGCGCGGTCGGGGAGGTGCCGAGGGGGTCCGCCGACCGGGAGCGGCGGCTCTGATCTGCCGCTTTCGACCTGCCCGGGGACATGGAACCACGGTTGACACGGGTCGGGGCCGCTGCGATCTTGTCACCGCCGTGCGGTTCGGGCCGTGCGGCTCTCCTACCCGGACCTGGAGCAGACGTGGGCGACGACGTATCGGCGTACGCAAGCAGGGTGGGCCTTCCCGGCCCCCTGGTCGGGGTCGACTGGCTCGCGTCGCGGCTGGGCGAGCCCGGACTGGTGGTCCTGGACGCCTCCGTGGGCGCGCACCGCGGCGCCGGGCTGCGGATCCCCCACGCGCGGCCCTTCGACATCGACGGGGCGCTGTCCGACCACTCGGGACCACTGCCGCACACGATGCCCGATGCCCGCCGGTTCACCGAGGAGCTGCGCTCCCTCGGCGTCCACGACGCCGACACCGTCGTCGTCTACGACGGCGCGGGCATCTACTCCAGCCCGCGTGCCTGGTGGATGCTGCGCGCGATGGGCTTCGACCGGGCCGCGGTGCTCGACGGCGGCCTGCCCGCCTGGACGGACGCAGGGCTGCCGCTGGAGACCGTCCGGCCCGAGCCCGCCGCCGAGCGGGGCGACTTCACGGCCCGGCCGCGCGCGGGACGGATCGTGGGCAGCGCAGAGGTGGTGGCGGCCCTGGCCGACCCCGCGGCGGCGGTCTTCGACGCCCGTTCCCGGGAGCGGTACTCCGGCGCGGTTGCCGAGCCACGACCGGGGCTGCGCGCCGGCCACATGCCGGGGGCGGTCAATCTGCCCTTCGGCGAGCTTCGACGCGACGGCCGGATGCGCCCGGCGGATGAGCTGCGCGCCGTGTTCGCCGCTCTCGCCGGAGACCGGCAGCGGCTGTTCTTCAGCTGCGGATCGGGCGTCACCGCCTGCGTGCTGGCGCTCGGGGCCGAGCTGGCCGGGTACCGAGACCCGGCCGTGTACGACGGGTCCTGGAGCGAATGGGGGCTGCCTTCGCAGCTGCCCGTCGTGACCGGGGCGGAGAGCGTGGGGCAGCCGCGCTGACACCGCTCGCCGCACTCCTGCGAGGCCCGGAACCGGAGCAGGCCGACGTCCGGGCGAACGGAAGGGGGCGGACACCGCTCGCGCGATGCCCGCCCCCTTCCCGAGGTCAGCCGACGTATGCCCCGCTCGCCGTCAGACGCAGTGCCGTGTCGATCAGCGGCACGTGGCTGAACGCCTGGGGGAAGTTCCCCACCTGGCGCTGCAGACGGGAGTCCCACTCCTCCGCGAGCAGGCCCAGATCGTTGCGCAGGGACAGCAGGCGCTCGAAGAGCTGGCGTGCCTCGTCGACCCGGCCGATCATCGCCAGGTCGTCGGCCAGCCAGAACGAGCAGGCCAGGAACGCGCCCTCGTCGCCCTCCAGACCGTCGACGCCGGCGTCCTCGCCCTTGGTGGGGTAGCGCAGCACGAAGCCGTCCTCGGTGGACAGCTCGCGCTGGATCGCCTCGATCGTGCCGATCACGCGCTTGTCGTCGGGCGGCAGGAATCCCATCTGGGGGATCAGCAGGAGGGAGGCGTCCAGCTCCTTCGACCCGTAGGACTGGGTGAAGGTGTTGCGCTCCTCGTCGTAACCCCGGTCGCAGACGTCGCGGTGGATTTCGTCACGCAGTTCCCGAAGCCGCTCCAGCGGCCCTTCCGCGTCACCGGACTCGATCAGCTTGATGGTGCGGTCGACGGCTACCCAGGCCATCACCTTGGAGTGGACGAAGTGGCGGCGCGGGCCGCGCACCTCCCAGATGCCCTCGTCCGGCTCGTCCCAGTGCTTCTCCAGGTACTCGATCAGCTTGAGCTGGAGGCCCGTGGCGTAGTCGTTGCGGGTCAGGCCCGTCATGTGGGCGAGGTGCAGCGCCTCGGTGACCTCGCCGTACACGTCCAGCTGGAGCTGGCCCGCGGCGCCGTTGCCGACCCGGACCGGGCCGGAGTTCTCGTAACCGGGCAGCCAGTCCAGCTCGGCCTCGCCCAGCTCGCGCTCGCCCGCGATGCCGTACATGATCTGCAGGTTCTCCGGGTCCCCGGCGACCGCCCGCAGCAGCCACTCGCGCCAGGCGCGGGCCTCCTCGCGGTATCCGGTGCGCAACAGGGAGGAGAGGGTGATCGCGGCGTCACGCAGCCAGGTGTAGCGGTAGTCCCAGTTCCGGGAGCCGCCGATGTCCTCGGGCAGGGAGGTGGTCGGCGCGGCGACGATGCCGCCGGTCGGCGCGTATGTCAGCGCCTTGAGGGTGATCAGGGAGCGGACCACGGCCTCGCGGTAGGGCCCGTGGTACGTGCACTGTTCGACCCATTCGCGCCAGAAGTCGGCGGTCGCGTCCAGCGAGCCCTCCGGGTCCGGCAGACCCGGCGGCTCGTGGTGCGAGGGCTGCCAGCTGATCGTGAACGCGATCCGGTCACCCGGTGCGACCGTGAAATCGGAGTACGTCGTCAGGTTCTCGCCAAAGGTGTCGGCGGGAGTGTCCAGCCAGACGGAGTCCGGGCCGGCGACGGCGACCGTACGGCCGTCGACCTTGTGCACCCAGGGGGTGACCCGGCCGTAGCTGAACCGCATGCGCAACTCCGAGCGCATGGGTACCCGGCCGCTGATTCCCTCCACGATCCGGATCACCTGCGGTGCACCGTCACGCGGCGGCATGAAATCGGTCACTCTGACCGTTCCGCGCGGGGTGTCCCATTCCGATTCCAGGATCAGGGAATCCCCGCGGTAGCGGCGGCGGTCGGCGGAGGGCGGCTCGGCCCCCTCCTCCCGCGCCGGTCCCAGGCGCCAGAAGCCGTGCTCCTCAGTACCCAGAAGTCCCGCAAAAACGGCATGCGAATCGAAGCGGGGAAGGCACAGCCAGTCGACTGTGCCGTCCCGGCAGACCAGGGCGGCGGTCTGCATGTCTCCGATAAGTGCGTAATCCTCGATGCGCCCGGCCACGTGCATCTCCAGTCGAACGGCCATGTCGCCCCGTAGGGCATTACTGCGGGTCAAGAGGTCGTCGCAAGGGGTTGTTGTGGGGGAACCTGCCTGCTCGGAACCTCGCCCGGAGCGAGTGTCCGAGCAGGATACGACGCACCCGGGTGATCTGCGCGACCGTCTCATCAACGGGTCTGCGCCGAACGGGTACGGCGTGAGGGGCTTGAGATGATCTTGTGTAGTGAGTGTGCGGGGTGTGGCCGGAAGCAGCCTCCCCGCGGCGCTGATACCCTGGTAGCCCGTGGACCGGTGGTCGTCCGCAACCGCAGACGAGGCCCCCGAACCGCAGCGACGGCACCTCCGGAATCACCGGACGGCAACGCCGGTACGCACCTCACGATCGCGACCACGGGAGCCCCCTTTGGCTATGCAGCCCACATCCACGACGACCAAGCACATCTTCGTCACCGGGGGTGTCGCCTCTTCCCTCGGCAAGGGTCTGACTGCCTCCAGCCTCGGCGCCCTGCTCAAGGCGCGCGGACTCCGGGTCACCATGCAGAAGCTCGACCCGTACCTGAACGTCGACCCGGGCACGATGAACCCGTTCCAGCACGGTGAGGTGTTCGTCACCAACGACGGCGCCGAGACCGACCTGGACATCGGCCACTACGAGCGCTTCCTCGACGTCGACCTCGACGGCTCCGCCAACGTCACCACCGGGCAGGTCTACTCCCAGGTGATCGCCAAGGAGCGGCGCGGCGAGTACCTCGGCGACACCGTGCAGGTCATCCCGCACATCACCAACGAGATCAAGCACCGCATCCGCCGCATGGCCACCGACGACGTCGATGTCGTCATCACCGAGGTCGGCGGCACGGTCGGTGACATCGAGTCGCTGCCGTTCCTGGAGACCGTCCGCCAGGTCCGCCACGAGGTCGGCCGGGACAACGTCTTCGTCGTGCACATCTCGCTGCTGCCCTACATCGGCCCGTCCGGCGAGCTCAAGACCAAGCCGACCCAGCACTCCGTCGCCGCGCTGCGCAACATCGGCATCCAGCCCGACGCCATCGTGCTCCGCGCCGACCGTGACGTGCCGACCGCCATCAAGCGCAAGATCTCGCTGATGTGCGACGTCGACGAGGCCGCCGTGGTGGCCTGCGTGGACGCCAAGTCGATCTACGACATCCCCAAGGTGCTGCACACCGAGGGCCTGGACGCCTATGTCGTGCGCAAGCTCGACCTGCCGTTCCGTGACGTCGACTGGTCCACCTGGGACGACCTGCTGGACCGTGTCCACAACCCCGACCACGAGGTCACCGTCGCGCTCGTCGGCAAGTACATCGACCTGCCCGACGCGTATCTCTCGGTCACCGAGGCCGTCCGGGCCGGCGGCTTCGCGAACAAGGCCCGGGTCAAGGTCAAGTGGGTCGCCTCCGACGACTGCAAGACCCCGGCCGGCGCCGCCGGGCAGCTCTCCGACGTGGATGCGATCTGCGTCCCGGGCGGCTTCGGCGACCGCGGTGTCGACGGCAAGATCGGCGCCATCCAGTACGCCCGTGAGAACAAGGTGCCGCTGCTCGGCCTCTGCCTCGGCCTCCAGTGCATCGTGATCGAGGCGGCGCGCAACCTCGCCGAGATCCCCGACGCCAACTCCACCGAGTTCGACGCCGCCACCGCGCACCCCGTCATCTCGACGATGGAGGAGCAGCTCGCGTACGTCGAGGGCGCGGGGGACCTGGGCGGCACCATGCGGCTCGGCCTGTACCCGGCGAAGCTCGCCGAGGGCTCGCTGGTCCGCGAGGCGTACGACGGCCAGCCGTACGTGGAGGAGCGTCACCGCCACCGCTACGAGGTCAACAACGCCTACCGGGCCGAGCTGGAGAAGAAGGCCGGTCTGGTCTTCTCCGGCACCTCCCCGGACAACAAGCTCGTCGAGTACGTCGAGTACCCGCGCGAGATCCACCCCTACCTGGTCGCCACCCAGGCGCACCCGGAGCTCCGCTCCCGCCCGACCCGCCCGCACCCGCTCTTCGCGGGCCTGGTGAAGGCCGCCGTCGAGCGCAAGACGGGTGCCGGGGCCGCCGGCGAGCAGACCACCGCATCGGGCAAGTAGTCCGGCGGTACGCAGGCATTAACGTTGACCGGGGTACGGATCCACTGTGGATGCGTGCCCCGGTTTCTGTTCTTCGTGGGAGGACGTAGATGGGTTTCCAGGACACGCCCGAGGAGTGGCAGGTCACCGCGACCAAGACGCCCTTCACCGGCAACAAGACCAGCGTCCGCACCGATGACGTGGTGATGCCCGACGGTACGGTCGTACGCCGCGACTACCAGGTCCACCCGGGTTCGGTCGCCGTGCTCGCGATCGACGAGGAGGACCGGGTCCTCGTGCTGCGGCAGTACCGCCACCCGGTGCGCCACAAGCTCTGGGAGATCCCGGCCGGACTGCTCGACATCCCCGGTGAGAACCCGCTGCACGCGGCACAGCGCGAGCTCTACGAGGAGGCGTACGCCAAGGCCGAGGACTGGCGGGTGCTGACGGACGTCTACACCACGCCGGGCGGCTGCGACGAAGCCGTACGGATCTTCCTGGCCCGGAATCTCTCCGAGGCCGACGGGGAGCGCTACGAGGTCTCCGAGGAGGAGGCCGACATGGAGCTGGCCCGGGTGCCGCTCCAGGAGCTGGTGCGCGGGGTGCTCGCCGGGGATCTGCACAACAACTGCCTCGTGGTGGGCGTCCTCTCGCTCGCGGCGGTGCGTGCCGGTGACGGGATCGATTCCCTGCGTCCGGCCGAGGCGCCCTGGCCGGCCCGCCCGTTCGAGGCCTGACGATTCGCAAGTACCGCTCGGGGTCCGGCCGTTCGACGGGAAGGGATCGTACGGGGACCGGGCGGGGCGTCGCCCGGGGCCCGGTGGCCAGATCGGCAGCCCGACCCGGCGGCTCCGCGGGCCGCTGAACGGTTCACCGACACCCTCCGATCGGAAAAGATGCTGATCCGATCGAGGGACCTCTGCGCCATGCTCCACAGAATTCGTCCATACGCCTGAACTACGCTCGGAATGCCCTGACCGGAGTCCCGGCGGGCGATGCGTGCAGCGAAGTGGAGCGTGGCCCGTGACGGATCAGGCGGTGGACACCAGCGGCCCGGTTGAGGCAGCGGGAACCGAGGAGCCGTCCGGCACCGCCCCACCCCGATTCTTCGGCCGCGAACGCGAGTTGAAGGCGCTACGGGCCGACATCGAGCGGGCCGGACTGGACACCATGGCCGGCCGCAAGGCCGCCCGCGCCCGGGTTCTGCTGATCGCCGGCCGTCCCGGATCCGGACGCACCGCGCTCGCCGACGAACTCACCGGACGGCTGCTCGCCACCGACGACTACGCGGACGGACTGCTCAGGGCCCGGCTCACCGATCCCGGCGGCGCGCCGGTTCCCACCGAGCGCTCCGCGCGCGAGCTGCTCGACCAGCTGGGCGTGACGGGGCCGCCGGGCGCGGACGGGGACGAACTCTCCGAGCTGCTCCGCGAGGCGCTCGCCGGGCGCCGCACCCTGCTGCTCCTCGACGACGCGGTGGACGCGGAACAGGTCGACCCGCTGCTGCCGGACGACCCCGACTGTCTGGTCGTCGCCACCTCCGAGGGCCCGCTGACCGGCATCGCGGGCGTCCGCCCCTGCACCCTCGGCGGTCTGGACGCGGGCTCCGCGGTCCGGCTGCTCGCCCGGCTCATCGGCCAGGTCAGGATCACCGTCGACCCGCGGACCGCCGAGACCCTGGCCGAGGAGTGCGGCGGACTGCCGGCGGCCCTGGTGATGGTCGGAGGCTGGCTCGCCGCCCGTCCCATGGCCTCGGTCGCCGATGTCACCAAGCAGCTGCGGGAACTGCCGGACGAGCCGGAGCAGCCCAACGGCGCCCGCCCGCTGGCCCGCGCCTTCCGGCTGGTCCACGACTCCCTGCCGGCGACCGCCGCCCGGATACTGCGCCTGCTCGCCCTCGCTCCCGCCGGGCTCGCCGACGCGCACACCGCCTCCGCGCTGGCCGGCTGCTCCGTCTCGGCCGCCCGGACGACCCTCGACGACTTCGTGGCCCTGGGACTGCTGCGCACCGACGGGGCGGACGAGCCGCAGTACGAGGTGCCCGGCTGCCTCGCCCCGTTGCTGCGGGCGCTCCTGGAGGCCCGGGACCGGCCGACGGAGATCCAGCTGGCCAGGGCTCGGATGCTGGAGCGGACCGTACGGCTGTTGCAGTCCTGCCGGGCGGTCACCGACCCCGAGGGTTCCCCGTCCCGCCGCAAGCTCGCCGGGCTGCCGCGGTCGCTGCGCTTCCCCGGCCCCGACGCGGCCGCCGCATGGCTGCGGATGCGCACGCCCGCGCTGCAGGCCTTGGCCAGGATCGCCGTCGAGGACGGTGAACTCGACACTCTGGCAAGGCGGTTGGTGGCGGCTCTGGTGCGGGCGCTGGCCGTGCACCAGGGCACCGAGGCCGCCGCGCCCGATCTGTACGGACTGCACGGTCTGGTGCTCGCCGTCGCCGAGCGGCGCGAGCTGCCGCGCGAGCGGGCCGCCGCACTGCTCAACCTCGCCGACCTCGACGCCAGGACCGGCCGTACGCGGGAGGCGCTGGCCCGCTACCGCGCCGCGCTGGACGCCGGACGGGCCGCGAAGGACCCGTACGCCACCGGCCGCGCGATGGAATCCGTAGGTGGCGCCTACGCCGAGCTGGGGGACTTCCAGCGGGCCTCCGACTGGTACGGCCGCGCGCTGGCGCAGCGGCTCTCCCAGGGCGAGCGGGCCGACGAGGCGCGGCTGTACGGGCGGCTCGGCGCCGTCCACACCTATGCCGGGCGGTACGGCGAGGCGCTGCGGAACTGGCGCGCCGCCGCCGCCGGGTACCGCAGGCTCGGCGATGTCCCGGCCCAGGCGCGGGCCCTGAGCGAGGCCGCCCGGGTGCAGGAGTACGCGGGCCGCCCGCGCGAGTCGCTGCACACCTGCCAGGAGGCCGTCGAGTGGGCCAGGCGGGCCGGGGACGTACGGCTGCAGGCGGCGCTGGAGCTGCGGCTGGCCGACACGCTCGAACGGCTCGGTGACCCGGCTGCGGCCCGGCTGCACCGGGGGCTGGCCGACAGATTGCTGGGCGAGAAGGGTGCAACCTACGAAATCCGCAGTGTGATCACTGAAAAATAATGCTTTGTAAGGCTAGACAGTGAGAAGTCCTTCATTAAACTGGCTGTACCGCGTGTGTTCGCGGTGTCTCCATTTACGCAGTGTCTATCCGGGTATGTGTAGCTGTGTCCGGGTAACCCTCTGAGTCAAGGACCGTGATCGACGTGAAGGTCGGCATCCCCCGCGAAGTCAAGAACAACGAGTTCCGCGTGGCGATCACGCCTGCCGGTGTGAACGAGCTCGTCCGCCACGGCCATCAGGTCGTCGTCGAGGAGAACGCCGGGGCCGGCTCCTCCATCACGGACGAGGAGTACATCGCCGCCGGAGCGCAGATACTCGCCACCGCCGACGAGGTCTGGGCCGCCGCCGACCTGCTGCTCAAGGTCAAGGAGCCGGTCGCCGAGGAGTACCACCGCCTCCGCAAGGACCAGACGCTCTTCACCTACCTGCACCTCGCCGCCTCCCGCGAGTGCACGGACGCGCTGCTGGAGTCGGGCACCACGGCCATCGCGTACGAGACGGTCGAGACCGCGAACCGCGCGCTGCCGCTGCTCGCCCCGATGTCCGAGGTCGCGGGCCGGCTGGCCCCGCAGGTCGGCGCCTACCACCTGATGCGCTCGGCCGGTGGCCGCGGCGTGCTGCCGGGCGGGGTTCCCGGCACGGCGGCCGGCAGGGCCGTCGTCATCGGCGGCGGCGTCTCGGGCTGGAACGCCACGCAGATCGCCGTCGGCCTCGGCTTCCACGTCACGCTGCTCGACAAGGACATCAACAAGCTGCGCGAGGCCGACAAGATCTTCGGCACCAAGGTGCAGACGGTCGTCTCCAACGCCTTCGAGCTGGAGAAGGCCGTCGTCGAGGCCGACCTCGTCGTCGGTGCCGTGCTCATCCCGGGCGCGAAGGCCCCGAAGCTCGTCACCAACGAGCTCGTCGCCAAGATGAAGCCCGGAAGTGTACTTGTCGACATTGCAATCGATCAGGGTGGCTGCTTCGAGGACTCCCACCCGACGACCCACGCCGAGCCGACCTTCATGGTCCACAACTCGGTCTTCTACTGCGTCGCGAACATGCCCGGCGCGGTGCCGAACACCTCCACGTACGCCCTCACCAACGCCACGCTGCCGTACATCGTGGAGCTCGCCAACCGCGGCTGGGTCGAGGCGCTGCGCCGTGACGCCGCACTGGCCAAGGGTCTCAACACCCATGACGGACAGGTCGTTTACCGCGAGGTGGCCGAGGCGCACGGCCTGCCGCACGTCGAGCTGAGCTCGCTCCTCGGCTGACGGGTCAACAGCTTCAGTCAACCTCACGAGTCCGGCCGGACCTTGCCGAGCAAGGTCCGGCCGGACTCGTGTCGGGCCCTGCGAGGCCTCCGCGCAACTCGTCTCGAACGTAACCCTTCAACCGATTCGTGCACCCGTGAAAAGTGTGCGCCGGTGGCTGCGTGCCCTTGACAGGGAGGTGTTCGATTGCCGACACATCGGGCCGGGTCCGGCGGATTGTGTTGCTGCGGAGCGGTGACACGCCATAGAGTCGCCAATCGTCGGCATGGTGCCACGCTGACCTATCGATAAGTTTCCTGGTCACATCCAAGGAGGTAAGACGACTTGTGAATGAGTCGACATTTACTCCCGGGGGTGTTCAACCAGGGATGCCTGCACGGGGCCAGGGCCCGAACGGGCTGGAGGCTGTCGGCTCCGTCGCTGTCCGCACCTTCGCCACCCACCAGCACATGACGACAGCCCCCCAGATGATGGACGGCCTACACGTGAACGCCATGGCCGGCAACGAGAGTGGCCGAGACACCGCCCACTTCGCCGACTTCGACGAGGTGCCCCAGGGGCACTTCTACGACCCCGACGCCGAGTACGAGCCCGATCCGGAGTACGCGGCCACCCTCGCGCCCGACGCTGCCCGACAGCGCCGCGAGCGGATCGGCCCGACCGGTCGGCCCCTGCCCTATTTCCCGATCCCGGGTCCGCTGACCGATCACGGTCCCGCGAAGATCATCGCGATGTGCAACCAGAAGGGCGGCGTCGGCAAGACCACGTCGACCATCAACCTGGGTGCCGCACTCGCGGAGTACGGACGTCGCGTCCTGCTCGTCGACTTCGACCCGCAGGGAGCCCTGTCGGTCGGGCTCGGCGTCAACCCGATGGAGCTCGACCTCACGGTCTACAACCTGCTCATGGAGCGGGGCATGTCGGCCGACGAGGTGCTGCTGAAGACCGCGGTCCCGAACATGGACCTGCTGCCCAGCAACATCGACCTGTCGGCTGCGGAGGTGCAGCTGGTGAGCGAGGTCGCCCGGGAATCCACGCTGCAGCGCGCCCTGAAGCCGCTGATGGCCGACTACGACTACATCGTGATCGACTGTCAGCCGTCGCTGGGCCTGCTCACCGTGAACGCCCTGACGGCGGCCCACAAGGTCATAGTGCCGCTCGAATGCGAGTTCTTCGCGCTGCGCGGCGTGGCCCTGCTCACCGAGACCATCGAGAAGGTCCAGGAGCGGCTCAACCCGGATCTGGAGCTCGACGGCATCCTCGCCACCATGTACGACTCCCGTACGGTGCACAGCCGCGAGGTCCTCGCGCGCGTCGTCGAGGCCTTCGACGACCACGTGTACCACACGGTCATCGGGCGCACCGTGCGTTTCCCGGAGACCACGGTCGCGGGTGAGCCCATCACCACGTACGCCTCCAACTCGGTCGGTGCCGCCGCCTATCGCCAGCTCGCCAGGGAGGTGCTCGCCCGGTGTCACGCCGAGTGAGTCTGCCCGGGGCCGACGAACTGTTCCGTACCACCGGGGGGATGGGCCTGCAGGCCTCGTCCCCCGCGGACCGGCGGCGCAAGGCGAACGGCGAGGCCCGGGTGCCCGGTCCGGCCGGTGAGAGCGACACCGGGGCCGACGGGTCGGCCGCGGGTACGACGGAGACCGGCACCGCTGCCGCCGCGCGGGAGGAGCACTCCGCGGCGGACGCCGACGCGGGGGAATCGCGCAGCCGCGGTGGCGACCGGGTCGCGATGGCCGGACAGCCGGGGCGCAGGCCCCAGCAGTCCTCGCCGTCCGCGCAGTCGCCGACGCCGTCGTCCGCGCAGGAGGCGGTTCCCGCCCCCGCCGTCCAGCAGCAACGCAGGCGTGGTGGCGGGCGCGGGGCGAACCGGCGGCCCAGCGGCCGTGAGCGCCACGACGAGAAGATCACCGTCTATGTCTCCGCCGAGGAACTGATGGACCTCGAACACGCGCGTCTCGTGCTGCGCGGGGAGCACGGGCTCGCGGTCGACCGCGGACGGATCGTCCGCGAGGCCGTCGCGGTGGTACTCGCGGACCTGGAGTCGCGGGGCGACGCGAGCATCCTCGTACGGCGGCTGCGCGGCCGCTGACGGGTGGGGCGCCGGTAGCCTGCCCGGGGTGCCGCCGTCGGCCGAGCGGCCCGGCCCCTTCCGTACGGGCCTCCGCCCGCCGCCCGTATCCCGCTTGCCCCTGGACCCTCATGCCGACGAACGACGAGCCCGCCCGCACCCCTCGCCGCCCCTTGGGCCGAGGTCCGGGCGGTCGGCCTGCCCCGGCACCCGCGGTGTCCGGGGGCGGCGACGGTGAAGGTGCCGTCGTGCCGCTTCCCGGCACCGACGATGCGTCCCCGGCCCCCTCACCGCCGGATGCGGCGGCGGCCCGGCCTGCCACAACCGTCGGGTCCCGGGAACCCGTACCGCCCTTTGAACCCGTCGCGACGGCGCCACCGGGCCCGTCCCCCGAGCCCGCCGACGACGGGCGGTTCACCGTTCGCCTGGCGAACTTCGAGGGGCCGTTCGATCTGCTGCTGCAGCTCATCTCCAGGCACAAGCTGGATGTGACCGAAGTCGCGCTGTCCAAGGTCACCGACGAGTTCATGGCCCACATCCGGGCCATGGGACCGGACTGGGACCTTGATCAGACCACCGAGTTCCTCGTCGTAGCCGCCACCCTGCTCGACCTCAAGGCCGCCCGCCTGCTGCCCGCGGCGGAGGTGGAGGACGAGGCGGATCTGGCGCTGCTGGAAGCGCGCGACCTGCTCTTCGCCCGGCTGCTCCAGTACCGTGCGTACAAACGCGTCGCGGAGATCTTCAGCGACCGGCTGGAGTCGGAGGGGCGGCGCTTCCCGCGGACCGTGGGCCTGGAGCCGCACCACGCCGAGCTGCTGCCCGAGGTCGTCATCAGGATCGGAGCGGAGAAGTTCGCCGAACTGGCCGCGCGGGCGATGCGGCCGAGGCCCGAGCCGCAGGTCTACGTCGACCACATCCACGCGCCGCTGGTCAGCGTGCGGGAACAGGCCGGGATCGTGGTGGCCCGGCTGCGCGAGGCCGGGGAGATCAGTTTCCGGGTGCTCACCGAGGACGCGTCGGACACCCTCACCGTCGTCGCCCGGTTCCTCGCGCTGCTGGAGCTGTACCGGGAGAAGGCCGTGGTGCTGGACCAGGACGAGGCGCTGGGGGAGCTCCTGGTGCGCTGGGCCGGGGGAGAGGGGGCCGAGCCCGTCGTGACGGACGAGTTCGACACCGAGGCGACCGGGGCGCAGGACGTCCGGGAGGATGGGAAGGCATGAGTCAGCAGGACACCACGGGTTCCACCGTCGCGGATCTCGATCTCAAGCCCGCGCTGGAGGCCGTCCTCATGGTCGTGGACGAGCCCGCCACGGAGGAACACCTCGCCAAGGTGCTGGAACGGCCCCGCAGGGCCGTCGCCGACGCGCTGCGCGAGCTGGCCGACGAGTACACCGTGCAGCGCCGCGGGTTCGACCTGCGGCTGGTCGCGGGCGGCTGGCGCTTCTACACGCGCCCGGAGTACGCGGCGGCCGTCGAGGGCTTCGTCCTGGACGGCCAGCAGGCCCGTCTCACACAGGCGGCGCTGGAGACCCTCGCTGTGGTCGCGTACCGTCAACCGGTCAGCCGGTCGAGGGTCTCCGCGGTCCGCGGCGTGAACTGCGACGGGGTCATGCGGACCCTCCTGCAGCGGGGCCTCGTCGAGGAAGCGGGCGCGGAACCCGAAACAGGTGCGATCCTGTACAGGACGACGAACTACTTTCTGGAGCGGATGGGCCTGCGTGGCCTGGATGAGCTCCCGGAGCTCGCGCCCTTCCTCCCCGAGGCGGACGCGATCGAGGCCGAGACGCCAGAGGGTGTGCCGTCGTTCGATCCGGACGCACCGGACACCCCGGAAACGCACGCAGACGACAAGACGGAATTTTGATGCGAAGCAGTGGCAGGAACAGCGGAAGCGGCAGCGGCAGGAGCGGCGGCAACCGGAATCCCCGGGGTGCCGGCGCCGGGCGCGACGGCAAGCAGGAGCAGCGTCCTCGTCGGCCCCGGCCCGAGGAACGCCGCTACGACGTGGGCGCCACCGGCGAGAAGAGCGGCGAGGGTCCCCGCAAGGGCCGCGGCGCCGCGGCCCGCGGCGGCGCCAAGGGCGGTCCGAAGCCCGCGCAGGCCGGTGGCGGCCGGAGCGGCGGCGCGCGTCGCCAGGGCGCCCCGTCCCGTCCGCGTGAGCTCGACGCCAAGATCGAGCAGCGCAACCGGGACAGGTACGCGAACAAGCCCGACGTCAGGACGCCCAAGACCTTCCCGGGTGCCGAGCAGGAGGGCGAACGGCTGCAGAAGGTCCTCGCCAGGGCCGGCATGGGCTCGCGCCGCGCGTGCGAGGAACTGATCGAGCAGGCCCGCGTCGAGGTCAACGGCAAGATCGTCGTCGAGCAGGGCATGCGCGTCGATGTGCACAAGGACGAGATCAAGGTCGACGGTCTGACCGTCGCCGCGCAGTCGTACCTCTTCTTCGCGCTGAACAAGCCCGCCGGTGTCGTCTCCTCCATGGAGGACCCGGACGGCCGTCAGTGCCTCGGCGACTACGTCACCAACCGTGAGACGCGGCTCTTCCACGTCGGGCGGCTGGACACCGAGACCGAGGGCATCATCATGCTCACCAACCACGGCGAGCTGGCCCACCGCCTGACCCACCCCAAGTACGGGGTGAAGAAGACCTACCTGGCCGCCATCCAGGGACCGCTCCCGCGCGACCTGGGCAAGCGGCTCAAGGACGGCATCCAGCTGGAGGACGGGTACGCCCGCGCCGACCACTTCCGGGTCGTGGAGAACACCGGCAAGAACTACCTGGTCGAGGTGACCCTCCACGAGGGCCGCAAGCACATCGTCCGCCGGATGCTGGCCGAGGCCGGGTTCCCGGTCGAGCGGCTCGTCCGGACGTCCTTCGGGCCGATCCCGCTGGGCGACCAGAAGTCCGGCTGGCTGCGCCGCCTCACCAACACCGAGGTCGGCATGCTGATGCGCGAGGTCGGTCTGTAGGAGGAGCTCCTCCGAGACCGTCCGGACGTTCCGCCCCGGCTCCGTCCGCTCCACGGCCCGCGGCCGGTTCCTGTTTTCGAACAGGAATCGGCCGCGGGCCTTTTGCTGCGACCGTTCCCCCTTTATAGTCAGACTGACTATTAAGGAGGCGGGAGTGAGTCTCGCGGATGTCCTCGATCCCCTGCAACAGCCCCTGGTGACGGTCCTCGACACCCCGGTCAGCTGGACCGAGGTGCTCGGTTTCGGCAGCGGGGCGCTGTGCGTGTGGCTCGTGGCCCGCCAGCACCTCGCCAACTGGCCGATCGGCATCGCCAACAACCTCTTCTTCATCCTGCTGTTCGCCCAGTCCGGCCTGTACGCCGACGCCGGACTCCAGATCGTCTTCATCGCCCTTGCCGCGTACGGCTGGTGGACCTGGACCCACGGGGGTGGACCAGGGACGCCGGACCTGCCGGTGCGGCGCACCTCGCGCACCGAATGGACCTGGCTGCTCGCGGCAGGGGTGGTGGGGACCCTCGCCCTGACCGTCCTGCTGGACCGCGCCACCGACTCGACCGTGCCCTTCTGGGACGCCCTGACGACCGCGTTGTCCCTGACGGCGACGTACGGGCAGTGCAGGAAGCTCGTCGAGTCGTGGTGGCTCTGGATCGCCGCCGATGTGGTGTACATCCCGCTGTACGCGTACAAGGAGCTCTATCTGACCTCCCTGCTGTACGTCGGCTTCCTGACGCTGTGCCTGATCGGCCTGAGCAACTGGCGGCGTGATCTCGCCGGGCAACGGCAGCCCGTGGAGGTGGCGGTGGCACCCGGGCACGGGGTCGGCGTGGGCCGGGGGCACGGGGGGTCGCTGTGAGTGCTCGGTCGCCACGGGGCAGCGGCGTGAAGCGCTTCGCGCACGGGCTCGTCCTCGGCAAGTTCTATCCGCCGCACGCCGGCCACCACCACCTCGTCCGCACCGCGCAGGACCGCTGCGAGCGGCTGACCGTCCTGGTGTGTGCCGCGTCCGTCGAATCCGTGCCGCTCGCCGACCGGGTGGCCTGGATGCGGGAGGTGCACCCGGACGTACGGGTCGTGGGCGCCGTCGACGACGTCCCCATGGACCTCCACGACCCGGCGATCTGGGACGCGCACATGGCCGTCTTCACCGAGGCCGTGCCCGAACCGGTGGACGCCGTCTTCACCTCGGAGTCGTACGGGGACGAACTGGCCCGCAGATTCGGTGCCGAGTCCGTCTGCGTCGACCCCGACCGTACGGTCTTCCCGGTCTCCGGCACCGCCGTCCGCAAGGACCCGGTCGGCTGCTGGGACTTCCTCGAACCGCCCGTACGGGCCGCGCTCACCCGCCGGATCGTCGTCCTCGGCGCGGAATCCACCGGCACCACGACGATGGCCCGCGCCCTCGCCGACCACTACCGGCGGCGTGGCGGTGTCTGGGCGCGAACCCAGTGCGTCGACGAGTACGGACGGGAGTTCAGCGAACAGAAACTGGCCGCGCTGCGCGCCCGGTGGCCCGGGGCCCAGTGGGAGGACGTGACCTTCGGCACCGACGACTTCCCGCTGATCGCCGAGACGCAGAACGCCAAGGAGGAGGCGGCCGCGCGCACCGGGTCGCCGGTGCTCCTCTGCGACACGGACTCCTTCGCCACCACCGTCTGGCACGAGCGGTACGTCGGCGGCCGCAACCCGCTCGTCGAGGAGACCGCCGACCGGGTCGCCCACCATCTGTGGCTGCTCACCGACCACGAGGGCGTCGCCTTCGAGGACGACGGGCTGCGCGACGGCGAGGAGCTGCGGCCCTGGATGACCGACCGGTTCCGGGCCGAACTCACCCGTACCGGAAGAGAGTTCATCGAGCTCACCGGAACCCATGAGGAACGCCTGGCCACCGCCGTCGCCGCCGTCGACGCCCTGCTCGCCGCCGGCTGGAACTTCGCCGCCCCCCTCCCGGAGCGCCGATGAACGCCGGTGCCCCCGCAGGCTACGACCCGTACGCCTTCGAACCCTTCGCGGTCACCGTCGACCTGGCCGTCTTCACGGTCCGCGACACCCGGCTGCACGTGCTGCTCGTCGAACGGGGCGAGGACCCCTACAAGGGCCACTGGGCACTGCCCGGCGGCTTCGTCCAGCCGCGCGAGTCGGCCGAGGACGCCGCCCGCCGGGAGCTCGCCGAGGAGACCGGCCTCACCGAGGGCACCGTCTGTGCCCTCCACCTGGAACAGCTGCGCACCTACAGCGCGCCGGACCGCGACCCGAGGATGCGGGTCGTCTCGGTCGCCTACGCCGCACTCGTACCCGACCTGCCCGAACCCCGTGGCGGCGGAGACGCCGCGAGCGCCCGGTGGTGGGACGCCCGAGCCGTCGGCCCGCTCGCCTTCGACCACGACCACATCCTCGCCGACGCACACGACCGGATCGGCGCCAGACTCGAGTACAGCTGCCTGGCCACCGCCTTCTGTCCACCCGAGTTCACCCTGGGAGAGCTCCAGCAGGTGTACGAGACGGTCTGGGGAGTCGAGCTGGACCGGCCCAACTTCCGGCGCAAGGTCCTCACCACGCCCGGCTTCGTCCAGGCCGTGGAAAGTCCGCCGCGCCGCACCGGCGGACGGGGGAAGCCGGCCGCTCTCTACCGGGCGGGCGCCGCCACCGCACTGCACCCTCCACTCCTGAGACCGGAAGGAAGAACCTCGTGATCGTGACCAGGACCATCACCAAACAGGCCGCCACCGGCGCACTGACCGGGCTCGCGCTCGGCGATGCACTGGGCTTCCCGACCGAGTTCAACAACGTGCCGTCGATCCTCGCCAAGTGCGGGCCGTGGCGCCGGATGCGGCTGCCGGAACCGGCGATCGTCACCGACGACACCCAGATGACACTGGCCCTGGGGCGGGGCATCCGGACCGCCATGGACCGAGGGCTGCTCACTCCGCTGCGGCTGACCCGCCCGGTCCGTGAGGAGTTCGTCGACTGGTACCACTCGCCCGACAACAACCGTGCCCCCGGCCGTACCTGCATGACCGCCTGCCGCCTGCTCGACAGCGACCGGCTCTGGCAGGAGGCCAGCCAGACCGGGTCCAAGGGCTGCGGCGCCAACATGCGCGTCGCGCCGCTCGGACTCGTGCCGGGGCTGAGCGACGAACAGCGCTCCGGCGCGGCCCAGTTGCAGGCGGCCCTCACCCATGGGCACCCTACGGCACTCGCCGCGTCCGATCTGACGGCCCGCGCGGTGTACCTGCTGGCACAGGGGGCGGAGCCGATGGGTCTGATCGGGCAACTGCGCAGTTACGCGTACGAGAACAGCAGCCGCTACCTCACACGCTGGCTCGGCGACCTCTGGCGGTACGCGGGCGACTCCTCGCCGGAGCTGTACATCCAGCGGGGCTGGGACGAATGCCTTGCCGCCCTGGCCCGTGTCCAGGACGCGCTGCGCGACCCGTCCCCGGAGACCGACCCCTGCGAGGCGACCGGCGACGGCTGGATCGCCGAGGACGCCCTGGCCACGGCCCTGCACTGCTTCCTGCTCTTCCCCGACGAGCCCGTCACCGCGCTGCGCCGGGCCGCCTGCACACGGGGCGACTCGGACTCCCTCGGCTGCCTGACCGGCGCGCTCGCCGGGGCGCACCTGGGGGCGGGGGCCTGGCCCAAGGAGTGGGCGGAGCGGATCGAGTACCGGAGCGATCTGCTCTCGCTGGGGGCGCTCTGGGACGCTTGAGCCATGAACCGCACGACGACGCGCCTCGAGGAAGCCGGCCTGCCGGTCACGGACTTCGGCCCGGTGCTCGCCGCGGAAGGCCGGCCGCTGCTGTTCGCCACCGTCTCCGGTGCGCATCTGTACGGTTTCCTTCCAGGGACTCGCATGTGGACCTTCGGGGGGTCCATCTCCTGCCCGCGGAAGAACTCGTCGGACTGCGCCGCCCCGAGGAGACGCGCGCGCGGATGTGGGACCGGGACGGGGTCGAGATGGACCTCGTCACCCACGATCTGCGGAAGTTCGTCCGGCTGATGCTGAGACCGAACGGCTACGTGCTGGAGCAGCTGCTGTCCCCGCTCGTCGTCCACACGGGTCGACTGCACGCGGAACCGGTGGCCCTGGCCCCCGGGGTGCTGACCCGTCATCACGCCCACCACTACCGGGGGTTCGCCCGCACACAGTGGCGGCTCTTCGAGAAGTCCGGCGAACTGAAGCCGTTGCTGTACACGTTCCGGGCGTTGCTCACCGGCGTCCATCTGATGCGCAGCGGCGAGGTGTGCGCCCATCTGCCGACGCTCCTCGAAGAGGTGGCGGCCCCGGCGTATCTGCCCGAATTGATCGACGCGAAGGCCGAGGCCGAGCACGGGCGAGCGGGGCGGGTGGAAGCCGCGGTGGTGTCCGGGGACGTCGAGACGCTGCACGAGGTGCTGGACGCCGCGCAGGCGGGGTCGGGACTTCCCGAGGCGGCCGGTGCGTTCGAGGCGCTGCACGATCTCGTGGTGCGTGCACGGTTGAGGGGACGGCTGTCCTCGCCGCTGGACGGCGGACGGGCCTGGCTCCGCGCGCTCCCACGAGGTGCGGGCTCCGCTGCCGGCATCGTCGTGGGAGCGCAGGGCCGTGCACCGGAACGGAGACGACAGGAAGGGGCGCTGAGGTCTCGTCGGGTCGTTCAGCTCTCCTCGGGCCGGAGCGCGGACGCCCGGCGGGTGCGGATCAGGAAGTCCTCCACCCGGGCCCGGTCCGGTTCGGCCGCCAGCGGTGAGGAGGCGACCGCCGCGTCGTTCTCCTCGGCCAGCCGGGTCATACGGGCTTCGACCTCCGACCAGGGCACCTCGCCGCGCTTCACCGCCAGCAGTTCCTCCCGGGCCGGGCCCACGTCGAGCGTGAGTTCGCCGGTGCGCAGCAGGTCCCGGCCACTGGTCAGCAACCGCAGCAGATGCATGGCGTGCTTCCAGCGCGGAGCCCCGTACTGCCGGAGGTCCGCCTCCAGCTTTCTGCGTTGGCCCAGTGCATACCGGACGAAGGTCCGATGGGCCAGCCGGGACAGGAACGCCTCCCGCAGGGAAAGGAGTTCATCGCCCACGGCGTCGACGCGTTCCACCAGCGGCGAGTGCAGGCACTCCAGAACATTGGGGTTGGCCCGCAGGGCCAGCTCGCAGAAGCGCTCCAGCTCCCAGGAGAACTGCTCCTGCGCCGGGCCCTCGACATGCGTCGGTGGCTTGTCGAACCGCCAGAACAGCGGGGTCGGCGCGAGGAAGACGCCGCGCCGGTCGGTGTCGCTGTCCTCCGTGGCGAGCCCGAAGGCGCGTGAGCCCATCACACAGGAGTAGACCGTGTGATCGCGCACGAGCGCCACGGGGTCAGGAGTGATCATGGCCGCGAGGGTACGTGAACGAAAAGATGTTGCCCCGGACGTTTTCCGGTGCCACGATCGCCGCCATGACGATGATCGGAAAGGCACGCCGCGCCCCCCTCCGGTGAGCGCGATGACGACACCTCCGTACCCCAGAGAAGAAGCAACCGCCCTGTACACCAGGTATGCACACCTGCCGTACCCGGCCCGCATGCGGGCCGTCGCCGAACACACCCGCTCCCTCGACGACGCCGCCTACCGCGCCGCGCACCGGGCCCTCGATCGCGGGAACCCCGAGGAACGCCGGCTGGCGCTGTTCCTGGCCGTAGTCCGCCGCGACCTCGACGCGGTCGCCCGGGCACTCGCCGATCCGCTGCTCAGACCCCGCGCCCTGGCCGCCGCCATCAGGCTTCCGGTCGACGAACAGGTCCTGACGGACCTGGCGTCGGGCGATCTGAGGGATGTACGCCACCACACCTACCGGATCCTCCGGCTGTCGGGCCGGTCCGCGCTCGCCGACCGGTTGCTGCCGCACGTCCACGCACGGCACGGCGACGAGGACGCGGCCCGGCTGCTTCCCGCCTGTACGCCCGGCGCCGCCGAACAGTGGCTGCCACGGCTGGCCCAGGTGCCGCCCGGTGTCCTGCACGCCCTCGCCCGGACCGCACCGGCCGCACTCGCCGCGCATCTCGCCGACCGGCTGCCGGCGAAGCATGCCGGGCGGTCCGAACCCAGGGGGTTGCGGGCACGCGGCACATTCCTGGTGACCCGCCTCGCCACCCGCGATCCGGCGGCCGGGATCCTGCTGCTCGACCGGGCCCCGCATCTGGTCACCGGTGGCGCGACGGCCGCACTGCTGAGCGACCCCGCCGCCGTGCTGGCCTCACTGCGCCGTACCGGCACGGCGCGCCTGCCCCTGGCACCGCAGCACCTGTCCCGGAGGGCGCTCAGCTCCCTCGCCACCTGTGAGCGGGAGGACATTGTCCTGCTCGCGCGTGTCCTGCGCGTCGAATCCCCGAGGGGGCGGGCATCCTTCGGGGCGTACGAGGCCCCCGAGCCGCTGCTCGCCCTGCTGCCCCCTGCGCAACGGCGGCGCGTGGTCGAATCGCGATCGGGCGACGGGCTCACCGGCTGGAGGGGCGAACTCGGCGGCGTCGCCGCCCTCGCACCCGGCGACAGGGCGGAGATCGCCACACGCTGGCTGACCGGACGGGCCGGGCGCCGGACCTACCCGTGCACCTCCATCACGGCCCTGCTCCCGCTGCCCGACGGCGAGCCGCGCCTGCGGGAACTCGCCGCCGCGCACCGCCCGTTCGAGCGGGCGGCGGCCTGGCCCGCCCTCCTGGTCTGTGCCGCACGACACGGGGATCCGGAGGAGTACGCGCGTGTCCTCACCTCCTGCGAACGGGCCTGGCACGACCAGGAGGAGGTGCGCCGCGCGACCCTGACCGCGGCCGGCACCGTCCCGGAGGCATTGCTGGACGCGGCGCCGTACGCGGCTCTGCGCGATGCCGCGATGACCACGGTGCAGTCCCGCGACTCGACCCGGGCGTCGCTCCTGGCCGCCGAGGAGTGGCTGCGGCGCACGGCGTCGAGCGCCGCCCGCAACGGCGACCTGCGCCGGGCCGAAGCGGTCATCGGCCTGCTGCTCCGGGTCCTCGCCGACCCGCGCGGCCCCGGAACCGTCCGGCCGCTGCCGCTGGGCAGGGACACGGCCGTCGGTGTGTGGCAGCTCGGAGGCCCGACGGCGGTGCCCGCACTCGTGCGCTTCGCGGCCCTGTTCGTGCGTCACCTGCCGTACATCCCCGCCCTGGACGAGGCGATCGGCCGGGCGGCACGGGATCTGTCGGGCGGAAGGCACGCCCGGCAGGCGGCCGAACTGTGGCTCGCGGACCCGGTCACCCGGGAGCGGCGCTGCGCCGAACTCCTCGCCGCCGCGCCCACGTCGGTGGTCGTGCCCGTCGTCTGGCGCACCCTCGCCCGGCGCCGCACCGACCTGCTCGACACCGTCCTGGGATCGGGACTGCCACCGCGCTGGGTGCCACGGACGCGCCGGAGCGTCCTGGGCCGCTGGCTGCCGCCCCAGCGCGCCGCACTCGATGCGCAGCTGTCGCGTGTCGCCACCGACGACGAGGCACCCCTGCCGGAACGGACCGACGCCGCCGCCCTCTGGGGCGAGACGGACGGTCTGCGTGCGTTGGTGGGGACGGCCCCGCAGCCTGTCGCCGCGGCCGCGCTCACCGCGCTCGGGGAGCGCGCCGCGGACAGCGGTGGTGTCCGGGCCCATGCCGGGACCCTGGATTTCCTGCTCGGACACGCCGGGCAGGGAGGGGTACGGGGGCGGGCCGCGATGACGGGTGTGCGGGCCCTGCTCGGCACGGTGCCCGACGACGGGGCCGTGGCGCTGCTCAGCCGGGTCGTCGGGGACGTCACCGGGTCCGTCGGTGGCCGGAAGGCGGCGGCGCGCGGGCTGGCCGAGCGGTCCTCTCCGGCGGCGTTCGCGGCCGTGCTGGCCGGATGGGACGTACCGGGACAGCACCGGGACGTCCACGCCACGATGGCCGGGGTGCTCGCGACCCGCATGGACGTCGCCGGTGTCGCGGAGCGGTTCACGGCGCAACTGCATCATGCGGCGGTGCGTGAACGGGTGATGGCGGCGCGGCCCGACCGGCCGTCGGCCGCCGAGGCCCTGGCCGGGTTCCTCGCACACACGGTGGCCACGGGCGAGTCGGTGTCCGCGGCGGCCGCCGCCGACGCGCTCCTCGGCGCTGCCGCAACCGCCCGTGTCCGCGACGCCGTCGCCGCCGCGGTGACCGACGGCGGCCGCCCGAGCGGGGTCCGCGGCAAGGCGGCGCGCCTGCTGTGCGCATGGGCGACCACCGGGGAGGGGCGGTCGGCGCTCAAGGGCGCACTCGACGCGGTGGTGGACCAGGCCGGATCCGCGGACGAGGAGGAGCGCCGGGACGCGCTGTCCGTCCTCGACTCGCTGGAACGGGACTTCCCACCGCGTCCGGTCGCCGCCCTGGACATCGTCACCGAGGCGCTCCGGGAGGCGGGGCTCGTCCGCACCGCGTCCGGCGTGGCACTTGCGGCGGCCCTTGCGTCGCTGACGGAGGCGGACCAGGTGGACGAGTCGGCGCCGGCGGCAGGCGAGCCGGCGTCGGCGGAGGCAGCCGGGGGAAGGGTCGGGGCGGCGGTCGAGCGGTGGGACCGGTGGCTGGCCCTCGCGGGGGAGCGGCCGGGTTCCCTCGACGCGATCCGGCACGACTGGCGGGGGCCGCGGAGGGCACTGCCGCTCGCGGCGATCGGCACGGTGGTGTCCGCGCTGCGGGCGCGGGGATCGGCCGTCGCGGAGCTGGCCGCGGTGGAGCTGGTGGTCCGGGCGGGCGGGCACACCCGGTGGGCGGACCCCTGGCCGGACGAGCTGTCCGCACTGAAGGGCAGCGCGCATCCGGATGTCGCGGAGGCGGCGCTCCTGGCCGATGTCCGCCGGAGCCGTCGGACGACCGCCGGTTGACGGTGGCCGGGCCCCGTTCACGTGACAGTGGTCAGGGTTCTGATCGACTTTGTCGATGAATCCCTACGTCCGGAAAGGCGCACTCATGGCGGACGACGACCTCGGTGGTCCGCTGGGCGGCGGTGGCCGGAGCGGCGCCTGCGGCGGCGCCGGGAACATCCTCGGTGCGCTGCTGGGCGCGCCGGGCTTCCGGCCAAGGCTGTTCGGGCGGCAGTGGCAATGCGCGCGAAGGGCCGATCGGGATGCTCACCGGGTCCGGCCTCGTCGACCAGGCGCACTCCTGGGTCGGCGCCGGTGAGAACCAGGTGGTCGGCGGCGCCCGGGTCGCCGGGGCGCTGCCGGACGAGACCCTGCGGAGGGTCGCCGAGGAGGCCGGGGTCTCCACGGAACAGGCGGCCGACGGGATCGCCCGCTCGTTGCCGACGGCGGTCGGCGGACCGACCGCGTCGGGCGAGGTGCCGGAGGGCCGCTCGATCGAGGAGCTGGTCCGGGAGCAGCCGCTCCGAGGCCGGTGAACGGCCGCGGAGACCGTACACCGCGCGGCAGGACGAACTCCCCCCGGAGCATCCCCACGCGGCCGGAGGCCTTCGTCACCACGGCGGAGCCGCCGGCCGCGCCGTGCGCCCGCCGTGAACCCCGAGGCCGGCCACCACGCGCGCGGGCGCCACGTCTCACTGACAGAGCACCCCGCCCGCCCGCCGCTCCGTCCCTCTAGGCTGATCACGCGGAAAGATCACGCAAAGGGACAGCAGGCGTGACACGCACGAAGAAGCGAGGAGCAACGACGTGGCGGTACGAGCGGTCCGTGGAGCCGTCCAGCTGGACCAGGACGAGGCCGGTCACATGGGCGAGCGGGTCAGTGCTCTGCTCACCGCCGTCCTGGAGCGCAACAGTCTCGTCGCGGACGATCTGATCAGCATCTGGTTCACGGCCACCCCCGATCTGCACAGCGACTTCCCGGCCGCCGCGGCGCGTGGGATCGGTATCGTCGACGTACCGCTCATCTGCGCCCAGGAGCTGGACGTCGTGGGCGCGATGCCCCGGGTGGTGCGCATCCTCGCCCACGTCGAGACGTACCTCCCCAAGTCCGAGATCGCACACGTGTACCTCGGCGCCACCGCCGCCCTCCGCAAGGACATCGCCCAGTGAGAACCGCCCTCGTCATCGGAACGGGCCTCGTCGGCACCTCCGCGGCCCTCGCCCTGGCCGGGCGCGGCATCCAGGTCCACCTCGTCGACCACGACCCCGAGTCGGCCCGCACCGCGGCCGCGCTCGGCGCCGGTACGGACCAGGCGCCCGAGGGCCCCGTCGACCTGGCGATCATCGCCGTGCCGCCCGCCCATGTGGCCTCGGTCCTGGCCACGGCCATGCGGGACGGTGTCGCCCGCGGCTACCTCGACGTCGCCAGCGTCAAGGGCGGCCCGCGCCGTGAGCTGGAGGCACAGGGCGTCGACCTCACCCCGTACATCGGTACGCACCCCATGGCCGGAAAGGAGCGGTCCGGCCCCCTCGCCGCCACCGCGGACCTCTTCGAGGGCCGTCCCTGGGTCCTCACCCCGACCCGTGACACCGACACCGAGGTCCTCAACCTCGCCCTGGAACTGGTGGCGCTCTGCCGCGCCGTCCCCGTCGTCATGGACGCCGACGCGCACGACCGGGCCGTCGCCCTGGTCTCGCACACCCCGCAGCTGATCTCGTCGATGGTCGCCGCCCGCCTGGAGGAGGCCGACGAGACCGCCGTGCGTCTCTGCGGCCAGGGCATCAGGGACGTCACCCGGATCGCCGCTTCCGACCCCCGGATGTGGGTGGAGATCCTCTCCGCCAATCCCGGGCCGGTCGCCGACGTACTGGCCGGGGTCGCCGCCGATCTGGACGAGACGGTACGGGCGCTGCGCGGTCTGCAGTCCGGCGACGACGACAGGCGCCGCGAAGGCACGGAAGGCATCGAGGACGTCCTGCGTCGCGGCAACGCGGGACGGGTCCGGGTGCCCGGCAAGCACGGGACGGCCCCCGCCTCGTACGAGATCGTGTCCGTGCTCATCAGCGACCGGCCGGGCGAACTGGCCGGGATCTTCGCCGACGCCGGACGGGCCGGCGTCAACGTCGAGGACGTCCGCATCGAGCACGCCACCGGGCAGCAGGCCGGCCTGGTCCAGTTGATGGTCGAGCCGGGCGCGGTCGCCGGGCTGAGCGAGGCGCTGCGCGAGCGGGGCTGGTCGTTGCGCCAGTAGGCCCCGGGCGGCGGGCCCGCGAGGAGGTTGTCCACAGGGGTGCAGAGGACCCCTCCGGCACTCGGTAACCTTGTGCGGGGCGGGTTCGCGCGTCCCCGTCCCGCCCACCCCGAGTACCAGGAAGGTGTCCACCACCGTGGAAACCGCAAGCGCCGCCGCCCGGACGGCCCCGGCCGCAGTGATCGTCGCCATCGACGGGCCCTCCGGCACCGGCAAGTCCAGCACGTCCAAGGCCGTCGCCGCCGAGCTCGGCCTGAGCTACCTGGACACCGGCGCCCAGTACCGGGCGATCACCTGGTGGATGCTGAACAACGGCATCGACGTGCAGGACGCGATGGAGGTGGCGACCGCCGCCGCCAAGCCCGTCATCGTCTCCGGTACGGACCCGGCGGCCCCGACCATCACCGTCGACGGCGAGGACGCCTCGGGCCCGATCCGTACCCAGGAGGTCACCTCCAAGGTCAGCGCCGTCAGCGCGGTCCCCGAGGTGCGCGCCCGGATCACCGAGCTGCAGCGCACCATCGCGGCCTCGGCCGAGGGGGGCATAGTGGTCGAGGGCCGTGACATCGGCACGACCGTGCTGCCCGACGCCGACCTGAAGATCTTCCTCACCGCGTCGCCGGAGGCGCGTGCCGCCCGCCGCAGCTCGGAGGTGAAGGGCTCCGATCTCGCCGCCACCAAGAAGGCGCTGATCAAGCGGGACGCGGCCGACTCCGGCCGCAAGACCTCCCCGCTGGCCAAGGCGGACGACGCCGTCGAGGTGGACACCACCGAGCTGACCCTTCAGCAGGTCATCGAGTGCGTCGTCACCCTCGTCGAGGAGAAGCGGGCCGTGAAGTGACCCGAGCCACGGGCTCGCCCACGCCGCGCGGCGCGGCGGTCGGGCGCGGGATCGGCATCGGGCTGATGTACGGGCTGTGGAAGCCCCGCGTCCTCGGTGCGTGGCGGGTCCCCGCCTCCGGACCCGTCATACTCGCGGTGAACCACTCCCACAACATCGACGGTCCGATGCTGATGGGCACCGCGCCCCGGCCCGTCCACTTCCTGATCAAGAAAGAGGCGTTCGTAGGCCCGCTGGACCCGTTCCTGCGCGGCATCGGTCAGCTGAAGGTGGACCGTACGACGGCCGACCGCACCGCCATCACCGACGCCCTCGGCGTGCTGGAGAGCGGTGGGGTGCTCGGGATCTTCCCCGAGGGCACCAGGGGCGACGGCGACTTCGCCTCCCTGCGTGCCGGGCTGGCGTACTTCGCGGTTCGCAGCGGCGCACCGATCGTGCCCGTGGCCGTACTGGGAAGCACCGAGCGCCGCGGACGGTTGATATCGGCACTGCCGCCGTTGCGCAGCCGGGTCGACGTCGTCTTCGGCGACGCCTTCGACGCGGGCGACGGCAATGGGCGGCGGACACGCAAGGCGCTGGACGAGGCGACGGTGCGGATCCAGGCCCGGCTGACCGCCCACCTGGACGAGGCCAGGCGCTTCACCGGGCGTAGGTAAGACTTGAGTAGTGAGCCGCGTGGTCGCGGCTCATCGATGATGATGCAAAGAGGAACGGACTTCATGAACGACCAGATTCACTCCGAAGGCTCGGACCACGAGCACGGAGCGCTTGGCGACGCCGAGTACGCGGAGTTCATGGAGCTCGCCGCGGAGGAGGGCTTCGACGCCGAAGAGGTCGAGGGCGCGATCGGGGAGGCCGGTCACGGACCGCTTCCCGTGCTCGCCGTCGTCGGCCGCCCCAATGTCGGCAAGTCGACGCTGGTGAACCGGATCATCGGCCGCCGCGAGGCGGTTGTCGAGGACAAGCCCGGCGTCACCCGCGACCGCGTCACCTACGAGGCCGAGTGGGCGGGCCGCCGCTTCAAGGTCGTCGACACCGGCGGCTGGGAGCAGGACGTGCTGGGCATCGACGCCTCCGTCGCCGCCCAGGCCGAGTACGCGATCGAGGCCGCCGACGCGGTCGTCTTCGTGGTCGACTCGACGGTCGGCGCCACCGACACCGACGAGGCCGTCGTCAAGCTGCTGCGCCGGGCCGGCAAGCCCGTCGTGCTGTGCGCCAACAAGGTCGACGGCCAGAGCGGGGAGGCGGACGCCACCGCGCTCTGGTCGCTGGGCCTCGGCGAGCCGCACCCGGTCTCCTCGCTGCACGGGCGCGGCACGGGCGACCTGCTCGACGCCGTACTCGAAGCGCTTCCGGAGGCCCCGGCACAGCGCTTCGGCACCGTGATCGGCGGACCGCGCCGGATCGCGCTGATCGGCCGTCCGAACGTCGGCAAGTCCTCGCTGCTGAACAAGGTGGCGAACGAGGACCGCGTCGTCGTCAACGAGCTCGCGGGCACCACCCGTGACCCGGTCGACGAGCTGATCGAGCTCGGCGGCATCACCTGGAAGTTCATCGACACGGCCGGTATCCGCCGCCGCGTCCACCTCCAGGAGGGTGCGGACTACTACGCCTCGCTGCGTACCGCCGCCGCCGTGGAGAAGGCCGAGGTCGCCGTCGTCCTGATCGACGCCTCCGAGTCCATCAGCGTCCAGGACCAGCGCATCGTCACCATGGCCGTGGAGGCCGGGCGTGCCCTGGTGATCGCGTACAACAAGTGGGACACCCTCGACGAGGAGCGCCGCTACTACCTGGAGCGCGAGATCGAGACGGAGCTCGCGCAGGTCGCATGGGCCCCGCGGGTCAACGTCTCCGCGGTCACCGGCCGTCACATGGAGAAGCTGGTCCCGGCGATCGAGACCGCCCTCGCCGGCTGGGAGTCGCGCGTCCCCACCGGTCGGCTGAACGCCTTCCTCGGCGAGATCGTGGCCTCCCACCCGCACCCCGTCCGCGGCGGCAAGCAGCCCAGGATCCTCTTCGGTACCCAGGCGGGCACCAAGCCTCCGCGCTTCGTGCTGTTCGCCTCGGGCTTCCTGGAGCACGGCTACCGGCGTTTCGTGGAGCGCCGCCTGCGCGAGGAGTTCGGCTTCGAGGGCACTCCGATCCACATCTCGGTGCGGGTGCGCGAGAAGCGCGGCCGCAACAAGTAGGACGCAAGAGCCCCGGACCGTTCCGGCCGCGGAACGGTCCGGGGCTCTTCCACGCGGTCAGGCCCCTCGCGATCCCGGGGGCAGAGCCGCGGGCTGGGTGCGCCCGGAGTGGCGTCCCACCCGCTGCCAGGAACCGAGGCTGCCGGTGTGTGTGCTCGGGCCGCTGCCGTGTCCGGTGGTCGCGCCGTGTGCGGAGAGGCCGGTGGAGAGACCGGAGTGGCCGCTCAGCGGGAGGCGGCTGCCGAAGAGCCCGGTGCCGAAGGCCATGAAGCCGAGATTCTCCTCGCCGCTCCGATCGCCCGGCAACGCCCGGAACGACCGGCGGTACTCCGAGTACAGCGCGTCGTAGATCGGGGTGTGGGACTGACCGCCCGAGGGTTCCTGCGAGGGACGCATGGCAGGGATCGGGCTCGGTCGCTGGTGGGAGGAGTCGTATGCGTGCACGTATGTGCCAACGACCCCGGTGTCCGTCGGATGCGGGCCCGGCGGAGAAATAGCTGTTCGCCGCAGGCGCGAGGAGCCGACGGACATGATCAGGTCCCGGCCAGCGGCATCGCCGCGGCGACCAGGAGCCCGGCGGCGGCGGCCCTGTCCAGGGCGTCGCGCAACAGGTCCTCGCGGGGCTGCTGGCCGATCGCTCCCGCCGGCGCGGCGAAGAGGAGCACGGTCTGCGACTTGTTGGCCGCCGTTCGCCAGCCCTCGGTGACCTGGAGCGGCGCGTGTGCCTGCCACCAGGCGACGGGGGTGCCGCCGGTGCCCGGCTGGAGCACGGCATGCAGCCGGCCCATGGCGAGCAGCACCGACCAGCCGTGCAGCACCGAGGGCATCAGGTCCACCCGGTGCACCGGCTGGAAGCCCTGCTCCAGCAGCAGCTGCAGGAACTCGTCGCCCCGGCTGCCGTCGGTGCCCGGACGGGCGATGGCGCCGGTCGGCTCGACGACCAGGGCCGGATGGAGTTCGTCGTCGATCAGGACGAGGCCGCTGGTGACCCCGAGGACGGCCTGCTCGGTGTTCGGGCCCTCCGGGTGTTCCGCGTCACTGCGGGTGATGCTGCGGACGGCGCCCTGGAGCTGCTCCTCGGCGACCTGGACGACCTGCGAGGGGATGCAGCTCGCGTGGGCGAAGGCCAGGACGGCGGTCTCGTCACCGACGAAGAGCACCGTGCTGGTGCGTTCCTGCTCGGAGTCTCCGGGAGTGCGGCAGGAGGTGCAGTCGTAGCTGCCTGGGGTGTTGTCGCCGACGAGCAGCCGATCGGCTTCGGCGTCGCCGATCTCGGCGCGTACGTCCTCGCTGACGTCGAGCATGCGCGGCACGGGTGGCTCCTCGAACTCGTTGCGTGGGCCGAGCGGTTCCCGGCTCATGAAGAAGACAACGGGCGATCCGTGGCCGGGGTCACGCGAGAAAGGGAACGTAATCGAACCATCCGACGCGGAGGGTGAATCTCGGGATCCGGGGGGACGCTTACGGGCTGTTTGTCCTGATCGGCCGTGGGGTGATGTGGTCGACTCGGTCATGGAGTGGTTCACCGATACATCGACAAATCAGGAAAGCGGGCGAGTGTGAGGATGGCCGGAACTGGCCGACGTCCGGAGTGAACCTTCGGCCGGTTCGCGTCGTCATGGGTAGTGCCGCCCTCCAACGGTCGGCCGAACCGGGAGATGCACCGTTTTATGCACATTTCTTTCCTGCTCCACAACGCCTACGGAGTCGGGGGCACGATCCGTACGACGTTCAATCTTGCCGGGGCGCTGGCCGAGCACCATGACGTCGAGATCGTCTCCGTCTTCCGGCACCGGGACGTCCCGGCGCTGGGCGCTCCCGCGGGCGTGCGTCTGGGCCACCTCGTCGACCTGCGGAAGAAGAGCCCGACGTACGACGGCGACGTGGCCGACCACGCCCGTCCCGCGAGCGTGTTCCCGCGCGGCGACAGCCGGTACCGGCAGTACAGCAGGCTGACCGACGCGCGGGTGGCGGACCATCTGCGGTCGCTGGACGCGGACGTCGTGGTCGGAACCCGCCCCGGGCTCAATGTGCAGATCAGCAGGCAGACCCGACGCGGTCCGGTCCGGATCGGACAGGAGCACCTCACCCTCGAGAGCCACGGCTACCGGCTGCGCCGCGAGATCGGGCACCGCTACACCCTGCTGGACGCGATCACCACCGTCACCGAGGCCGACGCCCGTGCCTACCGGAGCGGGTTCAAGCTGCCCGGCGTGCGGATCGAGTCCATTCCCAACAGCGTGCCCGCCCCGGGGATCGCGCCCGCCGACGGCGACAGCAAGTGGGTGATCGCCGCGGGCCGGTTGCACAAGGTCAAGCGGTACGACCTGCTGGTCCGGGCCTTCGCCGACGTCGTCGCCGTCCGTCCGGACTGGCGGCTGCGCATCTACGGCGGTGGTGACGCGACCGGGAACGAGCGGCAGGCGCTGCTCACCCTCATCGGTGAACTCGGCCTGCACAACCACGTGTTCCTGATGGGGTCGGTCAACCCGCTGGAGGCCGAGTGGCCCAAGGGGGCGATCGCCGCGGTCACTTCGGACCGCGAGTCCTTCGGCATGACCATCGTCGAGGCGATGCGCTGCGGCCTGCCGGTCGTCGCCACCGACTGCCCGCACGGCCCCCGCGAGATCATCGAGGACGGCACGGACGGGCGGCTGGTGCCCGTCGGTGACACGACGGCGGTGGCGACGGCCCTGCTCGGTCTGATCGACGACGACGAAGCACGGCACCGGGCGGGACGCGCCGCGCTGGTCGCGTCGCAGCGGTTCGATCCGTCGCGGATCGCCGAACGCCACGAGCGGCTCTTCACCGAACTCGCCTCCCGAGCCCCGAGCGACCGTTCGCACGGCGCTCTGCGCACCACACTGCACCGCGCGCGCGGCACCGTACTGGACGGGGCGTACGCCCTGCGCTACAAGGCCGCCGACGTCATCCGCAAGGGGAAGCCCGCATGACCGTCTCCACAGAGCGACCGACACCACGAGCCGACTGCGCCGCCGGCCCGGACGGCGGGATCGTCTTCGACCTCGACCCCGGTCGCCGTGCGGAGGGGACGGCACCGGAACTGCTTCTCCGGCTGCGCGGCAGCAAGGGCGACGACGGCACCCTGCGGCTGCCGCTGAGCCCGCTGGGCGACGGACGGCTGCGGGCGGAGCTGCCGAGCACCGCGGAGCCCGCCGAGGGACGCTGGGACGTCTATGTGCGCGATCCGGGCGCGGGTGACGACGGGGAGGTGGCCGTCGAGCCCGGGACCAGGGATCTGCGGTTCCTCATGGACCGCGCACCCCGGACCGGGCGGATCGCGGTCCGCATCCCGTATCCGACCGTCGACGGCCGGCTCGCCCTGCACTGCTGGATCCGCTCACCGCACGCCGAGGCCGGACCGGTCGCCCTCGACCGGGACGGGATGACCGTCGAGGGCACGCTGTACGGGACCGGTCTCGGCGACGACGCCCGTGTCGAGGCGCGATCGCCCGGTACCGGCGAGCGGGTCTGCCGGGTACCGGTCACCGGGAAGGGGGACACGTTCTCCTTCACGCTGCCCCTCGACCGGCTGGCCACCGGGCCGGTCACCGGGAAGCAGTTGTGGACGCTCTGGTTGATCCCCGGCACGTCCGGCGGTGAGCCGGCCGACGGCGTACGGATCTCCCGCCTCCTCGACGACGTCTGGGACCGCAAGAACATCTTCGTGTACCCGGGACGCGACGTGGGTGAGGGCGTACGCGCCACCCCCTGCTACTCGGCCGAGAACGATCTCTGCGTCCGGATCGAACCCGGTCCGACGCCGGCCGGGTGAGGCCTCGGCAGCCGATCGCGGACACGGGCTGTCCGCGATCCCTGGCAGACTCGCCCCATGTTGGAGACCTCGGCACGACTGCTGCGCCTGCTCTCACTGCTCCAGGCGCACCGGGACTGGTCGGGCGCCGATCTCGCCGAGCGGCTCGGAGTCACACCACGGACCGTCCGGCGCGACGTCGACAAGTTGCGCGAACTGGGCTACCCGGTCAATGCCGCCCCCGGCACGGGCGGCGGATACCGGCTCGGCGCCGGTGCGCAGTTGCCGCCGCTGCTCCTCGACGACGAGGAGGCCGTCGCGGTCGCCGTCGGACTGCGCACCGCGGCGGGCAACGGGGTCGAGGGCATCGGTGAGACCTCCGTGCGCGCCCTGGCCAAGCTGGAGCAGGTGCTGCCGAACCGGCTCCGCCGCCGGGTGAACGCGCTGAACACCTTCACGGTGCCGTTGCTGCGCGGGCCCGGCGCGTCCACCGCCGACCCGGGGGTGCTCACCGAACTGGCCGCAGCCTGCCGGGACAGCGAGCGGCTGCGCTTCGACTACCGGGACCATTCCGGTTCCGTGTCCCGCCGGGCCGTCGAACCGCACCGGCTGGTGTGCACCGAACGCCGCTGGTATCTGGTCGCCTGGGATCTGGACCGCGCGGACTGGCGTACGTTCCGTGCGGACCGGATCACCCCCGCACCGCCGCACGGCCCGAGGTTCGTGCCCCGCGACGCACCGGCCGAGGATCTGGCCGCCTATGTCCTGGAGGGCATCTCCACCACCGCGTACGCGGCCCGTGCGGTGATCCGGCTGAAGGCGGGGATCGAGCGCGCGGCGGAACGGATCCCGCCGTCGGCCGGGGTGCTGGAGGCGGACGGCACCGACAGCTGTCTGCTGCGCACCGGGGCCACGAGTCTCGATGTGCTGGTCATCCACGTCGTGCTGATGGGAATCGACTTCGAGGTCGTCGAACCTCCGGAGCTCAATGATGTCGTCAGGGCGGTCAGGGACCGGCTGTCGAGGGCCCTGGGCTGAGCGTCTCCGACGGTGTTCCCGCACGGTGACGGTTCGCTCGTCCGCTATACGGGCGGCGGCGGGGTCCGTGCCACAGGTTTTGTGACCAGAGGATAAGGCTGCCATAAGGAAGCGTGAATTCCTGGTGGCATGCTCATTTACGCGGGTTATTCGCCACGGGAATTCCGACTGCCCGATACGACGCACTCCGTTTTGTTTTCGGGTGTTCCGCGTGATCGTTTCCCGGCTTGTGTGATTACTGTGTGTCGGGTCGTGGGCGGCGAGTCCGGGTGGCGTGATCCGGGCGGCGCGTGTCGAGATCCTGTGACACAAGCGTGACAGGCGGGGGACGCGAGGATGCCGTGCGGCCATGCGTGCCCCGCCTTCCGTCGTGGTCCGGGGGAGCCTACGGTGAGAGACATGGCACCCATACCGACCCCTCCCGTCCAGCCCGAGGACGCACCCGGTGCGTACGTCGGCCTCGCTGTCGAAGCGGCCGAACGGCGAGCCCGCAGCCATGGCTGGACCACTGTCAGATCCCTGCCGCCGGGGGCGATCATCACCATGGAGTTCCGGGGCGGGCGGATCAACTTCGAGGCCGTCGACGACGTAGTCACCCGCTGCTGGGTGGGCTGAGAACGGCCGCTGCCGGGCTCCGGCACGAGCGAAGGCCCCGACCGGAGTCGGGGCCTTCGCTGTGCGGGGGGAACGGGGGAGCGGCTGTGCGTACCGGCTCCCGGCTCCGTTCAGCCGCCGGACACCGGGCGGGCCGAGGCCGTGCCGCCGCGTGGCGTACGGTCCGCGTGCGGCGGGCGCCGGCTCCCGGCGGGGGTGACCGGAGTCCGTTCCGAGCGCACGAGATGTGCAGGATGCGACGGGGGAGCCGAGTGTGTGCGCGAACGGGGGCTCGTGACCGTGCCCGCGGCGACCGGTTCCAGCGCCGGGCTCTCCGCCCCGGCGTCGCCGCCGTCCAACTGCGGGAGCAGCGCGGTCCGGGGTCCACCCGCTGCGACGGGCAGGGAGGGAACGGGGCGGGGGCGTCCCCGCAGGATCTCGCGCTGGGCGAAGATCCAGGCCTCGGCCCTGGTGATCAGCGGCTCGACCCAGGGCAGGGCCAGAAGGATCAGCAGCCCCGCGGCCCAGCCGAGCAGCACGTCGCTGAGCCAGTGCGTGCCGAGGTAGACCGTGGTGAGTCCGACGCCGAGCGAGACGATCGCGGACACGGCCGACAGATAGCGCCTGGCCCGCGGGGTGGTCGCCAGGTAGGCGAGGATCCCCCAGGTCACGACCGCGTTGGCGGTGTGGCCCGACGGAAATATATCGCCGCCGGCGAAGAGTTCGGCGGAGCCGATCTGGGTCGCGTAGTGCGGGCCGAGCCGCCCCAGGCCGATCTTGACGGCGCCGACCGTCGCGTTGAGCAGCAGCAGTGCGGCGCCGAGTGTCAGCAGGGGCCGCAGTGTGTGCTGCCGCCAGGAGCGCCAGCCGAGCCAGCAGGCGACCATGGTGGCGGTGGGGCCGCGCTGACCGAGCACGATGTAGTAGTCGAGGAACGCATGGATTTGCGGCCACTGTTGATAGGGCCGGAAGAGCATGACCTTCCAGTCCAGGGTCACCAGCCAGGAGGAGACCAGCACGGCGACGACGATGGCGAGATAGAACGCCAACGTCCCGCCGAAGAGAGCGATGCGGTGACGGCTCATCCGCGGTGGCTCTATCTTCGGCGGCTCCGGCTCCCGGTCCAGGCGGGCAAAGATGTCGGTACGCACCCAATCGACGTTACAGCGAGTTAGTGCGTGGACAGGTCGATCCGGTCTCTTTGTGATGACGATGTGATGTGGACTATGTCTCAGCGGGACCTTAATTCCTGACTCGAAGAAGCATCTCGTCGGGCCCCCGCGTTTTTTATTTCGCACTTATTTCGGAAGGGTGTTTGAGGGTGGGAAGAAAAGCGAAGGAGGTGCCCGTATGAATTTATCCGGCCCCTGGAGGGGGTGGAACCGAAGGTGTCCGTGCGGTCACCGACCGCTTTCGGTGCAGGCCCGGCCGGTGGTGCCGGAGTGACGCCGGGTACCTTCTGAGCCGGATGCGGAGGTCGGCGGCGCAGCTTCGAGCGGTCTTCGGTGGCGGTCGTTCGTGCAGGTCCGACGGGCTCCGGGCGGCGACCCGGCGTGGCGTACGCCACACTCCACGGCTCGTCGGGGTATGAGGTGGACCACGTGTGGGTGCTCCGAACTCGCGTACGCTGACGGATCACTCGCCCGTCGATGCCGGGCCCCGAGGGGCAGCGAACCGCCGCGTCCCCGGCTGGCCCGCCGAGCGCGAGGGACCTTTGGGAGGTACGTGCATGTCCGGGACGACCACAGGCCGAATCCGGCTGCGCTCAGCCGCCGACGGTGCCAATCGGTGGGTCGTCCTCGTCGTCCTCTGCCTCAGCCTGCTGCTCGTCGCACTCGACGCGACCGTGCTCCATGTCGCCGTCCCCGCCGTCACCGAGGACCTGCGGCCCAGTGCCGCCGGTCTGCTCTGGATAGTGGACGCCTATCCGCTGGTCTGCGCCTCGCTGCTGATCCTCTTCGGCACCCTCGGCGACCGGGTGGGGCGGCGCCGCGTGCTGCTGCTCGGCTACGCCCTCTTCGGCGTCGCCTCGGCGATAGCCGCGATGGCCGACAGCCCCGGCGTGCTGATCGCGGCGCGTGCCCTGCTCGGGGTCGGCGGGGCGATGATCATGCCTGCGACGCTGTCGATCCTCCGGCAGGTCTTCCCCGACCGGCGCGAACGGGCCGTGGCGATCGGCGTCTGGAGCGCGGTCGCCGCCGTCGGAGCGGCCACCGGGCCCGTCATCGGCGGCTTCCTGGTCGAACACTTCTGGTGGGGTTCGGTCTTTCTGATCAACGTCCCGCTGATGGCCCTCGTCCTGCCGGTGGGCCGCCTGCTGCTGCCCGAGTCGCGCGGCAGTGACGACGGCCCGTGGGACGTACTGGGCGCACTGATGGCCGCGGCCGGTGTGATCGGCGTGGTCCTCGGAGTGAAGCGGGCGGGCGCCGGGGAGGGGGTGCTGAGCGCGGCCGCACTGGCCCCGCTGCTGATCGGGGCCGTACTGCTCGTCGCCTTCGTACGCCGTCAGAGGCGCCGTGCGCATCCGCTGATAGACATCGGGATGTTCGCCCGGCCGGCCTTCTCCACCGCGGTGGGCTGCATCGTCCTCGCCATGCTGGCCCTGGTCGGGCTGGAACTGATAGCCGTGCAGTACCTCCAGCTCGTGCTCGGGCTGAGCCCGCTGGAGACCGGGCTGAGGCTGCTGCCGCTCACCTTCGCGGCCATGGCCGCGGGCGCCACCGGGTCGTACACGCTGCGCCGTATCGGGCCGCGGCGGATGGTCGGCTGGGGCTTCGTGCTGACGGCCGCCTCGGTGCTGATCCTGACCGCCATGGGGCAGCACGACCGGCCCGGCCTGCTGACCGCGGCGTTCGTCGCGCTCGGCTTCGGGCTGCAGACCACGCTCTTCGGGGCGTACGAATCCATGCTCAGCGATGCCCCGGCCGACCGGGCGGGCGGGGCGGCGGCGATCGGCGAGACCTCGTACCAGCTGGGCGCGGGCATGGGCATCGCCCTGCTCGGCAGTGTCATGAACGCCGCCTACGCCCCCGGACTCGCGACGCTCCCCGGAAAGGGCGTCCCTGTCGGGGACGGCGCGGCCGCCGCCCACTCGCTGGGCGAGGCCTACCAGGTGGCGGACCGGCTCGGCGGTCCGCTGGGCGAGGCGCTGCGCTCCACGGCCCGCCAGGCCTTCATCACCGGGCTGCATGTCACGCTGCTGGTCAGCGCTGCCCTGCTGCTGGCCGGCGCGCTCGCCGCGCTGCGGCTGCCACGCGTGATGGAGTGCCCGTCGCCGGCTCCCGACGAAACCCCGGAGGCCGACGCGGGGGAGGCGCCGCAATGCCCCGAGCCGCACGAGGTGCCCGTCGCGGGCCGTGCGCAGCGGTCGCTCGCGCTGTCCGCCCGGCGCCGACCCGCCGAGGCGACCGGCTCTGGACGGGCGGGACACTGAGCCGTAACGTCGGCACGAGGCCATAACTAACACTGCTAGTTTTAGCATCGTGCGAGCCGCCGGAGGCGCCCTCATGTCCACCACCCCGTCCTCGAAGCTCCCGCCCTTCGACCCCGCCGACCCGATCGGCATCGACGACCTGCTCGACACCGAGGACCTCGCCATCCGCGAAACCGTCCGGGGCTGGGCCACCGACCGCGTCATGCCGCACATCGCCGAGTGGTACGAGAACGGCGAGCTGCCCGGCATCCGGGAACTGGCCCGCGAACTCGGTTCGCTCGGCGCCCTCGGCATGTCCCTGCAGGGGTACGGCTGCGCGGGTGCCACCGCCGTGCAGTACGGGCTGGCCTGCCTGGAGCTCGAAGCGGCGGACTCGGGGATCCGCTCGCTGGTCTCCGTACAGGGATCGCTCGCCATGTACGCCATCCACCGCTTCGGCTCCGAGGAGCAGCGGCAGCGGTGGCTGCCGGGCATGGCGGCCGGCGAGGTCATCGGGTGCTTCGGTCTCACCGAGCCGGACCACGGCTCCGACCCGGCCGGGATGCGGACGTACGCCAAGCGCGACGCGGGGGGAGACTGGGTGCTCACCGGCCGCAAGATGTGGATCACCAACGGCTCGGTCGCCGGGGTCGCCGTCGTCTGGGCGCAGACGGACGAGGGCGGCGCGGGCGGTGGAATCCGCGGATTCGTCGTGCCGACCGACACCCCGGGCTTCACGGCGCCCGAGATCAAGCACAAGTGGTCGCTGCGCGCCTCGGTCACCAGCGAGCTGGTCCTCGACGAGGTACGGCTGCCCGCCGATGCCGTGCTGCCCGGAGTCACCGGTCTGCGCGGCCCGCTCAGCTGTCTCGGTCACGCCCGCTACGGCATCGTCTGGGGAGCCATGGGCGCGGCGCGCTCCGCATTCGAGGCGGCCCTCGACTACGCGCGTACCCGGGAACAGTTCGGCAGGCCGATCGGCGGCTTCCAGCTCACCCAGGCCAAGCTCGCGGACATGGCCGTGGAACTGCACAAGGGCATCCTGCTCGCGCACCATCTGGGCCGGCGGATGGACGCGGGCAGGCTCCGCCCGGAGCAGGTCAGTTTCGGAAAGCTCAACAATGTGCGGGAGGCGATCGACATCTGCCGTACCTCGCGCACGATCCTCGGCGCCAACGGGATCTCGCTGGAGTACCCGGTGATGCGGCATGCGACGAATCTGGAGTCGGTGCTCACCTACGAGGGAACCGTGGAGATGCACCAGCTGGTGCTGGGCAAGGCGCTCACCGGTCTCGACGCGTTCCGGTAGACCGGTCCGGCGAGCGCCCTGCTCAGCTCTGGTTGAAGAAGCCGTCGGCCGGCCGGCCGACGGCTTCGCCGTTGACCACCCGCGTGTCGGCGGGGGTCAGCAGGAAGACCCGGGTGGCCACGCGCTCGATCGAACCGCGCAGCCCGAAGGTCAGCCCCGCGGCGAAGTCCACGACGCGCTTGGCGTCCGTGGGGTCCATGGTCGTGAGGTTGACGATCACCGGCACGCCGTCCCGGAAGAGCTCCCCGATGCCTCGCGCGTCCCGGAAGCTGTCCGGGGTGACGGTGGCGATCCGGCGGCCCGTCTCCACGGCCGCCTCGGAAGCCACCTGCACCCGGGGGTCGGTCACCCATGCCTGGCCGGTCCCGGTCTGCGCACCCCCGGCGTACTCGTCGTCGTCGTAGTACCGCTCGTCGTTGTCCTCCACGAGGCCCAGCCAGGCACTCGCCTTGCGCACCGATCCCATGGACGCCTCCTCTCACCGCGGTTCCGTGATGTTCCGCATCTCTATATCTTTCGTGTCCCTATGGTCGTCCATGATGCGGATCGTGCGCCAAGTGGATAGTCGGCGCGCAGGGGATTCGTGACGGTACTGGTGCAGAAGATGTGGCGGTTCGTCAAGGTTCCTCCTGCATCAGGGGCCTGAAAGAAAGAAAATATGATGCGCCGCTCCGTACGGGTGACGCGGGGGACGTACGGGTGAACGAAGTGCTCGGTACGATGCACGTCGCGCACGCGCACGAGCTCGGCGCACGAGTGAACGACTCTCGGGGGATCGTCGTGTTCGGAATAGTCAGGCCCTGTACGCACCGGCTGTCCGAAGGGCTCAGGACCGAGTGGATGGCCCATCTCTGCGGGCTCTGTCTCGCACTTCGCTCGGACCACGGGCAATTCGCCCGCATCGTGACGAACTATGACGGCCTGATCGTCTCGGTCCTGACGGAGGCTCAGGCCGAGCGCACCAACGGATGGCGACGCACCGCGGGGCCCTGTCCGCTGCGCGCCATGCGGACCGCCCCGGTCGCCCGCGGCGAGGGAGCCAGGCTGGCCGCCGCCGTCTCACTGGTGCTGGCGTCGGCGAAGGTACGGGACCACGTCGCCGACCGGGACGGCCTGTTGAAGCGCCGCCCGGTCGCCGCGGCCGCGCGGCGGGTCGCGGCGGGCTGGGACCGGGCAGGCGCGCGAACCGGCGCACAACTCGGATTCGACACGGCGCTGCTCGTGGACGCCGTCGACCGGCAGACCGGAATCGAGCTGCTCGCCGGGCCCGGCACCCCGCTGCTCACGGTCACCGAGCCCACCGAGACCGCCACTGCGGCCGCCTTCGCCCACACCGCGATACTCGCGGGCCGGCCGCAGAACGCGGAGCCGCTGGCCGAGGCGGGCCGGCTCTTCGGACGACTGGCGCATCTGCTGGATGCCGTGGAGGACCAGGAAGCTGACGCCGCGTCGGGCGCCTGGAACCCGCTCACCGCGACCGGCACGTCGCGGGCCGAGGCCCGACGGCTGTGCGACGACGCGCTGCGCGGCGTACGGCTGGCGTTGCGCGACGCGGAATTCACCGACGACAAGCTGGCCCATGTGCTGCTGGTGCACGAACTGCGGCAGTCGGTGGACCGGGCGTTCGGCACCACGGCGTGCTCCCACGGGGCGGGCGTCCCGGTACCGGACGGAGCCGGCCGCCCGTCGGACAGACAGCAGACGGGGTCCTTCGGCCCGCCGCCGGGCAATCCGTACGCACCGAGCCCCGGCAACCCCTTCGGGCCGCCGCAACCCCCGCCCGAGCCCCCGCGCGACCGGCGGGGCCTGATAGCCGGCTGCCTGGTGTGGGCGGGGCTGGCCTGCACCTGTCAGATGTGCTGCGGCACCTTCGAGGATCCGTGGACCCATCAGCGCCGCGAGGGACTGTGCAGTCAGTGCGACTGCAGCGACTGCTGCGATGCGTGTGACTGCTGCAGCAACTGCGGGGATTGCTGCGACGGGTGCGACTGCTGCGACTGCGGGTGCGACTGCAGCTGCTGAGCGGGAGGCCGGGCGTCGCGACCGTGGCCGCGCCGCCCCGGCACCGGTCCGCGGGCCCGTGTCACCGGATCTCGGGCGGTGAGATCTGCGAGGTCCTGATGGCCGACGCGCCGATGCCCCACTTCTTCAGGATCCGGTCGTAGGTGCCGTCCGCCTTGAGGCCGTTCACCGCGGCCTGGAAGGCGGGTGCCAGCGGGGTGCCCTTCTTGAAGGCGAAGCCGACGTCGAGGCGCTTGAACTCGTTGAGGAAGCGCACACCCTCCTGCTGATCCACCGCGTACCGCAGCCCGTTGATGGTGGACATCACCACATCGCTGCGCCCCTGCTGGAGCGAACCCCAGGTCGCCCCCTGGTCGTTGTAGGTCTTCACCTCGTACGGCTTCCGGCCCGCGTCGGAGCACCGATGCCTGTTCTCTTCCAGCGTCACCTCGAACGTGGTGCCCGCTCCGGTGCCGACGGTCAGGCCGCAGAGCCGGGTCAGATCGGTGACCTTCTTCAGCTTGCTGTCGTCGCGGACCGCGAACCCCTGGCCGTCATTGATGTAGGTGACGAAGTCGAGCGTCTTGCGGCGTTCGTCGGTCACCCCGAAGTTCCCGGTGCCCACGTCGTACTTGCCGCTGTCCAGCGCGGGCAGGATCGCCTCGAAGGAGGCCACCTCGCGCTTCAGTCCCAGCCCGAGCTTCCTGGCCACCGCGTCCGCGAAGTCGATGTCCGTACCGGCCACCGTCCTCCCGTCGGCGAGGTAGGTGGCACCGGGCGGATTGCCGATGCTGGAGGCGATGGTCAAGGTGCCGGAGGCGCGGACGTCGGCGGGCAGCAGCCTCGCCGCGGCCTCGTCCTTGCGCACCGACGACACGACATCGGTGGTCGGGACCTTCCCCTTGGCGTCCGCGACGCCGGCCGGCGCGGATGCCGGATCGCCGGATCCGCACGCGGTGAGGGCGAAGGCGGCGGCGGTGATCAGTGCGAAGGCGGCGGTGTGCCGGGTTCGGGGCATGAGGCGTGGTTCTCCAGGGTCGTCGGCCGTGAGCGGGCGCGGCGGGCCCGTGAGCAGGGCAGCGCGCGGCGACCCCACGGCCGGGGCGAAGCGAACGGAAGGACGAGAAGTCGACAGAACGAGAGATCGACACAGCGCGGAAGAGCTACGGAACGAGGGAGGGGAGGGTGAAGCGATGTTGTGTACGTGAAGACGCGCAAAGGACAGTGCTCAGGCGCCGCACACGGCGCCGGGAAAAGACGCGAGGAAATGCAGGGGGTCGGCTCAACAGGAGGAGGACCACACACGACCGAAGTCGATGTGGGAGCGCTTGACCAGCCACTGCTGCGAATGCATGGCCCCAGTGGAACAGGCATCCGGTGGTCCGTCAACTGAACTGAGACGTACGACTCACAGTGTGGACAAGCTTGACAACGCGCGGCGAACAGCGTTTATCTCGGAAGCGGACCGGCGCTGAGGGGCCCGGTCCGCGTTGTGTTTCTGCTGAAGACGCGCCCCGTGTTCGATCTCTGCATCCACGGAGCCTTCGCATGTCCGCGCAGACAGACACCCTTCCTTCCCCGCTCCCCGCCCCACTCGCGAAGAGCGAGCAGACCGACCGGCTCAGGATCGTCCCGGTACGCCGAACAGGGCAGTGGACGGCGGCAGTCGGCGCCCTCGCGCTCCTCGCCCTGGTGCTGAACTCCGTCATCCGCAACGACGCCTTCCAGTGGGACGTCGTCGCCGAGTACTTCACCACCACCGCCGTCCTGCGGGGCCTCGGCCTCACTCTCTGGCTGACGGCACTGGTCATGGTGCTCGGCTTCGCCCTCGGTACCCTGCTCGCCGTCCTCAGGCTCTCCGACAACCGCGTTCTGCAGGCGCTGGGTTGGGGGTACGTCTGGCTCTTCAGGTCCACCCCGATCCTGGTCCAGCTGCTGTTCTGGTTCAACATCGGCGCGCTCTACCCGGAGATCCTCGGCGTACGTACGGTCGACCTCCTCGGCCCCGTCACGGTCGCCGTCATCGGGCTCACCCTGCACGAGGCCGCATACGCCGCCGAAGTCGTCCGCGGTGGCATCCTCTCCGTCGAACGCGGACAGATCGAGGCCGCCCAGTCCCTCGGCCTCGGGCCCTGGCGCCGGCTCCGCCGGATCGTGCTGCCGCAGGCGATGCGCTCCATCGTCCCGCCCGCCGGGAACATGCTGATCGGCACCCTCAAGGGCACATCGATCGTCAGCGTCATCGCCGTACAGGACCTGCTGTACTCCGTGCAGCTCGTGTACCACCGCACCTACCAGGTCATCCCGTTGCTGCTGGTCGCCACGCTCTGGTACGCCCTCGTCACCTCACTGCTCGGTGTCGGCCAGCACTACGTCGAGCGGCACTACGCGCGCGGCACGGCCGGTGCCCGATGAGCCGCACACCGGCGCTCGTCGTCATCGGCGCCGGACCGCGCGGCACCGGTCTGATCGAGCGCATCGCCGCCAACGCCCCCGGTCTGTACGAGGGCCGCCCGCTGGACATCCATCTCGTGGACCCCCACCCGCCCGGCGGCGGGCGGATCTGGCGGCACGACCAGTCGCCGCTGCTCTGGATGAACTCCATGGCCGAGGACGTCACGATGTTCACCGACGACACCGTCCGGCTGGAGGGGCCGGTACGTCCGGGGCCCGCGCTGCACACCTGGGCGGCGGACATCCGGGACGGGCGTCTGAAGCTCTCCGACGAGGCCGTACCGGAACCCGAACTCCACTCCGAGATAAAGGGATTGAAGGGGCAGGACTTTCCGAGCAGGCGGCTGCAGAGCGTCTATCTGCGCTGGGTGCACGAGCAGGCCGTGGCCGCGCTCCCCGAGGGGGTCACCGTCCACTGGCACCGGGGCAGGGCCGTGCGCGTGAGCGGGTCGCGCGAAGGGCGTCAGAGCGTCTGGCTGGAGGGGGCCGACAAGCCGCTCCTCGCCGATCTCGTCGCCGTCACCATCGGTCACCTCGACGCCGAACCGGAGCCGGAACAAGTCGAGTTGGCGGATTTCGCGGGGCGGCACGGGCTCGTCCACCTGCCGCCCGACTTCACCGCCGACACCGATCTGACCGCACTGCCCGCGGGCGAACCCGTCATCGTCCGGGGCTTCGGACTCGCCTTCGTCGATCTGATGGTGCTGCTCACCGAGGGCCGCGGCGGACGCTACGAGAACGGCGAGTACGAGCCGTCCGGCAGGGAACCGGTGCTGCACATCGGATCGCGCCGGGGCGTTCCCTACCACTCCAAGATCGGCTACGCCTGGCAGGGTGAAAGACCGCCGCTGCCGCGCTTCCTCGGCCCGGACCGGATCGAGGCACTGCTGAAGACGGGCGAGCCGCTCGATTTCCGGCGCGATGTGTGGCCACATGTCGACAAGGAGCTCGGCTACGCCCACTACCACCGGCTCTTCACCGCCCACCCGGAGCGGACCACCGCCGACTGGCACGATTTCGAGGCGAAGTACGCCGCCGCGGATCCGGCCGGCCCCGAGCTGAGCGCCCTCGTGGCGGCAGCCGTACCGGACCCCGCCGACCGGCTCGATCTCGAAGCGCTCGACCGCCCCCTGGACGGGGTGCGCCATCCGTCGTACGACTCACTCCAGGAAGGGATGCGCGCCTACATCTCCGCGGACCTGGAACGGCGCCACGACCCCGGTCACAGCCCGGATCTCGCCGTCTTCCTCGGACTCCTCTCCGCCTACGGGCAGTTGATCCGGCTCGGCGACATCGGCGGCTGGTGGCACGGTTTCTTCAGCTACCTCGCCTCAGGACCGCCGGGCCCCCGGCTGCATCAGCTCCTCGCGCTCTCCCGGGCCGGCGTCGTCCGCTTCCTCGGTGCCGGAATGACCGTCGAGGCCGATGAGCGCCGGGGCGTCTTCCGGGCCGGCAGCGCCACCGTGCCCGGGGAGTCGATCGAGGCCCGAGCCCTGGTCGAGGCCCGGCTGCCGGATCCCTCACTGGAGCGCACCCGCAGCAGCCTGCTCCGGGAACTGTACGAGGACGGGGCGGCCGCCACCGACACCGGGCTGCTCTCCGTGGACCCCGACGACGGCCGGATCCTGGGCCGGGACGGACATCCGCACCCACGCCGCTTCGCGCTCGGCCCGTTCACCACCGCTCGTGCCGGCGGAGCGTTCACCCGGCCGCGCACCGGGGGCCCGGCCTTCCGGCAGAACGACGCCACCGCACGCACGGCGCTCGCCCTCCTCCGGGACCTCGCCTGTGGCGACGGCCCCCTCGGCGCCTGACCGCGGCTTTACGCGGAAGCACCCACCCACCCCCGTACCCCGCATCCCAAGGACCCTCATGTCCCTCACCAGCGATCCACCCATCGACAAGGCGACAGGACCACGTGTCGCCACGCCCGACGTCGCCGACCACGACACGCTCACCGTGGTGCCCCTGCGCCACCCCTGGCGCTGGGTCGCCGTCGCCGTCACAGCCGTCCTGCTCGCCCAGTTCCTGCACGGACTGGTCACCAATCCCGGCTGGGAGTGGGACGTCTTCGTCCAGTTCTTCACGGCCGGGACCGTCCTCAAGGCTGTCTGGGTCACGCTCCAGCTGACGCTCCACGGCACCGTGCTCGGCTTCGCGCTCGGCATCGTGATCGCCTTCATGCGGCTGTCGGCGAGTCCGTTCCTCAACGCGGTCGCCTACGCGTACATCTGGGCGTTCCGCTCCATCCCGCTCATCGTTCAGCTGCTCTTCTGGTTCAACCTCGCTTACTTGTACGAGGAGTTGCAGTTCGGCATCCCGTTCGGGCCCGGATTCTTCTCCTTCGACACGATGAACCTGGTCGGCGCGATGAGTGCCGCCGTCCTCGGACTGGCACTGCACCAGGCCGCCTACGCGGCGGAGATCGTCCGTGGCGGTGTACTGGCCGTGGACGGCGGTCAGTTGGAGGCCGCGGCCGCGCTCGGGATTCCCCGGCACCGGCAGCTGCGGCGGATCGTGCTCCCGCAGGCGATGCGTTCCATCCTGCCGAACGCCGCCAACGAGATCATCTCGCTCTTCAAGGGCACCTCGATCGTCTCCGTGATGGCGATCGGCGAACTCTTCTACCAGGTCCAGGTCGTCTACGGACGCAACGGCAGGGTCGTGCCCCTGCTCATGGTCGCGACGGTCTGGTACATCCTCCTGACCACCGTGCTCTCCGTCCTCCAGCACTACGTCGAACGTCACTACGCCAAGGGGGCCGCGCGATGAGCACCACCACCGACCGCACCACCGGATCCGCGGACACCATGGTCGAGATCCGCTCCGTCCACAAGCGCTTCGGCGGCCTGGAGGTGCTGCGCGGTATCGACCTCTCCGTACGCGTCGGAGAGGTGACCGTCGTCCTCGGCCCGTCCGGTTCCGGCAAGTCCACGCTGCTGCGCACCATCAACCACCTGGAGAAGGTCGACAACGGCTGGATCAGCGTCGACGGCACCCTGGTCGGCTACCGCAGGGACGGCAACAAGCTGTACGAGCTCCGCGAGCGCGAGGTGCTGCGCCAGCGCACCCGGATCGGCTTCGTCTTCCAGAACTTCAATCTCTTCCCGCACCTGACCGTGCTGGAGAACGTCATCGAGGCCCCGGTCGCCGCCCTCGGCCGCCCGAAGAAGGAAGCCGTCGCCGCCGCGGAGAAGCTGCTCGCCCGGGTCGGGCTCGCCGACAAGTCCGGGGCGTACCCCAAGCAGCTCTCCGGTGGACAGCAGCAGCGGGTCGCCATCGCCCGTGCGCTGGCCCTCGAACCGAAGCTGTTGCTCTTCGACGAGCCGACCTCGGCGCTCGACCCCGAATTGGTCGGTGAAGTCCTGGACGTCATCAAGGACTTGGCGGTCCAGGGCACCACGATGATCGTCGTCACGCACGAGATCGGCTTCGCCCGCGAGGTCGCCGACACCGTCGTCTTCATGGACGAGGGACGGATCGTCGAGCAGGGCGCGCCCGACGAGGTGCTCGACCGTCCGCGGCACGAGCGCACCCGAGCCTTCCTCTCCAAGGTCCTGTGAATCCGCCCATGCCCCTTTTGCTGTTCTCTTCGAGGAGTACGCACGTGTCCGTCCGACGCACCCTGTCCACCGCGCTCGCCACCCTCACCGCCGCGGGGCTGCTCACGGCCTGCGGCAGCGGGGACGCCGCCACCACCGAGGTGAAGCCGAAGGGGCAGCGGGGCACCGGCATCAACATCGGCCCCGACCAGCATCGGATCAGAGGCAAGAAGGTCGACGCCATCGCGGCGAAGGTGCCCGAGGCCGTCCGTGAGCGTGGCACGCTGCGGCTGGGCGCGAGCGCCGACGCCTCGCCACCGCTGGGCTTCTACGCGACCGACGACAAGACCCGGATCGGTTCGGAGATCGACCTGGCGACCCTGATCGCCGACACGCTCGGTCTTGAGCCCGTGTTCGAGCAGGTCTCCTGGGAGAACCTCTTCGTCGGTCTCGACAGCTCCAAGTTCGACGGAGTGCTCTCGAACGTCACGGTCACCGAGGAGCGCAAGGAGAAGTACGACTTCGCGACCTACCGGCTCGACAACATCGCCTTCGAGGCCAGGAAGGGATCCGGCTGGAAGGTGAAGGGGCCGAAGGACGTGGCGGGCAGGACGATCGCCGTCTCCTCCGGGACCAACCAGGAGAAGATCCTGGTCGACTGGAACGAGCAGAACGTCGAGGCCGGACGCAAGCCGGTGGAGATCAAGTACTTCCAGAAGGACACCGACTACTACCTGGCCCTCCGGTCCGGCCGCATCGACGCCTATCTCGGTCCCAGCCCCTCCGCCAACTACCACGTCGCTTCGGCCGGCCAGTCCGAGATCGTCGGCACGCTGTCGGGCGCCGGCGACGGGCTCCAGGGCAAGATCGCCGCCACCACGAAGAAGGGCAGCGGCCTGGTCGAGGCGTACGCGGCCGCCATCGACCACATCGTGCAGGACGGTTCGTACGCCGAGGTGCTGGGGCGCTGGGGGCTCTCCGGCGAGGCCGTCGCGAAGTCCGAGATCAACCCGCCCGGCCTGCCCAGGCCCAGGAACTGAGCCCCGAGAGGTGACGCCCATGCCTTCGACCGCACCCCTTCACCTGGCCGCCGAGATCGGCGGTCCGCCCCGCTACGACCCCGGGCACCACATCGGCCTCGCCCGGCTCGCCGAGCGCGGCGCCCTCGACTTCGTCACGCTCGGCGACTCGTTCGCCCGGCCCGGACTCGACGCACTCGCCGTTCTCGCCCGGGTCGCCCCCACCACCGACCGGATCGGTCTGGTACCGACCGTCACCACCACCCACACCGAGCCGTTCCACGTGTCCTGCGCCGTGGCCACCCTGGACTGGGTGAGCCGCGGCCGGGCGGGCTGGTGCGTCGATGTGTCGACGACCGAGGCCGAGGCCCGGCTCTTCGGCCGGCGCCCGGCCGCGCCCGCGGAGGAACTGTGGCGCGAGGCCGGTGAGGCCGCCGATGTGAGCGCCCGGCTCTGGGACAGCTGGGAGGACGACGCCGAGATCCGGGACGTCGCCACCGGACGTTTCATCGACCGCGACAAGCTGCACCACGTCGACTTCGAGGGCGCCTCCTTCTCGGTACGTGGCCCGGCCATCGTGCCCCGGCCCCCGCAGGGACACCCGGTCACCGTCGTCGACGGGACCGGTGGCACGGCGAGGGAGACCGCGGCCCGCCACGCCGATGTCGTCCTCGTCCGGGCCACCGCCCCCGAGCGGGCCGCCGTGATCCGCACCGATCTGCGCCGGCGCGCCGCGGCGTACGGACGCGACCCCGACACCCTCCGGGTGCTGGTCGCGCTCACCGTCGACCTCGGCGACGCCGAGACCGCCCCGGAACCGGGGCTGGAGAGCGGACCCCCGCTCGCCGCCGGCGGCTCCTACTACCGGGGCGGCCCGGTCGACCTCGCCGAACTGATCATCCGGTGGCACCGCGGGGGAGCGGTGGACGGCTTCCACCTCACGCCCATCACCCCCGGGCGCGACCTCGAACGCATCGTCAACGGCACCGTGGCCCTGCTCCAGCACCGCGGCCTGTTCCGCACCTTCCATCCCGGCGGCACCCTGCGCGAGCACCTGGGGCTGGCCCGTCCCGCCAACCGCTACGCCCTCGAAGGGGGACGGGCATGAGCACCACGACGAGACAGATGCATCTCGCCGCCCACTTCCCGGGTGTGAACAACACCACCGTCTGGTCGGACCCGCGCTCCAGGAGCCAGATCGACTTCTCCTCGTTCGAGCACCTGGCCCGCACCGCGGAACGCGGCAGGTTCGACTTCTTCTTCCTCGCCGAGGGGCTGCGGCTGCGCGAGCACAACGGCCGGATCCACGACCTGGACGTGGTCGGCCGCCCCGAATCCCTCACAGTGCTGGCCGCGCTGGCGGCCGTCACCGACCGGCTGGGCCTCGCCGCGACCGTCAACGCCACGTTCAACGAGCCCTACGAACTGGCACGCCGCCTCGCCACCCTCGACCATCTCAGCGGCGGCCGGGCCGCCTGGAACGTGGTCACCTCCTCGGACTCCTTCACCGGGGAGAACTTCCGGCGCGGCGGCTATCTCGACCGGGCCCACCGATACACCCGCGCGGCCGAGTTCGTCGCGACCGCCCGCGAACTGTGGGACAGCTGGGCTCCCGACGGCACCCCCCGCCCGTTCGCGCACCACGGGCAGCACTTCACCATCGAGGGGGAGTTCACCGTCCCGCGCTCCCCGCAGGGCCATCCGGTCGTCATCCAGGCCGGGGACTCCCCGGAGGGCCGTGAGTTCGCCGCGTCCGCCGCCGATGTCGTCTTCACCCGGCACGGCACCCTGGAGGCCGGCCGCACCTTCTACACCGACGTCAAGGCGCGGCTGGCGAAGTACGGCCGGGAGCCGGGCGATCTGAAGATCATGCCGGGGGTCACCTTCGTGCTCGGCGACAGCGATGCCGAGGCCCAGGAGAGAGCGGCCGAGATCCGCCTCCAGCAGGTCTCCCCGCAGAACGCGATGCTGGCCCTGGAGCAGGTCTGGGGCCGTGACCTCTCCTCCTACGACCCCGACGGACCGCTCCCCGAGATCGACCCCGACCCGGAGTCCTCGCTGGTCCAGGGCCGGGTCAGGCACGGCGACCCTCTTGCTGTCGCGGCCCGCTGGCGCGCGCTGTCGAAGGAGAAGGGGCTGTCCATCCGCCAGACCGTCATCGAGACGACCGGGCGGCAGTCCTTCATCGGCAGCCCGCGGACGGTAGCGGCGCGGCTCACCGAGTTCGTGGCCGCCGACGCCGCCGACGGGTTCATCCTCGTACCGCATCTCACCCCGGGCGGCCTGGACGACTTCGTCGACCGGGTCGTCCCGCTCCTCCAGGAGCGCGGCGTGTTCCGCTCCGCGTACACGGGTCTCACGCTGCGGTCGCATCTCGGACTCGCCGAACCGGTGTGGAAAGGTTGAACGCATGAGCACGGAAACACACCGGCCGCACGATTCCGGGCAGGCGGCACAGGACTGGAAGCACTGGCACGAGGGGCGCACCGCCACGGTGTCCGCGCCGTACGGACCGCTCTCCCTCACCGGTACCCACTGGCTCTCCGACCACCCGGAGGGCCGCATTCCGGGGGTGCCCGGACAGTGGCGCGCGGACGGCGAGGAGCTGCTGCTCAGCGCCTTTGCCGCAGACGGCCTGACCGTCGACGGCAAGCCCTTCACCGGCCGGGTCCGCCTCGCCGCCGACCGTGGCCCGATCGGCGAGTCCCGCGTCGCGCACGGTGAGCGGCGGCTGGTCGTGCTGAGCCGTGAAGGGCTCTGGGCGGTACGGGACTTCGACCCGGCCTCGGCGGCGCGGCGCGCCTTCCGGGCCATCGAGGCCACCCCGTACGAGGCCCGCTGGGAGCTGCCGGGCACCTTCCGCCCGTACGACCGCGCCCGTACGGTCCGCGTCGAGAACGCCGACGGGGTCGAACGTGGCCTCGGGCTCGGCGGTGAGATCGCGTTCGAGCTCGACGGCGCCCGGCACACGCTGCAGGTCGCGGTCGAGCCCGACGGATCGCTCTGGGCGGTCTTCGCGGATGCCACCAGTGGGAACAGCAGCTACCGCTTCCGGTTCCTGCGGCCCGCGGCCCCGGCCGAGGACGGCAGCGTGACGGTGGACCTCAACCGGGCGCTGCTGCCGCCCTGCGCCTTCGCCGATCACTTCATCTGCCCCTTCCCGCCGCCCGGCAACACCCTGCCGATCGCCGTCGAGGCGGGCGAGCGGAACCGGATCGACGGCTGACGCACCGTCAAATCGACTCGGGACAAAGGCCGCTGTCCATGGCCGGTGTGCCCCGGATCGCCCCGGGACGAAGGCCCCGGCAGCCCACGGGCTGCCGGGACCTTCCGTCGTGACGCGACAGGTTCGGGCCAGAAGGCCCTCTTGCGTCAGAAGTTGACCCCTTGAATACTCCCGAGCAGCGCTTGTCAGGAGCACGGCATTCCGCACCGCGGGCGGGTATGCCCGTGCCGACGACTGCGCCTCACGGGTCCGACCACCCCACAGGCGGACCCCCGACTTCCCCTCGGGAGGAATGAAAAGTGAGGATCAAGCGCACCACCCCCCTCAGCGGCACCGCGAGACGCAGCAGGGCTGTCGCCGTCGCAGCAGGCCTCGTCGCCGTCGCCGCACTCGCCGTCCCCAGCGCCCAGGCCGACACCGCCCCCACCACCTTCAGCGCCAAGCAGCTCTCCGCCGCGAGCGACGCCGTGCTCGGCGCCGATGTGGCGGGGACCGCCTGGAGCATCGACCCGGCGACCAACTCCCTCGTGGTCACTGCGGACAGCACGGTCTCGCAGGCCGAGATCAAGCAGATCAAGCAGTCCGTCGGAGCCAACGCCGGCGCCCTGCGGATCGAGCGCACCGCCGGAAAGCTCAGCAAACTGCTCTCCGGTGGCGACGCGATCTACGCCCCCGGCTGGCGCTGCTCCCTCGGCTTCAACGTCCACAGCGGCAGCACCTACTACTTCCTGACCGCCGGTCACTGCACCGATGGCAACCCGCCCTGGTACACCAACTCCTCGAACACGACCAGCATCGGCCCGACGGTCGGGTCCAGCTTCCCGACCAATGACTACGGCCTGGTGCGGTACGACAACGCCTCGCTCGCCCACCCGGGCACCGTCGGCAGCGTCACCATCACCGGAGCGGCCAACGCCACGGTCGGCATGTCCGTCACCCGCCGCGGTTCCACCACCGGCGTCCACGGCGGCAGCGTCACGGGCCTCAACGCCACGGTCAACTACGGCAACGGCGACATCGTCTACGGCATGATCAAGACCAATGTGTGCGCGGAGCCCGGCGACTCCGGCGGTCCGCTCTACTCCGGCTCGAAGGCGATCGGTCTCACCTCGGGCGGCAGTGGCAACTGCAGCTCCGGTGGCACCACGTACTTCCAGCCGGTCACCGAGGCGCTCAGTGCGTACGGGGTCACCCTGAACTGACGCTCCGGCATCCCGGTCCGGCCCTGGAACAGGTAGTCGACCGAGACGGAGTCCCCGCCCGAATGCTGGGCGGGGACTCCCGCTCACCCCACGGCTTTTGAGAGAATGTGGGGCAGGTCGGTCAAGCAGGAGCAAACGGGGGCGGATGCTGTGCTTTCCGGAGGGATGCCTTCCGGAACCCCCGCAGATACTTCAGGGGGTTCCAGGTCCGTGAAACGCATCGGAGTGACCGGCCACCGCAGCATTCCGCGGGAGGCCCATGCCCATGTGCTGTCCGGGTTACGGGCCGCGCTCTGCGGCCTCGAAGGGTCCTTGGAGGCCCTCTCCAGCCTTGCGGTGGGAGCCGACCAGCTCTTCGCCGACCTCGCCCTGGCCTGTGGCGCGGATCTGACCGTGGTCATCCCCAGCGGCGACTACGAATCCTGTTTCGCCGACGCCGCCGAACTCGCCCGCTACCGGGACCTCAAGGGCCGGGCGGCCCGGGAGGTCCGGCTGGGCTACCCGCACTCGACCGACGAGGCGTACTTCGCGGCCGGCGCGTACATCGCCGACCACTGCGACCGGCTGCTCGCCGTGTGGGACGGAAGGCCGGCCCGCGGCCTCGGCGGCACGGGTGACATCGTGACGTACGCCCGCAGTCTGGGCCGCCCGGTCACCGTCATCTGGCGCGAGGGCGTGGAGCGCGGCTGACGTGTGCGCGGCCGTCTTCGTATACGGCCGCGCTCTCGCGCAAGCGGTTCGACGCAGCGTCACATCTGGTGCCTGGCAAGCCAGTCGGTGTGCTGGGGGGAGACGATGCGCTCGGTCTCGAACACCGCCCGCGGCCACTGGCGCTCGGTCAGTGTGGTCTCCATCGCCACCTGCATCGACTCCAGATCCTGCTCCACCAGCGAGTGGGCCGAGATCAGCGGGTGATGGCGGCGCATCTCGCTCCACGCCAGACAGGCCGCCGCCGCGGCCGACAGGGCCCCGGTCAGGGCGAAGGACTGGGCGGCGGAGAACGTTCTCACCAGGGCGAACACCAGGGCGAGAGCCGTCAGCACGGCAATGGTGGTCGACCAGACCAGCGTGGCCCGCCGGGAAACCTCCTGGCGCCTGCGGTACCAACTGCGCTGCTCTATCAGCCGGTCCCGTACGTATGTCTCCTTGCGCACGGTGAACGCCTTGTCCCGCAACTCGCGCATGGATTCGGTGATCAGTCCGCCCGAGTCCGCGGTGAGGTCGCGGGGGTCTGCCCACCCCACCTTCCGGAGCTCCTGGAGCCCCTCTTCGAGACGGTTCGCGAACACCGCCTCGGGGTGCTGGGTGTGGGTGTCGAAAGGCGAGCCGTGGACCGCGTAGCGCCAGCACATCGACTTGATGAACTCCGCCGCCGAGCGGTTGAGTTGCCAATGCGACTTTGCTTTGCGCCGGGCGAAGAGGTACGTCGTGATCAGGACACCCGTATAGGCCAACACACCGACGGCGTCGATGAGTTGAAACGTGCCACCCAGTTCCACGTGCCACGGGAGCGCCGCCGGGACCGTGCCGATGACCAGCAGGATCAGCTGGATCCGGGTGGTGTTCACGGCCTCCCGCTGACGGGCGATGGCGATCGCGTCCGTGTGGTGGAAGAGCTCCGGCAGATCAGCGTTCCTGAACACCATGCTCTGGAGCGGTCCGGGAATCGCCGTCATGTTCACTCCCGTCTGCGGTTATGTCGTCACCTCAATGGTGGAATCAATGGTTCCGTCGGGCCCGGGGCAGCCCTGTGTGACGCTCTTGTTCCAAGTGGGCGCCCTCAGTTGCCAACGGAGGTCATGAGAGTAAAGTCGTGCCGCCGGACACTGCAATGGTGCAGATACCTTTGCTGCATTCCTGTCCGGAACCATTCCATCGGAACAAACCCCCTCAAGGACGGCCGTGAAGACCTCTGAATCCTCCCTCTCCTTCGCCGTTGCGAAGAAGAATCGTGTGCCGCTCACCGAGATCGACGTGCGCGGCGCCACCGCTGTCCGGAAGCTCGGTCGCGTGCATGCCGCGTCGGCCGGTCGCCCCACCCAGGCATCGACCTTCAACTCGGCACTCTGAACCGACGCCCCGAGCGACCCTGCGGGCCGGCTGCAATGCCCGAGCGACCCTGCGGGCCGGCTGGAATACTCAAACATCCCCGCAGGCTGGCTAGACTGGTGGAATGACAGGACCCCTGGTCCCTTTCCGCGAAGTCGTTCTCAAGGTTCACAGCAGGTGCGATCTTGCCTGTGACCATTGCTATGTCTATGAACATGCAGATCAGAGCTGGCGAACCCGACCCAGAGCCATCTCTGACGAAGTCATCTTCCGGACTGCTCAACGCTTGGCTGAGCATGCCAAGGCACATGCACTGCCCTCCGTGTCAGTGATCCTGCACGGAGGGGAGCCTCTACTGGCAGGCCCCGCCCGACTGCGGCGCGTCTGCGAAGAGTTCACCTCCGCCTTCGAAGGCGTCGCGGAGCTCGACCTCCGCATCCACACCAATGGACTCCAGCTCAGCCCGCGCTATCTCGACCTCTTCGACGAGTTCGACGTCAAGGTCGGGATCTCCCTCGACGGCGACCGGGCCGCCAACGACCGGCACCGCCGCTACGCCGACGGGCGCAGCAGCCATCCCCTGGTCCTCAAGGCCGTCGAGCTGCTCCGGCAGGAGCGTTACAGCCATCTCAACCTCGGGCTCCTGTGCACCGTCGACATCGAGAACGACCCGCACGCGGTCCTCGACGCGCTCACGGAGCTCGAACCGCCGCTGATCGACTTCCTGCTTCCGCACGCCACCTGGGACGAGCCGCCGCCCCGTCCGGGCGGATCGCCCACCGCCTACGCCGACTGGCTCCTCGCGGTCTTCGACCGCTGGCAGGAGCAGGGGCGCCCGGTGCCGGTCCGGCTCTTCTCCTCGGTCCTGTCCACCCTGAACGGAGGCCCCAGCCTCACCGAGTCGCTGGGCCTGGCCCCCACCGACCTCGTCGTCGTGGAGACCGACGGCCAGCTGGAGCAGGTCGACTCGCTCAAGAGCGCCTATGAGGGCGCGGCGGCCACCGGCTTCGACGTCTTCACCCACACCTTCGACGAGGTCGCGGCCCATCCCGGTGTGCGGGCCCGGCAGCTCGGACTGGCCGGTGTCAGCGAGACCTGCCGCCGATGCCCGGTCGTCCGCTCGTGCGGAGGTGGTCTCTACACCCACCGGTACCGTTCCGAGGGGCCGTCCGGCGGCTTCGACAACCCCTCCGTGTACTGCGCCGATCTGGCCGCCCTGGTGCGCGGCATCGAGGTACGCACGGCGGCGGCCCTCGTCGCGCCCGCGGTGGCCGAGCCCGTCGAGCTGCTCACCGCCCAGCTGGACCTCACCCGCACCCTGCTCGCCCGCCTGAACGCCGACATCGCAGGGCGTGGCGGCGAGCGGTGGGCGGAGGCCTGGGCGCTGGCCACCGCCATCGAGGAGTCGGAGGAGGGCGCCCGCGGCCTGGACGAGGTGCTGGCCCATCCCTACACCCGCAGCTGGCTGCTTTCCGCCCTGGAGGTCGTCCACGAACGGTCCGGGGCCGAGCGGGTGGCGGGGGAGATGTCGGCGTACCTCGCGAGCGCGGTCGTGCGGGCCGGCCTCGATCTGCGCGTACCGGTGGCCTTCACGGGCGGCAGGATCTTCCTGCCCGGCCTGGGCGCGTTGCGGATCGCGGGAGGGGCGGAGCACGGCACGGCACTCGTACGGGCGACCGAGGACGGCTTCGTGGTCCGGCGGGAAGGGGGCGACGCGGCCGAACGGCGGGTTGTCCGGCCGGAGGCGGCCGGTGCCGGCTGGCGGCCCCTGCGCAGGGTCACGACGGCCGGCTCTTCGCCCGGCCTCGTGCTCGACGACCTCGATCCGTACCGCTGGTGCTTCGACGCACCGGCCGTCGACCGTCTCGACGACCGCACCGCCGCCGACCTCGGGGCCAGGATCGGCGCAGCGTGGAAGCTGATCGAGGCGAAGGCGCCCGGACGCACCGGGGAGATGGCGGGCCGCCTCACCACTCTCACTCCACTGGTCCGTCCGGCCCCGGCGGAGCCCGCCGTCGGGCGGCACGGTTACGGTGCGCTGGGAATCTCTCCGGACGGCAGTGCGGAGGATCTGGCGTTCGCACTGCTACGGGGCTTCCGTAGGGCCGAATTGCGGGCGCTGCTCGATGTCACGGACCTTTACGCGGCGGACGGCTCCTGGGACCATCGGACGCCTTGGCGGGAAGAACCAGTTCCGTTTTCCCGGCTGCTGGCCGACACCTACGAGCGAATGGCATTGGGGGCTTTCGAACCCCGATATCTGGAGGGCGTATCGCAGGCCCTCGACACGCTTGAGGGTGCCGCCGAACTGACCGTCAGTGGAAAACGGCTGGTGGATCTGATGCGAAAGGAGATCTGAGGCTCACATTCCGGTTCGACCGGGTCGCCGGTACACACAGGACAACCGGGAAGAACGTCGCAGACCATATTCGATCAAGAAAGTGATCGGCTGAACCCGGGAACGTATGACTGAAAACCGGCGTTGAATGACCGAACGTCATGGGGGTGGAGCAACGTCCGCTCCGGAATGATGAATTCGCTCGCATTCACTTCACTCCTCGGGTGCGGGTGCTCACACAGGACGGGGGTCGTGTGCACGCAACGACGCAGCAGCGAGCGGCGGACCATCGGCCGTACTTCTTCTTGAGTTATGCGCATACACCGGGGTACGGCGGTGGAACGGACCCCGATATGTGGGTCGAGCGGCTCTTCCAGGATCTCTGCGGCCATGTGATGGCCATGACCGATCTGCCCGCCGGCGCGCCCGCCGGGTTCATCGACCGCGAGATACGGTCCGGCGAGGGCTGGTCGGAGCGGCTCGGCGAGGTGCTCGCCACCTGCCGGGTATTCGTGCCGCTGTTCTCGCCGCGTTACTTCGCCAGCGAGATGTGCGGCAAGGAGTGGTACGCCTTCGCGCAGCGCGCCATTCACTACCGGGCCCGCTCCAACCAGCCTGCCGAGGCGATCGTCCCGGCGCTCTGGGTACCGGTGCCGCCGAGCCAACTCCCGGGCCCCGCCGAACGGTTACAGTTCAACCACCGCGACTTCGGGGACCGTTACGTCAGCGACGGACTCTACGGACTGATCAAACTCAGGCTCTTCGCCGAGGAGTACGAGCGCGCGGTGTACGAACTCGCCAAGCGCATCGTCAATGTCGCGGACACCATCAGGATCGGCACCGGCCGCCCTGTCGACTACCGGCTGGCACCGAGCGCGTTCGGCCCGCCGAACAGCGGAGTCGGCGGCCCCCGCCCCATGCAGGTGACCATCGCGGCCCCCACCCGGCACGATCTGCCCGAGGGGCGCAACGCCGACTACTACGGCGACAATCCGCAGGACTGGAACCCCTACCACCCGGCCGCCGCGCGCCCCCTGGCCTATGTCGCCGAGGACCTGGTGCGCTCCCTCAACTACCAGGCCACCATCTCCTCCTTCGACGAGGAGTCGGGGCATGGGGAGGGCAAACAACCGCCCAGCAGGCCGGAGATCCTGCTCGTCGACCGTTGGGCCCTGCAGGACGAGGAACGGTGCCGGCGGCTCGCTGCCTTCGACGCCGAGAACCGTCCCTGGGTGACGATGGTCGTGCCGTGGAACCGCGAGGACCACGAGAGCCGGGCGGCCGAGGCCGAGCTCACCGAGAAGCTCGAACAGACCATGCCGACCAAGATGCGCCAGGGGAGGGCCTACTGCCGGGTCGCCGCCAAGGGCGTACCCAGCATGGAGGCCTTCGGCCAGATCCTGCCGCAGGTGGTCGAGGCGGCGGCCCAGCAGTATCTGAGACACGCGGCGGTCTACCCACCCGCCACCGGAGGCGGACACACCGAACGGACACGGTTGATGGGGCCGATGGCGCAGACGCACTACATCCCCGAGACACACGACCCTGCGACGGATGCGGAGGACACGGATGACGGCCGGTCGTGACGGGCGCATCGTCACCTTCTACTCGTACAAGGGCGGCACCGGGCGCACCATGGCCCTGGCCAACACCGCCTGGATACTCGCCGCCAACGGAAAGCGGGTACTGGCCGTCGACTGGGACCTGGAGGCACCGGGGCTGCACCGGTTCTTCCATCCGTTCCTCGACCCCTCGACACTCGGCGCCACCACCGGCGTCATCGATCTGATCACCGAGTACGCGTGGGCGGCGACCAGCCCCGTCCAGCGTGCCGACGACTGGCACCGCGACTACGCCCGCATCCAGCCACACGCCGTGTCCCTCACGCCCGAGGCGCTCGGCTGGGAGTTCCCGCACGGCGGCACCCTCGACTTCGTCTCCGCCGGACGGCAGAACCGCGAATACTCCGCGACAGTCTCCACCTTCGACTGGGACAACTTCTACGACCGGCTCGGCGGCGGTCATTTCTTCGACGCCCTGCGCGACGACATGAAGGCCAACTACGACTACGTCCTGATCGACAGCCGGACCGGCCTCAGTGACATCGCCGACATCTGCACCGTGCACCTGCCCGACGTCCTGGTCGACTGCTTCACCCTCAGCGACCAGTCCATCGACGGCGCCGCCTCGGTCGCCCGGCAGATCTCCGAGCGCTACACCGGACGTCCCATCTCCATCTTCCCCGTCCCGATGCGCATCGACGAGGGCGAGAAGGAGAAGGCCGATGCCGGGCGGGCGCTGGCCCGGCTGAAGTTCGACCGGCTGCCGCGCGACCTGTCCGGCGACGAACTCACCGCCTACTGGGGCGCGGTGGAGATTCCCTACCGCCCCTACTACGCGTACGAGGAGACCCTCGCCACCTTCGGCGACGAGGCCGGGCTCACCAACTCGCTGCTCTCGGCCTTCGAGCGGCTCACCTCCGTCATCACCGACCAGCAGATCACCTCGATGCCACCGGTCGGCGAAGAGGTGCGGCTGCGTATCCGTGACGCGTTCACCCGGCGCAGGCCCGCGCTGCCCGCCGATCTCTTCCTCAGTTACGTGGCGGAGAACCGGATGTGGGCCGACTGGATCGAGTCCGTGCTCACCCGGGCCGGGTTCCGTGTCGTACCGCGCGACGTGTCCGCCGAGCGGGAGGCCGTGGAACCGCCCGCCGTCGCCACCGAGAACGCCACGCGTACCGTGGTGCTGCTCTCCAGCGCCTACCTCAAGTCGCAGCGTGCGGTGAACCTCTGGGACCGGGCCGTGGCGGAGGACCCCGGCGGTGGCCGGCGCCATCTGCTGCCTCTCAGGGTCGGTGACGTGCGGCTGTCCGCGCCCTACATCGACCGCAACCCCGTCGACCTCTTCCGGCTCGACGAGGTGCATGCCACCGCCGCCCTGCTGCGCGCCCTGGACCGGCCCGTACAGCTCACCGACGGCGTGTCGCCCGGACCGCGGTTCCCCGGCACCGTCCCCAGGATCTGGAACGCGCCGCCGCGCAACCCCGGCTTCACCGGCCGCTCCATGGTCCTGGAACGGATGCGTGACCAGCTCGGCGGCGGCATGGCCGTCGTACTGCCCCAGCCGCAGACCCTGTACGGACTCGGTGGCGTCGGCAAGACCCAGGTCGCCCTGGAGTACGTGCACCGCTTCATGGCGGACTACGACCTGGTCTGGTGGATATCGTCCGAGCAGACCGACGACGTGGTCGCCTCTCTCGCCGAGTTGGCCGTGCGGCTCGGCGCCCAGGGCGGCGACGACATGGCTGCCGCCTCCCAGGAGGCCGTGGACCTGCTGCGGCGCGGTGTGCCCTCGGACCGCTGGCTGCTGGTCTTCGACAACGCCGACGACCCCGAGCGGCTCAGGCGCTACTTCCCGCAGGGCGGCTCCGGGCACATCCTCGTCACCTCCCGGAACCAGGCCTGGTCCCAGCACGGCGACGCCCTGCCCGTCGACGTCTTCCTGCGCGAGGAGTCCATCGAACACCTTCAGCGCCGGGCCCCGGGGCTGAGCGACGAGGACGCCGCCCAGGTGGCCACCGCGGTCGGTGACCTGCCGCTCGCCGTCGAACAGGCGGCGGCCTGGATCGCGGAGACCGCCACCCCGATCGACGCCTATCTCGAACAGCTGGCGCAGCAGGCCCCCGAGGTCCTGGCGCTCAACCAGCCGGCCGGTTACCCCGAGCCGGTCGCCGCGACCTGGAACATCTCCATCCAACGGCTCAAGGAGCGTTCCCCCGCCGCGGTGCGGCTGCTCCAGCTCTGTGCCTTCTTCGCTCCCGAGCCGATCTCGGGGAATCTCCTCTACAGCAAGGAGATGATCGAGGCGCTGAAGCCGTACGACGCCTCGCTCCAGGAGAAGCTGGTGCTGGGCCGGGTCATCCGGGAGATCGGCCGGTTCGCCCTCGCCAAGGTCGACCAGGTCTCCAACTCCATCCAGGTGCACCGGCTCGTCCAGGCCGTCATCCGGGCGCAGCTCAGCGAGCAGGAGCAGCAGGACGCCCGGCACGCCGTCCACCGGATTCTGGCCGGCGCCCGGCCCGACGACGACGAACCGATCGACAACCCCTCGACCTGGCCGCAGTTCGCCACCATCTGGCCGCACCTCGGTCCGTCCGACGCACGCAACTGCAAGGAGCCCGAGGCCCGCAGACTGCTGATCGACCGGGTCCGCTACCTCTGGAAGCGAGGCGACTTCAGGACCGCCGCCGCGCTCTGCGAGGAGCTGCGCGCCATCTGGAAGGAGACGCTGGGGGAGCGGGACATCCAGTACCTCTACCTCTGCTTCCACCTCTCCAACATCTACCGCTCGCGCGGACGTTACGTGGAGGCGAGGGACCTCGACGAGATCACCCTGGCGACGCAGCGGGAGGTCCTGGGCCCGGAGCATCCGCACACGTACATGAGCACCAGCAGTCTGGCGACGGACCTCGGCACGCTCGGCGAGTACACCAGGGCGATCGAGCTGGCGACCGAAGCCACCGACGGGTTCAACCAGATCTTCCACGATTCCCACCCCAGGACCCTCGCGGCGGCCAACAACCTCGCGTTCACCCTGCGGTCGATCGGGCAGTACGCCAGGGCCAGGGAGATCGACCAGGACGTCTTCGACCGCCGGGTCGAGGTGCTCGGCGCGGAGCACCCCTACAGCCTCTCCTCGGCCATGAACCTGGCCCGCGACCTGCGTGACGTCGGCCGGTACGAGGATTCCGTCAGCATCCTCAGCCGTACGTACGACAGCTACAAGGCCACGCTCGGCCGGGCCTTCCCCGGCACGTTGAGCGCGGCGAAGAGCCTGGCGGTGTCGCTGCGCCGGGCGGGCAGGCTGGAGGACGCCCGCAGGCTGACGGTGGCCACCCGGGCCCGGTACCGGGCCAAGTACACCGCCGCCAACCCGGAATGGCTCGCCTGTGACCTCAATCTGGCGGCGGACCTGTACGCGGCGGGCGAGGCGACCGAGGCCAGGGACACGGCACAGGAGGTCGTCGACCAGTACATGAAGGTGCCGGGCGAGAAGCACCCGTACACCCTCGCCGCCCTGAACAACCTCGCCGTGTACCAACTGGGCGTCGGGGCGGTGGAGGAGTCGGAGCAGGTGCTGACCCGGGTGGTCGCGTCGATGCGGGAGGTGTACGGGCGGGAGCACCCCAACACCCTGTTCTGCGTCATGAACCTGGCCAACGCGACGGCCGAACGGGGCGACCTCGGCATTGTGCTGGAGACCGAACGAAAGGTGGCGGGACAGCTCAGGCGCGTCCTCGGGGCGCACCATCCCGAGACCCTGGCCATGATGTCCAACATGGCGGTCACGCTCGATGCGTTGGACCGCAAGGACGAGGCGTCGCGGCTGCGGGCGGAGACGGCGGACGAGCTTGCCAGGCAGCTCGGCGACGATCACCCGATGACCCGGATCGCCCGGAACGAGAACCGGTTCGAGCGCGAGCTGGAGCCGACGGCGGTATGAGCCGCGGGAGCGTCCGGCCACCACCGGACGCTCCCGGTCCTCCGGGCCGTTCTCTGTCCTCAGGCGTCGGTCGGCTCCAGCAACCAGTTGAGGATCCTGGGCAGGGCGTGCAGTGCGTCGAAGTGCGCGGCCGTCGGTTCCACCACGACGGTGGAGTTCGGGATGCGCCCGGCCAGCCAGCGGGAGTGGCCCACCGGTGAGAACACGTCCTTCTCGCCGTGCCACAGCAGCACCGGACCCGTGATGTCCGCGGGGTCGAAGCCCCAGGGCCGACTGAACGCGAGCGCGTCGTCGATCCACCCCCATGCCGAAGTGCGCAGCCCTTCACGGTAGTTGCGCAGCAGCATGGTGCGGACGCCGGCGTCGTTGACCACCATCCGGTCGGAGTCGGTCAGCTCCCGGCGCAGGTCGTCGATGAGCCGGACCGGGTTCTTCCTGATCACTGCGGACCGTGAGATGAACGACTCCGCGAGCTCGTCCGGATCGGCCGCCGCGGTGGAGTACGCGTGCACATTCGAGGCGGCCATGCCGTCGAACCAGTCGAGCCCGTCGGCACCCCAGGGGGCCAGCCCGACCAGCGCGGCGGTACGGGTCACCCGCTCCGGCATCAGCGCCGCGCAGGCCAGGGCGTGCGGGGCGCCACCGGACCGGCCCACCACGGCGAACCGTTCCAGCCCGAGATGGTCGGCGATGGCCCGTACGTCCTGGACGGCGTCGGCGACACAGCGGCCCGGCAGCCGGTCGGATTCGCCGTATCCCGGCCGGTCGTAGGTGATCAGCTGTGTCTTGCGCTGGTAGAGCACCATGCCGCGCGGAGCAGGCCCGAGCCTGCTGCCGGGCATTCCGTGCAGGAGGAAGACCGGTCTGCCACGGGGATCACCGAGACGCTCCACCACCAGATGCCGCCCGTCCGTTGCGCGCACCCGACTACGCACTCCGTGCCTCCTCCGTTTGGTGCGGACACGGTGTGTCCGACTTTTCCCGCCCACGTCGATGATGGCCCATCAGAGCCGTTACCGGGACTGCGTGTCGGGAAACCGTGGAGGTGTTCGGGGGCGCGTAATCGTGCGGCTTCTTCGGGCAGTTCTCGATCCGGCGTGCCGGGGCTCGCCCCCATCACCTCATGTGACGCGGGCAAGGCCGTCGCGCGCGGCTTCGCCGTCCCCGACCGCCCCGATGGACCGTTGGGGCTGCACCGTCCGTGACGCGTTCACCAAAACGGTCTGGGCGGAGGTGACCTGCTCCCCCTGAGTGCGGCGCGGGGGGACTTGTCCGACGGGGTCAGCCGGCCCAGACCTCGGCTTCGTCGGCCGGGACGGTGGTGGCGAGCTTCAGTTCCTTGCGGGCGGCGACCGTCTTGCTCGGGTCGATACCGGCGAAGGCCCGGTCGTAGGCGAGGTAGAAGGCGTCCGTGTCACCGGCCGAGGCGGCCTTCTCCCATGCATCGGCGGCCTCCTTCAGCTGTGCACGGAGCTTGGCGGTCTCCGGCTGCTGGATGCCCTTCAGAGCCGTGAGGTGGGTGCCGAGCGCGGCGGTGACGGCTTTGGCCTGCTTCTTGTAGCCGGCGAAGTCGTCCTCGACGTGATCCGCTTCGGGCTGGTTCGTCCACAGGGCCTCGTTGACGGCGTTCGAACCCTTCAGGTACGCGAGCTGGTCGGCGGTCAGGGGCTTGCTCTTCAGCGAACCGGAGAACGTGCCCGCTTCCTTGCTGTACGTGCAGCTCACGGCCCGATCGCCCGTCGCCCAGCTCTCCTTGGTGGGGTAGTAGTAGTAGATGTCGACGCCCTTGGGCAGGGCCCAGGCGTCGGGGGTGAACTTCTGCGCCTCGGCCGGGCATCGTTCGTCGGCGATCTGTGCGGTTTTGTCCTCACCGGGATACGTCGACTGTCCGTCGATCTTGAAGTCGCCGACGACCTGCCCCTTGTGCGGTTCCTTGCACGGCACGACCTCGACGCTGAACTCCTCGCTCTTGGAAGCCCCGTTGTTCGGGTTGTAGCAGTCGCCGGTCGCGAGCGAGAAGACCGATCGCTGGCGAACCACTTTCTTGGCGCCGGTCTTTGCGCTGTCGAGGGCGGAGCATCCCACCGCTCCGACCGAGATCAGGGCCATGACAGCGGATATACCGCGCGCGGAACGGGACGTGACACCGAGAGACATGACGTGGGCATCCTCAAGCGGAAGGGGTGTGATCGGATGTGTGCATCGTATGTCATGTCAGTGAAAGTGCTGTGTGCAGGCGCTTCGGGTCACCGGTGATGGTGATGCAGGTGATAGACGGACAGGTTTCCCTGGCATGGCCCGCGCATGAACCGGGCCCGGATCGCTTCGCCGTCATGGCGGACGGCTCCCGCGTCACCTCGCCCCGATTCCAGGCGCCGGGCGGAGAAGAAGCTGAAGGGGGAGCGGCGTCGGCTGTCGCGCAGGGCGGAGGGGCGAGGAAGCGGAGCCGGCAGAAGCGCGAAGGGCGCGGCGACATCCGGGGCATGGTCACCATCCCGCGCAGCGGCTTTTCTGCCATCTCCACCTGGGACGAGTGGACACCGGAAGGCCGCGACCGCTGACGGGCGCGGCCGGCCGAGGGGTCAGTCGACCGTCGAGCCGAACGGTGGCCGGGCGGCGTCGTCGTCCGGTGTGCGGCGCATGGAGAGCAGGAGTGTGACGAGCGTGCCCGCCGCCGCCCACGCGGACAGCACCAGCAGGGGGCCGGTGACCGCGTTGCCCTTGAAGTACGCGATCGAGCGGGCCACCCAGGTGCCCGCCCCGGGCGGCAGTGCGGGGCCGATCGTGCGCCAGAAGTCCGGGAGCATCGGCAGCGGGAAGGCGCCGCCGGCGCTCGGGTTGCCCGCGATCACCACGATCAGGACGGCCAGCCCGATGCCGACGATGCCGGTGAGGGCCTGCAGGGCGAGGGTGAGCATGCCGACCGCGAAGACGGTCAGCGCCCCCAGCCCCGACAGGCCCCAGAAGCTTCCGGGCAGGGCGCCGAGGACCGGGCCGATGATGATCGCGCCGCCGATCCCGCCCACGACGGAGTACAGCGCCATGACGCCGGTCCGGATCAGTGCGCGCTGCCGATTGGCGGGTTTGGCCCCGGCGCTGATCGCCAGGATCGAGGCGCAGAGGTAGCCGCCCACGCACCAGCCCACGACCAGGTAGAAGGACGAGATTCCGTTGAAGTCCTGGTCGGAGGCGGGAGCCAGGTCCACGGTCCGCACGGTGCGCTGCCGGGCCAGGTCCACCTTCGTGAGGGTGCGCGTCAGGGTGTCGGCCATGGCGGTGCCCCCGCCGGAGGCGACGAGGACGGTGTCGGTGGTGCCGGTGGGGCTGACGATCAGGGCGCCGTCGATCTCGCGGTTCAGGATCTGTTCGCGGGCCGTGGCCGCGTCGGCGACCGTACGGGGGTCCAGCGGGCCGCCCGGGAGATTCTTCAGCTCGGTCAGGAGCTGCGCGGACAGCTGCCGGGGCGCGACGACTCCGAAGGGTACGTCCGTCGGCTTCGGCTTGTGCAGCGCCCCGACGTAGGACGTGATGAACAGCAGTTGCAGCCCGAGCACACCGATGACGAGCAGTGCGGCCCGTGGGGTGACGGCGTTCTTCACCTCGTCAGCGAAAGTCATGCCCCCACGCTCCGGGGCGTCGGCCATTCGTGCAGGTGGGGCTGGGCCGAATGGCTGAGAGGGCCTACGGTCCGGGCCGGGTGAGGATCTCGCCTTTCGAGTATCGTACGAATGTTCGAAACTTGGTCTATGGTGGAGAGCGAGGGGGGTGGTGAGTACGGATCGGTCCAGGAGGTGCGGGTGCCCGGGTTCACGCATCTGCATACCGTTTCCGGGTTCTCCCTGCGGTACGGGGCCTCGCACCCGGAGCGGCTGGCGGAGCGCGCCGCGGAGCGGGGGATGGACGCTCTCGCGCTGACCGATCGCGACACGCTCGCGGGGGCGGTCCGCTTCGCCAAGGCCTGTGAGACGGCCGGGGTGCGGCCGCTCTTCGGGGTGGGGCTCGCGGTGGGTCCCGCGGCGGCGGAGCATACGAGAGGCGACGGGCGTACGCATCGGCTGCGCCCCCCGGTCCGCGGCGGCGCCTTTGTCGATGAATCCGCACCCCGGGTCACCTTCCTCGCCCGGGACGGTGCGCGGGGCTGGGCGGAACTGTGCCGGCTCGTCACCGCCGCCCACGCCTCCCCATCCGACGGTGCCGGTGCCGGGCAGCCCCTGGTCGACCGGTCCGAGCTGCCCGCCGAAGGGCTCACCGTGCTGCTCGGCCCCGCCTCCGACGTCGGCAGGGCGCTGGCCGCCGGCCGCCCGGACCGGGCCGCCGCGCTGCTCGTCCCCTGGCGGGAGATGCACGGGGACGACCTGCGCCTCGAAGTCGTCCATCACGGACGCGCGGGCACCGGCCCCGGGTCGCTGCGGCTCGCCGCCCGTACCGTCGGCTTCGCCGCCGAACAGGGGGTGCGGGCCGTACTGACCAATGCCGTCCGGTACGCCGACCCCGGGCAGGGCCCGGTCGCCGATGTGCTCGACGCGGCCCGCGGGCTGGTCCCCGTCGATCCCCGCCGTGCCCCGCTCGACAGCGGTGAACGCTGGCTGAAGGATGCCCGCGCGATGGAGCGGACCGCCGAGCGGATCGCCTCCGCCGCCGGCCTCGGCCGGGACGCCGGAGCGCGGCTGCTCGCGGAGACCCGGCACACCGCCGACGCCTGCGTCGTCGACCCCGAGGGCGACCTCGGTCTCGGTGCCGTCCACTTCCCCGAACCGCATCTCGTCGGCGCCGGTCGGCGCACCGCCCAGCGGGTGCTGGCCTCCCGCGCCGCCGCCGGCATGGTGCTGCGCGGCTACGACCGCAGGCGCGACTACTGGGAGCGGATGCATCAGGAGCTGGACATCATCGCCTACCACGGGTTCGCCTCCTATTTCCTGACGGTCGCTCAAGTCGTGGATGACGTAAGGGAGATGAGGATTCGGGTCGCCGCACGGGGCTCCGGCGCGGGTTCCCTGGTCAACCATCTCCTCGGGATCGCGCACGCCGACCCGGTCGAGCACGGGCTGCTGATGGAGCGCTTCCTCTCCAAGCGCCGTGCCGTGCTGCCCGACATCGACATCGACGTCGAGTCCGCCCGTCGGCTCGACGTCTACCGCGCGATCATCGGACGCTTCGGCACCGAGCGGGTCGCGACCGTCGCCATGCCCGAGACCTACCGGGTGCGCCACGCCATCCGGGACGTCGGCGCCGCGCTCTCCATGAACCCGGCGGAGACCGACCGGCTCGCCAAGGCCTTCCCGCACATCCGGGCCCGCGACGCCCGCGCGGCCATGGCGGAGCTGCCCGAACTGCGCGAGGTGGCACGCGAGAAGGACCGGTACGGGCGGCTCTGGGAACTGGTGGAGGCGCTGGACGCCCTGCCGCGCGGCATCGCCATGCACCCGTGCGGGGTGCTCCTCTCGGACGCCTCCCTGCTGCGCCGGGCACCCGTCGTGCCCACCAGTGGCGAGGGCTTCCCGATGGTGCAGTTCGACAAGGAGGACGTGGAGGATCTGGGGCTGCTCAAGCTCGACGTGCTGGGTGTGCGGATGCAGTCGGCGATGGCGCACGCGGTCACGGAGGTCAAGAGGGTCTCGGGGCGGGACGTGGACCTGGATGCCGTACCGCCGGGCGATCCGGAGACGTACCGGCTGATCAGAAGCGCCGAGACGCTGGGCTGCTTCCAGATCGAGTCCCCCGGCCAGCGCGATCTGGTCGGCAGGCTCCAGCCCGCCGGTTTCCACGATCTGGTGGTCGACATCTCGCTGTTCCGCCCCGGGCCGGTCGCCGCCGACATGGTGCGGCCGTTCATCGAGGCCCGGCACGGCCGGGCGCCCGTGCGCTATCCGCACCCCGATCTGGAGGGGCCGCTGCGCGAGACGTACGGCGTGGTCGTCTTCCACGAGCAGATCATCGAGATGGTCGACATCATGACCGGCTGCGGCCGGGACGAGGCCGACCGGGTGCGGCGAGGGCTCTCCGACCCCGGGTCGCAGGGCCGGATCAAGGTGTGGTTCGCGCAGCGGGCGGCGGCGAGGAAGTACAGCGCCGAAGTGATCGCCCGGACCTGGGAGATCATCGAGGCGTTCGGCAGTTACGGCTTCTGCAAGGCGCACGCGGTCGCCTTCGCCGTACCGACGTACCAGTCGGCGTGGCTCAAGGCGCACCACCCGGCGGCCTTCTACGCCGGGCTGCTCACCCATGACCCGGGGATGTACCCGAAGCGGCTGCTGCTCGCGGACGCCCGGCGGCGCGGGGTGCCGGTACTGGGGCTGGATGTGAACCGGTCGGCGGCCACTCATCAAATCGAACTGGTGTCTGATGGTGAAGGAAGGGAGGAAGCCTGGGGAGTGCGGCTGGCGCTTTCGGACGTCCATGGCATCGGCGAGGCCGAGGTCGCCCGGATCGTGGCCGGGCAGCCCTACACCTCGCTGCTGGACTTCTGGCAACGGGCCAGGCCGGGAAAGGCGGCGGCCGAACGGCTCGCCCAGGTGGGCGCGTTGGACGCGTTCGGCGCCAATCGGCGCGATCTGCTGCTGCATCTGTCCGAACTGCACCGCGCCCGGCGGGGCGCGGGTTCCGTCGCCACCGGTGCGCAGCTTCCGCTCGGCAACGGACACCGGACCGGCTCCATCGGGCTGCCCGACCTCAACGCGACCGAACGGCTCAGTGCCGAGCTGGGCGTACTGAGCATGGACGTCTCCCGCCATCTGATGAGTGATCACCATGCGTTCCTGAAGGAGCTCGGCGCGGTCTCCGCCAAGCGGTTGCGCGAGGCGCGGCACGGGGAGACCGTGCTGGTCGCGGGCGCCAAGGCGGCCACCCAGACCCCGCCGGTCCGTTCCGGTCGCCGGGTCGTCTTCACCACCCTGGACGACGGTACGGGCCTGGTCGACCTGGCTTTCTTCGACGACAGCCATGCCGCCTGCGCGCACACCGTCTTCCACTCCTGGCTGTTGCTGGTACGCGGAGTGGTGCAGCGGCGCGGACCGCGGAGTTTGAGCGTGGTCGGCTCGGCGGCCTGGAATCTGGCGGAGCTGGCCGAGTTGCGGCGCACCGGCGGACTGGACGCGGTCGCCGCCCGGTTGGCGGCCGGGCCCCCGTCCGAGGAGGACACCCCCGAGGGGGCCGAGCCCGCTCCCGACGGCGACGGCCGTCGTATCCGGATGTCCACCGGATACGAGATGAACCCCTGGTCCGACCTCCAGCCGCCCGGCGAAGGCGTCGCCACCGGAAGGAAGTTGTGGCACCAGAGCCCGGGGAGCGCGGGATGAGCGCGGCACACGACGAGCCAGGAATCCTGTACCTGCGGTTCCGCAGGATCGGCGGAGGCCTCCCGGACGCCGCCGGTTACGAGGGGCTGCTCGCCCTTCTCGGCGCGTTCACCCCGATGGTCGAGGCGGTCCCGCCCGACGGGGCGCTCGCCGATGTGCGCGGCGCGCTGCGCTACTTCGGGCAGGACGTGAGGGGGCTGGCCGCGGTGATCCGGGTCCGCGCGCTCGCCCTGCACGGCGTGGACTGCGCGATCGGGGCCGCGGAGAACCCGATGCTGGCCCGGATGGCGGCACGGCAGGCCGCACCCGGAACGACCTTCGTGGTGCCCGGGGGAGAGGGGGCCGGGTTCCTCGCGGCCAAGCCGGCCGCGGCGCTGGACGGCGTCGGGGCGGCGACGGCCCGCACCCTGTGCGGGTACGGACTCGACTCCATCGGCCGGATCGCGGCGACCCCGCTCGGTACTCTGCAGCGGATCACCGGTGTACGGACCGGTCGCGAGCTGTGGGAGCGGGCGCACGGCATCGACCGCACGACGGTCGTTCCGGGCGCCGCCGCCCGGTCGATCGCCGCCGAACGCGCCTTCCCGCGCGACGAACTGGACCGGGAGCGGCAGCGCCGCGCGCTCATGTCGCTCACCGAGGAGCTGGGGGCCAGGATGCGCGGGGACGGGCAGGTGTGCCGCGGGCTGGCGGTCTCCGTGCGCTATGCCGACCGGACCGGTTACTCGACGCTGACCCGCAGCCGTACGCTCCGGGAGCCCACGGCCCACTCCGCGGCGCTCACCGAACTCGCGTACCGGATCCATGACTCGTTCGCTCTGCAGCGGGCCCGGGTGCGGGGGATCGCGCTGCGCGCGGAAGGGCTGATGGACGGCGAACGGGCCACGCACCAGCTGTCGTTCGACCCGGTGGACGAGCGGGCGCGCCGGATCGAGGCGGTGGCGGACCGGCTACGGGCCAGGTTCGGCCCGCAGGCCGTGATGCCGGGCCGGCTCGCGGGACGATCGGCCCTCTGACGTCCCCTTGTTGATGAACGCTCAGTTTTTACCGACGCGTAACTTCCCGCGCCCCCTACTCATGCGTAATTTGGCATGAGCACACAGAAATTTAGCAGTCAGAACTTGTGGTCCGGGCCGCAGGGCGCACCGACATCGCAACTCCCTTGATCCGCAAGGAGACCACACGATGCTGCCCCGGAACCGTGCGCCGCGCGCCCCACGTGCGCGGAGAGCCCTCGCCGCACTGCTCCTCGCCGTCGCCGCAGTCGCCACCCCCACGGCCGCTGCCGCTGCAGCCACCCCCACCGTCGCCACCTCCCGTGGCTGGAACGACTACTCCTGCAAACCCTCCGCGGCCCATCCCCGCCCCGTCGTCCTGGTCCACGGAACCTTCGGGAACTCGATCGACAACTGGCTGGTCCTCGCCCCCTATCTCGTCAACCGGGGCTACTGCGTCTACTCGCTGGACTACGGGCAGCTGCCCGGCGTGCCTCTCTTCAACGGCCTCGGCCCGATCGACAAGTCGGCCGGCCAGCTCGCCGCATTCGTCGACAGGGTGCTCGCCTCCACCGGCGCGTCCAAGGCCGACGTCGTCGGGCACTCCCAGGGCGGCATGATGCCCAACTACTATCTGAAGTTCCTCGGCGGGGCCGCGAAGGTGAACGCCATGATCGGGCTCGCACCCGACAACCACGGCACCACTCTTCTCGGCCTGACGAAACTGCTGCCGTACTTCCCGGGGGCGGAGGACCTGCTGAACGCCAACACGCCGGGTCTCGCCGACCAGGTGGCGGGCTCTCCCTTCCTCACCAAGCTCAATGCGGGCGGCGACACCGTGCCCGGCGTGCGCTACACCGTCATCGCGACCAGGTACGACGAGGTCGTGACCCCGTACCGCACGCAGTTCCTGGACGGTCCGAACGTACGCAACGTCCTGCTCCAGGACCTGTGCCCGGTCGACCTCTCCGAGCACGTGGCGATCGGCACCGTGGACCGGATCGCCTACCACGAGGTGGCGAACGCCCTGGATCCGGCTCATGCCACCCCCACCACCTGTGCCTCGGTGGTCGGCTGAGGGTTGTCCCGCCAGGGATTACGGGACAGCCCTCAGGTCTTTCGTCCGGATCGGAACGGAACCACGGGACGCCCCGCCCGCGGAAGGAACCCCGGGCGGGGCGTCCCGTCCCGTACGGCCCGCCGTCGCACCGCCGGCCGGACGGGACGCCGGCCCGGTCGCGATCCGGCGGGCGCCACGCCGTTGTCGGTGGCGGATGGCACGATCGACCCATGACGACGATCGACTGGGACTCCGCGGCCGACTCCTTCGACGAGGAGCCCGACCACGGGCTGCTCGATCCGGCGGTCCGGCACGCCTGGGCGCGGCGGCTGGAGAACTGGCTGCCCGGCGAGCGCTCCGAGGTGCTCGACCTGGGGTGCGGCACGGGAAGCCTGGCCCTGCTCGTCGCCGGACAGGGGCACCGGGTCACCGCCGTCGACCGGTCGCCGCGCATGGTGGAGCAGGCGCGGACCAAACTCGCCGGGACCGGCACCGCGGTGCATCTCGGGGACGCGTCCCAACCACCGGTCGGCAAGCAGCAGTTCGATGTGATCATGGCCCGGCACGTGGTGTGGCTGCTGCCGGATCCGGCGGCGGCCCTGCGCCACTGGTTCACCCTGCTGCGCCCCGGCGGGCGGCTGATCCTTGTCGAGGGCGTCTGGGGCGGAGTCGGCCTCTCCGCCGAGCGGCTGACCGGTCTGCTCTCCGAGCTCACCGAGCGCATCCACCACGAGCGGCTCTCCGACGATCCGGCCCTGTGGGGCAAGCGGGTCGACGACGAGCGCTACGCCCTGGTGGCCCGCGCCGAACCGCCGCGGCGGCACACCGAGGTCGTCGATGTGCATCTGATCCTCCGCCGCGGCCCCGACGTCCTGCTCGCCCGCCGGGCCGGCACGGGGTACGCGGACGGGCTGTTCAACGGCCCGTCCGGACACGTGGAGGACGGCGAGGACGTCCGCGAGGCGATGATCCGCGAGGCCGCCGAGGAGATCGGTGTCGAGCTCGGGCCGGACGAGCTGCGGGTCGCCCTCGTCATGCAGCACCGCGGCCCCGGCGGCAGCCCGCGGACCGGCTGGTTCTTCGAGGCCGAGTACGACCCCGCCCGCCCGCCGTACAACCGCGAACCGGACAAGTGCTCCGAGCTGGCCTGGTTCCCGCTGGACGCCCTCCCGGACGACATCGTCGCCTACTGCCGGGCGGGGCTCGACGGCTATCGGGCGGGCGAACACTTCCTGATCCACTGGCACGAGGACGGCGACACCGTGGCGTACCAGCCGCACGGCGTCCGCCGCGCCGTCCCGCTGCCGGCCGGCGCGGCCCGCACCGGCGGGGTGCACCACATCGAACTGTGGGTGCCCGATCTGCCGACGGCCGAGCGGGGGTGGGGCTGGCTGCTCGGCGAGCTGGGTCATGTCCCGTACCAGCGCTGGGAGAACGGGCGGAGCTGGCGACGCGGCGACAGCTACGTGGTGGTCGAGCAGTCACCCGACCTGACCGGGGAGACGCACGACCGCCGCCGCCCCGGGCTCAACCACCTGGCGTTCCACGTCCGGGACCGCGCCACCCTCGACGCACTGGTGGCCGGGGCCCTCGAACACGGCTGGCGGCCACTCTTCCCCGACCGCTACCCGCACGCGGGCGGCGACGGGCACACCGCCGCCTATCTGGAGGACGCGGCGGGGTACGAGGTGGAGCTGGTCGCCGACGTCCCGCCGGCCCGCCCCGCGCCCCAGGTCCCGGCGCCGCACACCGACGTATGGGCGTGGCGCCGGGACTGAAAGGGTGTTCGGGTCCGGAACGATCTCGCGCAGCCCACGTCGTGCGGGACGGCGGCGGGTTCGGCGGACCGGGTCCCGCACCGGTGGCGGGTCGGCCCCGTTGGGCGGGCGGTGACTCGCCCGGTTCCGGCCCCCGCGACAGAGCACCCGGTCCCTGGTTCGGATGCCTGACGTCACGTCAGAGCGCCGGGACGCCGCTCCAGGGCCGGACGGACTCGATCGCCGCGGCGGCACGGAACACCGTGGCGTCGTCGTAGGTGCGTCCGACGACCTGCACCCCCGTCGGTACTCCGGTCGACGCGAAACCGGACGGCACGCTCAGCACGGGGCAGCGGCCGGCGATGTTGAACGCCGTGGTCATCGCGGATTCCAGGTAGAAGTCCAGTTCGACGCCGTTGATCACGACCTTGGCCGAGAGGTGGTCGTCGTCCGCCCTGAGCGCCGGGACGGCGGTCGTCGGGCACAGCAGGACGTCGTAGCGGTCCAGCAGCACACCGAGCGTCGTCTGCACCGCGGCCTCGATCTCCAGGCCCTGCAGGAAGCTGCCGGGCTCGCGGACGGCCTCGGCGGCCCGCCGGGCGAAGTCGAGCGCGTACGTGGTGAGCCGGTCGCCGTGCTCGGCGGCGACCGAGGCGATGTAGGGGCCGAAGATCGAGCCGAAGTGGATCATGGATGCCCGCATCACGTCCGCCCGCATGATGGGAACCTCCACCTCCTCGACGACGGCACCGGCCGCGCGCAGCGCCTCCGCGACCGCGCGGGTGTTGGCCTCGACCTCGGGATCGACCGGCCAGTCCCCGAGGGTGACCGAAAGCGCCACCCGCAGGCCTTCGGCGCTCTCGAACCGCTCGGGCAGGACGAGTTCGGACCGCAGCGAGACGGCGTCCAACGGGTGGGGCCCCGCGATGACGTTCTCCAACAGGGCGCAGTCGGCGACGGTGCGCGCCATCGGGCCGTCGTGGCAGTACGTGTCGAGGTTGAACGGCGTCATCGCCGGCACGCGCCCGTACGGCGGCTTGAAGCCGACCGTGCCCGTGCACGAAGCGGGGATGCGGATCGAGCCGCCGATGTCGGAGCCGGTCGCAAGCGTCGTCTCGCCCGCCGCGAGTGCGGCGCCCGCGCCGCCCGAGGAGCCGCCCGGGGTGAACTCCAAGTTCCACGGGTTGCGGGTGACGCCCCACAGTCGCGATTGCGTGTAACCCGCGCAACTGAACTCCGGGGTCGTGGTCCGGGCGTGCACGATGCCTCCGGCGGCCTGGACCCGCTCGATCACCGGGTGCGTCCGCTCGGCGATCTCCCCCTGGAACGCCAGGGAACCGTCCGTGATGAGACGGCCCGCGATGGGCTGCTCCTCCTTCGTCGCGACGGCGAGGCCCTCCAGTGCGCGAGGTGCTTCGCCCTTGCCTCCGTACCTGACCTCGGCCTCGCGGGCGGCGACGAGCGCCTCCTCGAAGGTCTGCTCGGCAAGGGCGTTGACCTTCGGCTCGACGGCTTCGGCACGCGCGATGATCGCGGTCATCAGCTCGACCGGTGACAGGGAGCGGTCACGGAAGCGGCGCAGGGCCTCGGTGGCCGGCAGATGGGCGAGGTCGGTGAGGTCGGTCATGTGAGGGTCCTTGGTGGATCGGAGTGATCAGAGGTGTCGGGTGGGTGCGTGGCGCCGTTCGCCGGATGCGGGTCGCGACCCCGCCGGGGGCGGACGGAGTGCACCCGCGTTCCCCCGACCGCTGGAGGGAACGCGGTGCCGCGGTCCGCGCCGGGCGCCGACGGCACGGGGGTCAGACGGCGGTGTCGAGTCCGTCGGCGACGGTGGCGTCGCGGGTGGGGACGAAGTAGGGCGACCGGTGGTGCCAGCGGGCCCACGCGGCGGCCAGCAGTCCGGAGCCGATCATCAGGACCGGGACGAGCAGTGCGAACCAGCCGTTGTCGGCGGAGACTTCGAAGTGGTCGGTGGAGCGGTAGAAGGTCCAGGCGAGGTAGCCGCCGGTGGCGAGCAGCGCGAGCGCCCCCAGCACCGGTCCGACGACAGCGCGCAGGGCCTCCAGCGGTGACGTGCGCAGCAGATGGCGGAAGTGCACCGCGGCGGCCGCGGCGGTGAGGGCGTAGTAGAGGGCGACGACGATGCCGATCGCGTTGACGGCGGCGAAGATCAAGTCGTTGACGGTGGGGATGACCAGCGCCATCGCGGCGAGGGCCAGAGCGATCGCGGTGATCAGCAGGGTGCCGACGGCGGGGGTCCCGTGCTTGGGGTGCAGCCGCGTCCAGACGGAGCCGAGAACGCCGTCGCGGCCCATCGCGTACATCCCGCGGGCGGTGGGGATGACCGAGGCCTGGAGCGACGCCACCGCGGAGAACATGAGGGCGATGAGCGGCAGTGCGGCCAGCGGCTGCTCGGCGAGCTTCATCCCGAAGTAGGCGAGTCCCTGGGCGCCGTTGTCGGCCAGTTCGTCCAGAGGCAGGACCCGTTGGAAGGCGGTGCCGGCGAGCAGGAAGAGGAGCAGCATGACGGTCAGGGCGATGAACCCGCCACGGGAGGCGTCCCGCGGATCACCGACCTCCTCTCCGACGCTGAAGACCGACTCGAAGCCCCAGTAGCAGAAGACCGCGAGCACCATGCCCTGGGCGAGGGCCGCTGCCGAGGGGATGTCGAAGGGGTTGAACCACTGGAGCGAGAAGGGCTGGTCCCCGGCGAACAGGCCGTAGCCGCAGAAGGCGAGCAGCACGCCGTACTCGAAGATCAACAGGTACTTCTGCAGACGTGCCGCGAGGTCGAGCCCGCGGACGGCGACCAGCGCGGCGGCGACCAGGACGGCCATGCCGAGCAGGGTGGACTGGAGGGTGGAGTCCGGATCGAGGGAGAGGCCGGCGACGCTGTGGACGGAGGCCTGGCCGAGGAGTTGGATGATCGCCGAGCCCGTCACCGTGGTGGTGTAGGCCATGAACACGATGGTGCCGACGACGTTGACCCATCCGATCAGGAATCCCAGCCAGGGGCTGAAGATGCGGCCGACCCACTTGTAGCTGCTGCCCGCGTTGGGTTCGACGCGGTTGAGCCGTCCGTATCCGCCGGCTATGCCGAGCACGGGCAGGAAGGCCAGCAGCATGATCGCCGGCAGGTGCAGGCCGACGATGCTCGCCATCAGACCGAGGCCGATGCCGATACTGCTGGTCGCCGCGGTGCTCGACGCGGCGAGGACGATGCCGTCGACGACGCCGATGGACTTCCGCATCGCGGGCTGGGGGGCCTGGGCGCTGTTCCTCGGCGTGGTGCTTGCACTTTTCACTGGTACCACCAACGGTCGTCGCCTCGCTCGGGGGAGGTGGCCGGAGGGTCCGGATGGCAGGCCATGAAACCGTTGCCCCCTTCACACGTCAATGCTGTTGTCATAAGCTCCGCGCCATGAATGAGCGTGTGGTTCCGGAGCGGCAGCGGCGGCGCAGAAGGCCGACGAAGCAGGGCACGGTACTGTCCGAGCAGACCATCGTGGAGACGGCCCTGCGGCTGGTCGGTCAGCATGGTGCGGAGGCGCTGACGGTCCGGCGGCTGGGGGCGGCTCTGGGCGCCGACCCCAGTGCGCTCTACCGGTACTTCCGCAACACCGACGACCTGCTGCTCGCGATCGCCGACGAGCTCATCGGCCGGGCCCAGCACGGCTGGAAGGCCACCGGCGAGTGGCGTACCGACCTGTGCGAGCTGGGTCTGCGCGTCCATGCCTCGTACCAGGCGCACCCGCAGGCCGCCCTGCTGGCGGCGCACCGGACGACCGGGCGGGACAACGAGATGCGGGCCGTGGAGACGATCCTCGGCGTGCTGCGGTCGGCGGGCTTCCGGGACGGGGAGGCGGTGCGGATCTATCACGCCTTCGTCGACCAGGCGCTCGCCTTCGCGGCCCTGGACGCGGCGGCGCTCGCCCTGCCGGCTCCCGCACAGGCGGCCGATCTCCAGGTGTGGCAGGACCGCTACGGCCGCCTGGACGCGAACTCCTACCCCCACATCGCCGCCACCGCGCAACTGCTGGCGACCGACATGATGCTCAGTGGCTATCCGTTCGCGCTGGAGCTGCTGCTCGACGCCGTCGAGGCCAGGCTGCCCCGGGCGGGCGGGGAGGCCGGCTGAGCCCGGACCGGGTGCTCCCGCCACGCCGCCCGCCGGAAGGACGGACCGGGCGGGGCGCGGCCGGGATCCCGGCCGTTCCGGCCCGCGTTCCGGACGGGGCGCGGCACCAAGGCTTACGTCAACGCCGTTGACACGCATCTCCGGGTGGAGTCTGATGGCGGGACCCATGGGCCCAGCCGCACTACGCACCACCCGAGGAGTCCTCCATGGATCCCGTCCACGCGCTCCGGGATGCCTGTCCCACCCCCTTCTGGCTGGACGACCCCGGCCGCCCGCAGGCCGCGTCGGCCCTGGTCGCCGACACCCGCTGCGATCTGCTCGTGGTCGGTGGCGGATACAGCGGCCTGTGGACCGCCCTGATCGCCAAGGAGCGCGACCCCTCCCGTGACGTCGTCCTGATCGAAGGGGAGGAGATCGGCTGGGCCGCGTCCGGGCGCAACGGCGGTTTCTGCGAATCCAGCCTCACCCACGGTCTGGGCAATGGCTTCGAGCGCTGGCCCGACGAGCTTGCCGAGCTGGAACGGCTCGGCATCCGGAACCTCCAGGCGATCGAGGACACGATCAAGGGATACGGCATCGCATGCGACTGGGAGCGCACCGGCGCCCTCAACGTGGCGACCGAGCCGTACCAGGTCGACGACCTGCACGAGATGGCCGCGCTCGCCGCCCGCTACGGCTCCGAGCAGACGGTGCTCGACGCCGACCAGACCCGTGCCGAGATCGACTCACCGACCTTCCTGGGCGCGCTCAGGGACGACGAGGGCACGGCGATACTCAACCCCGCGCGTCTCGCATGGGGCCTCAAGCAGGTCTGTCAGGACCTCGGCGTGCGCATCCACGAGCGCACCCGGGCGACGGCCATCGAGGAGACCGGCCCGGGGATCACGGTGCGCACCCCGTACGGACGCGTCCTGGCGGACCGGGTCGCCCTCGCGACCAACGCCTTCCCCTCCCTGGTCAAGCGGCATCGCCTCTACACCGTCCCGGTGTACGACTACGCGCTGATGACGGAGCCGCTGACGGACGAACAGCTCGCCTCCGTCGGCTGGCGCAACCGGCAGGGATTCTCCGACGCCGCCAACCAGTTCCACTACGTGCGGCTCTCGACCGACAACCGCATCCTGTGGGGCGGCTACGACACCCTCTACCACTACCGGGGACGGGTGCGTGCCGAGCACGACCAGCGGCCGGAGACCTTCGCCACCCTGGCCCGGCACTTCTTCCGGACCTTCCCGCAACTCGAAGGGCTGCGCTTCACCCACGCCTGGGGCGGCGCGATCGACACCTGCACCCGCTTCTCCGCGTTCTTCGACACCACTCACCGGGGCCGCGTCGCCTTCGCGGCCGGATTCACCGGCCTCGGCGTGGGTGCGACCCGCTTCGGTGCCGAGGTGATGCTCGACCTGCTGGCGGGCGAGCGCACCGAGCGGACGCGACTGGAGATGGTGCGGCGCAAACCCCTTCCGTTTCCGCCGGAACCGGTCCGATGGGCGGGAATCCAGGCCACCAGATGGTCTCTCGCCCGTGCGGACGAGAACTCCGGACGACGCAACCTCTGGCTCAAGACCCTCGACCGGCTCGGCCTGGGCTTCGGAAGCTGATGTCCCGCCGTCCGGTCGAGGCCGCTCCTCGGACGAACCGAACCATTCGTCCCGGCCGGTGATCCGGTCGGGACGAATGCCGGCCCGGTCGGCGAGGAGCACCGCGGCGCCCGCGGTGCGCGTTCCCGGGCGGAACGCCGGCGGGGCTTCCTCCCGTCGGACGCGTACCGCCTCGGCGTTCTGCTCGACGGTCCGCTCGTCCGGGCACCGGAGGGCCGGACCCCGGTTGCGCGGGGGCCCGCCCACCCGCGCAACCACGGGACAGCCCTCAGGGTCTGTCCGGCCCTGAGGCCCCGGACGGGCCCCGGAGGCCGTCCGGGCCCTCAGGACCTCGGCTCACAGGGTGCGCTCGAGGCGGTCGGCCATCAGCCTGACGAAACGCGACGGGTCGCCGAGTTCGCCGCCCTCGGCCAGCAGTGCCAGGTCGTGGAGGAGCTCGGCCGTCTCCTCCAGGCCGGTGCCGGACTCCTCGTTCTTCTCGGAATGCGCCCGCTTGAGGCCGCTGACCAGCGGGTGTTCCGGGTTGAGTTCGAGGATGCGCTTGACGTGCGGGACGGGTTGGCCCATGGCGCGGTACATGTTCTCCAGCGCCGGTGTCACGTCGTGCATGTCCGAGACGATGCAGGCGGGAGAGACGGTGAGGCGCGAGGAGAGCCGTACCTCCTTCACGGTCCCGCTCAGCCGGTCCGTCATCCAGGCGAGCAGATCCGCGTACTCCTGCTGCCGGTTCTCGCGCTCGTTCGCGGCCTCCTTCTTCTCCTCCTCGGTACCGAGGTCGACCTCGCCCTTGGCGACGGACCGCAACTGCTTGCCGTCGAACTCGGGTTCCGCCTCGACCCACACCTCGTCGACGGGATCGGTCAGCAGCAGCACCTCGACGCCCTTGGCCCGGAACGCCTCCATGTGCGGGGAGTTCTCGATGGCCTGCCGGGACTCACCCGTGAGGTAGTAGATGTGCTCCTGGCCGTCCTTCATCCGTTCCACGTACTGCCGCAGCGTGGTCGGCTCGTCCTTGTCGTGGGTTGTGGCGAAGGAGGCGACGCCGAGGATGGCGTCGCGGTTCTCGAAGTCGCTCAGCAGCCCCTCCTTGAGGACACGGCCGAACTCCCGCCAGAACGTGGCGTAGCGCTCCGGGTCGGCGGACATCATGTCCTTGACCGTCGACAGCACCTTCTTCGCAAGACGCCGGTGCATCAACTGGATCTGGCGGTCCTGCTGGAGGATCTCGCGCGACACGTTGAGCGACAGGTCCTGCGCGTCGACGACACCCTTGACGAAGCGCAGGTACGGCGGCATCAGCGCTTCGCAGTCGTCCATGATGAAGACGCGCTTCACATAGAGCTGGATGCCGCGCTTGTACCCCTGCATGAAGAGGTCCTGGGGCGCGTGCGACGGGATGAAGAGCAGTGCCTGGTACTCGAAAGTGCCCTCCGCCTGCAGCCGGATGGTTTCGAGCGGGGCGATCCAGTCGTGGCTGATGTGCTTGTACAGCTCGTGGTACTCGTCGTCCGTGACCTCGTCGCGCGAGCGTGCCCAGAGGGCCTTCATCGAGTTCAGGGTCTCGGGCTCGCGCGGGGCGTCGCCGTCGGCCTCCTCACCGGGCTTCGCGGTGTCGTCGGAGGCGGTCTCCGCGGCCATGCGGACGGGCCATGTGATGAAGTCCGAATACCGCTTGACGATCTCCCTGATCTTCCACGGGGAGGTGTAGTCGTAGAGCCGGTCGTCGGCGTCCTCGGGCTTGAGCCGCAGCGTGACCGCGGTGCCCTGGGGGGCGTCGTCGACGGACTCGATCGTGTACGTGCCCTCGCCGCTCGACGTCCAGCGGGTGCCCTGGCTCTCGCCCGCGCGCCGGGTCAGCAGCGTGACCTCGTCGGCCACCATGAAGCTGGAGTAGAAACCGACACCGAACTGGCCGATCAGCCCTTCGGCCGCGGCGGTGTCCTCGGCCTCCTTGAGTTCCCGCAGGAACTTCGCCGTGCCCGAGTTGGCGATGGTCCCGATGAGCTGGACGACTTCGTCGTGCGACATGCCGATGCCGTTGTCCCGCACGGTCAGCGTGCGGGACTGCTTGTCGGTCTCGATGTCGATGTGCAGATCGGACACGTCGGCGTCGAGCGAGTCGTCGCGGAGTGCTTCGAGCCGCAGCTTGTCGAGCGCGTCGGAGGCGTTGGAGACGAGTTCGCGCAGGAACACGTCCTTGTTCGAGTAGATCGAGTGGATCATCATCTGCAGAAGCTGGCGCGCTTCCACCTGAAACTCGAACGTCTCAGTCGGCATAATCCGTGATTCCTTCTCAGGTCACCGGGTGGGGAACTGGCCTGAGCACTTTAGATCAACCGGTGATCGGGGAAGCCGTTCCCGGCCAGTGCGCCCGAGGGCGGGAGCGGGCCCCGGCCTCACCGCCCGCCGCGCACGGGACGCACTCCCCACTGCCCCGTGCACGGCGGACCGCCACGGCCGGGGTGCCGCCCGCCCGGGGTCCCGTTACGGGAACCCCGCTGGACGGACGGAGCCCCGCGCGTCAGGCCAGCAGCGCCGCGAGACCCTCCGTGCGTGCCAGGTGTTCCAGTTCGTCCAGCGTCCGGCGGGCCGCCCCGGCCGCCTCCGGGTCGCGTTCGGCGAGCCCGCTCTCCTCGAACTCGTCCTCGTCCAGCCGGAGTACGGCCGAACCGTCCGCCGACACCCACAGGTCCAGGTCCAGATCCTCGACCAGAAGCTCCCCGTCCCGCAGCACGGCGGGGCGGGTGATGTCGCAGTACCAGCCCTTGAGTTCGCCCGCGCCGCCACGGACCTCCTTCACGGCGAACCAGCGGTCGCGCCAGTAGTGCTCGGTGAACACGTCCCCCGGCTCGAACCGTACGAAGCCGAAGTCGCGGACCCCCGGCGCCGCCCAGGGCGCGCGCACCGTCACCCGGGTGCCGTCGTCGCGGACCACGTCCGCCGGATAGCGGATCTTGGTCCGCCCGGCCTTCACCAGGGCGACCACCAGAGCGGTCTCAGCCGAGCTTGCGGACATGGCGCACCTCCGTGGCACAGATCTCATAGCCGAACCATCGGTTGACGGCCAGCATCGGACCGTTGTCCGCGTCATTGCCGGTGTACGCGTCCGTGTATCCGGCGGCGCGCGCCCGGTGCAGCGAGTCGTTCTTGACGAGCCTGGCAAGGCCCCGGTTGCGGTACGCCCGACGGGTTCCGGTCATCCCCGACAGGTAGCGGGTCAGCCCGTCGGTCTGCGCCGCGCTGAACGCCGCCACTTCCCCGTCCACCACCGCGACCGAGGTGAGCCCGTGGTCGAGCGCGGGATTGCGCCAGGTGTGATTCAGCCAGTCCTCGTAGTCGGACAGTTCCATCGGGGTGTCGCTCGGCTCGTCGGCCGTGGTCTCGGCGTCCGCCTCGAAGAGCGGGCGCGGGTCGTCCGCGAAGTCGGCGGCGGTGCGCAGCTCGACGTCCGCCGTCGGCGCCTGACGGGGCGGCAGTGCCCCGTGGGCCAGGTCGAGATGGAGGAAGTGGGCCGAGCGGCTGGCCGTGTAGCCGCGCTTCTCCGCGAAGGCGCGGTTCGACGGGGTGTCGAGCACCCAGGTGTAGATCGCGAGCGCGCCCTCCCGCGCCAGATACTCCTCGGCCGTCCTCAGCAGCAACCCACCGGCTCCGCGCCCGGTGCGGTCCGGGTGCGTGTACGGGTTGAAGAACGCCTGGCCGGGTTCGGGGCTGTCGTGGACGAGGCCGACCTGCGCGGTCCCGATGAGCTCCCCGTCCTCCTCGGCGACCAGCAGCCGGTAGCGCTTGCCGGGGTGGGCACTGGACAGATCGAAGGCGACCAGCTCGGGAGTCGTCACGATGTAGGGCAGTGCGGCACGCCGGACCCGCACCCAGGCCTCGGCGTCGGCGGGCAGGAAATCGCGGACGAGGACAGTCATGGGGCGGACGTTACGCGTGGGCACGCACGGGCCGCCCCTGATTTTCCGGCCGGTGGGGGAGAATCGCTGCGTGACCCTGAAGATCACCCTTGATCCGGACGCCGGTACCGCCCCGTACGAGCAACTGCGCACGCAGATCTCCGAGCTGGCCCGCTCCGGCGCGCTGCCCGTCGGCTTCAGACTTCCGACCGTACGCGGCTTCGCCGAGGAGCTCGGCCTCGCCGCGAACACCGTGGCCAAGGCGTACCGGGCCCTGGAGACCGACGGGGTGATCGAGACCCGTGGGCGCAACGGCACGTTCATCGCCGCCGCGGGGGACGCGGCGGAACGTCATGCGGCGGCCGCCGCCCAGGAGTACGCGGAGCAGGCCCGGCGGCTGGGCCTGTCGCGGGCCGAGGCGCTGTCCCTGGCCGAGGACGCGGTGCGGGCGGCGTACGCGGCGGGTTGATCCGTTGCCGTTGCCGGGGCCGGGGCCGGCCGCGGCGGGTCCGCCCTCGGCCGCCGGTCCGGCCCGGTCCTGCGGCCCGTCAGGGGCGGCCGGGGGCGACGGACCACCGGGCTCAGAGGTACAGGCCCGCGTCCGCGCCTGAATCCTGCTTCGGCACCGACGCGGGACCGATGCCGCGCCGCAGCGCGTACAGCTCGGCGAGTGTGGCGCCCTCGCGGCCGAGCCCTTCCTCCGTACCCAGCCAGCCCACCGCCTCCTTGCGGGTCAGCGGGCCCACCTCGATCCTGGCGAGGCAGCGGCCGGGCCTGACCACCGCCGGGTGGAGCCGCTCCAGGTCCTCGTTGGTGGTGACACCCACCAGCACGTTGCGCCCCTGGCCCAGCAGTCCGTCGGTGAGGTTCAGCAGCCTGGAGAGCGCCTGGCCCGCCGTGTGCTTGGCCTCGCCGCGGATCAACTCGTCGCAGTCCTCCAGGAGCAGCAGCCGCCAGCGGCCCTTCGCCGTGCCGTCGTCCTCGCCGATCGCGATGTCCATCAGGTAGCCGACGTCGTTGAAGAGCCGCTCCGGATCGAGCACGCAGTCGACCTGGCACCAGTCCCGCCACGAGCGCGCGAGGGTGCGCAGCGCGGAGGTCTTGCCGGTGCCGGGCGGGCCGTGCAGCAGGAGCAGCCGGCCCGCGATGTCGTCGGGGGTGACCTTCATCAGCCGGTCCATGGCATCGGCCACCGGCGCGGTGTAGTTGGCGCGGACCTCGTCCCAGGTGCCGGCGGCGATCTGCCGGGTGGTGCGGTACGGGCCGCGGCGCGGGGACACGTACCAGAAACCCATCGTCACGTTCTCGGGCTGCGGTTCCGGTTCGTCCCTCGCACCGTCGGTCGCCCGGTCGAGGATCTTTTGGGCCAGTTCCGCGCTGGTGGCGGTGACCGTGACGTCGGCGCCGCGGTTCCAGCGCGAGACGAGCAGCGTCCAGCCGTCGCCCTCGGCCAGCGTGGCGCTGCGGTCGTCGTCGCGCGCGACACGCAGCACCTGGGCCGCCGGAGGCAGCAGAGTCGCCCCGGCCCTGACGCGATCCAGGGACGAGCTGTGCGAGTACGGCTGCTCGCCCGTCGCGAAGCGCCCGAGGAACAGCGCGTCGACGACGTCGGACGGGGAATCGCTGTCGTCGACGGTGAGCCGGATCGGCAGAGCGGACTCGGGGTTGGCAGGCATGGCGCCCATGATCCGGCAAGGGAGCACCCGACGCACCCGGGTTTCACCGCCTTTCTCCCCGCTTCGGACGGTCGGACCGCGGGTCCGACGTGTCCTCAGGGCGGCGCGGGAGACAACTCGTTGGAGCAACTTGGCATGGACACTTCCGGTGGAGGTGCAGGTGCTGCTACCACGGACTCGGCAGACCAGGCGGAGATCCTGCCGGTCGGTCCAAGGGAGGTTCCATGAAGATGTCCAGACTCGTGGCGTTCTCGTCGTCGGTTCTGCTCGGTGCCGTACTCGCGCTGACCGGAGCGGCCACCGCCGATGCCGCCTCGTCCGCCCAGGCCGTCGACTACGTCGCACTCGGCGACTCGTACTCCTCGGGTGTCGGATCCGGCAGTTACGACAGCGCCAGCGGCGACTGCAAGCGCAGCAGCAAGGCCTACCCCGCGCTCTGGGCCGCCGCCAACTCGCCCTCGTCGTTCGCCTTCACCGCTTGCTCCGGTGCTCGCACGAGCGATGTCAAGGCCGGTCAGCTCGGCCCCCTGAACGCCTCGACCGACCTCGTCTCGATATCCATCGGCGGCAACGACGCGGGCTTCGCCGACGTCATGACCACCTGTGTCCTCCAGTCGGAGGCCACCTGCCTCAGCCGGATCGCCACGGCTCGCAGCTTCGTCGACACCACCCTGCCCGGCAACCTCGACTCGGTGTACTCGGCGATCCGTGCCAAGGCGCCGTCCGCCCGTGTCGTGGTCCTCGGGTACCCGCGCTTCTACCAGATCGGCGGCAGCTGCGTCGTCGGCCTGAGCGACAAGGTGCGTACCGCGATCAACGGTGCCGCCGACTACCTGAACGCGGCGACCGCCAAGCGTGCCGCCGACCACGGCTTCGCCTTCGCCGATGTCGCGGGGAAGTTCACCGGACACGAGATCTGCTCCGGAAGCGCCTGGCTGCACAGCCTCAACTGGCTCAACATCGGTGAGTCCTACCACCCCACCGCGGCCGGACAGTCGGGCGGCTATCTGCCCGCCCTCAACTCGGCCGCCTGATCCCGCTCCGCCGTGCGTCGGGCCCGTCCGGCAGGCCGGCGGGTAGGAGACCCCCGTCCGCAGGGGTCTCCGTCCGGCAGGCCGGCGGTCCGTCGCGGACGAATCGCTTCCGTTCTGTCCAACTCGCCCTGGAATCGGGCGGATCGGGGTGCTGGTCGTCAACCTCCGTATATGTGTGCTCAATCCTGTGACCGGGATACACGGGTGTCGTCGCGGGGGGATAGGGTTAACCTGCCCGGGCCGGGTGCCCTCGTACGGGTGGGGAGTGACATGGAACAGATAACGATGCGCAGCAGGCCTCGTGTGCCTGCCATCACATGCGGAAGCAGTGCGACGAGTTCGCGCCTCGACCGCCATCTCGCGGTGCTCGGCGGCCCTGCCGTCCCGCAGCGGGAGGCGGCGGAGGCGACACTGCTGATGCGCGAGCTCACCTCGCGCGACGTCGCCCACAGCCACCGGAGCAGGAGTGCGCGGGTCTCGCTCTTCGCGCCGCTGCGCCGACTGCGCCGCTCGCTCTTCGGCAGCCGCCACTGAGTCGACGGCCCGTCACGACCGCACCGGTCCGCTGCTCGGGCTCCCTGGCCAGGCCGCCCGCTCGGGTGACCACACCGTCCCGGCACTGCGCTGCTGTCCGCCCTCCCGTCATCCCCGGGGCTCGCAGCAGCGCTTCGGTGTGTTCGCCGAGGCATCCGGCCCATGCCGAGCGGTATGCCGAAATAATTCGGCGCCGAAGTACTTACTAGACTGCTCGCATGCCCGAAAAGCGAGCCGCGCGCCTGAGCCCCGACGAACGAAGGGCCCAGTTGGTCGCCATCGGGCTCGACATGCTCGCCGACCGGTCACTGGACGAGCTCTCCACGGACGAGGTGGCGCGCCGCGCCGGTATCTCCCGGGGGCTGCTCTTCCACTACTTCGACTCCAAGCGGGACTTCTACCGCGCCGTCGTACGGCAGGAGTGCGACGGCTTCGCCGCAGCCACGGAACCGGACTCCTCGCTGGAGCCCGTCCCCTGGCTGCGGTCGTTCATCACCGGCTTCGTGGCGTACGTACTGGAGCACCGCAAGGTGTACCTCGCCCTGGTCCGCGGCGCCGCCGGCGGTCAGCCTGCGGTGGAGGACATAGTCGAGCGCACCAGAGGCGTCCTCGCCCGGCGGGTGGAGGAGGCCCAGCGACGGCTCGGGATGCCGGACTCGCCCCGGCTGCCGGTCGCGGCCAGGGCCTGGATGGCGTTCGCGGAGGAGGCCGTCACCAGCTGGCCGTCAGGCGGGTCGGAGGGGCCGGCGGAGCTCGGCGCCTTCCTGGAGTCGAGTTTCATCAGCCTGCTCGGCGCCCTGGACCGGCCTGTCGCGCTGCCCCGGTGACCGCGGTCACTCGCCGCCGCGCGCGTAACGCCGCACGGCCAACGGCACGAACACCGCGAGAAGCACCGCCGACCAGGCGAGCGTCCCGGCCACCGGATGGGCGACCGGCCAGGCGGCGTCGGCGGACGGGGAGGCGTTGCCGAACAGATCGCGGGTGGCCGAGGCCATGGCGCTGATCGGGTTCCACTCCGCGACCGTGCGCAGCCAGCCCGGCAGGTTGTCGGTCGGAATGTACGCGCTCGACAGCAGCGGCAGGATGAAGGTGGCGCTGCCCAGCTGGCCGGCCACCTCCTCGTTGCGGATCAGCAGACCCAGCCAGCAGCCCAGCCAGGACGTGGCGAACCGGAGGAGCAGCAGCAGTCCGAAGGCACCCGCAGCGGCGAGCGGGCCGCCCTCGATCCGCCAGCCGACCGCGAGTCCGGCCAGGATCAGCGGAACCATGCCGATGGCCGTGGTCAGCAGATCCGCGGCGGTCTGGCCGAACGGTACGGCGGTCCGGCTCATCGGCAGCGTACGGAACCGGTCCATGACTCCGCGGTCGCAGTCCTGCGACGCCTGGAACATTCCGACCATGATCCCGTTGGCCGCCGTCGACGCCAGCAGGCCCGGCACCAGGAAGGCGCGGTACTCCTGGCCGGGCATGGCCAGCGCGCTGCCGAACACGTAGCCGAAGAACAGCAGCATCGTGATCGGCATGGTCTGGGTCAGGATCATGACGCCCGGCGCGGCCTTGATCCGCTGCAGATGGCGGCCCAGCATGGCCAGGGTGTCGGCGACGGGGGTTGTCGCGGTGGACGCGACGGCCGGCTCGTGGGCCGGTGCGATGCTGCTCATGCTGCCGTCTCCTTCAGGGGCGGGGAGGTGCGGCCGTCGTTGCGGCCGGTCAGGCGGAGGAAGACCTCGTCGAGTGTCGGCGGGCGCAGGCTCGCGTCGACCAGCGGTACGCCGGCCGCGTCGAGTTCGCGGACGATGCGGGGGAGGGTGAGGGTGAGGTCGGTCGCGACGGCGCCCACGGTGCGGTGCTCGCGGTCGAGCACCGGTTCGGCGCCGGTGAGCTGATCGAGGACGGCTGCCGCCGGGACCAGCGCCGACTCATGGGTGACGACCACTTCGGCGTAGCTGCCGATGCGGGACTTCAGCTCGGCGGGGGTGCCGTGGTGGGCGGCCCGGCCCCGGTCGATCAGCACGATGTCGTCGGCCAGTCGGTCGGCCTCCTCCAGATACTGAGTGGTCAGCAGCACGGTGGTGCCCAGGCCGGCCAGCTCGCGCACCGCCGCCCAGATCTGGTTGCGGCTGTGCGGGTCGAGTCCGGTGGTCGGTTCGTCCAGGAAGAGCACCCGCGGCCGGGTCAGCAGACTGGCGGCGAGGTCGAGACGGCGGCGCATCCCGCCGGAGTAGGTGCGGGCCGGACGGTCGGCTGCGTCGCCCAGTTCGAAGCGTTCCAGGAGCTCGTCGGCCCGGCTGCGCGCGGCCTCGCCCCGGAACCGGAGCAGTCTGGCGAAGAGCCGCAGGTTCTGGCGGCCGGACAGTTCGCCGTCGACCGAGGCGCTCTGTCCGGTGACGCCGATCGCCGCGCGCACCGCGTCCGCCTCGCGCACCACGTCGTGGCCCGCGACCAGGGCGCTTCCGCCGTCCGGGGCGGTCGACGTGGTGAGGACCCGGACGGCGGTGGTCTTGCCCGCGCCGTTCGGTCCCAGCACTCCGCAGACGGTGCCCTCGGCGACCGCGAGATCGAGCCCGCGCAGGGCGTGGACATCGCCGTAGCGCTTCTCCAGACCTTCACTAAGTACAGCGTACGTAGTTGTCATGCGGCCCACCGTACCGCACTACGTACGGTGTACGTAACTACGATGGTGGGAGAGGTGGTGATCAATGGTGGGGCGACCCGCTGTACCCGAAGTGATCTGGGCGCGCCCCGAGCGTGCGGGCCGAGGCCCCAGGCCCGCGTTCAGCCGAGCCGACATCGCGGCGGCAGCCGTCCGTATCGCCGATGCGGAGGGCCTCGACGCGGTGTCCATGCGGAAGGTCGCGGCGGAGCTGGGCTGCGGCACGATGTCGCTGTACAACTACGTGCCGCGCAAGGAGGACCTGCACGAGCTGATGCTCGACGCGGTCAGCGGGGGGTACGAGTTCCCCGCGCCGTCCGGCGACTGGCGTGCCGATCTCCTCTCGCTGGCCCATCAGGCCCGCGCGATGATGCACCGTCACACCTGGGTGCCCCGGCTCATGTCACCCGTGTACGGCTTCAGCCCGAACGCGCTGCGGTATCTGGAGTACACGCTCAGCCTTCTGGACGGCGTCGACGCACGGTTCGGCGAGAAGATGGAACTCATCGCCATGGTCAACGGCGTGGTCACCACCTATGTGGCCAACGAGATCGCCACGGCGGAGCGCAGCCGGTCGCTGCCCTGGTCCGAGGAGCAGGAGCAGGCCGCGCGCACCGGCTATCTGATCAGCCAGATCGGGACCGGGAAGTATCCGCGGATGGCGGCGGCATTCGCCGAGGATCCCGGGCCGATCGATCTGGACGGGGTCTTCGACCGGATGCTCGCCCGGGTGCTGGACTCCTTCGACCGGTAGCGCGCCGCCCCCGGCGGCCCGTCACAGCAGCGCGAACTGCCCGTCCGGGCCCTCCTCCTGGTGATCGAGCACCGACGCGGGCCGCCGGGCCGCTGCCGGGACCGGCAGGACGCCCGCCGCGCGGAGCTCGTCGGCCGTGATCCGCTGGCCGTCGGCCAGGCCCTCCCGCCGGGGCCGGAGCCCGTCGAGCAGCGCGAGCACGGTGATCAGTTCCAGCAGCTCCGAGGTCCACTCCTGGGGCCAGACGCGGGGCCGGACCGCTTCCAGGGCGTCCGTGTCCGCCGCACCCGCACCCGTGCGCCGTTCGAACCACAGCTCCAGCATCCGGACCCCGCCGACCCGGAACTCCCAGGCCCCGGCCGGCACGGGCGAGATCCGGCCCGTGCCCAGCGTGAGCGTCTCGTCGGCCGGGTCGTACCCCAGCGTGGTCGGTACGGGCGGAACCGAGGCCCGCACGTAGGGGCGGCGTCCACCGGGCAGCCGCGGGCGCTCCCCGCCACGGGCACCGCGCAGCTCCAGTCGCAGCAGTTCCTGGCCCAGCTCCACCCCCGCCGACCAGCGCTCCGTGGCGGCGGGCAGGGGCACCACGCAGCCGGCGGGGGAGTGGCGGGCCGCGGCCAGCGTCCAGGCCAGCACGGAGCGCTCGGTGACCGTGTCCCCGTGGCGGTCACGGAGCAGGGCGAGCAGTCCGGGGGCGAGATTGGGTTCGAGACCGCCGGGGCGCCGGTACAGCGGCCGGATCCGGCCCGGCCGGCCGGCGGGGGAATGGCCGTCCGGCAGCAGCGCCGTCACGGACAGGGCGGGCCCGGTGTCCCGGGGCACGTAGCCGTGCTCGACGGCGAAGAGCTGGTGCCCGTCGGCGACCCGCCACAGCTCGGGGCGGGCGGCGTCGATCAGCCGGTGGTCGGGGATCAGCCACTGTTCGTCGAACGGGCCGTGCAGGATCCGTACCGGCTCGGGACACGGCCCGCACTCGCGGGCGAACGGGCCGGTGCCCGTGGCCTGCCCGGGAAGCGCCGCCACCGGGGTCTGCGGGGTACGGGAACGAGTGGGCCGGAACAGCCGTTCCCGCTCGGCGGCCCCGGCCCGGACCAGCCGCTCCCAACGGGCTCTGAGGGAACCGGCGTCCGGGGCGGTCACCCAGGGGCGACCGGTCCGCAGGGGCCGTACGGACCATGGCATGAGGTCGTCGAGCAGCGGGATGTCGTCGTCCCCGTCGGCTCCGGCCGCCGCCCGTGCTGCCACCGTGTCGTCCCCCCGTCGCCACGCCGCTGTCAGGGCCGGTCCGGCGGGCCGGCCCTGGCATCGTAACGGCGCCGGAGGGCGGGCCGTCAGTGCGCTTCCACCGTCACCGAGAATGAGAACCGGTCGCCCCGGTAGCGGATCTGCGCCACATCCACCACCTGTCCGCTCTCGTCGTACGTCACGCCCGTGTAGAACAGGATCGGGCTCAGCAGCGGTACCTGGAGGAGCTCGGCGGTGACCGGGTCGGCGAGGCGCGCCTCGACCGTGTCGGTGATGCGCGCGATCCGGACACCGACCCGGTCGCGCAGCACCTTGGTCATCGGCCACCGTTCGAGATCGCGGACGTCGAGCCGGGCCGCCACCTCGGGCCGCACCACGTTCTGCGCCCAGTTGGTGGGCTCACCACTGTCCCCGTCGTGGCGCAGCCTGCGGTAGCTGACCACCTCCGCGCACTCGGGGAAGTACTCGGTGAGATCGCCCGGTACGGCGACCGGGCCATGACCGAGGACCGCGGTCCGCTCGCCCGACTGCTGGGCCACGATCGCGTCGATCGAGCCCAGCAGCCGGACCGGCGAGACCCGGCGGGCGCGCGGCTCGATGAAGGTGCCGCGCCGCCGGTGCCTGCTGATCAGCCCCTCCGTCTCCAGCTCCTTGAGCGCCTGGCGCATCGTCAGCACGCTGACGCCGTAGTGTGCGGCGAGCTGTTCCTCGGTCGGCAGCCGGGCCGAGGCGTCCTTGGCGCGCCCCAGTATCGAGGCGCGCAAGGACTGCGAAACCTGGTACCAGAGCGGCAGTTTGCGGTTCAGGACCAGCGAATCGGGAGCGAAGGCGGGCCCCTGGGACGTCTTGGGCATATGAGGCACCTGGGTCACCTGGTCTCTCCGTACTGCGACACGGTGGCCGCGACGACGCGGGGCCGGGAAGCGGCGTCGTTGCCTACGGCCTGAAGTTGCGGCTCAGACCCTGCCACACGTCGTCGTAGCCGTGCTGCAGATGCCCGGCGGTCGCCGCCTGCCCGGTCGCCGTCACCGGCCAGCGAGTCTCGAACATGAAGGCGAGACCGTCATCGATCTTCTGCGGTTTCAGCTCCGCCCCGCTCGCCCGGTCGAAGGTCTCCCGGTCCGGTCCGTGCGCCGACATCATGTTGTGCAGCGAGCCGCCGCCCGGGACGAAACCTCCCTTGCCGGCCGTCTTCGCGTCGTACGCGCCCTCGATCAGGCCCATGTACTCGCTCATCACATTGCGGTGGAAGTACGGGGGCCGGAAGGTGTCCTCGCCGACCAGCCAGCGCGGCGCGAAGACGACGAAGTCGACGCCCGCCAGACCGGGGGTGTCGGACGGCGCGGTCAGCACCGTGAAGATCGACGGGTCGGGGTGGTCGTAGCTGATCGAGCCGATGACGTTGAAACGGCGCAGGTCGTAGACGTACGGAGCGTGGTTGCCGTGCCAGGCGACCACATCCAGCGGCGAGTGGTCATAGGTCGCGGACCAGAGATTCCCGCAGAACTTGTTCACCACCTCCACCGGGCGTTCGGCGTCCTCGTACGCGGCGACGGGGGCGAGGAAGTCCCGGGCGTTCGCCAGGCCGTTGGCGCCGATCGGGCCGAGGTCGGGGAGCGTGAACGGCCGGCCGTAGTTCTCGCAGACATAACCGCGGGCGGTGGCATCGAGCAGCTCCACGCGGAAGCGGACGCCTCGCGGGATCAGTGCGACGTGCCCCGGATCGGCGCGCAGCAGACCCAGTTCGGTGCGCAGCAGCAGGCCGCCCCGCTCCGGGACGATCAGCAGCTCGCCGTCCGCATCGCTGAACACCCGGTCGGTCATGGACGCGTTCGCGTGGTAGAGATGCACGGCCATGCCGGAGCGCTGCGTCGCGTCGCCGTTGCCGCCGAGGGTCCACAGGCCGGTCAGGAAGTCCGTCCCGGGGGCGGGTTCGGGGAGCGGATCCCAGCGCAGCCGGTTGGGATCGGGCACGGACTCGCTGAACGGAGCGGTCCGGATCGCGCCGTTGTCGATGCGGGTGAACGGCGGATGAGCGGCCGACGGGCGGATCCGGTAGAGCCAGGAACGGCGGTTGTGCGCCCGTGGTTCGGTGAAGGCCGAGCCGCTCAGCTGCTCCGCGTAGAGCCCGAGGGGCGCGCGCTGAGGCGAGTTGCGGCCGATCGGCAGCGCTCCCGGCACCGCCTCCGAGCTGTGCTGATTGCCGAAACCGGCGGAATGTTCCAGCCCCTCCGCCGTCTTCCTCGCCTGCTCGATGCCGCTCATGTGCGCTCCCGGTGCCGAAGAAATCCTATGGACAACCGTAGGAATCGGAACGGGGCGCGTCAACGGTATTCGGGGCGCACAGGGGGGTTCCAAAAGTTGAACAATGCTCTACTCTCCCGCACATGTCGTGGACACGTAGACTTCTGGTGGTCCTGGCGGCGCTCGTCGCCGCCCTCCTCGCGGCTCCGGCCGCCCAGGCGCACGAGGAACGACCGGTCACCCTGCCCGACGGAACCGGCAGCGTCCCCGTGTACCGCACCGGCGAGCCGGATCTGCTGGTCTGCAAGAGCGACCGGGCGGACTTCGAACGCCGCATATCCGGTTTTCCGCAGGAGCTGCGATCCCGGAACCTGAAGCTGTTCGACCGCTGCCGGAAGTCCGGCTACCGCCATCTGCAGCAGGCCGTCGACGCGGTCGCCAGGCCCGGCATGAACATCGCGATCCTGCCCGGCCTGTACGAGGAGGAGCCCTCGCTGCCCAAGCCGACGGGGGAGTGCGCCCGGCTGAAGGCGCCCAACTCCAAGCTCGGCTACCAGATTCTGTCCTACGCGCAACAGGCGCGGTGCCCGCACAACCAGAACCTGGTGGCGATCCTCGGGAAGAAGAACCTCCAGATCGAGGGGACGGGCGCCGAGCGCACCGACGTCGTCATCGACGCCAAGTACCAGAAGCTCAACGCGATCCGCGCGGACGGCTCCGACGGCGTCTACTTCAAGAACTTCACCGCCCAGCGCACCACGTTCAACTCCCTGTACGTTCTCGCCCAGGACGGCTTCGTCATCGACTCCGTCCTCACCCGGTGGAACGACGAGTACGGCTTTCTGACCTTCGCGAGCGACCACGGGCTGTACAAGAACTGCGAGTCGTACGGCAACGGGGACTCGGGCATCTACCCCGGCAGCGCGTCGAACATCAACGACGGGTACGGCTACGAGGTGCCGCGCTACTCGATCGAGATCACCGGCTGCCGCAGCCACCACAACATGGTCGGCTACTCCGGCACCGCGGGCGACTCCGTCCACGTCCACGACAACGAGTTCGACCACAACATGGGCGGCGCCTCGATGGACAGCGCCTTCCCCGGCCACCCCGGACTGCCCCAGAACCACGCACGCTTCGAACGCAACCTGATCCACGACAACAACGCCGACTACTACCCGTACGTCGCCGACGGCACCTGCGCCAAGCCGCCCGTGGACCGGGGGTACGAGGACGGGGTCGTCTGCCCGCAGATCTCCATGCCGCCGGGCACCGGCATCATCACCGCGGGCGGCAACTGGAACCTGTACGAGAACAACTGGATCTACGGTCAGCAGCGCGCCGCGTTCTTCCTGAGCGCGGTCCCGGCCTTCATCCGCGGCGAGAACGCGCTGTCCGAGCAGACCGACACCTCCCACCACAACCGGTACGCGGGCAACCACCTCGGCACGGACCGGGCGGGCAACTCCCGGCCCAACCGCACCGACGTGTGGTGGGACGGCCAGGGCGACGGCAACTGCTGGCAGTCCGACACCGGCCCGTCCTCCCCGCGCGCCCTGCCCGTCTGCGGATCCGAGCGCGGCGCCGTGTCCGGACGCACCGACCGGCTCGTCGGCGAACCGGTCAAACTCGCCCAACTGCTGGTCTGCGCCGACTACAACGTGCAGGCCCGGCGGCTGCCGGCCGGCTGCGACTGGTACGGGGCACGGGGCATCGAGCGCATCGAGGTGCAGTTGGCGCTGGTGGTCGCGGTGGTGCTCGCGCTGGTCGGCGGAGTGCTGTGGTGGCGCAGACTGCGCGACAGCCGGCTCGCGACCGTGGTCACGGTGCTCGGTGCGATCGGCCTCGGACTGGATGTGGCCGGATCGACCATGGGGCTGGCCTCCACCCATGTGCCCGCGCTGGCCCTGCTGCTGACCGGGGTGTGGTGGACGGGGACCGGGCTGGCACTGCGCGGCGAACGGCCCTGGCTGGGCTGGACCACGGTGGTCCTGGGGGCGCTCACCCTGCTCGACGCCGTCGACAAGGCCGTGTTCATGATTCCGTGGATTCCGCTCAGCCCGGCCTGGGTGCGTGGACTGCTCGGTGTGATCTGGGTGGTGTGGGCCGTGGTGGCCTCCGCCCGGCACGGCGAACGGGGTGGCGAACGGGGTGCGCCGGAAGACGGCCCGGGTGCGTCGGACGGAAGGGGCCCGTCGGGGCGGGACGCGGCGCCGGACCCCGGCGCGGTGTCGGCGCGGGGCTCGGGCCGCGCCCCGGCCCCGACGCGACCCGACTCCCCGACGTCCGCTCCGGAAGGGGACGCATCATGAACCGCCGTCTCGGGCAAGGGCGTTCTGACCGGGTCACCCGGACCGCCCTCTTTGCCGTCACCGTGCTCTCCGCGGGCGTCCTCGTGTTCGGCGCGAGCGCCTGTGGCGGGCGGGCCACCACCCACCACAAACCCGGCACGAGCCACGAGCAGGCCGGCGGCAGCGTCGGCCGGCTCCTGGCGGCCGACGACGGTTCCGGCCACCGGCTGCGCCAGGTCGACGCCGGGGACGCCCCCGGGGTGACGGTCGCCGTGCGGCCGGACTCCGAGGACGGGTGGAACGTCCATCTCTCCGTGCGCAACTTCCGGTTCACCCCGGACAGCGTGGGTGGCGCCGCGCTTCTCGGGCGGGGCCATGCCCGGCTGTTCCTCGACGGCCACCCCCTCGCCCGGGTCTACGGCCCCTGGTACCACCTTCCCGCCTCCCTCGTCCGCGGCGCGGGGGGCGGTACCCGCCTCACCGCCCGGCTCTACGCCGACGACCACACCGCCTGGGCCGTCGGCACCGCCCCCGTCCAGGCCGCCACGTCCCTCGCCGCCACCGCACAGCCCTCCGCCCCCGCCGATCCCCGTCCCGAAACGTCCCCACCGGCATCGCCCCGGCCCGACACGACCCTGGAGATCGTCGTCTCCCGCGGCAGGGTCAGTCCGGCCCCCGGCCGTACCGAGATCGAGAAGGGCCGGACCGTCGAGCTCCGGGTCCGCAGCGACCGTGCCGACACCCTCCATGTCCACGGCTACGACGAAGAGGCCCGGCTGCCCGCGGGGAAGACCGTCACCCTCGTCTTCACCGCCGACCGCACCGGGCTCTTCGAGGTCGAGACGCACGAGTCCGACCTGCTCCTGACCCAACTCGTCGTACGGTGAGCGTCCTCGCCCACGGCATCGGCGCCCAGCACGACCTTCCGCTGTCCCCCTTCTACGCCTTCGCCGGAGCCTTCGCCGCGCTCTTCGTCTCCTTCCTCGCGCTCGGCCTGCTCTGGTCCGCCTCGCGATTTTGCGGCGACCGGGCGGGCCGCCCGGTCCCGGCCGCCGTCCAGCGTCTCGTCGACGCCCGGCCCACCCGTACCGCCGTGCGCGTACTCGGTCTGGCCGCCGCCTCGTTCGACATGCTCCACCTCCTCCTCGGACCGGACGACCCGGAGCGCAACCCGGCCCCCGGTGCCGTCTACGTACTCCTCTGGGTCGGGCTCGTCCCCGCCTCACTCCTGTTCGGTCCCGTCTGGCGACTGCTCAACCCGCTCCGTACCGTCCATCTCCTCGTCTGCCGCGCGCTCGGCCGTGACCCCGCCGCAGGCCGCCCCCTTCCCGAACGCCTCGGTCTCCGGCCCGCCGCGACCGGGCTCCTCGCCTTCACCTGGCTCGAACTCGTCGCCCCCGACCCCGCGTCGACCACCGCTCTCCTGCTCTTCCTCTCCCTCCACGCCGCCGTCCACCTCGCCGGCGCCGCCCGGTACGGCGCCGGATGGTTCGACCGGGCGGACGCGTTCGAGGTCTACTCGGGACTGCTCGCCCGGCTCTCCCCGCTCGGCCGCCGCACCACCGACCGCCGCCTCGTGCTCCGCTCCCCGTTCAACGGACTCGACGGCACCCCGCAGATTCCCGGACTCGTCGCCACCGTCTGCGTCATGCTCGGCTCCACCGCCTACGACGGCTTCTCCGACGCCCCCTCCTGGATCACCACCGTCCAGACCTCACCCCTGGGCCGCACCACCACCGCCACGCTCGGGCTCCTGGGCGCCGTCGCCCTCGTGGCCACCCTCTACGCCCTCTGCACCGGCGCCACCCGGCTGATCTCCGGCCGGCTCGGCCACCCCCTCACCTCCTTCGCGCACTCGCTCGTCCCGATCGCCCTCGGCTATCTCGTCGCGCACTACTTCACGCTGTTCGTCACCGAAGGGCCACGCACGGTCATGGTGGCATCCGGCGCCGACAATCCGCTCCCGCCCGATCCGCCCCTCGGGCCCGGCGGCGTCGCCACGCTCCAGGTCGGCGCGATCGTCCTGGGGCACGTACTCGGGGTCGTCGCCGCGCACGACCGGTCCGTGCGCCTCTTCCCGTCCGGCCGGGCCGTCGCGGGGCAACTCCCGCTGCTGGTCCTGATGATCACCTACACCATCGGCGGGCTCTCCCTGCTCATCGCATGACGGCCGCTCCCCGCACCGACCCGTCACCCGCAGAGGAGACCCACGGCATGATGGAGCCCGTGCCCCAAGCGAACACGAACCTCCGCCGCGCCCCCGTGCAGCAGCGCAGTGCCGACCGCCTCGCACGGATACTCGACGCCTGCGCCGAACTCCTCGACGAGACCGGCTACGAGCAGTTGTCCACCCGGGCCGTCGCCGTCCGCGCCGAGGTCCCCATCGGCTCCGTCTACCGGTTCTTCTCCAACAAGCGCGCGCTGACCGACGCGCTCGCCCGGCGCAACCTGGACAGCTACGCCGAACGCATCACCTCCCGCCTCGACGCCATCGAGGCCGCCGACTGGCGCGGCGCCATCGACGCCGTCCTGGACGAGTACCTGGCGATGAAGCGCTCCGTGGCCGGTTTCGCGCTCGTCGACTTCGGCGCACCCGCCCCCGACGACGATCCGGCCAGTGAAGCCAATCGCCGGGTGGCCGGCCGACTCACCGAACTGCTCTCCGGGCACCTCGGCCGGGCCCCCGACGACGACCTGCTCCGGACGGTCCTCGTCTGCGTCGAGGCCGCCGACGCCCTCCTCCAACTCGCCTTCCGCACCGACCCGGCGGGCGACCGGGCCATCGTCGCCGAGACCCGCGTCCTGCTCCGGGCCTATCTGGCCCAGGTTCTGGACTGACCGGGAGAGACTCCTCCGGAGATCGCCGATGTCGTGGCGACCGCACCTCCCCGCCATGCGTACCGGTCGGTATGCTCGGCCGTGCTTGCCCACGTACGCGCGCCACCGCTGTCGCCGCCCCGGGGAGGGCCCATGCCGCACGAACTCAGCAGCTCCCGCACCGCTTTGCGCATCTGCCCCCTGTGCGAGGCCACCTGCGGACTCACCCTCACCATCGAGGGGACGAGGGTCACCGGCGCCCGGGGCGACCGGGACGACGTCCTCAGTCGCGGCTTCATCTGCCCCAAGGGTGCGTCCATCGGCGGGCTCGACGCCGACCCCGACCGGCTGCGCACCCCGCTCGTCCGCAGGAACGGCCGCCTGACGGAGACGAGTTGGAGCGATGCCTTCGACGTGATCGCCGACGCCGTGCCCGCACTGGCCCAGGAGCACGGGCAGCAGGCCGTCGGCGTCGTCCTCGGCAACCCGAACGTGCACACCATGGCCGGCGCGCTCTACCCCTCCGCCCTGCTCTCCGCACTCCGTACCCGCTCCCTGTTCACCGCGAGCACCCTCGACCAGATGCCCAAGCACGTCTCCAGCGGACTGCTCTTCGGCGACCCGAACGCCATCCCGGTGCCCGACCTCGACCGCACCGACCATCTGCTTCTCCTCGGCGCCAATCCCCTCGAATCGAACGGCAGTCTCTGCACCGCCCCCGACTTCCCCGGCAGGCTGAAGGCGCTGCGCCGCCGCGGCGGCACCCTCACCGTCGTCGACCCGCGCCGCACCCGAACCGCCCGGCTCGCCGACCGGCACGTCGCCATCCGCCCCGGTACCGACGCTCTCCTTCTCGCCGCGCTCACCCACGTCCTCTTCGAGGAGAAGCTCACCGCGACCGGCGCACTCGCCCAACACGTCGAAGGGCTCGACGAAACCGCCCACGCCGTACGGGAGTTCACGCCCGAGGCGGTCGCCGGGGCCTGCGACATCGAGGCCGCCACCATCCGTGCGATCGCCCGTGAACTGGCCGCGGCCCGCACCGCCGCCGTCTACGGGCGCATCGGCAGCTGCACCGTCGAGCACGGCACCCTCGCCAGTTGGCTGGTCGACGTCCTCAACATCCTCACCGGCAACCTCGACCGCCCCGGCGGCGCGCTCTTCCCGCTCTCCGCCACCGCCCGCACCCCCCGCCCCGCCGCTCCCGGCAAGGGCTTCGCCCTGGGGCGCTGGACGAGCCGGGTCTCCGGACACCCCGAGGCCAAGGGCGAACTGCCCATCTCCGCACTGGCCGAGGAGATCGAGACACCGGGGGAGGGCCGGATCCGCGCCCTGATCGTCCTCGCCGCCAACCCCGTGCTCTCCGCCCCCGACGGCGACCGGCTCGACCGGGCCCTCGACGGGCTCGACTTCATGGTCGCCGTCGACCCGTACCTCAACGAGACCTCGCGGCACGCCCACGTGGTGCTGCCTCCGCCGCCGCCCTCGCAGAGCGCCCACTTCGATTTCGCGTTCAACGCCCTCGCCGTACGCAACCAGGTGCGCTACACCCGCCCGGCCGTCCCCCTCGGCGACGGTCTGCTCGACGAGAGCGAGATCCTCGCCCGACTCGTCCTCGCGGTCTCCGGGATGCACGGCGCCGATCCTTGCACCGTCGACACGACGGTCGTCGACCGGATGCTGACCAGGGCCGTCGCCGACCCGCACTCGCCCGTGCACGGCCGCACCCCCGCCGAACTCGCCGCCGCCCTCACCGGCCGCACCGGACCCGAGCGCCGACTCGACCTGATGCTCCGCCTCGGCCCGTACGGCGAAGGCTTCGGCGCCGATCCCGAGGGCCTCACCCTGGAGCGCCTGCTCGCCCACCCGCACGGCATCGATCTCGGCCCGCTCCGGCCCCGGATCCCGGAGGTCCTCGCCACCCGCAGCGGGCGCGTCGAGCTCCTTCCCGCGCCGATCGCCGCCGACCTGCCGAGGCTCCGCCACGCCCTGGCGGACCGGCACGGACCGGACGCGCTCCTTCTCGTCGGCCGCCGCCATCTGCGATCCAACAACAGCTGGATGCACAACATCGCCGAGCTGAGCGGCGGTTCGAACGTCTGCACGCTGCAGATGCACCCCGCCGACGCGGCCCGGCTCGGACTCGCGGACGGTGCCCCGGCCACCGTGGCGTCGGACGGCGGCGCGGTGACCGTACCCGTCGAGATCGACGACGGCGTACGGGCCGGAGTGGTGAGCCTCCCGCACGGATGGGGGCACAACCGCCCCGGCACCCGGATGTCCCTTGCCGCGGCCCACCCCGGCGTCAACGTCAACCAGCTCCTCGACGGCAGCAGGCTCGACCCGCTCTCCGGTACCGCCGTGCTCAACGGCATCCCGGTGACGGTGACGTCCGCCGCCGCCCCGGCCGGGGCGGTGCCCCGGCGCGGACCGCGCTCGGCGAGCCGTAACCACACCTGACAATTCCGGCCCACCCACCCCAGTACTGCGCAACCTTTGCGCGAGTCATTCCCACCACCCGGGACCGTGGGCTAATTTCGGCCCACTGCAGCCGCTGCCCACCGCTCCACCCCACCAGTCCCGGGCGGAACCACATGACTCGCGCCATCTCCCTGCACAACGTCAGCAAGACGTACGGACGGACCACGCGTGCCGTCGACCGTCTCTCACTCTCCGTCGATCCGGGCGAATTCGTCGTCCTGCTCGGCCCCTCGGGGTGCGGCAAGTCGACCGTGCTCCGCATGATCGCCGGCCTGGAGGAGATCACCGAGGGCGAGCTGTTGCTCGACGGCGAACACGCCAACGACCTGGCGCCCGGCGAACGCGGGATGGCCATGGTCTTCCAGAACTTCGCGCTCTATCCGAGCATGACCAACCGGGCCAACATCGGCTTTCCGCTGAAGCTGGAGAACCCCGGCCTGGACCACACCGACCGCGTCGAGCACACGGCCAGGATGCTCGGCATCGAAACGGTCCTCGACCGCTACCCCGGTCAGCTCTCCGGCGGTGAACGCCAGCGGGTCGCCATGGGCCGGGCCATTTCGCGCCGCCCCTCCGTCTTCCTGATGGACGAGCCCCTCTCCAACCTCGACGCGAAACTGCGCAACCATCTGCGGGCCGAGATAGCGCATCTCACCAGGGAGTTGGGCGTCACCACCGTCTATGTGACGCATGACCAGGCAGAGGCGATGTCGCTGGGCGACCGGGTCGCCGTGATGCGCGGCGGACAGCTCCAGCAGGTGAGCCCGCCGCGCGAGGTCTACGCCCTGCCGGAGAACGTCTTCGTCGCCGCGTTCATCGGCACCCCGCGCATCAACCTGTTGCAGGCCGTCGTCCATGCCCCGCTGGAGGGGCGCATGTCGATCGACCTCGGCCGTCAGCGGCTGCCGCTGCCCGAACCGCTCAGCCCGGACCACCAGCTGCTCCGCATCCAGCAGGGCCGCCGGCTCATCGTGGGACTGCGCTCCGAGGCCGCCAGGATCGCCCCGCCCAGCCAGGCCCGCCCCGGCGAGGTCGCGCTGAGCGGCATCGTCGAGCATGTCGAGTACCAGGGCCACGAGGCACTGGTCCACCTCAACACGGGATCGCGGCCCGCCGTGGTCCCCGAACTCGAATCGGCCCGCCCCGGCAGAGCCGCGCCACGCCGGCGCCGCACCGGTCACGGTGGCGGGGTCGGCGTACTGGAGCGCCTCAAGGAACGCACCATCGGGTACATCGGCGGGCCCACCGTCGCCCTCGACGAGCCCGTCCCGGAGAACGACCCGAGCGCACCCCGAGGCCCGGACCGCCCCGCGATCACGGCGGCCGACCTCGTCGTCCGTACCGGCCCCGACATGCGGCTGCGCACCGGCGGCCAGGTTCCGCTCCTGGTCGACCTCGCCCATCTGTACGTCTTCGACCACCACGGCCGCCGGATCTGCCCCTTGCCCGAGGAGGTTCCGGGTCTCGACGTCTGAGGGCTGTCCCGTCATCCCTGGCGGGCCCGCGACGACCAGGGATCACGCGACAGCTCACAGGGTCTCCCGTTCGTACCGTGCCGGGCTCTCGGGGCCCGGCACCACGTTCTTCGGGCGGTGCCCCCGGATCCGGGAACCGGCTCTCGGGGGCCGATCGGACCCGGGCGTTGACCTCAAGTCCACTGGAGGTCGTACGTTCCTCCCATGAGCATGGAAGCCACCGCGTGGACGCAGCTCCACAACGTCATGAACGCGCAAGCGGACCGACGCCCCTTCGACCGAGCCACCCTGCGACGCATCGCCGCGTTCGCCCGACCGCACCGGCGCCGCGTCGCCCTCTTCCTGATCCTGAGCGTGGCGACGGCGCTGCTCGCGGTCGCCACTCCGGTCCTGGCCGGCCGCGTCGTGAACGCGATCGTGGCCGGAAAGGAGGGGGGTACCGTCACTCGGCTGTCCCTGCTCATCGCCGTGATCGCCGTGGCGGAGGCGGCGCTCGGCCTGCTCGGCCGCTGGCTCTCGGCGAACCTCGGGGAAGGGCTGATCCTGGATCTGCGCACCGCCGTCTTCGACCATGTGCAGCGGATGCCGATCGCGTTCTTCACCCGCACCCGCACCGGTGCGCTCGTCAGCCGCCTCAACAACGACGTCATCGGGGCCCAACGCGCCTTCAGCAACACGCTGTCGGGCGTCGTCAGCAATGTCGTGACGCTGCTCCTCACCCTCGGTGTCATGCTCTCCATCTCCTGGCAGATCACCGTGCTCGCGCTGGTGCTGCTGCCGGTGTTCGTGCTGCCCGCGCGCCGCATGGGTGCCCGGATGGCGAGGCTCCAGCGCGAGGCGGCGGCGCACAACGCCGCGATGGGGACCCGGATGACCGAGCGCTTCTCCGCCCCCGGCGCCACACTGATCAAGCTCTTCGGCCGGCCCGCCGACGAATCCGCCGAGTTCGCCGCCAGAGCGGGCCGGGTGCGTGACATCGGGGTGCGCACGGCCATGGCCCAGTCCGCGTTCATCACCGCCCTCACCCTGGTGTCGGCGCTGGCACTCGCCCTCGTCTACGGGCTCGGCGGGTTCTACGCGCTGCGCGGGCAACTGGATGCGGGCGCGGTCGTCTCCCTGGCCCTGCTGCTGACCCGGCTGTACGCGCCGCTCACCGCGCTCGCCGGGGCACGCGTCGAGGTGATGAGCGCCCTCGTCAGCTTCGAGCGGGTCTTCGAGGTCCTCGACCTCGAGCCGCTCATCGACCAGAAGCCGGACGCGCGGACGGTCCCCCAGGGCCCGGTGGCCGTGGAGTTCGACCGGGTCCGGTTCGGCTATCCGTCCGCGGACAAGGTCTCCCTCGCCTCGCTCGAAGACGTCGCGACCCTCGACACCCGCGGCGGCGGCGAAGTGCTGCGCGGGGTCTCCTTCCGCGCCGAGCCGGGCCAGACGGTGGCGCTCGTCGGCTCGTCCGGCGCGGGCAAGTCGACGATCGCGCAACTGCTGCCGCGCCTGTACGACACGGACGAGGGCTCGGTACGCATCGGCGGCATCGACGTACGCGATCTGTCCGCCGACACCCTGCGCGACACCCTCGGCATGGTCACGCAGGACGGTCACCTCTTCCACGAGTCGGTCCGGGCCAACCTCCTGCTCGCCCGGCCCGACGCCACCGAGGAGGACCTCTGGGACGCGCTGCGCCGCTCGCGGCTGGACGGTCTGGTCGCCTCGCTTCCCGACGGGCTCGACACCGTCGTCGGCGAACGCGGCTACCGGCTCTCCGGCGGTGAGCGCCAGCGGCTGACGATCGCCCGGCTGCTCCTGGCCCGCCAGCGCGTCGTCATCCTCGACGAGGCCACCGCCCACCTGGACAACACCTCCGAGGCCGCGGTGCAGGAGGCACTCACCGAAGCGCTGGCCGGCCGCACCGCGATCGTGATCGCCCACCGGCTCTCCACCGTACGGGCGGCCGACCTGATCCTGGTCGTGGAGAACGGGCAGATCACGGAGCGGGGAACCCACGAAGAACTCCTCGCGGCGGGCGGCAGGTACGAGGAGCTGTACCGCACCCAGTTCGAGAGCCCCGGCACGGAGCCCGCGGAACTCGGATGACGACGGCCGCCCGGGAGCCGACGGCTGCCGCGCCGGAGGTGGGCGGAGGCGGGGAACGGGCGACGGTGCGCCGGGCCGACGACCGAACGGACGAAGGAGGCCGACTCCTCGCCCTTCCCGACGGTGTCGAGAACGGCGGAGTCGCCCTCGCCCCGGAAGCCAGGAGGAGGGCGCCACCGGCGGCCCGGCCGGACGGACATCCGGCGCACGGCGTGACACGGTGACGGGCGTGATGGAGGGCACGCCCGGCGGGGTGAACCCTGGCGCCCAAAAACTAACAGCGCTAGTTTGGGGTGCGGACGACTACGCCGTGACCACGGCCCCGGGAGGAACGCGATGAAGGCCCACGACGGGATGTACATCGGCGGCGAGTGGCGCGCCGCCGCGGGCACGGACACGATCGCGGTGGTCGATCCGACGGACGAACAGGTCATCGCCCATGTCCCGGCGGGAACGGCCGAGGACGTCGACGCCGCGGTACGCGCCGCCCGCGCCGCTCTCCCCGCCTGGGCCGCCACCGCACCCGCCGAGCGTGCCGCGCGGATCGGGGCCCTGCGCGACGTGCTGGCCGCCCGCCAGGAGGAGATCGCGGAGACGGTCACCGCCGAACTGGGCTCGCCGCTCCCGCTGTCGCGCACGGTGCACGTGGGTCTGCCGGTCCTGGTCGCCGGTTCGTACGCGGAGCTGGCCGCCTCGTACGCCTTCGAGGAGAAGCACGGCAACTCCACCGTCCTGCTGGAGCCCGTCGGTGTCGTCGGGGCCATCACCCCGTGGAACTACCCGCTGCACCAGATCGTCGCCAAGGTCGCCGCCGCCCTCGCGGCGGGCTGCACGGTCGTACTCAAGCCCGCCGAGGACACCCCGCTGACCGCTCAGCTGTTCGCGGAGGCCACCGAGGAGGCCGGCCTGTCCGCCGGTGTCTTCAACCTGGTCACCGGCCTCGGACCGGTCGCCGGACAGGCCCTCGCCGCGCACGAGGACGTCGACCTGGTCTCCTTCACCGGCTCCACCGCCGTCGGCAAGCAGATCGGCGCCATCGCGGGCGGCGCGGTCAAGAGGGTCGCGCTGGAGCTCGGCGGCAAGTCCGCCAATGTGATCCTGCCCGGCGCCGATCTGGCCAGGGCGGTCCATGTGGGCGTCGCCCATGTGATGTCCAACTCCGGCCAGATGTGCAGCGCCTGGACCCGGATGCTGGTCGACAGCGAGCGCTACGAGGAGGCCGTCGCACTCGCGGCCACCGCCGTCGCCAAGTACGTGCCGGGGGAGCGGATCGGTCCCGTCGTCAACGCCAGGCAGTGGGCCCGGGTACGCGGTTACATCGAGAAGGGCATCGAGGAGGGTGCCCGCCTCGTCGCGGGCGGTCCCGAAGCCCCCCGCGAGCAGGGCTACTTCGTCAGCCCCACCGTGTTCGCCGACGTGACCCCGGAGATGACCATCGCCCAGGAGGAGATCTTCGGTCCGGTCGTCTCGATCCTGAAGTACGAGGACGAGGACGACGCCCTGCGCATCGCCAACGGCACGGTGTACGGCCTCGCGGGCGCCGTCTGGGCCGCCGACGACGCGACGGCCGTCGCGTTCGCCCGCCGGATGGACACCGGGCAGGTCGACATCAACGGCGGCCGGTTCAACCCGCTCGCCCCGTTCGGCGGTTACAAGCAGTCCGGCGTCGGCCGGGAGCTCGGTGCGCACGGACTCGCCGAGTACCTCCAGACCAAGTCCCTGCAGTTCTGACCGGCCGCCCCCGCCCCCCATTCCCGCTGCCGACCGTCAAGGAGCCTGTTCGTGGTCCGCGCCGCCGTACTGCCCGCCGTCGGAGCTCCCCTGGAGATCACCGACATCGAACTCCCGGAGCCCGGCCCCGGCCAGGTGCGTGTCCGTCTCGCCGCCGCGGGGGTCTGCCACTCCGACCTCTCGCTGTCCGACGGCATCATGCGGGTGCCCGTACCCGCCGTCCTCGGGCATGAGGGCGCGGGCACCGTCGTCGCGGTCGGCGAGGGCGTCGACCATGTCGCTCCCGGCGACGGGGTGGTGCTCAACTGGGCTCCTTCCTGCGGAAGGTGTCACCACTGCGGGATCGGTGAGGTATGGCTCTGCGCCGATGCCCTGTCCGGTGCGGCGGGTGTCCATGCCCGTACCGCCGACGGCACCGCACTCCACCCCGGCCTGAACGTGGCCGCGTTCGCCGAGGAGACCGTCGTCGCCGCGAAGTGCGTGCTGCCCGCTCCGGACGGCGTCGCGCTCACCGACTCCGCGCTGCTCGGCTGCGCGGTCCTCACCGGATACGGCGCGGTCCACCACAGCGCCCGGGTCCGCCCGGGTGAGTCCGTCGTCGTCTTCGGCATCGGCGGGGTGGGCCTCGCCGTGCTCCAGTCCGCCCGGATCGCAGGCGCCTCGAAGATCATCGCGGTCGATGTTTCTCCCGGGAAGGAGGAACTGGCCCGGCGGGCGGGCGCGACCGACTACGTGATCGCCTCCGACACCACCCCGCGCGCGATCCGCAAGCTCACCGACGGCCAGGGCGCGGACGTGGCGGTCGAGTGCGTGGGGCGGCCCGTCACCATCCGGGGCGCCTGGGACTCCACCCGCCGCGGCGGCCGCACCACGGTCGTCGGTATCGGCGGCAAGGACCAGCTGGTGTCCTTCAACGCCCTGGAGATCTTCCACTGGGGCCGCTCGCTGACGGGCTGCGTGTACGGGAACAGCGATCCGGCCCGCGACCTGCCGGTCCTGGCCGAACACATCCGGGCGGGCAGGTTCGACCTGTCCATGATGGTCACCGAACGGATCGCGCTGGACGGCATCCCCACGGCCTTCGACCACATGATCGCGGGCAGGGGCGGCCGGGCCCTGATCGTCTTCTGAGGGCTGCCGGCAGCGGGATCACCGGGAGGTGATCGACGCGATCGCCTTCAAGAAGGGAGCCCGACCCGCCCGCCCACCCGTTCGTTCGCCTGTTCGCCTGCTCGCTCGCCCGACCTCTACTATCGAGTGGCGTTTCGTCGTCGGACGCCGATGCCTGCCCGGCCGTGTCCGCCGCCCAACGCCCACGACGTCCGCCGCACAGCGATGGAGTCGGGTATCGAGCAGTCGAGGAGAGGAACGTTCATGCGTGCTCGGAACATCGGCGCGGCCGCCGCAACAGCATTGGCGCTGGTGGCAGCCCGCGACCTCGTCCAGAAGAAGCATGCGCTGCTCAGAAACTTCCCCGTGATCGGGCACGCCCGGTACCTGCTGGAGACGATCGGACCGGAGCTGCGGCAGTACGTCGTGACGTCCAACGAGGAGGAGCGCCCGTTCAGCCGTGACCAGCGCACCTGGATCTATGCGTCGGCGAAGGAGGAGAACAACTACTTCGGGTTCGGAACCGACGTGGACGTCGAGCACGTGCAAGGGCACGCGTACGTGAAGCAGCGCACGTTCGCCGGCACGCTGCCCGACCTGCACGACCCGCAGGCCCCGCTGCCCTCGGCCAAGGTGCTGGGCGGTCCGCGCGGGCGCGCCAAGGCGTTCCGGCCGGCGAGCGTCGTGAACATCTCGGCGATGAGCTTCGGATCGCTGTCCGGCGCGGCCGTCACTGCGCTCAACAAGGGCGCGGCGCTGGCCGGCACGATGCAGAACACGGGCGAGGGCGGCCTCTCGCAGTACCACCGCAACGGCGGTGACCTCGTCCTGCAGATCGGGACGTCGTACTTCGGCTGCCGCAACGAGGACGGCACCTTCAACCTCGACAAGCTCAAGGACGTGGTCGCCGGTGCCCCGGTCAAGGCGATAGAGATCAAGCTCTCCCAGGGTGCCAAGCCGGGGCTCGGTGGGATGCTGCCGGGCGCGAAGGTGACCCCCGAGATCGCCGGGATACGCGGCATTCCGGCCGGCCAGGACTGCGCCTCCCCCTCCCGGCACACCGCGTTCCACGACGTCGACTCGATGCTCGACTTCGTGGAGCTGCTCGCCACCGAGACCGGTCTGCCGGTCGGGATCAAGAGCGCCGTGGGGGAGATGAGCTTCTGGCAGGAGCTGGCCACGTTGATGGCGCGTGGTGATCGCGGGGTCGACTTCGTCACCATCGACGGAGGCGAGGGCGGCACCGGGGCGGCTCCCCTGATCTTCACCGACTCGGTGTCGCTGCCGTTCCGGATGGGGTTCTCCCGCGTCTACGGCACGTTCGCCGAGCGGGGTCTGACCGACGACCTCACCTTCATCGGCTCCGGCAAGCTCGGCCTGCCCGAGAACGCCGTCGTCGCCTTCGCGCTGGGCGTCGACATGATCAACGTCGCCCGCGAGGCCATGCTGTCCATCGGCTGCATCCAGGCGCAGAAGTGCCACACCGACAAGTGCCCCACCGGCATCGCCACCCAGGACCCGTGGCTGGTGCGCGGCGTCGACGCGCCCTCGAAGGCCACCCGGGCCGCTGTCTACCTGCGCAGCCTGCGCAAGGAGCTGCTGAAGGTCTCGGGAGCTGTCGGCGTCGCCCACCCGGCACTCATCACCACCACCGACATCGAGATCATGAACGGCGACTACGACGCCCGCACCCTGGCGAGCGTCTACGGATACAAGGACGGCTGGGGCGAACTCGGCCCGGAGCTCGCCCAGGAGATCACCGCACTGCTCACCACCGATCCGGCCCCTCGGAAGCCGGCCGGCTGACGTCGCGGCCGGAAGGGTTCGCCGGCTCGCCGACCCTTCCGGCCACAGCACCCGCCGCGTTCCGGGATCCGCTACCCCTGGGGTCCGTCGGCCGCCCGGCTCGTGGTGAGCAGCCGGGCATCCGTCTCGCCGCGCTCGAAGAGCCGGGAGGCCGGGCCGACGATCAGCGGGTCCGGCTCGCCGACCACGTCCGTGTTCTTGTCCGTGTAGTCGAAGCGGTGCAGCACGTGCCGGATCGCCTCCAGCCGGGCCCGCTTCTTGTCGTTGCTCTTCACCACGGTCCACGGTGCGTCCGCCGTGTCCGTGTGGAAGAGCATCAGCTCCTTGGCCTCCGTGTACGCGTCCCACTTGTCGAGCGAGGCGAGGTCGACCGGGCTCAGCTTCCACTGCCGGACCGGGTCGATCTGCCGGATCATGAACCGGTTGCGCTGTTCGTTGCGCGAGACCGAGAACCAGAACTTCACCAGGTGGATGCCGTCGCGGGAGAGCATCCGCTCGAAGCCCGGCGCCTGGTGCATGAATTCGAGGTACTCGCGGGTGGTGCAGAACCCCATCACGCGCTCCACCCCCGCCCGGTTGTACCAGGACCGGTCGAAGAACACGATCTCCCCGCCGGAGGGCAGATGGGCCGTGTACCGCTGGAAGTACCACTGGGTGCGCTCGCGTTCGGTGGGCTTCTCCAGCGCCACCACCCGCGCGCCACGGGGGTTGAGATGCTCGGTGAAGCGCTTGATCGTGCCGCCCTTGCCGGCCGCGTCGCGCCCCTCGAAGAGGATGACGAGGCGCTCGTCGCGATCCTTCACCCAGTGCTGGAGCTTGAGCAGCTCGATCTGCAGGGCGCGTTTGGACTTCTCGTACGCCTTCCGGTCGAGCTTGTCGTCGTACGGGTAGTCCTCGCGCCAGGCGTCCCTGGGCACGCCCTCGGGTGTCACGAGGACCGGATCGTCGACACCGCTGTCGGCCACGGTGAAACCGCGCAGCCCCGCGCCGCCGTGGCGGGCCGCCTCGCTGACGGCGTCCCGCACGGCTTCCCGTCCGCCGGCGGGCCGGTTCTTCGTCCCCCTACGGCCGGCCGGTTCCCCGGTGCTCCGCGTCATGTCGGCGTCCCTCCACCGGCTGTGCCGGAATCCTCCGCGTCAGGCCAGTCTGCGTACGGAGCCGGGAGACCGCCACCCCGGCCAGGCAGAGCAGCCCCCCGCCGACGGTCAGCGGCGCGGGTACCTCGTCCAGCAGCAGCCAGGACATCAGCACCACCAGGGCGGGCACCGCGTAGGTGGTGGCGCCCATCCGTCCCGCGGTGGTCCTGGCGAGCGCGTAGGCCCAGGTGGTGAACGCCAGCGCGGTCGGGAAGAGGCCCAGGTAGACCATGTTGAGGGTGGCGGACAGGGGTGCTTCGGCCACGTCGGAGACCAGCGCGCCGGCGAACGGCAGACAACCGACGGCTCCGACCAGGCAGCCGAATGTGGTGATCTGCAGCGCGGAGCCGTATTGCAGCGCGGGCTTCTGGCCGACCACCCCCAGGGCGCACGCCACCGCGGCCAGCAGGCAGAGCACCACACCGAGCACCGACGCCCTCCCGTGCCCGGACATCGAGAGTCCGACCACCGCGGCGCCCGCGAACGACACGGCCATGCCCGTCAGCAGCCTGCCGGACAGCGCCTCCCCGAGCATCCTGGCACCGAGCAGCGCGATCAGGAGCGGACCGATGTTCACCACCATCGCGGCCGTGCCCGCGTCGACCTGCTGCTCACCCCAGTTCAGGAGCACCATGTAGAGGCCGAACCAGAGCAGTCCGGACTTCAGGATCCCGGGCCAGGCGGCCCGCGGCGGTATCCCCTCACGCCGTAGCAGCAGGAGCGCGCCGAGCGCCAGGGAGCCCGTGAGCAGCCGGCCGAGCGCGAGCGCGCCGGGCGAGTACGCCTCGCCTGCGCTGCGGATGGAGACGAAGGCGGAGGCCCAGAGCAGCACGGTGGTGCAGGCCGCGGCGGGGGCCCGCCAGTCACGGGGGGCCGAGGGGGTCGTCGTCGGGTCGGGTGTCGTCGTCATGGAGCCGACCGTAGGGCAGCGACCATTCGGCCCCTACCGAATTGTTGTCGCCTCGATGCCGAGATGTTCGTACAGCGCCAGCTCCCCGGCCGGTGTCGCCCTCACCGCGCGCCCGGACCCGATCCGGACGCACCAGCCGGAGTCCAGCACGTGCCGGCACAGCGCGGCGCCCGCGACCCCCGCCAGGTGCGGCCTGCGCTCCGTCCAGTCCAGACAGCTCCGTACGAGCGGACGCCGTGTTCTCGGTTTCAGTGCGATGCCCCGTGCGTCGAACCAGCCGAGGCCGTCGTCGGTGAGCGCGAAACCGGTGCCCTGTTCCAGCAGCCCCCGTTCGGTCATGGCATCGGCGATCGCGATGCCGATGCGGCCCGCGAGATGGTCGTAACAGGTCCGTCCGCGGGCCAGCGCGCTGCCGGCGCCCTGGGCGCTCAGCATGCGCGGCCGGTCGGGCGTGGAGCCGGGGACCACCTGGGCCGCCAGATCCTCGACGAGGTGCGCGGCCCGCTCGTCGGCGAGCCGCAGATAGCGGTGGCGGCCCTGGCGCTCCTCGGCCAGCAGTCCGCCCGCGACGAGCTTGCCGAGATGTTCGCTGGCCGTGGACGGTGCCACCGAGGCGTGCCTGGCCAGCTCGCCCGCGGTCCAGGCGCGGCCGTCGAGCAGGGCCAGGCAGAAGGTGGCGCGGGTCTCGTCGGCGAGAAGCGCGGCCAGGGCGGCGAGCCGGGGCGCCGCCGGGTCGGGATGTGCCATGCGTGCCATGTTTTCCAGGATGCGTCAGGAACGTTTCGGTGCGGGCCGAACGGTCCCGGCGGACGTGAGCTGCTCGTACTGGAGGGAGAGTCCGTCGACCAGGGCCCGCAGCCCGGTCTCGAACGCCCCCTCGTCGACCTTCTGGCGGCGTTCGGCCAGCAGGTGGGCCTGGCCCAGGTGCGGATAGTCGGCGGGGTCGTAGGCCGTCTCGTCGTCGACGAAGCCGCGGGCGAACGAACCGAGGGCCGAGCCGGTGATGAAGTAACGCATGAGGGCCCCGATGTACGTCGCCTGGGCGGGCGGCCAGCCCGCCCTCACCATCGCGCCGAAGACCGCGTCGGCGACCCGCAGTCCGGCCGGGCGGCGGCCGGGCCCCTGGGCGAGCACCGGGACGATGTGCGGGTGCTCGGTGAGCGCCGCACGATAGGAGACGGCCCAGTCGTGCAGGGCGGCGCGCCAGTCACGGGTGTCCGACGCGTCGAACATCGACAGATCGACCTGGGCGGAGACGGCGTCCGCGACCGCGTCCAGGATCTCGTCCTTGTTGCGGAAGTGGTTGTAGAGCGAGGGTCCGCTGACCCCGAGTTCGGCGGCGAGCCGACGGGTGGAGACGGCGTCGAGCCCCTCGGAGTCCACGAGTGCGCTCGCCGTCTCGACGATCCGGTCTCTGCTGAGCAGGGGCTTGCGCGGTCGGGCCATGCGGCACATAGTAGGGCCTGCGCACAGAAAACTAGCAGTGCTAATTAAAGTGGGGAGCCGAAGGATGAACCTGGCACTCGACGAGGAGCACGAAGCCGTCCGGCAGCTCGCCAAGGACTTCGTCGCCCGTGAGATCGCTCCTCACGTCGTGGAGTGGGACCGGGCCGAGAACGTCGACAAGTCGATCGTGAAGAAGCTGGGCTCCGTCGGGTTCCTCGGGCTGACCGTGCCCGAGGAGTACGGCGGCTCGGGCGGCGACCACCTCGCCTACTGCCTGGTCACCGAGGAGCTCGGCCGCGGCGACTCCTCGGTCCGCGGCATCGTCTCCGTCTCCCTCGGCCTGGTCACCAAGACCATCGCGGCCTGGGGCGACGAGGAGCAGAAGCGGCACTGGCTGCCGAGGCTCACCTCGGGCGAGGCGCTCGGCTGCTTCGGCCTCACCGAACCCGGTACCGGCTCGGACGCCGGGAGCCTGACGACGAAGGCCGTCCGGGACGGCGACTCGTACGTCATCAACGGCGGCAAGATGTTCATCACCAACGGCACCTGGGCCGATGTGGTGCTGCTCTTCGCGCGCACCGGCGACATCCCCGGGCACAGGGGCATATCCGCCTTCCTGGTTCCCACCGACACCCCCGGCCTCGGTCGGCGCACCATCCACGGCAAGCTCGGCCTGCGCGGCCAGGCCACGGCCGAGCTGGTCCTGGAGGACGTCCGTGTCCCCGCCGACGCGCTCCTGGGCCCGGAGGGCAAGGGCTTCTCCGTGGCGATGTCCGCCCTGACCAAGGGCCGGATGTCGGTGGCGGCCGGCTGCGTCGGCATCGCGCAGGCCGCCCTCGACGCCGCCGTGGGCTACGCGGGCGAGCGCGAGCAGTTCGGCAAGCCCATCGCGAGCCACCAGCTCGTCCAGGAACTCATCAGTGACATCGCCGTGGACGTGGACGCCGCCCGGCTGCTCACCTGGCGGGTGGCCGACCTCGTCGACCGCGGCGAGGACTTCGCCACCGCCGCCTCCAAGGCGAAGCTCTTCGCCTCCGAGGCCGCCGTCCGCGCCGCCAACAACGCGCTCCAGGTCTTCGGCGGCTACGGCTACATCGACGAGTACCCCGTCGGCAAGCTGCTGCGCGACGCCCGGGTGATGACGCTGTACGAGGGCACCAGTCAGATCCAGAAGCTCATCATCGGCCGCGCGCTGACGGGGGTCTCCGCCTTCTGAGCCCCTCGGCTCCCGGCCGCTTCGTCGAACGGGAGTCTGAGTACCGGACTGAGTACGGGGACGGATGTGGCGTACACCACGTCGGCCGATGCTGGGCGCCATGAGTGAGACAACATCGGTCAAGCAGCAGAGCACCGCGGCCTTCTACGGCCAGGCCGTCGCGTCCTTCGGGGTGGCGATGGCCGCGGTGGCCCTCGGTATCTACTTCCTGGACGCCGACGCCTGGGTCCGCGGATTTCTCGCGATCGGCGTCCTCTACCTCGTCACCTCCTGCTTCACCCTGGCCAAGGTCATCCGTGACCGTCAGGAGGCGGGGCAGATCGTCAGCCGGGTCGACCAGGCCCGGCTGGAGAAGATCCTCGCCGAGCACGATCCCTTCCAGAAGCTCTGACGATCCCGCCGGGCAGGCTCTAAGCGCTTGCTCAGGTTCGGGGTATGGTGTTCGTCCTGCCGATGAGAGGGGCGAGTGACGATGAGCACGGCGGAGGAGACCGACGGCGACGGCGCGCCGTGGGCCGAGGTGACACCCGAGGCGGCCAGGCGGCTCCTCGTCGCCGCCGTCGACGCCTTCGCCGAGCGTGGCTACCACGCCACCACCACTCGTGACATCGCCGGCCGGGCGGGGATGAGTCCCGCCGCGCTCTACATCCACTACAAGACGAAGGAAGAGCTGCTCCACCGGATCAGCAGGATCGGTCACGATCGTGCGCTGTTCGTCCTGGAGGCCGCCGCCGACGGCGACGGCACGGCGGCCGAGCGGCTGGCCGAGGCCGTGCGGTCCTTCGTCCGCTGGCATGCCGAGCGGCACACCACGGCCCGCGTGGTCCAGTACGAGCTCGACGCCCTCGGTGAGGAGCACCGCGCCGAGATCGTCGAGCTGCGCCGCAGGAGCGACGCCGTGGTGCGCCGGATCATCAGCGAGGGTGTGCGGGCCGGGGAGTTCGACGTCCCCGACATCCCGGGCACCACGCTCGCGGTGCTCTCGCTCTGCATCGATGTGGCGCGCTGGTTCAACGCGCGGGGCAGCCGGACGCCGGACGAGGTCGGCGAGCTGTACGCCGGCCTCGTGCTGCGCATGGTCGGCGCCGAGCGGTGACGCCGACCGGTCGCGTCGTCGGAAGCGGGAGCGCGGCTCAGAAGTAGTAGCGCGACACCGACTCGGCCACGCACACCGGCTTGTCGCCGCCCTCGCGCTCGACCGTGACGGCGGCGGTGACCTGCACACCGCCCCCGGCCTCCTCGACGCTCCTCAGTACGGCCGTCGCGCGCAGCCGGGAGCCCACGGGCACGGTGGACGGGAAGCGGACCTTGTTCGTCCCGTAGTTGATGCCCATCTTCATGCCCTCGACCCGCATGATCTGCGGCACCAGGGCCGGCAGCAGCGAGAGCGTGAGGTAGCCGTGCGCGATCGTCGTGCCGAACGGTCCGGTCGCGGCCCGCTCCGGGTCCACGTGGATCCACTGGTGGTCGCCCGTGGCCTCGGCGAAGAGGTCGATCCTCTTCTGGTCGATCTCCAGCCACTCGCTGTGACCCAGCTGCTCGCCCACTCCGTCGCGCAGCTCCTGCGCGGACGTGAAGATCCTCGGCTCTGCCATGTCCCTGCCCTTCCAGCTCTCGGCCATCCGGCGTAGCACGCCTGTCTAAGCGCTTGCTCAGCATGGTTGCCGGGTGCGTTCCTGTCAACGACGGACCGGCCGGGGGCGGGCACGTAGGGTTGGAGGAGTGCCCCAGATCCCACAGACACTCCATGAACTCACGGTCGGCCAGCTCTCCGCGCGAAGCGGGGCCGCCGTCTCGGCCCTGCACTTCTACGAGGCCAAGGGCCTGATCAGCAGCCGCCGCACCAGCGGCAATCAGCGCCGCTACACCAGGGACGCGCTGCGCAGGGTCGCGTTCGTCCGTGCGGCACAGCGGGTCGGAATCCCGCTCGCCACCATCAGGGACGCGCTCGCCGAACTCCCGGAGGAGCGCACCCCGAACCGCGACGACTGGGCGCGGCTCTCGGCTGCGTGGCGCTCCGAACTGGACGAACGCATCGAGCAGTTGGGTCGGCTGCGGGATCACCTCACCGACTGCATCGGCTGCGGCTGCCTGTCACTGGAGAACTGTGTGCTCTCCAATCCGAACGACGTGTCGGGCCGGCTGATCAGCGGCTCGCGCCTGATGCCGGAGCGCCCGTCGGCCGAGTCCCGGTAGCGGCGCGGGTCCGCCCGTCCGGGCGCCGGGCGGACCGCAGGACGCTCCCGCCGCCCGTCACGCCGCCGACGCCAGGTCCCGGTGCCGCGCGTTCCGGGCCTTCCGCAGCGCCCCCGGCGCGAGCACCGGCTGCGGCACCAGGATCCCGCACTCCTCGCAGACCGGACCCGACCACGGCTCGGACCGCAGGTCCGGCCGCCAGGTGATCTCGGCGCCCGCGCACACCGGGCAGACAGTCCCCGGCTCCGACTCCAGGGCGGCGATGAGCCGGCCGAGAACCTCGGCGAGCGGTGCGGAGGGGTGAACCTTCGGGTCCTCGCAGCGCGCGACCCCGTTCCCGCCCCAGGTGCGCCGGTGCCAGTCGTCGAACGCACCGGGGCTGCGCAGTCCGTCGTGCTTCTCCCGCCTGCGGCGCTCCGCGAACCCCGCCTCGTATCCGAGCCAGACGGCCCGCGCCGCCTCCAGCTCGTCCAGTGCGCGCACCAGTCGCGCGGGATCGGGGGACCGGTCCTCGGGTCCGATCCCGTGCCGGGTGCACAGGTGGTCCCAGGTCGCCCGGTGCCCGTAAGGGGCGAACCTCTCCAGGCACTTGCGCAGCGAATACCGTCGCAGCGCCAGGTCGCCCAGCGGATCGCGGACCTGTCTCGCAAGACTCCGGAATCCGGCCATTGCACCGTCACCTCCGTCGCTCGTACTTCGGCGTCAAGGAATGGACGTACGACTGCCCGTTCCGGATCCATCGATGTGCGACGCCGTCCGCCGTCCGGGGCGTCCCGCCGCCACGAGGCCCGCGGCCGCGCATGTGGCGATTCGGAAAAGGTGACTGTTGTTCACCTCAACGGCGGGTCATACCGTCGGTAACCTCCGGCGCATCGGCCTCTCGGAGGAGCACGCATGCCCCCACGCACCGTCAAGTTCAGAGCCGCCACCGTCGCGGCGGTACTCGCGCTCGGCACCACCCTGCTCGCGGCCTCGCCGCAGTCCGGCGCCGCGGCGGCGGAACCGGCACCCGTCACCGACTACTGCCAGGGGCAGTGCGACGACATCCTGCCGCCCGGGGAGAACGGCAACGCCACCCTGGTCGACATCCTCGGCAACAAGGCGTTCGGTACGCACCCCGCCCACAGCGACGATCAACTCGACCGCTACAACGGCCTGGTGGCCGGACACGACGGTCTCACGGACCGGAAGCTGACCGATTTCTTCAACGACGCCTCGTTCGGCGTCCCCAAGGACCAGGTCGAGTCCGTCACCTCGCCGCGCGACGACGTCACCATCACCCGTGACAAGGCGTCCGGTGTCCCGCACATCAAGGGCACCACCCGCTACGGCACCGAGTTCGGCGCCGGATTCGCCGCCGGGCAGGACCGGCTCTGGCTGATGGACCTGTTCCGGCACATCGGACGCGGCGAACTCACCTCGTTCGCCGGCGGCGCGCTGGCCAACCAGGGCCTGGAGCAGCAGTTCTGGCCGCAGGCCCCGTACACCGAGGCCGATCTCGAAGCGCAGGTCGCGTACATCAGGACCCATGAGGGCGCCCGCGGCGAACAGGCCATGGCGGACGCCCAGGCGTATGTCGACGGCATCAACGCGTACCGCGAGAAGTCCAAGAAGGGCCGGTACTTCCCCGGTGAGTACGTGCTCACCGGCAAGATAGACGCCATCACCAACATCGGGGAGATCCAGCCGTTCGAGCTGACGGACCTGATCTCCATCGCCTCCGTGGTCGGGGGTCAGTTCGGCGGGGGCGGCGGCGGTGAGGTGCAGGCGGCGCTCTCGCTGCTGGCCGCCCAGCAGAAGTACGGCGTGGCCGAGGGAACCAAGGTCTGGGAGTCGTTCCGCCAGCGCGAGGACCCCGAGGCCGTGCTGACGATCCATGACGGCACGTCCTTCCCGTACGCGGGCAAGCCCGCCACGGCGCGCGGCACCGCGCTGCCCGACGCCGGGTCCGTCACCGCCGAACCCCTCATCCACGACCGCACCGGCTCCGCGGGCACCGACAGGAAGGCCCCCGTCAAGGCCCCGGCCACGCTCAGGAAGGCCCAGGGCATCTACGACGACGGGGTCGTCCCCGAGGGCTCGCTGCCCGGTTCCGGTTCCGGTGCCCAGAAGCGTGGCATGTCCAACGCCCTGCTGGTCTCCGGGAAGCACACCGCGAGCGGGAACCCGATCGCCGTGTTCGGGCCGCAGACCGGCTACTTCGCCCCGCAGTTGATGATGCTCCAGGAAATCCAGGGTCCCGGCATCAGCGCCCGCGGTGTCTCCTTCGCCGGTGTCGGCATGTACATCCAGATGGGCCGCGGCCAGGACTACGCCTGGAGCGCCACCTCGGCCGGTCAGGACATCACCGACACCTACGCCGTCGACCTGTGCGAGCCCGACGGGTCCGCGCCCACCAAGGACTCCACGCACTACCTCTACCGTGGCACCTGCACCGCCATGGAGACCCTGGAGCGCACCAACTCCTGGAAGCCGACCGTCGCCGACTCCACGGCCAAGGGTTCTTACCGGATGCAGGTCCGGCGCACCCACTACGGCATCGTCACCCACCGTGCCACCGTGGGCGGCAAGCCCGTCGCGTACACCTCGCTGCGCACCACCTACCGCCACGAGGCCGACTCGATCATCGGCTTCCAGATGCTCAACGATCCGTCGTACGTCAAGGACGCCGCCTCCTTCCAGCGGGCGGCGAGCAACATCGACTACGCCTTCAACTGGTTCTACGCCGACTCCCGCACCGCCGCGTACTACAACAGCGGCATGAACCCGGTGCGCGCGGCGGGCGTCGACCCGGCGCTGCCGGTGAAGGCCGAGCGGGCCTACGAGTGGAAGGGATACGACCCGGCCGCCAACACCGCCGCGTACACCTCGTTCGCCGAGCACCCGCGCTCCAGCGGCCAGGACTACTACGTCTCCTGGAACAACAAGCAGGCCAAGGGGTATGCCGCCGCGGGCTTCGGGCTCGGCGCGGTGCACCGGGCCGATCTGCTGGACGAGCGGGTGGCGAAGCTGGTCGAGGAGGGTGGCGTGACCCGCGCCTCCCTCACCCGGGCGATGGCCCAGGCCGCTGTCACCGATCTGCGCGGCGAGCAGTTGCTGCCCGAACTGCTGAAGGTGATCCGCTCCCGGCCGGTCACCGACCCGGAACTGAACTCCGCCGTACAGCAGTTGGAGTCCTGGCGAGCGGCCGGCTCGCAGCGCAGGGAGAGCAGTCCCGGATCGCACGTGTACACCCACGCCGACGCGGTACGGATCATGGACGCGTGGTGGCCGAAGCTGGTCGAGGCCGAATTCAGGCCGGGCCTCGGCGACGGACTGTACGAGGCGCTGACCGCCAACCTCGCCACCGACGAGTCCCCGGCGGCCGGCCACGGACCGAGCGGGGCGCACAGCGGTTCGGCGTTCCAGTACGGCTGGTGGGGCTTCGTGGACAAGGACCTGCGCCGGGTCCTCGGACAGCCCGTCAAGGGACCGCTGGCCGAGGCGTACTGCGGGAACGGCGATCCGGCCGCCTGCCGTGACGCGCTGCTGTCCTCCCTGAAGCAGGCCGCGGCCGAGCCGGCGGCGGAGGTCTACCCGGGCGACGACGACTGCAAGGCCGGCGAGCAGTGGTGCTCGGACTCGATCGTCCACCGGCCGCTGGGCGGCATCGCCCAGAAGTCCGTCCACTGGCAGAACCGCCCGACGTACCAGCAGGTGGTGGAGTTCCCCGCCCATCGGTAGGGCATCCGTGGACCGTCCGGCCCTTCGAGGGCGGAACGCGTGCGCCGGGTGGGCCCGAACTCTCGGGCCCACCCGGCTTCACCGTGTCACCGGTACTGGAGATACCGCTTGCGGACCGACCGGAACGCGGCGAGGTCCTTCGCCCAGGCCCCGACCACCTCGTCCGTGTCCGCCCCCGCGTCGATCATCGTGCGGACGCGGGTGTTGCCGGTGAGCTTGTCGATCCAGTTGTCCGAGCGCCACTCGAACCCGCTCCAGGTCCGCTTCGCCGTCACCAGCAGCGCGATCCCGGTGCGAACCGGGTCGAAGGCCGCACGGTCGTGGACGTGCAGCTGCACCCCGCCGACCGTCTTCCCCTGGAACTTGGAGAACGTCGGGGCGAAGTACGCCTCGCGGAACGCGACCCCCGGCAGACCGAGCGCGTTCACGGCCGCCGCCCACCGGTGGTCGATGCCCTCCGCGCCGAGCAGTTCGAACGGCCGGGTGGTGCCGCGCCCCTCGGAGAGGTTCGTCCCCTCGAACAGGCAGGTCCCCGAGTACACCAGCGCGGTGTCCGGCGTCGGCATGTTGGGGCTCGGCGGCACCCAGGGCAGCCCGGTCGTGTCGAAGAAGTCCGAGCGCTTCCACCCCGACATCTTCACGATGCGCAGGTCCACCGGCCGCTCGGCCAGGAACTCCGCGTTGAAGAGCAGCGCCAGCTCGGTGACCGTCATGCCGTGCGCCTGCGCGATCTCCCGTCGGCCCACGAACGTGGCGAAGGCCGGGTCGAGCACCGGACCGAGCGCCGCCCGCCCGGTCACCGGGTTCGGCCGGTCCAGGACGACGAACCGCTTGCCCGCGAGCGCCGCCGCCTCCATGCAGTCGTACAGCGTCCAGATGTACGTGTAGAAGCGGGCTCCGGCGTCCTGGATGTCGAAGACGATCGTGTCCACGCCGGACGCGGTGAAGACGTCCGCGAGCGGCTGACCGCTCTTCAAGTACGTGTCGTACACCGGGAGTCCGGTCGCCGGATCGTCGTAGCGTCCCTCCGAGCCGCCCGCCTGCGCGGTGCCGCGGAACCCGTGCTCGGGCCCGAAGACGGCGATCAGGTCGACGCGTTCGTCCGGGTGCATCACATCGACGATGTGGCGCACATCGGAGGTGATCCCGGTGGGATTGGTGACGACGCCGACCTTCTGGCCCTTCAGCAGTGCGTAACCGTCCGCCGCCAGCCGATCGAAGCCGGTACGGACCCGGCGCCCGTTGTCCCGCTCCTTGCCGGACGCGGGGGCGGCGGTCGCGGCCCCGGTCCCGGCGGCCGTCGCCGCGAGGGCCCCCACCGCGCCGCCGGCGGCCAGCAAACCACGTCTGGACAGGCTCATTCGGCTACCTCCATGATCGCGACCTCTGTCATGGTCACGCACGCTAGCGCGCGTTCAGGCCATACGGAATGAGCCGGACGTGACGGGTGTGACAGGAGTGCCGCCCAAGCGGTGCCAACCTCTTCCATCGCGACATACCGACTGGTTAGTCTGCTGGTGCAGTCGGCTGAGAGAGGCGGGACCCGATGGGTACGGTGCAGGGCGCGGGCGTAGTGGTCACAGGGGCCGGAGGCGGCATCGGGGCCGCCCTGGCCCGCCGGTTCGCCGCGGAAGGCGCGCGGGTCGTGGTCAACGACCTTGACGAGGCCAGGATCGGTCCGCTGGCCGAGGAGATCGGCGCCACGGCCGTCGCCGGTGACGCCTCGCGGATCGTGGGCGCCGCCCGGGACGTGCTGGACGGCACCGTCGACGTCTACTGCGCCAACGCGGGCCTCGCCTCGCCCGGCGACGCCTTCGCCGACGAGGAGGTCTGGGCCGCCGCCTGGGACGTCAACGTGATGGCCCATGTCCGTGCGGCCAGGGCGCTGCTGCCCGACTGGCTGCGGCGCGGCAGCGGCCGCTTCGTCTCGACCGCGTCGGCCGCCGGGCTGCTGACGATGATCGGCGCCGCTCCGTACAGCGTCACCAAGCACGGTGCCGTCGCCTTCGCCGAATGGCTCTCGCTCACCTACCGCCACCGCGGCATCAAGGTCCACGCCATCTGCCCGCAGGGCGTGCGCACGGACATGCTCACCGCCGCCGGATCGGCCGGCGAGCTCGTCCTCGTCCCCGGCGCCATCGAGCCCGAGGCGGTCGCCGACGCGCTCTTCGACGCCATGGCCGAGGACCGCTTCCTCGTCCTGCCGCACCCCGAGGTCGCCGGGTACTACCGGGCCCGTACCAAGGACACCGACCACTGGCTCGGCAACATGAACCACCTCCAGCAGAAGTGGGAGGAGACCGGCGCATGACCGGGTCCGTCTACGCGGCCAAGCCCTGGATCCAGCTGCTCAGCGAGGCCCAGCGGGCCCCCGTCAGCCCCGCCGAGACCCTGGTCCACGCCTTCCGCGCCTCCGTCGCCCGCAGCCCCGGGCACACCGCGCTCGCCTACTTCGACGGACGCCAGAGCTACCGCGAGACCGACGCGCTCTCCGACGCCGTGGCCGGACACCTCGCGGCCAGGGGCCTGGAGCGCGGCGACCGCGTCGCGATCATGCTGCAGAACACCCCGCAGTTCGTGCTCGCGCTGCTCGGCGCCTGGAAGGCCGGTGCCACCGTCGTCCCGCTCAACCCGATGTACAAGTCCGGCGAGGTCGGGCACGTGCTGAAGGATGCCGAGGTCACCGCGCTGATCTGCGCGGACCGGGCCTGGGAGGCGTATCTGCGGGACACCGCCGCCGACGCCCCGAGCGTGCGGATCGCGCTCACCACCAGCGAGCTGGACCTCCAGGCACGCAACGACGCGCGCGTACTCGGCTTCGAGCGCCTGCCCGTCCCCGAGGACGCCGACGATCTGCTCGCCGTGGCGCGGCAGGGCGCCGGAGCGCCCGAGGGACGCGGACCCACCCGTGCCGACGTGGCGCTGATCAGCTACACCTCCGGGACCAGCGGCACACCCAAGGGCGCCATGAACTCCCACCGCAACATCATGGTCAACGCCGAGCGCCAGCGCGCCGGGCACCCCGTCGCCGAGGGCTCCTCCTACTTCGCGCTCGCCCCGCTCTTCCACATCACCGGCATGGTGTGCCAGCTGGCCGCCTGCCTGGCCAACGCGGGCACCCTCGTCCTCGCGTACCGCTTCCACCCCGGCGTCGTCCTCGATGCCTTCGCCGAACACCGCCCGGCCTACACGGTGGGCCCGTCGACCGCGTTCATGGCACTCGCCGCCCACCCCGGCGTCACCCCCGAGCACTTCTCCTCCTTCCAGGTGATCTCCTCCGGCGGCGCGCCGCTGCCTCCCGCCCTCGTCGAGAAGTTCCGGGCGGGGTTCGGCCCGTACATCCGCAACGGCTACGGCCTCACCGAGTGCACGGCCCCCTGCGCCTCCGTGCCGCCGGAGCGGGAGGCCCCCGTCGACCCGGCCTCCGGAACGCTCTCCGTCGGCGTGCCGGGCCCCGACACGGTGGTCAGGATCCTCGACGAGAACGGTGAGGAGGTGCCCTTCGGCGAGCAGGGCGAGATCGCGGTCCGCGGGCCGCAGGTGGTGTCCGGCTACTGGCGGCTGCCCGAGGCCACCGCCGCCGCCTTCCCGGACGGCGAGCTGCGCACCGGCGACATCGGCTTCATGGACCGGGAGGGCTGGCTGTACGTCGTCGACCGGAAGAAGGACATGATCAACGCCTCCGGTTTCAAGGTCTGGCCGCGTGAGGTGGAGGACGTCCTCCACACCCACCCGGCCATCCGGGAGGCGGCCGTCGTCGGTGTCCCCGACGCCTACCGGGGCGAGACCGTCCGCGCCTACGTCAGCCTCCGGCCGGGCACCGCGGCCGGAGGCGAGGAGCTGGCCGCGTACTGCAGGGAACGGCTCGCCGCGTACAAGTATCCGCGCGAGGTCGAGATCCTGGCCGAACTCCCGAAGACGGCGAGTGGGAAGATCCTCAGGCGGGAACTGCGTTCCCGCCGATAGACCGTCTCGGGCATGACGGACCGCTTTCACGCACGGTGGTCCGTCGCACGCACGCACAGCACGGATTCGCGCACGGTACGGAAGGAAGGTGGCGGCAATGGCCAAGGCGACGGACGGGGAGACGCCCCCCGTCCCTCAGCGGCTGCTGGCCGCCGCCACCCGGCTCTTCGCCGAGCGGGGCTACGACCGGACCTCCGTCCAGGAGATCGTCGAGGCGGCGGGCGTCACCAAGGGTGCTCTGTACCACTACTTCGGTTCCAAGGAGGACCTTCTCCAGGAGGTCTACGCCCGAGTGCTCCGGCTCCAGCAGGAGCGCCTCGACGCCTTTGCCGACGCCGACGCCCCGGTCGAACAGCGGCTGCGGGACGCGGCCGCGGACGTCGTCGTCACGACCATCGAGAACCTCGACGACGCCTCGATCTTCTTCCGGTCCATGCACCACCTCAGCCCGGAGAAGAACAAGCAGGTGAGGGCCGAGCGGCGCCGCTACCACGAGCGCTTCCGGGCCCTGGTGGAGGAGGGCCAGCGAAGCGGGGTGTTCTCCACGGCCACCCCGGCGGACCTGATCGTCGACTACCACTTCGGCTCGGTCCACCATCTGTCGACCTGGTACCGCCCCGACGGCCCGCTCAGCCAGCAGGAGGTCGCCGACCACCTGGCCGATCTGCTGCTGCGCGCCCTGCGCCCCTGAGGGCTGTCCCTCGGTCACCCCCGTCCGGGGGGTACGGGGCTCGCGTCGCCGGCGCCCGTCCGGCGGTCAGCCGGTCGAGGAGCGCCTCCGCCGCGGGATTGCGCGGGCGGGGCGCCCGGCCCGCGAGCACCACCGTCCGCCCGGGTTCCGGTTGGCGGATGCCGACACACGGCAGTCCCGCGTCCTCACCGATCCGACGCGGCACGATCGCCACTCCGATCCCGGCCCGTACGAGTTCGACGAGCAGCCGGATCTGGGTGACGTCACAGGTGATCCGGCGCTCCAGCCCGCAGTGCGCGGCCAGCCGCCGCACCGCCGTCTCCAGACCGGTGCCCGCGCGGAAGTCCACGAACGGCTCGTCGGCGAGATCCTTGATCAGGGTGCGTCCGGCCGTGGCCAGCCGGTGGCCCGGCGCGGTGATCAGCACCAGGTCCTCGTGCCAGGTCGCGAACCCGACGATGCCATCGGGGAGTTCGGCCGCGTCCGGCGCGACGAAGGCGAGGTCCAGCTCACCGGCCCGCACCCCCGCGACCAGCTCCGGCGTCGTCGCCTCGCGCAGCGAGATCTGCACCCCCGGCCAGAGCCGGTGGTAGGCGGCCAGCTCGGCCGCCAGGTCCACGCAGGTCAGCGTCTGGATGGTGCCGATACGCACGCGTCCGGTCGTCAGCCCCGACACCGCGGCCACCGCGTCCCGTCCGGCCCGGGCCCCGGCGAGCACCGAGCGGGCCGACGGCAGCAGCGCCCGGCCCGCCTCGGTGAGGATCACCCGCCGGCCGGTCCGGTCGAACAACTCGGCACCCAGCTCCCGTTCCAGGTTGCGTACGGATGTGCTCAGCGCGGACTGGACGATCAGCTCCGCACGGGCGGCGGCGGTGAACGTGCCGTGCGTGACCACCGCCATGAAGTGGCGGAGTTGTCGAATCTCCATCCATCCACGATATCGATGGCAGCCAGCTGAACCATCTGTTGGACCGACCACCGGAACGGGTCGAAGCTGGTTGTATGACTCACATCCAGCGGTCCGCGCACGTCCCCGGGCTCTGGGCGGCGGCCTACGGCCCGCGCCACGGACCGGCCGTCCGCCTCGCCGCCCGGTGCCTGTTGCGGGTGAGGGCGTTCGCCCGCGACCTGGCCCTGGCGGATCATGTGCCGTTCGGCGGCTACTGACGGCGGAGAGGCGAATTCCGTTGGTGGGGCCGGGAACGGCCCGGTTAGCATCCGACGGTGAAGACGCCGACCGACGAACAGTTCCACGACGGCGTCCGCGGGGCCGACACCGGCCGATTGTCCCGGCTCCTGGACGCGCACGACTGCTCGACGGCGGTGCTCGGACGACTGATCCGGCACGAGGACCCCGGCGTGCGTCATCTGGGGGCGGTCCTGCTCACCGAGCGCGTCGCCGCAGGTCTCTCCGACGCATCGGAGACGGCCGAACTCGCCGCTCTGCTCCCGGTGGAGCTGATGGGACCGCCGGAGGCGGATCTCCTCCTGGCAGGGCTGTACGAGCGGCTCGGCCCGAGGCCGGGGGGCCGGGCCGAGCCGCTTCGGCGCACGGCCGGGACACCGGTACGGGTGAGGATCGCGTGGCTGCGCGCCGAACTCCTCGTCGAGCCCGCGGTGATCCGTGACGAAGCCCCGGGCGAACTCCTCTACCAGGCGGTACGGGAGGCGGACATCACCGGTGCGCACCGGCCGGCGCGCCTGGTGGGCGAACTGGCGGACAGCGGCGATCCGGTGCTGCAGGCCGAGGCGCTGCGGCTCGCCCGGCAGGGGCTGCACGCCGGACTGCTGGCTCCCGCGCTGGTCCGCGAGGGCCTGGTCGGCCAGCTCGGCGCCGACAGCGACCAGGTCGTCGCCGACGCACTGGCCGAACTCGCCGAGCCGTGGGCGGCGGTGGAGCCGTTGCCCGCGGGACGCCTCACCGCTCTTCTCGCCGCCGGTCCGGTCCGGACGCGCCCCGCGGTGGCCGATGCGGCCCTCACGGCCGCCGCTCGCCACGGCCACAAGGAGCTGCTGTGCCGGGTCGTCGCCGATCCGGACCTTCCGCCGCGACTGCGCCGACGGGGCATGGAACTGCTCGGTGATCTGGCGGGCCGCGACGACATCGGTGGACTCGTGGCCGTCGCCGCGGACGACCCCCTGTTGTTCGGCGGACCGGCGACGGCCTGCCTGCGCGGACTGCACCGGCGCGGGCTGTTCGTGGACGGTCCGGACGTCGCGGCCGTCATCGGCCTGGCCCTGGCCGACCACTCGATTCCGCCCGGCGAGGTAGCGACGATCCTGTACACCTGCCGGAAACAGGTGTTCGGACTGCTGACGGAGGCGATCGCCGACGATCCGGGCCGGTCACGACGGCTCGCCCTGCTGGTGGCCCTGGCCGGGCAGGGCACGGGTGAGCTCCCGATCGGCGAGGCGATCACCCGCGCGCTCTCCTCGACCGCCGTCCCCGGTCCGTTCCTCGAAGCGATCCGTGAGCTGCGCCACGCGGACGCCGAGGAAGCCGTGCTCGCTCTGCTGCCCTCGGCTCCCGCGTCGGCCCTGGAGGCCCTGGAGGCCATCGGCGGGCAGCGAACGGTACTGACCCTGCGAGAAGGACTGGGCCTGGGCCCGACCCGGGACGCCGTCGCACCCCATCTGCGTGCCGTACGCCACCGTGCCCTCGAACTGCTGTGGCAGCTGACCCGGGACCCGGAGCAACGGCGCGACCTCCTCCCGCGCCTGGATCCCGCCGACCTGCCGGCACGCATCGCGGCCGACCTCGGCGGCCCGGACGAACGCGAACTGGCCCTGCTGAGCCTTCGCCCGGAGCCGGACGAGCCGATGGCGGCGCTCCGCAGGCTGGCGGCCCACGCCGGTCCCGGCACCCTGCCCGTCGTCGCCGACCTGCTGCTGCGCGTCGTGACCGACCTGGCGGCGTCGGCCGACCGGGAACACGGACGGCCGGGCGGTGAGCCCGTGGTGCCGCAGGAGGCCCTGGACGCCGTGCACGCCCTCGGCCGCCGCCTCCACGAGCGGGGCGTGATCCGGCCCGTCTGCCTGCTGGACGCGGCGGACGCGCGAGAGGCCGGTCACGCACTCGTCGCGACCACGGCGCTGGATCTGCTGGACCGGCCCGGTCTGTCCGACCGCGAACAGGCGATCCTGCTCGAACTGCTGCGGCGGGCCCCCTGGGCGGGCACCCGCGCCCGGGTCCACCGGCTGCTGCGCCACCGCGACCGGCATGTGCGCAAGCACGTCATCGCCCTGCTCGCCCGCGACGCCACCGGCGAGGACGCACAGGCGCTGTCGGCCGGCCTGATCGCGCTCACCACCGCCCGGGACATCCAGACCGTCCGGCAGGCCCTCCTCGCCCTGGGCCACGCACGGGCCCACTGGGCGTCCACCGCGATCGCCGCATGCCTCGGCCGCCCGAACATGAACATCAAGAAGACCGCCGCCGAGGCGCTGGTCCGCGCGGGGACCCCGGCGGTGCTGCCCGAACTGCTCTTCTGGCTCGGGCACCACGACAACCCGGGGCTGCGCGCAGCGCTCGTCGCGGCCCTGCGCGCCGTCCTCGGCGACGCCTACGCGGCGACACTCCTCGCCGCCGCCGAGCACAGCCGGGACGACCGTACCCGCGTACTGCTGCTGGAAGGGCTCGACGGCGCGCTCACGGCCCGGTCGGTCCTGGCGCTGGACGACCAGGCCTCACCGGTGGCGGCCCGCCTGCTCTCCCTGGTGGCCGAGAGGCGGGTGGGCCTGGCCTCCGGAGAGGTGAGGGAACTGGCGGTACCGCTGGCCAGACACGGGATCACCGTATCGGCCGCTGCCCGAGGGCCGGTGGCGGACAGTGCGGCGGAGCGTGACATCAGGTCGCTGGTGGACGGCGGCTGGAGCCCGTCGGTGGCGCTGCGCGTCGTGGAGCGGGACGCGCCGCTGCGCCCCGAGCGGCTGAACGACCTGCGGCCGATGCTCACCGACTGGCTCCGCCTGGCCGGTTCCCGGCCCGCGGTGCGGGACAGGACGGTGCGGTTCGCGCTGCGTGTCTGCCCCGCGCCCCGCACGGCCGGGGAGCTGACGGTGTTCGCCCGGTCCACCCGGGTCCTGCTCGACGCGCTCGCGGACGCCCGGGACGAGGACCGGCACGACCTGCTCGCGGTACTCGAAGAGGTCGCGCCGAAACTGACGGCGGCCGGCCGGCCCGTCGTCGCCGCCGCGATACGGGCCCTGCGCCCCGCAGCCGCGACGCCCGGCCGGTCCACGCTGGCGCTGCTGCGCGGCCTGGGCGCGGTACTGGTCCGCACTGACCTCGACCAGGCACTGGCGTCGGCCCGGCTCGGCGCCGACCCCCGGCGGGCCGGGACCGCCGTGCTGAGGGAGGCGTTCGCGGTCCCCGAGTCCGCCACCGCCGACATCTCGGCCGAGGCGCGGGCATGGTGGGCGGCGCTGGACGGCGCGGTGCGGGACCCCGGCACGCTGGAGGAGTTCCGGCGACGGGACGACGGCACGGTCGGCTCACGGGACCGGCTGAACGCGCTGATCGAGGTCCACCACGGCGCGGCCCCCGACGTCCGGGCCGCGCTGCTGGACTGGATGACGGCGCTCCAGCCCCTCGACGCGCCGCCCTGGACCATCGTCGAGACCGCCCGCACCCCCGCGCCGCTGCCCCGGCAGGTGCATGTCGACGATCTCGACCAGCCCCGCTCGACCGCGTTGCGGGAACGCCTGCTGGACATGCTGGGATCGACCCACCCGGACCGCAGCAAGACCGCTGCCCTGGCGCTGGCGAAGTGGCCCGAGCCCGAGGCCCGGCTGCCGGTGCTGCGCGCGTTCCTCCGCGGGCGCGTCGACATACCCGTCGACGCCGACCTCGCCCGCGCGCTGGGTGCCGTCGACGAGACGGAGCTCCGGGGGGAGGACATCCTGCGCGACCGGGTGGCTCTCGTGGCATCGAGGCTCGACCCGTGGGCACTGGAACCGCTCGTACCACTGCTGCTGGAGTGGTGGGAACAGGCCCCGCCCACCGTCGGACCCGCGCTCGGCCGGACACTGCGCGCGTACCCCGCCGACGCGCTCGCCAGGGCACTCGGCGACCGCCTCGACGCCGGGGCCCGGGGCTTCCTGGACCTGCTCCTCGACCGCGGACTGCTGCGGACCCCGGCGCTCACGCGGACCTGTCGCCGGCTGCGCGCCGAGGGCCGCGGCGAACTCGCGGACCGGCTCCTGCTCGTCGACGGTCCGCTGCGTGATCCGGGCGCCGTCCCGCGGGACGAGGCGGCTTCGGCCGCGCCCGGCGATCGTGCCGCTGCCGCGCCGGCCGGAGCCCCGCGCCGGCCGTCCCGGCGGGAACTGCTCGACCTGGCCCGAGCCGGTACCCCGGAACAGATCGGCCGGGCCCTCACGGAACTGGTCGAGGCGCACGCGGGCCCGGCCCCGGACGAGGATCCCGGACTGCGTGATCTGCTCGCGGAGTTGCTGACCCATCCCCGGGTCGGGGTCCGCCTGCGTGCCCATCGCACCTCACGGACGATGCTGGACCGGCGGACCCACCTGGACCACACGATGCTCCTGCTGGACGACCCCCGGCCGGACGTGACGCGCTCGGCGATCCGTACGCTCTGCCACGCCGGCTGGGAGCCCGCGATCCCCGCTGTGACGGCACTGCTCGCGCACCCGCATCCCGTCGTGCGCAGGACGGCGGCCGAGGGGCTGGCCGGGATGGGCGGGGCGGCGATCGGTGCCCTGCGCCGGGCCGCCGCCCACGCCCGCCCCGACAGACGCTCCCTCTACACCGACGTCCTCGACCGGATCGGACGACCGGACCCGCACGGCAACACCCCGGACCCGCCCGCCGGCGAGGCGAGGCGACCCGGCGACGACCGGAGCCCACGCGGAGACTGAGAACGGCCGGTCACGAAGGAGCCCTGCGCCGCGGGCCGGGCCCGTTCGGCGATCGAGGACCGGGCGGCAACCGGGCGGTGGTCGCGCACACCCCGCGCCGGGCCACCGCCTACAGGTACCGCTTGATCTCGCGCCGGGCCAGCGACCGCTGGTGCACCTCGTCCGGCCCGTCCGCCAGGCGCAGCGTCCGTGCCGCCGCCCAGAGTTCGGCCAGCGGGAAGTCCTGGCTGACGCCCCCCGCGCCATGCAGTTGCACCGCCCGGTCGAGGATGTCGACCACGGCCCGCGGGGTGGCGATCTTGATGGACTGGATCTCGGTGTGTGCGCCCCGGTTGCCCACCGTGTCCATCAGCCATGCCGTCTTCAGGACGAGCAGCCGCAGCTGCTCGACCGTGACCCGCGCGTCCGCGATCCAGTTCTGTACGACGCCCTGCTGGGCGAGCGGCTTGCCGAAGGCCGTACGGGACACGGCCCGCCTGCACATCAGCTCGATCGCCCGCTCGGCCATGCCGATCAGCCGCATGCAGTGGTGGATGCGCCCCGGCCCCAACCGGGCCTGGGCGATGGCGAATCCGCCGCCCTCCTCGCCGATCAGGTTCGCGGCGGGCACCCGTACGTCCGTGAGGACGACCTCGGCGTGACCGCCGTGGTAGTGGTCCTCGTAGCCGTACACCCGCATGGCGCGCCGCACTTGGAGACCGGGGGTGTCGCGCGGGACCAGGATCATCGACTGCTGTCGGCGGACGTCGACGTCGTCTGCGGTCGCAGTCTTTCCCATCACGATGAAGATCCGGGAGTCCGGGTTCATGGCCCCGGAGATGTACCACTTGCGGCCGTTGATGACGTAGTCGTCGCCGTCGCGCACGATGCGGGTCTCGATGTTGGTCGCGTCCGACGAGGCCACCTCGGGCTCCGTCATCGCGAAGGCCGAGCGGATCTCCCCGGCGAGCAGCGGCTCCAGCCACTGCTTCTTCTGCTCCTCGGTGCCGAACTGGAGGAGCACCTCCATGTTTCCGGTGTCCGGGGCCGCGCAGTTGAGTGCAGTCGGCGCCAACTGCGGTGAACGTCCGGTGATTTCGGCGAGCGGGGCGTACTGGAGATTGGTCAGCCCGGCCCCGTGGACGGCATCCGGGAGGAAGAGGTTCCACAGTCCCTGCCGCCGTGCCTCGGCCTTCAGGTCCTCGACGATCCCCGGGGTGTCCCACGGGGAGGCCGACTGCGCGCGTTGTTCGTCCGCGATCCTCTCGGCCGGGTGGACGTGCTCGTCCATGAAGGTGAGCAGCTTGGCGCGCAGCTCTTCGGTGCGGGCGTCGAAAGCGAAGTCCATGGCGGTGATCAGCCTTCCTGGAGGGTCGTGAGGCCGTGCTCGATGAAGACGGGGACGAGGTCGCCGATGCGGTCGAAGCCGGTGCCGACGGTCCGGCCCAGGGTGTAGCGGTAGTGGATGCCCTCCAGGATCACGGCGAGCTTGAACCAGGCGAACGCCGTGTACCAGGGGATGGCGGAGGTGTCCCGGCCGGAGCGCGCGGCATAGCGCTCGATCAGTTCGGCGGGAGCGGGGTGGCCGGCCGCGCCGCTGGTGGTGGACACCGGGGAGTTCTTCAGGCCGAGGTCGGAGCTGTACATCACCAGCAGGCCGAGATCGGTCAGCGGGTCGCCGAGCGTCGACATCTCCCAGTCGAGGACGGCCTTGATCCGGTCGTCGGGGCCGATCAGGACGTTGTCCAGGCGGTAGTCGCCGTGTACGACGGTGGGTGCGGGGGAGACGGGGAGCTCACGGCCGAGCGCGGCGTGCAGTTCGTCGATCCCGGGCAGTTCGCGGTTGCGGGAGGCGTCCAGCTGCTTGCCCCAGCGGCGCAGCTGCCGGTCGAGGAAGCCCTCGGGGCGGCCGAAGTCGCCGAGCCCGACGGATCCCGGGTCCACGGCGTGCAGGGCGACCAGGGTGTCGACGAGGCCGAGGACGGCCTCCCGGGTGCGTTCGGCGCCCAGCGGGGCGAGCTGCTCGGCCGTGCGGTACGGCGTGCCCTCGACGTACTCCATGACGTAGAAGGGCGACCCGATCACCGAGTCGTCCTCGCAGAGCAGCACCGGTTCGGGCACCGGGACGGCCGTCGGGTGCAGGGCGCTGATGACCCGGTGCTCGCGCTTCATGTCGTGCGCGGTGGCCAGCACATGACCCAGCGGGGGCCTGCGGACGACCCAGCGCCCGGCACCGTCCGTGACGAGGTACGTCAGATTCGACCGGCCGCCCTCGATGAGCCGGGCTTCGAGCGGTCCGTGCACCAGGCCCGGCCGCTCGCGGTCGAGATGTCCGCGCAGCCGGTCGAGGTCGAGACCTGGCGGTTGGACTGGGCTCATCGTGCGCACCTCCGGGGTGAGAGACGGTCGGTGTTCATGATGCCGACCAGTCGGTATGTCGTCCAGTGAACCGCCCGGATCCGACGGGCGGACTCCGGTCCGGCGTGGCCCGATGTCTGGTGTCGAGTCGCATCCCTGAATAGAGTTCATGTATGAAACCAGGGTTCCTCATCGAAGACGTCCGGTTGACCCCGATCCTGATAGCCGACCCTCCCCTGCTCAACACCCAGGGCGTGCACCAGCCGTACACCCCGCGGCTCATCGTGGAAGTCGTCACCCGCGGGGGCGTGACCGGTGTCGGGGAGACGTACGGGGACGGCAAGTACCTCGAACTCGCCCGGCCGCTCGCCACCGCCCTGGTCGGACGCCCGGTCAGTGATCTGAACGGCCTGTTCGCACTGGCCGAGGAGGTGTGCGGTGATTCACGCGCGGCCGACGAGCGTGTCGACGCGGGCGGTCTGCGCGGCGTCCAGACCGCCGACAAGCTCCGCCTCTCCGTCGTCTCCGGCTTCGAGGTCGCCTGCCTGGACGCGCTGGGCAGGTCCCTCGGGCTGCCCGTGCACGCCCTGCTCGGCGGCAGGCTCCGCGACGACGTCGAGTACAGCGCGTACCTCTTCCACCGCTGGGCGGCTCACCCGGAGGGCGGCGAGCCGGACGACTGGGGCGCCGCCGTCGACCCGGCCGGAGTCGTCGCCCAGGCCCGGCGCTTCGCCCGCGAGCACGGCTTCACCTCCTTCAAGCTCAAGGGCGGCGTCTTCGAACCCGACCGGGAGATCGCCGCGATCCGCGCGCTGGCCGAGGAGTTCCCCGGCCGGCCGCTGCGCCTCGACCCCAACGGTGCCTGGTCGGTCGCCACCTCGCTGTACGTCGCCGAGCAGCTGAAGGACGTACTCGAGTACCTGGAGGATCCGGCGAGCGGCACGGACCTGATGGCCGAGGTCGCCGCCGCCACCGACGTCCCCCTCGCCACCAACATGTGCGTGACGACCCTCGCCGAGGTCCCGGAGGCCTTCGCGCGCGGCGCGGTCCAGGTGGTCCTCTCCGACCACCACTACTGGGGAGGGCTCCACCGCACCCGCGAACTGGCCGGGATCTGCCGCACCTTCGGCGTCGGACTCTCCATGCACTCCAACACCCACCTCGGCATCAGCCTCGCCGCGATGACCCATGTGGCGGCCACCGTCCCCAATCTCGACTACGCCTGCGACAGCCACTACCCCTGGCAGACGGAGGACGTCATCACCACCCGCCACGTCTTCCGGGACGGCCGGCTCACCGTCTCCGACGCGCCCGGACTCGGCGTGGAGCTCGACCGCGAACGCCTGGCCGTGCTGCACCGGCGCTGGCTCGACGACGACGGCACGATGCGCGAGCGGGACGACGAGGCCGCGATGCGCAAGGCCGAGCCCGGCTGGCGCGCCCCCTCGATCCCGCGCTGGTGACGGAGCGGTTCCCCGGGGCGCCCACGGCCTGAGTTGCGGGTGCCCCGGCCCGCGTCGAGGGTCGGTACATGAAGGCGATCAGCTACAGCGGCTACGGCGGTGCCGACGTCCTGGAGTACGGGGAACGGCCCGACCCCAAGGTCGGTCCCGACACCGTCCTGGTGAAGGTGCGGGCCGCGGCGGTCAACCCGGTCGACTGGAAGGCCCGCGAGGGCCACCTCGACTCCGGTCTGGACGCCGTCTTCCCGGTGATTCCGGGCTGGGACGTGTCCGGTGTCGTGGTGCAGCCCGGCGTCGCCGTCGACGAGTTCGCGGTCGGCGACGAGGTGATCGGCTATGTGCGGGAGGACTTCCTCTGCCGCGGTACGTTCGCCGAGTACGTCGCCGCGCCCGTGCGCACCCTCGCCCGCAAGCCGCTGAACCTGAGCTTCGAGGAGGCGGCGGGCCTTCCGCTGGCCGGTCTCACCGCGTACCAGGTGCTGCACCGCACCCTGAGGATCAGGGACGGCGAGACGGTGCTCGTCCACGCGGCGGCGGGCGGTGTCGGCTCGCTCGCCGTCCAGCTCGCCCGCCACGCGGGCGCCCGTGTGATCGGCACCGCGAGCGAACCCAACCACGACCATGTCCGGGCGCTCGGCGGGGAGCCGGTCGCCTACGGGGACGGCCTCGCCGACCGGCTGCGGGCACTGGCCCCGGACGGCGTCGACGCGGCGTTCGACACCGTCGGCGGGGAGGCGCTCCGCGTCAGCGCCGAAGTGCTGAGGCCCGGCGGCCGGCTGGCCTCCATCACGGACGCCGAAGTCTTCTCCTACGGCGGCCGCTACGCCTTCGTGCGCCCCGACGCCAAGGATCTCGCCCACCTGGCCGAACTGGCCGAGCAGGGCGTCGTCACGGTCCATGTGGACCGGGTCTTCCCCCTGGAACGGGCTGCGGACGCCCACCGGCTGAACGAGCAGGGGCGCACCCGGGGAAAGATCGTCGTCACCGTTCCCTGGGAGACTCCGGACGTCTGACCCGTCCGGTGCGCCGGACCCCGGCACTCAGAACAGCGTGGCCGCGGCGAACACCGCGAGCGCGACCGTGCACGCCGCCGCGGTCAGCGCGCCGAGCGCCGGGAGCGGCCGCGGCCGCGCGGTCCCCATCCCGAGCACCCGCCGGTGCGCCACGACCAGGAAGCCCAGCCAGGCCAGCGCGCTCAGCGACACGGCGAGGATCCCGACCGGCGTCGCGCCGCCGCGCAGCGCCTGCCGGACCGCGAGCAGCGCGGCCACTGTGCAGGACAGCGTCGTACGCCGCCACGCCAGCCTGGTCCGCTCGGGCTGCAGCCCTGGATCACGCCCGCCGTCCGTCACCGTCCCTCCCAGCCGAAGAGGACCACCACCACCATCGCCACGGCGACCACGGCGACCGCGAGACCCAGCAGCGACGGGAACCGGGAGACCGGCAGATCCTCCCCCCGACGCATCGCCCGCTCGCACCGCACCCAGTGATTGACCGCCCGCAGCGCGCACAGCACACCGGCCGCCAGCAGCGCCAGCGCCAGCCCCGCCCGTATGCCCCACGCCAGCTCCGGAAGGAACTGGTCGACCGCGAAACCACCGCCGATCAGGGCGAGTGCCGTACGGATCCAGGCGAGGAAGGTGCGCTCGTTGGCGAGCGAGAACCGGTAGTCGGGTGTGTCGCCCTCTTCGCGGACGCGCTGCGGCGCGAACCACAGGCGCAGGCTCTGCACGAAATCGTTCACGCGTGAACCCTAAGGGCTGTCCCCGCGCCCCCTGGCGGGCGCGCGACGAAAGCCACGGTGCCTCGCTGCGTTGCCGGAACGTCCCCATGCGTCTGGTATGTGACGTCCCTGCGCCTCGCGGCCGGGCTCAGGAGGCGGTCCCGCCCGCCCGGAAGGCGCGCAGCCGGTGGTACGTCTCCAGACCGTCCGGCACCCACTCCCAGTCGCCGAGCCGTGCCGCCAGTTCCGCGTCGGTGAGGAAGGTGTGCCAGGCGACCTCCTCCGCCTGCGGGTTCACCGGCAGCTCGCACCGCACCTGGTAGACGTGGCTCCACCAGGAGTGCTCCGCGCTCTCGTAGAGGAACTTGAACAGCGGCTCGGGGCGGGGGAGGCCGAAGACGCCCAGTTCCTCCTCGGCCTCCCGCAGCGCGGCCTCGTCGTACGACTCGCCCGCCCCGACCACCCCGCCGACGAACATGTCGTAGTGGGACGGGAAGACCAGTTTGGTGGGGGTCCTGCGGTGCACGAAGAGCCGGCCCGCGGGGTCACGGACCTCGATGAAGACGCAGCGATGGCGCAGGCCCCGCGCGGTCGCCTCACCGCGCGGGGCCTGCCCCACGACCACGTCGTTCTCGTCGACGATGTCCAGGATCTCGTCAGAAGGAGTCATGCCCCCATCCAACATCGACCGCCGGGGGTGATCACTGACCCATGACGTACTTCACGGTCGGGCCCGTCGTCCAGCCGCCGTCCACGGCCAGCTCGGCACCGGTGATGTACGAGGCGGCGTCCGAGAGCAGGAAGGCGACGGCCTCCGCGATCTCCGTGGCCTCGCCGACACGGCCCATCGGGGTGTTCGGGTAGTTGCCGTCGCCCTGCTGAATGCCGACGGACGCCGTCATCGGCGTGTAGACCATGCCCGGGTGCACGGAGTTCACCCGTATCTTCGCCGTGCCCAGCTCCACCGCGCCGACCTTCGACAGACCGCGGACACCCCACTTCGAGGCACCGTAGCTGGACGTCAGGGCGAGGCCCATCAGTCCGGCGGCCGAGGAGATGTTGACGATCGAACCGCCGCCGTTCTCCTTCATCACCGGGATCACCGTCTTCATGCCGATGAAGACGGCCGTCAGGTTGATGTCGATGACCTTGCGGAAGTGCTCGACCGTCTCGGTCTCCAGCGGCTGACCGGTCGATACGCCGGCGTTGTTGACCAGGCCGTCGATCCGTCCGAACTCGGCCACGGCGAACTCGGCGACGCGCTGCCAGTCCGTCTCGGAGGTCACGTCGTGGTGGAGGAAGCGGGCCCGCGCCCCGAGCGCGGCCGCGGTGGCGGCGCCCTCCTCGTCGAGCACATCGGTGATCACGACATCGGCGCCGCGCGCCACGGCGAGACGTGCGGCCTCGGCGCCGAGGCCCCGGGCGCCGCCGGTGATGACGACGGTCTTGTCGCTGAGCTTGTTCTGGTCGGTCATGACACTGTCCTTCGTGTGGTGCGGGTGATGCACGCGTCGCCCGGTACGGGCGCGTGCAGGAACGCGGTGGTGGTCTCGACGAGATCGGCGAGGAAGAACTCCTCGCCGGTCAGCGACCGGGTGCCGTCGAGACCCTGGCGGGCGCGGTCGGCCAGCGCCGCGCCGATCAGGGTGAGCGCCAGGTCCAGGCGCTCCAGACGCACGGGTCCGGGCAGGGCGTCGAGGCGGTCCCCGACGCGTCCGATGAGCCGCCCGTAGGCGGTGCCGTCCAGGGCGGGGTGCAGCCGGCCGGTCCGCAGCCCGGTCTCGTGGCTGAGCTGGGCCGAGATCCGCAGGCAGCGGCGGCCCCGGTCGTCGGCGAGCAGGCTCGCCTCGGCCGTCACCAGCGCGGTGAGCAGTTCCCGTACGCCGCAGTCCGCGGCCAGTTCGTCGAGCAGCGGTGCGATCACCCGTTCGGTACGGGCCTGCCGCCCCTCCATCACCGCGTCGAGCAGCCCGGCCCGGGAGCCGAAGTGGTACTGGACCGCGGAGGGGTTGCTCTGCCCCGCGAGTCGGACGATGTCCCGCAGCTGGGCGCCGTCCGTTCCCTGCGCGGCGAAGACCTCCTCGGCCGCGCGGATCAGCTTGTCCCTGGTCTCTGTCCCTGACGTTCTCGCCATGCGGACACTCTAATGCTGGCCATTATTAATAACCAGGGCGGTCACCCCCCCTGTGACCGGACAGACGTCGGTTCAGTTCGGCTGGAGACTCTTCTCCCGGCGTCCGCCCACGGGCCCCTCCGGCATCGCCGGATGCAGTCCCAGCAGCACGATCCCGACGACGATCGCCGCGAGGCCGACGGCCTGCCAGGCCAGCGCGCCGGCGTCGGTGCGCAACTGGTCACCGAGGAAACCGACCCCGCAGGCGATCCCGGCCAGCGGCTGGGACGCGGTCAACGGAGGCAACGAGACCCTCAGCGGGCCCGTCTCGAACGCGCTCTGCACCAGCAGCAGCCCCGTCACCCCCAGTGCCACCACCCCGTACGGCTGCCACGACGTCACCAGTTCCATCCACCCCCCTTCGGACAGGCGCTGGCCACTGAGCCGGGTGAGGGCGTCCTGGAGTCCGTACAGCAGTCCGGCCGCCACCGCGAGCAGCGCCGGGGCGGCGCCGGACTGCGAGCGCTTGGCGAAAGTGGTGAGCAGCAGGGCCGCGCCCACGACCGCGCCGATCAACAGCCAGTGCCGCAGCGGATCGGTCACCGCCTCGCCGCCCCTCGGCTCGCCCGCCAGCAGAAACGCGGTGACCCCGCCGGCCAGCAGCCAGAGCCCGGACCAGCCCTGCCGGCCGAGCCGCTGCCCGGTGCGATGGCGGGACAGGGCCATCGCGAAGAGCAGGTTGGTGGCGAGCAGGGGTTCGACGACGGACACCTCGCCCTTGCCCAGAGCCAGGGCGCCCAGCACCATGCCGCAGACCATCAGCCCGATCCCGGCCAGCCAGCTCGGCACCCGCATCAGGTCCAGCAGCAGCCGGGGCGAGAGGTAGTCGCTCCTCGGGGCGTGCGAAGCGGCGGCCTGCTGAAGGACGAAGCCGAACCCCAGACAGCAGGCGGCACTCACGGCGAGCACGAAAACCAGCACCGACACGCTTCTACCTCAAGTCAGGCCGGAGGTGGGTGATTTGTTTCGACGATAGCGCCTGCGCCCCGAGGGTGCGGCCGGAGTGCGGCCGACCGGGCGGTTGACGCCGCGGCGGCCGGTGCAGAGGATCTGACGCACGAGTAACTTCCGGCGTCCGAGCCGGACCGCCACCGTGGCCGTGACCGGATCACCCCGAAAAGGATGGAACCCATGGCGTACGACGCTGATGTGATCGTTGTCGGGGCAGGACTCGCGGGGCTGGTGGCCACCGCCGAGCTGGTCGACGCGGGCCGGTCGGTGATCCTGCTCGACCAGGAGCCCGAACAGTCGATCGGCGGCCAGGCGCACTGGTCCTTCGGCGGCCTCTTCCTCGTCGACTCGCCCGAGCAGCGCCGACTGCGCGTCAAGGACAGCCATGAGCTGGCCCTCCAGGACTGGCTCGGCACGGCGGGCTTCGACCGTGAGGAGGACCGCTGGCCACGGAAGTGGGCCGAGGCGTACGTCGACTTCGCCGCCGGTGAGAAGCGTTCCTGGCTGTACGCCCAGGGGCTGCGGCTCTTTCCCGTCGTCGGCTGGGCGGAGCGCGGCGGCTACGACGCGAACGGGCACGGCAACTCGGTGCCCCGCTTCCACATCACCTGGGGCACCGGCCCCGGCGTCGTCGCCCCCTTCGAGCGACGGGTCCGCGAGGGCGTGGCCAAGGGACTCGTCCGGCTGAGGTTTCGCCACCGGGTCACCGGGCTCGCGCGCACCACGGGCTCCGTCGACACGGTGACCGGGGAGATCCTGGAGCCGAGCGCGGCCGCCCGGGGCACCGCGTCCAGCCGGGTGACGGCCGGCACCTTCGAGCTGAGGGCCCAGGCGGTGATCGTCACCTCCGGCGGCATCGGCGGCAACCACGACCTCGTACGCAAGCAGTGGCCCGGTCGGCTCGGCACCCCGCCCGCGAAGATGCTCTCCGGCGTCCCCGCCCATGTCGACGGACTCATGCTCGGCATCGCCGAGGAGGCCGGTGCCCATCACATCAACCGCGACCGGATGTGGCACTACACCGAGGGCATCGAGAACTGGAACCCGATCTGGGCCAGGCACGGCATCCGGATCCTGCCGGGACCGTCCTCGCTCTGGCTGGACGCCCGCGGCAAACGGCTGCCGGTCCCGCTCTTCCCGGGCTTCGACACCCTCGGCACCCTCGAACACATCATGAGGTCCGGCCACGACCACACCTGGTTCGTCCTCGACCGGAAGATCATCGGCAAGGAGTTCGCGCTCTCGGGCTCCGAGCAGAATCCGGACCTGACCGGGAAGTCGGTCCGCGACGTGATCGGCCGGGCCCGCGCGGACGTACCGGCCCCGGTGAAGGCGTTCATGGACAACGGGGCGGACTTCGTCGTCGAGAAGGACCTCGGCGCGCTGGTCCGCGGGATGAACGCGCTCACCGACGAACCACTGATCGACGAGGCCGAACTGCGCCGCGAGATCACCGCGCGCGACCGCGAGATCGCCAACCCCTTCACCAAGGACCTCCAGATCACCGCGATCCGCGGGGCCCGCGCCTATCTCGGCGACAGGCTGATCCGTACGGCGCCGCCGCACCGCATCCTCGACCCCGAGGCCGGCCCGCTGATCGCCGTACGGCTCAACATCCTGACCCGCAAGTCGCTCGGCGGGCTGGAGACGGATCTGTCCTCGCGCGTGCTCACCGAGGACGGCACGCCCTTGTCCGGCGTGTACGCGGCGGGGGAGGCGGCCGGATTCGGCGGCGGCGGGATGCACGGCTACCGCTCGCTGGAAGGAACCTTCCTCGGTGGTTGCATGTTCTCCGGCCGCACGGCGGGCCGGGCGGCCGCGCGGGCGGTGGGGTAGGGCACGCACATCCTCGGGTCCCCGGCTTCCGGGCCCGCCCCGGCCCGCCCCGGACCGGGGCCGTGGCGTCACCGCCACCGTCGTCGGCGAGGCGTTCACCGAGCACGCGCGGGTCCTGCCGGGCGCGGAGACCGCTCCGCGGCGGGAGGCCGAGGAGTTCTTCGCCCGGCACGGCATGCCGCTGCCGATGAACCGGGTCGGGACCACATCGTTTCTGACTGTTCGTCAACTCCTTTTGGAGGCCGATGTCGTCGCGGCGCCGCCCGGCCTGTTCATCCGGGACGACCCCCGGATCGTCCGGCCGGCGGTGCCACTGGACCCGATCGGCCACAGCGTCGGGCCGGCTCTCTCGGCCGCCCGCGCGCCGGGCCCGTCGGCGCAGGCACCGATCCGGAGCCCGGAGGGCGTCGCCGCCCACATGGACCGGCGGGGCGCGGAGGGTGACGACTCCCCCTGATGGAGGCGGCAGCGGTGGCTGCTCCGTCTTTGAGCAGAGGCCCCGGCCCTCCGGGTGTCGGCCGGTCGGGGCCCTCACTCATTCCCTGACCCGAGCAGGGTTGCCGAGACCTCGAAGTGAGCAGATACCGTCATTCGGATGATCTTAATCGTGTTGATCACCACTCCGTGATGACCGAACGTATGAGCTAGCGTTCCGAAGCGTGATCAAGACCTCGCTCTCCTCCGACCAGGCAGCTTCCACCGTCGCGGCGCTGAAACGGGTGCTCTTCGGCGGACAGCTGGAGCAATTCCACGAGCCCTGGCGCAAGCTGTTCAGTACTGAGCCGTTCCGCTTCAGGGAAGGGCTGTCGCCCGATGAACGCGCCGCGCTGTCCTACGAGCGTTTACACCTGATCAACGACGCACTCGACAGCCCCGAGGACCTCGTGGTCGACGTGGAACGACTCGCGGCACTCCACGAGTGGGTCGGCCCGGTGGACGCGGGACTCGGCACAGTGGCGAGCATCCACTACAACCTCTTCCTCGGCAGCCTCCTCGATCACACGGCGGGCCCGGACCGTGATCTGCGGGAGTTCGCCGAGCTGCGGCGTACGGGAACGTTCCTGTGCACGGAGGCGGGGCACGGCAACAGCGCCGCGCAACTGGAGACCACCGCCACGTACGAACGGGCCACGGGCGAGTTCGTGCTGAACACCCCCCACGCGGCCGCCCGCAAGTTCATGCCGAACACCAGTCCCACCGGCGGTCCCAAGACCGCTGTCGTCGCCGCCCGCCTCATCGTGGACGGGAAGGACCAGGGCGTCTTCCTGTTTCTCACTCCGCTCAGCGACGATGCCGGGCTCCCGATGCCAGGGGTCGAGATACGCAGGCTGCCGCAGACGGCCACCGCCCCCGTCGACCACTGCGTCACGTCCTTCGACCATGTCCGGCTGCCGCAGGATGCGCTTCTGCAGTCCGACCACGGGCACCTCACACCGGAAGGCGTCTTCACCAGTTCGATCGGCAGCCCCCGCAAGCGCTTCCTGCGCTCCATCGGCCGCGTCACCACCGGCAAGCTCTGCATGAGCGGCTACAGCCTCGGTGTCACGCGCCACGCGCTCGCCGTGGCCGTACGACATGCCCACACGCGGCAGACTTCCGGGGTTTCGGCCCGTGGCAGCGTTCCGCTGTTCGCGCACCGCAGCCACCACGCCCCGCTCATCGACGCCATCGCCACCACCTACGCCGCGACGCTCCTGCACCGCGCCGCGGTACGGCAGTGGGCGCAGGCGACGGAATCGGAGCGGGAGAACGGCGAGCGGTTCGCGGCCATAGCCAAGGGCTGGATCACCTGGCGGGCCCGCGCAGTCATGACCGAGTGCCGCGAACGCTGCGGTGCGCAGGGGCTCTTCCTGGCCAACGGGATCGCGGGCCAGCTGGCGGCCAACGAGGGCACCATCACGGCGGAGGGCGACAACCTTGTCATCTGGGTCAAGGCGGCCGGTGAGATGCTCCTCGGGCACTTCACTCCGAAGGCGTCCCACGATGCGCCGCCCGAGGACCGCGAGCTCGACGATCCGGTCTTCCTCCAAGACCTCTTGGCGGACATCGAAGGCATCTGGCATCAGCGTGCGCGTACCCGCCTGCGCAGCGGAAAGGCCGGCGACCCTCTCAACCGATGGAACACCACCGTCACACCGGCTCTGGAACTGGTCGACGCGTTCGCGCACCGCCAGGCGGCACAAGCTCTTCTGGATGCCGCAGTCCAGGCCGATGATCCTGAGGCGGAGCGCCAACTGCTTCTGCTGCACCGCCTGTTCACCCTGCGCCGCGTCGCGGCCCACAGTGGGGACCTGCTCGCGGAGGGGCACCTGACCAGTGCTCAGGTGAGGCAGCTCCCCGACGCGGCCGAGAGTGTCGTCGAGGAGCTCGCCCCCCGGGCCATGACCCTCACGAACGGATTCGCCGTTGTGGACGAGGTTCTCCTCGATCACCCGATCAACCGGCCTGAAGGCATCGAAGGCAGCCCGCTGCCTCTGTGAGAACCGTCGCCGGACGGTCGGGCGAAGGCCGATTCCACACTGTCGGCGAGGGGCGGGCCGCATCCACCCCCCGGGGGGTGGGTGCGACCCGCCCCTCGCCGCAGGCGTGCGTGCTTCGGTCCGGAGCGACACCACGGGCCAGGACCTCGAACGCCCCCGTCGGCTGTCCGAACCCGATCCCGGACCCGGTGGATCAGGGCGCGTCTGCCCCCCGTCGGTCCGAGCAACCGCTCCACGCCCCCGGCGCCGACCCACGGACGGCCGACCCCGCCGCCCTCCTCTCGGCCCGACGCGTCCCGCCTACCGTTCCGCCTCACCCACGACGGGATCGAGCAGCTCGACGACCCGGAACCGTTCGGCGACGACCATGGTGTCGTCGTCGACCGTGAACTCCGGGTCACCGAGCGCCTCCCGCATCTCCTGGCTGTGCCAGAACTTCTCGTGCCCCGCACGCCACTCGGCCACCGAGGTGTCGCCCTCGCCCTCGTCGATCGCGTGCTGGAGATCGATGTCCCCGAGGCGCAGCACCCGTACCTCCGTCACCTCCAGCACCGCGATCTCCCGGCCGTCGGAGTCGATCAGCGCGGACCGCTCACCCACGGGAGGCAGCTCCTCCTTCTCCGCCTCGTACTCCGCGAGCAATCCGGTGGTCGACACCTTCTCGCCGGCGAGCACCGCCCCCACCAACCGGTCGCGCAGCGGCCCGGGGAAGGTGAGCAGAAAAGGCTTGAGAGGTTCACGGTTCGACATGGCGCCAAGTCTGGCATGTCCGGCCGGGCGCGGCGCCGGGACGCGCACCCGATCGGGCGTCTCCAACTATGGCGTGAACGGGCGGAGTTGACGTCGGGTACGGACAGGTACCCGCGGCCCCCGGTTCAGCGGCGCAGAGAAGCTGTACGCGGCCCGGACCGCGGGCGCGGCGCCGGTGACGACCGGCGCCGGGATTGCGGGCGCGGCGTCGGTGACGACCGGCACCGGGGCATCGATGCGGTGCACCGGTCTTGCGCCGCTGCCGTGGCGCACGAACGCGACCCCCGTCCACGACCGGCCGACGCTCGCGATCGGGATCGTGCCGACCGGGCACATGGCGATGGCGCTCGACCGGCCCGGGGCACGCCGTGGCATGCGTACCGGGCCGGTCGAGCGCCATCGGGCACGGTCCCGGCATGCGCCGTGGGGGGAGGACCGTGCGGGCAGCCGCTCGCTAGAGGACCAGCGACAGCAGCAGGATGAAGGCCAGCGAGACGACGGAGATGATGGTCTCCATCACCGACCAGGTCTTGATCGTCTGACCGACGTTCATTCCGAAGTACTCCTTCACCAGCCAGAATCCGGCGTCATTGACATGGCTGAAGAAGAGCGAGCCCGCGCCGACGGCGAGGACCAGCAGGGCGGCGTGGGACGTCGACATGTCCGCGGCCAGCGGGGCGACCAGGCCGGCCGCCGAGATGGTCGCCACCGTCGCCGAGCCCGTCGCGAGCCGGATCGCGACGGCGATCAGCCAGCCCAGCAGCAGCGCCGGTATCGACCAGTCCTTGGAGAAGTCCAGGATCATCTGCCCCACACCGGCGTCGATGAGGGTCTGCTTGAAACCGCCGCCCGCACCCACGATGAGCAGCACGCCCGCGATCGGGGCGAGGGACTTCTCCACGGTGGTGGAGAGCCGGCCCTTGGAGAAACCGGCCGCCCGGCCCAGCGTGAACATGCCGACTATGACGGCCGCGAGCAGGGCGATCAGCGGCGAGCCGATCACATCGGTGATCCGCTGGACGTGGTTCTCCGGGTCGTCCACGACGATGTCGACCAGGGCCTTGACCAGCATCAGCACGACGGGCAGCAGAATCGTCGCCAGGGTGGCGCCGAAGCCGGGACGACGGTCCAGCTCCTCCGAGGCCCGTTGCGGGATCATCTTCTCCGGCGCCTTGATGTCCACCCAGCGGGCGGCGTAGCGGGAGAAGACCGGGCCCGCGATGATCACCGTCGGGATGGCCACCAGCACACCCAGCGCCAGCGTGACACCGAGGTTGGCCCCGAGGGCGTCGATCGCCACCAGCGGGCCGGGGTGCGGCGGAATCAGGCCGTGCATCACGGAGAGGCCGGCCAGCGCCGGAATGCCGATCCGCATCAGCGAGAAGTTGCCGCGCTTGGCGACCAGCAGCACCACCGGGATCAGCAGCACGATCCCGACCTCGAAGAACAGCGGCAGGCCGATGATCGAGGCGATCAGGACCATCGCCCACGGCATGGCCCGCCCGCTCGCCTTCGCGAGAATGGTGTCGACGATCTGGTCCGCGCCGCCGGAGTCGGCGAGCAGCTTGCCCAGAATGGCGCCGAGTGCGATGAGGACACCGACACCCGCGACGGTCGAGCCGAGGCCGGCGGTGAAGCTGGCGATCGTCTTGGCCGGCGCGGCGCCGGCGAAGGAACCGAGCGCCAGCGAGCCGATGGTCAGCGCGAGGAACGCGTGCATCTTGAACTTGGTGATGAGCAGAACGATGACGGCGATGCCCGCCAGGACTGCGATGCCCAACTGCGCGTTGCCTGCCGAAGTGATGGGTTCGACGGCGTCCGCTGCCAGCATCTCGACGCTGAGACTGGTCACGGTGGTGATCCTTAGTTATCGAGCCGGCGCAACGCGGCGACGGCTCGCTGGGTGATTTCTTCGGGGGTGCCGGACACGTCGACCGAGACGCCGGCCTCGTCCTCCTGCAGCGGCTGCAGGGTGGCGAACTGCGAGTCGAGCAGTGCGGTGGGCATGAAGTGGCCCTTGCGCTCCGCCATGCGCGCCTCGATCAGAGCCCGGTCGCCGGTCAGATGGAGGAAGACGGCGCCGGGTGCCTCGGCCCGCAGCCGGTCCCGGTAGGCGCGCTTGAGCGCCGAGCTGCTCACCACTCCGCCGAGCCCCGCCCGGCCGTGTGCCCACTGGCCGATCGCATCGAGCCAGGGCCACCGGTCGGAGTCGTCCAGCGGCGTGCCGGCCGACATCTTGGCGATGTTCGCCGCGGGATGGAAGTCATCGCCCTCGGCGTACGGAACGCCGAGTTCGGCGGCGAGCAGGGGGCCGATCGTAGTCTTGCCGGTCCCTGCGACGCCCATCACCACGACGACGTGGGGGGTGCTCATTGGTGGTGCCTCGCTGTCCTCTTCGACGTCTTCCTCGACATCGGTCCGTCGCGCTACTGAAACCCATACGTACGACTTATTCAAGATGCTGTGACATAAACGTCGTACTTTTTGTTCCCGAAGGGGGCCCCGTAGGCTGGTGGCCATGACCACACAGGGCCCTGGGCTGCATACACATGTGCTGGACACCCTGGGCCTGGAGATCGCCGCGGGGGAGCACCGGCCGGGACAGGTACTGCGCACCGACGAGCTGGCCCAGCGCTTCGACGTCTCGCGCACGGTCGTACGTGAAGTGGTCCGCGTCCTCGAATCCATGCACCTGGTCGAGTCCCGGCGCAGGGTCGGCGTGACCGTGCGTCCGACCGAGGCGTGGAACGTCTACGATCCGCAGGTCATCCGGTGGCGGCTGGCCGGCGCCGACCGGCCGCGCCAACTGCGGTCCCTGACCGTGCTGCGCTCGGCGATCGAACCGGTCGCGGCCGGGCTCGCCGCCCGCAACGCGACCCCGGAGCAGTGTGCGGCCCTCACCGAGTGCGCGCTCGGCATGGTCGCCACCTCGCGCGGCCAGCAGCTGGAGGGCTATCTGGAGCACGACATCGCGTTCCACCGGATCGTGCTCAACGCCTCCGGCAACGAGATGTTCGCCCGGCTCGGCGACGTCGTCGCCGAGGTCCTGGCGGGACGAACCCACCACCAGGTGATGTTCGAGGACCCGGACCCGGCCGCGGTCACGCTCCACGTACGGCTCGCCGAAGCGGTGCGCGAGGGCGACGCGGTGGCGGCGGAGCGGCTGACGAAGGAGATCGCGGTGGGCGCCCTGCACGAGCTGGACGTACTCGCGCCCTGAGGCCCGTACCGCGCGCCTTTGGCATTCCTCCCCATGGAGCCCTCGTGCGCAGGTGCGGCGGCCGCGCCGTGCGTCCGCGGGCCGAGGGCGCGCGGGCCGGCCGCCGGCCGGGCGGGTCCACGAGGTCCGGGACGCACGACCGCCCCCGCGGGAGGAACCCGCGGGGGCGATCGGTGGGAGCCGGGTCGGCGGGTCAGCCGCCGTGCCCCGGGTGGCCGCCGTGCCCGGCACCGTGGTCGAATTTCAGCGCCTCCGGCGGCATCACGACGAACGGCCGCATCATGCCCATGTCCTCGTGCTCCAGCAGATGGCAGTGGTACATGAACCGCCCGTACGCCCCGTCGAACGTGCCGAGCACCTTCACCAACTGCCCCTGGGGCACCCGGAAGACATCCTTCCAACCCTGTTCGTTCGGCGGCGTCGGGATCTTGGTGCCGTGGTCGAACGCCACGGGGGAGCGGGTTCCGCCGACCGCGGGATCGAAGCCGTCCAGCGTGTACGCCTCCCGGCCCATCACCTGGAAGTCCGTCAGATGGATGTGCATCGGATGCGTCGGGCCGCCCAGGTTGAGGAACGACCACTGTTCGTACGTGCCCTCGCCGACGGTGAAGCCGAGCCCGTCGTTGAACGTCCGGGCGATCCTGCGGTACGTGCGCACCGTGCCGTCCTCGCCCCGCACCTGGACGACCCCGTCCGAGGGCACCCGCACATCGGCGCCTTCTTCGACCTCGGCCATCTCCCAGATCTCCGGGTGGCCACCGCCCCCGACCGTGCCCGGCGCCGTCAGCACGACGAGCCGGTGCCCGTGCTCCACCCCGCCGTGCTCGTACCGCCGGAAGGAACCGGACAGCACCTCGGGCAGCTCGAAACCGTCCCGCCGCCCCGTCTCCCGCACCCGGAACTCCATCACCTGCGGGAACGGCACACTCGCCGCCGGATCCGGCACCCCCGCAGCGAGCCTGCCCCGATTGACCAGGCGGACCCGGCGGCCGGCCAGGGCCGAGAAGTTGATCAGCAGATCCATCCGCTCGGCCGGGGCGATCGTCAGCTGCGGCAGCACCTCGTCGAAGTCGACCGGCACCGGACGCGGCAGCAGCCCGCCGTCGCTGCCGATCTGACGGATCACGCCCGGGACCGGATTGTTCTCGTCGTCGACCAGCACCAGATCGTAGATCCGGGCATTGGACGCGTTGACGAGCCGGAAGCGGTACCACGCGTCGTCCACGTCGAGGTGCGGCCAGATGCGCCCGTTGACCGTCGTGTACGGGCCGAGGAACGGGATGGACACCGGCTTCCCGGTCTCCGGATCCGCCTCGACGACCACCGTCGTCTTGTGCAGCAGCCGTCCGTTGAGCCGGCCGTCCTCGTCGGTGTCCAGGTTGCGGTCGGCGAGGATCAGCGGCAACTCCCGCTCGCCGGACGGCAGGCCGAGCGCGTCCTCCTCGTCGTCCCTGATCAGATACGTGCCGACCAGCCCCGCGTAGACGTTCCACCGGGTGATGTTCATGGCGTGGTCGTGGTACCACCACTGGGCGGCCTGGTGGTCGTTCGGGTACTCCGAGAGCTGCGCGTCGCCGAAGCCGACGGCGTTGTCCGCCCAGCCGTCGTTCCCGCCACCGGTCTGCGCGCCGTGCAGATGCGTCACCGTCCAGGCGGGCAGCGCTGCCACATCCGCGTTCGGCTCGGCCCCGTCGCGACCGGGCCGGTTGTGCGGCAGCGGCTCGCCCGGCTTCACCGGGCCGACCTCCACGGCGGTGACCGGGTACTCGCTGCCCCTGGGGATGCGGTTGGTCCAGGCGATCCTGATCCGCTCCCCGCGCCGTACCTCGATGGTCGGCCCCGGCACCGTGCCGTTGTACCCCCACATCAGCGTCGGCGGCAGCTGCGCGTGCAGCCGCACCCAGGTGGGTGACAGGGCGATCTCGGTCTCGCGGAGCACGTCGCCGCTGTCCGGGCGCAGCACCGGCGGCACGGGCAACGCGTCGGTGTACGGCACGAGTCCGCCGACGGGTGCGGTTGCTCCGGGAGCCGGTCCGGGCCCGTCGACCCGCTCGACGGTCTGCTCCGTGATCTCGGCAATCTCGTTCAAGGTGCTTCCCCCGTGATCCGTCATTCCTCTTCGGCCGGACCGACGAACCCCTGCCCCCGCAGGTATCGGTTCCGCGGTCCCTCTGCAGCGAAGGACCCCCCGGAGGCCGACGAAGTTCAGCAGTCGGCATCATTTGACCGGAACCGGCACATCCCGACGGGTGGACGGCAGTCGTTTCCCGCCAACGCGGCGTGCCGCCGTGACACCCTCACGGGGCGTACGGTTGTTCGTGTTCGATCTTCGCGAAATGATGGAAACAGGGAGACCACGGTATGTCGCAGCAGGTGCAAGGGGTCATCGCACCGGGAAAGAACCAGCCGGTGCGGGTGGAGACGATCGTGATCCCGGACCCGGGCCCCGGCGAGGCCGTGGTGAAGATCCAGGCGTGCGGCGTGTGCCACACCGATCTGCACTACAAGCAGGGCGGCATCAACGACGACTTCCCGTTCCTGCTCGGCCATGAGGCCTCGGGCGTGGTGGAGTCCGTCGGCGAGGGCGTCACGGATGTCGCGCCCGGCGACTTCGTCGTCCTCAACTGGCGTGCCGTGTGCGGGCAGTGCCGTGCGTGTCTGCGCGGCCGCCCCTGGTACTGCTTCAACACCCACAACGCCGAGCAGAAGATGACGCTGCTCGACGGCACGGAACTGTCACCGGCGCTCGGTATCGGCGCCTTCGCCGAGAAGACCCTGGTCGCCGCCGGTCAGTGCACCAAGGTCGACCCGGAGGTCTCCCCGGCCGTCGCCGGGCTGCTCGGCTGCGGCGTGATGGCGGGCATCGGCGCCGCCATCAACACCGGGCAGGTCGGGCGCGGCGACTCGGTCGCCGTGATCGGCTGCGGCGGCGTCGGTGACGCGGCCATCGCGGGCGCGCGGCTGGCGGGCGCGGCGAAGATCATCGCCGTGGACATCGACGACCGCAAGCTGGAGACGGCGAAGACGATGGGCGCCACGCACACCGTCAACTCCCGCTCCACCGACCCGGTCGAGGCGATCCGCTCGCTGACCGGCGGCAACGGCGCGGACGTCGTCATCGAGGCGGTCGGCCGTCCGGAGACCTACAAGCAGGCCTTCTACGCGCGCGACCTCGCCGGCACCGTCGTCCTGGTCGGTGTCCCGACCCCGGAGATGCAGCTGGAACTGCCGCTCATCGACGTCTTCGGCCGCGGCGGCTCGCTCAAGTCCTCCTGGTACGGCGACTGCCTGCCCTCGCGCGACTTCCCGATGCTCATCGACCTGCACCAGCAGGGCCGGATCGACCTCGGCGCGTTCGTCACCGAGACCATCGGACTCGGCGACGTCGAGCAGGCCTTCGACCGGATGCACGAGGGCGACGTGCTGCGCTCGGTGGTGGTCCTCTGATGGCCGCCCGCATCGACCACCTCGTCACCTCCGGAACCTTCGCCCTCGACGGCGGGGAGTGGGACGTCGACAACAACGTCTGGATCGTCGGCGACGACAGCGAGGCGATCGTCATCGACGCCGCCCACGACGCCGCCGCCATCGAGTCCGCGCTGAACGGTCGTACGCTGCGCGCCATCGTCTGCACGCACGCGCACAACGACCACATCGACGCGGCCCCGGCACTCGCCGACGCCACCGGCGCACCGATCCTGCTGCACCGCGACGACCTGCCGCTGTGGCAGCAGACCCACCCGGACCGCGCCCCGGACGGCGAACTGACCGACGGGCAGGAGGTGGAGATCGCCGGGACGACGCTCCAGGTCCTGCACACGCCCGGCCATGCCCCGGGCGCCGTCTGTCTGTACGCCCCGGAGCTGTCCACCGTCTTCACCGGCGACACGCTCTTCCAGGGCGGGCCGGGCGCCACCGGTCGGTCGTTCTCCCACTTCCCGACCATCGTCGACTCCATCCGGGACCGGCTGCTCGGCCTTCCGCCGGAGACCACGGTCCGGACCGGACACGGTGACTCCACCACCATCGGCGCGGAGGCCCCGCAACTGGACGAGTGGATCGCCCGCGGTCACTGAGGACGGCGGCTCACCGGTCCGGCCACGAGGAGAGCCGCAGCCCGCTCTCGAAGCGGCGCGGCTCGCCCGTGACCGGATCGGTGAATTCCAGCAATCGGGCGAGGAGCTGGAGAGGGCGCGACCAGTCGTCGGCCGCACCCTCCGGCCGGATGACGGGGTAGACCGGATCGTGGACGAGCGGCAGTCCCAGGCCGTTCATGTGGACCCGTAGCTGATGGGTGCGCCCGGTGGCGGGCAGCAGCCGGTAGCGGCCCAGCCCCTCCCGGTGCTCCAGCAGCTCGATCCGGCTCTCGCTGTTCGGCTCGCCCGGCTCCTCGCGGGCGGCGATGACGCCGCGCTCCTTGACGATGCGGCTGCGCACGGTCCGCGGGAAGGCCAGGCCGGGATCGTACGGTGCCACCGCCTCGTACTCCTTGCGCACCAGGCGGTCCCGGAACAGCGTCTGGTACGCGCCCCGCTCCCCGGGCCGGACGACGAAGAGGACGAGGCCCGCGGTGAGCCGGTCCAGCCGGTGCGCGGGCTGCAGCTCCGGCAGGTCCAGCTCGCGGCGCAGCCGGGCCACCGCCGTCTCGGTGATGTGCCGGCCGCGCGGCGTCGTCGCCAGGAAGTGCGGCTTGTCGGCGACGACGAGATGCGCGTCGCGGTGGACCACACCGACCGGGAACGGCACCGGCTCCTCCGGCGCGAAGTCCCGGTGGAACCAGATGTACCCGCCCGCGGCGTACGGCTCGTCGGCGGACACCGGGCCGCGCACGGAGACGAACCGGCCCTCGCTGAACATGGCGTCCACCCGCGCCGCCCCGATGGCGTCCGCGAACCGTGTCAGCAGATGGTCGCGGACCGTCGCCCACCGCCCGTCCGGATCCTCGGGAAGGCGCAGCCGGACCGGATCGATCCCGTCCCGCTGCGGCAGCGGCGCCGCCGGGGGCTTCGCGCGCCCCCTCATCGGGGTGCGCCTGCCGGTGCGGCGGTGAACATGATGCGGTGGGCCCCTCTTCTCGTCTCGCCGGTGTGCGCACAGTATCGCCCGTTCCGCCCGCCCCGCGGGGCCCCGACCCCGGACTCAGGCGCTCGGCAACGTCACCTTCTCCGGGCCGCACCCGATCCGCTCGGCCTCGGCGGCGACGTAGCCGGGCAGCAGCTCACGCGTGAGGTCGAAACCCTCGCCCGTCGGCTGTTCCAGCTGCTCCACCATGAAGATCACGGGCCCGGTCTGGCAGCTCGCCCGGTAGACGGCCCGCGATCCGTCGAGCCGACCGACTCCCTTGGAGCCCTTGACCGGCAGACCGGCCTTGCGCGCCCCCCTGGAGAAGATCTCGGTCAGCGCCGGGTCCGTCACGGTGGTCATCCGCACGATGGGTTCGTAGCCCCCGTTCGCCTCGCAGATCCGGGCGGGCCCGGCGTCGTCGCTGACGCGGGTCCGGCTCAGATCCTTGCGGTACGCCGCGGGGACGGTGAGGCCCTTGACGCCGCAGAAGGCATGGGGCTTCGTGTCCTGCCGGTCCACGAGGGCGGGCAGGGCGCGTGGTATCCGGTAGGTGCCGGAGCAGCCGAATTCGCGGATGACCCCATTGGTCGCCTCCACCACCGCGCGGGTCAGGGCGGCGCGGTCCCTCCGGTCGTACTCCGACCCGTCGTCCAGTCCGGCCAGTCCCATGCCGATGTCCACCACGGTGGGGCCCGTGAACTTGTCCCGGCCCGTGCAGCTCTGCGGCAGCGCCAGCCAGGCGCGCGACGACGAGGTCATCCCCGGCAGCCCGTCGCCCAGCGACACCATGCCCCCCGCGAGGAACTCCTGCGGCCACTCGTGCGCGTCGGTGCCCCGCAGACCGTCCAGCTGGTGCACCCGCAGGGTCACCTGTCGGCGAGGGTTGTCGTCCTTGTAGCTGGTGATGCGGCACTGTCCGTACGACGCCTCCCAACCGCGCGGATTGGCGTGCAGGGACTGCTCCTCGGTCTTGGTCCTGCGATCGCCGAAGAGGTCCGACATGGTCCTGTCGCTGAGCGAGTCCCAGCAGGGGGCGGGACCGAGCAGCGGGAGCGTGTCCGTCCGCCAGGCCACCGCACCGGCGCCGAGGAGCGCGCCGACCAGACCGGCGGCGGTGACGGCGAGGGCGGTGCGGCTGAGGAACAGGCGGCGCAGCAGGGGAGGGCGCTCCGGAGCGGGCGGCTGCTCGGGGGACGGTCCGGGCCGGGGCTCCTGCGCCTGTTCCCCCCGCTCTTCCCGTTCTTCTCCCTGAGGAGCCGAGGGCTGTTCCCGTTCCCGAGGAACCGGGGTCTGTTCGTCGTCCACTGCCGATGCCCTGCTCTCTGCGCTTTCTTCGCCGTTCACGCGACCTCACCGGCCCCGCACCCGATGCGCTTGCGCACGGACTCGGTGAAGTTCATGAACACTCGCCGGTCGTGGCTGTCCGAACCCTTCAGCCCCGACTGGACGTTTCCGTAGAACACCGTCGGCCGACCATGGCACTCGGTACGTACGAGTCCCTTGTCGGCGCCTTCGGGAAGCCCCTTGAACAGCGCGACCATGCGTGGTTCGCCCGCCATCACGTACTGCGCCGCGGGCTCTTCGGGCTCCCTTCGCGCGCGCCACACCACCGAACAGGTCTGAAGGCGCTCGCCGACCACCCCCACCTGCTCCTGGTACTGGGAGCCCCGGCTGAATTCGAAGGTCAGCCCGGGTATCCGGCACAACGGGTATCTGGCGGCCTCTTCGTCCTCGGCGACCGTCACGATGGGCGACGTCGCGCGCAGCGGCTTGTCCGGTGCGCAACCGGCCGCACGCATACCGGTGTTGGCGGCATTTAGTAGCATCTGGGTGACGTCGTACCGGCTGCCGATCGTGAACGGCATGTTCACTCTGCCCAGATGGCCGTCGCCGGTGCTCTCGCTGTGGATCGTCACCGTGGACGGCCTGCCGTCCACGTCGCAGCTGGCCGGCAGAACCAGCATGGCCCGGTCACCGGCGACCAACCCGTCGAGCCCGTCGGGCAGTCGGGAGGCCGAGCCGTGGAAGTACCGGGCCATCCAGGCGCGATACTCCGCGACCCCGGTGGGAACCGGACCGTACTCGACCGTCACCTGGTCCTTGAACCTGAGCGGCTCGTCCGAGTCGTCGTCCGCGACCGTGGAGGTCACCGCGACCGTGCAGCGGGCATGGTGACGTCCGGCCGAGGGCGGTGCGGACTCGGTGGCGCGCCGCTCGGAACCGGACTTGGCGACACCGCCGTCACCGAGGAAGGCCGCACCACTGTCCTGCTTCCACGCGCCCCAGCAGTAGCTGTCCCGGAAAGGCCAACTGTCCGTCGCCCAGAGCCCGATGCCGGAGACGAGCATCGCCCCGGCGACCGCCCCGGCGACCGCCCCGGCGAGGAGCGTGCCGCGCCGCCTGCGACTGCCGCCCATCACTTCCCCCTTGCGAAGTACGAAGATCGCGCAAAGCCCCGATGTTACGTCGTGCCCTCCGCGAGGGTGGATCCGGGCCTCGCCCGCCCGGTCCGGCCCGAACTCCCCGTCTGCGAAGGCGGACTTCGCGGCCGCCGCGTCGGGCCGGTACTCCGGCGGCGCGGCCCGCACGACTGCGAACCGACGCCCCTGCACCGCGTGGTCCGGATCGATCCGGCCCCTCTCGCCGGCCCGCGACTTGGTCACGCGCTGCGCCTCGGTGGCGGCGCCCGGGGAGAGCCGAGGGCGCCGCGTCCCGTTCGGTGCGATCCGCCCGGCATCCGACCCGGCGCGCGGGCCCGAGGTCTCGGCCCGCGCGAACCGGGACCCATGTACTCGTATCACCTGTACCGGGGCAGGGCGGGCGTGTGCGCGGCTCACGGGACGCCGCACGGTGAACCGATTCAACGGCGGCCGCTCGGGATCATGAGCAGTCCGAGGGGCGTAACGCAGAAGTGCCGATCAGGATCTCTCCTGATCGGCACTTTCTCTGTGTCCGAGGGGGGACTTGAACCCCCACGCCCGATAAAGGGCACTAGCACCTCAAGCTAGCGCGTCTGCCATTCCGCCACCCGGACAAGGTGTCTGTCTCGCGGGCCCGGCCCGTTCCGACGTGGAAAACAATAGCAAACATTCGGGGGTGCTCGATCACGCCAGGGGGACTGTGAAGGGCGCATGACGGGGGACGGGGGGCCTTGGGCGTGCGGGCCGGGCGCGGGAGGATGAGGGGGAGCACCTCAGCGACAGTGGAAGGAACCAGTGTGAGCGAGACCAACGCGGCCCGGACCGTCTCGGGCGAGGACGAGGTCGTGGACCTCTGTCGTGAGCTGATCCGGATCGACACCAGCAACTACGGGGACCACTCGGGACCGGGGGAGCGGGGCGCCGCCGAGTACGTCGCGGAGAAGCTCGCCGAGGTCGGGCTGGAGCCGCAGATCTTCGAGTCCCACAAGGGCCGGGCCTCCACCGTGGCACGCATCGAGGGCGAGGACCCGTCCAAGCCCGCCCTGCTGATCCACGGCCACACGGACGTGGTTCCGGCCAACGCCCACGACTGGACGCACCACCCGTTCTCCGGCGAGGTCGCGGACGGCTGTGTGTGGGGCCGCGGCGCGGTCGACATGAAGGACATGGACGCGATGACCCTCGCGGTCGTCCGGGACCGGATGCGCAGCGGGCGCAAGCCTCCGCGCGACATCGTGCTGGCCTTCCTCGCGGACGAGGAGGCCGGCGGCACGTACGGCGCGCGGTACCTCGTGGACAAGCACCCGGGCCTCTTCGAAGGCGTCACCGAGGCGATCGGCGAGGTCGGCGGCTTCTCCTTCACGGTGAACGAGAAGCTGCGGCTCTACCTCGTCGAGACGGCCGAGAAGGGCATGCACTGGATGCGGCTCACCGTGGACGGCACCGCCGGCCACGGCTCGATGACCAACGACGACAACGCGATCACCGAGCTCTGCGAGGCGGTCGGACGGCTCGGGCGGCACAAGTGGCCGGTCCGGGTGACCAAGACCGTACGGTCCTTCCTCGACGAGCTGTCCGACGCGCTCGGCACCCCGCTCGACCCGGAGGACATGGATGCCACGCTGGCCAAGCTGGGCGGCATCGCCAAGATGATCGGCGCGACGCTCCGCAATTCCGCGGCTCCCACCATGCTCGGCTCCGGCTACAAGGTGAACGTGATCCCCGGACAGGCCACCGCCCATGTGGACGGCCGGTTCCTGCCCGGGTTCGAGGACGAGTTCCTGGCCGACCTGGACCGGATCCTCGGGCCGCGGGTGAAGCGCGAGGACGTGCACGGGGACAAGGCGTTGGAGACCAGTTTCGACGGCTCGCTCGTCGATGCGATGCAGATCGCCCTCAAGGCCGAGGACCCGATCGCCCGTGCGGTCCCCTACATGCTCTCCGGCGGCACCGACGCCAAGTCCTTCGACGACCTCGGTATCCGTTGCTTCGGATTCGCCCCGCTGAAGCTCCCGCCGGAGCTCGACTTCGCGGGCATGTTCCACGGTGTGGACGAGCGTGTTCCGGTGGACGGTCTGCAGTTCGGTGTCCGGGTGCTCGACCGTTTCATCGACAACTGCTGACTCTCCGCCGCCCGGTTCCGGTGCCCAGCCGGTTCTACGGTGATGGTCCGGCAGTTTTCCGCGCCAACAATCGTCTGCGTGTGCGCATTTGACCGGAACGAGTGAAAGGAACCATACGCTCGTAGCCCGATTACCTCTTCCTCGTTACAGGTGATGCGGTCCGCGGCTGGGACCGCATTGCCAACTAGGAGGAACAATGATCAAGAAGGTCGTCGCTGCTGCGGCTGTCACTGGTGGTCTGGTGCTCGCGGGTGCGGGCATGGCCGTCGCGGACTCCGGTGCCCAGGGCGCCGCTGTCGGCAGCCCCGGCGTGCTCTCGGGCAACGTCGTCCAGGCCCCGATTCACGTGCCGGTGAACGTGTGTGGCAACACGATCTCCGTGATCGGGCTGCTGAACCCCGCCTTCGGCAACACCTGCATCAACGCCTGACGTTGTGCGTCAACCCGTAAGGGTTTGAATCCGGTCGGCCCCGAAGCGCACACCACGCGCTCCGGGGCCGCTGGGTACTCCGCCCCCGCACGGTCGAGTCCGGGGGTACTCCGGAAGGCAGAAGGCAGGAAACAACCTATGCGACAGGTCACGCGTAAAGGCCTGATCACCGTGGCGGCCGCGGGCGGCGTGCTCGCGCTGAGCGGCGGCTACGCGCACGCCGACGCGGGAGCGTCCGGCGGCGCATCGAATTCCCCGGGGGTGATTTCAGGGAACTCGGTCCAGATCCCGGTGCACGTACCGGTCAATGTCTGTGGCAACTCCGTGAGCGTCGTGGGACTGCTCAACCCGGCGGCGGGAAACGCCTGCGGGAACGGTCCGCGCAGCGCCGCGCAGGGCCGGCACGCCTCGGGCGACCAGGTGTCCGAGGACCGGACCCGGGCCCACAGGGCGGGGACCGGCAAGCACCGGGCCGTCACGAGCGACGCCGGGAGCGGGGCGACGGCGGAGGGGGTCGCGCAGGGCTCGCCCGGTGTCCTCTCGGGCAACAACATCGCGGTGCCCATCGACATCCCCGTGAACGCCTGTGGAAACAGCGTCACCATCGGCGGGCTGCTCAACCCCGTCACGGGCAACACGTGCGAGAACGGCACGGATGTCGTCACACCGCCGGTCGGCACCCCGGTCACGCCGGCCACCCAGAGCAAGCCGCCGGCACCGGGACCGCGAACCGTGCCGAACGCGCCCGAGGTGCAGAACGTCGCGCAGCTCGCACACACCGGAGCAGGCGGGCTCGACCTGCTGATCCCGGCCGGTGCGGGCCTGCTGCTGGCGGGTGCGGGCACGGTCCTCTACCGCCGCGCCCGGATGTCCGCGTAGCGGACCGGACCGGCGGCGAGAGCAGGGCTGAGGGAGCGGGTCCCGCGACTGCGGGGCCCGCTCCGTCTCACCAGGTGGCCCGGAGCTGGCGGATGATCCGTCGGCGCAGCCGCACCCTGCGGCTGCCGTCGCGGCGCAGCGTCAGTCGGTCCAATTCCCAGTGCCCGTACTCGGCGTGGTCGGTCAGCAGGCGGGCCGTCTCCTTGCGGGACACCCCGCGCGGCACGTACACATCGACAAATTCGTATTCCGGCATCGCATCTATTGTGCGGGCAGAGCCCGTGTACGGATAGCGTCTGCACTATGTCTGATGCTGCGCAGCCCACCGCTGCCGAGGTACGTGCCGCCGCCGAAGCGATCAAAGCCGCGCTCGACCGTCACCTCGATGCGGTCGAACGCCGGACCGGGAACGACGACCCCGCCGTCTACGAGGCGTTCAACGCACTGGCCGCCGCTGCCGAGTTCTACGACGAACTGCTCTACGACCGCTACGACGAGGTCACTCCCTTCGAGATCCCGGGTGCGGAGGACTCCCTGCCGCCGTACGCCGGCCCCGAGGAGCCGAACGCGCTCAGCGTGCTGATCCGGCGCGACTACGCGGTGGCGGAGCCGCCGCGCCTGCTCGCGCAGGCCCAGCGGATCGCCGACCTCGATCCGGACGACCGAGCGCACGGAAGCGCCGCGGTCGTCGGCTCCAGCGTCCACGCGGCGCTCGGGGTGCTCTTCGGTGAGTACGAACCGGACGAGATCGCTTCCCGGCACACGGAATTCGGTCTGGAGGAGGGCGACTCCACGCTCTGGGTCACGGCCGCGGAGGAGCTTCCCGAGGCGGGGGAGTGGCTCGGCACACCGTTCGACGACGCCGATCCCCAGCTGGTGGTCTGTCGCTTCGACGTCAGCGCCGTCTTCGACGAGGACGAGTCGGACGAGAAGCCGACGGGCCTGGTGGTGGACGGCTCCTGAGCCGTTCGCCGGACGGTCGCGGGGACCGTCCGGCGGTGCGGGACGATGCCCGGCCCGGTCATCGGGCCGATGCCTCCAGCAGGGTGCGCAGCCGCGTCGTGCGGTCCTGGGCCGGTGACTGGGCGACCGCGCGCTGGAGCGCCTGATCCACCCCGTGCACGACGGAAAGATGCCGCTCCGCACGGCTGAAGGCGGTGTACACCCAGGAGCGGCTGAGACCCTGCGCGGCGTCGCCCGGCAGCACGACGACCACCGCGGGCCAGCGCATCGCGGCCGCCTGGTGGGCGCTGAGGGCCCAGCCGTGACGTACGGACGCCTCCACCCGCCCCTGGGGCACGACGGTCCTCGTGCCCGCGCAGTCCAGGTGCAGGCCCTCGGCGTCGGCCGAGACGACCACCCCGGGCACGGTCCTGCCCGGCGTCGGGACGTGGACGACGCGGTCGCCGGGGTCGAAGCCGCCGAACCGCCCCGGACCGGGGTTGAGCCGTTGCTTCAGCGCCGCGTTCAACGCCCGGGTGCCCGCCGAACCGCCGTGGCCGACGGTGATCACCTGAGTGTCGGCCGACGACACGCCGATGGCGCGCGGCACCGAGTCGGCGACCAGCTGCACCGTGCGGTGCACCGCCTCGCCCGCGTCGCGCACGGGGACGATCACCACTTCCTTGCCCGGCGCCTCGACCTGGTTCAGCTCACCGATGCCGATGCCGGAGACCAGCTCGCCGATCGGTCCCGGATCCGGCGTGCGGGAGACGATCTGCGGGCAGGCGCGAGCCGCCAGCACATCCGCGAACACCCGTCCCGCACCGGCCGAGCCCAGTACGCCCGGGTCGCCACTGAGGACCAGCCGGGTGCCGTCGGCCAGCGACTCCACGAGAATGGCGGCGGTCTCGACGTCCAGCTGCGGGGCGTCCAGCACGACGAGCAGATCGACGGCGATCGCACCCTCCTCGTCCCGGCCGGGGCCCTCCGCGCCGGAGAGCAGTCCGGCGAGGGTGACGGCCGCCGCCGGATCGCCGGCCGCCTCGGCCAGCCGGTGTCTGCCGTCGACGCTGTGCACAGTGCCCAGGGCGCGCAGTCCGAGGCCGTGTGCCGCGGCGAGCAGCGCGGCGGGCTCGGCCCTGGCGGCCTCGCCGCCGGTGTGTGCCACCAGTCCGTGGGCCGCGACCGCACGGATCAGCTCGGCCGCCGACGGGGAGGCCGCGGCCGAAGCCGCCTCCGTCCAGTCGGCGTCCTTCTCGCAGGCGTTGACGAGGCGGGCCAGACCGTCGGCGAGGCTCTCCTCGGCGAGCGCGTACCGATCGAGACCCAGCAGCACCCGTACCGGCTCCCGCGCGCCTTCCTCGGCCTCCTCGCCGGGGCCCGCGGGTGCTTCGGAATCCTGGACGTCCTCGTCGTCCTCGCCCTCCTGGAACACCAGGACGACGCCCTCGGCGACCGCGTGCCGGACGGCCGCCCCGGGGTCGGTCACCGAGCGCTCGGCGAGGGCGGCACGAACCGCTGTCGTGTCGAGCGCCGTATGGCCCTGGAGCGCGGCCCGCTCCAGCAGCCAGCCGACCAGGGCGGCGGTCCGCCGCTCGTCGTCCGGACCGCACGCGGAGCCCAGCAGGGCGCGGGCGAAACCGTCGGCCTGCTCGGGCCTGACACCCGGCACGGCCAGAAGCCGCCAGGGATCCTCGCGCAGAGCGTCGCCCGCCTGCTCGCCGAGCGCCTCGGCCGCCGGGCCCGCCAGCGCTTCGGGAGCCCCGCCCTCGGCCAGCACGGCGGATGCGGCGGCCACGGCCTCCGGCGAGGCGCCCCGCGGGGCCGGGGCCCGCTCGGGTGTGCGGGGGCGGGCCGGCGCGGGTGCGGGGGCGGCCCGGCGGGGAGCGGCGGGTGCGGGCGAGTCGAAGAACGCGGCAGCGGACTTCTCGCCGCTCTCCACGGCACGCACGGCCGCGAGCAGATCGGCCGCCTGGCCACTCAGCTTCGCACCGGCGGCGATGGGGCCGCTCTTCTCGGCCTTGCGCTTCTCGATCCGCTCCCGGAGCTCCCGCTGGGCGGCCAGCTCGGCCTCGGCCTCGGAGAGCGGTGCGGGGGCGTCGGCGGCCCCTTCCGCGGCACCGTCGGCCGCGGTCGTCCGGACGGTGTCCTCCGAAGCGCCTTCGGTCTCGGCGGCCGCCGCGTCGGACTCGGCGTCCGCGCCCGCCGCCTCGTCGGCCCCGGATCCTGTGCCGGCGCCGCCGTCCGTCTCCTCGGCGGCACCGTCGTCGGCCGTGGGCGACCCCTCGTCCGCCTCGTGACCCTCGTCCTGCGCGGACGGTGCGGGCGCGGCGGCGGAGGGGACCGCGACATCGGCGTCGTCGGCGGCCGGGGAGCCGGGGGTTTCCCCCCGGGGAAGCGCAGTCACAGCGTGCTCCAGTCCTGGTCGGGATAGCGGTGCACGGGCGCCGACACATCGTCGAGCGCCTGGCAGATCTCGTCAGGAAGACTAAGCGCCTCCACTGACAACGCCTCCGTGAGCTGCTGCGCGTTGCGGGCGCCGACGATCGGGGCCACCACTCCGGGCCGGTCCCGCACCCAGGCGAGAGCCACCTGGAGCGCCGTCGTGGCCAGGCCGTCGGCGGCGGTCGCCACCGCGTCCACGATGCGGCTCGCCGGGCCGTCGAGATACGGCTCGACGAACGGAGCCAGCAGTTCCGAGGCGCCGCGCGAGTCCGCCGGAGTGCCCGTCCGGTACTTGCCGGTCAGGACCCCTCTGCCCAGCGGGGAGGAGGGCAGCAGCCCCACTCCCAGATCGAGCGCGGCCGGCAGGACCTCGCGTTCCACGCCCCGCTGCAACAACGAGTACTCCATCTGCGTGCTCGCCAGCCGGGTGCGCACCCCGGGCGAGGCGAGCTGCCACGTCGCCGCCTTGGCGAGCTGCCAGCCGCAGAAGTTCGACACGCCCGCGTACCTGGCGCGTCCGGTGGACACCGCCAGATCCACCGCCTGAAGGGTCTCCTCCAGCGGGGTCACCGGATCGAAGGCGTGGATCTGCCACAGGTCCACGTGGTCCGTGCCGAGCCGTTCCAGGGAGGCGTCCAGCGCGGCCAGCAGATGCCCGCGCGAGCTGTTGAACCGCCGGTACGGGTCGGCCACGCTGCCCGCTTTCGTGGCGATGACCAGATCGTGCCGGGGCACCAGGCCCTCGGTGAGCCGCCCGAGCAGGTATTCGGCCTCCCCGCCGCCGTACACGTCCGCCGTGTCGACCAGTGTGCCGCCCGCCTCCCAGAAGGCCTTCAGCTGTTCGGCGGCGTCGTGCTCGTCGGTGTCCCGGCCCCAGGTGAGGGTGCCGAGCCCGATCCGGGACACTCGAAGGCCGGTGCGGCCGAGATGCCTCTGCTCCATGGGCGCTGAGATTACTGGCCAGAGCCCCACTCGGCGGAAGCCTGTGGACAACCCGGCACCAAGTCGCCCCTGCCGGATCACGTCGCCGCGCGCTAGAGTCCGGAGCTCAGGGGCGTTACTGATCAGTAAGGGGAGCGGTTATGCGGCTCGGCATCAATCTCGGTTACTGGGGCGCGGGGATGGACGGCGACAACCTCGCCGTCGCCCAGGAGGCGGACCGCCTCGGATACGACGTCTGCTGGGCGGCCGAGGCGTACGGATCCGACGCGCCGACCGTGCTCTCCTGGGTCGCCGCCCAGACCGAATCCATCGACGTCGGCTCCGCGATCATGCAGATCCCGGCCCGTCAGCCCGCCATGACCGCGATGACCGCCGCCACCCTCGACTCGCTCTCCGGCGGCCGGTTCCGGCTCGGCCTCGGCGTGTCGGGACCGCAGGTCTCCGAGGGCTGGTACGGCGTCAAGTTCGACAAGCCGCTGGCCCGCACCCGGGAGTACGTCGAGATCGTCCGCAAGGCGATGTCCCGCGAGCGGCTGTCGTACGAGGGACAGCACTGGACGCTCCCGCTGCCGGACGGTCCGGGCAAGCCCATCAAGCTCACCGTCCACCCGCAGCGCGAACACATCCCGCTCTACATCGCGGCGATCGGCCCGAAGAACCTGGAGCAGACCGGCGAGATCGCCGACGGCGCGCTGCTGATCTTCCCCTCCGCGGAGCACCTCGAGGACACCGCCGTGAAGTACCTGCGGGCGGGCCGGGAGAAGGCCGGCCGGACCCTGGAGGGCTTCGACGTCTGCCCGACGCTGCCGCTCGCCGTCGGTGACGACGTCAACGGTCTCGCGGACATGTTCCGCCCGTACACCGCGCTGTACGTGGGCGGCATGGGCAGCCGCAAGCAGAACTTCTACAATCAGCTCGCGCAGCGCATGGGGTACGAGAAGGAAGCCGCCGAGATCCAGGACAAGTACCTGTCCGGCGACAAGAACGGTGCCGCCGCCGCCGTGCCGCACCGGCTGATCGACCAGACCACGCTGCTCGGTCCGGTCGAGCGGATCGCCGAGCGCATGCAGGCGTATGCCGCGGCGGGCGTCACGACACTGACCCTGGCTCCGGCCGGCTTCACGCTCGACGAGCGGATCGCGGCCCTGCGGGCCGGGACGGACGCGCTGGAGCGTTCCGGTCTCGCGTAGCGCCGGACGTCCGGGCCCGGGGCTCCGGGCGGCGCCGCGGCCGTGGTGGGGGCTCGGGGCCCTCCCCGCCACGGCCGTCACGCGGAACAACGCGTTCGGGCGCCCGGGGTTACGCCGAATGGTGCGCGGCGGGCCGAGGCGACGCCGTACGCGGCGGGCCGGAGCGGCCCCGTCCGGCGTAGCCGGGGGGCGTTCCTGTTGCCTGGGTGGGCGCGCCGCATTTGACTGGCGCATGGTGTGACGCCGGTACGGAGGTGGCAGCGATGCTCTCGGCAAGGAGCCTGTTCCAGGAGATTCTCGACGAGGACGAGTCGTTCCGGCTGTTCTGTTCCATCGCGGCCAGCGGGGAGTCCCAGGGCGGCTGGGAGAACGGCCGGATCGCGGAGCTCGTGCCCGAGAGCCAGCGGGCCCTGGCCCCCAAGATCGCACGGCACGGCGCCGACGAGGACAAGCACGGCCGGATCTTCCACGCGCTGCTGAGGAGGCGCGGACTGCAGCCGGTCGAGGTTCCGCGCGAGACCGACTACACGATGCTGCTGGAGAAGCACGGCATCGGCCTCGCCCATGAGCAGCTGGGGCGCCGGGAACCGCTCTCCGAGCGCGACATCATCACCTACCTCGCGCACAGCCGGGTCACCGAACAGCGCGCCTCCGAGCAGATGACGCTGTTGCGCAAGTACTTCGCCGACCACCCCGACGTCGGCCGGGCAGTGAAGATGATCTCGAACGACGAGGACAACCACCTGGCGTACTGCCATGAGGAGTTGCTCCGCTTCGCCCGCTTCGGGCACGGCCGTACGATCCAGCGCATCCTCCGCGAGTGCGCGCTCGCGGAGATCCGGGTGTACCGCGACGTCAGCCTCGCCGTGATGGATCACATGGGCCGCATCCTGCACTGGCCGCGGACCAAGGCGGCGGTGCTTGCCGCCGGGATCCACGGGGTCTACGCGTACGAACGGCTCGTGGGATGGCGGCGCATGGTGAGTCTGGAGCCGCCCGAGCGGCGCGACGCGCTGGGCGGTCCCGCGGCACAGGCCCACGAGTTCGCCTGATCCGTCGCACCGGGCCTTCCCGGGCCGCGCGTACGGTGCCCCGCCGCCGTGCCGCCCGCAGGGATGCGGCCCGGGTGCCGCGCCCGGCCTCCGTCAGAGCCAGCCGCGGCGCTTGAACTGCCGGTACAGGCCGAGGACCACCAGGACCATCAGCAGGATCACCGCCGGATAGGCCCACACCCAGCCGAGCTCCGGCATGTGGTGGAAGTTCATGCCGTAGATGCCCGCCACCATCGTCGGTACGGCGGCCATCGCCGCCCACGCCGAGATCTTGCGCATGTCGTCGTTCTGTCGCACGCCCACCTGGGCCAGATGCGCCGAGAGGATGTCCGAGAGCAGCCGGTCCAGCCCGTCCACGTACTCGTTGGCGCGCGTCAGATGGTCGCTCACGTCGCGGAAGAAGGGCTGCGAGTGCTCGTGGACGAACGGCACCTCGGCGCTCGCCAGCCGGGCCATCGGGGCACTCAGCGGCCCGGCGGCCCTGCGGAACTCCATGATCTGCCGCTTGAACGTGTAGATGCGGGACGCGGTGTTCTTGGTGTCCACGGTGGCGGTGGGAGCGAACACCTCGGTCTCCAGTTCCTCCAGGTCGACCTGGAGCTCGCCGGCCACGTCGATGTAGTGGTCGACGACGGCGTCGCTGATCGCGTACAGCACCGCGGTCGGCCCGTGCTTGAGCACCTCCGGCTCCGCCTCCAGACGGCGGCGCACCGCGGCGAGCGGCGCGCCCTCCCCGTGGCGGACCGTCACGACGAACGAATCGCCGATGAAGGCCATCAGCTCGTCGGTGGTGACCGTGTCGCTCAGGTGCTCGTACACCACCGGTTTGATGACCGCGAAGAGCGAGTCGTCGTACACCTCCAGCTTGGGCCGCTGGTGCGCGCTCAGGGCGTCCTCCACGGCCAGCGGATGGAGCCCGAACTCGCTGCTGACGCGTTCGACCTCCTTCTCCGTCGGCTCGTACAGGCCGATCCACAAGAAGGCGTCACCGGTCGCCCGTGCCTCCGCGAGAGCTTCGGAGAGGTCGGCGGGGCCTTCGGTACGGCGCCCGTCCCGGTAGATCGCACAGTCCACAATCACGGCGGGCATTCTTCCCTGCTCCGGTCCCCTGCGCACCTCACCGGCGACGGCGGCCTACGCTGGCCCGTATGCCCACCCTGATCCTCGTACGTCATGGACGCTCCACCGCCAACACGGCCGGGGTGCTCGCGGGCCGCACACCGGGTGTCGCGCTCGACGAGCGCGGAGCCGCACAGGCCGCGGCGCTCCCCGGGCGGCTGGCCGCGCTGCCCCTCGCCGCCGCCGTCAGCAGCCCCCTGCAGCGCTGCCGGGAGACCCTGAGGCCGCTCCTGGACGCCCGGCCGGAGCTGGTGCTGCACACCGAGGAGCGGATCAGCGAGTGCGACTACGGCACATGGTCGGGACGCAAGCTGGCGGAGCTGACCGACGAACCGCTGATGAGCGTCGTGCAGCAGCACCCGTCGGCCGCGGCGTTCCCCGGCGGCGAGTCCATGCGCGCCATGCAGGCGCGTGCCGTGGACGCCGTACGGGACTGGAACGCGCGGATCGAGTCCGAGTACGGTGACGACGCCGTCTATGTGATGTGCTCGCACGGCGACATCATCAAGGCCCTCGTCGCCGACGCGCTCGGCATGCATCTCGACCTCTTCCAGCGGATCCACGCCGACCCCTGTTCGGTCACCGCGATCCGCTACACCAGGCTGCGGCCCTTCCTGCTGCGGCTCGGCGACACGGGGGATCTCGCCCCGCTGGCGCCGCGTGAGAGCACCGCCGGGACGGAGCCGGGACGGCGTCCGGCGGCGGAGAGCGATGCGGACGCGGCGGTCGGGGGCGGCGCTGGGGCGCCGTGATCGCTCCGCGCAGTAGGGTGGACGCGCCGTGGGCGCCTTCCCCGGGGCAATCCCCCGGACCCCGGCCGCCCCTCATCTGCCGTCAATTTTCAAGGGAGACAGGACGTGTCCCGTCAGGTGTTCCTCTACGACCCCCCGGACCGCTTCGTGGCCGGTACGGTCGGGTTGCCTGGACGTCGTACGTTCTTCCTGCAGGCCTCCTCAGGCGGACGCGTCACCAGCGTGGCCCTGGAGAAGACTCAGGTCGCCGCGCTCGCCGAGCGCATCGACGAACTGCTCGACGAGGTGGTGCGGCGGACCGGCGGAAACTCTCCGGTGCCCGCCGTGGCACCCATGGACGTCACCGACACCGCCCCTCTCGACGTGCCGGTCGAGGAGGAGTTCCGGGTCGGCACGATGGCGCTCGCCTGGGACGGCGAGGAACAGCGCATGATCGTCGAGGCGCAGGCTCTGGTCGAGTTGGACGTGGACTCCGACGAGGATCTCGCGGAGGCCGAGGAGCGGCTGCTGCAGGACGAGGAGAACGGTCCGCCGATGCTCCGGGTCCGCCTCAGTGGTGCCCAGGCCCGTGCCTTCGCCAAGCGCGCCCTGGACGTCGTGAACGCCGGGCGTCCGCCGTGCCCGCTGTGCAGCCTGCCGCTCGACCCGGAAGGACACGTATGCCCGCGCCAGAACGGGTACCGTCGCGGAGCCTGACCGACACCGAGCCGGCCACCGTGCTCACGGTGCTCGCCGAGGGGCGGCTCACCGTGCGCGGTCAGGTCCGCGGGGCGTCCAACGCGGTGCTCTACTGCACGGTCGCCCACGAGGGCGAGGAAGTGACCTGCGTCTACAAGCCCGTGGCGGGCGAACAGCCCCTGTGGGACTTCCCGGACGGCACGCTCGCCCAGCGCGAGATGGCCGCGTACGAGATCTCCGAGGCGACCGGCTGGGGGCTCATACCGCCCACCGTGCTGCGGGACGGGCCGTACGGCCAGGGGATGTGCCAGCTGTGGATCGAAGCGGCCCCGCGGGACGACGGGCCGGACGAGGCCGGGGAGCCCCCGCTCCTCGCGCTCGTCGAGGACGAGGAGCCGGGGGAGGGCTGGAAGGCCGTCGCCCTCGCCGAGACCGGGGAGGGAAGAACGGCTCTGCTGGTGCACGCGGACGATCCGCGGCTGCGGCGGCTGGCGGTCCTCGACGCCGTCATCAACAACGGTGACCGCAAGGGCGGCCATCTGCTGCCCGGGCCCGGCGGACGGCTCTACGGCATCGACCACGGTGTGACCTTCAACACCGAGGACAAGCTGCGCACGTTGCTGTGGGGGTGGGCGGGGGAGCCGTTGACGGCCGAGGCCGTCGCCGTCGTGGAGCGGCTCGGCGCGGAGCTGGAGCCGGGGACCTCGCTCGTCACCCGGCTGGGCGAGCTGATCACCGCCGTCGAGATCGAGGCGTTGCGGGAGCGGGTGGAGGGGCTGAGGGTGTCGGGGAGACATCCGGAGCCGAGCGGTGCATGGCCGTCGATCCCCTGGCCGCCGGTGTGAGGACGGCGGGCCGGTCGAGGTGCGGACGAGGCGGTGGTGCGGGGCGGAGCTGCCGTGCCCGACGCAGATGAAGCCACGAAGCGCAAGACCGCCTCTTCGGCCAGGTTCCGGTATCCGGTTCGTATCCGGAACATGCATCCGGTTACGCTCGTGGCATGCATGCCTGGCCCGCTTCTGAGGTCCCCGCCCTGCCTGGCAAGGGCCGCGACCTTCGGATCCACGACACCGCGACCGGCGGACGGATCACCCTTGACCCCGGTCCCGTCGCCCGCATCTACGTCTGCGGCATCACGCCGTACGACGCGACCCACATGGGTCATGCGGCGACCTACAACGCGTTCGACCTCGTTCAGCGCGTGTGGCTCGACACCAAGCGGCAGGTTCACTACGTCCAGAACGTGACGGACGTGGACGACCCCCTGCTGGAGCGGGCCGTGCGCGACGGTGAGGACTGGACCGAGCTCGCGGAGCGCGAGACGGCCCTGTTCCGCGAGGACATGACCGCCCTGCGCATGCTCCCGCCGAAGCACTACATCGGTGCCGTGGAGGCGATACCGGGCATCGTCCCGCTCGTCGAACGGCTCCGGGACGCCGGCGCCGCCTACGAACTCGACGGGGACGTGTACTTCTCCGTCGAGACCGACCCGCACTTCGGCGGGGTCTCCAACCTCGACGCCGAGGCGATGCGGTTGCTCTCCGCCGAGCGCGGTGGCGATCCGGAGCGCCCCGGCAAGAAGAACCCGCTCGACCCGATGCTCTGGATGGCCGCCCGTGAGGGCGAGCCGAGCTGGGACGGGGCCTCGCTCGGCCCCGGTCGGCCCGGCTGGCACATCGAGTGCGTCGCCATCGCCCTGGACCACCTCGGCATGGGCTTCGACGTCCAGGGCGGCGGGTCCGACCTGGCCTTCCCGCACCACGAGATGGGCGCCTCCCACGCCCAGGTGCTGACCGGCGAGCACCCGTTCGCCCAAGCGTATGTGCACGCCGGAATGGTCGCCCTGGACGGCGAGAAGATGTCCAAGTCCAGGGGCAACCTGGTCTTCGTCTCGAAGCTGCGCCGTGCCGGCGTGGACCCGGCGGCGATCCGCCTCGCCCTGCTGTCGCACCACTACCGGTCCGACTGGGAGTGGACCGACCAGGTGCTCGCCGATGCCGTCGAGCGGCTCGGGCGGTGGCGATCCGCCGTCTCCCGGCCCGACGGACTGCCCGCCGAGGCCCTTGTCGAGGAGGTCCGCGAGGCCCTCGCCGACGACCTGGACGCGCCGGCCGCCCTGGCCGCCGTGGACCGCTGGGCCGAGCGTCAGAACGCCCGGGGCGGCACGGACGAGGGCGCACCCGGCCTCGTCTCACGCACCGTCGACGCGTTGCTGGGCGTCGCACTGTAATGCCGCGCGCGGTGACATTCCGCTGACCGTCATCCGCCGAGCCGGCCTTGGACTTCTCGACGAAGTTCAGGGCCGGTTCCGTTTTGTCCATGGTCAAGTGCTCGATGCTGCGCTAAAAGCGCTCTATGCAATCATCAACGAGCATCAGAACGGCGGCAGTTGCAGCCTTGCTGGGGCTGCTCGCCGTCTTCGCGGGGCCCGGTGCCGCCCAGGCCGGCGCCGCCGAACCGGACACCACGACGGTCGGCGACCTCACCGGATTCTCCGCCGACGGTCCCGTCTACCGCCTGAGGGCCGGCACGGCCGAGGCCCGGGTCAGCTTCGTCTCCGCCGAGACCTTCCGGATCGAACTCGCGCCGGACGGCACGTTCTCCGACCCGACCGGTGACGACATCGTCCTGCCGCAGGGCACCCCGCCGCGCACCCGGTGGAAGGAGCGGGGCGACCGCTACGAACTCTCCACCGGCAGTGTCACCCTGCGCGCCTACAAGTCACCCCTGCGCTTCGCCCTGTACCGCGCGGACGGCACCCGGGTCTGGTCCGAGGCCAAGGGACTGAGCTGGGACGGGAAGCAGACCACCCAGACCCTGGCCCGCGGCGCCGACGAGCAGTTCTACGGCGCCGGGATGCAGAACGGGCGTGGCAACACCTCGCACCGCGACCGGACCGTCGAGGTCGGCGTCGACTACAACTGGGACGACGGCGGCCACCCCAACTCGGTGCCGTTCTACCTCTCCTCGGCGGGGTACGGCGTCTTCCGCAACACCTACGCGCCGAACACGTACGCCTTCACCGACCCGGTGACGACCACGGCGAAGGAGAAGCGTTTCGACGCCTACTACTTCGCGGGCGACAGCGCCAAGGACGTCATAGGCCGGTACACGAAGCTCACCGGCAAGCCGTTCCTGCCGCCCGTGTACGGCATGGAGATCGGCGACGCGGACTGCTACCTCCACAACGCCAACCGCGGTGAGCGCCGCACCCTGGACTCCCTGAAGGTCGCCGACGGGTACGTCGAGCACGACATGCCGAACGGCTGGATGCTCGTCAACGACGGCTACGGCTGCGGCTACGAGGACCTCGGCGAGACCGCCAAGGGCCTCCAGGACCGCGGCATGCAGCTCGGTCTGTGGACCCAGGACGGCATCGCGAAGATCGCCGACCAGGTCAAGGCGGGCCAGCGGGTCGCGAAGCTCGATGTCGCCTGGATCGGCGAGGGCTACAAGTTCGCGCTCGACGGCTGCAAGGACGCGTACAAGGGCATCGAGGACAACAGCGACGCCCGCGGCTTCACCTACGCCCCGGAGAGCTGGTCGGGCGCGCAGCGCTGCGGCGTCCAGTGGTCCGGCGACCAGTACGGCACCTGGGACTACATCCGCTGGCAGATCCCGACCTACGCGGGCGCCACGATGTCCGGCCTCGCCTACACCACCGGTGACGTCGACGGCATCTTCGGCGGCAGCGCCAAGACGTACACCCGTGATCTCCAGTGGAAGATGTTCCTCGGCACCACGATGACCATGGACGGCTGGGCGGCCAGCGACAAGCAGCCCTTCCGGTACGGGGAGCCGTACACCTCCATCAACCGCGACTACCTCAAGCTCAAGGAGTCGCTGCTGCCCTACCAGTACTCCTACGCGCACGAGGCGACGAAGACCGGCGTCGGCATGGTCCGGCCCCTGGTCCTCGAATACCCGGACGACCCGAGGGCGGCGACGGACGCGGCGAAGTACGAGTTCATGTCCGGCGAGGACTTCCTCGTCGCGCCGGTCTACCAGGACAGCACCGAGCGCAACGGCATCTATCTGCCGAAGGGCACCTGGACCGACTACTGGACCGGTCGCACCTACGAGGGGCCGACCACCCTCGACCACTACAGCGCCCCGCTCGACACCCTGCCGCTGTTCGTCAAGGGCGGTGCCAGTGTGCCGATGTGGCCGGGCATCCGCTCGTACCAGGACCGCACCGCCGACTCGCCGCTCGCCTGGGACATCTACCCGCAGGGCACGTCGTCCTTCACGCTGTACGAGGACGACGGCGTCACCCGGCAGCACCGCGACGGCAAGTACGCCACGCAGACCGCCGAGGTGAAGGCGCCGCTCCGGGGCGCCGGCGACGTCATCGTGCGGATCGGCGCGAGCAAGGGGCAGTTCACCGGCAAGCAGCGCAGCCGTCCGTACGAGTTCAGTGTGCACACCGGCTCCGCGCCGAGCGCGGTCCAGGTCGACGGCAAGCTGCCCCGCCTGGCTTCGGCGGCCGCGTACAAGGCGGCGAAGCAGGGCTGGTGGTACGACCAGGACGACCGCGGCGGTGTCGTGAAGATCAAGACCCTGCCGATCTCCACCGACAAGAAGTTCTCCGTGGAGCTCCAGGGGACGAGCGCGGTCGGCGGGCGGAACGCGGCGACCACGGCCGTCGTCTCCGGACCGGCCGGGCAGGAGATCGGTGCCGGGACCGAGGGCACCGTCGCCGTCGATGTCACCGCGGGCGACGCCGATGTGACGGACGCCGCGGTCACCCTGGACGTCCCCGAGGGCTGGCAGGTCGCGCGGCCCGCGACCGTGGACCGGATCCCGGCGGGCACCACCCGGCGGGTCGAGGTGTCGGTCACCCCGGCGAAGGACGCCACGGCGGGGGAGGCGCGGCTCACCGCACTCGCCCGATACCGGGCGGCCGGCGAATCCCGCACCGCCGTCCAGCGGTTCGCGGCCGGAGTGATGCCGCCGCCGCCCACCGGGGATGCCTGGGCGAGCGATCTGGTGTGGCTGAAGGCCGTCAACGGCTACGGCCCCGCCGAGCGGGACCGCAGCAACGGCGAGTCGGGCGCGGCCGACGGACACCCGCTGACCCTCGCGGGCAAGACGTACGAGAAGGGCATCGGCACCCACGCCGACTCCGACATCGAGGTCTACCTCGGCGGGCGCTGCACCGCCTTCACCGCGGACGTGGGGATCGACGACGAGATCAACGGCTACGGCGAAGTGGCGTTCTCCGTCGAGGCGGACGGCAAGGTCCTGTGGACCTCGCCGAAGGTGACGGGGGCGTCGGCGACCGTACCGGTCGAGGTGAAGCTCGACGGCGCACGCCATGTGCACCTGAAGGTCACGGACACCAACGGGTCCAAGACCGGTGACCACGGGGACTGGGCCGCAGCGCGGTTCACCTGTTCCTGAACGGCCCGGCACCGCCGAACGACCCGCACCGCACAGGAGCGCCGGGCGTACGTCCGCCCGGCGCTCCCTCGGTCCCGTCAGTCCTCCGAGGAGTCCTCCGACGAATCCTGCGGGTCCTCGCCGTCCTCGTTCTCCTTGCCGGCCGCCCGGCGTCGGCCGGGCCCGCTCGTGGACGGTCCCCCGGGACCGGGGGCGCCGTCGGCATCGGGCCGGACCGGCTTGGGCGGGCGGGTGCGACCGCTGGAGGTGTCGCGCAGATACGAGGCGTCCCCGCTCTCCGTCGCGTGCCCGCCGGGCGACTGCCCCGGGCCGACGTCCCTGCGGCGCAGATAGCGCTCGAACTCCCGGGCGATGGCCTCGCCGCTCGCCTCGGGAAGCTCCGCGGTGTCCCGGGCCTCCTCCAGTGTCTGTACGTATTCCGCCACTTCGCTGTCCTCGGCGGCGAGTTGGTCGACACCGAGCTGCCAGGCGCGGGCGTCCTCCGGCAGCTCACCCAGCGGGATGCGCAGACCGACGAGGTCCTCCAGGCGGTTCAGCAGTGCGAGCGTCGCCTTCGGGTTGGGCGGCTGCGACACGTAGTGCGGCACCGCCGCCCACAGGCTCACCGCGGGCACACCCGCGTGCGTGCAGGCCTCCTGGAGGATGCCGACGATGCCCGTCGGACCCTCGTACCTGGTCTCCTCCAGGTCCATGGTCCGCGCCAGATCCGGGTCGGAGGTCACCCCGCTGACCGGTACCGGGCGGGTGTGCGGGGTGTCGCCCAGCAGCGCGCCCAGGATCACCACCATCTCCACGCCCAGTTCATGGGCGAAGCCCAGGAGCTCGTTGCAGAACGAGCGCCAGCGCATGGACGGCTCGATACCGCGGACCAGGACGAGGTCGCGGGGCGTCTCCCCGCCGATACGGACCACGGAGAGGCGGGTGGTCGGCCAGGTGATCTTGCGTACCCCGCCGTCCAGCCAGACCGTCGGCCGGTTGACCTGGAAGTCGTAGTAGTCCTCGGCGTCCAGTGCCGCGAAGACCTCGCCCTTCCACTCCCGGTCCAGGTGCGCGACCGCCGTGGATGCGGCGTCACCCGCGTCGTTCCATCCCTCGAACGCGGCCACCATGACCGGGTCGATCAGCTCGGGAACCCCCTCGAGCTCGATCACCCAGGCCTCCTTCCGAAGTTCCCTTGCGTACGAACCAACCTTACGGCTTCCGGCCACTCCCGCCGCAGCCCCTGCGCACAGCCGGGTGAACCTGCCCCACGAGGGTGCATCACCGGTCGAATCAGGGCATGGTCACTGGATACATCCGAGCTGTGTTCGGTCAATTTCGTACCGGCCCTGGACGTTGAGGCCTTCAGGGCGCTATACATCGGATGACCAGAACAGAGGTCCGATGTTATTCCCCTGGGGGCGCACATGAGTCAGACCGTCACGGATTTCGAGGTCCACGACATCCGTTTTCCGACCTCGGAACAACTGGACGGCTCGGACGCCATGAACCCCGATCCCGACTATTCGGCCGCCTACGTCGTACTGCGTACCGACCCCCTGCACGACGGCGCGGTCTTCGAGGGGCATGGCTTCTGCTTCACCATCGGGCGCGGCAACGAGGTGATGGCCGCCGCCATCGAGGCGCTGCGGCCGTACGTGGTCGGACGTCCGGCGCCGCGCACCGCGGCCGACCTCGCGGCGCTGCACCGTGAACTCACCCACGACTCCCAACTGCGCTGGCTCGGCCCCGAGAAGGGCGTGATGCACATGGCGGCCGGCGCGGTCGTCAACGCGGCCTGGGACCTCGCGGCGAAGCAGGCGGGCCGGCCCGTCTGGCAGTTCCTGGCCGAGATGACGCCCGAGGAACTCGTCTCCCTCGTCGACTTCCGCTACCTCACCGACGCGCTCACCCCCGACGAGGCCCTCGCGATCCTGCGCGCCGCCGAACCGGGCCGCGCCGAGCGGGCCGAGCGGCTGCGCGCCGAGGGCTACCCGGCGTACACCACCTCCCCCGGCTGGCTGGGATACACCGACGAGAAGCTGGTCAGGCTGGCGAAGGAGGCCGTCGCCGACGGCTTCACCCAGATCAAGCTGAAGGTCGGCGGCGATCTCGGCGACGACGTCCGCAGGCTCGCCCTGGCGCGCGAGGCCGTCGGGCCCGACGTCCGGATCGCGGTCGACGCCAACCAGCGCTGGGACGTGGCCGACGCGGTGGAGTGGATGACCGCGCTCGCACCGTACGAGCCGCACTGGATCGAGGAGCCGACCAGCCCCGACGACGTCCTCGGCCACGCCGCCGTCCGTGCCGGGCAGCCGGTCAAGGTCGCCACCGGCGAACACGTCGCCAACCGGGTCGTGTTCAAGCAACTGCTGCAGGCCGGGGCCGTCGACTTCGTCCAGATCGACGCGGCACGTGTCGCCGGCGTCAACGAGAACCTGGCGATCCTGCTGCTCGCCGCGAAGTACGGCGTGCCGGTCTGTCCGCACGCGGGCGGTGTCGGGCTGTGCGAGCTGGTCCAGCACCTCTCGATGTTCGACTATGTGGCGGTCTCAGGAAGTTGGGAGAACCGTGTGATCGAGTACGTCGACCATCTCCACGAACACTTCGCCGACCCCACCGTGATCGAGTCCGGCCGTTACGCCGCCCCGAGTTCCCCGGGCTTCTCCGCCCGGATGCTCCCCGAGTCGATCGCCGCACACCGCTATCCGGAGGGCCCCGTATGGCAGGCCCGCCGCACCACCGAGGAGGCTGCCCGATGACCGGCACAAGCGACTTCGAGGGAATGAACGCCCTGGTGACGGGCGGTGCCTCCGGCATCGGCGCCGCCGTCGCGACCATGCTGCTGGCGCGTGGCGCGCGGGTGGCCGTACTCGACCGGGAGACCTCGGGCGCGCCCGAGGGCGTGCTGGCCGTCACGGCGGACGTCACCGACGACGACGCCGTGCGCGAGGCGGTCGACCGGGCCGCCGCCGAACTCGGCGGTCTGCACACACTCGTGTCCAACGCGGGCATCGGTTCCATCGGCACGGTCGAGGACAACGCCGACGAGGAGTGGACCCGGGTCCTGGACATCAACGTCCTCGGCATGGTCCGCACCGCCCGGCACGCCATGCCCCATCTGAGGAGGGCGGTGGCCGACCGCCCCGGCGCCGTCTCGATCACTCAGACGTGCTCGATCGCCGCGACCGCCGGGCTGCCGCAGCGCGCCCTGTACAGCGCGAGCAAGGGCGCGGTCCTCTCGCTGACCCTCGCGATGGCCGCCGACCACGTCCGCGAGGGCATCCGGGTCAACTGCGTCAACCCGGGCACGGCGGACACTCCGTGGATCGGGCGGCTGCTGGGCCAGGCCGACGACCCGGCCGCCGAGCGCGCGGCGCTCGACGCACGCCAGCCGCTGGGACGGCTGGTCTCCGCCGACGAGGTGGCCGCCGCGATCGTCTATCTCGCCAGTCCCGCCGCCGCCTCGGTCACCGGCACGGCACTGGCCGTCGACGGCGGCATGCAGGGACTGCGCCTGCGCCCCGCCCAGAGCTGATCGGGGGCGCCCGGTCCCGGGCCTGTCCGGCCCTGATCCGCCGGACGGGCCCGAGCCGCATCACCGGGCCCCGCCCCCGCGCACCACGCACCGCCGCTTTGCCCACAGAGCTCCGAGCCGGTACTCCACGAAGGACGGGACACCAATGAGAGTGCGTACGACGAGTGCGGCGGCCTGCGCCGTACTGCTGGCCGTCACTGCCCTCGCGGGCTGCAACCGCGAGTCCACCGCCGACGGCGCGGGCGGCGGAAAGGTCGGGATCGACCTGCCGCGCAGCGACAGCGACTTCTGGAACTCGTACCAGAACTACGTGGAGAAGGGGGTGAAGGCCGGCGAGGTCAAGGCGCTGCCGCTGACCAACTCGCAGAACGACATCGGCAAGCTGGTCGCCAACGTCCAGACCTTCACCGACCAGGGCGCCAAGGCCGTCGTGATGGCGCCCCAGGACACCGGCGCGATCGCCGAGTCGCTCAACACACTGAACGAGAAGAAGATCCCGGTCGTCAGCGTCGACACCCGCCCCGACAAGGGCGACATCTACATGGTGGTGCGGGCCGACAACAAGGCGTACGGGGCCAACGCCTGCAAGTACCTCGGCGAGCAGCTGAAGGGCAAGGGCAAGGTCGTCGAGTTCCAGGGCGACCTCTCCTCGATCAATGGCCGGGACCGGTCCGAGGCGTTCAAGGCCTGCATGGACAAGGACTTCCCCGGCATCAAGGTCTTCGAGCTGGCCACCGACTGGAAGGGCGACGTCGCCTCCGCCAAGCTCCAGGCCACCCTGGCCGCCAACCCCGACATCAACGGCATCTACATGCAGGCCGGCGGGGTCTTCCTGCAGCCCACCCTCGCGCTCCTGGAGCAGAAGAAGCTGCTGAAGCCGGCCGGTACGCCGGGCCACATCACGATCATCTCCAACGACGGCATTCCGGAGGAGTTCGACGCCATCAAGGCCGGGAAGATCGACGCCACGATCTCCCAGCCCGCCGACCTGTACGCGAAGTACGCGCTGTACTACGCCAAGGCGGCACTGGACGGGAAGACCTTCAAGGTGGGCCCGACCGACCACGACTCGAACATCATCAAGATTCCGAACGGCCTGGAGGACCAGCTTCCGGCGCCGCTGGTGACCAAGGACAACGTCGACGACCCGAAGCTGTGGGCCAACCAGCTGGAGAAGAAGAGCTAGCCATGGACCAGGCACCACCACCTGCCGTACAGGCGGAAGGCGTTGTCAAACGCTTCGGGCCCACCGTGGCGCTCGACGGGGTCCGGCTCACCGTACGGCCCGGTGAGTCCCACGCCCTCGTCGGCCGCAACGGCGCGGGCAAGTCGACGCTGGTCAGCGTCCTGACCGGGCTCCACAAGGCGGACGCGGGCACGGTCACGTTCGGCGGGGAGCCCGCGCCCGCCTTCGGGGACACCACGGCCTGGCAGTCGAAGGTCGCGTGCGTCTACCAGAAGTCCATGGTCGTCCCCGACCTGACCGTGGCCGAGAACCTCTTCCTCAACCGATTCGACGACAACTCCCGCTGGATCAGCTGGGGGAGGCTCCGCAGGCGCGCGGAGCGGCTGCTGGCCGACTACGGTGTCCAGGTCGACCCCGGCACCCGGGCGCGCGATCTCGCCGTGGAGCAGCGGCAGTTCGTCGAGATCGCGCGGGCGCTGTCCTTCGGCGCCCGGCTGATCATCCTGGACGAGCCGACCGCCCAGCTCGATGCCCGCGGCATCGGGCGGCTCTTCGACAAGCTCAAGGAGCTGCAGAGCCAGGGAGTGGCGTTCCTCTTCATCTCCCACCATCTGCAGGAGGTGTACGAACTGTGCACGGCGGTCACCGTCTACCGCGACGCCCGCCATGTGCTGACCGCCCCGGTCGCCGACATCGCCAAGGCGGAACTGGTGGCGGCGATGACCGGCGAGCAGTCCGGCGGCGCCACCGCCTGGCACGCGGGCACCGGTGGCACGGCGGTGGACGAGTCGGCCGCACCCGTCCTGCGTACCGAAGGGCTCACCCTTCAGGGCCAGTTCGAGCCTCTGGACCTGGAGGTCCGTCCCGGTGAGGTGCTCGGCCTGGCCGGCTCCGCGGCCAGCGGCAACACGGCCCTGGGCGAGGCGCTGGCGGGCATGCGCAAGGCGGGCGGCGGCACGGTCCGGGTGCACGGCAGGACGGTGCGCTCGGGCAGCGTGCCGCACGCGCTGGACGCCGGCATCGGCTACATCCCCGAGGACCGGCACGACCAGGGCCTCGTACTGGACCGCAGCGTCGCCGAGAACGCCACCCTCACGGTCACCGACCAGCTCGGCCCCTGGGGGACCGTACTGCCCTCCCGCACGAGGGAGTTCGCACGGTCGATGATCGCCTCGCTGGACATCAAGACACAGGGGCCCGAGCAGCCCGTCTCCGGGCTCTCCGGCGGCAACCAGCAGAAGGTGGTGGTCGCCCGGGCGCTGGCCCGCAAGCCCAGCGTGCTGGTGGCGGTCCGCCCCACCGCGGGTGTGGACATCAAGTCCAAGGACTCGCTGCTCGGAGTCGTACGGCGGGTGGCCGACGAGGGCAACGCCGCAGTGATCATCTCGGACGAGCTGGACGATCTGCGGGTCTGCGACCGGGTGCTCGCCCTGTTCCACGGGCGCGTGGTCGCCACGTTCGCAAGCGGGTGGACCGACGGGGAACTCGTCGCCGCCATGGAAGGTGTGGGGGAAAGGGAATGACCGGCACGGTACGGCCCGCGGCGGCCGACGGCACCGACGGAGGGCTGAAGGGCCCCCTGGCGGGCGAGAGCCCGCTGGACCGGCTGAAGCTGATCCGGTGGAGCGACTTCTCCCTGGTACCGGTGATCCTGGTGCTGATGGTGATCGGGTTCATCGTCTCGCCGGTGTTCCTGACCTCCGAGAACCTGATCAGCGTCGTCCAGCAGTCCTCCGAGCTCAGTCTGCTGGTCCTGGGCCAGGCGCTGATCCTGATCTGCGGACGGATGGACCTGTCGCTGGAGTCGACGATCGGCATCGCGCCGGTCGTCGCGATGTGGCTGGTCCTGCCCGCCGAGGGCGGCCGCTTCGCGGGCCTGGGCCTGCTGCCCACCTGGTCGGCGATCCCGCTCTGTCTTCTGGTGGGCCTCGCCATCGGGGCGGTCAACGGCTTCCTGATGCTGAAGCTGCGGGTGAACGGCTTCATCGCCACGCTCGGCATGCTCACCATGCTGCGCGGCCTCCACATCGGCATCACCGAGGGCAAGTCCATCACCGACGTCCCGGAGTCCTTCCGCTACCTCGGCAAGAGCGAGTGGCTCGGCGCACCGGCCGCCGTCTGGATCTGCCTGGCCCTGTTCGCCGTCGGCGGCGCCGCGCTGGCCTGGCTGCGGCACGGCCGCTCGCTGTACGCCATCGGCGGCAACCCGGAGGCCGCGCGCGCGGCGGGCATCCGGGTGGACCGGGTCACCTGGATCGTGCTCGCCGTCGGCGGTCTGCTGGCGGCCTTCGCGGGCATCCTCTACACCGGCCACTACGGATCGGTCGCCGCGACCCAGGGCAACGGCTGGATCTTCCAGGTGTTCGCCGCGGCGGTGATCGGCGGCATCAGCCTCAAGGGCGGTCGCGGCACGCTGTTCGGCGCGCTGACCGGTGTACTGACGCTCCAGCTGGTGGTCAATGTGATGACCCTCGGCGGTGTCCCGGCGCTCTGGAACCAGTTCCTCAACGGCGCGATCATCATCGTCGCCCTGGTCATCTCCCGCTTCGCGAGCGGAGAGAAGCAGGACTGAACGGGTCGGGTCCCGCCGTCGGCGGGCGAGGCGCGCGGCCCGGGGCGGAGCGCCGGCAACGGGGAAGGGGCGGACGGGGAACATCCCCTCCGCCCCTTCCCCGTGACCGCGCTACAGCGTCGACCGCAGCCACTGCTCCACGCTCGCCACATGCACCGTCGCCCAGGCCCGTGCCGCCTCCGCGTCCCGGTCCCGCAGCGCCGAGACGATCGCCCGGTGCTCGTGGAGCGTGCGGCTCACCGCGTCCTCCTGGGTCAGGCCGCGCCAGACCCGCGCCCGCGTCGTCGGCCCCGAGAGCCCGTCGAGCAGCGAGCAGAGCACCGAATTCCCGGACGACTGCACGATGCCGCGGTGGAACTCCAGATCGCAGGCGACCAGCTCCTCCACCGATGGCTGCGCGCCGAGGGCGTCCAACTGGGAGCTGAGCACGTCCAGTTGGGCCTCGCTGATCCGGGTGGCCGCCATCGCCGTCGCGGCCGGTTCCAGGATCCGGCGGACCGCGAGGAATTCGAGCACCGTGTCGTCGCGGTGGAAGTCCACCACGAAGCTCAGCGCCTCCAGCAGCAGCTGCGGGTCGAGGCTGGTCACATACGTGCCGTCGCCCTGCCGCACATCGAGGATGCGGATCAGCGACAGGGCGCGCACCGCCTCCCGGAGGGAGTTGCGGGAGAGCCCCAGCTCCGCCGCGAGCTCGCTCTCCTTGGGGAGTCGGTCGCCGGGTCGTAGCGCACCCGAGACGATCATTCCCTTGATCTTCTCGATCGCCTCGTCGGTGACAGCCATGACGGTCCTCCTGGATCCGGACTGGAATCAGACATCCGATGTCTCCTCTCATTATGCGGGTCGGGAGAGCCGCATGAGCCAGGTCTGCCGCAGGTGGTCCCGGGCGTGCGCCGACCGGTCAGTCCCAGAGTGCCGACGGCGCCTCGCGCCGTACCACCGGAGCGATGTCCTCGGCGAACCGCTGCAGCGTCTCGAGCTGTTCGGGGTGGCTCAGCCCGAAGCCGTCCACGGTGATCGACTGGAGGTCGTGTCGGTACACCTCGTGCCAGCCGAGGATCTTGTCGATGATCTGCTGCGGGCTGCCGATCAACTGGGGCCCGTCCGTGATGGCCTCCTCGATGGTCCGGAACGGCGTGTTGTAGCCGGCCCGGCCCTCCAGATGCGGCCGGGAGGACTGCTTCACCTTCGCCTCGTACAGCTCCTTGTAGCGCTCCACCGCCTGTTGCGAACCGTCGGCGATCAGCAGCCCGCCCGACCCCGCCGCCACATGCGCGCGGGCCGGATCGTGTCCGTACGCCTCGAAACGCTCCCGGTAGTGGTCGACCAGCCGGGCATAGGCCGCACGGGGCTGGACGGCATTGGCGGTGAACAGCGGATCGCCGTGGAGCGCGGCGAGTTCGGGGGAGTTGAGGCTGGTGGCCGAGCCGTGCCAGATCCGAGGCGCCCCGGCGTACGGGCGGGGCAGGGTGGTCGTGTTCTTCAGTGCGGGCCGGAACTCGCCCTCCCAGTCGACACCCTCCTCGGTCCAGAGCCTCCGCAGCAGCTCGTACTTCTCCTTCTGGAGGTCCCACTGCCGCTCCTCGTCGAGCCCGAACAGGTCGAAGTGACCCGCCTCCGCGCCCTTCCCGACGACCAGTTCGACACGGCCCCCGGAAATCTGGTCGAGCGTCGCGAAGTCCTCCGCCACCCGGACCGGATCGAGGATCGCGACGACCGTGACACCGGTCAGGAGGCGGATGACGGACGTACGGGCCGCCAGTGCGCCGAGCACCACGCTCGGGCTCGACGAGAGGAACGGGCCGGCGTGCCGCTCGCCGATCGCGTACGCGTCGAAGCCGAGCCGCTCCGCGACGACCCCGGTCTCGATCACCTCCTCGAAACGCTCGGCGGGGGAGGGACGGTGACCGGTCAGCGGGTGCGGGGCATGACCGATGAGGGAAAGCACGGAAAGCTTCATGGTTCAACTGTCCCCGCGTCGTATTGCACCCGTATGGCAACCGTATGGCGCGTCCACCGGGCCCCGTGTGTCCCGGACGCACGGACGGGGCGGCGCCGCCGTGGCAGCCGCCCCGTCCGATCCGTCCCGGCCCCGTCAGTCCCGGTCGCCGAGCATGGTCTCGACACCGGCCCGGATCTCGTCCGTCGCCAGGCCCCGGATCGTCAGCGTCGTGCGGCGGCGCAGCACGTCGTCCGCCGTCTCGGCCCACTCGTGGTCGCGCGCGTAGGCGACCTGCGCCCAGATCTCCGGCGCGTCCGGGTGGATGCGTTCGGCCAGCGCCGGGTTCTCGTTCGCCAGCCGTGCGATGTCGAACGAGAGCGAGCCGTAGTGCGTGGCGAGGTGCCGCGCCGTGTCGGCCGCCATCCGCGGGCCCGGCGTACCGCCGTCGATCAGCAGCCGGTGCGCCACCGCGTTCGGGTTGGCGATGCCGGGCAGCGGGAGCTTCTTCGGCAGTTGCGAGATCGGCTCCATGTCGTCCGCCAGGGGGTGCCCGGGGAGCGCGGCCAGTTTGTTCATCACCGTACGGCCGATGTGGCGGAAGGTCGTCCACTTGCCGCCCGCGACCGACAGCATGCCGCCGCGCCCCTCCGTCACGACCGTCTCGCGCTTGGCCTTGGACGTGTCGCCGGGACCGCCCGGCAGCACCCGCAGGCCCGCGAAGGAGTAGGTGATCAGATCGCGCGACAACTGCTGGTCCCTGACGGAGAAGGCGGCCTCGTCCAGGATCTGCGCGGTGTCCTTCTCGGTGACCGCGACGTCGGCGGGATCGCCCTCGTACTCCTCGTCCGTCGTGCCGAGCAGCAGCATGTCCTCCCAGGGCAGGGCGAACGTGATGCGGTACTTGTCGATCGGGGTGGCCAGCGCGGCCTTCCACGGGCTGGTGCGCTTCAGCACCAGGTGCGCGCCCTTGGACAGCCGGATCGAGGGCGCCGCGTTCGGGTCCTCCATCGCGCGCAGGTGGTCCACCCACGGGCCGGTGGCGTTCAGTACGAGCCGGGCGTCGACGCCGAACTCCGTGCCGTCCGTGCGGTCCTCCAGCTCGGCGCCCGTCACCCTGCCCTTGGTGAAGCGCAGCCCGGTCACCGCCGCGTGGTTGAGGACGACCGCGCCCGCTTCGACGGCCGCGCGGACCGTCATCAGCGCCATCCGGGCATCGTTCATCTGGTCGTCGCCGTACACCGCGACGGCCTTCAGACCGTCCGTGCGCAGCTCCGGCACATCGCGCCGCGCCTTCGCAGGGCTGATCACGTGCCCGACCCCGTCACCGAACGCGGAGAGGGCCGAGTACGCGAACACACCCGCGCCGAGCTTGGCCGCGCCGTGCGGTCCGCCCTTGTAGACCGGCAGGTAGAAGGTGAGCGGGTTGGCCAGATGGGGAGCCACCTGACGGGACACCGCACGGCGCTCGAAGTGGTTCTCCGCGACCAGCTTCACCGCACCGGTCTGCAGGTAGCGCAGACCGCCGTGGAGTAGCTTGGAGGAGGCGGAGGAAGTGGCGCCGGCGAAGTCGCCGGCGTCCACCAGGGCCACCCGCAGCCCGGACTGCGCGGCGTGCCAGGCGGTGGAGATGCCCAGGATGCCGCCACCGATCACCAGGAGGTCGTACGCCGCCTTGGACAGCTGCTCCCGAGTCTCGGCACGGCTCGGAAGGGAGCCGGAGGCCGGGTGTGTCCCGAGTGCCGGGACGCTCTGCAGGGTGGTCATGGTGATTACTCCTCGTCTTCGAGCCAGCCCATGGTCCGTTCCACGGCCTTGAGCCAGCTCTTGTACTCGCGGTCGCGGGTGTCCGCGGCCATGCGGGGTGTCCACTCGGCGGCCCGGCGCCAGTTGGCGCGCAGCGCGTCGGTGTCCGGCCAGAAGCCGACGGCCAGACCGGCGGCGTAGGCGGCGCCGAGACAGGTCGTCTCGGCGACCATGGGCCGCACCACGGGTGCGTCCAGGAAGTCGGCGAGCGTCTGCATCAGCAAGTTGTTGGAGGTCATGCCGCCGTCGACCTTGAGGGCGGCGAGCTCGACACCGGAGTCCTTCGTCATGGCGTCGGTGATCTCGCGGGTCTGCCAGGCGGTGGCCTCCAGGACGGCACGGGCGATGTGCGCCTTGGTGACGTACCTGGTCAGACCGGCGATGACGCCGCGGGCGTCGGAGCGCCAGTAGGGGGCGAACAGACCGGAGAACGCGGGCACGAAGTACGCGCCGCCGTTGTCCTCGACCGAGGAGGCCAGCGTCTCGATCTCGGCCGCTGAATTGATCAGGCCCATCTGGTCGCGCATCCACTGCACCAGCGAGCCGGTGACGGCGATGGACCCTTCCAGCGCGTAGACCGGCTTCTGGTCGCCGATCCGGTACCCGACGGTCGTCAGCAGTCCGTTGTACGAGTTGACGGGCGTCTCACCGGTGTTCATGAGCATGAAGGTGCCGGTGCCGTACGTGGACTTGGCCTCGCCCTCGGAGAAGCAGGTCTGACCGAAGAGGGCCGCCTGCTGGTCGCCGAGCGCGGAGGCGACCGGGACACCGGCCAGGACACCGCCCTTGGCGGCGCCGTACACCTCGGCGGAGGAGCGGATCTCGGGCAGCACGGCCGCCGGGATCTCCATGGACGCGAGGATCTTGTCGTCCCAGGCCATCGAGTGCAGGTTCATCAGGAGGGTGCGCGAGGCGTTGGTGACATCGGTGACATGGACGCCGCCGTCGGTGCCACCGGTCAGGTTCCAGATGACCCAGGAGTCCATGGTGCCGAAGAGGATGTCGCCGCGCTCGGCGCGCTCGCGCAGGCCCTCGACGTTGTCCAGCAGCCAGCGGACCTTGGGGCCCGCGAAGTACGAGGCGAGCGGCAGACCGGTCTCGCGGCGGAAGCGGTCCTGGCCCACGTTGCGGCCGAGCTCCTTGCAGAGCGCGTCGGTGCGGGTGTCCTGCCAGACCAGGGCGTTGTGGACGGGCTCCCCGGTGTTCTTGTCCCAGAGCAGCGTGGTCTCACGCTGGTTGGTGATGCCGATCGCCTTCACGTCGGCGGCGGTGATGCCCGCCTTGACGATGGCGCCGGCGACGACCTCCTGGACGTTCTCCCAGATCTCGGTCGCGTTGTGTTCGACCCAGCCCGGCTTGGGGAAGATCTGTTCGTGCTCCTTCTGGTCGACGGAGACGATCCGGCCGTCCTTGTCGAAGACGATGCAGCGGCTGGAGGTGGTGCCCTGGTCGATGGCCGCGATGAAGGGGCCGGTGGTGTGTGCGTCGGTCACGGTGTGCTCCCGGAAGTCTGTGTGGTCTGGAGGGTCACGGCTCTGTGCGTCACGGCTCAGGCGAAGGCGACGTTGTAGAGCCCGCCCGCGATCGCGCCGCCGATGAGCGGTCCGACGACCGGGATCCAGGCGTAGCCCCAGTCGGAACCGCCCTTGTTCGGCAGCGGCAGCAGCGCGTGCACGATACGCGGACCGAGGTCGCGAACCGGGTTGATCGCGTAACCGGTCGGGCCGCCGAGCGAGAGACCGATACCGACGACGACGAGAGCGGTGACCATGGCGCCGAGCGTGCCGAGGCCGTTTCCGTCGTTGTTGAGGCCCTGGGTGAGGATCGCCAGGACGAGCACGACGGTGGCGATGACCTCGGTGGCGAGGTTCTGCACGGCGTTGCGGATCTCGGGACCGGTGGAGAAGACGCCCAGGACCGGGCCCGCCTTCGGGGCGGAGGACTGGTCGACCATGGCTTCTTCACCCGACTGGGCGCCCTTGATCTCCGGATCCGTGAGATGTGCCCGGAACTGTCCGTAGTACGTCAGCCAGACCAGCACCGCGCCGATCATCGCGCCGAGCAGCTGGGAGCCGAGGTACAGCGGTACGTCGCTCCACTTGGTGCCGCCTTCGATCGCGAGACCGATCGTGACCGCCGGGTTGAGATGCGCGCCGGAAACGCCACCGGCCAGGTACGCGCCGGTCAGCACGGCGAAACCCCACCCGAAGGTGATGGCGAGCCAGCCGGCGTTCTGGGCCTTGGAGCGCTTGAGAGTGACGGCGGCACAGACACCACCGCCGAGCAGGATGAGTACGGCGGTACCTATGGTCTCGCCGATGAAGATGTCGGAGCTGGACACCCGCGACTCCTTTGTCCTTCGTCCAGGGAAGCCGAACCCCGGGTCCCTCCGGTGGTCCGCGCCCTCACGTGAGGGCGTTTTCCGGCCCTTGGCGCTGTCACACCCTAACGCGATTTTCCGTTAGCTGTTCGACAATGCCGACCGGTGAACGGCAGTGTTTCTCCCAGGTGAATCAGGCGTCAAGGGTTGTGTGGCCTATAACTCGATCGTTACCGCCGGACGCGGCGGTCAGAAGGGTCGGGCGCCCAGGTCCCTGGAGACGGCGCGGGCGCAGTCGCGCACCGCGGCGATCAGCTCGGGGCGCAGCTTCCCGTCCGCGCAGACCCGCTCCACCGCCCCGGTCACGGCGACCGCGCCGACCGGCATCCGCCGCCGGTCGTGGATCGGGGCGGCCACCGCGGCCACGCCCTCCCAGGTCTCCTCCACGTCGGCCGCCCAGCCGCGCGCCCGGATCAGGTCGAGCATCGCCTCGAACTCCTCCGCGTCGGTGACGGTGTGCGGGGTGAAGGGCTGCCGCTCGGCCTCCAGGGCCTCGGTGTGCGCGACCGGGTCGTACGCCGCGAGCACCTTGCCCAGGGCCGTGGAGTGCAGTGGCTGCATGGCCCCGACCTCCAGGACCTGCCGACTGTCGTCGGGCCGGAAGACGTGGTGGACGATGAGTACGCCCTGCTGGTGCAGGACTCCGAGGTGGGTGCTCTCGCCGCTGGAGCGGGCCAGGTCGTCCGTCCAGACGAGCGCGCGGGCCCGCAGCTCGTGGACGTCCAGGTAGCTGTTGCCCAGCCGCAGCAGTTCGGCGCCCAGTTGGTAACGGCCGGACACCGTGTCCTGCTCGACGAAGCCCTCGTGCTGGAGCGTGCGCAGGATGCCGTGTGCGGTGCCCTTGGCCAGGCCCAGTGAGGAGGCGATGTCGGACAGCCCCAGCCGACGCTCGCCGCCTGCCAGCAGGCGCAGCATCGCCGCCGCCCGTTCCAGCGACTGGATGTTCTTGGCCATCGCGCCGTACTCCTCCACCTCGGTTCGACAATGCTGAACACTATCGGTCGATGCCGACCCGTGCTCGATCACACAGGAAAACCGCGGGCACCACTCGATTCGGACATCCCCCCGCACAGCATGCCGTCCGTTCCGTGGGACGGAGTGACGGCCCCGGGCGCCGCCCGGCTAGGCTGGCCTGGTGCGCCTTCCACCGAAGCCGCAAAGCCGACAGCCGTCGCATCCCAGGGAGCAAATCCATGGCCTCGTTGCCGACCCCTTCCGCCGACAGCCGGAACCGAGCCGAAGCCCTCCGTGAGGCACTCGCCACCCGGGTGGTGGTGGCCGACGGCGCCATGGGCACCATGCTCCAGGCGCAGGACCCCACCCTCGAGGACTTCCAGAACCTCGAAGGCTGCAACGAGATCCTGAACATCACCCGCCCCGACATCGTGCGCTCCGTGCACGAGGAGTACTTCGCCGTCGGCGTGGACTGCGTCGAGACGAACACCTTCGGGGCCAACGCCTCGGCCCTGGGCGAGTACGACATCGCCGAGCGGATCCACGAGCTCTCCGAGTCGGGCGCGCGCATCGCCCGCGAGGCCGCCGACGCGTTCACCGCGTCCACCGGACAGCAGCGCTGGGTGCTCGGCTCCATGGGCCCGGGTACGAAGCTGCCCACGCTGGGGCACGCCCCCTACACCGTGCTGCGGGACGGCTTCCAGCAGAACGCCGAGGGGCTGATCGCCGGCGGGGCGGACGCGCTCATCATCGAGACGACGCAGGACCTGCTGCAGACCAAGGCCGCCGTACTGGGCGCGCGACGCGCCCTGGAGGCGATGGGCAGCGACCTCCTGGTGCTGTGTTCGCTGGCGTTCGAGACCACCGGAACCATGCTGCTCGGCTCCGAGATCGGGGCCGCGCTGACCGCGCTGGAACCGCTCGGCGTCGACATGATCGGTCTGAACTGCTCGACCGGCCCCGCCGAGATGAGCGAGCACCTGCGCTACCTCACGCGCCACTCCCGTATCCCGCTGCTCTGCATGCCGAATGCCGGACTGCCGGTGCTCACCAAGGACGGGGCGCATTTCCCGCTCGGTCCCGAGGGGCTCGCCGACGCCCAGGAGACGTTCGTCCAGGAGTACGGCCTCTCGCTGGTCGGCGGCTGCTGCGGCACGACCCCCGAGCACCTGCGGCAGCTCGTCGAGCGTGTCCGAGGCTCCGCGCTCACCTCCCGCGCGCCCCGTCCCGAGCCGGGCGCCGCCTCCCTGTACCAGACCGTCCCGTTCCGCCAGGACACCTCCTACCTGGCGATCGGTGAGCGTACGAACGCCAACGGATCGAAGAAGTTCCGCGAGGCGATGCTGGAGGCCCGCTGGGACGACTGCGTCGAGATGGCGCGCGACCAGATCCGCGAGGGCGCGCACATGCTCGACCTCTGCGTGGACTACGTCGGCCGGGACGGCGTCGCCGACATGGAGGAGCTGGCCGGACGTTTCGCCACCGCCTCCACCCTCCCGATCGTGCTGGACTCCACCGAGGTGCCGGTCCTGCGCGCCGGCCTGGAGAAGCTCGGCGGCCGGGCCGTCCTCAACTCCGTCAACTACGAGGACGGGGACGGCCCCGAGTCGCGGTTCGCCAAGGTCACCGCGCTGGCGGTCGAGCACGGCGCCGCACTGATCGCGCTGACCATCGACGAGGAGGGACAGGCCCGTACCGTCGAGCACAAGGTCGCCGTCGCCGAGCGGCTGATCGAGGACCTGACCGGCAACTGGGGCATCCGCGAGTCGGACATCCTCATCGACACCCTGACGTTCACGATCTGCACCGGCCAGGAGGAGTCCCGGGGCGACGGCATCGCCACCATCGGGGCCATCCGCGAGCTGAAGAAGCGCCACCCCGACGTCCAGACCACACTCGGCCTGTCCAACATCTCCTTCGGTCTCAACCCGGCCGCCCGGGTCGTGCTGAACTCGGTCTTCCTGGACGAGTGCGTCAAGGCCGGCCTGGACTCGGCGATCGTGCACGCCTCCAAGATCCTGCCGATCGCCCGGCTGGACGAGGAGCAGGTCAAGGTCGCCCTCGACCTGATCTACGACCGCCGCGCCGAGGGCTACGACCCGCTGCAGAAGCTCATGGAGCTGTTCGAGGGCGTCAGCACGAAGTCGATGAAGGCCGGCAAGGCCGAGGAACTCCTCGCCCTGCCGCTCGACGAGCGCCTCCAGCGCCGCATCATCGACGGCGAGAAGAACGGCCTGGAGACCGACCTCGACGAGGCTCTGCAGACCCGCCCCGCCCTCGACATCGTCAACGACACCCTCCTGGAGGGCATGAAGGTCGTCGGTGAACTCTTCGGCTCCGGTCAGATGCAGCTGCCGTTCGTGCTCCAGTCCGCCGAGGTCATGAAGACCGCGGTGGCCTATCTGGAGCCGCACATGGAGAAGTCCGACGCCGAGGGCAAGGGCACGATCGTGCTGGCCACGGTCCGTGGCGACGTGCACGACATCGGCAAGAACCTCGTCGACATCATCCTGTCCAACAACGGCTTCAACGTGGTCAATCTCGGCATCAAGCAGCCGGTCTCCGCGATCCTGGACGCCGCCCAGGAGCACCGTGCGGACGTCATCGGCATGTCCGGTCTCCTGGTGAAGTCCACCGTGATCATGAAGGAGAACCTGGAGGAGCTGAACCAGCGCAAGCTGGCCGCCGAATACCCCGTGATCCTCGGCGGCGCCGCGCTCACCCGCGCCTACGTCGAGCAGGACCTCCACGAGATCTACGAGGGCGAGGTCCGCTACGCCCGCGACGCGTTCGAGGGGCTGCGCCTGATGGACGCCCTGGTCGCGGTCAAGCGCGGTGTCCCGGGCGCCACCCTGCCCGAACTCAAGCAGCGCCGCGTACCCAGGCGCGACACGGCGGTGCTGGAGGTGGAGGAGCCCGAGGAGGGCGTCCGCTCCGACGTCGCCGTCGACAACCCGGTCCCCGAGCCCCCGTTCTGGGGCACCCGGGTCGTCAAGGGCATCCAGCTCAAGGAGTACGCGTCCTGGCTGGACGAGGGCGCGCTCTTCAAGGGCCAGTGGGGCCTCAAGCAGTCCCGCGCCGGTGACGGACCGACGTACGAGGAGCTGGTCGAGACCGAGGGCCGCCCGCATCTGCGCGGCTGGCTCGACAAGCTCCACACCGAGAACCTGCTGGAAGCCGCCGTCGTGTACGGCTACTTCCCCTGCGTCTCCAAGGGCGACGATCTGATCCTGCTCCACGAGGACGGCTCCGAGCGCACCCGCTTCACCTTCCCGCGCCAGCGCCGCGGCCGACGCCTCTGCCTGGCGGACTTCTTCCGCCCCGAGGAGTCCGGGGAGACGGATGTGATCGGCCTCCAGGTCGTCACCGTCGGCTCGAAGATCGGTGGCGAGACCGCCAAGCTCTTCGAGGCCAACTCCTATCGCGACTACCTGGAGCTGCACGGCCTGTCCGTGCAGCTGGCCGAGGCGCTGGCCGAGTACTGGCACGCCCGGGTCCGCTCCGAGCTGGGCTTCGGCGGCGAGGACCCGGCCGATGTCGAGGACATGTTCGCGCTGAAGTACCGCGGAGCGCGCTTCTCCCTCGGCTACGGCGCCTGCCCCGAGCTGGAGGACCGGGCGAAGATCGCCGAGCTGCTCGGGCCCGAGCGGATCGGGGTGCATCTCTCGGAGGAGTTCCAGCTCCACCCGGAGCAGTCCACCGACGCGATCGTCATCCACCACCCCGAGGCGAAGTACTTCAACGCGCGGTAAGACCACGTTCAACGCGCCGTAGCAGGTCAAGTCGTACACTTGTCGGTCCAGTGCAGGCCGGTCGTCCTTCCCACGGGAAAAGACGGCCGGCCTTCTCGTCCCTTACGGAAGGTGTGCCGGATGACCAGCACGGTTCCCGCGTCCATGACCCGCACGGCCGAAGGCGCCGCGCTGCAGGCCGTCCTGCTCGACATGGACGGCACCCTCGTCGATACCGAGGGATTCTGGTGGGACGCCGAGGTGGAGGTCTTCGCCGAGCTCGGGCACCAGCTCGACGAGGCATGGCGGGACGTGGTGGTCGGCGGGCCGATGACCCGCAGTGCCGGCTACCTCATGGACGTCACCGGTGCGGACATCACCCTCGCCGAACTCACCGTGCTGCTCAACGACCGCTTCGAGGAGCGCATCGGCCGCGGTGTGCCGCTGATGCCGGGCGCGGCACGACTGCTCGCCGAACTGGCCAGGCACGAGATCCCCACCGCTCTCGTCTCCGCCTCGCACCGGCGGATCATCGACCGCGTGCTGGACTCGGTGGGACACCACCACTTCTCCCTCACCGTCGCGGGCGACGAGGTCTCCCGTACCAAGCCGCACCCGGAGCCCTACCTCACCGCCGCGTCCGGCTTCGGGGCGGAGCCCGAGCGCTGTGCGGTCATCGAGGACACGGCCACCGGCGTCGCGGCCGCGGAGGCCGCGGGCTGCCGGGTGGTCGCCGTCCCGTCCGTCGCACCGATCGCCCCCGCGTCCGGCCGGGTCGTCGTACGGTCGCTGGAAGAAGTCGATCTCGCATTTCTCCGGGGCCTGGTAACGGGAATGCAGTGATCCGCGCACCGAGAGTATTTCTGTGAATGAACCGAAAAACTCTCGGCGTCGAATGGTGCGTTTTCTGTCGTACGTCAGTGCGTAAGCCGGGTATGTGGCACGGGCGAGAAAAGGGACTCGGGCGTGAGCTTTGTCACCCGGATCCCAGCCGAGGGCTTTTCAAGATCCGCCCGGGTGTCCGTTTCGTGGTGTCGAAATGTCCCGGTTGGTGGGGGCCTGTGTGAAACGGTCCCGGCGAGGGAAAACGGCTCGCCGCTATTCCCATCACCGTCCGATTACACATCCGGGCAGCTCTGGTCCGGCATTGCCGACGGCGCGCACTAATGTCGCTGTCTCACTGCCGGGATGAGGGAGAGCGTCCAAGATGAACCGCAAGACTCTGGTGCTGCCGGCCGTCGTCGGCCTGCTCGCGCCCGTACTCGCCGCCTGCGGCGCGTCGGGCGACGGGGACGACGGCAGGGCCGCCGTCGTTGTCGGCACCACGGACCAGTTCGTCGCCTCCAAGGACAACCCCGCGCCGCTCGACCCCGCCATCGGCTACGAGGCGGGGGTGTGGAACGTGCTCCGGCAGACCGTGCAGACCCTGACGCACGTGCCGCGCGGCGGTGGCGAGCCGGTCCCGGAGGCGGCGCAGAGCTGCACCTTCACGGACACGCAGAACGAGAGCTACCGCTGCAAGCTGCGCAGCGGTCTGAAGTTCGCCGACGGCAGGGCCGTCACCGCCGATGACGTGAAGTACTCCATCGACCGCGTGATCCGCATCAACGCTCCCAACGGGCCCGTCGCCCTGCTCGCCAACATCGACACGGTCGAGACGCAGGGCGAGCGGGAGGTCGTCTTCCATCTCCGCACCCCGGACGCGACGTTCCCCTACAAGCTCGCCACCCCGGTGGCCGGGATCGTGCCGCGGAACAAGTACGCGGCGAAGTCCGCGCGTACCGGATTCCAGGTGGACGGATCCGGTCCGTACACCATGAAGCCGGAAATCGAGCACAACCAGGTCGTCAAGGTGCTCTTCACCAGGAACCCCCACTACAAGGGGGATCTGAAGGTGCGGAACGAGAAGGTCGAGCTGGATGTCTTCCCCGATTCGACGGCCATGGGCAAGGCGCTCGACGACAAGAAGATCGACATGATGACCCGCACCATGTCGCCCGAGCAGTCCCAGCGGCTGCTCGAAAAGCCCCAGGACGGCATCAAGCTCACCGAGATACCCGGACTCGCCATCCATTTCCTGGGCTTCAACACCGACGACCCGGCCGTGAAGAACAAGGCCGTCCGCCAGGCCATGGCTCAGATCGTCGACCGCGGCGAGATCGCGAGCAAGGTGTACGGCACCACGGCCGAGCCGCTGTACTCGCTGATCCCGTCCGGTGTCACCGCGCACGCCAACTCGTTCTACAACAAGTACAGCGAACCCAGCACCACCAAGGCCGCGGCGATCCTGAAGGACGCAGGCGTCGACACCCCTGTGAAGCTCACCCTCCACTACCCGTCCGACCGTGCCGGCGCCGGCAACGCCGCCGAGTTCGAAACCCTGAAGAAGCAGTTCAACGGCTCCGGCCTGTTCGACGTCACCGTCCGGAGCGCCCCCTGGGAGAAGTACCGCCCCGCACAGGTGCGCGGCGACTACGCCGTGTACGGCATGGGCTGGTTCCCCGACTTCCCGGACCCCGACAACTACGTGGCGCCGTTCCTCGACAAGAACAACTTCCTCAACTCGCCCTACAGGTCGGCACTCGCCCAGAAGACGCTCATTCCGCAGTCGCGCCGCGAGGCCGACCGCAGTGCCTCGGCCAAGACCTTCGAGCAGATCCAGGACATCGTCGCCGACGACGTCCCCGTGCTGCCGATCTGGCAGGGCAAGCAGTACGTCGCGTCCCGCGAGGACCTCACCGGCGTCGAATGGGCGGTCAACTCTTCCGCAGACCTCCAGCTCTGGGAGTTGGGCGGCGGCAGCGCCCGAACCTCCTGAGCACGGAAGACGCCCCGGCCGAACCCGGCCGGGGCGTCTTCCGCGTGCCCCGGACCGCTTCCGGGGCCGTCCTCGGGCCGCTCACTGGGCGCCGGGGCGCACCAGACCGCTCTCGTAGGCGTACACCGCCGCCTGCACCCGGTCGCGCAGGCCGAGCTTGGTCAGCACATGGCCGACATGTGTCTTGACCGTCGTCTCACTGACGAACAGGTCCGCGGCGATCTCCGCGTTCGACAGTCCGCGTGCCACCAGCTTCAGCACCTCGACCTCACGGTCCGTCAACGTGTGCAGGGTGTCGGGCACCGGCTCCTCGCCGGACGGCAGATGGTCCGCATACTTGTCGAGCAGCCTGCGGGTGATGCTCGGCGCCAGCATCGCCTCACCCGCCGCGACCACACGGATCGCCTGCACCAGCTCATTGGCGGGGGCGTCCTTCAGCAGGAAGCCGCTGGCGCCCGCGCGCAGCGCCTCCACCACGTACTCGTCGAGATCGAACGTGGTCAGCACCAGGACCTTCGCCGGACCGTCCCGACCGGGACCGGTGATCTGACGCGTCGCCTCGACGCCGTCCATCCGCGGCATGCGGATGTCCATCAGCACCACATCGGGCTGCAGCGCACGCACCTGGTCGAGAGCCTGGAGACCGTCACCGGCCTCGCCCACCACCGCGAGATCACCTTCCGCCTCAAGGATCATCCGGAAGCCGGTGCGCAACAGCGGTTGGTCATCGACCAGTAGGACGCGGATAGCCACAAGGTCTCCTCAAGGTCCTTCGGGGGCCACAGGCCGGCCGGCCTCAGTACGGACCGGATCCATTCTGCCCTGCACGTCCTGCTCCGACTCCGCCGGGCGTACCGGCAACGGATAGACCGGGGGAGTACCGCCGAATTCCGGACAGACCGCCTGGTGGTCGCACCAGCCGCAGAGCTTCGTCGGCCGGGGGCGCCACTCACCCGTCTCGGTCGCCAGCCGGATCGCGTCCCAGAGCGCCAGCAGCTTCCGCTCCACCCGCTCCAGGTCCGCCACGACCGGGTCGTACGTCAGGATGTCGCCGCTGCCGAGATAGACGAGCTGGAGGCGGCGCGGCACCACGCCCTTCAGCCGCCAGATCACCAGCGCGTAGAACTTCATCTGGAAGAGCGCGCTCTCCGCGTACTCCGGGCGCGGGGCCTTCCCCGTCTTGTAGTCGACGATGCGGACCTCGCCCGTGGGCGCCACGTCGATCCGGTCGATCACCCCGCGCAGCCGCAGCCCCGACTCCAGCTCCGTCTCGACGAACAGCTCGCGCTCGGCGGGTTCCAGCCGCGTCGGGTCCTCCAACGAGAACCACCGCTCCACCAGGCTCTCCGCCTCCGCGAGCCAGCGAGCCAGACGCTCGCCCCCGGCGTCCTCCGAGAACAGCTCGGACAGCTCCGGCTTCGACTCCAGCAGCCGGTCCCACTGGGCGGGGATCAGCGCCGTGGCCCGGCCGGCCGTGCGCTCGGCGGCCGGATTGTCGAAGAGCCGCTCCAGCACCGCATGCACCAGCGTGCCCCGGGTAGCTGCTTCGCTGGGCTTCTCGGGCAGTCTGTCGATGACCCGGAAGCGGTACAGCAGGGGACACTGCATGAAATCACCGGCCCGCGACGGCGACAGGGACGTGGGCGGCTGAGCGGGCCGCGGCAGGGAGGTCATGTCGAAGACCCTACGGCCCGCCACCGACACTCGGCGGCATACCATCGAGCACACACTCCCGAACACTGAACGACCGTGCCGCAGGGCACCGACCGAAGGGACCTCGTGGACGAGAGCGGCGACAGCGGGCGGCCGCAGCCCGGCGCAGGGGGAACGGCTCCCGGCGCAGGCCCCGACAAGGGCGGACCGCGGCGCCCCGAAGAGCCCGGAGGCGGCCTTCTCATGGGCCGTCCCTTCGGTGTGCCCGTGTACGTCGCGCCCAGTTGGTTCATCGTCGCCGCACTGATCACCTGGGTCTTCGGCGGTCAGCTCGAACGGGTGCTGCCCGAGCTCGGAGGCGCGCGCTACCTGGTCTCCCTCTTCTTCGCGATCGCCTTCTACGCCTCCGTGCTCGTCCACGAACTCGCGCACACGGTCGTCGCGCTGCACTACAAGCTGCCGGTGCGGCGCATCCAGCTCCAGTTCTTCGGCGGCGTCTCCGAGATCGAGAAGGAGTCCGAGACCCCGGGCCGCGAATTCCTGCTCGCCTTCGTCGGTCCTCTGCTCTCCCTGGTGCTCGCCGGGCTCTTCTACGTCGGGATGACGTTCGTCGCGCCCGGCACCGTGCCCGGAGTCCTCCTCGCCGGGCTCATGATCTCCAACCTCCTGGTGGCCGCCTTCAATCTCCTCCCCGGCCTCCCCCTCGACGGCGGACGCATGCTCCGCGCCGTCGTCTGGAAGATCACCGGCCGCCCGATGAGCGGCACCGTCGCGGCCGCCTGGGTCGGCCGCGCCCTCGCCGTCGTCACCCTCATCGGCCTCCCGCTGCTCACCCGCACCGGCTACTTCGGGAACAACCCCCGTGACGTCAGCGGCATGGACACGGTCACCGACGCGCTGCTCGCCGCCATCCTCGCCGCCATCATCTGGACCGGAGCGGGCAACAGCCTGCGCATGGCACGCCTGCGCGAGCACCTTCCCGAGCTGCGCGCCCGCACCCTCACCCGGCGCGCCGTCCCGGTGGAGGCCGACACCCCGCTCTCCGAGGCCCTGCGACGCGCCAACGAAGCGGGTGCCCGCGCCCTCGTCGTCGTCGACGGACTCGGCGAACCCAAAGCCGTCGTCCGGGAAACCGCCATCGTCTCCATCCCCGAGCACCGCCGCCCCTGGGTCGCCGTCAGCGGCCTCGCCCAGGACCTCACCGACGGCATGAAGATCTCCGCCGAGCTGTCCGGCGAAGCGCTGCTCGACCGGCTCAAGGCCAGCCCCGCCACCGAATACCTCGTCCTCGAGGAGACCGGCGAGATCTACGGCGTGCTGTCCACCGCCGACGTCGAGCGGGCGTTCGTCGCGGCCCTGGCCAGGCCCGCCGCCTGACCGTGCGGCCCGGTCCGGGCTCGCGGTCGGGGCGCGGGGAATCACCGGTAGGCTGGTCACATGTCTGAACCGACCGGTGCCGCCCGCCGACGCGGGCCCTTCAAGGTCGGGGACCAGGTCCAGCTCACCGATCCCAAGGGACGCCACTACACCTTCACGCTCGAAGCCGGGAAGAACTTCCACACCCACAAGGGTTCCTTCCCGCACGACGAGCTGATCGGTGCCCCCGAGGGCAGTGTTGTCCGAACCACGGGAAACGTCGCCTACCTCGCGCTGCGCCCCCTGCTCCCCGACTACGTCCTGTCCATGCCCCGCGGCGCCGCCGTGGTCTACCCCAAGGACGCGGGGCAGATCCTGGCCTTCGCCGACATCTTCCCCGGCGCCCGCGTCGTGGAGGCCGGTGTCGGTTCCGGCTCGCTCTCCACCTTCCTGCTGCGCGCCGTCGGCGACCAGGGCATGCTGCACTCCTACGAGCGCCGCGAGGACTTCGCCGAGATCGCCCAGCAGAACGTGGAACGCTACTTCGGCGAACCGCACCCCGCCTGGCAGCTCACCGTCGGCGACCTCCAGGACAACCTCTCCGACACCGACGTCGACCGGGTCGTCCTCGACATGCTCGCCCCCTGGGAGTGCCTGGAGGCCGTCTCCAAGGCGCTCGTGCCCGGTGGCATCCTGTGCGCGTACGTCGCGACCACCACCCAGCTCGCGCGGACCGTCGAGTCCATCCGCGAGATCGGCTGCTTCGCCGAGCCGCAGCCCTGGGAATCGATGATCCGCAACTGGCACGTCGAGGGCCTGGCCGTCCGCCCGGACCACCGCATGATCGGCCACACGGGCTTCCTCGTCACCGCCCGCCGCCTGGCCGACGGGGTCGAGCCCCCGCTGCGCCGCCGCCGCCCCGCCAAGGGTGCCTACGGCGAGGACTACGACGGTCCCGGCAGCCAGAGCGGCTCCTCCCGCGGCTGAGCCGCACAACGTACCGGCGCCGCCGCCGAGTTCCCGGACCGACCCGGGAACTCGGCGGCGGCGCCCTTCCGTTGCCCGTACGGGACACACGCCCGGGCCGACCCCGACGTTCCACTGTTCCGCGTGGTGTGGCACGATGCTGGCCACCCCGCGCCACCGCGGACCTCCCACCGGCAGCAGCGCCCACCCAGATCCTCGAACCACAGGAACCACAGGAGACATCCCGCGTGCAGACCTCCGAGCTCCCGGACCTCGCGCACACCGACACCAAGCCGCTGCACTGGCTCGCCACCGCGACAGCCATGGCCGCCGTCATCGCGGCCGCCGGCATGCTCCAGCCCGACCCCGCGGCCTCCGCCTCGACCCCGCATCGCACCACCACGCAGCACGGCACAGCGCCCGTCGCCGCGCCCGATCCGGAGCGGGCGACCTACCCGCTGGAGTGCGGGGGGCTGGGGAACACGGTGGCCCAACAGCGGCCCGGCGACCTGGACGGCGACGGCCGTCCCGAGACGGTCGCCGTGGTCCACTGCGCGGCGGGATCCGGTACCCCGCCCAGTGGCGTCTACGTCCTCACAGGAGAAAGCGGGGCCGCACCCCGGGTCGTGGCGACCCTGGTGGACCCCACCGAGAAGCTGAGCGTCGGCGACGTCGCGGTGCGTGACGGGATCATCTCCGCCACCCTGTTCGGCTACTCCTCGGCCGATGTGCCGCGATGCTGTCCCGACCGGCAGGAGAAGGTCACCTGGCAGTGGCGGGGCGGCGCCTTCGTCCGCGCCACCGCGCCCGCCTCCGAGGGTGCCTGAGGGGTCACCGCGCGTGCTCCGTCGGCCGGAACCGCGGGGTCACGCGGCCTCGGGGCCGTAGACCTCGACCTTGTCCGAGACGCGCCGTACATGGATGCAGTCTCCCGGGCACTCCTTGGCCGAATCGACGACGTCCTGGAGGAGCGGCAGCGGCACCGGGGTCGTCGCACCCTTGTCCTGCAGGAGTTCGTCGTCACCGCTCTTCACATACGCCAGACCGTCGATGTCCAGCTCGAACACCTCCGGTGCGTATTGCACGCAGATACCGTCTCCCGTGCAGAGGTCCTGATCGATCCAGACCTCCAGATCCTGCGTGTCGCTGCCGGTGGGAGCGTCCTGCTGCACGGTCATTTCTCCTGCCGTTCCCTGCGTATCCGAACCAAAAGAAGCCAGCCCTGACGGGTGTTGACCGGTTCGACGATACAACCGGCCGCTTTCCGATGTTGAAGGGTGGGTATTCCCCTGACACGAGGGGGAACGCAAGGGTGAAGATCGGACACGCCCCGCAGTCTTTGTGATCTAGGGGTTTCAATCATCACCCACCCAGGTAGGGTCAGGAAGCGTCCAGCTCCCCTTGGAGGAGGTGAGGACCGTGGCAGCCCACGACGACGACATCAACCGCGGCATCCGGCCCGGGCGGGGGTCCGAAGACCCAGCCGGCCAGGTCGCCTATCTTGAGCAGGAAATCGCCGTCCTGCGACGTAAGCTCGCCGACTCTCCGCGCCATACGAGGATTCTCGAAGAGCGGATCGTCGAGTTGCAGACCAACCTGGCGGGCGTGTCCGCGCAGAACGAGCGGCTCGCCAACACACTCCGCGAGGCCCGCGACCAGATCGTGGCCCTCAAGGAAGAAGTCGACCGGCTCGCACAGCCGCCGGCCGGATTCGGTGTGTTCCTGCAGGGCAATGAGGACGGCACCTGCGACATCTTCACCGGGGGTCGCAAGCTCCGGGTGAATGTCAGCCCCAGTGTCGAGCTCGACGACCTCCGGCGCGGCCAGGAAGTCATGCTCAACGAAGCGCTCAATGTGGTCGACGCCATGGAATTCGAGCGGGCCGGGGACATCGTCACCCTCAAGGAGATCCTCGAGGACGGCGAGCGGGCCCTGGTCATCGGGCACACCGACGAGGAACGGGTGGTGCGGCTCGCCGAGCCGCTGCTGGACATCACCATCCGCCCCGGCGACGCCCTGCTGCTCGAACCCAGGTCCGGCTACGTCTACGAAGTGGTCCCCAAGAGCGAGGTCGAGGAGCTCGTCCTCGAAGAGGTACCGGACATCGACTACGACAAGATCGGCGGTCTGGGCGACCAGATCGAGCTGATCCGGGACGCGGTCGAGCTCCCCTATCTCCACCCCGACCTCTTCAAGGAACACGAACTGCGGCCGCCGAAGGGCATCCTGCTCTACGGCCCTCCCGGCTGCGGCAAGACGCTCATCGCCAAGGCGGTGGCCAACTCCCTTGCCAAGAAGGTCGCCGAGGTCACCGGCCAGCCGGCGGGCAAGAGCTACTTCCTCAACATCAAGGGCCCGGAACTTCTCAACAAGTACGTCGGCGAGACCGAGCGGCACATCCGCCTGGTCTTCCAGCGCGCCCGTGAGAAGGCGGGCGAGGGCACCCCCGTCATCGTCTTCTTCGACGAGATGGAGTCGCTCTTCCGCACCCGGGGATCCGGCGTCAGCTCGGACGTGGAGAACACCATCGTTCCCCAGCTGCTCGCCGAGATCGACGGTGTCGAGGGCCTGGAGAACGTCATCGTCATCGGCGCCTCCAACCGCGAGGACATGATCGACCCCGCGATCCTGCGCCCCGGCCGCCTCGATGTGAAGATCAAGATCGAGCGCCCCGACGCGGAGGCCGCGAAGGACATCTTCGCGAAGTACCTCACGCCTTCGCTGCCCCTGCACGCGGACGACCTCGCGGAGCACACCGGCTCCAAGGAAGCCGCCGCGCACGCCATGATCCAGTCCGTCGTCGAGCGGATGTACACCGAGTCCGAGGAGAACCGCTTCCTCGAGGTCACGTACGCCAACGGTGACAAGGAAGTCCTCTACTTCAAGGACTTCAACTCCGGCGCGATGATCCAGAACATCGTCGACCGGGCCAAGAAGATGGCCATCAAGGCCTTCCTCGACCAGGGCCAGAAGGGCCTTCGCGTCTCCCATCTCCTCCAGGCCTGCGTGGACGAGTTCAAGGAGAACGAGGACCTGCCGAACACCACGAACCCGGACGACTGGGCCCGGATCTCCGGAAAGAAGGGCGAGCGGATCGTCTTCATCCGTACGCTCGTCACCGGAAAGCAGGGCGCGGACACCGGTCGGTCCATCGACACGGTGGCGAATACCGGGCAGTACCTGTAGAGCGCCGACCGGCTGCGGATGCCCGGCCGGGCATCCGCAGCCGGTTGCTTTCCGGACAGCTCGCGCGACACCGCAGCAATGACGTAATTGATCTCCCCACCACCGCAGAGTCGCTCTAGGCTCTTGCGTACCGCCCGGTCGCGCAGTGCGGGGACGGGCACCGCACACGCACCGGACAAGCAGCGGTACTTGAGCGCCGCCCCCTCGAGAGGGCGCCGCCGGGCAAGGAGGGCCGCATGACCGTACGGCGAGTAATGGGCATCGAGACGGAGTACGGGATCTCCGTCCCCGGCCACCCCAACGCCAATGCCATGCTCACCTCGTCCCAGATCGTCAACGCCTACGCAGCGGCGATGCACCGGGCGCGCCGCGCCCGCTGGGACTTCGAGGAGGAGAACCCGCTGCGGGACGCGCGAGGTTTCGACCTCGCCCGTGAGACCGCGGACTCCAGCCAGCTCACCGACGAGGACATCGGCCTCGCCAATGTCATCCTCACCAATGGGGCCCGCCTCTACGTCGACCACGCGCACCCCGAGTACAGCTCCCCGGAAGTCACCAATCCGCGCGACGCGGTCCTCTGGGACAAGGCCGGCGAGAGGATCATGGCCGAGGCGGCCGACCGCGCCGCTCAGCTTCCCGGCGCCCAGCCGATCCACCTCTACAAGAACAACACCGACAACAAGGGCGCCTCGTACGGCACGCACGAGAACTACCTGATGAAGCGGGAAACCCCCTTCTCCGACATCGTGCGCCATCTGACCCCGTTCTTCGTCTCCCGCCAGGTGGTCACCGGGGCCGGACGCGTGGGAATCGGCCAGGACGGCCATGAGCACGGCTTCCAGATCAGCCAGCGCGCCGACTACTTCGAGGTCGAGGTCGGTCTGGAGACCACCCTCAAGCGCCCCATCATCAACACCCGTGACGAACCGCACTCCGACGCCGAGAAGTACCGTCGGCTCCATGTGATCATCGGCGACGCGAACCTCTCGGAGATCTCCACCTATCTCAAGCTCGGCACCACGGCACTGGTCCTCTCCATGATCGAGGACGGTTTCATCAACGTCGATCTCGCGGTCGACCAGCCGGTGCGCACCCTGCACCACGTCTCCCACGACCCGACGCTGAAGCACCTGATCACGCTGCGCAGCGGCCGTACCCTCACCGCGGTGCAGCTCCAGATGGAGTACTTCGAGCTGGGCCGCAAATACGTCGAGGAACGGTACGGGGCGGACGCCGACGAGCAGACCAAGGACGTCCTGATCCGCTGGGAGGACACCCTCAACCGGCTGGAGAACGATCCCATGAGCCTGTCCGGCGAGCTCGACTGGATCGCCAAGCGGGAGCTCATGGAGGGCTACCGCCGCCGGGACAGCCTGGACTGGGACGCGGCGCGTCTGCACCTGGTCGATCTCCAGTACGCCGACGTGAGGGCCGAGAAGGGTCTGTACAACCGTCTGGCGGCTCGCGGGAAGATGAAGCGCCTGCTGGACGAGGACGACGTCGAGAAGGCCCGTACGGCCCCTCCGGAGGACACCAGGGCCTATTTCCGGGGCCGCTGCCTGGACCAGTACGCAGACGACGTGGCCGCGGCGTCCTGGGACTCGGTCATCTTCGATCTGCCGGGTCATGACTCGCTGCAACGGGTGCCCACCCTGGAACCGCTCCGCGGCACCCGTAACCACGTCAAGGAGCTCCTGGACCGCTGCCGCACGGCGGAAGAGCTGGTCCAGGTGCTGTCGGGAGGCTGAAACGGCCGCGATCGGGGAATCATCGGGATGACCCCCGGACGTCTGGACAAGTACCGGGCCAATGTCGGACCCCGTGGGTAGGGTCTGATCAAGTGCTTCGAACCGAGCGGGGTGAGCTAGATGGCGACCAAGGACACCGGCGGCGGACAGCAGAAGGCGACGCGCTCCACCGAGGAGGTCGAGGAGCAGGCGCAGGACGCGCAGGCGTCCGACGACCTCAAGGAGCGCCAGGAGAAGCTGAGCGACGATGTCGACTCGGTTCTGGACGAGATCGACGACGTACTCGAAGAGAACGCGGAGGACTTCGTGCGTTCCTTCGTTCAAAAGGGTGGACAGTAGTTCACGAACGTGAACTACTGGGGGAGTGGAACGTGCGTGCGGTACGGGCGAGGTCGGCCCGTACCGCGCGGGCACGGGCGGGGCCGCAGGCCGTGCGGAGCCGCCCCCGCAGTTCATGTGGATCACCGCCACGGGACGGGTAGGGTCCGTGGCGTAACCGCATCGACTGCAATTCGGCCATCGGTACGTCGGGAGACGCTCCTGACACCCTGCGCAGGGCCGTCGCTTACCTGGAGGGAAACGCGTGGAAGCCAACACTCGTAGCACCGGGCGTCTACCAGCTGCCTTCCTGACGCCGGGATCCTCTTCGTTCATGGATTTCCTGTCCGGCCATGCTCCCGGGATGCTCCCGGGCAACCGCACCCTGCCGCCCCTGCAGGGGGCGATCGAGGCGCCGCACGGGACGACCATCGTCGCGGCGACGTTCCCCGGCGGAGTGGTCCTCGCCGGGGACCGGCGAGCGACCATGGGCAATGTGATCGCGCAGCGTGACATCGAGAAGGTCTTCCCGGCCGACGAGTACTCGGCGGTCGGCATCGCCGGCACGGCCGGGCTGGCCGTGGAGATGGTCAAGCTCTTCCAGCTGGAGCTGGAGCACTTCGAGAAGGTCGAGGGCGCCCAGCTCTCCCTGGAGGGCAAGGCCAACCGGCTCTCCACGATGATCCGCAGCAATCTGGGGATGGCCATGCAGGGCCTCGCCGTCGTGCCGCTCTTCGCCGGTTTTGACCTCGACCGCGAGAAGGGCCGGATCTTCTCGTACGACGTCACCGGCGGCCGTTCCGAGGAGCACGGGTACGCGGCCACCGGCTCCGGGTCGGTCTTCGCCCGCGGGTCGATGAAGAAGCTCTACCGCGAGGACCTGACGGAGCAGCAGGCGCTCACCCTGGTCGTGCAGGCTCTGTACGACGCCGCGGACGACGATTCGGCGACCGGCGGCCCCGATGTGGCCCGGCGGATCTACCCGATCGTCACCGTCATCACCGACGAAGGCTTCCGGAGGCTGGAGGAGGCGGAGTCGTCCCAGATCGCCCGCTCGATCCTGGAGCACCGGATGGAACAGCCCGACGGCCCGCGCGCCGCGCTGCTCTGACCGCCGTTCCGCTGCTTCTCCGATGCTCCAGTCACTGACAGAAAGGGACGGATAACCGGTGTCGACGCCGTTCTATGTCTCACCCCAGCAGGCCATGGCCGACCGGGCGGAATACGCCCGGAAGGGCATCGCCCGCGGTCGCAGTCTGGTTGTGCTGCAGTACGCCGACGGCATTGTGTTCGTCGGCGAGAACCCGTCCCGCGCGTTGCACAAGTTCAGCGAGATCTACGACCGGATCGGTTTCGCCGCCGCCGGGAAGTACAACGAGTACGAGAACCTCCGCATCGGCGGTGTGCGCTACGCGGATCTGCGCGGATACACCTACGACCGAGACGACGTGACGGCCCGTGGGCTGGCCAACGTCTACGCGCAGACGCTGGGCACCATCTTCTCCAGCGCGGCCGAGAAGCCGTACGAGGTGGAGCTGGTGGTCGCCGAGGTGGGGGTCGAACCCGAGGGCGACCAGATCTACCGGCTGCCGCACGACGGCTCGATCGTCGACGAGCACGGCTCGGTCGCGGTCGGTGGGAACGCCGAGCAGATCAGCACCTTCCTGGACCAGCGGCACCGGGACGGGATGACGCTCGCCGAGGCGCTCAAGCTGGCGGTGCAGGCCCTGTCCCGCGATCCCAACGGCAGTGAGCGGGAGATCCCCGCGGAGCGGCTGGAGGTCGCGGTCCTGGACCGTACGAGGCCGCAGCAGCGCAAGTTCAAGCGGATCGTCGGCCGCCAGCTGGCACGGTTGCTGGAGGCGGACGGCGGCTCCGCACCGACGGACGCGCCCTCGGACATCGAGGACGACGAGGGGGCCGAGTCCTCCGGGACGGAGTCCTCCGCGGGCACGACGGATGTCACCAAGTCCACCGATTCCGGTGGGGACGTGGAGTCCTCCGAGGAGTAGTCGAGCACTGCGCCGGTGCCCCGTTCCGCCCTTGCCCGGCGGGCCGGGGCACCGTCATGAGCGCGGGCCGTCCGCCGGTGGGGGCGCGGAGGAGCCACGGGCCACCAGGCGCACCGGCAGGCTGCCGGGCTCTGCGGGGCGGCCGTCCAGGACCGCCAGCAGGGCCGCCATGCCCCGTTCGCCGACCTGCTCGGCGGGCAGCCGCACGGTGGTGAGCTCCGGTTCGACGGCCGTGGCCAGGGCCAGATCGTCGAAGCCGGTGACGGAGAGGTCGTCGGGGACGCGGAGTCCGAGCCTGCGAGCGGCCTTGCAGGCGCCCGCGGCGAGGATGTCGTCGTCACAGACGATGGCCGTGGGCCAGGGACCGGGGGCGGCGAGTGCCCGCTCCGTCGCCTCCCGGCCCGCGTGGACGTCGAGTGCCGCCGCCACGGTCCGCACACAGGTGCCCTGGGCTGCCGCCAGGGCGTCGTGGAGGGCGCGGGCCCGGACGGCGAAGGTCCAGGAATCGACCGCCGACGCGAGGTGGACGAAGCGGCGGTGGCCGAGCGCGAGCAGATGGTCCACCGTCTGCCGCATGCCGTCGGCGATGTCCAGGTTGACCCGGGCCGCGACCCCGGTGTCGGCCGGGTCGCTGTCGAGCATGACCAGTGGCAGACCGGCGCCGCGCAGCGCGTCGAGCGCGCCCGCGGCCATGGACGAGGCGATCACCCCGTCGAGGGAGGCACGCGCCGAGGCGAAGGGGTCCCTGGCCGGCCCGGTGCCCTCGGGGGACGGGTAGAGGACGACCCCGAAGCCGTGCTCGGCGGCGACCGCGGCGGCGCCGGTGTAGACGCGCGCGAAGAACTCGTTGGTGAGCGCGGGGACGACCAGGAGTGCGGTCCTGGTGCGGCCGAGCCGGAGATTGCGGGCGGCGAGATTGGGCTGGTAGCCGAGGCCGAGGGCGGCGCCCCGTACGCGTTCGGCAGTCGCCTCGGAGACTCTTCCACGCCATTTGTCGCCGAGCACGAGGGAGACGGTGGCCTGCGAGACGCCTGCGGCCCGCGCGACGTCGCGGCTGGTGGGCCGGGCCGGGGCGGGCTGTGGTGCGCTGGTCACTCGGGCCTCCGGGCCGATCGGGGCAGGCGCCGTGCGGTGGACCTGCGGACTGGGCACATGGTACGTATGGACCTCGACGTTATACGTAAAACCCCAGGGGTGCCGGTGCGTGCCCGAAGGAGAGGGCGGGACATGGCCGCGGGATATCTGGACATCCTCCGGGCGCGGCATGCCGCCCGGCTGCTGGCGGGGACCCTGGTGGGGCGGCTGCCGAACGGCACCGCGCCGGTCGCGATCGTGCTGTTCACCCGTGCCGAGGGCGGCAGCTACACGCTCGCAGGCGCGCTCGCGGCCGTGTACGGGCTCGCCACCGCGGTCGGGCAGCCGCTGCTGGGCCGCGCGGTGGACCTGTACGGCCAGCCGCGCGTCCAGCTCCCGGCCTCCCTGGCGTCGGCGCTCGGCATGATCGTGCTGGCCCTGGTGGGCCTGGAATCGCTGCCCCTGGCCTACGGCGCGGTGATGGTGGCCGGCGTGTTCACCCCGCCGCTGGAGGGCGGTCTGCGGGCCTTGTGGCCGTCCGTCCTCGGCAGCGAGGACCGGGTGCACCGGGCGTACGCGATGGACGCCGTCGCCCAGGAGGTCATGTTCACCGTGGGTCCGCTGCTGGTGACGGTGCTCGTCTCCTTCTGGTCACCCGCCGCCGCTCTGCTCGTCATCAACGTGATCGGCGTCCTGGGGGCGCTCTCGGTCGTCCTCTCCGAACCCTCGCGCACCTGGCGTTCCGCGCCCCGCGAGGCGCACTGGCTGGGCGCGCTGCGCTCGCCGGGGCTGCTGGCGCTGCTCGGCTCGTTCTTCTTCGTCGGGCTCGCGCTCGGTTCCATCACCGTGGCCGGGGTGGCGTACGCCGACGACCACGGTCGGGAGTCGGTGTACGGCTGGCTGATGGCCGCGCTCGGACTGGGTGCGCTGATCGGTGGTGCGGTGTACGGGGCACGCCGGTGGGCCGGGGCGCCGGAACGCCGGCTGCGGGTCATCGTCGCGCTGCTGGCACTGGGCTATCTGCCGCTGACGCTGACCCCCGGAGTGGTCGCCATGACCGTCCTGGCGGCGGTCTCCGGAGTCTTTCTGGCGCCTGCGATCGCCTGCTCGTTCATCGTGGTCGACCGGCACGCTCCGCGGGGCACGGTGACCGAGGCGTTCTCGTGGCTGGTGACGACGTTCGGGGTGGGCGCGGCGGCGGGAACGGCCGTGGCGGGCCCGGCCGTCGAACTGGGCGGCACGACGTGGAGTTTCGCCGTCGCGGGGGCCGGTGGGGTGGCGGCACTGGTGGTTCTGCTGGCCACGGGAAGGTTCCTCGCAGTTCCCGGACATACGTCTGTTGCCGCACAGGGATCGGAAAATGATCGAAACGGTGCTGTCGAACCCGGTTTCAGCTCAGGCCATCAGGCGTAATGTTCAGTCATGGACCGCCGCATTTTCGGGCTGGAGAACGAGTACGGCGTCACGTGCACGTTCAGGGGACAGCGCCGACTGTCCCCTGATGAAGTGGCGCGCTACCTCTTCCGCCGTGTTGTGTCATGGGGCCGCAGCAGCAACGTCTTTCTGCGGAACGGCGCCCGCCTCTACCTCGACGTGGGATCGCATCCGGAATATGCAACCCCCGAATGCGACAACCTGACCGAATTGGTCACGCACGACAAGGCCGGCGAGCGCATTCTCGAAGGCCTGCTCGTCGATGCCGAACGCCGCCTGCACGAGGAGGGAATCGCGGGCGACGTCTATCTCTTCAAGAACAACACCGACTCGGCGGGAAACTCCTACGGCTGCCACGAGAACTATCTCGTGGCGCGGCACGGGGAATTCTCCCGGCTCGCGGACATCCTCATTCCCTTCCTCGTCACGAGGCAGCTGATCTGCGGCGCGGGCAAGGTGCTGCAGACACCGCGGGGCGCCGTCTACTGCGTCAGTCAGCGTGCCGAGCACATCTGGGAGGGCGTCAGCTCCGCCACGACGCGTTCCCGCCCGATCATCAACACGCGCGACGAACCGCACGCGGACGCGGAGCGGTACCGCCGCCTCCACGTCATCGTCGGTGACTCCAACATGTCCGAGACGACCATGCTGCTCAAGGTCGGGGCGACGGACCTGGTGCTCCGGATGATCGAGGCGGGCACCGTGATGCGGGATCTGACGCTGGAGAACCCGATCCGGGCGATCCGGGAGGTCAGCCACGACACCACGGGGCAGCGCAAGGTGCGTCTGGCCAGTGGCCGTGAGGCGTCCGCCATCGAGGTGCAGCGCGAGTACTACGAGAAGGCCGTCGACTTCGTCGACCGGCGCGGCATCCGTACCGGCACCGTCGCGCGGGTCCTGGAGCTGTGGGGCCGTACGCTCGACGCGATCGAGGCCGAGGATCTCGACCGGATCGAGACCGAGATCGACTGGGTCATGAAGTACAAGCTCATCGAGCGGTACCGGGCCAAGCACAACATGACCATGTCGCATCCGCGGGTCGCCCAGATAGACCTCGCCTACCACGACATCCATCGTCGTCGCGGGCTGTACTACCTGTTGGAGCGCAAGGGACAGGCCGCTCGCGTCTGCAACGACCTGAAGATCTTCGAGGGGAAGTCCGTGCCCCCGCAGACGACCAGGGCGCGGCTGCGCGGGGACTTCATCCGCCGGGCCCAGGAGCAGCGGCGGGACTTCACCGTCGACTGGGTCCATCTCAAGCTCAACGACCAGGCGCAGCGCACGGTGTTGTGCAAGGACCCGTTCCGTTCGGTGGACGACCGGGTGGAGAAGCTGATCGCGGGTATGTGAGCCGGTGACAGGTCGACCTCGGCCTGCGGCGCGACGCGGGCCCCGTGCGTTCCTCGTACGGGGCCCTGCGTACGCCCTAGAGTGTCGGGGACTCAACCAAACGTGCCGTCTGAGATCTGAGGAACAAGTGCGCCGACTTGCCGGCCTTCTCGTCGTCCCCCTGTTGCTGCTGGCAGCGGCCTGTGGCAACGAGAAGGGCTCCGCTTCAGCTTCCGCTTCTGCTTCCGCCGCGTCCGAGAACGGGTTCCCCGCCATCACCGCGGGCGCGAAGTTCGGCGAGAAGCCCACGCTGTCCAAAGGGACCGGAAACCCGCCCAAGGAGCTGAAGACCAGAGTCGTCAGCCAGGGTGACGGGGCCACGCTCAAGAACGGCGACGCGATCCAGGTCAACTACCTCGGGCAGGCCTGGGACTCCGACAAGCCGTTCGACAACAGCTTCGACCGCAAGCAGCCGTTCGATCTGACCCTCGGCGCCGGCATGGTCATCCAGGGCTGGGACAAGGGCCTCGTCGGCCAGAAGGTCGGCAGCCGGGTCGAGCTGGTCATTCCGCCGGACCTCGGCTACGGGGCGCAGGGCCAGGGCGACATCAAGCCGAACGCCACGCTCGTGTTCGTCGTCGACATTCTGAAGGCGACACAGATCCCGGCGTCCGCCAAGGGCACCGAGGTGGCCCAGGACAATGCCGACCTGCCGAAGGTCGGCACCAACACGGACGGCAAGGCCCCGAAGGTCACCATCCCCACCAAGACCGCCCCGCCGACGAAGCTCGTCTCCAATTACATCCTGGAGTCCAAGGGCGACGTCGTGAAGGACACCGACAGCGTCGTCGTGAACTACGTGGGTCTGCTGTGGAAGGACGGCAAGACGTTCGACAGCACCTACGCCACCGGCAAGACACAGACCTTCCCGCTCGCCCAGGTCACCCTCAAGGGGCTCAAGAACGGGCTCGTCGGCAAGAAGATCGGCAGCCGGGTGCTCCTCGTCATTCCGCCGGACCAGGGTTTCGGCGACAAGGCCCAGCAGACCATTCCGGCGAAGTCCACGCTGGTCTTCGCCGTGGACATCCTGGCGAAGATGTAAGACTGTCCCGGTTGCCCAGTTCATCATTAAGAGGAGCAAGTCAGTGAGCATCGAGAAGCCCGAGATCGACTTCCCGGGTGGCGAGCCGCCGGCCGACCTGGAGATCAAGGACATCTGGGAAGGCGACGGCGCGGTGGCCGAGGCGGGCGCCACCGTCTCCGTCCACTACGTGGGCGTGGCCTTCTCCACCGGCGAGGAGTTCGACGCGTCCTGGAACCGCGGCGCCCCGCTGCAGTTCCAGCTCGGTGCCGGCCAGGTCATCTCCGGCTGGGACAAGGGCGTGCAGGGCATGAAGGTCGGTGGCCGCCGCCAGCTGACCATCCCCGCGCACCTCGCGTACGGCGACCGCGGCGCCGGTGGCGGCCGTATCGCCCCCGGCGAGACGCTGATCTTCGTCTGCGACCTGGTCGCCGTCTGATCCGCGGCCATACGCAGCCAGGGCCCGTGCCGCAAGGCACGGGCCCTCGCTTTTGCCCGGACACCGCGTAGCGGTACGGTCGACGGTCGTAGAGCAAAACAGAAAGGGCGTCGATGGCGATTGCCAAGGCCGAGCGGCTGATGAACCTGGCCCTGTGCCTGCTGGGGACCCGGCGCCCGCTGAGCAAGCGCGAACTGCGCGGCTCCATCGAGGCCTATCTGGAAGCGGGTTCCGACGACGCCTTCAACCGGATGTTCGAGCGCGACAAGGACGACCTGCGCGAGCTCGGTCTGGTCATCGAGACCGTGGAGAGCCTGGACGGCGACACGGGCTATCTCGCCCGCCGCGACAGCAACCGGCTGCCCCCGATCACGCTGGACGCCGAGGAGGCCGCCGCGCTGGGACTGGCCGCCAAGGTCTGGCAGCAGGCGCGGCTGGCCGGTGCCGCCAGCGGTGCGCTGCAGAAGCTGCGGGCCGCGGGCATGCCGGAGGCCGAGGACGCCTACGAGGTGCACAGCGCCCTCGAACCCCGCATCCCCGTTCACGAGGCCGCGTTCGAGCCGTTGATGCTGGCCTGCCGGAACCGCCGCCCGGTGACCTTCGACTACCGCAAGGCCAACGCCGCCCGGCCCGAACAGCGCCAGGTCGAGCCGTGGACGCTGGAGTGCTGGCGCGGCCACTGGTACCTGGCCGGCTGGGACCGGGACCGCGGCGCCGAACGGGTCTTCCGCCTCTCCCGGATCACCGGCCGGGTCCGCTCCCGGGCCGGCACCTTCGTCGCCGAGGTGCCCGACGTCGTGACCGTCCGCGAGACGGTGGAGAGCTGGGCGGGGGAGACGGCGACCCGGACCGCGCTGATCAGGCTGCGGACCGGTGCCGGATACCCGCTGCGCTCGCGCGCCGTATCGGTCCGGGAACTCGGGGACGGGTGGGACGAGTTGGAGATTCCGTACGGGCACGGTCTGGACGCCTGGCTCGTCGAGTTCGGTCCGGACGTCGTCGTACGGGAACCCGCTGATCTGCGGGCCGATGTGGTGGACCGGCTGCGCGCCGTGGCCAAGGACTGAGGGGGCCCGATCATGGCCACGAACGCGATCGACCAGACCCGCCGGATGCTCTCCCTGGTGACCTATCTGCGCGAGCGCCCCGGTGCCCACGTCCAGGACGTCGCCCGCGCCTTCGGGATCAGCGAGGACGAACTGATCTCGGACCTCGATGTGCTGCCCATGTGCGGGACGAGCTTCCGCGGCGGGGACCTGCTGGACATCGACACCGACGGCGACCGGATCTGGTGGCACAACCCGGACGACGTCGCGGAGCCGCTGCGGCTCGCGGCCGACGAGGCGACGGCGCTCCTGGTCGCCGCCCGCGCCGTGGCCACGCTGCCGGGGCTGCGCGAGAGCGACCGGCAGGCGCTGCTGCGGGCCACCGCGAAGCTGGAGACCGCCGCCGGCGAGGTCGGAGCGGCGAGCTCACGGCTCTCGGTCACCTTCGAGTCCGAGGGCGGTGTCTTCGCCGACGTCGACCGGGCGATCTCCGAGCGGCGCCGGCTCTGGCTGCGCTACTACTCGCCCGCGCGCGACGAACTCACCGAGCGCGAGGTGGACCCGATCCGGCTGTTCGCCGTGGGGCACACGTACATGGAGGCCTGGTGCCGGTCCTCGGAGGACCGGCGTACGTTCCGGCTCGACCGGGTGGCCGAGATCCGGCTGCTGGACGAGCCGGCCGCACCGCCCGAGCTGGAACTGCGGGATCTGTCCGAAGGACTCGTCCAGCCGGCGGCCGAGGACCCGGAGGTCGTGGTCGAGGTGGGGCCCGGCGGGCGGTGGGTCGCCGAGTACTATCCGCACGACAGCGCCCAGGAACTGTCCGACGGAGGGCTGCGGATCACTCTGCGCACCCCCGACCCGGCCTCGCTGCGCAGACTCGCGCTGCGGCTCGGCGGAGAGGGCCGCATCGTCTCCCCGCCGGAACTGGCACAGAGTGCGCGGGGAGCGGCCCGTGCGGCGCTCGCCGCCTATGACGACCCGGCCTGAGCGGATACCTGAGGGAGATATGAGCAATATGCCTGTGGTGTCAGGCGTCCCGACCGTGGTGGTGCCCGAATCTGTGCGATTCAAGGCCTCATGCCCGGATTGTCGCGAACGGTTTGAACTGTCCGCCGGTGCCATCCGCCTCGCCGTGGGTGCCAGCCGCCGGACGACGTTCTACTCGTTCACCTGCCCGGCGTGCGGCACGGCCGTCCGCAAGCCCGCCGGGGAACGGATCGTCGAACTCCTCACCGTCGGCGGAGTACGGACGTTGCGTCTCCACACCAGCCTTTAGGCCGACCGGCGCACCGGTCGGCCTCGGAACTTCGGACACCTAGACACATTGAGGCTCTGCGCATGTTCTGGCCCATGCTCGCCATCGCCCTGGGGTTTCTCGGGATCGCCGTCCTCGGGGTGCTGGCCGTCAAGGTCTTCGTCGAGGCCCAGCGCCTGGGGCGTCAGGTGACCCGGACCACCCAGCGCATCAACCGGGCGGCCGAGGACCTCGAGCGGGCCGCGACGGATCTTGCCGCCACGGGTGAATCGCTGCGCTGAGGGCTGTCCGTGCCCTTGGCGCCCGCCAGGGGGCACGGACAGCCCCGGAGTCTCCCCTTCGGATGCTGCCGGGCTCGCGTGCCGGCGAACGCACCCGGATCCACCGACCCCACGTTCGTGTGAGGCCGTGAGCTGGGCCGATGGATCGGTGCGGGCGCGACCTCCTGTTTCCCGGGTTCGGGGGGTACGCTGCTGAACGCGGCCCTGAGAGCGAGGCATGGGCCGTAATCGCAAGGATGCATGGGTATTGCCCTGCGTTTACTCCTGCGGGATACGATCGCTGACAGTACGACGATCGGACGCCGTCCGACGTTCGGTCCGCCCCACCCCTGCTGCCTCGGTGAGAAGGTACACGCATATGTTCGGAAGGCTCGGCGCTCCCGAGATCATCCTGATCCTCGTCGTCATTGTTCTGCTGTTCGGCGCGAAGAAGCTTCCTGACATGGCTCGCTCGCTCGGCAAGTCGGCCCGCATCCTCAAGAGCGAGGCCAAGGCCATGAAGTCCGAGGGCAGCCCGTCGGCCACCCCGGCCGAGCCGGCGAACGACACCGCCCAGGACCAGGCGGCCCCGCGCACCATCAAGGCGGCGCCGGGTGACGTGACCAGCTCGCGTCCGGTCGCAGAGCCGACCGACTCCACCAAGCGCTGACAAGAAACGGGCCGACGCAGGCGCTCTGATCGGCAAGGGCCTGCTGCACGAGATGAGGACGTGGGTTGCTCAAGTCTGCCCGCAAGCAGGAGACGGACCCAGAGGGCCGCATGCCCCTGGTGGAGCACCTGCGTGAGCTGCGTAACCGCTTGGCCAAGGGACTGCTCGGGATCGTCGTCGTCACGATCGTGGCCGCGTTCTTCTACAAGGACATCATCGAGTTCTTCACCGACCCGGTGCTGAAGTCGGTCGGTTGCGAGTCCAGCTTCGCCGAGCTCGCCAAGAAGGAGGACGGTACGTGTGCCCGTATCGTCCTGAACGGCCTCCTCACCCCGTTCACCCTCGCCCTCAAGGTCTCCTTGATGGCAGGCATCGTCCTTGCCTCGCCTGTCTGGCTCTACCAGCTGTGGGCGTTCGTCGCGCCGGGACTGCACAAGCACGAGAAGAAGTATTCGCTCGCTTTCGTCGGCGCGGGCTTCCCGCTCTTCCTCGCCGGCGGATTCTTCGCGTACAAGACCCTGCCCACGATGGCGCGGGTGCTCCTGGACTTCTCGCCGGGCGGCGTCGACAACCAGTTGCCGCTGGATGAACTGCTCGATCTGATCACGCGCATGGTGGTGGTCTTCGGGCTCTCCTTCGAGCTGCCGCTGCTGCTCGTCATGCTGAACTTCGGCGGGATCATCACCGGCAAGCGGATGCTCGGCTGGTGGCGGGGCATGATCATGGGCATCACGGTCTTCGCCGCGGTGGCCACGCCCAGCACCGACCCGATGACCATGCTGATGCTCGCCGGACCGATCTGGTTGCTCTACTTCGTCGCCACGGCGATCTCGCTGCTCAACGACCGACGCAAGGCAGAGCGCGCGGCGTCGGGGCCCGCCGACGACGAGGCGTCGGAGCTGGACCTCACCCCCGAGGACATCGGTGAGATCGAACCGGTCTCGTCCGGCCGTTCATTGCCCGACCAGGCGAACTCGAACCACGACCGGGTCAACGGTTACGACGACATCACCTGACCTTGTAGGGTCCCCGGGTGACCAGCGAGATCACCCTCTTCGTCAATCCCACCGCAGGAAGCGGCCGGGGCGCGCGTGCCGCGCAGCCGGCCGCTTCCGCGTTGCGGGACGCCGGATTCTCCGTGCGCACGGTTCTCGGCGAGGACGCCGACGACGCGCTGCGACGGGCCCGTGAGGCCGTCGCCGGCGGGACCGGAGCACTGATAGCCGTGGGCGGGGACGGCATGATGTCCCTCGCCCTGCAGGCCGTTGCCGGGACGACGACGCCGCTCGGGGTCGTCGCCGTGGGGACCGGGAACGACTTCGCCCGCGCGCTCGGGATGCCGATACGGGATCCGGCCGCTGCCGGACGGCTGGCCGCGGAGGCGCTCAAGGGCGGTGCCGTCCGCGAGGTCGACCTCGGCAGGGTCGGTGAGCGGTGGTTCGGCTCCGTGCTCGCCTCCGGCTTCGACTCCCGGGTCAACGACCGGGGCAACCGGATGCGCTGGGTCGGCGGACGGTTCAAGTACGACCTCGCGATCCTCGCCGAACTCGCCGCGTTCAAGCCCATTCCGTACCGCATCAGGCTGGACGGCGGTCCGGTCCGGGAGATCGAGGCCGCACTCGTCGCCGTCGGCAACGGGACCACGTACGGCGGCGGCATGCGGATCTGCGCCGGGGCCGTCATGGACGACGGGCTCTTCGACGTGACCGTGGTCGGGGACTGCAGCCGCACCACCCTGCTCAAGGTCTTCCCCCGCGTCTACAAGGGCACGCACCTCGACCACCCCGAGGTCACCGTGCACCGGGTCTCCTCGATCGAGCTGGCGGCGGCCGGTGTCACCGCGTACGCGGACGGTGAACCGCTCGGGGCACTGCCGCTGACCGCGACCTGTGTGCCGGGCGCGGTGCGGGTGCTCGCACCGGGGTCCGCCCCCGGAATTTAAAGATCGCGTCACTGTCGGAGGCGGCGGGTAGGCTCGTAAGCAAGATGACAGAGGACCTCTCACCAGCTGAGCGATACCAGGCTTCTCGGATCCGCGCCGCCGAGCTGGCCACCGCACTCGCGCCCTTCCGCGAGCTGTACGAGTTCGATCTGGACCCCTACCAGATCGAGGCCTGCGAGGCGTTGGAGGCCGGCAAGGGGGTGCTCGTCGCCGCCCCCACCGGCTCGGGCAAGACGATCGTCGGCGAATTCGCGGTGCACCTCGCCCTCGAACAGGGCCGCAAGTGTTTCTACACCACCCCCATCAAGGCCCTGTCCAACCAGAAGTTCACCGATCTGGTCAAGCGCTACGGGCCCGACAAGGTCGGTCTGCTGACCGGGGACAACAGCGTCAACGGCGATGCCCCCGTGGTCGTGATGACCACCGAGGTGCTGCGGAACATGCTGTACGCGGGTTCGCAGGCGCTGCGCGGGCTCGGCTATGTGGTGATGGACGAGGTGCACTACCTCTCCGACCGGTTCCGGGGCGCCGTCTGGGAGGAAGTGATCATCCACCTCCCGGACTCCGTGACCCTGGTGTCGCTGTCGGCGACCGTGTCCAATGCCGAGGAGTTCGGCGACTGGCTCGACACGGTCCGCGGTGACACCCAGGTCATCGTCTCCGAGCACCGCCCCGTGCCGCTCTGGCAGCACGTGCTCGCGGGCCGCCGGATGTACGACCTCTTCGAGGAGGAGACCGATCACGGCGGCCGGGGCACGGGGCGCCGTGAGGTCAACCCCGACCTCGTGCGGCTCGTCCGGATGGAGAACCAGCGGGGATACAACCCGCGTGAACGCCGACGCGGCAAGATGGTCCGTGAGGCCGACCGTGAGCGCGAGCGGCGCCAGCGCAGCCGGATCTGGACCCCGGCCAGGCCCGAGGTCATCGACCGGCTGGACGCCGAGGGGCTGCTCCCCGCCATCACCTTCATCTTCAGCCGGGCCGGCTGCGAGGCCGCCGTGCAGCAGTGCCTGCACGCCGGACTGCGGCTCAACGACGAGGACAAGCGCCGCCTGGTCCGAGAGATAGTCGAGGAGCGGACCGCGTCCATCCCCGGCGAGGACCTCCACGTCCTGGGCTACTACGAATGGCTCGAAGGGCTGGAGCGGGGCATCGCCGCTCACCATGCGGGCATGCTGCCCACCTTCAAGGAAGTCGTCGAGGAGCTGTTCGTACGAGGTCTCGTCAAGGCCGTCTTCGCGACGGAGACCCTCGCCCTCGGCATCAACATGCCCGCGCGTTCGGTCGTCCTGGAGAAGCTCGTCAAGTGGAACGGCGAGCAGCACGCCGACATCACTCCCGGCGAGTACACGCAGCTGACCGGCCGGGCCGGCCGGCGCGGCATCGACGTCGAAGGCCATGCGGTGGTGCTCTGGCAGCGCGGCATGGACCCCGGGGCCCTGGCCGGACTCGCGGGCACGCGCACGTACCCGCTGCGCTCCAGCTTCCGGCCCTCGTACAACATGGCCGTCAATCTGGTGCATCAGTTCGGGCGGCACCGCTCGCGCGAGCTGCTGGAGACCTCCTTCGCGCAGTTCCAGGCCGACCGGTCGGTGGTCGGGATCTCCCGGCAGGTCCAGCGGAACGAAGAGGGGCTGGAGGGGTACCGGGAGGGCATGACCTGCCACCTCGGTGACTTCGAGGAGTACGCGCGACTGCGCCGCGACCTCAAGGAGCGGGAGAACGAGCTCGCCAAGCAGGGCGCGTCGCAGCGGCGGGCCGCCGCCGCGGCCTCCCTGGAGAAGCTCAAGCCCGGCGACGTCATCCACGTGCCCACCGGAAAGTTCGCCGGACTGGCGCTGGTCCTCGACCCGGGGCTCTCCGCGGGACGCACCAACGGGCACGGGCACCGCGGGCTCGAATACCACGACGGACCGCGGCCGTTGGTGCTGACCGCGGAGCGTCAGGTCAAGCGGCTCGCCTCGATCGACTTCCCCGTTCCGGTGACGGCCCTGGAGCGGATGCGGGTGCCGAAGTCGTTCAATCCGCGCTCACCGCAGTCACGCCGTGATCTCGCCTCCGCGCTGCGGACCAAGGCCGGGCACATAGCGCCCGAGCGGCACCGCAAGGGGCGCTCCGTCGCGGCCGACGACCGTGAGATCGCCCGCTACCGGGCGGAGTTGCGCGCACACCCCTGTCACGGCTGCGACGAGCGCGAGGACCATGCGCGATGGGCCGAGCGCTACCACCGGCTGCAGCGCGACACCAGGCAGCTGGAGCGGCGGATCGAAGGGCGGACGAACACGATCGCCCGCACCTTCGACCGGATCGTCGCGCTGCTCACCGAGCTCGACTACCTGCGCGGCAATGAGGTCACCGAGCACGGGCAGCGGCTCGCGCGGCTCTACGGCGAGCTGGACCTGCTGGCGAGCGAGTGCCTGCGGGCCGGGGTGTGGGAGGGCCTGAACCCCGCCGAACTCGCGGCGTGCGTCTCTGCGTTGGTGTACGAGGCGCGGCAGGCCGATGACGCGGTGGCGCCCAAGCTGCCGTCCGGGCCCGCGAGAACGGCGTTGGGCGAGATGGTCCGGATCTGGGGTCGGCTCGACGCCCTGGAGGAGGACTTCAAGATCAATCAGGCCGAGGGGGTCGGGCAGCGCGAACCCGATCTGGGGTTCGCCTGGGCCGTCCACATGTGGGCGTCGGGACGGACGCTGGACGAGGTGCTGGGCGAGGCGGACATGCCGGCCGGGGACTTCGTGCGGTGGTGCAAGCAGGTGATCGACGTGCTGGGGCAGATCGCGGCCGCGGCCCCGCGGGAGGGGAGTTCCGTGGCGCGGAGTGCGCGCAAGGCGGTGGACGCGGTGTTGCGGGGGGTCGTGGCCTACAGCTCCGTGGGGTGAGGGCGCGGTGTTGCGGGCGGAGCCGGACGCGGGGGTGAACCTGCGGCGGTCCTGTCCGTCCCCCGGGGCGAGCAGGGGCCGGGAGGTGCCGGGCGGGGACGGACTTCACCGGGCCGCCCGGCACCGCCGGTACTACGCGGCGGTACGGGCCGCGTCGCGCTTCGCCACTTCCTCACGGACGATCGGGATGACATGCCGCCCGAAGTCGATCGCGTCGTCCAGCAGGTCGTAGCCACGGGCGGACAGGATCTCCACGCCCAGGTCGTAGTAGTCGAGCAGCGCCTGCGCGACCGTCTCCGGGGTGCCCACCAGGGCCGTCGAATTGCCGGCCCCGCCTGTTTCCGCCGCGGTCGGCGTCCACAGCGCCCGGTCGTGGCGCTCCCCTTCGGCGGCCACCGCCAGGAGCCGTCGGGAGCCGGCGTTCTCCGGGTTGTTCAGCGGGTGGCGGCGGCTCGCCGGCGCAGCGGCCCTGCGGGCCTTGATCCGTGCCAGCGTCCGGTGGGCCTTCTCCCAGGCGAGTTCCTCGGTCGGAGCGATGATCGGCCGGAAGGCGACCTGGATCCTCGGTGTGTCCGTACGGCCCGCCGCCTGCGCCGCCGCCTTCACCGAAGCGATCTGCTCCGCGGTCCGGGCCAGTGGCTCGCCCCACAGGCAGTAGATGTCGGCTTCGGCGCCCCCGGCCGCGTACGCCGCCGGTGAGGAACCCCCGAACGAGACGCGCGGACGGGGCTGCTGCACGGGGAAGGTGTCGCTCACGAAGTCGTTGAAGCGGTAGTGCGTGCCCTCGTGGTCGAAGGGTTCGTGCGAGGTCCATGCCTTCTTGATGATCCGGATGGCCTCACGGGTGCGCGCGTACCGCTCGTCCTTGGTGAGGAAGTCGCCCTCGCGCTGCTGCTCGTGGTCGTTGCCGCCGGTGATGAAGTGCACGGCGAGGCGGCCGTCGCTGATCCGGTCCAGGGTCGCGAAGGTCTTGGCCGCGAAGGTCGGGTACGAGACGTTGGGGCGGTGCGCGACCAGGATCTGGAGCGTCTCGGTGTGCGCCGCGACGTAGGCCGCGGCCGGGGACGGGTCCGGGGAGCCGGACCCGTAGGCGAACAGGACCCGGTCCCAGCCGTGGTCCTCGTGCGCGCGGGCCAGTTCGCGCGTGTACTTCTTGTCGAAGGACGCCCCGGAGCGGGGGGTCACCTCGGAACCTTCGTTGGTTGCTGCGATGCCGAGAAACTCGACGGGCATGGCAAAGCCTCATCTCGTGCTGCGGGAAACCGGTCGTGTGAAGTGCTGACGTCGGAGCTGTCAGGAACAACACGAGGCGGACCACACTCGACCGAAGTCGATGTGGTCACGGGTGACCAGCCGCAGCTGAGGGCGCATCTGCCCAGTGGAACAGGCGTGTTGGTGCCGCGTCAACCGTTTCTGGCATCGACGGCCCCTGCCACGCCCGTCGGCGTTCGGGGCCTCGCGGGAGTCAGGGCCCGGCGGCCGGTGGTGCGGACGGTTCGGCGGGGCGCGTGGACAGGCCCGCGCGACAGGCCAGTTGGAGCGCGAGGCGGACATCCGGCTCGTTCAGATCGGCGCCCGTGAGCTGGACGATCCTGCGGATGCGGGCGCCCACCGCGTTCCGGTGCAGATGCAGGGCCTGTGCCGCGCGGGCGGGAGAGTTGTTGTGGTCCAGGTACCCCTGGAGCGTGCGCAGCAGTGGCTCGGCACGCTCCGGACCCAACGCCAGTACCGGGGCGAGGAGTTCGGCCACCGCCTCGCGCGCCGTGTCCGAGGCGTACCACTCCAGCAGCATCCGGTCGAGGCCCACCGCGTCATGCGCGGCCACCATGGGTCCCGCGCCGCGCGGTACGACCGCGCGGGCCTCACGAGCGGTGGTACGGATCCCCAGGGGGCCCCGGTGCGGTGAGCCCACACCGCATCTCAGCCCGGCCTCCGGGCGCAGTCCCGCCAGCCGGTCCACCACGCGTCGGGCACGGGCCAGAGTGGCATGCCGCCCGTCCGTCCCCGGGTCGGCGGGCCAGGTGCTCAGCAGGACGAGGGCGTCGTCGACCAGGGCGGCGTTCCACTGAACGGTGTCCGTGGGCGGGGACGCGGGAGCGCCGGGAAGCGGCATCGGGCGGTCCCAGGTCCGCAGCAGGGTCAGCGCCTGGGACATCACCGCGTCCAGGGTCCTCGGCCGGTCCGTCGCGTCGAGACCGCCCGCCTCCACCCGCAGGGCGATGTGCCAGCCGTCCACCGGCAGCGCGAGCGCCCGGCCCCGCGCGGCCAGCCGGGCGGCCTGGTCCTGCGGCGCCACGAGCAGCTCGGCCAGCAGCCGGCCACGGGAACGCACGGGGACGTCGCCGTGGCCGCCGCCCGCCGCGGCGAGAGCCGCCAGCGCGAGCACGGACCGCACCGCCGCTCCCGCGTGACCGGGGCGGGCCGGGGCCGCGAGCCGGATCTCGCCGTCGGGGCCCGCGGCGGCGGCACCCTCCTCGCCCGGACCCGCTGTCCGCAGCTCCACCGGTACGCCGAGGGCGCGGGCCGCCGCCGCGGCCACCCGGTCCGGGTCGCCCGCGACCGTCGTCACCTCCCGCGCCGCGGCGGCGACCCGGGCCAGCGCGTCGGCCGCGGAACCGGCCACCGCCCGTTCCACGGCGACCACGAGCGCGGCGAGATCCCCCTCCGCGTACAGCACCGCGACGCGGCCCCGCTCGGCGAGCGCCCGTGCCGTGGCCGTCACCTCGGCGGGCAGCCCGTGGGGTGTCTCCGTCAGGCCGGTCAGGACCAGCGCGGCGGCCCCGGCCGCCGCCGCGTCCCGCACCGCCACGTCCAGCAGATGTCCCGGCACCGGCGTCAGCAGCACGGCGATCGTCCCGGTCGGCATGGCGGCGAGCCGGTCCGGGCGCTGCTCCAGACGCACCCCCGTGACCTCCATCGCGTCGAGCGGACCCACCAGCGGGCGGACCTCGTCGAGTCCGGGAGAGGAGAGGAGTTCCAGAATGCGCGGCATGCGTCGAGTGTGCCGCAAGCACATCGGCCCGTTCAATCATGGGCCCTCGGCCCATTCGGGGCGCGTTCCGTCTCCCTACGCTGGATTCATGAACGTGGACGCCGGAGCACTCGCCGACTTCGCGCGGGGCTGTGCCGTCCTGGGATCAGGGGGCGGCGGACCCGCCGACGTGACCCTTCCTGTCGCCGGACAGGCGATCGAGGAGTGCGGTCCGGTGCCGGTCGTCGACCCGGCCGCGCTGCCCGCGGACGCGCTCGTCATGCCCGTCGGGCTGGTGGGGTCGCCCGCGGTCGCCGCCGAGCGGATCGGCGGCAGCGACGAACCCGCACGCCTGCGGGCCCGCTTCGAGGCGCTGCACGGTGCACCGGTGGCCGCGGTGATGAGCAGCGAGATCGGGGGCCTCAACGGCTGTGTGGCCGTCGCCTGGGCGGCCCGGCTGGGTCTGCCGCTGCTCGACGCCGACTCGATGGGGCGCGCCTTTCCCCGCATGGACCAGAACGTCCTGGAGCTCGCCGGGCTGCGCCCGGGGCCGGCCGTTCTCGCCGACGAACACGGCCACACCGTCGTCATCGACGAGGTGGACGGCGCGCACCTCGAACAGTTCGCCCGCGCCGCCGTCGTCGCCTTCGGCGGGCGTGCCGCCTCCACCGACTACCCCCTCACCGCCGGGCAGGCGGCCCGGTACGCCGTCGCCGGATCGGTCACGCGCGCGCTCGTCCTCGGCCGCGGTGAGGGACCCGCACCGCTGCTCACCGGCAAGGTCTCCTCGGTCCGCAGATACGCCACCGAGACCGCCGACGGCGACGACGCGACGGGCGTCCTGCTGGAGGGCGCGGGCCCCGACGCGGGACGGCTGGTGCTCGTCGAGGCCCGCAGCGAATTCGTCGCGGCCCTGGAGGACGGCACACCGCTCGCCGTCGTGCCGGACGTGATCGCCCTGGTCGACGTGCGGACGGGTTGGGCCGTCCCGGTCGAGGAGGTCCGCTACGGTCTGCGCGTCCATCTCGTCACGATGCCCTCCGCCCCGGCCTGGTACACGCCGAACGGCCTGCGTCTGGCGGGCCCGTCCGCCTTCGGCCTCGCAGGAATCGGAGCCGACGGAGGAGCCGACGGAGGAGCCGACGGTTCCCCGGGACCCCGTGGACGTGTGCGGGACGGTTCTTCGAGCACCGACGGCCGCCCGTCGCGGGGAGGCACCCCGTGATCCTCGGAGTGGATGTCGGACCCACCAACACCGATGCCGTCCTCCTCGACGGCGACCGGGCCGTACGGGCCGTCAAGGTGCCCTCGATCCCCGGTGACGCCGTCGGGTCGCTCGCCGCCGCCGTCGGTGCGCTGCCCGCCGAGCCGCGCCGCCGGGCCACCCAGCTCGCGGTGGGTCTGCGGGTCGCCGCCCGCGCGGTGCGGGAGCGGGACGGACTGGCCCGGGTCGGAGTGCTGCGCGTCGGGGGCGCCGCCGCCGACGCCGTGCGGCCGTTGTTCGGCTGGCCCGAGGCGCTGCGCGACGCCGTGTGCGCGGGCACCGCGAACGTCGCGGGCGGCGGGGGCCTCGCACCGCGTGACACCACACCGCTCGACCGGGACGCCGTCGCCCGGTTCGGCGCCGCGCTCGCGGGCCGGGCCGAGGCCTTCGCCGTCACCGCCGTGTTCTCGCCCGTCGACGGCAGCCAGGAGCGGGAGGCGGCGGAGATCCTGCGCGCCGAGACGGGCCCGGACACGACCGTTCTGCTCTCCAGCGACGTCGGCACCCTCGACCTGCTGGCCCGCGAGAACGCCACGGTCCTCGACGCGGCGCTGTCCGTGCTCGTGGCGCGGGTCGCCGACGAACTGACCGCCACCCTGCCCGGCCTCGGCCTCGCCCCCGGCGCCGCCGTCCTCGTCACCCGCAGCGACGGCACGCTGATGAGCCTGGAGTATCTGCGCCGCCAGCCCGGACTCAGCCTGGGCAGCGGCCCGGCCTGCACCATCCGAGGCGCCGGGCTCCTGGCCGGACTCCGCGACGCCGTGGTCGCGGACATCGGTGAACTCCGAGCCCGGGTCGGCGCCCTGACCGGCGGCTACCCGCAGGAAGCCGGTCCCGGCGAGCGCATCGGCGGCGTCCCGGTCGCCCTGCGCTTCCCCGACCTGATCACCGTGGGCGCCGGCGCACACCGCGAACTGGCCGAGGCGGCTGACCGGATGCGCCCCGCGGCCGGACTGCTCCCGCTGATCCTGGTCGGCGGCGGCGCGGACGGCGTGCCCGGCCGCGTCCTGACCGGATTCGACGTCGTACGGCCCGAACACGGCGGCGTCGCCGGGGCGTTCGGCGCGGCGGCCAGCCCGGTCGGCGGGCAGTACGACCGCATCGTCCGCCGGGGACCGGGCCGCCGCCTCGACGCCGTACGCGACGAGGTGCGGGACCTGGCCCGAGCCGGCGCCGTACGGGCCGGGGCCGATCCCCGGCGCGTGCACACCCATGCGGAACCGGACCTGCCGGTGCCCTATCTGCCGGGTGCGGTGCTCCTTCGCGCACGAGCCGCTGGACCGCCACTCCCGCTCTGAACCCCGCTCCCCACCCCCGATTTCTCCCCTTCGGAGCAGCCCGGTGCCGTGCTGCTGCGCCCTCCTGCCCGCCCCGCCCACCCGAGGACCGTCCCCATGACCCAGCAGTTCGATGTGCAACCACAGCCATCCGTGCGCCGACAGCCGGAGCGACAGGAGTCGCAGGCGGACGACGATTACCCGCTGGAGCGAGTGCCGCGCGCGGCCCGCTACTCCTGGTTCAACGTCGCCGTGCAGCGCTTCGGCCAGCTCTCCGACCTGACCCAGTTCCTGCTGGGCGCCGCGCTCGGCGCCGGGCTCTCCTTCTGGGGCGCGTTCTGGGCGTTCACGCTCGGCTCGGTGATCCTTGAGATCGTCTGCATCTTCGTCGGCATCGCCGGTATGCGGGAGGGACTGTCCACCTCGATGCTGGTCCGCTGGACCGGCTTCGGACGTTACGGCTCCACCCTCATCGGACTCGTCATCGCGGTCAGCCTGTTCGGCTGGTTCGGAGTGCAGACCGCCGTGTTCGCGGCCGGGCTGCACTCCATCGTCCCCGCGCTGCCCGTCTGGGCGTGGTGCCTGATCTGCGGACTGGGGGTCACCGCGCTCGTGCTGCGCGGCTTCCGCGCCATGGGCTGGACCGCGTTCGTCACCGTCCCCGCCTTCCTGGGCCTCGCGGGCTGGGCGATGATGGTCGAGTTCTCCCGGCACGACGTCGGCGATCTGGTGGCGTCCGCGCCGTTCGGCGCCCACATGTCCATCGCCACCGGCGCGACGATAGTCGCCGGCTCGTACATCGTCGGTGCCGTCACCACCCCCGACATGACCCGCTTCAACCGCAACACCGGCGATGTCGTCAAGCAGACCGTCGTGGGCATCAGCCTCGGCGAGTACGTCCTGGGCCTCGGCGGGGTGCTGCTCGCCTACGCGGTGAAGTCCTCCGACCTGATCGCCATCATCACGTCCTCCTCCGGCGTCATCGGCGTCATCGTCCTGGTCTCCGCCACCGTGAAGATCAACAACTGGAATCTGTACTCCTCGTCGCTCGGCCTGATCGGCGCCGTCGAGGCGCTCTTCAAGGTCCGGCTGAACCGGGTCGGTACGACCGTCACGATCGGTGTGCTCGGCAGCCTCGCCGCCGCGGCCGGAATCCTCGACCGCTTCACCGACTTCCTGACGCTGCTCGGCGTCCTCACCCCGCCGGTCGCCGGGATCATGGTCGCCGAGTACTTCGTGGTGAAGAAGTGGCGCCCGCAGCTCGACGCGTCCCGCTCCCTCGGCCGGCTCCCCGAGACGGAACCCGGCTGGGTTCCGGCCACGATCGTCCTGTGGGCCGCCGCATCCCTGTTCGGCTGGCTCGGGGACCACTACCAGTGGTGGGGGATCCCGGCACTGGACTCCCTGCTGCTGGCCGGGCTCGGCTATGTCGTCCTCGGCAAGCTCGGCCTGGTGCGCGGCGCCCGGGAACTGCCCTTCGACCAGCCCGCACACCCTGCCGCGGCGATCGAGGCGGAAGCGGGCACGGCCTGGTCGTCGAAGGCCGGCGCCTGACCCGTACGCCCCGCCCGAAACCCCACCCCCCTACGAAAGACGGACACACCATGCGCATCGGAATCGACGTCGGAGGCACCAACACCGACGCCGCCCTCCTGGGGGACGACGACCGGATCATCGCGACCGCGAAGACGCCCACCACCTCCGACATCACCTCCGGCGTCACCGCGGCGATCCGGGCACTCGACCCGCCGATGGACTCCGTCGACGCCGTCATGATCGGCACCACCCACTTCCTCAACGCCCTGATCGAGGGCGCCCGGCTCGCACCCGTCGCCGCCGTACGCCTCGGCCTGCCCGCGACGGCCGCTCTGCCGCCGATGACCGACTGGCCCGAGCGCCAGCGGGCGGCCGTCGGTGGACACGGCTACCTCTGCCACGGGGGACGGGAGTTCGACGGACGGCCGTTGTCGCCGCTCGACCCGGAGGAACTGAAGCGCACCGCCGCCGACATCGCCGCGCGCGGACTGACCTCGGTGGCCGTCTCGTCCGTGTTCTCTCCGGTCGCCGAGGACGACGAGCGCCGGGCCGCCGAGATCCTCGGCGCGGAGCTGGGACCCGGCGTCCACTTCTCGCTCTCGCACGAACTGGGCAGGGTCGGGCTGCTGGCCCGGGAGAACGCCACGATCATCAACGCGGCCCTGCGGGACCTGGCGACCGCGATCGTGGAGTCCTTCGCCAAGTCGCTCGCCGAGGTCTCGCTGACCGCCCCGTTCTTCCTGTCGCAGAACGACGGCACCCTGATGGACGTGGACTTCGCCCGTGCCTACCCGGTGGCGACCTTCGCCTCCGGGCCCACCAACTCGATGCGCGGCGCCGCGTTCCTCTCCGGTCTCGGCGACTGCGCGGTCGTGGACGTCGGCGGTACGACGGCGGACGTCGGCATACTGGCCGGCGGCTTCCCGCGCGAGGCGGCGGGCGAGAGCGAGGCCGCGGGCATCCGCACCAACTTCCGTATCCCCGACGTGCTCTCGCTCGGCATCGGCGGCGGATCCCTGGTGGCGGCCGACGGCGAGACGGGCCCCCGATCGGTCGGCTTCCGGCTCACCGAGGAGGCGCTGGTCTTCGGCGGCAGCACCCTGACCGCGACCGATCTCGCGGTCGCGGCGGGCCGCGCCGACATCGGCGACTGCTCCCGGGTCGCCCACCTGGACCGTGAGTTCACCGCGCGCGCCCTCGACCGGATCGCCGAGCGGCTGGCCGAGACCGTCGACCGGATGCGCACATCGGCGGGCCCGCTGCCGGTCGTCGCGGTGGGCGGCGGCAGCGTACTGGTGCCGTCGTCGCTGCCCGGCTTCGACGACGTGCGCCGCCCCGGCCACTTCGGCGTCGCCAACGCCGTGGGCGCCGCCATCGCCCAGGTCGGCGGAGAGGTGGACCGGGTCTTCCAGGTCCCCGAGGGGCGTCGGGACTCCGTACTCGCCGAGGCCCGCGAGGAGGCCGTGGCGCGGGCCGAGAGCGCGGGCGCCAGGCCCGGCACGGTCCGCATCGTCGACGTGGAGGAGGTGCCGCTCGCCTATCTGCCGGGCGGCGCGACCCGTATCCGGGTCAAGGCGGTCGGGGACCTCGACCTGAACGGCATCGGCAGCACCCACGCCCCGGCCGGGGCGCGCGACACCCATGGAGCAGCGTCACATGCGTGAGATCAACCTCGACAACCTGGACGACATCGCGCGCGGCGCGGGCATCCTCGGTACCGGCGGGGGCGGCGACCCGTACATCGGCAAGCTGCTGGCCCGGGAGGCCATCCGTGCCCATGGCCCGGTCCGGCTCGTCTCCTTCGACGAGGTGCCGGCCGATGCGACCGTCGTACCCGTCTCGGGCATGGGTGCGCCGACGGTGCTGCTGGAACGCGTCCCGGCCGGCGGCGAGGAAGTCGCGGCGCTGCGGGCCCTGGAGAAGCACATCGGCCGCCCCGCCACCCACATCGCCCCGATCGAGGTCGGCGGCGTCAACTCCATGCTGCCCATCGCCTGCGCCGCCGAGGCGGGGCTGCCGCTGGTCGACGGCGACGCCATGGGCCGCGCGTTTCCCGAGGCGCAGATGGTGCTGCCCGGCCTGATCGGAGTGGCCAACACGCCGATGGCGCTCGCCGACGACAAGGGCAACAGCATCATCGTCGACGCCGTCTCCAACCACGCCGCCGAGCGCATCGCCCGAGCCGTCTGCGTGGAGCTCGGCTGTCAGATCTCCAGCGCCGACACCGTGATGCGGGGGGACCAGCTCGCCGACGGACTCGTCCCCGCCACGATGACGCTCGCCGAACGTCTCGGCGCGGCCGTCCGCGAGGCGCGTGCGGCACACGCCGACCCGGTGGGCGCGGCCCGTGCCATGCTCTTCGGAACCCATCTGCTGACCGGCAAGGTCGTCGACGTCAGCCGCCGCACCCAGGGCGGTTTCGCCCGTGGTGGCGCCCGGATCGAGGGCATCGGCGACGATGCGGGCCGGGTCCTGGAACTCGGTTTCCAGAACGAGCACCTGCTCGCCACCCGCGACGGCGAGACGGTCGCCACCACGCCCGACCTCATCTGCGTGCTGGACACCGACACCGGTGACCCGGTGACGACGGAGGGCCTGCGCTACGGCCTGCGTGTCAGCGTCCTCGCGGCCCCCTGCGACCCGCGCTGGACCACCCCGGGCGGTCTGGCCCTCGCCGGGCCGCGGTACTTCGGGTACGACGTGGACTACCTCCCGTTCCGGCAGGCCTGACCACCCACGGACCCGGGCAGCGGACCGGCGTCGCCGTTCCCGGCCGTCGACGGCCGGTCCGCTGCACGCGGACCGGCCGGGACGCCTCGTGTCAGACCGTCTTCCTGCCGCTCTTCATCGAAGCGCCCACGCAGACCAGACCCAGCAGCACGGTCAGCCCGCCGATGATGACGTTGTTGAGGATGACGCCGAGGCTCGGACCGCTGCCGACGACCCACGTCGAGATGATCATCCAGGCACCGATCGCGCAGATGGCCCAGCTCAGGCCATACATCCGCTCCGGCATGACGGTGAACCCGAGGCCCAGAGCCGCGATCGCGATGCCCATGATCAGGTTGTGCGCCACGAGCGTGGGCTGAGTTGCCGTGAAGTGGAGCACCCAGGGCGAGATGGCGCAGTACAGACCGATGAGGAACACCGGTGCGTCCACGAGGGCCACGTCACGGCCGCCGAGCATTCGGGCGTAGCGGTCGCGCATTTCGGAAACATCGGGGTGACTGGCCATGTCACGGCCGGTGTGCGAGAGGTTCGACATGGGGTTCGTCTCCTTCGCTCGTGCAGACCCGACTTCCGTTCCGTGCGCCGAGTGGCCTGCATGTCCATTCTGCGCTTATCTCACCCTTATGTGTAGATTCACGGTGTGCGGATGACCGTCGAATCCGCAACGGGCGGGCCCGCGTCCAGCCGTCGGGCGAGGGTCGCCAGATCGGCGGTCCGCAGCACGCGGTCCCCGTGTCCCGGAAGCGGTACATGCAGGGGGCCGGTCCAGCGCACCGGAATCGCGGCGAAGCCGTACACCGCCCCCGCCAGCCCACCGGTCACCGCCGCGACCGTGTCCGTGTCGCCACCGACATCGACCGCCGCCGCCAGGGCGTTCTCGAATCCACGTGTCGTGCGCAGCGCCCACAGCGCGGTGCCCAGACACGGCCACACCGCACCGTTGAACTCCGTCGCGGCGTCGGGGTGCCAGCCGGGCGCGAGGACGGCGGCCCAGCGCTCATGGTGATCCTCGTGCACGAGGTCCAGGGCACCCGGCACGGCGGCGAGCGGATCGCCGCCGTCCAGCGCCACCCGGATCAGCTCGTGCAGCACGGCGGTGCCCTCCCAGGCGGCCCGGTCGCCATGTGTCAGCGCGGCGATCCGGCGGGCGGCGTCCATCGTCGCCACCCGGCCCGCCCGCGCGAAGTACACCGCCGGTGCGGCGGCCCGCATCAGCGAACCGTTGCCCGCCGCCCGCCCGCCGGTCTGGAAGTGCAACGCTGCCGCGATGTCCCACGGATCACCGCTCGTCAGGACGGACTCGGTCTGCAGGCCGATGTCCTTCGGCTCACCCGCCGCCCATCGGCGGAACCGGTCGAACATGTCGGGGAGGTCGAGGCCGCCCCGTTCCAGCAGGGACTCGGCGGCCAGAACGGCCATCTGGGTGTCGTCCGTGGCCTCGCCCGGATCCCAGCCGCCGCCTCCGCACATGGCGCCGGCGCCGTCGGGGAAGCGGGTCGTGTACACGCCCGCGGGGCCGAACTCGAAGGGCGCGCCCAGCGCGTCCCCCACCGCGGACCCGACGACGGCGCCCACCGCCCGATCCCGCCGGTCGACCGCACCTGGATGCTCCATCCGGCCAGCGTACGGATTCCTCGCGGTCGCCGGACCGGGCCGTCGGGGCCGGCGGCAGTGCGACCAGCGCTCCTGCGGCGCGGCGGGCGTGAAGGGCCCTCCCGGCGGTCTCCCGTGGATCGTCGGTGACCGACGGATTGCGTGGAGCGACCGTTCCGGGGGCGGGTGAACGGTGCTGCGAGGGGCGACCGGTCCGTCGGCGCGTGCCCCGGCTCAGGGCACGTCGACCACCACGGAGTGCCAGCCGGTCGCACCATCGGGCACGGTGCCGACGCGCTCGCCGGTCTGGGTGGCGCCGGTCCCGTCGGTGGCGCGGACCTCCAGGGTGTGCCGACCGGAGGTGGCGGGCCACTCCCACACCCACTGACGCCAGGTGTCACGGCTGTCCGCGGCGGCCAGCCGGGCCGTGTGCCAGTCCCCGCCGTCCACCCGGACCTCGACCCGGGAGATGCCCCGGTGCTGGGCCCAGGCGACCCCGGCCACCGGCACGACGCCGGCCTTCGGGGAGGCGAACGGGCGGGGGGTGTCGATCCGTGACTCGGTCTTGATCGGCGCCTGCTGCGACCAGGACCGTTCGACCCAGTAGGCGTCGTAGGCGGCGAACGTGGTGAGTTCGATGTCCTTGATCCATTTGCAGGCCGACACGTATCCGTAGAGGCCGGGAACGATCATCCGGACCGGAAAGCCGTGTTCGAAGGGCAACGGCTCGCCGTTCATGCCGAGGGCGAGCATCGCGTCGCGCCCGTCCATGACCGTCTCGACCGGTGTGCCGATCGTCATGCCGTCGACGGAACGCGCGACGATCTGGTCGGCCGGACCGCCCTGCGACGGGGGGCGCACGCCGGCCTCGCGCAACAGATCGGCCAGCCGTACACCGATCCACCGGGCGTTGCCGACCAAGGGTCCGCCGACTTCGTTGGACACGCACGCGAGCGTGATGTCCCGCTCGATGATCTCGCGGCGCAGCACATCCTGGAAGCCGATCTCCAACGGCCGCGCGACACCCGTTCCGTGGATCTTCAGACGCCATTGGCCGGCGTCGAGCCGGGGTACGACCAGAGCCGTGTCCACCCGGTAGAAGTCCTTGTTCGGGGTGATGAAGGAGCTCAGCCCCCGGATGCCGAGATCGGCGCCCGGCGGGACGGCCGGAGCGGCGGAATCGGGCACCGGGAGGACCAGGTCGTGACGTGAGGCGGCGGCCCCGGCCTGGACGGATGACGTGAGCCGCCGACCCAGGAGTCCCGCGCCCGCCGAGGCCGCCGCCGCCGCGGTCGCCGCGACCACGAAGCCGCGCCGGTCGAAGGTGCCTCGCGGTTCCGCGTCCCTCTCCCCAGCCGCGGGAGAGGGACGCGGAACCGGTTCGAGCCGTCCGACCAGGAGATGCAGTACTCCCGCAGCCACCAGGGCACCCACCACCGACGGCAGGGCGTCGGCCGGTGCGCCTTCCGGACGTCCCACCGCCGACACCGCCCCGACCAGACCGAAGACCAGGACGGCAGCGGAACCGAGCCGCCGGTGCCGCAGCGCCAGCATCCCGATTCCCGCGGCGAACAGCGCCAGGAGAACCAGAATGCCGAGCTGGAGCACCAGCTTGTCGTCGGTGCCGAAGTTCCTCACCGCGAAGTCCTTCACGGCCGGGGGAGTGCGGTCGATCACCGCACCGCCCACCGCCGTGACCGGTCCTGCCTCGGGACGTACGACGGCTGCGACCAGTTCGGCGACGGCCAGCGCGCAGAACCCGGCGATCAGACCGCTGAGCGCGGCGAGAGCCGCGGGTGCCCGGCGGGACCGCCCCAACCGTGCGACCCCGGCCTGCTGCGCATCGTCTCGGTCTCCACTCACGACCGGGATTCGTCGCCGGAAGCCGGGCGGATTGGTCCATCACCCGAACGGGTGTGAGTTCCATCCGGCCGATCCGGCGGGCGCCTGTGACGGACCACCGACCTGCCGCCCCGTCAGTCCAGGCCCCGCGCCCGTTCGAACCGGGCCCGGGCCTCCGCCAGGTCGATGAGCGGATCCGGGTAGTCGATCGCGGACCGGCGCGGACCGGTCAGTTTCCACGGCTCATGGATCTCGCCGTCCGTCAGCTCGGCGAGCTCCGGCACCCACCGGCGCACATAGGCCCCGCGCGGATCGAACCGCTTCCCCTGGACCACCGGGTTCAGGATCCGGTTGGGGCGGGTGTCGGTGCCGGTACCGGCCATCCACTGCCAGTTGAGCTGGTTGTTCGCCAGGTCCCCGTCGACCAGCAGGTCCAGGAAGTGCCGGGCGCCGACCCGCCAGTCCACGTACAGCGTCTTGGTGAGGAAGCTCGCCACCAGCATGCGCCCCCGGTTGTGCATCCAGCCCTCGTGCGCCAGTTGCCGCATCGCCGCGTCGACCACCGGGTAGCCGGTGCGTCCCGTGCGCCAGGCCTCGATCTCGTCCACGTCGGACCGCCAACGGTCCTGCCGTGGACGGTAGTCGTCCCGGGCGGCCTCCGGCCGGGCGGCGAGCACCTGGTGATGGAAGTCCCGCCACGCCAGCTGCCGCACGAACGCGTCGGCGCCCGGCCCGCCCCGCTGCCGCGCCCGGTCGATCACTTCCACCGCCGAGAGAGTGCCGAAGTGGAGATGGGGGGAGAGCCTGGAGGTCGCGTCGCCGGCCAGATCGTCGTGGCCGCTCTCGTAGTCGGTCACGGGGCCGTTCAGCCAGGAGGACAGCAGCCGACGTCCGGCCCTCTCACCGCCCCTGGCGAGCCCGGGGGAGACCCCGGCCACTGCGGCCCGTTCCGGCAACGGCTCGGACCTCATGCCGTCGGGCAGCCGCACCGTGGGCGGGGCGGCCAGTGCGCCCCGCACCCCCTCCGCCTCCCAACGGCGGAAGTACGGGGTGAACACCGCGTAGTGATCACGGCCCGCCGGGACCACCCGGCCCGGCGGGAGCGCGGTGACCACCGCGTCATGGACGTGCAGCGTGCAGCCGACGTCGGTCAGAGCCGCGCGCAGACGCTCCTCACGCCGCATCGCGTACCCGCTCACGCCGCCCGCGACGTGCACACTGCGCGCGCCGGTCTCCGTGACCACGTCGACGACGCCGGCCACGGCCTCCGCGTCGCGGACGATCAGCCGGCCGCCGCGCCGGCGCAGCTCCGCGTCGAGATCGGCCAGGCAGTCGGCGAGGAACGCCCGCCGGTTCGGTGCGTCGAAGGCGGTCCGGCGAATGCCCGCGTCCCGCACGAAGAGGGGGACGACACGGTCCGCGTCGCGCAGCGCGGCATGCAGTACGGGGTTGTCGTGCAGCCGTAGATCCGAGGTGAACAGTGCCACCGAGACGGTCATGGTCGAGCACCTCTCAGCGAAGGGCGGGTCGGGCGGTCGGGAAGATCAGCAGGGCCACCGGCGCGGATGTCGGTCGAGTGGACCCACCGGCCGGCTCCACGGTGATGCCTATGCCGGAGGCCCGGTCGACCGGGCCGTCCAGCAGCGTCGCGTACTGCGTCGTCGAGGTGTTCGCCGCCTTCATGAGGCCGGCGGGGCGCATCGTGCCGGCGTCGTCGAACCACAGCTGGTACACCTTGTCGTCGGGTGGTTCCGGCATGCCCGACGCCAGGAGGACGGCGTGGTTCTCCTTCTCGGAGACGACCACGGTGCCCCTCGCCCCGCCCCCGAGCGTGCGGGTCCCGGTACGGGCGTCCGGTGCTGCCAGGACCTGGGTCAGCTGCTCGTTCTGCCGCTGTGCGGTGCGGGCGTCCTGCCGGGCGGTGCGGGCCTCCTGATGCTGCCACACGGCGATCCCGCCGAATCCGGCGGCCGCCAGACATGCGGCGAGGGCGAACCCGGGCCACCGCCCCGTCCGGTTCGTACTGCTCCCGGTGCGCGACCGCCGGGTGTCCGACGGCGACTCCTGCCGTACGGTCGCGATCTCCCGCAGCACCCGTTCGCGCAGGTCGCGAGGTGGGACCCCGGCCACCGCGAGCCCGAGCCGAACAGCGGTCCCGGACAGCTCGCGCACCTCGACGGCGCAGGGACGGCAGTCGGCGAGATGCCGTTCGAACCCGTCGCGCTCGGGGTCCGGCAGCGCGTGCAGGGCGTACGCCCCCGTCAGCGTGTGCGGTTCGGCGTTGCTCATGTGCTCACCCCGAGGCAGTCGCGCAGCCGGATCAGTCCGTCGCGCAGGCGTGTCTTGACCGTCCCGAGCGGTACGCAGAGCAACTCCGACACCTCGCGATACGTCAGCCCCCGGTAGTAGGCGAGGGTCACGGACTGCCGTTGCAGTTCCGAGAGGGCCCGCATGCAGCAGCGGACCTGCTCGCGCTCCAGTCGGCCCTCGACCTGCTCGGTGACCTCGTCGAAGGCCGGCGTACGGTCCAGCAGCGCGGCCCTGTGCTCGCGGGCCGCCGATGCCTCGGCCGAGCGAACCCGGTCCACGGCCCGGCGGTGCGCCAGTGTCAGCACCCAGTTCATCGCGCTCCCGCGGGCGGCCCGGAACCGAGGGGCCGTGCGCCACACCTCGACCAGCACCTCCTGCGCGACCTCCTCCGACTGGGCGGGGTCGCGCAGCACGCTCCGCACCAGTCCGAGGACCGGCCCGCTGACCGTGGCGTACACCTCGGCGAAGGCGTCCTGGTCACCTCGGGCGACCATCCCCAGAAGCTCCTGGAGATCGGGCCCCGCCGGAGGTGCCCCGCCGATGTGCACGGCTTCTTTCACGCGGGTTTCCTCCCTGATTGCGCGTCTGCTCTCCGGGTGATCCGGAGCCGACGGCGGCGCGGATTGGTCGGTGCGCGAAATCCTTCCACGCCCCGTCCATTTCGCGATACATCGCGGTTGACGCGTTCGAGTGAACGCGATATGTTCGCTCACGAGTATTCGATGACGAGGTGAAGGATGGTGAGGGTCGGGTGGCCAGGCGGCGCAAGCTCAGCAATCCACTGGCGCTCACGGTCATGGTGCTGCTCTCCGAGCGCTCCATGCATCCGTACGAGATCGCCCAGACGCTGCGCCGACGCGGCAAGGAACACAGCGTCAAGATCAATTTCGGCTCGCTGTACACCGTCGTCCAGAACCTGGAGAAACACGGATACGTCGAGGTCGCGGGCGTCCAGCGACAGGGCAACCGCCCCGAGCGCACGCTCTACGGGATCACCGAGGCCGGGCGGGCGGAGATGCTCGACTGGCTCTCCGATCTGCTCGCCGTGCCGGCCGCCGAGTATCCGGTCTTCGAGACGGCGCTCTCACTTCTTCCGGTGCTGCCGCCGGAGGACGTGGCGGAGCTGATGGAGACCCGGGAGGCGGCGCTTGCGGTCCATGCCGCGGCGCTCCGGGGAGTGCTCGGTCAACTGGGGGAGAAGCTGCCCCGCGTCTTCGTCGTCGAGACCGAGTACCAGCTCCACATGATCGACGCCCAGCTGGAGTGGATCAAGAACTTCCACACGGAACTCACCGAGGGCACGATCGATGGCATCGACGAGTGGAAGTCCTTCCACGAAACCGGTGAAGTCCCGCAGAAATGGCAGGACCTGGACGAGCAGGAAATCGTCCTGGACCCGGAGCGGAAGGCCTGACACAGGACCGAAGAAAGAGAAGGACCCCGGTGGAGGCTGTTGGAGCAGCGACCGCCGGGGTCTCGAACCCCGGACCGGCCACGCCGTGAAGGCGAGCCGGGCGATCGAGGTGCGGCACACCCAGGATAGCCCGGCGCTCTTCACGCGGATCGGCTCGGCATGCCCGAGTGCTCGGTGCACCCGAGCACCCCGCTGACCACAGGAGAGCTCTGTCATGAGCACCCGTGCGCCCGCAGTCGCGGCGCGACACCTGATCAAAACCTATCCCGGCGACGTCACCGCGCTGGCCGGCATGGACCTCGACGTCGATGCCGGCACGGTCTTCGGACTCCTCGGCCCCAACGGCGCCGGGAAGTCCACCACCGTCAAGATCCTCACCACCCTGGCCCGCCCCGACTCGGGCACCGCGAGCGTCGCCGGACACGACGTGCTGCGCCACCCCGACCGGGTCCGCCGCGCGATCGGCGTCGTCGCCCAGAAGTCCGGCGCCGACCCGGTCGCCACCGGCCGCGAGAACCTCCTGCTCCAGGGCAGGCTCTACGGAATGCGGGGCGCCGCCGTACAGCGCCGCGCCGATGAGCTGCTGGACCGCTTCGCTCTCGCCGACGCGGCGAATCGCCAGGTCAAGGGGTATTCCGGCGGAATGCAGCGACGCCTCGACGTGGCGCTCGGCCTGGTCCACCGACCCGAGGTGCTCTTTCTCGACGAACCCACCACCGGACTCGACCCCGAGGCCCGCACGGCCATGTGGGACGAGATCTCCCGGCTGGCCGGCGACGAGGGGCTGACCATCGTCCTCACGACGCACTATCTGGAGGAGGCCGACCGGCTCGCCGAACGCATCGCGATCGTCGACCGCGGCCGGGTCGTCGTCGAGGGAGCCCCCGACGACCTCAAGGGTGAACTCCGGGGTGATGCCGTCCACCTGGAACTGCGTGCGGACGGCGACGCGAGGGTGATCAGCGCCGCGCTCACCGGACTGCCCGGGGTGTACGAGGTGCTGGTCGACGGCCGCCGCGTGAGCGTCCGTGCCGAGGACGGTGCCGCGGCGGTCCCCGTCCTGCTTGCCGCCCTGGAGCGGGCCGGTGCTGCGGTCGCCGCCGCCACCGTGGCCCGCCCCTCCCTCGACGACGTCTATCTGCGCTACGCCGGACGCCGTTTCTCCGAGGCCGAGGCCGCGGACGCCCGGCAGGCCCCTGCCCTCACCCCCGCGGGAGGAGTCCGATGAACAGTCAGGTCCTCGCGCAGACGTGGTACATGACGCAACGCCAGCTCATGGCGATCGTCCGGCAGCCGATCTTCCTGGCGATCTCCCTGGTCCAGCCGGTGATCTGGCTGTTCCTGTTCGGCAACCTCTTCAGGAAGGTCGTCGAACTGGGCGGCTTCGGCACCACGTCCTATCTGGACTACCTGATCCCGGGCATCGTGGTGATGAGTGCTCTCGGATCCAGCATGTGGGCCGGCATGGGCACCCTGGAGGAGATCGAGCGGGGCACGCTCAACCGCTTCCTGACCACCCCGGTCAGCCGCAGCGCGCTGATGAACGCCAACGTCGTGCAGAACGGCATCAGCACCGCCGTGCAGTCCGTCGTCATCGTGTTGCTCGGCCGGGCCGCCGGGGCCACCTATCCGGGTGGCGCGGGCGGGCTGCTGATCCTGGTCGTGGCGTCGATCCTGCTCGGTACGGTCTTCGGCGCACTCTCCAACACCCTGGGCATGCTGGTCCGCGAGCGTGAGTCGATCATCGGCATCAACACGTTTCTGCTGTTGCCGCTGACATTCCTCTCCTCGTCCTTCATGGCCCCGAGCCAGATGCCGTCCTGGATGCGGCACATCGCCGACTTCAATCCGGTCAACTGGGCGATGGTCGCCGGCCGTTCGGCGCTGACCGCCGAGCCCGAATGGGATGTCGTGCTCAGCCGCGGGGGAGCCCTGCTGATACTCGCGGCAGTGGCGGTCGGGCTGTCGACCCGCACCTTCCGTTCCTACCAGAAGTCCGTCTGACGGGCACCGCTGCTGCGGCGACGCGTGGCAGGCCCGGACCGGGAGCTCCTCCCCGGTCCGGGCCCTCGGCCCCGGTGCCGCCCGTGGCGCGAGGAAGGCCGACCGTGCGAACGGCCGTCGCCGAACCGGTCGCGCGGACCGACCTCGACCACGTGGGGCGCCGGGCGCACGGGCGTGCGTGTCGGTCAGGCCGCGTTCTCCTGCTCGCGCTCCACCTGCGCGTTCCACTCGCGCTTGACCGAGCGCCAGGCGTCGTCGTTCTGGCCGAGCCGCCAGTAGCCGGAGATCGACAGCTGGGGGAGCGGGATCCGGCGGTCCAGGCGCAGATGGCGGCGGATCTCCTTCACGAAGCCCGCCTCGCCGTGGACGAACGCCTGGACGTCGCCCGCCGGGAACTCCAGCTCCTTCACCGCGGCCGTCAGCGCCTCGCCGACCCGGCGCTCCCCGCGGTGCAGCCAGGTCACCTCGACCCCGCCGGGCGTTACGATCTTCTGCTCCTCCGCCGCGTCCGACACCTCGACGAACGCGTGCACCACCGCGCCCGCCGGCATCTGCTCCAGGGCCGCGGCGATGGCGGGCAGGGCGCTCTCGTCACCCACCAGGAGGTGCCAGTCCGCCGACGCGTCCGGACCGTAGCCCCCGCCGGGGCCCAGGAAGGTCACCTGATCGCCCGGGGCCGCCCGCATCGCCCAGGGCCCGGCGAGACCCTCGTCGCCGTGGACCACGAAGTCGATCGCCAGCTCACGGGCGACCGGGTCCCAGGAGCGCACGGTGTAGGTGCGGGTGGTCGGCCACAGCTCGCGCGGCTGCTCCTCGCGGATGCGGGCCATGTCGAACGGGTGTGCGTAGTCGGCGCCCTCGGGGGCGAAGCAGAGCTTGACGTAATGGTCGGTGAACCCGGAGAGCCCGAAACCGGCGAGACCTTCGCCGCCGAGCACGACACGCACCATGTGCGGGGTGATCCGCTCGGTGCGCACAACGCGGGCGCCCTGCGCCTCGGGTGCCTGCCGCGCCGGTCGTTCTGCCACGAGGTTCTCCCTGTTCCGATTGCTTAGGCTTACCTAAGCTAGCACCTCATTCGCGCAGTGTGGAGCGCAGGCGCTGCAGCGCACCGCCCAGTCCCCACCGCTTCGCGAGGGCTTCGAGGGCGTCGGGATCGCGCGGCTCGGCGGGCAGCGCGGGGTCGAACTCGGGCAGGGGCACGTCACCGGCGACGCGGACCACCCTCGGCGCGACGGCCACATAGTCCCGGGCCTCGTCGAGCCGCTTGCGCTGCGAGGGTGTCAGCTTGGCGGCCGGGTCGTCGACCGCCGCCATGATCCCGTCCAGATCGCCGAACGCGTCCAGCAGCTTCGCCGCCGTCTTCTCGCCGATGCCGGGGACGCCCGGGAGTCCGTCGCTCGGATCGCCGCGCAGCAGGGCCAGGTCGGCGTAGCCGGAACCGTCCACCCCGTACTTCTCCCTCAGCCAGGCCTCGTCGGTCAGCTGGAGCGAGCCGACCCCCTTCAACGGGTAGAGGACCCGCACCCCGCGGGCGTCGTCGACCAGCTGATAGAGGTCCCGGTCGCCGGTGACGATGTCCACGGGGCCGGTGGCCAGGCCGGTGAGCGTGCCGATCACGTCGTCCGCCTCGTAGCCGGCGACACCGACGCGGGCGATGCCGAGCGCGTCGAGCACGGCCTCGATGACCGGCACCTGCGGGGCCAGGGTGTCGGGGGTCTCCTCCTCGTCGGGCAGTCCCTCGGCCGTCTCCACCGCCACCCGGTGCGCCTTGTAGGAGGGGATCAGCTCCACCCGCCAGTGCGGCCGCCAGTCGGCATCCATGCAGGCGACCAGCTCGCCCGGCCGGTGGTCCTGGACCAGGCGCCCGATGAAGTCGAGCAGTCCGCGCACGGCGTTGACCGGCGTTCCGTCCGGAGCGCGTACCGAATCGGGAACCCCGAAGTAGGCGCGGTAGTAGAGGGAGGCGGTGTCGAGGAGCATCAGGCGTCGCGTCACACACCGATGATGCCGCACCCCGCTGACAGCGGCCGCCCCGCACACCGGTGGGCTTCGAGGTCAAGAGGGGCGCGGTCCCTCGGGGGTCATTTCTGTGTGACTCGGATCACTCTTGTGTTTGGCTCGTGTAAGTGGGGGCAGGCGCGCCATCGGAGCGGATCACGTAGCAATTTCAACTAATGCACGTGCCATGCGGGCCGAATCCGTGCCGCTCCACGGTCTGCCGGAGGGGGTGGCGGACCGTTTTTCGGTTCAACGCGCGAGGTGTATGTGTCAAGGCTGCAAGCTGAGCACTTGTACAAAGTGTTCGGCAGACGACCCGATCAAGCTGTGCAGAAGCTCGAGAGCGGCGCCGACCGCGACGAGCTGCGCGCCGACGGAACCACCGCAGCGGTGATCGACGCCTCGTTCACCGTCGACCCGGGACAGATCTTCGTCGTGATGGGTCTGTCCGGGTCCGGGAAGTCCACGTTGCTGCGCATGCTCAACGGACTTCTGGACCCCACAGCCGGACGCGTGCTGTTCGACGGCCAGGACCTGACCGCCCTGAGCCCCGCCGAACTGCGCCACGTCCGGTCCTCCAAGATCAGCATGGTGTTCCAGCACTTCGCGCTCTTCCCCCACCGGAGCGTGCTGGAGAACGCCGCGTACGGACTCGAAGTGCAGGGCGTGCCGCGTGCCGAGCGCGAGAAGCGCGCCGCCGAGGCGCTGGAGCTGACCGGTCTCGCCGGCTGGGAGAAGTCCTGGCCCGACGAGCTGTCCGGCGGTATGCAGCAGCGTGTCGGCCTGGCCCGCGCCCTGGCCACCGACGCCGACCTGCTGCTGATGGACGAGTCCTTCAGCGCGCTCGACCCGCTGATCCGCCGTGACATGCAGGACCAGTTGCTCGAACTCCAGAAGCGCCTGAAGAAGACCATCGTCTTCATCACCCACGACCTCAACGAGGCCATGCGCCTCGGGGACCGTATCGCCGTGATGCGCGACGGCAGGATCGTCCAGCTCGGCACCGCCGAGGACATCCTCGTCACCCCGGCCAACGACTACGTCGCCTCCTTCACCCAGGACGTCGACCGCACCCGGGTGCTGACCGCGGGCGCGATCATGGCGGAGCCGCACACCGTCATGGGCACCGGTGCGGACGACGGCGGGGAACTGCGTACCGCCGAGGACGTTCTCAGGGCGGCCCCGGCCACCGTCACCGAGTCCACGCCGATCATCGAGCTCTTCACGCCCTGCTCGCGGAGCGGAGTCGCGGTCGCCGTGACCGACGCGGCGGGCAAGCTCGTCGGCGTCGTGCCGCGGGCCCGGCTGCTCGCCGTCCTCGGCGAGCCGATGACCCCCACCGAGGTCCCCGAGGACGTCACGACCACCGCGAAGAAGGTGGCCGGTGTTTAGGCTCCATCTGGGTGACTGGGTCGACTCCGCGGTCAACTGGCTGCAGACCCACCTGTCCTGGCTGTTCGACGCGATCAGCTCCGTCGTCAGTGGCATGTTCGACGGCATAGCCGCCGTCCTGTCCGCCCCCGCACCGCTCCTCTTCGCGGGCATCGTCGCCGTCATCGCCTGGTGGCTGCGCGGTCTGCTCGCGGGGGTGCTCGCCTTCGTCGGCTTCGCCGTCATCGACTCCGTCGAGCTGTGGGACGAAGCGATGGACACCCTCACGCTGGTCCTCGTCGCCACCATCATCGCGCTGGTGCTGGCCGTGCCGGTGGGCATCTGGGCGTCCCGCTCCAAGACGGTCAGCGCGGTGATCCGGCCGGTCCTGGACTTCATGCAGACCATGCCCGCCATGGTCTATCTGATCCCCGGCGTCATCTTCTTCGGCGTGGGTGTGGTGCCCGGCATCATCGCCACGATCATCTTCTCGCTGCCCCCGGGCGTCCGGATGACCGAACTCGGCATCCGCCAGGTCGACGCCGAACTCGTCGAGGCGGCCGAGGCGTTCGGCACCACACGGCGCAACACCCTGCTGCGGGTGCAGCTGCCGCTGGCCCTTCCCACGCTCATGGCCGGCATCAACCAGGTCATCATGCTGGGCCTGTCCATGGTGGTCATCGCCGGCATGGTCGGCGGCGGCGGCCTCGGCGGCGCCGTCTACCGCGCCATCGGCAACGTCGATGTCGGCCTCGGCTTCGAGGCGGGCATCTCCATCGTCATCGTGGCGATGTACCTGGACCGGATGACCGGCGCGCTCGGCCGCGAGGTCTCCCCGCTCGCCCGGCGTGCGCTCGCCAAGGCGCAGGCGATGGCCGGCGGGCTGAAGATCTGGAACCACCGCCCGCAGCCCGTCGTCGCGGTCGTCGGCATCGTCGTCCTCGCACTCGTCGCGGGCGGCATGGGCCTCTTCGGCTCCTCCCGCTCGGACAAGGCCACCGCCGCCGGCGCCTCGGACATCGGTGCGGGCAAGAAGATCAGCATGGGCTACATCCCGTGGGACGAGGGCATCGCCTCCACCTTCCTGTGGAAGGAGATGCTGGAGCGGCGCGGCTTCCAGGTCGACGTCAAGCAGTACGAGGCCGGTGCGCTCTACACCGGTATGGCCAACGGCCAGATCGACTTCGAGACCGACTCGTGGCTCCCGGTCACCCACGCCAGCTACTGGAAGAAGTACCAGGACCGCCTGGAGGACATGGGCTCCTGGTACGGCCCCACCTCGCTGGAGCTGGCCGTTCCCTCGTACCTGAAGGACGTCCGGTCGCTGGACGACCTCAAGGGCAAGTCCTCGCAGTTCAAGGGCCGGATCGTGGGCATCGAGCCGAGCGCCGGCGAGATGGGCCTGCTCAAGGACAAGATCCTGCCGGGTTACGGCCTGGACAAGGAGTACAAGGTCGTCGACGGCTCCACACCGTCGATGCTGGCCGAGCTGAAGCGCGCCTACGCCAAGAAGGAACCGATCGTCGTTCCGCTGTGGTCGCCGCACTGGGCGTACAACCAGTTCGAACTGACGAAGCTCAAGGACCCCAAGAACCTCTGGGGCAAGGGCGACGGCATCCACACCCTGGCCCGCAAGGGCTTCTCGTCCGACAACCCCGAGGTCGGCACCTGGCTCAAGAACTTCAAGATGAGCGAGGACCAGCTCACCAGCCTGGAGGCGGAGATCCAGAAGGCCGGCTCCGGCAAGGAGCAGGAGGCCGTCCGCACCTGGCTGAAGGCCAACCCCGGTGTCGCCGACAAGTGGACCCCCGTCGCCAAGGCCGGCGCGTCCAAGAGCGCGAACGGCAAGGACGAGCGCGACCGTGCCGTCGAGATGGCCTGGTTCCCCTGGGAGGAGGACATCGCCGCCACGTACCTGTGGAAGGCGGTCCTGGAGGAGCGCGGCTACAAGATCAACCTCAAGCAGTTCGAGGTCGGTCCGATGTACACCGCGATGTCCCGCGGCCAGGTCGACGTGCAGTTCGACGGCTGGCTCCCGTACACCCAGAAGAACTACTGGGAGAAGTACGGCTCCCGGCTGACCGACATCGGGTCCTGGTACGGCCCGACGTCGATCGAGGTCGCGGTGCCCGACTACGTCAAGGACGTCACGTCCCTCGCCGACCTCAAGGGCAAGTCCTCGCAGTTCAAGGGCCGGATCATCGGCATCGAACCGGGCACCGCCACGATGGAGAACCTCAAGAAGAACGTCCTGCCGACCTACGGCCTGGACAAGGAGTACAAGGTCGTCGACTCCTCGACGCCCGGCATGCTCGCCGAGCTGAAGCGCGCGTATGCCAAGAAGGAGCCCGTCGCGGTGCTGCTCTGGACGCCGCACTGGGCGTACAACGAGTTCGGCATGACCAAGCTGAAGGACCCGGAGAAGGCCTTCGGCGACGGGGACCGGCTGCACACCATCGCCAGCAAGGACTTCCCGAAGCAGTACCCGCAGCTGACGAAGTGGTTCAAGAACTTCAAGCTGAGCGAGGACCAGCTCGCCGGCCTGGAGAACGAGATCCAGAAGCGCGGCACGGGCCATGAGGAGGAAGCCGTGAAGGCCTGGATGGAGAAGAACCCGGGCATCGCGGACAAGATGGCTCCGCAGTAGGGCCCGGAGCACCGGAAAGGGGTGGGCGCCGCCGTCGGCGGGCCCACCCCTTCGGGCTGTCCGGATGCTCGTGAACCGGCCGACCTTGCGCAACCGTGTGCGCAATGTGCCCGAAGCCGGAAGGATGGCCAGTCGGGAGGGAGCCGGACATGGACGACAAGGAAGCACTCCGCGTGGGCGCCGCGGTCCGCCGACGGCGCAGATCCCTCGGGCTCACCCTGGCCGCGGTCGCCGGCCGCAGCGGCCTGTCCGTTCCGTTCCTCAGCCAGATCGAGAACGAGCGGGCCAGGCCCAGCGCCCGGTCCCTGGACCGGGTCGCCGAAGCCCTGGAGACCACCACGGCGCGGCTGCGCGCCGCCGCGGACTCGGCGCGCGCCGTCGACGTCGTACGGGCGGGCGAGGGCGACGGGGTGCGCAGGGTGGTGCGCGGACGCCACCAGCTCAGCGCCCTGGAGTTCACCGGCGAACTCGACCTCGGACGCGAGTTCCAGCACCGCAACGACGAGGTGATGTACGTGGTGCGGGGCGCCGCGGAGGTGGAGGCGGAGGGGCGGGCGCACCGGCTGGAGGAGGGCGACACGCTGTTCCTGTCCGGCGGGGTGCGGCACCGCTGGCGGGCCACGATGCCCGGTACGCGGCTGCTGGTCGTCGCGGTCGCCGAGCACATCGACGCCACTTTCGAGCCACGTCGCTGAGGGAGGAGCAGCCACCGTGCGAGTCGTCTCCCTGGTCCCCTCGCTGACCGAGGCCGTCGCCGTCACCGCCCCGGGCCTGCTGGTCGGCGTCACCGACTGGTGCACCCACCCGCCGGGCCTGACCGCCGCCCGGATCGGCGGCACCAAGAACCCCGACGTGGCCGCCGTCGTCGCGCTACGGCCCGATCTCGTCGTCGCCAACGAGGAGGAGAACCGCGCGAGCGATCTCGCGGCGCTCGGGGACGCCGGGATCGAGGTGCTCGTCACCGAGGTCCGCACCCTCGACCAGGCGTTCGAGGAACTGGAAAGGGTCCTGGTCACCGCCTGCGGACGGACCAGGCCGCGCTGGCTGGACGAGGCCGAGGCCGCCTGGGCCGCGCTCCCGACGCCCCGGGCCCCGCGCCGTGCGGTCGTGCCCGTCTGGCGCAGGCCCTGGATGGTGCTGGGGCGTGAGACCTTCGCCGGGGACCTGCTGGCCAGGCTCGGTGTCGAGAACGTCTACGCCGACCACGCCGAGCGGTATCCCCGCATCCCGCTCGACGCGCTCAACACGGCGGGTGCCGATCTGGTCGTCCTGCCCGACGAGCCGTACCGCTTCACCGCGGACGACGGTCCGGAGGCGTTCCCCGCACTGCCCGCCGCACTCGTCGACGGGCGATTCCTCACCTGGTACGGGCCGTCACTGGCGCAGGCGCCTTCGGCGCTGCGAGCAGCGCTCCGCTGAACAGCCCGCGCAGCGTCCGGAGCCCGGCCACCGCCCATGCCGTCACCAGCAGCACGTACAGCGCGACGGCCAGCCAGGTGAACGCCGTCAGCCCGGTGTGCCGGGCCAGAGCCGTGGCGCCCGTGACACACGTACCGACCGGGAAGGTGAAGCCCCACCACGTCATGCTGAAGGTCATGCCGTTCCGTGCGGCCCGCACCACCAGGGCGACGGCCAGCGCCAGCCACAGCAGCGCGAAACCCATCACCGGTACCCCGTACAGCACGGCGAACACCCCGAGGCCCGAGGCGTAGGGGGCCCCGATCGCTCCCGGCGCCACGTCGGCGAGCTGGTTGACCGCGGTCGTCGACTGGCCCAGCGGACCGAGGACCAGGAACAGCGTGGGCGTCAGCGCGAGCGGCAGCGGGCCCTGGTGGACGAGGCGGGCGAAGACGAGCGGCAGCATCACCAGCGTGGCCAGCAGGCTCAGCCCGAACATCGCGTAGCAGGCGAGCAGCATCGCCTCCCGCCACTGACCGGCGGGCAGCTCCGGCACCAGCAGCGGGCCGAGTGCCGCGGAGACCATCGGGGCGACCACCGGCAGCAGCCACACCGGCGACGCGGTGCCGGGCTCGACCCGGTGGCGCACGACCATCAGATACGGAATCGCGACCGCGCAGGCCAGCCCGACGATCGTGCCCGCCGTGTACAGCACGACATCGAGGGCCAGGGCCGCCGGATGTCCGATGACGTCCCGGCCGACCACCATCGTCGAGCCGCCGACCGCCAGCAGCGCCATCGCGAGACAGCCGTAGAAGGGCGCGACGGCCGGGTCGAGCAGATGGGTACGGGCCTGGTCGCGATGGGCGATCCAGTGGCCGGTGCGGGCCGTGAGCACGGCGACGAGCATGACGGTCGCGAGCGCCCAGACCACCGTGCAGACACCCCGGAGCCCCGGGACGTGCACGGGCAGGGTCGCACCCGCGCTGGCGACGATGGCGGTGCCCATGACGGTCGCGTACCAGTTGGGGCCGATGTGCCGCAGGTGCGGGAGCCGTGGAGCGGGCGCATACGTGGCTGGGGGCTGCTGGGTCTGCGGAAAGATGGCCATGCCACGATTTTCGGCGGGCGGGCCCGGCCCCCACCAGGGATCTCGTCTCTATGAGGTCATAAGCTGGTCTTATGTCCGGTGAACAACACATTCCGCTCGCGCACCGGGTTCCCGACCTCGGCGCGCTGGAGCTGCTCCTCGCCGTCGCCCGGCACGGCAGTCTGGGGCGCGCGGCACGGGACGTGGGCGTCACCCAGCCTGCGGCCAGCAGCCGCATCCGGTCGATGGAGCGGCAGCTCGGCCTGGCGCTGCTGGACCGTTCACCGCGCGGCTCCCGGCTCACCGACGCGGGCGCGCTGGTCACCGACTGGGCACGCAGGATCGTCGAGGCGGCCGAGGCGTTCGACGCCGGAGCTCAGGCGCTGCGCGACCGGCGGGACTCCCGGTTGCGGGTCGCCGCCTCGATGACCATCGCCGAATACCTGCTGCCCGGCTGGCTGATAGCGCTGCGCGCCGAACGGCCGGACACCGCGGTCTCGCTGCTCGCCGGAAATTCGGCGGCGGTCGCGGGGCGGCTTCTCGTCGGTGAGGCCGACCTCGGTTTCGTGGAGGGCCTCTCCGTGCCGGAAGGGCTCGACGGTACGGTCATCGCCCACGACCGTCTCGTCGTCGTGGTGGCCCCGTCGCACGCGTGGGCCCGCCGCCGCACCGCCCTGACCCCGCAGGAACTGGCGGCGACCCCGCTGATCCTGCGCGAGCACGGCTCCGGCACCCGCCAGGTCCTCGACGCCGCCCTGGCCGTGCACGGCGGCCTCGCCCAGCCCCTGCTCGAACTCTCCTCGACCACCGCGGTGAAGGGGGCGGCGGAGAGCGGCGCGGGACCGTGCGTGCTGAGCGAACTGGCGCTGGGCGAGGAGCTGTCCGCCAGACGGTTGGTCAAGATCCCGATCGCCGGAGTACGGCTCCGCCGTCAGCTCCGCGCGGTATGGCCCTCGGGTCACCGCCCGACCGGCCCGGCCCGGGATCTGCTGTCGCTCACGGGCCGCGACCTGTAGCGGCCCGGGCGACGGGCCGACGGCGGGCGCCCGCGGGCGGCGTGCCCTCAGGCTCCCGCCGTCCGCGGTGGCGTGAGGTCCGCGAACGGCGTACGGGCCTGGACCGGCCGGGTCGTGGAGGCCGTCACCAGTGCCTGCGTCAGCCGTGGGTCGTCGCCCATCTCCGGATGCCACTGGACCCCGAGCACCCACTGCTCTCCCGGCAGCTCGACCGCCTCGACCGTGCCGTCCGTCGCGTGCGCGGACGCCACCAGTCCCGGTGCGAGCCGCTCCACGCACTGGTGGTGGTAGGTGGGGACGTCGGTCTCCTCGGGCACGATCGACGCGTAGAGGGTGTCCCGAACGGGGGTCACGGCGTGGGTGCCGAGGACTCCGGTCGCGCCCAGTGGGCCGGCGTGCCCGTCGAGGTGCTGGATCAGGGTGCCGCCGAGCGCCACGTTGAGCAGTTGCATACCGCGGCAGATGCCGAGCACCGGTGTGCCGGACTCCAGTGCGGCCCTGATCAGGGCCAGCTCCCAGGCGTCGCGCTCCCGGGCCGGCGGACCGGTCCGGAAGTCGCGCTCCGCGCCGTACCGTTCCGGTTCCACATCGGCACCGCCCGCGATCACGAGACCGTCCAGCCGGGCCACCGCGGCCGCCGCCCGGTCGGGGGTGTCCGGGGGGAGCAGCGCGGCGAGGCCGCCGGACCGTTGGACCATGCGTGGGTAGGCGGCCGGGAGGAGGGTGGCGGGCAGCTCCCAGACACCCCAGCGCGCCACGGGCTCCAGATAAGTGGAGACGCCGATGAGAGGTTCGGACACGGGGTGGTCCCTCCGGTCGGCCGCCTGTGCGGGCGGACTCGGTTCGATGGTGTCAATGGTGGCAGAGGATACCTTTACGATTCCGAGGGTCGGTACAGCTGCGGCGGCGGCGCATCCGGCGGTCTGTAGCGGCTCAGGCCAGGAACCCGCGCAGCAACGCGGCCGTGCCCGCACAGTGTTCACGCATCACCGCACGCGCCGCCTCCGCGTCCCCGTCGAGAACCGCCTCGACCAGACTCGCGTGCTGATGCTGCGAATGCTCCAGGTTCCGCACCAGCAGCGGTATGCAGTCGAGCAGGTCGTTGAGCGTGGCCCGGACGGCCGCGTACTGCGCGGTCAGCGTTGCGGAGCCGGAGAGTTCGGCCAGGGTGAGATGGAACAGGGTGTCGATCCTGCGGTACTCGGGCAGAGGTGCTTCGTGAGTCGCCGTCAGAGCCGCACGCAGCCGGTCCGCGCCCTCGTCCGTCAGCCCCTGCGCGGCGCACAGCCCGGCGGCCCCGGCCTCCAGCACCTCGCGGAAGCGCAGCACGTCCTCGATGTCGACGGACTCGACCTTCCGGCGCAGTTCGTCCTCGCCCGGACTGCCGGTGCGGGGCAGCACGAACGTCCCGCCGTACCGCCCCCGCCTGCTCTCCACCAGGCCCTGGTCCTGCAGGACCTTCAGCACCTCGCGCAGCGTGACCCGGCTGATCCCCAGCAGCTCGGCCAGCTCCCGCTCGGCCGGCAGCCGCCCGCCGCCCGGCACCAGGCCGAGCCTGACCACCTGGAGGATCTGCTCCAGCGCTTCCTCGAAGCCGTTCCCCGCCCGGACGGGCCGCAGTACGGGCATCGGACGGTCGGTGAACTCGCTTTCCTCGGCCACGTCCCGTACTCCCTTCACAATTAATGGTTCTCTCGCATACCTTAAGCGTTCCGGCTGACCGAAGGAGGAATGTCCCGTGGCAGACCGAACCCCACCGCTCGGGATCGAGGAGCTGCGCGCCCTCGTCGCGAGCGGTGAGATCGACACTGTCGTCCTCGCCTTCCCCGACATGCAGGGACGGTTGCAGGGCAAACGGTTCGCCGCCCGTTTCTTCCTCGACGAGGTCGTGGAGCACGGCACCGAGGGATGCAACTACCTGCTCGCCGTCGACACGGACATGAACACCGTCGACGGATACGCGATGTCCTCCTGGGACCGCGGCTACGGCGACTTCGCCATGCACGCCGACCTCTCCACCCTGCGCCCGGCACCCTGGAACGAGGGAACGGCCATGGTCATGGCCGACCTCGCCCAGGAGGACGGTTCCCCCGTGGCCGCCGCGCCCCGGCGGATCCTGGGCCGCCAGCTCGAACGGCTGGCGGAACTCGGCTACACGGCCCACGTCGGCACCGAACTCGAATTCATCGTCTTCAAGGACACCTACGAGCAGGCATGGGACCGCAACTACCGTGACCTGACCCCGGCCAACCAGTACAACATCGACTACTCCGTCCTCGGTACCGGCCGCGTCGAGCCGCTGCTGCGCCGCATCCGCAACGACATGACCGCCGCGGGTCTGACCGTCGAGTCCGCCAAGGGCGAGTGCAACCCCGGCCAGCACGAGATCGTGTTCCGCTACGACGAGGCCATGGTCACCTGCGACCAGCACTCCGTCTACAAGACCGGCGCCAAGGAGATCGCCGCCCAGGAGGGCGTCGCGCTCACCTTCATGGCCAAGTTCAACGAGCGCGAGGGCAACTCCTGCCACATCCACCTCTCGCTCCAGCCCGTCGACGAGGCCGGGCACAACGCCATGGCGGACGAGGACGGCGGCATGTCCCCGGTGATGCGGCACTTCCTCGCCGGACAACTGGCCGCCCTGCGCGACTTCTCCCTCCTCTACGCACCCAACATCAACTCCTACAAACGCTTCCAGCCGGGCTCCTTCGCCCCGACCGCCGTCGCCTGGGGGCACGACAACCGCACCTGTGCGCTGCGCGTCGTCGGCCACGGCCGCTCGGCGCGCTTCGAGAACCGGCTGCCCGGCGGTGACGTCAACCCGTACCTCGCCGTCGCCGGCATGGTCGCGGCGGGCATCCACGGCATCGAGAAGGGACTCGAACTCCCCGAGCCGTGCGGGAGCAACGCCTACACCGCCGCATACGACCACGTTCCCACCACGCTGCGCGAGGCCGCCGAACTCTGGGAGAGGAGCGAGATCGCCGGGGCGGCCTTCGGCGACGACGTCGTCGCGCACTACCACAACATGGCCCGCGTCGAACTCGAAGCCTTCGACGCCGCAGTGACCGACTGGGAGCTCCGCCGCTCCTTCGAACGCCTGTGAGGCACTGAGTGACCACACCCGACCACCCGGTGGAACACCACGTACTCAACCCGGCGACGGAAGAACTCCTCGCCACCGTCGCGTCCACCACCGTCGCCGAGGTCGACGCGGCGGTCGTCCGGGCCGCGGCCGCCCAGCGCACCTGGGCCGCCCTCGCGCCCGCCGACCGCGCCCGGCTGCTGCGCCGCTTCGCCCTCGCCGTCGACGGCGAGGCCGAGCAACTGGCCCGACTGGAGGTCCAGGAGGCCGGCCACACGCTCGGCAACGCCCGCTGGGAAGCGGCCAACGTCCGTGATCTGCTCGACTACGCGGCCGGGGGAGTGGAACGGCTCACCGGCCGGCAGATCCCGGTGCCCGGCGGACTCGACATCACGCTCCTCGAACCCCTCGGCGTCATCGGCGTCATCGCACCGTGGAACTTCCCTCTGCCGATCGCCGCCTGGGGCATCGCCCCGGCCCTCGCCGCAGGCAACGCCGTACTCCTCAAACCCGCCGAGACCACCCCGCTCACCGCCCTGCGACTGGCCGGGATCGCCCTGGACGCAGGGCTTCCGGAACACCTGCTCCAGGTGCTGCCGGGCGCGGGCGACGTGACGGGCGATGCCATGGTCGAGCATCCCGGCATCGCCAAGATCGTCTTCACCGGCTCCACCCGGGTGGGCAGGCGGATCATGGCCAAGTGTGCCGCGCGGGTGAAGCGGCTCACCCTCGAACTCGGCGGCAAGAGCCCCAACATCGTCTTCGCCGACGCCGACATCGAGGCCGCCGCGGCCACCGCACCCATGGCGTTCCTGGACAACGCGGGGCAGGACTGCTGTGCCCGCACCCGCATCCTGGTCCAGCGATCCGCGTACGACCGCTTCCTGGAACTCCTGGCTCCCGCGATCGAATCGGTCGCCGTGGGCGACCCGTTCGACGAGAGCACCCAGATGGGCCCGCTGATCTCCCGTGCGCAGCTGGAACGGGTCCGCGGTTACGTCCCCGAGGACGCGACCGCCCTCAGCGGCAAGGCGCCCGAAGGCCCCGGGTTCTGGTTCCCGCCGACCGTCCTCACCGACGCCCGCCCGGACTCGCCCGTCGCCACCGAAGAGGTCTTCGGACCGGTCGCCGTCGTTCTTCCCTTCGACGACGAGGCCGACGCCGTCCGGCTCGCCAACGCCACGGAGTACGGCCTGGCCGGCTCGGTCTGGACCCGTGACGTGGGCCGGGCGCTGCGCGTCTCGCAGGCGGTCCGGGCCGGAAACCTCTCCGTCAACTCCCACTCCAGCGTCCGCTACTGGACCCCGTTCGGCGGCTACGGGCAATCCGGACTCGGCCGCGAACTCGGCCCCGACGCGCTCGCCGCATTCACCGAGACCAAGAACGTCTTCTTCAGCACGGAGGCCTGAACCCGCATGACCACCACCGACAGCGAGAACATCTGCCGCCGCCTGGTCGGCCGCACCGCCGTCATCACCGGAGCCGCCAGTGGCATCGGTCTCGCCACCGCACGCCGCCTGGCGTCGGAGGGTGCGAACATCGTCTGCGGGGACATCGACGAGAACGCGGGCAAGGCCGCGGCCGAGGAGGTCGGCGGCACCTTCGTACGCGTGGACGTCACCGACCCGGAACAGGTCGAGGCGCTCTTCAGGACCGCGTTCGACACCTACGGCTCCGTCGACATCGCCTTCAACAACGCGGGCATCTCCCCGCCCGACGACGACTCCATCCTCACCACCGGCCTGGAGGCGTGGAAGCGCGTCCAGGAGGTCAACCTCACCTCCGTCTACCTCTGCTGCAAGGCGGCCCTGCCCTACATGCGCCGCCAGGGCCGCGGGTCGATCATCAACACCGCGTCCTTCGTCGCGATCATGGGGGCCGCCACCAGCCAGATCTCGTACACCGCGTCCAAGGGCGGCGTCCTCGCCATGTCCCGCGAACTCGGCGTGCAGTTCGCCCGCGAGGGCATCCGGGTCAACGCGCTGTGCCCGGGACCGGTCAACACGCCGCTGCTCCAGGAACTGTTCGCCAAGGATCCGGAACGCGCAGCCCGCAGGCTGGTGCACATCCCGGTCGGCCGCTTCGCCGAGGCGACGGAGATCGCCGCGGCGGTCGCCTTCCTCGCGAGCGACGACTCCTCGTTCGTGAACGCCACCGACTTCCTCGTCGACGGGGGTATCTCCGGCGCGTACGTCACACCCCTCTAGACCCTTCCGCGCGAAGCGGCCGCAGCAGGTCGACAGGGGCTTCAAGGGCCCCTGTCGACGAGGGAAAACCCCGGGGCGCGGGATCGGCGGCGCGACACCGCCCGGCCGGTATCCGCAAGCCGCGACGCTGGACGGCCTGACGGGCGTGGGGCGGCACGGGAGCGGATCGCCGTGCTCGTCGTGGCCGGGCCGGTCGTCGTCGGCGCGGCCGCCACCGGGGCCGTCCTGCCCGGCGGGGCGACGGCGGCGAAGCGCCGGTCGTCGTGCGCGTCTTCGACGCGGGACCGGACGGCCCGCAGCTCTCTCCACGGACAGCCCCCACCGAGGCGATCCGGCCGATCGACGAGGCCGGACGAGCGGCGCCGTGGGCAGCTCCGCGGCGCCCTGACCCCGGCCGGGCTCCCGGCTCAGAGGAACGTACGGCCCTCGCCCCGGTACGTCGGCACGGCCGCCGTCACACGGTCGCCCTCGATCAGCTGCAACTCGTCGAAGCGCTCGCACAGTTCACCGGCCTTCGCATGCCGGAACCACACCTTGTCACCGATCAGCAGATCGTCGGCCGGGGCGCCGAGCAGCGGGGTCTGCACCTCGCCCGGCCCCTCCTGCCCGTCGTAGCGCAGCCCCTCCGGCAGATACGGGACGGGCAGCCGGTCCGCCCCCGCGGGCCCCGACGCCGGATAGCCGCCCCCGAGGACCGTCACCACCCCCACACCCGGCCGGCGCACCACCGGCTGGGCGAACAGCGCCGCCGGACGTGCCGCGAACGACGTGTAGTTGTCGAACAGCCGCGGTACGTAGAGCCCGGAGCCGGCCGCGATCTCGGTCACCGCGCGCTCCGCCGCCGTGTGCTGGACGCTGCCGGTGCCACCGCCGTTCACGAACTCCAGGTCCGGTGCCACCGCCCGCACCGCCCGCACCACCTCGGCCCGCCGGACGGCCAGCTCCCTGCGACCCGTGGCCTGCATCAGCCGGATCGCCCGGGAGCGCAGCGGCCGGCCCGCGACCGAGTCGCCGACCCCGGCGATGTGGCCCTCGTACGCCATCAGACCCACCAGCCGGAAGCCGGGCCTGCGCGCCACCGAGCGTGCCAGCTCGGCCAGTTGGGCGGGGGAGCGCAGCGGTGAACGCAGGGCGCCGATCCTGACCCGGCCGCCGAGCAGCCGCAGCGAGGTGTCCAGCTCCAAGCAGACCCGGATCTCCTCGCGGCCACCGGCCCGCGCCGCGTCGATCAGCTCCAACTGTGCGTGGTCGTCCACCATCACCGTCACGGCGGCGGCCAGCTTCGGGTCGGCGGCGAGCTCCGCGAAGGCGGCCCGGTCGGCCGACGGATAGGCCAGCAGCACGTCCTCGAAACCGGCCCGCGCCAGCCACAGCGACTCGGCGAGCGTGAACGACATGATCCCCGCGAAGCCCGGCCGCGCCAGCACCCGCTCCAGCAGGGCCCGGCAGCGGACCGATTTGCTCGCCACCCGGATCGGCTTCCCGGCGGCCCGGCGCACCAGATCGTCGGCGTTGGCGTCGAACGCGTCCAGATCGACGATGGCGATCGGGGCGTCCAGATGGGCGGTGGCCCGGTCGTAGCGGGTCCGGTCAGCGGCGCGGGCAGTCATGGCCGCAGCTTGCCAGACGTCCGTACCGCTGGGTAGGGGGATGATCTGCGCAGATCGTCCGAGGCCGCGGCGTCCTGCTCCCGCAGGGGCCGTCCCACCCCGTAGAGTGACGGGCACGCGGCAACCAACAGGCCTGCCTGTGACGTCGATCCGCGCACGGTACGGAACAGGATCAGGGGGGCGGATGAGTACCGAGGCGCAACGTGCTCCCGTCCCGCCCCGCCCCACGACTCCGCCGCCACCGATGACCGCGGACCCGGCGCCGCCTCCTGCCGACACCTCGGCCGCCGCTGCCCTGACGCCGCATCCCGGGACCCCGCCGCCCGGAGCGCCTACGTCGAACCCCGGTCCGGCGGTGCCCGTGGTCCCGGCCACTCCGGCACCGCACTCGGCGCCTCGGCCACCGCGGCCGGAGCAACGGCCGGATCGGCCGATGCCGCCCCAGGGGCCGCGGCCGATGGTGACGCCCCCGCCGCCGCCCGTGGAGACGACGACCAGGCTCCGGCCCGTGCCCCCGGCCCCCTCACCCGCCGTTCCCCCCGCCGCCCCGCCCCGTCCCGGGCAGCCGCCCGCCCCGACCCGTCGGCGGCCCGTCGGTGCCGTGGACCTCACCCCGCACCCGGGTGCGGGGGCGCCACCCACCGGGCCCGCGCACCTCCCGTACGCCTACCAGCAGCCTCGGCAGCACCCGTACGGTCACCCGCCGCCCGAGACCCCCGCCGAGACCACGACCCGGCTGCGCCCGATCCGAACCCGCCACCCCCTCAGGACCGCGACCGCCGCCGCCTGTGTGGTGCTCGGGCTCGGACTGATCGGCGGCGCGGCCACCGGCGCCTGGCTGATCAGCGATTCCTCGGCCGACCCCGCCGCCCACAGCGCCTACACCGTGGGCCGCTCGGCCTGGCACAGCGTCCCCGTGGACACGCTCTTCCCGCGCACGCTGGCCGGTGACGGAGCGGGGCCGGGCGGTGCCGACCGGGTCTGGACCCGGGTCGCCGTCGCCCCGGACGGCGGCTGCGCCCCGGCCCTGGACCCGCTGTTGGCCAGGACCCTCGCCCCCGTCGGGTGCGAGCGCATGCTCCGGGCCACCTACACCGACGCCACCAGCAGCAGCGTCACCACGGTGGGGGTGATCTTCACCGAGGGTGACACCGAGGCCATGCGGGCGCTGAGCACCCGCTTCACCGACCAGCACCTCGACCGGCGAGCGGATCTGATGCCCCGTGCGTACCCCGTCGAGGACACGGTCGCCGCCGGATTCGGCGACCGGCAGCGCGCCAGCTGGACCATCCACGTCCTGACCGAGGTCCCCGTCGTCGTGTTCGCCGTCTCCGGGTTCGCCGACGGCCGCACGGTCCCCGATCCGCAACCCGCCGCCAGGGCCATGGCCGCGAACGCCACCACGGCCGCCGCCCAGGCCGGACTCGGTCACGAGGCCAAGGGAATCGCCGACCGGATCGAGCGCGGCCTGCGCCGGACCGTCACCGACCTCACGGAGAAGCCGGAATGAGCCGCCGCGCACGCCGCCGGGTCCTGGGCGCCGTCTGTGCCGCCACCGCGTTCGCGCTCCTGCCCGCGGTGCCGGCCAGGGCCGATGCCATCCGGGACCAGCAGTGGGGCCTTCAGGCACTCCACACAGATCAGGCCTGGCGGACCACCAAGGGCAGGGGAATCACCGTCGCCGTCGTCGACACCGGGGTCGACGGCAGCCTCCCCGACCTGGCGGGCCAGGTGCTGCCCGGCAAGGACATGATCGGCTTCGGCGCCGGCCGGGGCGACCGCTCCTGGGCCCGGCACGGCACCGCGATGGCGGGGATCATCGCAGGGCACGGCCATGGTGACGGACGCGACGACGGAGTCCTGGGCATCGCGCCGGAGGCGAAGATCCTCCCGGTCCGGGTGATCCTCGAAGCCTCCGACCCGTCCCGCGCCAAGGCCCGGGAATCCCGGGGCACGGCCCTTGCCGACGGCATCCGCTGGGCCGCCGACCACGGTGCCGACGTCATCAACCTCTCGCTCGGCGACGACAGCGAGTCGGCCCACCCCGAACCGGGCGAGGACGCCGCCATCCAGTACGCGCTGAAGAAGGGCGCCGTCGTCGTCGCCTCGTCGGGCAACGGGGGCGAGAAGGGCGACCACATCTCGTACCCCGCCGCCTATCCCGGTGTGATAGCGGTCGCCGCCGTCGACCGGTACGGCACCCATGCCGCGTTCTCCACCCGCCGCTGGTACGCGACCGTCAGCGCCCCCGGGGTCGACATCGTCGTCGCCGCCCCCGACCGCCAGTACTACGTGGAGTGGGGCACCTCCGCCGCCGCGGCATTCGTCTCGGGCGCGGTCGCGCTGGTCCGCGCCGCGCACCCGGGACTGACCCCCGCCCAGGTCAAGCGCCTGCTCACGGACACGGCCCGCAGTGCCCCCGCGTCCGGCCGGGACGACGCCCGGGGATACGGCACGGTCGACCCCGCCGCGGCGATCAGGGCCGGGGCCGCGCTCCGGCCGGCCGGCCTGCGCGCCGAGTCCGCCGAGGCCGGATACCGGAAGCGTTACTTCGGCAGCGGCCCCACCCCCGGGCGCCGGGACAGCGGCCCCGCGGGCTGGCTCGCCCCCACCGCGGGCGGTCTCGGGGCGGTCCTGCTGGCACTGGCCGTGGTGCTGTGGCGCGGCAGGGGCGGGAGACCGGCCACCGTGCGGCGCTGAACGCGGCGACCGCCCGTCACCTGCTCACCGAGCGGCGTCGAGCACACCCACCGCCGCTTTCGCCACCGACTCGACGAGCGCGATGCCCGTCTCCTTCGTCCGTTGCCCGCCCGAGAGCACCGCCACCAGATACGTGCGGCCGTCCGCCCGCACCTGTCCGATGCTGTTGATGTCCCACAGCCCGGTCGTCGTCCGGGGCAGCCAGCCGTTCTTCAGGGCCCAGTCGCTGCCCGCCGCCGACACGCCCCATCGCTGGTCGGCGTCGACCTGCCCCATCAGTCGCCGCAGATAGCCGCGGGAGGCCGCGCTCAGTTCCGATTCCGTACCGAACACCGCTTTCAGCAGGGTCAGTTGATCCGCCGCGGTGGTACGGGTCAGACCCCATGCGTGCGCGGCGGTCGTCCCGGTCAGGCCCAGGCGGGCGTTGGCCGCGTCGAGTGCTTCCGACCCGCCGATCGCCCGGAGCAACGTGGTGGCGGCGGTGTTGTCGCTCCGCTCGATCATGGCGGCCGCGAGATCCCTTTCGTCGGAGGTGAGCACGCGCCCCTCGTCCTGGGCCCGGAGCAGCAGCGCCGCGAGTATGTCGACCTTGACGATGCTGGCGGTGTCGTACGTCCCGTCCCCGTAGACCGCCCGCGCCCCGCTCCCGGTGTCCAGCACCGCGACGGACACCTTCGCCTCCCCCGCGTCGGCCAGCAGCGGCTCCACCACCGCGGCCAGCGCCGTGTCGAGATCCACCGTCGGCTCCTCACTCGTCGATGCCGGGGCCGAGGTGGTCCCGGCGGCGGGTACGGACGATACGGAGGCCGCGGCGCGGGACGCGTGCTCCGACGGCCGGCCGAGCTGCCGGATGCCGCCCGCGGCCACGGCCGCGATCAGGATCGTGGCCGTCACGGACGAGGGCAGGGCGACACGGCGGAATCCGATGCGGGACATGGTCCGGACGCTAGGAACGGCACCTGGGAACCGGCTGGGTCCGACCTGTCGACAGCGTAGGAAACCCCAGGCACTACGCTCGCCCTGTGGCGCAGAAGAACATTCCGGACCCCGGTTACTCCGACGACGACGGCACGGCCGATCCGGCCCTGAGCGCGGCGCTGGCCGCATGGGCCGAGGACCGGAAGCTCGTCGGCCCGGTCCTCGAGGCACTCAAGGGCACCCGGCTCCTGGTCCCCGTCGTCGCCGTGCTGGGGGAGGTGGAGGAGGACGAGAACGGGCTGCGTCGCGAGAAGACCAGTGACATGGCCGTCCCCACCCTCCAGGCGGGAGACCGCCGGGCCCTGCCCGCCTTCACCTCGACCGACTCGCTGGCCCGCTGGGATCCGCAGGCCCGTCCCGTCGCCGTGCCCCTGCACCAGGCCCTGCAGGCCGCCGCGCACGAGAAGGCGGACACGGTCGTCCTCGATCTCGCCGGTCCGGTGGCGTTCGAGCTGACCGGCTCCGCCCTGCTCGCCCTCGCCGAGGGCCGCACCAGCGCCGATCCGCTGGACGACCCCGCGGTCACCTCGGCGGTACGGCGGGCGGTCGCCGCGGAACCCGCGGTGCGCCGCGCCCACCTCGGCCCCGGGCGGGCGGACGGCACCCTCGCGCTCGTGCTCGCACCCGACGCGGACCCCGCGGACGCCGCCCGGCGGGTCGCGGAACGGCTGGCGGCCGATGAGGTCCTGCGCGCGCGCCTCGTGCGCGGCCTGGACCTGGCGCTGCTCCCGGCCGATGCGGCCGCGCCCGGCGAGGCCCTGTTCACGCGCTGACCGCCCGGTCCGTCCCGCGTGTACGGATGCACGCGGGACCGGCGCACGGACGGCGGTCTCCTGCCGGAGGATTCTTCGGCCCCGGCGGATGACGACGGCCGTGGACCCGGACCCGGGACGGGCAGGGGCCACGGCCGTGGAACGTCGTGGAGCGGGTGGGCTCAGCCGAAGACGGGACCCGTGTACTTCTCCCCGGGCCCCTGGCCGGGCTCGTCGGGAACGAGCGAGGCCTCGCGGAACGCGAGCTGCAGGGACTTCAGGCCGTCACGCAGCGGAGCCGCGTGGAACGAGCTGATCTCGGTGGTGCTGGCGTCCAGCAGGCCGGCCAGCGCGTGCACCAGCTTGCGGGCCTCGTCGAGGTCCTTGTGCTCGTCGCCGTCCTCGGTCAGTCCGAGCTTCACGGCTGCGGCGCTCATCAGATTGACCGCGACCGTCACGATCACCTCGACCGCGGGCACCTCCGCGATGTCGCGGGCCATGTCGTCGAAGCCGGGGGAATCGGTGGTGGGGGTCGCGTCACTCATGAGCCATACGATAGGCCCCCTGCGGCGCCCCCCTGTCTGCGGGAGCCGCGAGCGGCAGCCGGTTAGCGCCCGCCCCGGGGAGCTGCTAACCTTGTGTAACGACCGGCTGGACAGCTATGTGTCCGGCCCACAAGTGGAGGCTCCGATCTCCCACCTGGCTGTCCTCATCGGACAGCGGGTCACCGGTCAGGTGGCGCCCATCGTTCCGTACGGACGATGGAGCCGCCCGATGCGCCCCGCGGTTGACCGCGGCGGTGTTCCGGTTGTTCCAGGAGCCCCGCCTGTGTCCCGTCCGGGGCATTTTTCTTGGCCTGGTGCGGTTGGTCTGACGAAACAGACGTTACGTGGCTGTCCGCCAGGCGGCCGCGTGGTGCTACCGAGGAGGATCCATCAGCGCCGAGCCCCGCATCAACGACCGGATTCGCGTGCCCGAGGTGCGACTTGTCGGTCCCAGCGGCGAGCAGGTCGGGATTGTTCCGCTTGCCAAGGCCCTGGAACTCGCGCAGGAGTACGACCTCGACCTGGTCGAGGTGGCGGCGACCGCCCGTCCGCCCGTGTGCAAGCTCATGGACTACGGGAAGTTCAAGTACGAGTCGGCCATGAAGGCCCGTGAGGCGCGCAAGAACCAGGCGCACACGGTCATCAAGGAGATGAAGCTCCGGCCGAAGATCGACCCGCACGACTATGACACCAAGAAGGGTCACGTCGTCCGGTTCCTCAAGCAGGGCGACAAGGTCAAGATCACGATCATGTTCCGTGGTCGTGAGCAGTCCCGCCCCGAGCTGGGCTTCCGACTGCTCCAGCGTCTCGCTTCGGACGTGGAGGAACTCGGCTTCATCGAGTCCAACCCGAAGCAGGACGGCCGGAACATGATCATGGTTCTGGGCCCGCACAAGAAGAAGACCGAAGCCATGGCCGAGGCCCGCGAGGCCCAGGCCGCCCGCAAGGCGGGGCGTCAGGGATCCACCCCGGACGCCGAGGCCGCGGGTGGGGCTGCCCCGCAGCCCGAGGCTTCGGCCGAGACACCTTCCGAGGCGTGACCTCAGGGGGCCGCCATCCAGGCGGCCCCGGGTCCCCCCGGAATCCCCACCAAGATCTGACGCCCCTGCTGTCCGGTGCCCGCACCGAGAGGGGCGCCACTGACGAGGAGAGAACGGCGCGATGCCGAAGAACAAGACGCACAGCGGTGCCAGCAAGCGCTTCAAGATCACCGGCTCCGGCAAGGTGCTCCGTGAGCGCGCCGGCAAGCGCCACCTTCTTGAGCACAAGTCGTCCAAGAAGACCCGCTCGCTGACCGGCACGGTCGAGCTGGCCCCGGCCGACGCCAAGAAGGTCAAGAAGCTTCTCGGCAAGTGAGGCCGAAGCCCCCGGTGAATCCGGGGGCGGCGACCTCGACCAGACCGGGACCAATTCGTTTCCGGGCCGTGTGAGTCCAACCACGGCCCCGCTACAAGGAGTTAAAAAGTGGCACGCGTCAAGCGGGCAGTAAACGCTCACAAGAAGCGCCGGGCAATCCTCGAGCAGGCCAGCGGTTACCGGGGCCAGCGCTCCCGCCTGTACCGCAAGGCGAAGGAGCAGGTCACCCACTCCCTCGTCTACAACTACAACGACCGCAAGAAGCGCAAGGGCGACTTCCGTCAGCTGTGGATCCAGCGCATCAACGCCGCTGCCCGCCAGAACGGCATGACGTACAACCGCCTCATCCAGGGTCTGAAGGCCGCCAACATCGAGGTGGACCGCAAGATCCTGGCCGAGCTCGCGGTCAACGACGCCAACGCGTTCGCCGCCCTCGTCGAGGTCGCCCAGAAGGCCCTCCCGAGCGACGTCAACGCCCCGAAGGCCGCCTGATCCAGGTCGCACTTCTTGGCTTCTGAGCCGGACCCGCAGGCGCTCGTCGTCTGCGGGTCCGGTGCGTTGCAGGACGTGTTCCGTACGTCCGACACCTCCGTACCCGTCACCACCCCCGTACGCAGAGAGGCTCGCCGCCGACCATGGGCACCCCCGAACTGATCTCCCCGCGATCGCCGCGCGTCACCGCCGCCCGGCGGCTGGCCAAGCGCAATTTCCGCGGCAAGGAGCGCAGGTTCATCGCCGAGGGGCCGCAGGCCGTGCGCGAGGCCGCCGAGCACCGCGGCAACGACGGCCGGGCGACGCTGATCGAGCTGTTCGCCACCGTCGAGGCGGCCGAGCGGTACGCCGACATCGTCGAAGCCGCCCACGCGGCCGGTGCCCGGGTGCACCTGGCGGACACGGACGTGCTCGCCGATGTGTCGCAGACCGTCACCCCGCAGGGCCTGATCGGTGTCTGCCACTTCCTCGACTCGCCGTTCGAGGCCGTGCTCGCCGCGAAGCCGAAACTGGTCGCCGTCCTCGCCCACGTACGCGATCCCGGGAACGCCGGTACGGTGCTGCGCTGCGCCGACGCCGCGGGAGCCGACGCCGTCGTGCTCACGGACGCCTCGGTCGATCTCTACAACCCCAAGTCCGTCCGGGCCTCGGTCGGCTCGCTCTTCCATCTGCCGGTCGCCGTCGGCGTCCCGGTCGAGCAGGCCGTCCGGGGGCTGAGGGAGGCGGGCGTCCGGATTCTCGCCGCCGACGGCGCGGGTGACGACGACCTCGACGACGAGCTCGACGCGGGGACCATGGGCGGGCCGACCGCCTGGGTCTTCGGCAACGAGGCCTGGGGCCTGCCGGAGGAGACCCGGGCGCTGGCCGACGCCGTGGTGCGGGTGCCGATCCACGGCAAGGCGGAGAGCCTCAATCTGGCGACGGCGGCGGCCGTGTGCCTGTACGCCTCCGCACGCGCCCAGCGCCCGCGCCGCTAGGGCCTCTCGTCCGGCGGACGCAGGGGACGTCCGGCCCGCCCGTCCGAGATCCCTCGGCCGGTACCTGCCTCACCCGTCCACAGCCTCCCGGGACGCAATCCCCCGTTGCCGGGACAGCCCTCAGTCGGCGGCCGCGGTCCTGGCTCGCAGGGCCACCGCGACCAGTGCCGCGTCGTCGGGGCGGCGGACGTCTCGGCCGGTCAGCTCGTGGAAGCGGGCGAAGCGGTGCTGAACCGTGTTGCGGTGGCAGTACAGCGCCGCCGCGGTGTCCGCGATGGAGCCGCTGCCGCGCAGATGCTCGGTGACGGTCTCCAGCAGGCGTGCCGCCTCCGAGGCGGACACCTCGGGAGCGTCGAGACCGCCCAGGACATCGGCGGCCAGATCCGTGCCGAAGTCCCCCGCCCGCCGCACCAGCACATCCAGCCAGCTGTCCTCCAGCAGCCTCGGCGAACCGGCGCCCGGCGGCAGCATCTGCGCCGTCGCGATGGCCAGCACGGCCGCCCTGGGGACCGCCGCGAGTCCGCTCGTCTGCGGCGAGACACCGCACGGCGTGGACGCGAGCCGGACCAGCACCGACTGCCACGTGGTGCGCCGGCCCAGCTCCACCACCAGTACCGCGTCCCCGCCGACCGCCTGGTACTGCACCGGAGCACCCGCCGCGCGCAGCGCCGTCGCGGCCAGGTGCAGCCCCGAGCCCTCCGCCGCCGGCGCCGCCGCGCACAGAAAGGTGCCCGCGCCGTCGAAGCCGAGGGCCAGCGCCGCGTTCCGTACCACGGTGGGGTTGTGGCCCTCGCTCTCCAGCAGCCGGGAGAACCACATCCGCCGCTCGTCCTCCTGACGCCGGCCCATCTCCAGAACCGTGCGCTGATACGCCGTCATGATGCCCGTGACATGGGACTCGACGGCCTCCCACACGTGGTACGCGCTCGTCACCAGCTCCGCCATGTCGGACTCGTCCGCCCGCTGGACCAGGGCCGCCCACACCACCCGGAAGTCCAGCCGGGCCGCTTCCAGCAGCGAGTCCAGCGGGACACCCTGACGGGCCCGCTGCTCACCCACGCGCTGCGACACCCCCGCGATGTGCGCGGGCACCGGCAGCTGCGCCACCGTCCGCAGCAACAGTTCGAACGCCTGCCAGGCGGAGCTGCGGAAGTCGGCGTCCGGCACCCGGTCCGCATAGGCGCTGCGGACCGGGTTGATCATCTCCATCCACTGGCCGATCAGCCCGTCGATGTTGTCCAGACACTGGCCCGCGAGCTCCGCGATCCGACGTGACGGGGCTGGGAATTCGGAAACCGGGGTGTGCATATGACCAATGTAAGGGGCTGTACGGGTGATGTTTCGACGTTGGATTTGTGCTCGTTGCCCTCGAAGCTGAGGCAACCCGGAATCCCCTTCCGGGACCCGCCGCATTCAGGGAGGTCCTGGCAGTGCATCTGACGCCTCGCGAGCAGGAGCGTCTCCAGCTGTTCACCGTCGCCGAGCTGGCCCGCCGCCGCAGGGCACGCGGCAGGCGGCTGAACACGCCGGAGGCCATCGCCCTGATCTGCGACGAGGTGCTGGAAGCCGCCTGGGACGGGCTCGGTCTGGACGAGGTGATCGAGGTGGGCCGCTCCGTGCTCACCGAGGCCGAGGTGATGGACGGCGTGGCCGACATCGTCACCACCGTGCAGGTCGAGGCGCTCTTCCCCAGCGGCACCGCCCTCGTCGCCGTCGACCGGCCGATCGGTCCCGGGAGCCCGGACACCGCGCCGGGCGCCGTCAGGACCGCCCCCGACCCGGTGCGGATCAACGAGGGGCGCCCACGCACCGTCCTCACGCTGCGCAACACCGGCGACCGCACGGTGTTCGTCTCCTCGCACTATCCGCTGCACGAGGTGAACGAGGCCCTGGAGCTGGACCGGGAAGCGGCCCGGGGGCTGCGGCTGGACATCGCGGCCGGCACCGCGCTGGCCTTCGAACCGGGGGAGTCCCGGGAGGTCTCGCTGATCCCTCTCTCCCGCCACCCGCAGCACGCCCAGTCCGAGGAGCCGCGCGCATGACCAGCATCGACCGCCGTACGTACAACGCCCTGTACGGGCCGACCACCGGTGACCGCATCCGGCTCGGTGACACCTCCCTCTGGGTCGAGGTGGAGGCCGACGACGGCACCCCCGGCGACGAGCTGCTCGGCGGCTGCGGCAAGACCGTGCGCGACGGGCTGCTCGCCTCCCCGCGCTCCGACCGGGACTCCGCCCTGGACATGGTGGTCGCCGGAGTCGTCCTCATGGACCCGGTTCTCGGCGTGCGCAAGACCGACATCGGCATCAAGGACGGCCGGATCGTCTCCGTCGGCGGCGTCGGCAACCCGGACGTGATGCCGGTCGAGTACGCCATCGACTCGCACACCTCGGTCGTCCCCGGCGAGGGGCTGATCGCCACCCCCGGCATCGTGGACAGCCACGTCCATCTCTCCTCGCCCGACGTGGCGCCCGCGGCGCTCGCGGCCGGAGTCACCACGCTCGTCGGCATGGGTCTCGGCGGGGTCTGGGAGATCGGCTGCAATCCGGCCCACAATCTGCACACCCTCATGAGCTCCTGGCAGGGCACCCCGCTCAACATCGCCTTCCTGGCCCGCGGTTCGTCCAGCTCGCGCACCCTGCTCGACGAGTCCGTGCTCGCCGGGGCCGGCGGCTTCAAGATCCATGAGGACTTCGGGGCCACCCCGCGCATCATCGACAACTGCCTCGACACCGCCGAGGCCGCCGATCTGCCGGTCGCCCTGCACACCGACTCCATGAACGAGTCCGGCTATCTGCGCGACACCATCGGCTCCACCCGGGGCCGGACCGTGCACGCGTACCACGTGGAGGGTGGCGGGGGGCACCCCGATCTGCTGGAGATCCTCTCCGAGCCGAACATCCTGCCGTCCTCCACCACGCCGACCGTCCCGTACACCCCGAACACCGTCGGGGAGCTCTTCCCGATGACGATGACCGTGCACCGGCAGAACCACCACTCCGCGAGCGACATCGAGATCTCCAGGGGCCGTATCCGTGCCCATGCCATCGCCGCCGAGAACGCCCTGCACGACCTCGGTGCGATCTCCATCGTCAATTCCGACTCCATGGGCATGGGCCGCATAGCCGAGACCGTCCGCCGCACCTGGCAGCTCGCCCATCTCCAGGCCCTGGCGGCCGGCGAGGGCGGCGTGGAGCACCGCGCCAACGAGCGGGCCCTGCGCTATCTCGCCAAGATCACCCTCAACCCGGCGATCGCCCACGGCCTCGCGCACGAGGTCGGCACCGCTCAGGTGGGGCGCCTCGCGGACCTGGTGCTCTGGCACCCGGCGTACTTCGGGTCGAAGCCGGAGCTGGTCATCAAGGCCGGATTCGTGGCCTGGGGCAACACGGGGTCCGGCTCGGGATCGACCCGGCTGACCCAGCCCCGTACGTACCGGCCCTACTTCGGCGCCCTCGGCCAGGCGCCCGCGCGGCTCTCCCGGATCTTCGTCGCCGAGGCCGCGCTGGCGGACCGGGCCGCCCGCGCGGCGTTGCCGGAGGGACTCACCTACGCGCCGATCCGCGGCTCCCGCGGCCTCACCCGCGCCGACATGCTCCACAACACCGCGACCCCGCACGTCGTGGTGCCCCACGAACCGGCGCCCGTCCTGGTCGACGGCGTGCCCACCGGCACCCCCGCCGCCGACGCCGTGCCCCTGGCCCAGCTCCACCATCTCGCGTGACCCCGAAGGACGCGTTCCCGAAAGCCGCGTTCCTCGCAGGCCCGGACCGGAAGGGCCCCGGCCCGGGGGACGCGCACCCGACCCGCCCGAGCCCGAAGGCCTCGAACCCGAAAGACCCCCGCCCGTGAAACTCGATCTGCTGGTCCGCAACGCGCACATCCTGACCCTCGACGACGCCCGGCCCACCGCCCGCGCCCTCGGCGCCCTGCACGGCCGTGTCGTCGGGCTCGACGAGGAGGTCGAGCACCTCCCCGCCGTACGGATCCTCGACGCGGGCGGCGCCACTGTCGTGCCCGGCTTCAACGACGCGCACTGCCACACCGCGTGGTTCGGTCTCACCCTCACGCAGCTGGACGTCTCCGGGGCGCGGACCGTCGACGAGGTGTACGACGCCGTGGCCGCCCACGCCGCGGGGCTGCCCCAGGACGCCTGGGTGATCGGCGCCGGCCTCGACCACAACCGGACCGGCGGGCGCTACCCGCACCGCGATGCCCTCGACCGGGCCGCGGGCGGCCGGCGGGTGTGGCTGAAACACACGTCCGGCCACGCCTGCGTCGTCAACACCCCGGTGCTGCGGCTCGCCGGCATCCTGGCCGACGGCTTCACCGACCCGGACGGCGGCGTCGTCTCCCGGGACGAGGACGGCCGGCCCGACGGGCTCCTGGAGGAGACCGCCCAGCGCCTCGTGCAGCGGCACGTGCTCCCGTACCCCGTGGAGACCGTCGCCGATGCCGTCGGCGCCGCCACCCGCCACTACCTCGCCGAAGGCATCACCAGCTTCACCGAGGCGGGCATCGGCGGTGGCTGGATCGGCCACACCCCCGTCGAACTCGCGGCGTACCAGCTCGCCCGCGACACCGGCAGGCTCCACACCCGTGCCCAGCTGATGGCCGCCTCCGACGTCCTGCACCCGTTGGTCTCGCACGCCGACGACGGCATCGACCTCGGACTCGACCTGGGGATGCGCACCGGCTTCGGCGACGACCGGCTCTCCCTCGGACCGGTCAAGATCTTCCTCGACGGGTCCCTGCTCGGCCGCACCGCCGCCGTCACCGAACCCTTCTGCGGCTGCCCGCACAACGAGGCGGAGGCGGCGAATCCCACCGGATACCTCCAGAACGACGCCGACGCCATGACCGGGATCGTCGTCGCCGCGCACCGATCCGGCTGGACCGTCGCCGCCCACGCCATCGGCGACCGGGCCGTCGACCTCGCACTCGACGCATTCGCCCGCGCCCAGCGTGAACTCCCGCGCCCCGGCGTGCATCACCGCATCGAACATGCCGGGGTGGTCCGCCCCGACCAGCTCGGCCGGTTCGCCGAACTGGGAGTGGTCCCCGTGCCGCAGCACAACTTCCTGCCGCCGTTCGGCGATGCCATGGCCGAGTCGCTCGGTGCCCGGCGGACCGCCTGGTCCTATCGGCTGCGCTCGCTGCTCGACCTCGGCCTGCCGGTACCCGGCAGCTCCGACCGGCCCGTCGCCCCCGGCGCCCCGCTGCCCGCCATCCAGGCCATGGTCCAGCGGCGCACCGGCTCGGGCGCCGTCTACGGGCCCGACGAGCGCGTCCCGGTCCTCGACGCGCTGCGCGCCTGGACCGAGGGTTCCGCCCGTGCCACCGGCTTCGGCGACCGCAAGGGACGTCTCGTCCCCGGACACCTCGCCGACCTCACGATCCTCGACGCGAACCCGCTCCGCACCGATCCCGACCGGATCGGCTCGCTCCAGGTCCTCGCGACCGTCGTCGACGGCGATCCCGTCCACGACCCGCACGGCCTCGCGGCCCAGGCCGCCACCCGCACCCCCGCACAGCCCGTTCCCCCGTCCCCCCAAGGCCACCAGGCCCTCCGTCCCCAGGAGAACGTGTGAGCTCGCCCGACATCAAGGACATCCGGCGGCTGCTGATCGCCGCCTTCACCGGCACCGCCCTGGAGTGGTACGACTACTTCCTCTACGGCACCGCCGCCGCCCTGGTCTTCAACCGGCTCTTCTTCCCCGAGCTGGACCCCGCCGTGGGCACCATCGCGTCCTTCGTCACCTTCGCCGTGGGCTTCGTCGCCCGCCCCATCGGCGCGGCCGTTTTCGGCCACATCGGTGACCGGTACGGTCGCAAGGTCGCCCTGATCATCACGGTGGTGATGATGGGCGTCACCACCGGCTGCATCGGCCTGCTGCCCAGCTACGCCACCATCGGCATCTGGGCCCCCGTCCTCCTCGCCCTCCTCCGCTTCCTGCAGGGCATCTCGGTCGGCGGTGAGTGGAGCGGCGCCATGCTGCTCACGCTGGAGCACACCCCGAAGGAGAAGCACGGCAGCTACTCCTCGATCCCGCAGCTCGGCTCGCCCGTCGGCACCCTGATCTCCTCCGGCGCGTTCGCGCTCGTCGGGATGCTGCCCGACGACGCGTTCTACTCCTGGGGCTGGCGTCTGCCGTTCCTCGCCGCGTTCCCGCTCCTCGGCTTCGCGCTCTACATGCGACTGCGGATCGAGGAGTCGCCGGTCTTCCACGCGATGCTGGCCGACGCCGAGAAGAACGGCCCGAAGCCCGCACCGCTCATCGAGGCGTTCCGCCGCACCTGGGGCCGCATGATCGTCGGCGTCGGCGCGGCCCTGCTCGGCGTCGGGGGCTTCTTCCTGATGACCACGTTCATCATCTCGTACGGCACCGACGAGCTCGGCATCGACAAGTCCGTGATGCTGAACGCCACCCTGATCGGCTCGGTCGTCGAGATCGTCGTGCTCGTCGTGGCCGGCCGGATCGCCGACCGGATCGGCTCCTGGAAGGTCTGTGCCATCGGCGGCCTCGCCTCGATGGCAGTCGCCTTCCCGGCCTTCTGGCTCGTCGACACCGGCAGGCCCGCACTGGTCTACCTGGGCGTGGGGCTCGGGATCGGGGCGCTCTCCATCCCGTACGCCCCCATCGGCGCCGTGGTCTCCGGCATGTTCCCCGAGGCGTTCCGCTACAGCGCCGTGGCGATGTCGTACAACCTCGCGGGCGTCGTGGCCGGATTCGTACCCCTGCTCGCCACCTCGCTGACCGGCGCGGCGAACGGTGCCTCGTGGGGCGCGGCCCTGCTCCTGATGGTGATCGCGGCCTGCACGGCCGCCGGATCGTTCGCCTCCGGATCGCTCACGGGTCGGGAGCGGGCGACCCGGCCGGCCGAGGGCTGCGTCGAGGCAGCCGTCTGACCGACGCCGAGCCCCGTACCCCGCCCCGACGGCGGACCGCGGCAGTGCGCCCCCGCAGGGTGTCGCTCCGTCACCGACGACTAGTAGGGTGACGAACTCGGGGGCCCACTGCACCGGTTCGAGAGGTGGGGTACGGGATATGGCTGTCGGCATGAGCAGGCCGCGCGACACACGCACGGCCGTCGTGCGCCCCCGCGAGGGCCCCGGCCCGGCCGACTGCCCGGATGCGGGCCCCTTCGACGCGGCCGTCGACCCCGACGACCTTCCCGACGGTCTGGTCGTCGCCGACGAGACCGGCCGGGTCATCTGTTTCAATGCCGCCGCCGCCCGGATCACCGCCGTGCCCCGGGCCGCCGCTCTCGGCCGCCCCTTGGAGCGCGTGCTGCCGCTGGAGGACCTCAAGGGCCGCCGCTGGTGGGCCCTGACCGACCCGTACGGCGGACTCGCCACCCGGGTCGGCCAGCCCGAGCGCAATCTGCTGCTGCCGGGCGGCCGGGAGGTCCTGGTCTCCGCACGGTACGTACGCGAGCACCCGACCGGTCCCGTACGCCGCCTGGTGGTCTCGCTGCGCGGCACCGAGGCCCGTCGCCGCAACGAACGCAGCCACGCCGAGCTGATCGCGACGGTCGCCCACGAGCTGCGCTCGCCGCTGACCTCCGTCAAGGGCTTCACCGCGACCCTCCTCGCCAAGTGGGAGAGGTTCACCGACGACCAGAAGCGCCTGATGCTGGAGACCGTCGACGCCGACGCGGGCCGTGTCACCCGGCTCATCGCGGAGCTGCTCGACATCTCCCGGATCGACTCCGGGAGGCTGGAGCTGCGACGCCAGCCCGTGGACCTCTCCGCGGCCGTCGAACGCCACATCCAGACCCTCACCGCGAACGGCCAGACCCCCGACCGCTTCCTCGTCCGCACCTGCCAGCCGCTGCCCGTGGTCTGGGCCGATCCGGACAAGGTCGACCAGGTGCTCGGCAACCTGCTGGAAAACGCGGTGCGCCACGGCGAGGGAACCGTCACCATCGAAGTCGCACCCGCACCCGCGAAGAGCGACGAGAAGGGAACGGCCGTCACCGTGAGCGACGAAGGCCCCGGCATCCCCGAGGAATCGATGGGCCGTGTCTTCACCCGCTTCTGGCGGGGGAGCAAGCGCGGCGGTACGGGCCTGGGCCTCTACATCGTCAAGGGCATCGTCGAGGCGCACGGCGGCACGATCACGGTCGGTCGCGGCCCCGGCGGCGGCGCCGAATTCCGATTTATTCTGCCCGTGAGCGCGCCGGCCTACCTGGCCTGAGCAGCCCACGGGCCTCCTACACATCCTGTGACCCGTAGACTCGACCCTTGGCACCTTTGCGTCCTCCAGCCGTCGAGCGGGGCCGCGGGGTCCGGGGTGTCCCCGGTTCAGAGCAGTATCAGCCAATCGGAAGCACGGGAAGAGATGTCGGCACCGAACAAGTCGTACGACCCAGTCGAGGTCGAGGCACTGAAACCGGAAGAGATCGAGCGCATGCGGGACGAGGCGTTCGCCGCCTTCGCCGCCGCCGGTGACCTCGACGCGCTCGCCCAGGCGAAGACCGCGCACACCGGTGGTACCTCGCCCCTCTCGCTCGCCAACCGGGAGATCGGCGCGCTGCCGCCGCAGGCCAAGGCCGAGGCGGGCAAGCGCGTGGGCCAGGCCCGCGGCGCCGTGGGCAAGGCGCTCGCCGCCCGTCAGGCGGAGCTGGAGGCCGAGCGGGACGCCCGCGTGCTGGTCGAGGAGGCGGTGGATGTCACGCTGCCCCACGACCGCACCCCGGCCGGAGCCCGCCACCCGCTGACGACCCTCATGGAGCGCGTCGCCGACGTCTTCGTGGCCATGGGCTACGAGGTCGCGGAGGGCCCCGAGGTCGAGGCGGAGTGGTTCAACTTCGACGCGCTGAACTTCGTGCCCGACCACCCGGCCCGACAGATGCAGGACACCTTCTTCGTCCGCGGCGCCGACGGCGGCGACAACGACGAGTCCGGAGTCGTGCTGCGCACGCACACCTCGCCGGTCCAGGCCCGTACGCTGCTCGACCGCGAGCCCCCCGTCTACGTCGTCTGCCCCGGCCGCGTCTACCGCACCGACGAGCTCGACGCGACGCACACCCCGGTCTTCCACCAGATCGAGCTGCTCGCCGTCGACGAGGGCCTCACCATGGCCGATCTCAAGGGCACCCTCGACCACATGGTCCAGGCGCTCTTCGGCCCGGACATGAAGACCCGGCTCCGGCCGAACTTCTTCCCGTTCACCGAGCCGTCCGCCGAGATGGACATGGTCTGCTACGTCTGCCGCGGCGCGTCCGTCGGCAACCCGGACCGTCCCTGCCGCACCTGTGGCAGCGAGGGCTGGATCGAGCTCGGCGGCTGCGGCATGGTCAACCCCAAGGTGCTCATCGCCTGCGGGGTCGACCCCCAGAAGTACAGCGGATTCGCCTTCGGGTTCGGCATCGAACGGATGCTGATGTTCCGCCACAACGTCGAAGACATGCGAGACATGGTCGAGGGTGACGTCCGGTTCACCCGGCCGTTCGGGATGGAGATCTGATGCGTGTCCCGCTTTCCTGGCTGCGGGAGTACGTCGACCTGCCGGCGACGGAGACCGGCCGTGACGTACAGGCCAAACTCGTCGCCGTGGGTCTGGAGGTCGAGAGGGTCGAGCAGATCGGCGCCGGCCTCAAGGGCCCGCTGGTCGTCGGACAGGTACTGACCATCGAGGAGCTGGAGGGCTTCAAGAAGCCCATCCGCTTCTGCACGGTCGACGTCGGCGACGCCAACGGCACCGGCGAGCCGCAGGAGATCGTCTGCGGAGCCCGTAACTTCTCCGTCGGCGACAAGGTCGTCGTGGTCCTCCCGGGCGCCGTCCTGCCCGGCGACTTCGCGATCGCCGCGCGCAAGACGTACGGCAAGACCTCGCACGGCATGATCTGCTCCACCGACGAGCTCGGCATGGGCGACGACGGCACGCACGGCATCATCGTGCTGCCGCCGGAGCACGAGGTCGGCAGCGACGCCATCGAGCTGCTCCAGCTGGTCGACGAGGTCCTCGACATCGCCGTCACACCGGACCGCGGCTACTGCCTCTCCATGCGCGGCGTCGCCCGCGAGACCGCCATCGCGTACGGGCTGCCGCTGCGCGACCCGGCCCTCCTCGACGTGCCCGCGCCGAACGCCTTCGGCCACCCGGTCAAGATCGCCGACCCGATCGGCTGCGACAGGTTCACCGCACGCACCGTCGTCGGTCTCCAGCCCGAGGCACGCTCCCCGATCTGGCTGCAGCGCAGGCTGCAGAAGGCGGGGATGCGTCCGATCTCGCTCGCCGTCGACGTCACCAACTACGTGATGCTGGAGCTCGGCCAGCCGCTGCACGCCTACGACCGCTCCCGCCTCGACGGGCCGATCGGGGTGCGCCGCGCCCAGCAGGGCGAGAAGCTCACCACCCTCGACGGCACGGTCCGCGTCCTGGACGCCGAGGACCTGGTCATCACCGACGACCGCGGGCCGATCGGCCTCGCGGGCGTCATGGGCGGTGCCAACACCGAGATCGCGGACGTCCAGGACGGTGCGCACAGCACCACCGAGGTCGTCATCGAGGCCGCGCACTTCGACCCGATCTCGATCGCCCGGACCGCGCGCCGCCACAAGCTGTCCTCCGAGGCGTCCAAGCGCTTCGAGCGCGGCGCCGACCCGCAGGCCGCTGCCGCCGCCGCACAGCGCACCGTCGACCTCCTGGTGCTGCTCGCCGGAGGTACCGCCGAGGCCGGGGTCACCGAGGTCTGCGCCCCGTCCGCGCCCCGCACCATCACGATGCCCGCCGACCACCCCGACCGGGTGGCCGGTGTCGGCTACGGCCGCGAGACCGTCGTACGGCGTCTCCAGGAGGTCGGCTGCGACGTCTACGGTCAGGACGAGCTGCTCGTCACCGTGCCGTCCTGGCGCCCCGACCTCGGCGAGCCCAACGACCTCGCCGAAGAGGTCATCCGGCTCGAAGGCTACGAGAACCTCCCGTCCACCCTCCCGACGCCGCCCTCCGGCCGCGGGCTCACCGACCACCAGCGGCTGCACCGCAGGGTCGGCCGGGCGCTCGCCGGGGCCGGCTACGTCGAGGCGCTGAACTACCCGTTCATCGGTGACGCGGTCCTCGACCAGCTCGGAATCGACGCCGACGACGGCCGTCGCCGTACGGTCGAGCTCGTCAACCCGCTCTCCGACGAGGAGCCGGCGCTGCGCACCACGCTGCTGCCGGGCCTGCTCGGGGCACTGCGACGCAACGACGGCCGTGGCAGCCACGACCTCGCGCTCTTCGAGACCGGCCTGGTCTTCAGGCCGAGTGGCACCGAGAAGAAGGCCGTGCGGCTGCCGGTCGACCGGCGTCCCACCGACGAGGAGATCGCCGGACTCGACGCCACGTTGCCGCGCCAGCCGCGCCGCGCCGCGGCCGTCCTCGCGGGCGCCCGCGAGCAGGCCGGCTGGTGGGGCAAGGGCCGCCCGGCCGACTGGGCGGACTCCATCGAGGCCGCCCGCACCATCGCCCGCGAGGCCGGTGTCGAGGTGATCGTCCGGAGCGACCAGCACGCACCGTGGCACCCGGGCCGCTGCGCCGCGCTGTACGTGACGGTGAACGGCGAGGAGACCCTCTTCGGGCACGCCGGCGAGCTGCACCCGCGCGTCATCAAGGAGCTCCACCTGCCGGAGCGCACCTGCGCCATGGAGGTCGAGCTCGACGTCCTGGAGCAGGCCGTCGACGGCGTGCTCCAGGCGCCCCGGATCTCCGCCTTCCCGGTGGCGACCCAGGACGTCGCGCTGATCGTCGCGGAGAGCGTCCCCGCCGCCGAGGTGGAGCGGGCGTTGCGCGCGGGCGCGGGTGAACTCCTCGAATCGCTGCGGCTGTTCGACGTCTTCACCGGCGAGCAGATCGGTGCGGGCCGCAAGTCCCTGGCGTACGCGCTGCGCTTCCGCGCCGCCGACCGCACGCTGACCGTCGACGAGGCCACGGCCGCCCGTGACGCCGCGGTGGCGCTGGCCGCCGAGCGGACGGGCGCGGTGCTGCGGGGCGCGTAGCACCGCACGTCACGCATCGTGAATGAAGGGGCGTATCCGGAGACCGGATACGCCCCTTCCGTGCTCGCCGAGCGGCACAGAACCGCTCGCGGGCGCTCCCCGCGCCGTCCTCGCCGCCACGGAGGGCCGGGCAGGTCGGCGGAGACGGACGGCGCGGGTGCGGGTCGTCGACTGTACGAGGGGGAGCAGACGACCCGGCCGCCTCTTGCGAGACGACTGATTCAACCGATCCGCGCACCGGTGCAACAGCGTGCGCAGCGGGACGGTTGGGGCATTCCGTTCACACCCCGTGTGAATCGTGCTCCACTGGTGCGACACGCCTCGGCGTGCCGAACCACCGGAGGGGCGCATGGGGGCGACGGAGCCGAACATTCTGCTGGAGGCCCTGATCGAGGAGGCCGGGGTCTCCCGGGCGGGCCTCGCCGCGCACATCAACCGGGCCGGCCGCTCCCGCGGACTGTGCCTGCGGTACGAACACACCGCGGTGGCCCGCTGGTTGAAGGGACAGCGCCCGCGTGGCCAGGTGCCGGACCTGATCTGCGAAGTGCTCGGGAACCGGCTGAACAGGCCTCTTTCACTGGACGACATCGGCATGGCGACCCCGGGTGCCGGTGCTGCCGTGCCCGCGTCCACGCTCACCGGATTCGTCGAGCGGGCCACCGCGCTGTGGCGCTCCGACGAACAGCAGCGTCCGCACACGCTCGCCTCGGCCGCCGTCACGGGCACCGCCGCGGTGATGCCCGTCTGGGAGTGGGAGAACCCGCCCGAGGACGTCGACGTCTCCCGCGGCGGCGTCACCCGTGTCGGCATGGCCGACATAGTGATGTTGCGTGCGGCCCGTGCCCACTACGAACTGATGTACCGCAGGGCCGGTGGAATCGCGACCCGTTCCCGCATCGTCGGCTTCCTCAACGCCGAGGCCGCACCGCTGTTGCGCGGCGGCTACAGCGACGCGACGGGGCGTCGGCTCCACCGGGCGACGGGCGGTCTGGTGGCCGTCGCGGGCATCTGCGCCTACGACTCCGACGCGCACGGGCTGGCCCAGCGCTACTTCCACCAGGCGCTTCGGCTGGCCAAGGCGAGCGGGGACCGGGCGCTGGGCGGATACGTGATCGCCCTGCTGGTCAACCAGTCGCTGTTCCTCGCCGACTACCGGCAGTCGGTGGCCTTCGCGCAGGCGGCGTTGCGGGCCGCGGGCAGGCACATCACTCCGGCGCTGGCCGCAGATCTGTACGCGATGCAGGCCAAGGCGTACGCCCGCATCGGCGACGCGGGCAGCGCCCTGGAGTGCATCCGGCGCGCCGAGTCGGAGGCCGAACGCATCCGGCCGGGCCATGAACCGGACGAGACCGGGTACGTCCAGCCGGGCCTGGTGGACGTGCAGGTGGCCGAGGCCCTGCTCAGCCTCGGCGATCTGCCGGGAGCCCGGGAGCACGCGGCGACGGCCGTGCGGACCCCGGCGCACGATCGGGGGCGGGTGCACCGGCTGGCCATGCTGACCCATGTCGAGCTGCGTCAGGGCGAGGCGGACCGGGCCGCGGCCACGGCCGTGGAGATGGCGGAGCGGGCCAGGGGCATGGAGTCGCAGCGGCTGCGCGACCGGCTGCGCGCGGTGCGCGAGGACCTGATCGCGAGCGGCTGTGCCGAGGCGGGGCGGGCCGCCGAACTGATCGACGGAGCGCTGCGCGTACCGCTGTGAGTACTGCCGTACGTGCGGGTTCGCGGGTACCGGTACGTTCCCCTCCGATGCGGATCCTGCTGCGATGTTGCCACCTACTTGTCGGAAGGTGGCAGAACTGTGCAATGGGCGAATCTGAACGAACAAACTGTGTATGAGAACCGTTGGTTCCGGGTCAACTTGGCCGATGTGGTCATACCCGACGGCCGCCATCTCGACCACTACCTCATCCGGCTCCGCCCCGTCGCCGCGGCCACCGCCGTCAACGAGGCCAACGAGGTGCTGCTGCTCTGGCGCCACCGGTTCATCACCGACAGCTGGGGCTGGGAACTGGCCGCGGGGGTGGTCGAGGAAGGCGAGGACATCGCTGTCGCCGCCGCCCGGGAGATGGAGGAGGAGACCGGCTGGCGCCCCGGCCCGTTGCGCCCGCTGCTGACGCTGGAGCCGTCGAACGGCCTCACCGACGCCCGGCACCACTTCTACTGGTCCGAGGAGGCCGACTGGACCGGTCATCCCAGTGACGACTTCGAGTCCTCGCGCCGGGAGTGGATACCGCTCAAGCTGGTGCCCGACCTGATCGCCCGCGGCGAGGTCCCGGCCGCAGGCATGGCGGCCGGGCTGATGATGCTCCATCACTTACGGCTGGGATGAGGCGCCCCGAACCACGGACGGGGCCGGCCGGGGGATCGCCCCGGCCGGCCCCGTGCGGGCACGAGAGAGGAATCAGGAGTACGGGTAGAAGCCCGACCCCGTCTTGCGGCCGAGTCGGCCCGCGTCCACCATCCGCTGGAGCAGCGGGGGAGCGGCGTACAGCGGCTCCTTGAACTCCGCGTACATGGAGTCGGCGACGGAGGCCACCGTGTCGAGACCGATCAGGTCGGAGAGCTTGAGCGGGCCCATCGGGTGGGCGCAGCCGAGCTCCATGCCGTTGTCGATGTCCTCACGGCTGGCGATTCCCGACTCGAACATCCGGATCGCGGACAGCAGATACGGAATCAGCAGCGCGTTGACGACGAAGCCGGAGCGGTCCTGGGCACGGATCGGGTGCTTGCCGAGGACGTCCTGCACCAGGGCCTCGGCGCGCTTCACCGTCTCGTCGGACGTCGTCAGCGCGGGGATCAGCTCGACGAGCTTCTGCACCGGGGCCGGGTTGAAGAAGTGGATGCCGATGACCTGGTCCGGACGAGAGGTCGCCACGGCCAGCTTCACCAGCGGGATGGAGGAGGTGTTCGAGGCGAGGATCGCGTCCTGCCGGGTCACCACCTGGTCGAGCACCTGGAAGATCTCGGTCTTGACCTGCTCGTTCTCCACGACCGCCTCGATGACGAGATCGCGGTCGGCGAACTCTCCCAGGTCGGTGGTGAAGCTCAGCCGCGCCAGTGTCTCGTCGCGCTCCTCCGCAGTGATCTTGCCTCGTTCGGCGGCCTTCGAGAGGGAGTTGTGCAGCCGGGTGCGGCCGATCTCCAGCGCCTCGCCGGTGGTCTCGGCCACCATGACCTCGAGACCGCTGCGGGCGCACACCTCCGCGATGCCCGCGCCCATCTGGCCACAGCCCACCACTCCGACGCGTGCAATGTCGGCCATAGAGTCCGTCACCTCGTGCCTTTCGCTGTTCTGCGTGTCGCAGGTTCCCGTCTGATTCCGGTGCCCGCCCCGACCCCACGACGTTACTCCGCGGCCTACGGGTCATCGCGGGCCGGGGCGGGCATGCTCTGCGTTACGCCTGATTACAGAGGCGACAGTTGTTGACGACGAGGACAGAGAGACGGCAGGTGCATGGATATGCGGCAAATGGCCCGAAGAGGCTTTGTGGCGGGTGCGGCCGGCGTGGTCGCGGGTGTGGTGAGCACGGTCGCCACGGCGGGTGCGGCGTCCGCGGCGCCGTCCCGGCAGGGCGGTTCCGGGCGGACGGGCGCACCGCAGCGCGGGGGCGGTCACCAGGTCGATCGGCGTGAGCTGCGCGGCATGTGGGTCGCCACCGTGGCCAACCTCGACTGGCCCTCGAAGCCCGGACTGACGGCGGCCGCGCAACAGGCCGAGCTGATCGCCTACCTCGACGAGGCCGTCGACCGCCGGATGAACGCCGTGATCCTCCAGGTCCGGCCGACCGCCGACGCGCTGTGGCCCTCCCCCTACGAGCCGTGGGCCCAGTACCTCACCGGGGTGCAGGGCAAGGACCCCGGCTGGGATCCGCTGGGCACCGCCGTCCGCGAGGCCCACCGCCGCGGCCTGGAACTGCACGCCTGGTTCAACCCGTACCGGGTCGCCAACCACACCGACCCGTCCCGGCTGGTCGCCTCGCACCCCGCCCGGCTGCACCCCGACTGGGTCCTGCCGTACGGCGGGAAGCTCTACTACAACCCCGGAATCCCCGAGGTCCGCCGCTTCGTCCAGGACGCGATGCTCGACGCGGTCCGCCGGTACGACATCGACGCCGTGCACTGGGACGACTACTTCTACCCGTACCCGGTGGCCGGGCAGGACTTCGACGACGACGCCACCTACGCGAAGTACGGCGCCGGCTTCCCGGACAAGGCCGCCTGGCGGCGCGACAACACCGACAAGCTGGTGCGCGAGACCGCCGAGCGGATCAAGAAGATCAAGAAGAACGTCCGGTTCGGGATCAGCCCGTTCGGGGTCTGGCGCAACGCCGCGACCGACCCGCTCGGCTCCGACACGAAGGCGGGGGTGCAGACCTACGACGATCTGCACGCCGACACCCGCGGCTGGATCAAGAAGGGCTGGATCGACTACATCTGCCCGCAGATCTACTGGAACATCGGCTTCGCCGCCGCCGACTACGCCAAGCTGCTGCCCTGGTGGAGCGAGGTCGTACGGGGCACGGGCGTCGCTCTGTTCGTGGGCGAGGCCCTCTACAAGGCCGGTGACCCCGCTCAGCCCGCGGCCTGGCAGGATCCGGCCGAACTCTCCCGCCACCTCGACCTCGCCGCCCGCTACGACCAGGTGCGCGGTCATGTCTACTTCTCCGGCAAGGACGTGGTGACCGACCGGAACGGAGCCATGGCCCGGTTGGTCGCCGACCACTACCGCAACAGGGTGCGTCCACCCCGCTGACAGAAGAAGCGGAGGGAACGCACCTGGTGCTGGGGCGGGCCGCCGGGAAGCCGTCGGCCCGCCCGGGTCCCGGGGGCGAGGAGCAGCGCGTCCGTCGAAGGCCGCTACGTGGTCTTCGGCGCCTGCTTCCGGACGGCGGCGTGCTGCACGACGCTGTCGGGACCGGGTGAAATGAGGTGTTCGTGCCCGTCCTCGGAGCGGACGCGGTACGGGGGAGTGCCCCCGGCACCGAGCACTTCGACGATTTCTGCGACATGGTCGTGCTGTCCCACGGTCCTGCCGTGCGTCAGCAGCCGGTCGCCCGCGTGTGCCTCCATCGGGAGTGACCTCCTCACGGGTGGCGGTCCTTGTCGACAAGTCTATGACCGTACGGTGACTTCGCCCGGTGGAGGAGCGAGGTTCTCATCCGGCACGGCGGGCGCGTCCCGCCCGCTGGGTGGCCGCGATACAGACCAGCACCGCGACCGCCGCCACCGGAGCGGCGGCCGAGACCTCCTCGCCGAGCAGGAAGAACGACCACACCAGAGTCAGCAACGGCTGTGCGAGCTGGAGCTGGCTGGCCCGCGGCACGCCGATCTCCGCCATCCCGCGGTACCAGACGTACAGACCGAGGAAGGTGGACCCGGCGGCCACCCAGAGCAGACCGAGCACTCCGTGCGCGGTCGCCCGTACCGGCTCCGACGGCAGTGCGACCGCCGCTCCCACGACCGCCAGAGGCAGGGAGAGGACCAGCGCCCAGCCGACCACCTGCCAGCCCGGCATGATCCCGGCCAGCCTGCCGCCCTCGGTGTACCCCGCCGCGCACACCAGCAGCGCGCCGAACAGATACAGATCGCCGCCGGACAGCTCGCCGCCGCTCTGCTGCACGGTGAACGCGATCACCACGCCGGCTCCGGCGAGCGCCGCGATCCAGAAGGCGCGGGACGGCCGCGCACCGGTCCGCAGCGAGGAGAACACCGCGGTGGTCAGCGGGAGCAGCCCCACCACCACGGCCGCGTGCGAGGTCGTCGAGGTCTGCAGTGCCAGCGTGGTCAGCAGCGGGAAGCCCACCACCACGCCCGCCGCGACCACGACGAGTCCGGGCCGGTGCCGGCGGTCCGGCACCGGTACCCGCCCCGCGAGCAGCGCACCGCCCGCGATCACGGCGGCGAGCAGGGTGCGCAGCGACACCAGTGACCAGGGGCCGAAGCTCTCCAGGCCCCAGGCGGTGGACGGGAAGGTCAGTGAGAAGGCGACGACGCCGAGCACGGCGAGAGCCACACCCCCACGGTTCGCCGTACCGGCCGTCATGGGGGCCGCCGATGAAGCAATCGCTATCGTGCTTTTATCAGTAGCGCTACTCTTGACTCTCATGCAAGAGCGTAGCAGCGTCGCTGAGCTGGTGGAATCTCTCCGTCATGAGGTGAATCGCTACTCACCTGGTGGAAAGCTGCCGTCCAGTCGTGCTTTGGTGGAGCGCTTCCGGGTCAGCCCCGTCACCGTCTCCCGGGCCATCGCCCGGCTCGCTGCCGAGGGCCTCGTCGTCACCCGGCCCGGCTCCGGCGCCTTCCGGGCGAGCCCCCGTACCGAGGTGCCCCCGCCGGGCGACACCTCCTGGCAGGAGGTCTCCCTCAACGGCGACGGCGGTCCCGAAGCGGTGCCGCGCACCGTCGACGCCTCAGGCGTCCTGGTCACGCTCGCCGCGCCACCGCCCGGCGTCATCGAGTTCAACGGCGGCTACCTCCACTCCTCGCTCCAGCCGGAGCGGGCGCTCGCCGCCGCCCTCGCCAGGGCCGGTCGTCGTCCCGGCGCCTGGGCCCGCCCGCCCACCGACGGTCTGACCGGACTGCGGGCCTGGTTCGCCCGGGAGATCGGGCCCGCCGTCACCGCCGCCGACGTACTGATCACTGCGGGCGGCCAGAGCGCCCTGGCCGTCGCGCTGCGCGCGCTCGCCCCGCCCGGCGCCCCGGTCCTGGTCGAGTCGCCCACCTATCCCGGCATGCTGGCCGCCGCCCGCGCCACCGGCCTGCGGCCCGTGCCGGTGCCGGTGGACGCCGATGGCGTACGGCCGGAGCTGCTCGCCGCCGCGTTCCGGGCCACCGGCGCCCGGGTCTTCGTCTGTCAGCCGCTCTTCCAGAACCCGACCGGCGCGGTCCTCGCCCCCGAGCGGCGTGGCGAGGTCGTCCGGATCGCGCGTGCGGCCGGAGCCTTCGTCGTCGAGGACGACTTCGCCCGCCGCCTGGTCCACGACGACGCCGGCCCGCTGCCCGCCCCCCTGGCCGCTGACGACCCCGACGGCGTGGTCGTACACGTCTGCTCCCTCACCAAGGTCACCTCGCCCAGCCTGCGCGTGGGCGCGCTCGCCGCGCGCGGTCCGGTGCTGGGGCGGCTGCGCGCCATCCAGGTCGTCGACAGCTTCTTCGTTCCCCGGCCGCTCCAGGAGGCCGCGCTCGAACTGGTCGGTTCCCCGGCGTGGAGTCACCACCTGCGTACCGTATCGGCCGAGCTGAGGAACCGGCGGAGCATCATGACCGCGGCCCTGCGGCTGGAGCTCCCCGCACTCGCGCTCCCCCTCGTCCCCACGGGCGGCGGCAGCCTGTGGCTGCGTCTGCCCGAGGCGGAAGCCGGCACGGACGAGTCCGCGGTGGTCTCGGCCGCGCTGCGCGCGGGCGTGGCCATCGCACCCGGCCGCCCGTACTTCTGCGCCGAACCCCCTTCCCCGCACATCCGGTTGAGCCATGCCGCGGTCGCCGGGGCGGCCGAGATCGCCGAGGGGGTGCACCGTCTGCGCGCCGCCTGCGACGAGGCCCTGACCGGCTTCGGCGCGTGAACGTCGGCCGGACGCGACGTCATGCCCCCACGGGCACCCGCCGAGGGTGACCACGGCCTTCACGGCAAGGGCGGCTTCAAGCCACGGGAGAACTCGAACCGGTGGGCGTGCCTCCGGTTCGGCCGAGCCGAAAGGGCTTGCGAAGGCACCCTTGACCCGCGTGGCGTTCGGCTCCACGATCGCCGCCATGACTGTTCGAGTCTCGCTCGTCGCCGCGGCGCGCAGCTCCGCCCTGCTCGCCGAGCGCTTCGACGACGACCGGCCGCTCGACCACGCCGGCTGGCACGAGGTGCAGCTCGTCGCGCACACCCTCGTGCCCCTGGGCGCCGCCGAACTGCGCTACTGCTCACCGACCCCGCGCAGCCGCGCCACCGGCGAGGCCCTCGGCTACGCGCCGCTCGTCCAGCCCGCTCTGCGCGACTGCGACATGGGCCGCTGGCGCGGCTGCACCCTCGCCGAGGTCGCGGCCTGCGAACCCGCTGCCGTCGACGCCTGGCTCGCCGACCCCCGCTCCGCCCCGCACGGCGGCGAACCGCTGCTCGCCTTCATCTCGCGGATAGGGGGCTGGCTGGACACCCGCCCGGCGTGCGACGGGGCCATCGTCGCCGTCGCCGAACCGGCGGTCGTCCGGGCCGCCCTCGTCTACGCGCTCAAGGCCCCGCCGTCGGCCTACTGGAACGTCGACGTCCGACCGCTGTCCACCGTCACGCTCACCGGTGTGCCGGGCCGCTGGAGCCTCAGGCTCGAAGCGGGAGCCCGCTGACCGCCCCGCCCGTGCGGGCTCGGAGCGGGAGTCCGTCGACGGCCCCGGTGCTGCGGGTGCGCGAACCATCCCGCCGGTCCGACCGTACGCCGCTCGACCATCGAGTCCGCCGGCATGTCCGGGGCGGGGAGGCCGTGCCGCGGATCCAGGGCCGCTGCGACGACCGGTTCTCCGCGGTTCGCGGCGTGTTCGAAGCGAATTTCCGGGAGCGGGAGGAACCGGGTGCGGCCGTGACCGTACCGGTCGACGGGGAGCCCGTGGCCGGTCTCCTGGACGGGCGGGCCGACGGTGCCCGCCGCCCCCGGGAGCGGGAGACCCTGGTCGACGTCCGGTCCACCACCGAGGGGCCGGCCTCCCTGTGCGCCCGCATCCTTGTCGACCGGGGCCCGCTCGGCCTCGATGCCCCGGCCGTCACGGATGGCCGGAACTCGACGCAGCGGGCAAGGAGGCAGTGCCCGTGCGCCCTGTGCTCCCGCACCGCGCCGGGGCGGCCGGACCGTGCGAACCGCACTCCCCGGCCGGGCTCCACGACGATCCGGCCCGATCCGAACGGCAGACCCTCGTCGTCCCGAAGGCCGACTCGCCACAACGGATCGCGCTCCTCGCGCAGTCGGATCCGCCGAGTGCTGCCGCGCCGGTCGACCCGCGGGCTCCGCGGACGCCGACGGCCCGCGGTGCGGGCGGCGGAGATCGCGGTGCCCGCGAGACCTGCCCCGTCGCGCGCCCCGGACGGTCCGGTGCCGGTCAGGCCTCCATGCCCGAGTGGTCGGCGACGAGTGTGACGGCTTCGGCGATGGCCGTCTCGGCGGTCGCCTTGTCGAGGCCGAGACCCGTCAGCACGCCCGCGCCGTCCTCCTGCTCCAACAGGGCCAGGAGGATGTGCTCGGTGCCGACGTAGTTGTGGCCCATCCGCAGGGCTTCCCGGAACGTCAGCTCCAGCGCCTTACGGGCCCCGGCGTCGTAAGGGATGATCTCCGGCACCGCGTCGGCCGCGGACGGCAGCGCCTGAGCCGCCGCCCGGCGGACGTTCTCCGGCGTGACGCCCTGGGCCCTGACGAACGCGAGGCCGAGCGACTCCGGCTCGCTGAGCAGCCCCAGCACCAGGTGCTCGGTGCGTACCTCGTCGTTGCCCGCCGCGCGGGCCTCGTTCTGCGCCGCCATCACCACGTTCCTGGCCCGCTCGGTGAAGCGGCTGAACCCCTGGCCGGGGTCGAGGTCCGACGGCTCGCCCGGGTCCTTGGCGACGAACCGCTTCTGGGCTGCCTGCCTGGTCACCCCCATGCTCTTCCCGATGTCCGTCCAGGAAGCGCCGGACCGCCGGGCCTGGTCCACGAAGTGCCCGATCAGGTGGTCGGCGACCTCGCCGAGGTGGTCCGCGGCGATGACCGCGTCGGAGAGCTGGTCGAGCGCGTCGGTGTGGACCTTCTTGATGGCCTCGATCAGTTCGTCGAGGCGCACGGGATTGGTCATGCGTACGGGATTCACCATGTGTCAACCATAGGTTGACACCACCTTACTGTCAATCGTTGGTTGACAGTAAGGGAAACGGGTGGCGGCAGGATTCACAGCAGTGCCGTACAGAAGACGCATCCCTCCTGGTGGTCCGGCGCGCACAGGACGCGGTGCCGCACGCACGAGGCCATGGCGGCCTCCTCCGGGCCGGGGAACGGGGAACGGCCCCTCCGCCGCTCGACGTCGGCCGGATCGAACGCCTCGACCATGTCCCGGTACTGCCGCAGGCAGTCCTCGGCGAACGGCGGCTCGTAGTCCAGCTCGCCCCACCGGTGCCTGCGCAGCGCGAGATCGAGCACCCGCAGGACGAAGTCCTTCGCCGCGGCCCGCTCGTGCGGTGAGCGGCCCCAGTCGACGTCCTCCAGATCGAACCCGACGGTCCCACGCCCCATGATGTTCTGGTCCTGCCAGGCCAGCAGCGCGGCGAAGCGGTGGTCCCAGGGGTGCTCGGCGAGATCGGACACGGCCAGCATGAGCACATCGACGAACACGTCCGTGCCGCCGTTGGACATGGACAGACTGCGGCCCCCGCCGTGAAACACGTTCCCCATCCCGGCACCGTACCGGGGAAGGCGAGCGGTGCGGGCGCCATTTCGCCCGCCGGGTACGACGGAGCGCGGCGCCCCCCGGGGGCGGGGGGGCGCCGCGCTCGTGTCAGTGGTCCCGCGTACGGGTCAGAGGGTGCCGCAGTCGGCGATGGTGATCTTCGCCGAGGGCCGGCCGCTCTGCGAGCCGAGGGCCTCGATCCTGGTGACCAGGTCCATGCTCTCCTGGTTGTCGACCTCGCCGAACACCACGTGCTTGCCGTCCAGCCACGACGTCACGATGGTCGTGATGAAGAACTGGGAGCCATTGGAGTCGGGGCCGCTGTTGGCCATGGACAGCAGGCCCGGCTTGGTGTGCGCGAGCTTGAAGTTCTCGTCCGCGAACTTCGCCCCGTAGATGCTCTGACCGCCGGTGCCGTCGCCCCGGGTGAAGTCGCCGCCCTGCAGCATGAAGGCGGGAATGATGCGGTGGAAGGACGACCCCTTGTAGCCGAAGCCCTTCTCGCCGGTCGCCAGGGCGCGGAAGTTCTCCGCGGTCTTGGGAACGACGTCGTCGAACAGCTTGAACGTGATCCGCCCGGCGGGCTCGTCGTTGATGGTGATGTCGAAGTAAACCTTGCTCGTCATGCAACCATCCTGACATCGACGCGCTCGGAGCCGACGGGCGGGCAGGTATCGGCGTCGGAGCGGTGACAAGGCCGATGCGGAGGGTGACCGATGTCCCTCCCGGCCGGTGGAGGGTCCCGGCCGTACGTGAGCAGCGTGTGCGGCGCGGTGGAACCGGACCGGTCGCGCCGGCGCGGACGCGATCACCGTGCCCGGCGCCGTCGGCCGGGTGGTGGCGAACGATCCCGCTGCCGAAACAGCCGCCGACGCGCCACGCCGTGGCGGCGCCCGGGTCGCGCGGCGGACGGAAAACACGTTGGCCGGTCGCCGCCGAGCTGCGACGATGCCCGTGTTTCCGAGGCGGAGGGCATTTGTTCGTTTTCGTGTGTGCGGGGTGCGGCGCCGGGCTGACCACCCCACTGTCCCCGGTCGCCCTGCCGGCCCACGCCCATCAGAAGTACGGGAACGGGCTTCAGCTCCCGGTGCTCATGGAATCGGGCACGTTCGCCGTGGAGCCGGAGCCCTGGGGGCCGCCGTGGCGGGCCTGGGAGGAGATCGATCCGGACGAGGCGGCGGCCCGCGGCATCCACGCACCGGTCCACGCCCTGTCCGACGGCGCACCCGGCGCGATCGTCATCGCACCCGGGGATGCCCGCGGCACCCTGCTGATCCCGGAGAAGTGCGGCGGCTACTGCTGCGGCCTCGACGGAGCCGACGGCCCCAACATGGCCTGCGAGGCGTGCGGCCTGCCGGTGGCGAGCAGGATCGACGACTGCTCGCTCTGGCAGGCGGTGTGGCTCGCCCCGGACGCCGTGCGCCGTCGCCCCGTGGGCGCCGCCGATTCCGCACCGCTCTCCTGGGCGGAGCTGATGGCGGAAGGGAAGGGGACACCCCCGTTCGAGCCGATCGCCGGGTGGGGGCTGCCGATGGGGCTGCATCACTGGTGGTCATGGAGCCCGCGGTGGGAGGCGGCGGTCGGCGGGGCGCTCGCCCATCTGTTGGCGGCCTCGGAAGGCCGACCCGTGACCGTCCCGGACGGACTGGTCGGGGAGGTGCTCCGACGCGCCCTCGACGCCCTGCTGCCCGCGGGTCCGCCGGCGCGGCGCGCTGTTCTGGCCGGACCGGGACGGCCCGTCCCCGACGCGGACGCCGACATCCTCCTCGTACCGGCCCATCCGCAGACGGGGGAGGCCTGGACCCCGGCCGGCCCGGCCGCCTCGGCGTACCCGGTGCCGCTGCCGTTCGGGGTGTGGCTGTGGATGGCCTTCCCCGAGCCGTACCCGCCCGTTCCCGCGTCCGGCGGCATGCCCGACGGCGTCCTTCGCGACGACCCGCCCGCGCCGCGCCCCCCTCACCTGTTCCGGGCCGACCCGGGAACGTTCCGGCACACCCTGGTCCGGCTGCCGGCCGTCCGCAGCCCGTGGCTGCGCGAGATCCTCGGGAACCTCACGCAGCACATGCGCGCCCGCCTCTTCTGACCGGTCGCCCGAGGGTGCCCCGCTGAAGCACTTCGACGGGCGGGACGAGAGGGTCTTTGCATAAAAGTGCGGTGATGCGTATAGTCATGCCATCGACGAGGAGGATTTCGATGGTGGTACGTGCAGCGGTGGCAGGGGCGAGTGGATACGCCGGTGGGGAGCTGCTCCGTCTCCTGCTGGTCCACCCCGAGGTCGAGATCGGGGCCCTCACCGCCAACTCCAACGCGGGACAGAAGCTCGGTGCGCTGCAGCCGCACCTGCGGCCGCTCGCCGACCGGGTGCTTCAGCCGACCACGCCCGAGGTCCTCGCCGGACACGACGTCGTCTTCCTCGCCCTTCCGCACGGGCAGTCCGCCGCCGTCGCCGAGCAGCTCGGCGACCAGGTGCTCGTCGTCGACATGGGAGCCGACTTCCGGCTGAGGGACGCCGCGGACTGGGAGAAGTTCTACGGCTCGCCGCACGCCGGGACCTGGCCCTACGGCCTGCCCGAGCTGCCGGGCGGGCGCGCGGCGCTGGCCGGGTCCAGGCGCATCGCGGTGCCCGGCTGCTATCCGACCGCCGTCTCGCTCGCGCTCTTCCCGGCCTACGCGGCCCAGTTGGCCGAGCCCGAGGCCGTGATCGTCGCCGCTTCGGGCACCTCGGGGGCGGGCAAGGCGGCCAAGCCGCATCTGCTCGGTTCCGAGGTGATGGGCAACATGACCCCGTACGGCGTCGGCGGGGCCCATCGGCACACCCCCGAGATGATCCAGAACCTCAGCGCCGCCGCCGGCGAACCGGTCACGGTCTCCTTCACTCCGACCCTGGCGCCGATGCCCCGCGGCATCCTCGCCACGTGCAGCGCGAAGGCGAAGCCCGGCGTGAGCGCCGAGTCCGTCCGTGACGCGTACGAGAAGGCGTTCGCCGACGAGCCGTTCGTCGACCTGCTCCCGGAGGGGCAGTGGCCCGCCACCGCCGCCGTCGTCGGTTCCAACGCCGTGCAGATCCAGGTCGCGTACGACGAGGCGGCGGGCCGGATCGTCGTCGTCAGCGCCATCGACAACCTCGCCAAGGGCACCGCCGGCGGTGCCCTGCAGAGCATGAACATCGCCCTCGGACTTCCCGAGGACACAGGTCTTTCCACGATCGGAGTCGCACCGTGAGTGTCACGGCAACACAGGGGTTCTCGGCGGCGGGCATCGCCGCGGGAATCAAGGAGAGCGGTAACCCGGACCTCGCCCTCGTGGTCAACAACGGTCCGCGTCGCGCAGCCGCGGGCGTATTCACCTCCAACCGCGTCAAGGCCGCCCCCGTCCTCTGGTCGGAGCAGGTCCTCAAGGGCGGTGAGGTCAGTGCCGTCGTCCTCAACTCCGGCGGCGCCAACGCCTGTACGGGCCCTCAGGGCTTCCAGGACACCCACGCCACCGCCGAGAAGGCCGCCGAGGTCCTCACCGGCCACAGTGCGGGCGAGATCGCGGTCGCCTCGACCGGGCTGATCGGCACCCTGCTCCCGATGGACAAGCTGCTGCCCGGCATCGAGACCGCCGCCGCCGCGCTGAGCGAGCACGGCGGCGAGAAGGCCGCCATCGCGATCAAGACCACCGACACCGTCCACAAGACCGCCGTCGCGGGCGGCGAGGGCTGGACCGTCGGCGGCATGGCCAAGGGCGCGGGCATGCTCGCCCCGGGCCTCGCCACCATGCTCGTCGTCCTCACCACCGACGCCGACGTGGACGCCCCGGCGCTGGATGCCGCGCTGCGCGCCGCCACCCGCACCACCTTCGACCGGGTCGACTCCGACGGCTGCATGTCGACCAACGACACCGTGCTGCTGCTGGCCTCCGGCGCGAGCGGGATCACCCCGGAGCAGGGCGAGTTCGCCGAGGCCGTACGGACCGTCTGCGCCGACCTCGCCCGGCAGCTGATCGGCGATGCCGAGGGTGCCTCCAAGGACATCCGGATCGAGGTCGTCAACGCCGCGACCGAGGACGACGCCGTCGAGGTGGGCCGCTCCATCGCCCGCAACAACCTCCTCAAGTGCGCCATCCACGGCGAGGACCCGAACTGGGGCCGTGTGCTGTCCGCGATCGGTACGACGAAGGCCGCCTTCGAGCCCGACCAGCTCAACGTCGCCATCAACGGCGTGTGGGTCTGCAAGAACGGCAGCGTCGGCGAGGACCGCGACCAGGTCGACATGCGCTACCGGGAAGTGAAGATCACCGCCGACCTCGCGGCGGGCGCCGAGTCGGCCGTCATCTGGGCCAACGACCTCACCGCGGACTACGTCCACGAGAACAGCGCGTACAGCTCATGACCGCGGCGCGGAAGCACACCGCACTCCCGAAGGCGCAGATCCTCATCGAGGCGCTGCCCTGGCTGACCCGGCACAACGGCAAGACCGTGGTCATCAAGTTCGGCGGCAACGCCATGATCGACGAGGAGCTCAAGGCGGCCTTCGCCCAGGACGTCGTCTTCCTGCGACAGGCCGGGCTCAAGCCGGTCGTCGTGCACGGCGGCGGCCCGCAGATCAGTGCCCAGCTCGACAAGCAGGGCCTGGTCAGCGAGTTCAAGGCCGGTCTGCGCGTCACCACGCCCGAGGCGATGGACGTCGTACGGATGGTGCTGGCAGGACAGGTCCAGCGCGAGCTCGTCGGCCTGCTCAACCAGCACGGTCCGCTCGCCGTCGGCCTGACCGGCGAGGACGCCCATACGATCACCGCCACCCGGCACCGGCCGACCATCGACGGCGAACTCGTGGACATCGGCCGGGTGGGCGAGATCACCGCCATCGACACCGGGGCGATCCAGGCGCTGCTGGACGACGGCCGGATCCCGGTCGTCTCCTCCATCGCACGATCGGCCGACGACAACCACGTCTACAACGTCAACGCCGACACCGCGGCGGCGGCGCTCGCCGCCGCGCTCGGCGCCGAGACGCTGATGGTCCTCACCGACGTGGAGGGTCTCTACGAGGACTGGCCCAACAGCGACGACGTGATCAGCCGCCTCACCGCCGGCGAGCTGGAGAAGCTCCTCCCGGAGCTGTCCAGCGGCATGGTGCCGAAGATGCAGGGCTGCCTGCACGCCGTGCGCAACGGCGTCGAGACCGCGCGGGTCCTCGACGGCCGGGTCCAGCACTCGATCCTGCTGGAGATCTTCACCGACGAAGGAATCGGCACGATGGTCGTGCCCGACGCACAGGGGGAGTCATGAGCAACCAGGAGCTCTCGCAGCGCTGGAGCCACGCGCTGATGGACAATTACGGCACCCCCCAGCTGTCCCTCGTCCGTGGCGAGGGCGCCCGTGTGTGGGACGCCGACGGCACCGCGTACCTCGACTTCGTCGGCGGTATCGCGGTGAACGCGCTGGGCCACGCCCACCCCGCCGTCGTCGAGGCCGTCTCCACCCAGATCGCCTCCCTCGGCCATGTCTCCAACCTCTACATCGCGCCGCCGCCCGTCGCCCTCGCCGAACGGCTGCTCCAGCTCTTCGGCCGCGACGGCCGGGTCTTCTTCGCCAACTCGGGCGCCGAGGCCAACGAGGCCGCCTTCAAGATCGGCCGGCTGACCGGACGGACCCACATGGTCGCCACCGACGGCGGCTTCCACGGCCGGACCATGGGCGCGCTCGCGTTGACCGGCCAGCCCAAGAAGCGCGAGCCGTTCCTCCCGCTGCCCGGCGACGTCACGCACGTCCCGTACGGCGACGCGGAAGCCCTGCGGGCGGCCGTGACCACCGACACCGCGCTGGTGATCATCGAGCCCATCCAGGGCGAGAACGGCGTGGTCGTGCCACCTGCGGGGTACCTGGAGGCCGCCCGGGAGATCACCCGGGCCACCGGCACCCTGCTGGTCCTCGACGAGGTGCAGACCGGCGTCGGCCGCTGCGGCCACTGGTTCGAGCACCAGGCCCACCAGGGCGTGGAGCCCGACATCGTCACCCTCGCCAAGGGGCTCGGCGGCGGGCTGCCGCTCGGCGCGACCGTCGCTTTCGGCCCGGCGGCCGAGCTGTTGAAGCCGGGCCAGCACGGCACGACGTTCGGCGGCAACCCGGTCGCCTGCGCCGCCGGACTCGCCGTCCTCGACACCCTGGCGGCCGAGGGCGCCCTGGACCGGGTGAAGCGGCTCGGCGAGAGGATCCGGGAGGGAGTGGAGGGGCTGGGGCACCCTCTGGTCTCCCACGTCAGAGGCTCCGGGCTGCTGCTGGGTATCGTGCTCACCGAGCCCCTCGCGCCTCAGGTGCAGCAGGCGGCTCAGGGAGCCGGAATCCTGGTGAACACGCCCGCCCCCGATGTCCTGCGGCTCATGCCGCCGCTGATCATCGGTGACACCGAGGTGGACGCGTTCCTCCAGGCCCTGCCCGGCGCCCTCGACGCGGCAAAAGGGGACGGACGATCCGGAGAATGAGGCGACGACGATGACCGAGGCGCAGGAAACCGAGTACGGCGGGCCGTCCGTGCCGCAGACCCGCACCGCACGCCACCGCCGGATCGTGGACATCCTGAACCGGCAGCCGGTGCGTTCGCAGAGCCAGCTGGCCAAGCTCCTGGCCGACGACGGGCTGAGCGTCACCCAGGCGACGCTCTCCCGCGACCTGGACGAGCTGGGCGCGGTGAAGATCCGCAACACCGGCGGCGAGCTGATCTACGCGGTGCCGAGCGAGGGTGGTTTCCGTACCCCGCAGGCACCGCTGGGCGGATCCGCGAAGGAGGAGCGCATGCGGCGCCTCTCCGCCGAACTGCTCATCTCGGCGGAGGCCTCGGCCAACCTCGTGGTGCTGCGTACGCCTCCGGGGGCGGCCCAGTTCCTCGCCTCGGCCATCGACCAGGCCGAACTGCACGACATCCTCGGCACCATCGCGGGCGACGACACACTGATGCTGATCAGCCGTGACCCGGCGGGCGGACAGGCGCTCGCCGACCATCTGCTGCGGCTGGCCCAGAACGAGCGCTGAGCCGGCCGGGCTGTCCGCGCCGTCAGTAGCGGGTGATCGCGGTCGGGCCGGACCGGGTCCCGATCGCGATGTGCGGACGGCGGGCGGGGTCCACCCAGTCGAGGATCCGGTCCATCGCGGCCGCCGGTACGGAGACGCAACCGGCGGTCGCGCCACGCCCGTCGACGTGGAGGAAGATCCCGGCGCCGCGTCCCCGCACCGGCCGCTCGTAGTTGAAGCCGATGACGAGCGCGCGGGCGTACTGCGTCGGATGGTCGACCAGATGCTCCGCCTCGGCCGCCCGGCAATCGGCGGGACGCGGCTCCACCCAGCGGTTGTAGGACCGCGCCGCGTTGTCCTCGCACCACCAGGACCGGTCGGTGATCCGGCGGTACGGGTGGACGGTGCCGGGCGGCGCGGCCCCGACCCCGAAGGCGTACGGCAGGTCGTACAGGCCGGTGGGTGTGGTGTCGGTGCCCTGCTTGCGCGACGCCCCCTCGGCGAGGCCCTTCGCTCCGAACCGGGCCGGTGCCGACCCGCCCTTGACCCAGGTTCCCCGGCGCAGATTCCACCAGGTGACGGTGCCCGTGGTGGAGCCCGTGGTCGCGGCCTGTGCCGTGATCAGCTGGGTGCCGCCGCCGGTGTCGGCGAGCCGTGACGGAAGTGTCGGTGCCGCGGCGGGCCGGGCCGCGACCGAGCCGACGACCGCGAGAAGTACCGAACCCGCCACCAGGAGTCTGCGCATGCATGGGACGCTAGACCTTCCGGCGGGACCTCACCCCCGGATCTGCGCCGTACGGCTCAATCCCCTGCCGCGCGCGGCATGACCGGCAGCGGGAGCGGCAGTCCGGGCAGCCCGTCGATGCTCGTCCCGATGTGCTCCTTCTTCTCGAAGTAGGCGCTGAGCGACGCGTCGTCCTCGCGGGCGAAGCGCTGGGCGTGCAGTGGCCGGTCCTCGTCGTAGGACATGAAGGGCACGGCGAATCCGCAGGTGTCCCGGATCAGTTCGGCCCGGACCACGATGACGGCGCGCAGCCCGTGCGGGCCGGGGTCCACCCCGGGGAAGTGGGTGAGCAGCGGGCCGAAGCGCGGATCGTCACGGAAGACCGGCTCGCCGCGGCCGTGCACCCGAACGATGTTGGGCGGTCCCTGGAAGGCGCACCACATCAGCGTGATGCGGCCGTTCTCGCGGAGGTGGGCGACGGTCTCGGCGTTGCTGCCCGCGAAGTCCAGGTAGGCCACGGTCAGCTCGTCGATCACGGCGAAGGAGCCGCTGACTCCCTTGGGGGAGAGGTTGACCGTGCCCTCCTCGTCCAGGGGCGCGGTCGCCGTGAAGAAGATGTGCTGTTCCTCGATGAAGGCCCTGATCCGTCCGTCGATGCGCTCGTACGTTTTTCCCATGGTGGTCATTATCGCCGCCAACTCCGTTGGCGACGGGTCCGTTTCGGCTGATGGAACGCCGACGCGGCCTGTCGCCCGCAGTGGTCGTCGAGGAGCCGCGTGCGCCGCTCGTGGCGGCCCCCACCGCTTCGGCCGGTGCGTGCCGGGTGCCGACCGTCCAGACTTTGACAAAACATACGGAGCACTGCATAGTTATGCCTACAAGCGATTGCGCCGTGAGGAGGAACCCGTGACTGAGCGTGTCGTACTCGCCTACTCGGGCGGCTTGGACACCTCCGTCGCCATCGGCTGGATCGCCGAGGAGACGGGTGCCGAAGTCGTCGCCGTCGCCGTGGACGTCGGCCAGGGCGGCGAGGACCTGGAAGTCGTCCGCGAGCGCGCGCTCGCCTGCGGTGCCGTCGAGGCCGAGATCGCGGACGCCAAGGACGAGTTCGCCGAGGAGTACTGCCTTCCCGCGATCAAGGCCAATGCGCTGTACATGGACCGCTACCCGCTGGTCTCCGCACTCTCCCGGCCGGCCATCGTCAAGCACCTCGTCGCCGCCGCCGGCAAGCACCACGCCGGCACCGTCGCCCACGGCTGCACGGGCAAGGGCAACGACCAGGTCCGCTTCGAGGCCGGCATCTCCGCGCTCGGCCCCGGCCTGAAGTGCATCGCCCCGGTCCGCGACTACGCGATGACCCGGGACAAGGCGATCGCCTTCTGCGAGGAGAAGAACCTCCCGATCGCGACCACCAGGAAGTCCCCGTACTCCATCGACCAGAACGTCTTCGGGCGCGCCGTCGAGACGGGTTTCCTGGAGGACATCTGGAACGCGCCGATCGAGGACATCTACGAGTACACCGAGAACCCCGCCACCCCGCGCGAGGCCGACGAGGTCGTCATCTCCTTCGAGGAGGGGGTGCCCGTGGCCCTCGACGGCGAGCCCGTCACCGTCCTCCAGGCGATCCAGCAGCTCAACCGGCGGGCCGGCGCCCAGGGCATCGGCCGGATCGACATGGTCGAGGACCGGCTCGTCGGCATCAAGTCGCGCGAGGTGTACGAGGCCCCGGGCGCGATCGCGCTGATCACCGCCCACCAGGAGCTGGAGAACGTCACCGTCGAGCGCGAACTGGCCCGCTACAAGCGGCAGGTCGAACAGCGCTGGGGCGAGCTGGTCTACGACGGCCTGTGGTTCTCGCCGCTCAAGCGTGCCCTGGACGGTTTCATCGACGAGGCCGATCAGTACGTCACCGGTGACATCCGCATGACCCTGCACGCGGGCCGCGCCGTCGTCACCGGCCGGAGGTCCGAGCAGTCGCTCTACGACTTCGACCTCGCCACCTACGACTCTGGCGACACGTTCGACCAGTCCAAGGCGCAGGGCTTCATCGAGATCTTCGGCCTCTCGTCGAGGATCGCCGCGAAGCGTGACCTGTCCTGACCTCCACCCGTTACGTCACCGCCTCTCGGGCCCTCCGGGCGGGGAGGCGGTCGCACATCCACCCCCTTGTTCTTCCGAGGAGCACGCAGTGAGCAACGGCAACGGCAGCAGCGACGTACGCCTCTGGGGCGCCCGCTTCGCCGACGGTCCGGCCGAGGCGCTGGCCAGGCTTTCCGCCTCCGTCCACTTCGACTGGCGGCTCGCGCCGTACGACATCGCCGGCTCCCGCGCCCACGCGCGCGTCCTGCACAAGGCGGGCCTGCTCACCGAGGACGAGCTGAACCGGATGATCGCCGGTCTCGACCAGCTCGAAGCCGATGTCGCCGACGGCTCGTTCACCGGGACCGTCGCCGACGAGGACGTGCACACCGCGCTGGAGCGCGGCCTGTTGGAGCGTCTCGGCCCGGACCTCGGCGGCAAGTTGCGGGCCGGCCGGTCCCGCAACGACCAGATCGCCACCCTCTTCCGGATGTACCTGCGCGACCACGCCCGCATCATCGGCGGCCTGATCGCCGAGCTCCAGGGCGCCCTGGTCGGCCTCGCCGAGACGCATCCGGACGTCGCGATGCCCGGCCGTACACATCTGCAGCACGCCCAGCCGGTGCTCTTCGCCCACCACGTCCTGGCCCATGCGCAGTCCCTCTCCCGGGACGCCGAGCGGCTGCGCCAGTGGGACGAGCGGACCGCCGTCTCCCCGTACGGCTCCGGCGCACTGGCCGGATCGTCCCTCGGGCTGGACCCGCAGGCGGTCGCTGCCGACCTCGGCTTCGAGCGCGGCTCCGTCGCCAACTCGATCGACGGCACCGCCTCCCGCGACTTCGTCGCCGAATTCGCCTTCATCACCGCGATGATCGGGGTGAACCTCTCCCGGATCGCGGAGGAGGTCATCATCTGGAACACGAAGGAGTTCTCCTTCGTCACCCTGCACGACGCCTTCTCGACCGGTTCCTCGATCATGCCGCAGAAGAAGAACCCGGACATCGCCGAACTGGCCCGCGGCAAGTCCGGTCGGCTGATCGGCAATCTGACAGGCCTGATGGCCACGCTGAAGGCCCTCCCGCTCGCGTACAACCGTGACCTCCAGGAGGACAAGGAGCCGGTCTTCGACTCCTGCGACCAGCTCGAAGTCCTGCTGCCCGCCTTCACCGGAATGATGGCCACGCTCACCGTCAACCGCGAGCGCATGGAGGAGCTGGCGCCGGCCGGCTTCTCGCTCGCCACCGACGTCGCGGAGTGGCTGGTCAAGCAGGGCGTCCCGTTCCGTGTCGCGCACGAGGTCGCGGGTGCGTGCGTCAAGGAGTGCGAACAGCACGGCATCGAGCTCGACGAGCTGACCGACGAGCAGTTCGCGAAGATCTCCGAGCACCTCACCCCCGAGGTCCGCTCGGTCCTCGATGTGGCCGGCGCGCTCGCGTCCCGCAGCGGCCGCGGCGGGACGGCCCCGTCGGCCGTCGCCGTCCAGCTCGCCGAGGTGAAGGCCGACCTCGCCGTCCAGCAGGCGTGGGCGACCGCGAAGAACTGACGGCCGCCGAGACGGGATCCGGGCGGGGAGCGGCGGTGCGCTCCCCGCCTTCCGGTCCTCCCGGGCCGGGTTACGTTGTCGGGGCAGCGCCCCCGACCCACCAGGAGCCCACGATGCCTTTCGCCCGGCTGGCCACAGCGACGACTCCGACCGCCCACATCGGGCTCGGCCTGGCGGCGGTCGGCAGGCCCGGCTACATCAACCTCCACCGTGACCGCGATCTGCCCGCGGACCGCAGTGTCGAAGCGCTGCGCGAGCGCACCCACGAGCTGTTGGACGCCGCCTACGCGCAGGGGGTCCGCTACTTCGACGCGGCCCGTTCCTACGGCCGTTCGGAGGAATTCCTGGCCGACTGGCTGGCGGCGCGTCCGGAGGTGGACGACGTCGTCGTCGGCAGCAAGTGGGGCTACACCTACACGGCCGACTGGAGCGTCGAGGCCGAGGCGCACGAGGTCAAGGACCACGGCCTCGCCACGTTTCTGCGTCAGCGCGGCGAGACCGACGCGCTGCTCGGCGACCGCCTCGACCTCTACCAGATCCACTCGGTCACCACCGACAGCCCGGCCCTCACCGACAAGGAACTGCACGCGCGGCTCGCCGCACTCGCCGCGGAGGGGGTCAGCGTGGGCCTGTCCACCAGCGGGCCCGCCCAGGCCGACGCCATCCGGGCCGCCCTCGCCGTCACGGTCGACGGGGAGCCGCTCTTCCGTACGGTGCAGGCCACCTACAACGCCCTGGAGACCTCGGCCGGCACCGCGCTCGCCGAGGCCCATGACGCCGGTCTCACCGTGATCGTGAAGGAAGCCATGGCCAACGGCCGGCTCGCCGGAACGGAGGCCCCGGCCGTGGTCCGGGAGACCGCCGCCGAGGCCGGCGTCGGCAGCGACGCGGTCGCGCTGGCGTTCGTACTGCACCAGCCGTGGGCCGGTGTGGTGCTCTCCGGCGCGGCGACCGTCGAGCAGCTCGCCGGCAACCTGCACGCGGCCGTCGTCGACCTCGACGAGGAGCGGCGCGGCCGGCTCGACGCGCTGGTGGAGGAGCCGGAGGCGTACTGGCGGCACCGCGCCGCGCTGCCCTGGAGCTGAGCGGGCCCACCGGGATCCGCGGCCGGTGCGCCGCGCCGACGACGGCGAGGAGGCGCCGAACCCGTGTCACATCGACGCTGTTCCGTTCGTCATCGCAGGGACGGCACACTACGGAGGAATGTGACTGTGGACGGACACGAGATCCTGGCCCGACGCTTCGAGGAGAACCGGACGAAGCTGAAGGCCGTGGCCTACCGGATGCTCGGCTCGACGAGCGAGGCGGAGGACGCCGTCCAGGAAGCCTGGCTCCGGCTCAGCCGCTCCGACGACCGGGCGATCGAGAACCTGGGCGGCTGGCTGACGACGGTCGTCGGGCGGGTGTGTCTGGACATGCTCCGCTCGCGCCGCTCCCGGCGTGAGGAGCCCCTCGACACGGGGGTGCCCGAGACCCACGCCGAGGACCCGGCCCTCGGTGCCGGGCCGGAGGCCGACCCCGAGCAGCAGGCCCTGATGGCCGATTCGGTCGGTCTCGCGCTGCTGGTGGTGCTGGAAACGCTGGACCCCGCCGAGCGGCTCGCCTTCGTCCTGCACGACATGTTCGCCGTGCCCTTCGACGAGATCTCCCGCATCGTGGACCGCACCCCGGCCGCGGCGCGCCAGCTCGCCAGCCGGGCCCGCCGCAGGGTGCAGGGAGCGGACCCGGACCCGGATCCCGATCTCGCCCGCAAGCGCGAGGTCGTCGACGCCTTCCTGGCCGCCGCCCGCGGCGGCGACTTCGAGGCCCTGGTCGCCGTGCTCGCCCCGGACGTGGTGGTGCGCTCCGACAGCGGCGCCGGTGGTGTCGGTGCGCCGTCCCTGGTGCGGGGTGCCGAGGCGGTGGCCCGTCAGGCGATCATGTTCGCGCCGTTCGCCCGGTCTTCGCAGCCGGCCCTGGTCGACGGAGTGCCGGCCGTCATCTCGACGCGGGAGGACCGGCGGTTCTCGGTCATGGTCTTCACGATCGCGCGGGGGAAGGTCGCCGAGATGTCCGTGATCAACGACCCGGCCCGGCTTCCCGGCCTCGATCTCGTCGTCCTCAAGGACTGACCCGGGGCGACGGCGGAGCCACGGGTTCAGCGCCCGTCGCCGCCGCCGCTGCGGCCGGCCGCCCATGCGGCGAGCGCCTCGAAATCGGCCGGCAGCAGTCCGATCCGCGGATCGATCCACAGCAGCAGCGACTCGGCCGCCCCCTGCCCCGAGACCCACTCCCGGTCCTGCTCGGCGATCTCGTCGTCGACCCAGGCGAACGGCCGGCCGGCCGCGTACTCCACGACGTACTGCGTCTTCCAGTACGTGCCGTCCGGCGCGCTGCCGTGCATCGACGGCCAGTCGATGTACGGCAGCGGGGGCAGGCCGAGATGCGGCCCGATCCACTCGTTGGCCTCGTCCTTCCAGGTCGTCGCCCAGACCAGTTCGAAACGGTCGGCGAGCGCCAACAGCGCCCGCCCGTGGTCCGGGTTGAGCAGGACGGGCAGCGGCGGTCCGTAGTCCCATCCCGTCGGCCGCATCAGATGCCGCGCATATCCGTCCGGGATCCGGCGGCGCACGAATGCCGCGTACGGATTGAGCGGGCCGTCGATGTCGATCAGCAGCAGCGGCTTCATGACGACATGGTCCTCCCTCCCCTCGGCGGGAGGCGATGCCTTTTCGGTGAGACATTCATGTCTCATATGGTTTATTGTTGTCTCATGACTCTCGACCGTGAGCAGGTGCTGCGCAGCGCCGCCGCCCTGCTGACCCGCAAATCGACCGCCACCATGGACGAGGTCGCCAGAGCCGCAGGCATCGGGCGCGCCACCCTGCACCGGCACTTCGCCGGTCGGGACGCCCTGGTCAAGGCATTGGAGGACCTGGGCATCCGGGAGTTCGAAGCGGCTCTGGACGCCGCCGTGCTCGACGAGGGCAGCTGCGAGGAGGCCCTGCGCCGACTGGTCGCGGCCATCGAGCCGAGTGCCGGACTCTTCTCCTTCCTCGTCACCGAGAACCAGCTCTTCGAGGGCGACGAGGTGAACGAGGGCTGGGACCGCCTCGATGCCCGGGTCTCCGCCTTCTTCCGGCGGGGCCAGGAGCGCGGCGAACTCCGTATCGACCTCACCCCCGCGTGGCTGACCGAGGCCCTCTACGGGCTCATCTCCACCGGTGCCTGGGCCGTCCAGGCGGGCCGGGTGGCCGGGCAGGATTTCCAGTACATGATCGTCGAGATGCTGCTCGGCGGCGCACGCCGGAGCGTAGAGCGATGAGCCGTCTCGAACAGCACGTGGAAACCACTCATGAGCTGCGTCGCCCTGGGCGGTGGATCGCCCTCGCCGTTCTCGTCCTCGCGGTGCTGCTCGTGGCCGTGGATGCCACGGTTCTCGGTCTCGCCACCCCCTTCCTCACCGAGGACCTCAAGCCGTCCGGCACGCAGCTGCTCTGGATCGGCGACGTCTACTCCTTCGTGATCGCCGGGCTCCTGGTCTCCATGGGCAGCCTCGGCGACCGCATCGGCCGCAAGAAACTGCTGCTGACCGGTGCCATGGCCTTCGGTGCGGTCTCCGTGCTCAACGCGTACGCGAGCAGCCCCGAGATGATGATCCTGGCGCGGGCGCTGCTCGGTGTCGCGGGAGCCACCCTGATGCCGTCCACGCTCGCCCTGATCCGCAACCTCTTCCAGGATCCGCGCGAGCGCAGCCTCGCCATCGGCATCTGGGGAGCCATGGCCTCCGCGGGCGCGGCCGTCGGCCCCGTCGTCGGCGGCTTCCTCCTGGAGCACTTCTGGTGGGGCTCGGTCTTCCTGATCAACCTGCCGGTCATGGCCGTTCTGGTGGTCGTCGGCGTCAAGATGATCCCCGAATCGAAGAACCCGGCACCGGGCCCCTGGGACCTGGTCAGTGTGGCGCTCTCCTTCATCGGCATGATCGGTGTCGTGTACGCGGTCAAGGAGCTGGCCGCACACGGTACGAGCTGGGGGATCGCCGTCGTGGGGCTCGGCGGCCTGGCCGCGCTCTGCTGGTTCGTACGCAGACAGCTCACGCTTCCCGCACCCCTGCTGGACATGCGGCTCTTCCACCACCGGGGCTTCTCGGGCGCGGTTCTCGCCGATCTGCTGACCATCCTCGGCCTGTCCGGGCTGGTCTTCTTCCTCTCCCAGTTCCTGCAACTGGTACAGGGGCGAGGACCGCTGGAGGCCGGGCTCGCCGAACTGCCCGCGGCCGTCGGCGCGGTCACCGCGGGTCTGATCGCGGGCGTGGCGGCCCGCCGCTACTCGGTGCGGTCGGTGGTCTCCGGCGGGCTCGGGGCGATCGGCCTGGCGCTCGCCGCGGTCACCCTGTTCCACCGGGAGACCGCCTATCCGCTGATCGGTGTGGTGCTGCTGGTCGTCGGAGTCGGCGCGGGCTTCGCCTTCACCGTCACCTCCGACGTGATCCTCTCCAGCGTTCCGAAGGAGCAGGCGGGTTCCGCGGGCGCGGTCTCCGAGACGGCGTACGAACTCGGCGCAGCCCTCGGCATCGCCCTGCTCGGCTCCATCGTCACCGGCGTCTACCAGGACTTCGCCACCCCGCAGGGCGTCCCCTCCGCCAACGCCTCGGCGGCCCATGAATCGCTGGGCGGCGCCGTCGAAGCGGCCCACGGCCTTCCGGCGCAGCAGGCGGGCGCGCTGATCTCCGCGGCGCAGGAGTCGTTCGTCGAGGGGTTGCGACTCGCCGCCGGGGTCGGTGCGGCGGTCCTGCTGGCAACGGCCGTCGCGGCCTGGTTCCTGTTGCGCGGTCAGAAGCTGGAGGACGGCATCGCCCACGAGTAGCCCCGGACCGTGAGAGCACCGGGGGCATGGGGGGGGGGGGCGGGGCCCCCCCCCCGGGGGGGGGGGCCCCGCCCCCCCCCCCGGCCCCCCCCCGCCCCCCCCCCCGGGCGGGGGGGGGCCCCACCAGGGGGGAAAACACACCCC
>NZ_JBIWOS010000007.1:312410-439218 GCF_044767885.1 Streptomyces sp. NPDC101194
GGGGTCGCGGGCTGTAACGTGGTGGGCGGCACCGACCCGGTCGGACCCCGGTCCCGTGCCGGCGCGGTGGGCCGGGGCCGGGGCCCCACCCTCCGCGGGGGGGGCGGGCCCCGTCCGCATGCCCTGCTCCCGCGTCAGCTCACGCGGCCTTGGCCTTCGTCGCATACATGTCGACGTACTCCTGACCCGACAGCCGCATCACCTCGGCCATCACGGAGTCGGTCACCGCCCGCAGCACATAGCGGTCGCGGTCCATGCCCTCGTAGCGGGAGAACTCCATCGGCTCACCGAAACGGACCGTCACCTTGCCGGGACGGGGCAGACCGGCACCACCGGGCTGCAGCTTGTCCGTGCCGATCATCGCGAACGGCACCACCGGCGCACCCGTCATCAGCGTCAGTCGGGCGATCCCCGTGCGGCCCCGGTAGAGCCGGCCGTCGGGGGAGCGGGTGCCCTCCGGGTAGATGGCGAACGCCTTGCCCTCCTCCAGCACCCGACGGCCCGTCATCAGTGCCGCGACACCGCCGCGACCGCCGTCCCGGTCCACCGGGATCATGCCGCAGCCCGTGAAGAACCAGGCCATCGCCCGGCCCTTGAGCCCCTTGCCCGTCACGTACTCGTCCTTGCCGATGTAGTAGACCGGCCGGTCGCAGCAGATGGGCATGATCATCGAGTCGATGAACGTCAGATGGTTGCCCGCGAGGATCACCGGACCGTCGCCGGGGATGTTCTCCACGCCCTCCACCTGGGGGCGGAACATCAGGCGCAAGATCGGTCCGAGCACTGCCTTGATGAGTGCGTGTCGGGACAACGGTTCCTCCGGTGTAGTGGCCGGGCCGGCCGGGCGCGGGATCATGACGGTCCATGCAGGTGAGGACGATACTCGCGGGATCTCGCTGTTCGCACATCGGGTTCATCGATCGGATACGCAGTGTTGACGTGTGTTTCCGCCAAGTTCGTCCAGGAGCTGCTCCCACGACGGTACGACTCCCTACGCTCGGGCCTCGCCCGACAGGTGCGAGACATCACACGTGAGGAGCATTCATGACTGAGCGCGCGCAGGCAGGCCCCGGCCGCAGAACCCTGCTGGGGGCGGGGGCCGCCGTACTGGGCTCCGCCGCCCTCGGACTGGCCGGCGGCCCGGCCGACGCCGCGGACGGCACCGTCCGGAACCCCTCCGAACGGTCGGGCGGCAACGGCGGCGGACACGGCTTCCGACTCGACCTGCCGGTGCCCACCGTCATCGGACACCGCGGCACCAGCGGTTATCGGCCCGAACACACCCTCGGGTCCTACCAGCTGGCCCTCGACATGGGCGCGCACATCGTCGAGCAGGACCTGGTGCCCACCAAGGACGGCCACCTCGTCTGCCGTCACGAGAACGACATCACGGCCACCACCGATGTCTCCGCCCACCCCGAGTTCGCCGGCCGCAGGACCACGAAGAAGGTCGACGGAGTCTCCCTCACCGGATGGTTCACCGAGGACTTCACCCTCGCCGAACTGAAGACGCTGCGCGCCACGGAGCGCATCCCCGGCACCCGTCAGAAGAACACGCTCTACGACGGCCGCTGGGAGGTCCCCACGTTCGAGGAGGTGCTGCGCTGGGCCGACCGCGAGGGCCGCAGGCGCGGGAAGCCGGTCTGGCTGTACGTCGAGACCAAGCACCCCACCTACTTCCGGGGACTCGGCCTCGGGCTCGAAGAGCCCCTCGCCAAGCTGCTGCGCCGCTACAACCGCCACCGCAAGCAGTCGCCGCTCATCCTTCAGTCCTTCGAGCCCGGCAGCATCCAGCGGCTGGCCGGACTCGTCGCCACCCCGCGCGTCGTGCTGCTCTCCGGCGCGGGCGAGCGCCCCTGGGACTTCGTGACGTCCGGCGATCCGCGTACCGTCGCCGACCTGGTGAAGCCCGAGGGCCTGAAGTGGATGGCGTCCTTCGCCCAGGGGATCGGGCCCACCCTGGACCTGATCATTCCCAAGGATGCCTCGGGGCGGCTCACCTCGCCGACCACCCTGGTGAGGGACGCGCACGCACAGGGCCTGGTGCTGCACCCGTACACCATGCGCAACGAGAACGCCTTCCTGCCCGCCGACTTCCGGCGCGGCACGGACCCCACCGCGTACGGTGACGCCTTCGGTGCGTTCCGGACGTACTTCGACACCGGCATCGACGGGATCTTCTCCGACAACCCGGACACCGCCCTTCTCGCCGCGGCGGACTTCGCCGCGGAGTGAGACCGGCGTCAGCACCCGGCCGGGGCGTGCCCCGGTCGGGTGGTGGCCGCCCGGGACGGCAACCGGCCGTCGGCGCGGGCGCGTCGGCCGGGGCATGACCCTTCTCGATCTCGCCCCCGCGGACCCCGCCGCCTCCGCGACCATCGTCCGTACCCTGTATCCGCTGGTGAGCGCCGAGGCCACGGCCGAGGCGGCCGCCTCGGCGACGGGCGCGGCGATCGAACCCGCCGATCTCGAACAGGCCGTCTGGCTGCGGCTGCTGGAGCGGCTCGCCCGGGGCGGGCCGCCGGTGGACACGGCACGCTGGGTACGGAACGCCGTACGGGCGGAGGCCCGCCGGGCCCGCCGTACCGCCCGGCACGAACGCCCCTACCGTGACGAGACATCCGCCGATCCGGCCGGCTGCCCCGAGCGGATCGCCGTCGGCGCCGACGAACGCCGGGCGCTTCGTGCCGCGGTGGACCGGCTGCCCGGACGGTGCGCCCGGCTGCTGTCGGCGATGCTCGCCCCCGGTGATCCCACGTACCGGGAAATCGCAGGGACGTTGGGTATGTCACAGGGCAGCTTGGGCCCGATCCGTTCCCGATGCCTTGGATGTCTGCGCAGAATGCTCGCGGCGGAGGTTGTCGCTCCTGAACCACGGGGAAAGGAGCGTTAGACAACCGGTGGATCAGGTGGGTGGAGGCATGCGCAGATGGGCATGAGCGTGATCATCTCGGCGGCGACGGCACAGGACGCCGAAGAGGTCTTGAAACTTCAGTACCTCTGCTTCCAGAGCGAGGCCGAGCTGTACGGGAACTACCGCATCGACCCGCTGGTCCAGAGCCTCGATTCGCTGCGCGCCGAGATCGCCACGCAACTGGTGTTCGTGGCGCGGCTGGGCGACGAAGTGGTCGGTTCGGTCCGTGGCTCCACCGATCAGGACGGCACCGGGCAGATCGGCAGGCTCTGCGTCCACCCGCGGCTCCAGGGCCACGGTCTCGGTGCCCGACTGCTGCGGGCCGCCGAGTCGGGGCTCGCCGACGAGCGGGCGGCCACCCGCTTCCGGCTGCAGACCGGGCATCGCAGCGAGAGCAATCTGCGGCTCTACCGGCGGGCGGGTTATGCCCAGGTGGGCAACGAGACCGGCCGGGACGGCGTCCGGATGATCCTGCTGGAGAAGGACGCGGCGGCACCCGACTACGTGGCCAGCGCGTGAAACGGGCCCGTCCGGCGAACACGGGCGCGGTCGAGGGTCGGCCCCGGCCGGCGGTCGACCTCACCGAAGGCCCGTCGGGCGGGAGTCACGCCTTCCTCGCGCTGCGCAGCCACATCATCCCGGTGATCGGCAGGATCACCGGGATGAACAGGTAGCCCATGCCGAAGTCGGACCAGACGGTGGCGTCCGCGAACGCCGACGGCTCCACCATCGTCCAGGTCCCCACGACCAGCACGCCCAGGAGCTCGGCGGCGCAGCACACCAGCGCCGACCTGCGCGCCTTCTCACCGCCGCGCACCAGCGAGTACGTGATGAATCCGTACACGAGAGCGGCGACGGCCGACAGCACGTAGGCGAGCGGCGCCCTGCCGAAGTCCAGGATCATCTGGACGATCGAGCGGGAGGCCGCGGCGACGGTGAACACCCCGTAGAACCAGACCAGTACCCGGCCGGGGCCGGTCCCGAGGTCGAAGGGCCGCTTCTCGCCGGTGGCCGCCGCGGCGGCGCGATCGGTGTCGGTCACGGTCAGTTTCCCCAGATGTCGTAGAGCCGTACTTCGAGGACGGCCAGCACGACCGCACCCGCCGCCACCGTCACCGAACCCCATCGGGTCCGCTCGGTGAGCGACAGGAAACCGGCCGCGGGCACGGCGAGGAAGGCCCCGATCAGATACGCGATGAAGATCGTCATGCCCTGGTCGGGCCGCGCGCCCCCGGACAGCCGCACGATGCCCACCACCAGCTGGGCCAGCGCCAGCAGCGACACCACGGCCATTCCGATGAAGTGCCAGTCCTTGGTCGGTTGGTCCCGGTACGCGGCGAATCCGCACCACGCGGCGAGGGCGAGCGCGGTCACGGCGACCGCGACCGTCAGGGCGTCAAGCATGAGGCGAGGGTATTACGGACCAAAGCGCCCTCTGCGTGCGCCCCCGTCCCCGGGGGACACGGAGCGCGAGCGGGGCTCCGGTGCCGTGACCGGAAGGGGGCACCGGCCCGGCAGGCATCTCGGGCCGCACCAGTAGTGTCGGTGCACATGAAGATCCACGCCCAGGCCCTGCTGTTCGACAACGACGGAACGCTGCTCTCCTCGATCGAGTCGGTGTACCGCTGCTGGACCCGATGGGCCCAGGAGTACGGGATCACGGCAAAGGACTTCGAGGGTGTCGAACTGCACGGCCGGACGGCGGGCGAGATCCTCGCCGAACTGCTCCCGGCGGAGCGGGTCGAGGAGGCTCTGGCGCGTATCGAACAGCTGGAGGTCGAGGACGCCCCCGGCGGAGTCGTGATCCTGCCCGGTACCAAGGAGTTGCTCGGTGCGCTGCCGGCGCACCGCTGGGCCGTCGTCACCTCCGCCACCCGGTCGCTCGGCCGGGCACGGCTGCGCGAAGTGGGCATCGACTTCCCCCTGATGATCGCTGCCGAGGACGTCACCCGGGGCAAGCCGGATCCCGAGCCCTACCGGCTGGCCGCCGAGCGCATCGGTGTCGATCCGGCCCGCTGCGTGGTCTTCGAGGACGCCCCGGCCGGACTGCGGGCCGGACGGGCGGCGGGCATGAGGACCGTGGCCTTGGCCACAACACACGACCGCTCCGAACTGGTCGCGGATGTGGTCGTCGATGACCTCTCCGCCATATCGGTGCAGGTCACAGCCCAGGGAGTGGAAATCGCGACGATCGGCTGAGCCGGCTCGCAGCACCATCCACGGCTGTCCGCTATTCGGACAGCCGGATCGGGCGGAACGTTACGTCTGTTTTACTTGGCCCATGACCACGACGAGCAGCCGCACCCTTGCGACCGAGGCGATCACGACGCCCGGTGCTCGTTGTATGTGTCGAATGCGCACCTTCTGAGGGCCCCCGCCCGATCCTCGCGCCCCGAAGCGAGACCGAGCCGTCCGCACCCCGCGGAACGAGCCTGCCCGAGCGCCGCTGCCCGGCCACATGCCGCGCCCAGCCGTGTCGGGATACCGCTCGGAACGTCCGATCGAAACGTCCAGAGCGGTCTCATCGGCCGAATGCCCCGTGCCCGGCGGACACCGCGCCGCGCACTCGACAGTGACGGAAACCCTGTGATCACCACTACGGGCCTCACGAAGGTCTACCAGTCGCACGGCCGTGAGGTCACCGCCCTCGACGGCGTCGACCTGCATGTCCGCGAGGGCGAGGTGTACGGCGTCATCGGACAGAGCGGCGCCGGAAAATCCTCCCTCATCCGCTGCGTCAACCTCCTGGAACGTCCCACCTCGGGCACCGTGACCGTGGCCGGCCGGGACCTCACCGCCCTCGCCGGGCGGGGCCGCCGGGCCGGCAAGGAGCTGCGCGAGGCGCGCAGCCGCATCGGCATGGTCTTCCAGCACTTCAACCTGCTGGACTCCCGCAGTGTCCAGCACAACATCGAACTCCCGCTGGAGATCCTCGGCGTCTCCGGCAGGGACCGGGCCCGCAAGGCCCTCGAACTCCTCGACCTGGTCGGACTCGCCGACAAGGCCAAGTCCTACCCGGGCCAGCTCTCCGGTGGTCAGAAGCAGCGCGTCGGCATCGCCCGCGCCCTGGCCGGAGACCCCAAGGTGCTGCTCTCCGACGAGGCGACCTCCGCCCTCGACCCCGAGACCACCCGTTCCATCCTCCAACTGCTGCGCGACCTCAACCAGCAGCTCGGCCTGACCGTCCTGCTCATCACGCACGAGATGGACGTCGTCAAGACGATCTGCGACTCCGCCGCGTTGATGCGGAAGGGGCGCGTCGTCGAGTCGGGCACCGTCGGCGAACTGCTCGCCACCCCGGGCTCCGAACTGGCCCACGAGCTGTTCCCCGTCGGCGGCACGCCCTCCGCCCCCGACCGCACGGTCGTCGACGTCACCTTCCACGGCGAGGCCGCCACCCAGCCGGTGATCTCGCAGCTCTCCCGCACGTACAACATCGACATCTCGATCCTGGGCGCCGCGATGGACACCGTCGGCGGCAAGCAGATCGGCCGGATGCGCATCGAACTGCCCGGCCGTTTCGAGGAGAACGTCGTCCCCATCGGCTTCCTGCGCGAGCAGGGCCTGCAGGCCGAGGTCGTGGAGCACGACGCCGCAGGCATCCCCGTACAGACCCCCGTCCCGCTCACCAAGGAGGTGGCGAAGTGACCTGGTCCGACATGCAGCCGCTGCTCACCCAGGGGACCATCGACACCCTCTACATGGTGCTCTGGTCCGCAGTCGTCACCGTCCTCGTGGGGCTGCCGCTCGGTGTTCTGCTGGTCCTCACCGACAAGGGCGGACTGCTCCAGAACGCCCCGGTGAACAAGGTCATCGGCGTGATCGTGAACGTCGGCCGCTCGCTGCCGTTCATCATCCTGCTGATCGCCCTCATCCCCTTCACCACCTGGGTCGTCGGCACCTTCATCGGTCCCACGGCGATGATCGTGCCGCTTGCGGTCGGCGCCGTCCCGTTCTTCGCGCGGCTCGTCGAGACCGCCGTCCGCGAGGTGGACCACGGACTCGTCGAGGCCGTCCAGTCGATGGGCGGATCCATCCCGACGATCGTCCGCAAGGTACTGCTGCCGCAGGCGCTGCCCTCCCTCGTCTCCGGCGTCACCACGACCGTCATCGTGCTCATCGGCTACTCCGCGATGGCCGGTGCGGTCGGCGGCGAAGGGCTGGGCTCCAAGGCCGTCACCTACGGGTACCAGCGCTTCGACAACCGGTTCATGCTCGTCACCGTCGTGCTGCTGATCGTCATCGTGACCGTGATCCAGCTGATCGGCGACGCAGCCGTACGGCTGTTGGCCCGTCGCGGCCGCGCCACCACCTGAGACCTTCGCTCCGCCCAAGCCCGCACTCCTTGTCCGGGCGCACCATCACCACCGAAAGAGGCACTTTTCGTGCGTAAGAACATCAAGATCACCGCTGCTGCCGCCGCCACCGCCGCCCTCGCCTTCGGCCTCACCGCCTGCGGCACGTCGTCCGACCCGGCCTCCAAGAGCGACACCGGCGCCAAGGCCGACACCTCCAAGGCGCTCGTCGTCGCGGCGTCCCCGACGCCGCACGCCGACATCCTGAACTTCGTCCGGAAGAACCTGGCGGCGAAGGCGGGCCTCAAGCTGGAGATCAAGGAGTTCACGGACTACGTGCTGCCGAACACGGCCACCGAGACCGGCCAGGTCGACGCCAACTTCTTCCAGCACCAGCCCTACCTCGACGACTTCAACAAGAAGAACAACACCCACCTCGTCTCCGTCGGCACGGTCCACCTGGAGCCCCTCGGCCTCTACTCCAAGAAGCTCAAGGCCGTCGGCGACATCAAGCCCGGCCAGACCATCGCGGTGCCCAACGACACCACCAACGAGGGCCGCGCCCTCCAGCTGCTCGCCGAGAAGGGGCTGATCACCCTCAAGGCCGGTGTCGGCACCGACGCCAAGCTCAGCGACATCACCGACAAGAAGGGCCTGCAGTTCAAGGAGCTGGAGGCCGCGACCGTGCCCCGCGCCCTGAACGACGTGGACGCCGCCGTCATCAACGGCAACTACGCCATCGAGGCCAAGCTCAAGCCCTCGAAGGACGCCCTGGCGCTGGAGAAGGCCGACGGCAACCCGTACGCCAACATCATCGCCGTGAAGCAGGGCAACGAGAAGGACGCCCGCGTCGAGAAGCTCGTGAAGCTCCTCCACTCCGACGAGGTCAAGAAGTTCATCGAGGACACCTACCAGGGCTCCGTCATCCCGGCCTTCGGTGCCGCCAAGTCCTGACCCCCGCAGGGCACTTGTCCGAGGAGCCCCGCGCACCCCACCAGGGGGCGCGGGGCTCCGCCGTACCGACCCGCCCATGCACGACACGGGCCGCATGTTGCATGCTGTGCCTTTACACGGTCTTCGGCATGGAGCTGCGCATGACTTCCACCTTTCCGGACATCTCCATCAGCACGGATCGGTTGGTGCTGCGCCCCTTCGACATGGCGGACGTTCCCGCGTACATCGAGATGATGAACGACGAACTCGTCACTGCCTGGACCGAGGCCCCTCACCCGTACACCCAGGTCGACGCCGAACGCTGGGTCCGCAGGATCGCTCCCGCCCAGCGCACCACCGGTGACGGCATCGTCTTCGCCGTCACCGAGTTCCTCACCCAGCGGCTCGTCGGCTCGGTCCGGCTGCGCAACACCGACTGGCGCACCCTGGCCACCGAGGCCGCGTACATCACCGCCCCCTGGGCACGCGGAGAGGGGTACGCCACCGAGTCGGTCCTCGCACTGGCCCAGTGGCTCTTCCGCGACCAGGGCTTCGAGCGCATCGAACTGCGCACCGCCGCCGACAACACCGCCTCCCAGCAGGTCGCCCAGAAGCTCGGCTGCATCAGCGAGGGAGTCCTGCGCAACGCCCGCATAGCGCGCACCCAGACGGAGGACGGGGGGTGGACCGACATCAGGACCGACCTGATCGTCTGGGGCCTGCTCCCCGAGGACCTGGAGGGGGTCGCCGAGCAGCTCGCCGACGCGGGCGGCTACGGCGCCTACAACGACTGGAACTGACCTCCCGAGGGGTCCCGGCGCCGTACCGGGTACTCTCACCCTGCCCGCCCCTCACGGGCAGCCCCACCTGCGACACCTCCAGGAGACTGACGACAGATGGCCGATCGGGTCACCGTGATCGGCTGGGACGGCTCGCCACTGACCGGAGCGGCCACGGCCGCCCTCTCGGCCGCCACGCTCGTCGCCGGAGCCGCCCACCACCTCGCGCTCCCCGAGATCCCGGCGCACGCCGAGCGGATCCGCCTGGGTTCCATCGACCTCGCCGCCCGGCGGATCGCCGTACACCGCGGCAGCGCCGTGGTCCTCGCCGACGGAGACCCCGGCTTCTTCGGCGTCGTACGCAACCTCCGCGCACCCGAGCACGGCCTCGAGGTCGAGGTGGTGCCCGCCGTGTCCTCCGTCGCCACCGCCTTCGCCCGCGCCGGAATGCCCTGGGAGGACGCCCAGGTCGTCGTCGCCCACCCCCGCACCCTGCGCCGCGCCGTCAATGTCTGCCGCGCCCACCACAAGGTCGCCGTCCTCACCTCGCCCGGCGCCGGCCCCGCCGAACTCGCCCTGCTCCTCGAAGGCGTCCACCGGACCTTCGTCGTCTGCGAGGAACTCGGCACCGCGCGCGAGCAGGTCAGCGTCGTCACCTCCGACAAGGCCGCCGACCACGTCTGGCGCGACCCGAACGTGGTCGTCGTCATCGGCGGCGGTCCCGAACCGCAGGCCACCGGCGCCTGGATCGCCGGCCGCCATCCCGCCTACCCCCGCGGCGTACGTGGCTGGGCGCTGCCCTCCCCGGCCTACCCGGGCGGCGCCACGGACGCCGCGGACGAGAGCGGCGAGGGCGAGTCCCCGGGACTGCGCGCCGCCCAACTGGCGCGCCTGGGTCCCCGTGTCGGCGACCTCGTGTGGGACATCGGCTCCGGCAGCGGGGCCCTGGCAGTGGAGGCCGCCCGCTTCGGGGCGGCGGTCCTGGCGGTGGACAGCGATCCGGCGGCGTGCGCCCGGACCGCTGCGTCGGCCCGTGCCTTCGGGGTCCAGCTCCAGGTCGTCGAGGGCCGGGCGCCGCATGTGCTGGAGCGGCTGCCGGAGCCCGACGTCGTGCGGATCGGGGGCGGGGGAGTCCCCGTCGTCACCGCCGTCACCGAACGCCGGCCGGAGCGGATCGTGACCCATGCGTCGACACGCGACGAGGCCGAGGCCCTCGGCGCGGCACTTTCCGGGAACGGATACACCGTCCGGTGCTCGCTCCTCCAGTCCGTCGAACTCGACACGGCCGCATGGTCGGAGCGTGAACGGTCGGTCGTCTTCCTGCTCTCCGCGCACCGTTCCGACCTCGCCCCGTGACCCGGTCGGAGTACAGCGCGAGGTAGGCTGGCCGATCGTTGCACCGCGGCTGGGCGTTCGTCGCTTCGTTCGTCAATGTCCGGAAAAGGGGACCGTTTTGGCCCCCGTTGTGGTACGGCAGAACCGGGGGACGCGCGACGTGGCGCAGTCCACAACGGGCCGTGGCGAAATGAGCTGCCGCGGCGGCGAACGGCCGCGAGAATGCAGTACGTCCGCGACCGTTTCGTGCCGCGCGGCGCGCCCGCTCGTTCTTGTTGACGAGCGCCGGCGTGCCGTGGTCGGGCGTCCCGGGCGAAGGGCCGAAGGAGCACTGACGATGGGCGAGGGGTACGCATGACTGACACCGGCCAGATCCCGGGTGAGGGACTGCCGGAGAACGCAGGCATGGTGGAGCAGCCGGGCATCGCCGCCCCGGATGCCTACACCTACCTCGCTCCCTCCGAGCACGTGTCCGACGACGACGACGTTCTGCTGATGCCGAGCCCCCAGGGTGCCTGGAGCGACCCGCAGACGGTACCGGCCCCCGGCCAGTACCCCGAGGGCGCTCCCGCCCAGGCGCCGCTCCCTGAACAGGGTGCCCACCATGCCCGGCACCCGGCACAGGTTGCCCACTTCCAGTCGGTCGGCGAGACTTCCGCGCAGCCCCGGGGACCCGTGCAGGTTCAGGTCCAGGAACCGGTTCAGGCACAGGCCGCGGACGCGTACGCCGCCCAGCAGGCGGTGGCTGGGCCCCTGCCCGGGACAGGCCAGGGAACACACGAGTCCGGCGGCCGCGACTCCGGTTCGGTCGACCTGAGGGGCGTACGCATCCCGTCGCCCACCCCGGCTCCCGCCCAGGCGGCGCAGACCCAGGCCCCGGCGCGTCGACCGTTGCACCGCGGCCCGGTCGCGGCCGACGGCGGTCCGTCCTACGGCGGCGCGCCGACCGGCGGTGTCGTCCGTTCGCTCGCCGACCGGGGACCCGCGGGCGCGCCGCAGGCGCAGGCCCAGCCCCAGGTCCCCGCGCGGCATGCAGGCCCGGCCACGACCGGACCCGAGTACTTCGGGACGCCGGGCGAAGAGGCGGCCGTGCTGCCCGGCCCGCAGCTCGGTGAGATCCTGCCGCAGGGCGGGAGCCCCTGGGGGGCCCCGGCACCGGAGCCGGTCGTCGCCCCGGCCGAGGTGGAACCGGCCGCCCCGGAACCGGCCGCCGAGGAACCGTCCGTCGAGGAACCGGTCGCCCCGGAACCGGCCGTCGAACCGGCCCCCGTGGCGCAGCCCGTTCAGGCCGCCCCGGCCGTGGCGCCGGAGGCCGTGAGGGTTCCGTCGGCGGCCGATGAGGCAGCGCCCGTCGTGACGCACCCGGCCGAGAGCCCCGCCGATGTTCCGGCAGGGGATTCCGCCGGAGCGGAGGCCGTTGCTTCCGCCGAGGTCGTGGCACCGGCACTCGTCGAGGCGCCCGTGGAAGCCGTGGCAGCGATGGTGGCCGAGGCGCCGACCGAGGCCGAGGCAGTGACCGGGACGCCCGTCGAAGCCGCAGCCGCCGCGCCGACGGACGACGCGTCGCACGAGGTCGCGCAAGCCGCCCCCGCCGACCGGTCCGAGCCCGTGGAGGGTTCGGTGCCGCCGGCCCCGCACCCGGCCGGGACGCCCGCCGTGGAGCAGGCCGTGGAAGCAGAGCCCGAGCCCGAGCGCGTGCCGATCGTCATGGAGCCCGTCGCGCCCGAGGCCGTCGCACCTGAGGCCGTCGAACCCCTTCAGCCCGTCGCGCCCGAGGCCGCTCCTGTCGAGGCCGTCGCGCCCGAGGCCGTCGCGCCCGTCCCGCCCGTCGCACCCGAGGCCGTCGCGCCCGTCGAGGCCGTCGCACCCGCCGGAGCCTCCCAGCCGATTCCCGTCCCCGCCGCCGTCGCTGTTCCCGTCGCGGAGGCCGAGCTTCCGGCGGTCGCCGAGCCGGAGGCCGAAGCCGGCCCCGAGGTCATCGAGACCCCGGACGTCACGGCCGCCGTCGGCGACGTGGAGTCCGCACAGGCCGCCCGAGCGGACTCCGTGCAGCCCGAGGCACACCACCCCGAGCCCCGGCCCGGGGCCGAGGAAGCGGAGGCCCCCGAGGCGGCCGGGTCCGAGGAGACCACGGCCCCCGCCCAGCCGCCCGCCCCCGGCTACGACGACGCCGAGCGCGAGGCGGTGCTGCGGGTCATGCGCGAGCGCCGCGACATCCGCAACGGCTTCCGCAGCGACCCGATCCCGCACGAGGTTCTGCTCCGCGTCCTCGAAGCCGCCCACACGGCACCCAGCGTCGGCCACTCCCAGCCCTGGGACTTCGTCGTCATCCGCTCGGCCGAGACCCGCCGTTCCATGCACGAACTGGCCCAGCGTCAACGCGACGCCTACGCCAAGTCGCTGCCCAAGGGCCGGGCCAAGCAGTTCAAGGAACTGAAGATCGAGGCCATCCTCGACACCCCGGTCAACATCGTCGTCACCGCCGACCCCACCCGCGGCGGCCGCCACACCCTCGGTCGGCACACCCAGCCGCAGATGGCCCCGTACTCCTCGGCGCTCGCCGTCGAGAACCTCTGGCTCGCCGCCCGCGCGGAAGGACTCGGCGTCGGCTGGGTCAGCTTCTTCGACGAGCGCGAGATGGTCCGCGCCCTCGGCCTGCCCGAGCACCTCGAAGTCGTCGCGTACCTGTGTGTCGGCTACGTCGACGAATTCCCCGAGGAGCCCGAACTGATGCAGGCGGGATGGTCCAAGCGCCGTCCGCTGTCCTGGGTCGTCCACGAGGAGACGTACGGCCGCCGCGCCCTGCCCGGGGAGGAGCCGCACGACCTGCTGCAGGAGACCATCTCCAACATCCGGCCGCTGGACGCCAAGGCACTCGGTGAGGCGTGGGAGCGCCAGAAGCGGATGACCAAGCCCGCCGGCGCACTCGGCATGCTGGAGATCATCTCCGCGCAGTTGTCGGGTCTGTCCCGGCTGTGCCCGCCGCCGATCCCGGAGCCCGCGGCCGTCGCGATCTTCGCGGGCGACCACGGCGTGCACGCCCAGGGCGTCACCGCCTGGCCGCAGGAGGTCACCGGCCAGATGGTCGCCAACTTCCTCGGTGGCGGCGCGGTCTGCAACGCGTTCGCGGCCCAGGTGGGCGCCGAGGTGTGTGTGGTGGACGTCGGCGTGGCCATGGAACTGCCCGCGACGCCCGGCCTGCTTCCCCGCAAGGTGCGCGCCGGGACGGCCGACTTCACGACCGGTCCGGCCCTCACCCGCGAAGAGGTCCTCGCGGCCGTCGAGGTCGGGATCGAGACCGCCCGCGATCTGGTCGCGGCCGGCAACAAGGGCCTGCTCACGGGTGAGATGGGCATCGCCAACACCACCGCGTCGGCCGCGCTGATCTGCGTGTACACGGGCCTGGACCCGGCCGAGGTGACCGGTCGCGGTACCGGGATCAACGACGAGATGCACGCCCGCAAGGTCGATGTGGTCCGCCGGGCCCTCGAACTGCACCAGCCCGACCCGGCCGATCCGATCGGGGTTCTGGCAGCGGTCGGCGGCCTCGAACACGCGGCGATGGCCGGCTTCCTGCTGGGCGGTGCCTCGCTCCGCACCCCCGTCATCCTCGACGGTGTGAGCGCGGGCGCCGCGGCCCTGGTCGCGCGGGCCATCGCCCCCGAGGCCCTCGCCGCCTGCATCGCGGGCCACCGCAGCGCCGAGCCCGGCCATGTCGCCGCGCTCAACAAGCTGGGCCTGCGCCCGCTGGTCGACCTCGATCTCCGGCTCGGCGAAGGCACGGGAGCGCTGCTGGCCCTGCCGATCGTGCAGAGCGCGGCGCGGGCGATGCACGAGGTGGCGACGTTCGACTCGGCGGGCGTCACGGAGAAGTAGCGGGGGCGCGAACAGGCTCCGACGGCGTTCGGGACGCGGGGTACGGCCGAGGTCCCGGTCGGGGCGGTGACGGGCGGGGCAACAGGCCCGCCACCGTCCCTCCCTGCCCGGCCACACGCCGCCACCACCTCCGCACGCCACCCCGTATCGTGGACCCAGCCCCACGAACCCGCACGTCACAGCCGCTCCACCGCCGCAGCGGCCCGCACCCCGCACCTCACGAGGAGCCGCACCGCCATGGCCGAGCACGCAGATCACGTCGATCACCCTGCGTACCCCGTCGGACTGCGTCTCAGCGGCCGCCGAGTCGTCGTGGTCGGCGGCGGCCAGGTCGCCCAGCGCCGCCTCCCGGCGCTCATCGCGGCGGGCGCCGACGTCGTCCTCGTATCACCGACCGCGACCCCGTCCGTGGAGGCGATGGCCGACGCCGGCGAGATCCGCTGGGAACGCCGTCCGTACGCCGAAGGCGACCTGGCCGACACCTGGTACGCACTCGTCGCGTCCGACGACACCGCGGCGAACGACGCCGCGTCCGCCGAGGCGGAGCGCACCCGCACCTGGTGCGTCCGCAGCGACAACGCCGACGCCGCCACCGCCCTCACCCCGGCCACCGGCCGCAGTGAGGGCATGACCGTCGCCGTCCTCACCACCGACACCCATGGCCGCGACCCACGTCACAGCGCCGCCGTCCGCGACGCCATCGTCGAGGGCCTGCGCGACGGGACCCTCGCCGCACCCCACCACCGCACCCGGACCCCCGGGGTCGCCCTGGTCGGCGGTGGGCCCGGTGACCCCGACCTGATCACGGTCCGCGGGCGACGCCTCCTCGCCGAGGCCGACGTCGTCATCGCCGACCGCCTCGGCCCGCGCGACCTGCTCGACGAACTCCCGCCGCACGTCGAGGTGATCGACGCGGCGAAGATCCCGTACGGCCGCTACATGGCCCAGGAGGCGATCAATCAGGCGCTCATCGAGCACGCCAAGGCGGGCAAGGCCGTCGTGCGGCTCAAGGGCGGCGACCCGTTCGTCTTCGGCCGCGGCATGGAGGAGGCCCAGGCGCTCGCCGCGGAGGGCATCGCCTGCACCGTCGTCCCCGGCATCTCCAGCTCGATCTCCGTGCCGGGCGCGGCCGGAATCCCCGTCACCCACCGCGGTGTGGCGCATGAGTTCACCGTGGTGAGCGGCCACGTGGCCCCCGACGACGACCGCTCGCTGGTCGACTGGCCCTCCCTCGCCAAGCTGCGCGGCACCCTCGTGCTCCTGATGGCCGTCGACAAGATCGGTGCCATCGCCCGTACCCTCATCGCCCACGGCAAGGCCCCCGGCACCCCGGTCGCCCTGGTCCAGGAGGGCACCACGGCGGCCCAGCGCAGGGTCGACGCCACGCTCGCGACCGTCGCCGAACGGGCCGCGGCCGAAGACGTGCGCCCCCCGGCCGTCATCGTCGTCGGCGACGTCGTCGCGGTCGGCGCGAGCGCCGCGGCGGTGCCCGCCGAATAGCCGGTACGAGCGCTTTCCCCACCCCGACGAGTAACCAGCGGTAACAGATCTTCCTCCCAGCCGTTGGCACCACACACCGGACAAGGCAGTATCAAACCCGTGGCTGATCTCATCACCGTCGACGATCCCGACGACCCCCGCCTGAGCGACTACACCGGACTGACCGACGTCGAGCTGCGACGCAGGCGTGAGCCCGCCGAGGGCCTCTTCATCGCCGAGGGCGAGAAGGTGATCAGACGCGCCAGGCACGCCGGTTACGAGATGCGGTCGATGCTGCTCTCGGCGAAGTGGATCGATCTGATGCGCGACGTCATCGACGAGGTCCCGGCCCCGGTGTACGCGGTCAGCCCCGAACTCGCCGAACGCGTCACCGGCTACCACGTCCACCGCGGTGCCCTCGCCTCGATGCAGCGCAAGCCGCTGCCGACCGCCGACGAACTGCTGGCGACGACCCGCCGGGTGGTCGTCATGGAGGCCGTCAACGACCACACCAACATCGGGGCGATCTTCCGTAGCGCCGCCGCCCTCGGCATGGACGCCGTGCTGCTCTCCCCGGACTGCGCGGACCCGCTCTACCGGCGCTCCGTGAAGGTCTCGATGGGCGCGGTCTTCTCCGTCCCCTACGCCCGTCTCGACACCTGGCCCAAGGCTCTGGAGACGGTACGGGAGGCGGGCTTCGAGCTTCTGGCGCTGACCCCGGACGAAAAGGCCAGCAGCATCGACGAAGCCGCACCGCACCGGATGGACAAGGTGGCGCTGATGCTCGGCGCCGAGGGCGACGGGCTCTCCACGCAGGCCCTGGTCGCCGCCGACGAATGGGTCCGCATCCCGATGGCGCACGGCGTCGACTCGCTGAACGTCGGGGCGGCCGCCGCGGTCGCGTTCTACGCCGTGGCGTCGGGCCGCCCGCAGAGCTGACCGCGGAGCGGGCCGGCTACTGCACCCGCAGGCTCCGCGTCGTCCCGCTCCGGTCCTGCGTCTGGTCCTGCGCCTGTGACCGGGGCTGCTCCATGGGCTGCGTCCGGCCCGTGCCCAGACCGCGGGCCGGACCCTGGCAGCCCTGCGCCGCCGCGATACCCAGCGCCACCAGCAGCGTCACCACGACGAAGACGACGAGCCGCTGCCGCAGCAGCCGCGGATTCGCCGGACGACGCCCCGCCGAGGTCTTGCGGGCCCCGGGCCGCGTTCCCGGTCGGCCGTTCGTCCCGCTCGTCTGCGGGCGCCTGCCGGACCTCGTGGTGCTGCGCGGGGGCTGGTGGGTGTGATGCGGCGCGGGGCGTGAACCACCGGTACGGGGCGACCCCGCCCGCGACGACGTGGCCTGCCGCCCGCTCTGCGGTTGCTTCTGCTTCTGCTGACGGGGTGCCGGGGGAGCCGTGCGACGGGTGTGTTCCTCGGTGTACGGGCCGTCGAGACGGCCGGTCGGCCGGTCCAGCTCCTGCGCCGAACGCTGGACGGGCGGGCGCCTCTCGTGCAGTCCCTGCGCCTCCCTCGCCGCGATCTCCTTGAGCCGCATGGAGAGTTGAAGCGTGCTCGGCCGCTCCTCGGGGTCCTTCGCCAGGCAGGCGCTCACCAGCGGCGCGAGCGCGTCGTGCACGTCGTACAACTGCGGTTCCTCGTGCACCACGCGGTAGAGCATCACCTCGGAACTGCCGTGCCCGAAAGGTGAGTCGGCCATCGCCGCGTAGGCCAGCGTGGCACCGAGCGAGAACACGTCCGTCGCGGGTGTCACCGCCGCGCCGCGCACCTGCTCGGGAGCGAGGAATCCGGGCGAACCCACCGCCGTACCGACATGGGTGAGCGTCGAGGCGCCGGTGGCCCAGGCGATACCGAAGTCGATGATCCGGGGGCCCTTGGGGGAGAGGAGGATGTTCGACGGCTTGAGGTCGCGGTGGACGACACCGGCCTCGTGCACCGCGACCAGGCCCTCGGAGAGCGCCGCCCCGATCGAGGCCACCTCGGCCGCCGACAGCGGGCCCTCCTCGGCCACCTTGTCGTGCAACGACGGTCCCGGGACGTACTGCGTGGCGAACCACGGGCGGTCCGCCTCCAGGTCCGCGGCCACCAGACGTGCCGTGCAGCCGCCGCGGATCCGCCGCGCGGCGGACACCTCGCGCGCGAACCGCGAGCGGAACTCCTGGTCCTCCGCCAGATCCGGCCGGATCACCTTCAGAGCCACCCGCTGGCCCCGCCGGTCGGAACCGAGATAGACGACACCCATGCCGCCCGCCCCGAGCCGCCGGTGCAGCCTGAACGAGCCGACGACACGCGGGTCCTCGCGCCGGAGCCGCATCATCGCCATGTCTGCCCATCCCCGCTGCCTGGTACGCCTGACGAGGCACAGCTTACGTACCCGGCGCCCGGGGCGCTCAGAGGCCGCGCCCTCGCCCGCCGACCGATTGTCGCTGCGCTGCCCGGTCCATGACGGGGAGTCGGGGCGGACGCTTCCCCGAGACGCCGTGGCAGCCGGTCCCAAAGCGGTTGCGGCGGCAGGAGGTTGGTCGCTCGCGGGCGCCCGGCCCGGCGGACACGCGACCTCGCCGGCCGCGGCTGCGCAGCCGCGGCCGGGGGCGGGGAGGCGGGGCGCGGGCGAGTGAGTGAAGTCACGGCGGCCCGCGGCTCCGCGGGAACGCGACCGCGATCGACCGGTCGGTGTACGGAGTGTCCGTGCCCGGGGCCACCTTCGGGCCGTAGTCGCCGGGCCCGGACAGGACCGAGGAGTCCACGGTCAGCTCGACGGTCACCGAGCGCCCCGGGGCCGGACCGATGCGGCCGCGGTTCTCCGGGAGCCAGGTCACGTCGTCACCCTTGCGCCGGTCGTAGCCGGGGAGGATCGCCGACATCGTGCCGCCGCGGACCCGGCCCGGCTGACCGAGACCGCCGATCCGGTACGTCCCGCGGCCACGGCCCGACGCGCAGGAGGTGAACCTCGCGTCGGGCGGCGACGTCCAGACGTGCGTCACCGGAGCGAACTCCAGGACCTTCCTGTCCGGGCTGTCCGATTCCCGTCCGCCGACGAGCTGAAGCCGGTCGTTCGCCCCGGTGGCGGTCGGGCCGCAGACCGGGGCCGGCCTGCAGGCAGCCCCGGTCCAGGCGTCCGCGGTGGGGCCGAAGCGGCAGACGGACTTCACGACGCCCACTCCGGACTCGTAGCCCCCGGCGCAGACGATCCGCGTCGTCAGACCGGCGTGTCCGCCGACCGTTGGCGCTGTCCGGCACACTCAGGGGCGCGAGCCGGACCCCGGCATGGCCCACGACGGTGGCCGGCCGGGACGAGAGTCGCAGGAGCAGCGACCTCGGTGGCACATCCTCGGGCCGGTAGGTCGGGACCAGGCCGACGGTGCGAGGCTGCCCGGACGTCAGGAGGAGCAGGAAGTCCTGGGTGGCGTCCCGACGAGCGCGGCGGTCACCCGGTCCGATTTTTGGACCACGACCGACCAGACAGGGAGCGCTGACATCAGAAATCGGGTGAATGTCGTCCGTTGCGACCTGCCGCCTCATGCGTCCGCCCACCTGATCCCCGATCATCCGGCCGCAGTCTCTGGTCAGCGCATTCTCACGCGACGCGCCCCTCGGGGTGCCAGAGGCCGAATACATCGGAGGTTGCCTGGGGGAGGCGTAGGCCGCCCCCTCCGGGAAGACCCCGGTACGAGGCGGTCGATCTCCACCCAGGGGAGTACATCGGCTACCCACGGCTCATCCTCCGGGAGGCCCGGCAATCGGTACGCGGGCATGACGTCGTACGTCTCCCGCTTCCCTAATGTTGAGGTCAAGCGGCGGGCGCAGCACTCGTCCCCCGAGGTCACACGCCCGCCGCCCCACATCGAGTCAGGAGAGGAACCATGGCGGACACGGCAACGCGGACCATGATCCGCACGCGGGGACACAGGTTCCAGGCGTTGTTCGGCAACCGCCCGTCGTCCGGCACGCGGCACCCGCTGGTGGCGACGGCGATGGTTCTTCCTCTGGCGGCCCTGCTCGTAGTCGTCTTCGGCGGCTGGGACGCAGTGGTCACACAGGCGTCGTCCGTGGGCGTGATGCTGGGGCGCTGAGCGGCGCCCCGGGTCCGGAAGAGCGGTCCGGACCGGGACATCCGGCCAACAACCCCGTGGGGACGGGGGTGCGGCGGACGGCAGCGTTTGTCCGGTCAGCTGGGGAGCTGACCGGACATCGCGCTGTCCGGGGCACTTCACGGCGACTCGACGTCCCCGCCACCCATGGATCTCACGCCGCCCAGGGGTTCCGTGACGCCCGCACCGTCCGTGCCGCCCAGGGGGCTCGGCGGTGTCCACGGCCTTCGCTCCGTCCCGTTCGCTCGTCGGCGGCCCCGTCGCGGATCGAGCCGCCCGTACTCTCGTGGAGGCCCGACACGGAAGCCGGGCCGCCGTCCGCACCTGTTCGCCACCGGGGGAGACCGTGACCACCGCAGTCGTACGAGCGCTCGGCGCCCTCGCCCACCGGGCCGCCCACGGGCGCCCCGGGCATCCTTGCGCCTGCCCGTCCCCGGCGGTGCTCGCCGACCGCGCGGACGGCACCGTGGTCCGCAGCGGAGCCGTCGTCGCCAAGGCCCATGCCCCCGACGCGGACACCGCCGACCTGTCGGCCCGCCTCGCCCTCGCGAACGATCCGCTCCTCGCCGGCATCCTGCTCGCCCCGCTGCCGTCCTCCGCCCCACCGGCCGGTCCGGTGGGGCCGCCCGCCGCACCCGCCGGACCACCGGAGCCCCCCACCGCCCTCCACGGCCGCGCCGTCACTCTGTGGCCCCATGGCGAGCCGGTCGACCCCGGCGACCCCGACGTCGCCCCCTGGCAGGAGGCCGCCGCACTGCTGGCCGGGCTGCACCGGACCCCGCCCCCGTCCTCCCTCGCTCTCCCGCCGATGCGGGGCCCCGCCAAGGCCGCGCTCGCCGTCGCCCGTATGCGCGCCGCCCGGCCCGACGACCCGGCTACCGCTCCCGTGCTCGAAGCCTGGCACCGGCTGCCCCCCTGGGCCCGCGGCGAAGCCGACACGCCCGCGCACCGCTCGCGCTTCCTCTGCCACGGCGATTTCCACCTCGGGCAACTCGTCCGCCACCCCGCTCCACGCGGCCCCTGGTTGCTCATCGACGTCGACGACGCCGGCCTCGGCGATCCCGCCTGGGACCTCGCCCGCCCCGCCGCCTGGTACGCGGCCGGGCTGCTGCCCCCCGACGTCTGGCTCCGCTTCCTCGACTCCTACCGGGCGGCGGGCGGGCCCGCCGTGCGCGCCGACGGCGACGTCTGGCCCGAACTGGACGTGCCCGCCCGGGCCCTGACCATTCAGACCGCGGCGCTGGCATTCGCCAAGTCCGCGGCGGAAGGGCGAACTCCGGACGAGGTGGAGCGAACGGTGATCGACGCCTGTGCCCGAATCGCCGCTCTCCCGCCCGAGTTGGCCGCCGAGCACTCGTCGTAGGCTGAACCGACCGTCGACGGGCACGCATTCCGGCGACGGCGAACCGACGGCGAGGAGTGAGCCGAACCATGCAGTGTCCCAAGTGCCACGCGCAGATGCACACGTACAACCGCAACGGCATACAGATCGAACAGTGCAGCGGCTGCCGGGGGATCTTCCTCGACTACGGCGAGCTGGAGACCCTGACGCGCATCGAGGCGCAGTGGACCCAGCAGGCCCCGCCTCCGCCGCCCGCCCCGCAGGCGTACCCGGCCGCCCCGGCTCCGGCCTGGGGTGCCCCGCAGCACCACGGCGGTCACTACCGGCACAAGAGCTTCGGCCACATGCTCTTCTCGTCCTGACCGGTCCGACACCGGTGAAGGCCTGATCGTGGGCCCGGCCGCCCATGGTCCGGGCCCGCGACGCGCTCCGTCGCCCGGCCGCTCACCGATACGGGTCGTGGAACGACGAAGCCCCGGTCGTCGAGACGACCGGGGCTTCTGCTGGTGCGCGATACTGGGATTGAACCAGTGACCTCTTCCGTGTCAGGGAAGCGCTCTCCCGCTGAGCTAATCGCGCAGGGTGAACCTGCGTGTACTGCGTGCGCGATACTGGGATTGAACCAGTGACCTCTTCCGTGTCAGGGAAGCGCTCTCCCGCTGAGCTAATCGCGCGGGGATCCTTGCGGATCAGTGGACGATACTGGGATTGAACCAGTGACCTCTTCCGTGTCAGGGAAGCGCTCTCCCGCTGAGCTAATCGTCCTTGGAGGTGGAGACGGGATTTGAACCCGTGTAGACGGCTTTGCAGGCCGTTGCCTCGCCTCTCGGCCACTCCACCAGGAGTGAGGGCTCGGGAAGATCCCCCACTTTCTGCGAGCGGACGACCAGGTTCGAACTGGCGACCTCAACCTTGGCAAGGTTGCGCTCTACCAACTGAGCTACGTCCGCTTGTCTTTCCCGGTCCGCTTGCGCGTCCCGGCGACGTGTTGAACTCTAGCGGATTCCCGGGCCAGTACAAAAACGCGTTTGTGCAGCGTGCTGAGGTGCGTTCGCCCCGGCGCAGGTCATCGGGGGCCGTCCTAGACTCAACGGCGTGCACGACCTCGCTCCAATGGCCCGCTTCGGCGGCCTCGTCGCTTCCGATCTCCAGGACGTGACCAGTGATCCCGCAGCCCTCGACTCGTCCGGCTTCTGGGCCGTATCCGCCGATTTCGAGGGCCGCCTCGTCTGCGCGCGTTTCGGCACCGTACGCGCCGAGGCGGTGCCCGCCCCGGCGCGCGGCGCCTGGCGCGGGCCCGCGGCCGGTGACTGGACCTCGTCCCTGGACCGTGCCGCGTACATGCAGGGCGTACGGCGGATCCGCGCCTACATCGCGGCGGGCGAGGTCTATCAGGCCAACCTCTGCCGGGTGATGACCGCGGAGCTGCCCGACCCGGCCGCCGCGGACGTGGACGCGCTGACCTCGCTGCTCGCGCGCGGCAACCCTGCTCCGTACGCGGGGACGATCCGGCTGCCCGCACACGGAGTGGAGATCGCCACCGCGTCTCCCGAACTGTTCCTGAGGCGCGACGGCCGGACCGTCGAGTCCGGGCCGATCAAGGGCACCGGACGGACCGAGCGCGATCTGCTGGAGAAGGACCACGCCGAGAACGTGATGATCGTCGACCTGGTCCGCAACGACCTCGGCCGGGTCTGCGCCACGGGATCGGTCACGGTCCCCGACCTCTGCGTGGTGGAGAAGCACCCCGGCCTCGTCCACCTCGTCTCCACCGTGCGCGGAGAGCTCGCCGAGGAGGTCGGCTGGCCCGAACTCCTCGCCGCCGCGTTTCCGCCGGGCTCCGTCACCGGGGCACCGAAGTCCAGCGCGCTCAGGATCATCGAGGAGCTGGAGACCGCGCCGCGGGGGCCCTACTGCGGCGGCATCGGCTGGGTCGACGCCGACCGCCGCACCGCCTCCGTGGCCGTCGGCATACGGACGTTCTGGATCGACCGGACCGGGGCCGCCCCGGTACTGCGCTTCGGCACCGGGGCAGGCATCACCTGGGGTTCCGATCCGGAGCGCGAATGGGACGAGACCGAACTCAAGGCGTCCCGGCTGCTCGCTGTGGCGTCGGGCGTTCACGAAACAATGGGAAGGACGGCGTGATGAGGATTTGGGTCAACGGCGAACTGCGGGACGCCGACGACGCCCGGGTGTCCGTGCTCGACCACGGACTCACCGTGGGGGACGGCATCTTCGAGACGGTCAGGACCGTCGACGGCAGGCCCTTCGCCCTCACCCGCCATCTCGACCGGCTGACCCGCTCGGCCCGGGGCCTGGGTCTGCCCGAGCCCGACCTCGACGAGGTGCGCCGCGCCTGCTCCGTCGTGGTGGAGGCCAACCCGATGGCGCTCGGCCGGCTGCGCATCACCTATACGGGAGGACTCTCCCCGCTCGGCTCCGACCGCGGGGACGCGGGTCCCGGCCTCGTCGTCGCCCTCGGGGAGGCGGGGCGCCGCCCCGACACCACCGCCGTGATCACCGTCCCCTGGACGCGCAACGAACGCAGTGCGCTCACGGGGCTGAAGACCACCTCGTACGCCGAGAACGTCGTCGCTCTCGCCCGTGCCCATGGGCAGGGCGCGTCGGAGGCGCTCTTCGCCAACACGGTCGGGCGGCTCTGCGAAGGCACCGGGTCCAATGTCTTCGTCGTGCTCGACGGACAACTGCACACCCCGCCGGTCGCCTCCGGCTGCCTCGCCGGGATCACCCGCGCGCTGGCCGTGGAGTGGACAGGGGCTCAGGAGACCGACCTGCCGTTCGACGTCCTGGAACGGGCCGAGGAGATCTTCCTGACGTCCACGCTGCGCGACGTGCAGGCCGTTCACCGGGTGGACGACCGGGTGCTGCCCGGCGTGCCGGGACCGGTGACGGCCAAGGCCATGCGGATCTTCGAGGAGCGGGCCGGGAACGACCTCGACCCGTAGAACTCGCGCCTCGGATCGGTAAAACCGGGTGACGGGCCCGGGATCGGCGGATAGAACGTCTTTGATGACCACGACCCTCCGGCCCACCGGGCCGATCCAGCAAGGCGCCGACGGCGCGAAGAGCCGCGCGTACGACGTGTGCGACAACGGGCGCCCGGTCGGCGCCGTCGAGATCGGCACGGATCCGAGGTTCGGCGCGAAGGCCGGTGAGCTCCGGTCCCTGAGCATCGACGAGGCGAGCCGGCGGCGAGGCCGTGGCACCATAGCCGCGCTCGCCGCCGAAGAGGTGCTGCGCGGATGGGGATGCGACCAGGTGTTCCTCTCGGTACCGGCGGGCAACGAGGGAGCACGGCGGCTGGTCGCCGCGCTCGGTTACACCGAACGCAGCCGGAACATGCTCAAGCACCTCGACCGGACGGCTCCGGAGCTCCCGGACGGTGTCGACGCCCGCCCGATGAGCGCCGAGGAGTTCGCGCAATGGCAGCGCACCAGTGTCGACACGTACGCGCAGTCCTGGATCGACCAGGGCGTCCCCGCCGAGCAGGCCCTGCAGAAGTCCCGGTCCGACCACGCCCGCAACCTGCCGGACGGCATCGACACCGCGGGCATGCGTTTCCATGTGCTGGTCGTCGGGGGTGCGGTCGTCGGCCACGTGTGGGTGTCGATGCAGGAAGACGGTCCAAAGGAAAAGACCGGATTCGTCTTCGACGTCGAGGTGGGCGAGGAGTACCGGGGCCGCGGCCATGGACGTGCCCTGATGCGGCAGGCCGAGCGCATCACGCTGGACGCGGGCGCCCATCTCCTCGGGCTCCACGTCTTCGCGTCCAACACGCCGGCTCTGCGGTTGTACGAGTCGCTCGGCTACCGGACGACTCGGTACAACCTGGCCAAATCACTGTAGGGCGGCGTTCGGGAACGGCCCCGTCCGTCCCGGGGTGGGCGGGCCCCGGCGCGCCCCGGGGCCCCGTCGGCTCAGTCCCGCTCGGCGAGCAGGCGGTCGGCGATCTCCTCGATGCGGTCGCGCAGCCCGTCCTGGCTCCTGCCGCCGTCCAGTCGCTCGTCGCCGATCACGTAGGTGGGCGTGCCGGTGACCCCGATCGCCTTGCCCTCGGCCTGGTCGGCATCGACGATCAGCATGTGGCGTCCGTCGATCAGAGCGGTGTCCATCTCCTCCGCGTCCAGGCCGAGTTCCCGCGCCACCTCGATCAGGAGCGGTTCACCGGCGCGGTCGAGGTCGGCGGTGCGGGCGAGAACCGCCTCGATGTACGGCCAGCCCTTGCCCTGTTCCGCCGCCTCCTCGGCCGCCTGCGCGGCGGCGTGGGCGTGCTTGTGCTTCTCCAGCGGGAAGTGCCGCAGCCGCACCTCGATGCGGTCCCCGTACTTGGCCCGCAGGGCCTGCACATCGGTGAGGGCCTGGTGGCAGTCGGGGCACTGGAGCTCGCACCAGAGGTCGAGGACGACAGGGGTCGCGGGGGTGGAATCGCTCATGCCGCCAGTCTCCCAGGGCTCCTCCGTGCGTCCCAATCGGCACCCGGTCCCGTTCCGGCCCGGGACGCCCGGCGCGGCCGAATCGGCACCTGGGGATGATCCCGGCCCTGAAATGTCCCTGATGTGGGCCCGGACCGTGGCCGCCCGGCCGATGGGCGGTGCAGGATGGAAGGGACGTTTCCCCTTGCGCCCTGGAGGCCCTGATGCTTGCCGAGACCATCTGCTCCGCGGTGTCCGCGGCGGGCTTGGGCATCGCCGCCGTCAGCGCGTACCGGAAGCGCTTCCTCACCGCGGCCCGTATCGCCGCCTATTCCCTGGTCCCGATCGGCCTGGTGCTCACCGGAGTCGTGGACTGGGTCGTCGGCATCGCCTTCAAGCCCAGCGTCTGGCTCGGCTTCGGGCTGTTGGCCGTGGCGTGGTTGCTGTTCATGACCACGCGTGCGATCGAGCGCCGCGGCCTGGGAACCCGTAAGGAGCGCAAGGCCGCCGCGCGCGCGGCGCAGGGCGGAGCCGTCGCTCCCGCGGCTTCGGCACCCTCCCTGGGCTCCGGACTCCCGGCGACCCGGACGCAGTCGGGCGCGAAGGCGAAGCCGGAGCGGTCCGCCGCGCCGGGCGACGACTTCAGTGACATCGAGGCCATCCTGAAGAAGCACGGCATCTGACCCCTGCCCCCGCCCTCCCGGGGCGGGGGTACTCGTATCCTCGGCGGTGAATCGATTCATGGATCGCCTTGACGATGTCCGGAGACGCAGCTAGCGTCCCGGGGTCGGATTGAAACAATTCATTGTGCTGTGGTGAAAACCAGGCGGCGGACCGGGACGACGGGGCTCCGGGCAACGGCGTCCGTACGATGGTGCGACGCCGCGGACCCGTGCGGCAGAGGGCATCGGTGGGGCAGGGCAAGTGGCGCGTGTGGCAGGGATCAAGGATGTGGCCCGGCAGGCCGGAGTCTCCGTGGGCACCGTGTCCAACGTGATCAACCGGCCCGAGGCGGTGCTGCCGGAGACCCGTGCCCGGGTGCTGGCGGCCATCGAGGAACTCGGGTACGTCCGCAGCGAGTCGGCCCGGCAGCTCAGGGCGGGCCGCAGCCGGATCATGGCCCTGCTCGTCCTCGACATGGGCAACCCGTTCTTCGTCGACGTGGCCCGGGGCGCCGAGCGTGCCGCCCGCGCGGCCGGTCTCGGCGTCATGGTCTGCAACAGCGACCAGAGCCCGGCGGAGGAGGCCGAATACCTCGGACTCTTCGCCGAACAGCGGGTGTGCGGCGTGCTGGTCACCCCGGCCGACGCGACCGGCCGCAACCTGGAGACGTTCAGCCGCCACCGCATCCCCTACGTGCTGGTGGACCGCGTGGCGTCGGGCACGGGGACCTGCGCGGTCTCCGTCGACGATGTGCGCGGCGGCGCTCTGGCCGTCGGTCATCTGGTCTCGGCCGGCCACCGGTCGGTGGCCTATGTCAGCGGACCCGGCGACCTCCACCAGATCAGGGACCGGCGCGAGGGTGCCCTGTCGGCCCTGACCGACGCCGGGCTGCCGCCCGAAGCGCTCGTCGAGATCCCCTCCGACCGTCTGGACGTGGCCGCCGGTCGCGATGCCGGGGCCCGGCTGCTCGGTCTCGTCCCCCGGCCGACCGCGGTGTTCTGTGCCAACGACCTGCTCGCCCTCGGCGTGCTGCAGGCCCTGTACGCGGCGGGCGTGCGCGTCCCGCACGACATCGCCATCGTCGGCTACGACGACATCGAATTCGCCGCAGCCGCTGCCGTACCGCTCACCTCGGTCCGCCAGCCCGCGGTCGTGATGGGCCGGATGGCCGCGGAACTCCTGCTGGAGGAAGCGGACGACGAGGACGGCACCCATGAGCATCGCAGTGTGGTGCTCCAGCCGGAGCTCGTGGTGCGCGCCTCCAGCGCGGCGCCACGCTGAGACCGGCGCTCGTCGACCTCGCCCCGATCGCGCCGTTCCGGGTCCAACTCCACTGCAAAGGAGCGGAGTTCGGTGATCCGGTCGTCCCGGCCCTTCCGATGGTGCGTCGAGGGCCGGTCGGGCCCTCTTCCCGCGTTTCCCGAATTCGGTGTGTGCGGTGCCGCGTTGGGCAACGTCCATGTCCGCGCGGGGCCGTTCACCGGTCGCCGTGCCGAAAACCTGATGGCCGATCGGACGTCGGAGCGAATTTCTTCACATGCAGGGGTGGGTGAACTCCCTGTGCGAAAAGGCGTGTTGATCGCCAACAGGGGCCGAACTGAGTCATGATCGTCTCGAGATGGTCGAGACCTCCCCGGGCGATGCCCCCGCACCCCCTGCCGAAGAGCCGCGCGGCTGCCTCTTCGCGCTTTCCCAGCCCCCTCTGATGATCTTCCTCGCGGTGATCGGCAGCCTGCTGCTGATGGCCGCGGTGCATGATCTCTTCATGCTGTGAACGGTCAGCCGGCCGCTTCCTTGCGGCGTGCCCGGTACGCGGCCACATGCAGACGATTACCGCAGGTCCGGCTTGAGCAGTAGCGGCGGGAGCGGTTGCGCGAGAGGTCGACGAAGGCGTGCCGGCAGTCCGGCGCCTCGCAGCGCCGCAGCCGTTCCTGCTCGCCCGCCACCACGATGAAGGCCAGTGCCATGCCGCAGTCGGCCGCGAGGTGATCGGCGATCGAGGCGTCCGGCGCGAAATAGTGCACATGCCAGTCGTAGTCGTCGTGATTGCTGAGCTGCGGTGTGGTGCCGGCGGCGGCCACGAGGGTGTTGACGAGCGAGGCCGCGGTCCGGGCGTCGTCCGTCGCGAAGATCGCGGCGAAACGCGTGCGCACGTCCCGTACGGCGCGCAGGTCCTTCTCGTCGAGTTCGCCCACGCCGCTGATGCGATGGCGTCGCGCGAAGTCGTACAGCGCTTCGATACCGGCGAGCCCGTCGACCGGCCCGGCCTCCGGCCGCCCGCTCGCCGGCGGCTCGCTCTCCGGTGCGGTGTTCAGCAGGTCGACCACCGTGTCGAGGGCGATCCTGGTGTCGTGGGGGATCAGCACGCTTTCGCTCCCTGGCCTCCGGCGGGCGGGTGTCCGCCGATGCCGGCTGACTCTACTGGCTCGACGACGGCGCACAGGGGCCCGAGAGGGCCCGTCACGGGTGCGGGGAGTGCTTACCGGCCACCCGGTGGCGTTATGGGGCCGCGGGCGCTCGCCCGGGCCCGCACGGGCCTCTCGGGGCTTCGGGGCGTGCGCCGGTGCGTGCGCGTACGACCGCCGGGTGGCGTGCGCCGACGCCGTCACCACGGTGGATTCCGTGATGACGGCGTCGGTGTCATCCCTATGAGGTTTTCCGCGCGGCGCCGTCTCCCCGAGTCGGACGGCGCCGTGCAGCTCTCGGCCTGGCTCAGCTCTCGGCCAGGATGTGTGAGAGCTCCGTGTCGAGGTCGAAATGTCGATGCTCGGTGCCCGGCGGAACTGCGGCGTCGGTCCGCTTCAGGAACGACTCCAGCGCCCTCGCCGGGGCTTCGAGCAGGGCTTCGCCCTCTGGGGAGCTCAGTGCGATGCAGACGACGCCCTGGCCGTGACTACGGGATGGCCAGACGCGGACGTCTCCGGTGCCGGTGGGCCGGTGCAGCCCCTCGGCAAGGAGGTCACGGGCGAAAACCCATTCGACCGTTTCCTCCGCTCCGGTGTGGAAGGTGGCGTGCACGGCATAAGGATCGGCCGTGTCATACCGCAGGCCCGCGGGTACAGGCAGTGAGGACTCGCTCGACACAACGAGGCGCAGGTGCAGCTCGCAGCTGACCGTGGTGTTCATAAGCGCCAGGGCCTTTCGCTCAGTGTGCGCTCGGGGATTCGCACGTCGGCGAAATCGACATGCCACCTACGGTGGCGTTGTAAACCCCTCTGACCTTTTTGTGTCCCTTCAGGTAGCTCGTACGGCGGTGTGTAACTTTGGGTTATGCGGCCATTCCGGTGACGAAGGCCGTTCCGGTAGGTTGGCCCCCATGAATGCGGAGAGCGACGGGCGGGACGGGGGCGTCGTGCCGACGAAACCGTTGTCCGTCACGGGAGACGTGGCGGAAGGCGTCGCGGAGGGCGTGACCAGGGAGGGTCGGGAGCTCGGCTCCCGGGCGCCCGGCTTCATCAAGGCGTCCAGGACACTGCATCTGAGCTGGCAGGTCGGCGTCTTCGTGGTCGGCCTCGCGGTGGTCGTGGCGGGGATCATCATGCTTCCGCTGCCCGGCCCCGGCTGGCTGGTGATCTTCGGCGGCATGGCGATCTGGGCGACCGAGTTCGTGTGGGCGCAGCTGGTGCTGCGCTGGACGCGGAGGAAGGTCACCGAGGCCGCTCAGAGGGCGCTCGATCCCAAGGTCCGGCGGCGCAACATCATCCTCACGGTGACCGGTCTGGTGATCATCGTGGTGCTGGTGGGGATCTACGTCTGGAAGTTCGGCGTCACCATGCCGTGGAAGATCCACGAGTGACCCGGGCGTGGTCATGGGGCACCGCTGACATGGGGTAATGTTTGGCCTGCGCCCGGGCGATTAGCTCAGTGGGAGAGCGCTTCGTTCACACCGAAGAGGTCACTGGTTCGAACCCAGTATCGCCCACCCGGAACGGAGGGCCCGTGAGACCGTAGAGTCTCACGGGCCCTTTGCGTTTCTTCATCGATTCAACGGCCGTGGCCGTGCGCATTGCCGGAATCCACTCTGCGAGAAGAAACATCCGGATATCGGGACGGCCTTTCGTGGCCGTTTCGCCGGATCGCGGGAATCACCGGAAGGTGTTCGGGCTCCGGACCCGGACCATGGTTCCCGGCGCCTTCCGGAAATCCCGGATTCGGGCAGGGCGGAAAACACCTGCTGTGCGCATGCCGGAGGCGGTTCGGCCGTGTCTTCGCCGTGTACGGTGCACCCCGTCGAAGGCCGTGACGGCCACCCGCCGGCCCGAGTCCGTCAGGGCCTCGGGCCGGCCGGGCGGCACACCGTCAACGCATCCTGCCCAGAACCTCCTTCAGTCGACGGGCATCGCGCAGCCGCTGCTCGTACGTCGCGCCGACCACCAGCAGCAGCACCCCGGCCAGCGCGGGCGGCAGCCAGCGCGGCAGCGCGCCGACGACCTGGACGACGTAGGGCGCGAGTTCGTGCAGAGCGTCAAGGGCCAGCACCGCACCACCGAGCAGCAGCAGCGCCTGCAGCCGCAGCCGCGCGCCTGCCAGGGTGATCACCAGCGCCGCCACGCCGAGCAGCAGCGGCCGCAGCCAGTGCGGATCGACCCACGCCGTGAACAGACTCGGCACCAGCGTCGCGGCGAGCCCCGCCCCGTACGCCGTCCATGACGACGCCTGCGGATCACGGCGTCGGCGCAGCACGCCGACCGCCAGGGCGGGCACCGTCACCGGGAGGGTGTACGCCTCGGGGACCGACACCCCCGAAGCCGACAGTCGCAGCCAGGCAGCCAGGACGAACAGCACCGTCGCCAGAGGGCCGGCCACCGGTCGCCGCTCGGGCCGCACGGCCGTGCCCGCCGCCAGTACCCCGCACAGCGCCAGCACCAGCGCGAGGAACGGCAGGTCGGGCACCGCCATGCCCACCGCCAGCACCCCCGCGACGCCGCCGGTCAGCTCGACCGGCAGAGCGGGTGGGCGGCCCCGCAGCCGTGCCCCGAGCAGCGCCGTCACCGCGGGGACGACCAGCATGACCGGCGCCGCCCGATACCCGGCGAGTCCCAGCGATTCCCCGACCGCGCGGGCCAGCACGATGGCGCACACCACCGCGCCGCACGCGGGTACCGACTGCACGGGCTGCGACGCCCGCGCCGCCGGAGCCGCGGCGCCGCCCAGCACCACCGCGGCCGCCCCGAACACCACCAGCAGCACCGTGAACGCCGCGTACGTCGCGGCCTCCGCGGCGAGCGACAGCATCCCAACGCCCGCCGCGCCGAGCAGACCGCACACCAGGGCGGTCGCCCCCACGCCGCTCGGGCCGCCGCGCAGGCCGCGTACCGCGACCACGAAGACCCCGGCGGCCAGTACCAACTGCACCGTCACAGCGGCGGCGTACGAGAACCCCAGTACCGCGGGGAGGGCGGTGAGCCCCGCCCAGCCGAGCGCCACCGCACCGGCCCCCGCGGCGGCCCGCCACCCGGGCCCCGGCGACAGGACCGGTCCGGCAGCCCGCAGTACCCGCTCCCAGAACCGGTGCACCGCCCCCAGCAGACCGGCCACCGCCAGCAGCACCAAGGGCGCGGCGACCAGATGGGACCAGGCCGGCCCCTCGGCGCCCAGCGCACCGCGGACACCGCCGTCGGGCACCCCCGACCACACCCGGAACAGTTGCGTCACGGTACCGATCAGCGACATGCCGACCGGTGGCAGCGAGGCCAGCACCGCCCCCGCGGTCACCGCGGCCGAAGCCCAGGCCAGGCCCTGCCCGACCGGGCGCGGCAGCGAAGTGCGCACCGCCGCCGCCGGCACCACACCGCACAGGAGGTACAGCGGCACCGACCAGTCCCAGCCCACCTCGGCACGCAGCACACCACCCGCCGCCGCGACCCCGCACAGCCCGGCCACCAGACCACCGGCCACCGCCTGCGCCGACGGCGCACGCCACGCCCCGAACACCGCGACCGCCGCACCCGCGAGCAACAACGCGCCCGGCGCCGAGGCGGTCAGCACCCCGTCGGCGGACACCGACTGCACCAGGGCCACCAGCAGCCCCACCAGACCCGTCGTCCAGCCACCGACGCAAGCCGTCACCCGCACCGCGACGCCCTTGCCCCACAGCGCGATCGCACAGTCCGACGCTGCCGTCAGCAGCAGCGCCCAGCCGAACGTCGTGGCGCCCGCACCCGCCGACCACGCCCACAGCAGCAGCGGCAGCTGAGCGGTGACCACCGCGAGCGGCAGCGGCAGCCGGAGCCGGTCGAGCAGCAGTCCGTAGGCCGTCCACAGTGCGGCGAGCACCGCCGCGGCGACGGCGGCGAACCCGCGTCCGTCGGCCTCGGGCACGGCCACCCGGTGCAGCGCGTACGCGTCCAGCACCATCAGCACCGCCGCCAGCGCGGCGAGCGACTCGGCGGTCGAGGAGAGGCCGCGCCGCAGCAGCGCGGCAGGAGCGGCCAGCGCCGCGACCGTCACCACCGCGAGTACCGCCGAGCGGCCCGCGATCCCCATGTCGCCCCAGCTCACCAGGGTGAACGCGACAGCCGCGACGGTCAGCAGCAGACCGCCCAGGGTGAGCAGTACGTTCTGCGCGCTGCGCGGCGGTCCGGCCGGTGCGGCAGGGAGTCCGGGCGGAGCCGCGAACGGCGGCGCGGCGGATGGTGCGACCGGGCTCCCGAGCACACTCAGCAGCCAGGCACGGCGAATCAGCAACTGGGACCGGCGGGCGTCCAGCCGGGCCAGCTCACGATCGAGGAACGCCAATTCCTCGGCGGGCGGCGGCACATGTTCCATGGACCGGAGTGTGGCGCGAGCCACAGGATCGGACATGCGCTCGGATACTCAGTTCCCCGGCTGAGTACGAGCAGACTGGGGTCATGGACTGGAGTCACTACCGATTCGTGTGTGTCTGGGACCTGCCGGGACCGCCCGACACCGTGTACGAGATCCTCGGACGCCCCGACGACTACCCGCGCTGGTGGCCGCAGGTCCGTGAGGTCACGTCGGTCGACGACACCACCGGTACCACCCGCATCCGCTCCTTCCTCCCGTACGACCTCGTCATGACCGTCCGCGAACGCCGCCGCGACCCCGCGGCCCGGGTGCTCGAAGCGGCCCTCGGCGGGGACCTCGACGGCTGGGCCAGATGGACGGTCACCGCGCGGGAGGGCGGCAGCCGGGCCACTTACGAGCAGGAGGTCGAGGTCCGCAGACGGCTGATGCGGCTCCTCGCGGTGCCCGGACGCGCCGTGTTCCGGGCCAACCACGCCCTGATGATGCGTGCCGGACGCCGGGGTCTCACGGCCAGGCTGACAGCGGTTTGAACCGGACCCTCCGGGCCCTGTATGGTTCAACCCGTTCCCGGGCGATTAGCTCAGTGGGAGAGCGCTTCGTTCACACCGAAGAGGTCACTGGTTCGAACCCAGTATCGCCCACCCGGGAGAGGCCGGTCCGTCAGCAGAATCGACGGGCCGGCTTCTGCGTGTCCGGACGCGGAGGCCGTACCGGTGTCCACCGGCACGGCCGTCCGGTCATGCCGCGGCCGGGAGCTCCGGGCGCAGCGGCCACGCGGGATCCACCGTCTCCGCCGTGCCGTTCTTCGCGAACCACGCCTGGAGGCCCCGCGCCTGCGCCGCGTGCCAGACGGCCTGCAAGGTGTGCAGCTCCGGCGGCGTGAGCCGCTCCAGACGGGACGAGAAGCGCCGGGCCACCGCCCGTACCAGCTCCAGCGACGCCGTCGCGTCGGCTGCCGCGTCATGTGCGCCGTCCAGCACCACGCCGTACAGCTCGCAGAGATCGGTGAGGGTCCGCCGTCCCTTGCGGTAGCGGTCCAGATGCTTGTCGAGCACGCGCGGATCCAGCACGCACAACGGAGTGTTCTGCAGGTAGCCGGAGAGCGACGACGCGCGATGGCGCCTCAGTTCGCGGTCCAGCAGCGTCAGATCGAACGGAGCGTTCATCACGACGAGCGGTCGGCCGGCCGCGCACTGCTCGGTCAGCGCGCGGGCCATCTCCTCCATCACCGGCGCGGGCCAACGGCCGTTGCGCTGAAGGTGATCGTCGGTCAGGCCGTGTATCTCGGTCGCCCCGGCGGGTACCGGAATCCCCGGATTCACCAGCCATCGGGTCACGCGCACCCGTCCGCCTGCCGTGTCCTGCACGACCAGGGCGGCCGAAACGATCCGGTCCTCCTCGACGTCCACTCCCGTTGTCTCGGTGTCAAAAGCGGCCAGTGGTCCTTCGTACCAGTGAGTCATCCCCGAACTCCTCGTGCCCGAACGGCAGATGGCGTGATTCCCCTGCCCGGTCCGGTGATACCCGCCCCCTTTGCCTGATACGCCGTTTGCGGGCCGTCCCGTGCGGTGACAACACAAGTGACGGGCAAGGAAGTTGCCCGTCGTCCCCGCACCGAGGAACCGATCGGCGCAGCCCGGAAGGCACACGCAGCCATGGCGCTCGCGAAGCCCGAACCGAGCGGGCTGTTGCCCCAGCGGATCGCACCGCTGCGCGGCACACTCGCCACCACCGCCTGCATGGAGACTCTTCAGGTGGGCTACCTGCACGCGGTCGCGGCCGCGGCCGGATGCTCCCTGTCGCAGCCCTTCCCCGACAACGGCATCGACTGGCACGTCAGCCACGGCGCCCCCGGTCATGCCGTGGACGACGAAGTGACCATCAAGGTGCAGCTGAAGAGCACCTACCAGATCCCGCCGCAGCCGCCGGGACCGACGTTCGCCTTCACGCTCGACAACGCACACCTCGTGAAGCTCGCCCGCACACCCGTCTCGGTGCACAAGATCCTGGTCGTGATGATCGTGCCGCGCAGCCGGGACGACTGGCTGCGCGCCGGGCACGACCGGCTCGACCTGCGGCACTGCTGTTACTGGACCAACCTGGCCGGCCATGCGGTGACGGGCCGGCACCGGACCACCGTGCGGATCCCGACCTCGCGCGTGTTCGACGACCGGGCGCTCTGCGAGATCATGACCCGCGTAGGGGCGGGAGGGAGACCCTGATGCACCGGTCGATGGACGAATCCGCCGACGAAGCGATCCCGTCGGCCACCCGCCCGCACCCCGGCGGATCGGCGGCACCACGGCCCACCGCCTTCCAGCCGTTCGGGGACGTCCCCGACCCCGCCCGCGTCGACCCCGCGGTCCTCGGGGCCCTGCTCCACCGGCACGGCTGGCAGCGCCGCGGCGGGGCGGCCGGGCGTTACGGCCGTTGGACGCCACCGGGACCACCGGCCCCGCCCGGCGGGGGTACGAGCCTTCTCGTCCCCGACACCACCGCCTTTCCCGACAGCGAGGACCTTCTCGGCGAGGCGCTGACCGCGCTCGCCCGCAGTGCCGCCCCCTCCGCCCGCGAGGTCCTGATCTCCCTCGCCGTACCCAGCGACGAGATCCGCTGGTGGCGCGAGGCCCCCGAACCGGTCGGGGGAGTGGCCGGAGCGGCCAGCTGGACGGGCGCCGAACAGCTGCGCACCGCCGCCCGGCAGGTCCTGCTCGCCGGAGCCCTGGCCGTGCGGGGACGCACGGGCTACCACGGGGCGCGCCACCGCCGCCGGGCGCGCGCGGCCCTCGAAGGCATCCTCGTCCCACCCGTGTCCGACGGGCGCGGCCTCACCGCGTTCGTCCCCGTGAAACCGGGCCGCGCCGTCGCCGTACGGCTCCACCACGCGTTGCACGCCACGCGCGACGCCGTGGACTACCAGCGGGCCACCGGGGGGCTCGAAGCCTTCGACGCCGCCGTCGGGGCGGGCGTCAGCCGGGAACTCACCGAGGCCCTCATCACACTCGTCCGGGGCTCGGAAGGGGCCGGCGTCGCACTGGAATGGGCACCCGCCGCCGGAATCCCCGAAGGCTGCCCGGTCCGCCCCGAGCCGGTGGAATTCACCCCGGGGGACCTGCCCGCCCTGCGCCTTGCGGGCGCCCGCTACCTGAGGGAGGAACCCGCGGTGACGGTACGGATCACCGGCGCCGTCGTCAGGCTGCGCCGCTCGGGACCGCGCGGCGCCGGAGTCGTGCGGCTGCGGGTGCTGGCCGGTGCCGAGGTGCCGCACGTACGGCTGGAGCTGGACGAGGAGGCGTACCGGATCGCCGGCCACGCCCACCTGGTCGGGCTGCCGGTCCGGGTGGAGGGCAGGCTGGAGAGCCGCGGCGGCTTCCGGCGGCTGACCAGGGCCTCGCAGGTGGTGCCCGTGCAGGTGGACGAGGCGGAACGGGACCGGCTGATGAAGTCGCTCCAGGAGAACGTCGACCATTTCGAGGAGGCGTGCACCGGGGAACAGTGACGTGGGGGCGTACCGCGGGGGAGCGCGGCTCGACCGTTTCGCAGAGGGGGCCCGCGGCTCGGTACGATTCGTATCGCACGCGCACCACGCATGGCGTGCGTACCCCCTGAGTCAGGAGAGACCGGTGTCAGACGTCCGTGTGATCATCCAACGCGATTCCGAGCGGGAAGAGCGCGTGGTGACGACGGGCACTACGGCTGCCGAGCTCTTCCCCGGCGAGCGCACCGTCGTCGCCGCCCGGGTCGCCGGCGAGCTGAAGGACCTCGCGTACGCCGTCGCCGACGGAGAGGTCGTCGAGCCTGTGGAGATCTCCTCCGAGGACGGCCTGAACATCCTCCGGCACTCCACCGCGCACGTCATGGCGCAGGCGGTGCAGGAGCTCTTCCCCGAGGCCAAGCTCGGCATCGGTCCGCCGGTCAAGGACGGCTTCTACTACGACTTCGACGTCGAGAAGCCGTTCACTCCCGAGGACCTCAAGGCCATCGAGAAGAAGATGCAGGAGATCCAGAAGCGGGGACAGAGGTTCTCCCGCCGGGTCGTGACGGACGAGGCCGCCCGCGAGGAGCTGGCCGACGAGCCGTACAAGCTGGAACTCATCGGCATCAAGGGCTCGGACTCCGTCGAGAACGCCGGCGACGGCGCGGACGTCGAGGTGGGCGGCGGCGAGCTGACCATCTACGACAACCTCGACCCGAAGAGCGGCGAGCTGTGCTGGAAGGACCTCTGCCGAGGTCCGCACCTGCCGACCACCCGGAACATCCCGGCGTTCAAGCTGATGCGGAACGCCGCGGCGTACTGGCGGGGCAGCGAGAAGAACCCCATGCTGCAGCGCATCTACGGCACCGCGTGGCCCACCAAGGACGAGCTCAAGGCGCACCTGGAGTTCCTGGAGGAGGCCGCCAAGCGCGACCACCGCAAGCTCGGCAACGAGCTGGACCTCTTCTCCTTCCCGGACGAGATCGGCCCCGGTCTCGCGGTCTTCCACCCCAAGGGCGGCATCATCCGCCGTGCCATGGAGGACTACTCGCGTCGGCGTCACGAGGAGGAGGGCTACGAGTTCGTCTACTCCCCGCACGCCACCAAGGGCAAGCTCTTCGAGAAGTCCGGTCACCTGGACTGGTACGCCGACGGCATGTACCCGCCCATGCAGCTCGACGACGGGGTGGACTACTACCTCAAACCGATGAACTGCCCGATGCACAACCTGATCTTCGACGCGCGCGGACGCTCGTACCGTGAACTTCCGCTGCGCCTCTTCGAGTTCGGCACGGTGTACCGCTACGAGAAGTCCGGCGTGGTGCACGGTCTCACCCGCTCGCGCGGCTTCACGCAGGACGACGCGCACATCTACTGCACCAGGGAGCAGATGGCGGAGGAGCTCGACCGGACGCTCACCTTCGTCCTGAACCTGCTCCGCGACTACGGTCTGACCGACTTCTACCTGGAGCTCTCCACGAAGGACCCGGAGAAGTTCGTCGGCTCGGACGAGGTGTGGGAGGAGGCGACCGAGACACTGCGCCAGGTCGCCGAGAAGCAGGGGCTGCCGCTGGTCCCGGACCCGGGCGGCGCCGCGTTCTACGGCCCGAAGATCTCGGTGCAGTGCAAGGACGCCATCGGCCGCACTTGGCAGATGTCGACCGTGCAGCTCGACTTCAACCTGCCGGAGCGCTTCGACCTGGAGTACACCGGCCCGGACGGCACCAAGCAGCGCCCGGTCATGATCCACCGTGCCCTGTTCGGTTCCATCGAGCGCTTCTTCGCGGTGCTCCTGGAGCACTACGCGGGTGCGTTCCCGGTCTGGCTGGCCCCGGTCCAGGCGGTCGGCATCCCGATCGGCGACGCGCACATCCCCTACCTCCAGGACTTCGCGGCCAAGGCTCGGAAGAAGGGGCTCCGGGTGGAGGTGGACGCCTCGTCCGACCGGATGCAGAAGAAGATCCGCAACCAGCAGAAGGCCAAGGTGCCCTTCATGATCATCGCGGGCGACGAGGACATGGCCAACGGCGCCGTCTCCTTCCGCTACCGCGACGGATCGCAGGAGAACGGCATCCCCGTCGAGGACGCCCTCGCCAAGATCCAGCAGGCCGTCGAGGACCGCGTCCAGGTCTGACGGCCGCCGAGCCCGGATCCGACCGGCGCGGAGCCCGGGCCCGACGGGAACGGGTTCAGAGGCCCCCGGAGAGCTACCCGCCCTCCGGGGGCCTCTTCTCGTCCTCCCGTCTGAACACGTGCAACAGCCACGACGAGAACGAACCGGTCACCGCGCCCAGCAGCCCCAGCCCGCAGGCCATCAGGCCCGCCGCGACGGTGCGGCCGCTCGGTGTGACCGGCACCGTGTCCCCGTACCCCACCGTCGTGAGCGTCTCGCACGCCCACCACACCGCGTCACCGAAGGTACGGATCGAGGCCCCCTCCGCCCGGTGTTCCTGGTGGTACACGGCGAGTGCGGCGGAGAGGCCGAGCAGCAGAGCGGACGCACTCGCGTATGCGATCACGCGGGCGTACAGGCTCAGCCTCGGCTGCTCCCTGCGGCGCTGGACCGCGGTGTAGACCCGGATCAGGCGCAGCGGCCGCAGCAGGGGGAGCAGCAGGACCAGCGTGTCCAGCCAGTGCACGCGGAGGAAGTGGTGGCCGAGCCGGCTGAGGCGCAGCCGTACGACGTAGTCCGCGGCGAAGAGCAGCCAGGTGGCGCAGACCAGGACGAGGGCGAGGCCCCGCCAGAGCTGCGCGTCGTGGGGAGCCAGTACGCGGACCGCGTATCCGAGCAGGAAGAGCAGCGAGGCGCCGAGGAGCGGCAATTCCGTGCGCTGCTCCCAGCGCCTGAAACGAAGTGGGGCGGATTCCGCGGGCTGGTCGCTCATCGCCTCAGCATTGCCGGGCCCCGACGGGTGCGGCCCCGGCGACACGCTGCGGGGGGCTGAAGCAATATGCTGATCGGCATGACGAGTGAGCCGGAGCAGCAGATCGGAGTGGGGACGCCCGACGCGTTCCAGCGCCTGTGGACGCCCCACCGGATGGCGTACATCCAGGGCGAGAACAAGCCGACCGGCCCGGAGGCCGGCGACGGCTGTCCGTTCTGTGCGATCCCGTCGAAATCGGACGAGGACGGGCTTGTCGTCGCGCGCGGCGAGAAGGTGTACGCCGTGCTCAACCTGTATCCGTACAACGGCGGGCATCTGATGGTGGTGCCGTACCGGCACGTCGCCGACTACACCGAGCTGGACGGTCCGGAGACCATGGAGCTGGCCGATTTCACCAAGCGGGCGATGGTGGCCCTGCGGGCGGCGTCGGGCGCGCACGGGTTCAACATCGGGCTGAACCAGGGGGCTTCCGCGGGAGCCGGTATCGCCGCGCACCTGCACCAGCACCTGGTGCCGCGGTGGGGCGGCGACACCAACTTCATGCCGGTCATCGGGCATACGAAGGTGCTGCCGCAGCTGCTCGCCGATACGCGCACGATGCTGGCCGACGCCTGGCCCACGGCCTGATCCGGACTGTCGTTCCCGCGTGGGCGCCCCGCTTGTGCCGGGGCGCCCACGTGCGTCTACGCGTCGTACAGGTCGGCCTTGCGCGGGGTCGGGTCCTGCACGGCTCCGCTCAGAATCATCGAGCGGTTGTCGAAGCGTTCGGTGTCGACGCCGTTCTCCTCCAGGACGCGCAGGGCCGCGGTGTGCACGGCGCGCAGGACGGGAGTGGCGGCGCGCATCGCGTCATCGGCCATGAAGCGGTGGCGCCACGGCTTCTCGGCCCAGGCGTGGCGCAGACCGAACGGCTCGGGCAGGGCGATCTTGCCGCCCAGGTAGTCGAGGAGCGGCGGGTACCAGGTGAACGGGGCGCGCAGGGCCAGGCGGACGACCTCGCGGGGTTCGACCAGTGCGAGGGTGATGTCGCGGGTCTCCCAGAACCGGACGGTCTTGTTGACCGTCTTCGTCTTCGCCGAGGGCTTGCTGGTGAAGAGCGAGTGCACCGGTCCGAGCGCGTGCCCGGTGACCTCGATGCGCAGGGTTTCGTAGAGCACGGTGACCGTGATCATCATGGTGATGACCAACTGACCGTCCCAGAGGGTGAACTGAACGCCCAGGTAGTGCCGGTCACCACCGCCGAACTGCTGGTGGTTGCAGATCCGCTGTATCTCGTGCGGCTTGACCTGGAAGGTGGCGACGTCCTCGCCGTCGGGGCGGGAGATCGAGTCGGCGTTCTCCCCGACGGGTGACACGATCCAGTGGGTGACCGACGGAGTGGGGAATCCTCCGGTGTTCAGAGGCCCCCGCTCCAGCACCTTGAGCTGGTCGTGGATGGCCCGTATCAGGTCCCAGCTGCGGAACTGGTGGAACTCCTTGCCGGGCTCCTTGGAGACGAGCTCCTCGGCGAGCTGCCAGCTGCCCCAGCGGGTGCCCATGCCGAGGATTCCCTTGGGCCCCGCGTAGAAGACCGAGTTGGACTGCTGCTCGGCGGAGAGCTTCTCCAGGCCCTGGCGCAGTGCCTCGCGGGCGGTCTCGTTCGGGTTCTTGGGGACGGCCTCGGGGATCTTGGCGATGACGCCGCCGCCGGAGAGCAGCCCTTCCCAGCGGGCACGCATGTCCTTGGCAGAGGACTCGGCGATCCGCTTGGCGAGGAGCCAGCCGACGACGGGGGCGACGATCATCGCCCGTGCGTAGATCGCCAGGAACCCGGTGAGCGGCAGCTTGATCAGGAAGACCAGGGCAACGATGCCGACGACCGGGAGCAGGGCGTTGCCCAGGGCGGCGAGGGCCTTGTCCTTGGTGCCGCTGAGCCCGTCGCGCAGCCGGAAGGTGATGACCCACAGGAGCATTCCGGGCAGGAAGAGAAAGCCGAACAGGGCGGTGACGGCCGTCAGTTTGGTATCGCGTGCCCTGCGGAGACGGGTCGCGGACAGACAGTGCTCGACCACCGACTGCGGGTCGGTCCCGAAGGACTGGACGAGAGCCTTCCGGGCGCCTCCCAGCATCCGCTCCTGGACGGCACGGGAGAACGCCTCACCGAGATTGGGCTTGAAGTAGTCGGACTTCAGGAATGTGGAACGGCCCGCTTTCACTTCGGACTTGTGCCACTCGCTGTTGGCGTCAAGGATCTGCTCCACCGGGCTGTCGCGGTACGCGGCCGAGGCGAGCGCGTTCGTCGCCACCGCCTGTCCGCCCGAGCCCTGGATCGGGATCTGCGCTCCCGGAGAGAAATCGAATCCGTCGTTGGCCACTGTCGCCCCCACTCGCCGCCGAGCATCTGCTCCTGCGGCTGTTTCCCAACTGCCGTGCCCGGCACACCTTCTGAGCTGGGACCACAGCGTATCGTCCGGATCAATGCGCCGCCCGCCCTTGTGGACAAGGGCGGGCGGCACAGTCGATTATGCGTCGTTCGGGTTGTTCTGCTGCTGTTCGCGGATGCGCTCCGCGAGCTGTGGAGGCATGGCTTCATGCCGGGCGTACGTCCGGTCGAACCGGCCGGCGCCATGGGACAGGGAGCGCAGGTCGATCGCGTAGCGGCCGATCTCCAGTTCGGGTACCTCGGCCCGCACGAGGGTGCGTCCGGCACCGGACTGCTCGGTCCCGATCACCCTGCCGCGCCTCCCCGACAGATCGCTCATCACCGGCCCCACGTAGTCGTCGGGGACCAGGACCTGGACCTCGGCGACGGGTTCGAGGAGCTGGATGCGGGTGTCCGCGGCCGCTTCGCGCAGGGCCAGCGCGCCCGCCGTCTGGAACGCGGCGTCGGAGGAATCCACCGAGTGGGACTTTCCGTCCCGCAGGGTGACGCGTACGTCGACGAGCGGGTGTCCCGCCGCCACTCCGCGGGCGGCCTGGGCGCGCACGCCCTTCTCGACGGAGGGGATGAACTGGCGCGGCACCGCTCCGCCGACCACCTTGTCGACGAATTCGATGCCCGAGCCCGGTGGCAGCGGTTCCACGTCGATCTCGCAGATGGCGTACTGACCGTGGCCGCCGGACTGTTTCACATGCCGACCGCGCCCGGTCGACGGGGCCGCGAAGGTTTCGCGGAGCGACACCTTGTGGGGTACGGCGTCGACCTGGACGCCGTAGTGGCTGCGCAGCCGGTCCAGGGCCACGTCCTGATGGGCCTCGCCGAGACACCACAGAACCACCTGGTGGGTGTCCTGGTTCTGTTCGAGGCGCATGGTCGGGTCCTCGGTGACGAGCCGCGAGAGTCCCTGGGAGAGCTTGTCCTCGTCGGCCTTGCTGTGTGCCTCGATGGCGAGCGGCAACAGCGGGTCGGGCGTCGTCCAGGGGTCCATCAGCAGCGGCCCGTCCTTGGCGGAGAGGGTGTCCCCGGTCTCGGCGTCGCCCAGTTTGGCGACGCAGGCCAGATCTCCGGCGATGCATGCCGTGAGGGGGCGCTGCTGTTTGCCGAAGGGCGAGGAGAGCGCGCCGACGCGGACCTCCGCCTCGTGGAAGGGCCGGGGCTCGTGGCCGGGAGCGGTGAGGCCGTGCCCGAAGACGTGGACGGTTTCGTCGGGACGCAGGGTGCCGGAGAAGACACGGACGAGGGAGACCCGGCCGACGTACGGGTCGGAGGCGGTCTTGACGACCTCGGCGACCAGCGGCCCGTGCGGGTCGCAGGTCAGGACGGGCCGAGGGGCCCCGTGCAGGGGGGTGACCTCGGGCAGTGGGCGCTCCAGCGGGGTGGGGAAGCCGCCGGTGATCAGGTCCAGCAGTTCGACCGTGCCGATGCCCTGGCGGGCGCCCTCGGCGGCGGGGGCCGCGGTGAGCACGGGGTGGAAGGCGCCGCGGGCGACGGCGCGTTCCAGATCGTCGAGGAGTGTCGCGATGTCGATCTGCTCCCCGTCGAGGTAGCGGTCCATCAGGGTCTCGTCCTCGCTCTCCGCGATGATTCCCTCGATGAGCCGGTTGCGGGCCTCCTGGAGCCGGGGCTGCTGGGCGTCGGCGGGCGGATCCTCCCGTCGCCCGCCCGAGGAGTAGTCGAAGATCCGCTGGGTGAGCAGTCCGGTGAGCCCGGTGAGCGGCGCGTGCCCGTCGGGGCCCTCGGGGCCGAGGACGGGCAGATGGAGCGGGAGCACGGCGTCGGGGTCGTCGCCGCCGAAGATCTCCCCGCAGACCCGGGTCATCTCGTCGAACGAGGTGCGGGCCGTGTCGAGGTGGGTGACGACGATCGCCCGGGGCATGCCCACGGCGGCGCACTCCTCCCACACGGCGCGGGTGGTGCCCGCCACGGCGTCGGCCTCCTGCGCGGCGGACACGACGAACAGGGCCGCGTCCGCCGCCCGCAGACCGGCCCTGAGTTCCCCGACGAAATCGGCGTATCCAGGAGTGTCCAGCAGATTGATCTTGTACCCGCCCCATTCGACGGGCACCACGGAGAGCTGTACGGAACGCTGCTGGCGATGCTCGATCTCGTCGTAGTCGGAGACCGTGGCGCCGTCCTCGACGCGGCCGGCCCGGTTGACCGCCCCCGCGGTCAGCGCGAGGGCCTCGACGAGGGTGGTCTTTCCGGAGCCGCTGTGGCCGACCAGCACCACATTCCGTACGGATGAGGGCCGGTCGGCCGTCGCTGCCCTGCCGGCGGCCCCGGTGTGTGCGTGTGTCCTGTCGCCCATGATGCGTGCCTCCCAGTGAGTGGCGCGGAGCGGGAAGAAGAACCGGCGCGGTGGGGGAGAAGGAGCTCGGGCACGTCGAGCCGCCGCGGCGGCTGCGGCGACGCCCGCGGTAATTCGAGCTTTCCACTCAGGCCGGATTGCGTCCATACGTCGCGCCCCGCCGCGCGAGGCCGGGTGCCCGGACGGTGGAGTCCGGCGCGCGTGACTACGATGGGCCAGCCGGTGGCCGAAGGGGCCGCTCGGCCCACCGAACCTCGGGAAGGCCATGCTGAACAAGTACGCGCGTGCATTTTTCACGCGTGTCCTCACACCGTTCGCCGCACTGTTGCTCCGTCTCGGCGTGAGCCCCGACGCGGTCACTCTGATCGGTACGGCCGGGGTGATGGCAGGTGCGCTGGTCTTCTTCCCGATGGGGGAGTTCTTCTGGGGCACGATCGTCATCACGATCTTCGTGTTCTCCGACCTCGTCGACGGCAACATGGCCCGGCAGGCCGGCATCTCCAGCCGCTGGGGCGCGTTCCTGGACTCGACCCTGGACCGGGTCGCCGACGGCGCGATCTTCGGCGGGTTCGCGCTCTGGTACGCGGGCAAGGGCGACGACAACGTGCTGTGCGCGGTCGCGATCTTCTGCCTGGCGAGCGGCCAGGTGGTCTCGTACACGAAGGCGCGCGGCGAGTCGATCGGGCTGCCGGTCGCGGTCAACGGGCTCGTGGAGCGCGCCGAGCGGCTGGTGATCTCGCTGGTCGCCGCCGGATTCGCCGGTCTGCACAAGTTCGGCGTCCCGGGGATCCAGATCCTGCTGCCGATCGCGCTGTGGATCGTCGCCGCGGGCAGTCTGGTGACGCTGGTGCAGCGGGTCGTGACCGTACGCCGCGAGTCCGCGGAGGCGGATGCGGCCGATGCGGCCAAGGCCGCAGCCGCGGACCGGGGGAGCGGGGCCGCGCAGTGAGCAGCGCACCGGGCGAGGCGCGGACCGGCCTGCGGGACCGGCTGACCGACGGGCTGTACGGGCTCGGCTGGGCCGCCGTGAAGAAGCTCCCCGAACCGGCCGCCCGCGCACTCTTCCGCACCATCGCCGACCAGGCGTGGAAGCGCAGGGGGAAGGGCGTGCTGCGGCTGGAGTCGAATCTGGCGCGGGTCGTGCCCGGGGCGTCCCCGGCCCGGCTCGCCGCGCTCTCCAAGGCCGGGATGCGCTCGTACATGCGCTACTGGATGGAGTCGTTCCGGCTGCCCACCTGGAGTCCGGAACGGATCAAGGCGTCGATACACGTGACGGACGCGTACCGGCTGACCGACGGGCTGGACGCGGGCCGCGGCGTCATCCTCGCCCTTCCGCACCTGGGGAACTGGGACCTCGCGGGAGCGTGGGTCACCACCGATCTCAAGGTGCCCTTCACCACGGTCGCGGAGCGGCTCAAGCCCGAGACGCTGTACGACCGGTTCGTGGCCTACCGCGAGGGCCTCGGCATGGAGGTCCTGCCGCACAGCGGCGGCTCGGCCTTCGGCACCCTGGCGCGGCGGCTGCGTGCCGGCGGCCTGGTCTGTCTGGTCGCCGACCGCGATCTGTCGGCGTCCGGCGTCGAGGTGACGTTCTTCGGCGACGCCGCGCGGATGCCCGCGGGACCGGCGCTGCTGGCCCAGCAGACCGGGGCCCTGCTCCTGCCGGTCACACTGGGTTATGACGACACTCCTGTGATGAAGGCGCGCATCCATCCGCCGGTCGAGGTGCCGGAGTCAGGCAGTCGTACGGAGATGACGTCCTTGATGACACAGGCGCTGGCCGATGCCTTCGCCGTCGGGATCGCCGAGCATCCGGAGGACTGGCACATGCTGCAGCGGCTCTGGTCGGCCGACCTGGAGAACCGGGAGGACCGGCCTTGAAGATCGGCATCGTGTGCCCGTACTCCTGGGACGTCCCGGGCGGCGTGCAGTTCCACATCCGGGACCTGGCCGAACACCTGATCCGGCTGGGACATCAGGTGTCGGTGCTGGCACCCGCCGACGACGAGACGCCGCTGCCGCCCTATGTGGTCTCGGCCGGCCGGGCCGTGCCCGTCCCGTACAACGGCTCCGTGGCCCGGCTGAACTTCGGCTTCCTCTCGGCCGCCCGGGTGCGTCGCTGGCTGCACGACGGCACCTTCGACGTGATCCACATCCACGAACCGACCTCTCCGTCGCTGGGCCTGCTCGCCTGCTGGGCCGCGCAGGGGCCGATCGTCGCCACCTTCCACACGTCCAACCCGCGCTCCCGGGCGATGATCGCCGCGTACCCGATCCTGCAGCCCGCGCTGGAGAAGATCAGTGCGCGGATCGCGGTGAGCGAGTACGCGCGCCGGACCCTGGTCGAGCACCTGGGCGGCGACGCGGTCGTCATCCCGAACGGGGTCGACGTCGACTTCTTCGCCACGGCCGAACCCAAGGCCGAGTGGCAGTCGGAGGGGGCGCGAGGCCCGGTCGAGGGTGGTGGTGGGAGCCGGGAGGGCGGCACGATCGGCTTCATCGGGCGCATCGACGAGCCCCGCAAGGGTCTGCCCGTCCTGATGAGGGCGCTGCCCGCGATCCTCACCGCACGCCCGGACACCCGGCTGCTGGTGGCGGGCCGCGGCGACGAGGAGGAGGCCGTCGCCTCGCTGCCCGAGGAGATGCGGGGACGCGTCGAATTCCTCGGCATGGTGAGTGACGAGGACAAGGCGCGGCTGCTGCGCAGCGTCGATGTGTACGTCGCGCCCAACACGGGCGGCGAGAGCTTCGGCATCATCCTGGTCGAGGCGATGTCGGCCGGCGCGCCGGTCCTCGCGAGCGATCTGGACGCGTTCGCGCAGGTCCTGGACCTGGGCTCGGCGGGCGAACTCTTCGCCAACGAGGATGCCGACGCGCTGGCGGCGGCGGCGATCCGGCTGCTCGGCGATCCGGAGCGTCGTGCCGAACTGCGTGAGCGGGGCGCGGCGCACGTGCGCCGCTTCGACTGGTCGACGGTCGGCGCGGACATCCTCGCCGTGTACGAGACGGTGACGGACGGAGCGGCATCGGTGGCGGCCGACGAGCGCACGGGTCTGCGGGCACGCTTCGGACTGGCGCGCGACTGAGGACTCTCGCGTCCGGTTCACGCCCGGCTCGCGGGGCCGATCCGGCCCGATCCGGACGAAACACCCGAGGGCTCTCGTCCGGATCACGCCGGACCGGCGTGGACCGGAGCCGCGGGGCCGGGGTGTCCGACGGCGACGCCCGTCCGTGCCGCATCCGCCGCCGTCGGCGGGACGGTCACGCGACCCCCCGGGCCGACGGTAGCCTTGCCGCCCGTGATCGAAACCCTCATCTGGATCGTCGTCGCGGTGGTCGCGATCGGTATGTACCTCAGCTGGACCGCCGGACGGCTGGACCGGCTGCACACCCGCATCGACGCCGCCCGTGCCGCACTCGACGCCCAACTCCTGCGCCGCGCCTCGGTCACCCAGGAACTGGCCACCTCGGGTGTCCTCGACCCGGCCGCGTCGATCGTGCTCTACGAGGCGGCGCACGCCGCCCGGCAGGCGGAGGAGGAGCACCGCGAGGTCGCGGAGAGCGAGTTGAGCGCCGCGCTGCGGGCAGTCTTCGGCGAGCCGGCCCAGGTGGAGACCGTGAAGGAGATCCCCGGTGGTGAGGAGGCGGCCTTTGAACTCGCCGCCGCCGTGCGCCGGGTCCCGATGGCCCGGCGGTTCCACAACGACGCGGTGCGGGCGGCACGCGCGCTGCGGCGGCACCGCACGGTGCGGTGGTTCCGGCTCGCCGGGCACGCGCCCTTCCCGCTCGCCTTCGAGATGGACGACGAACCGCCGGTCGCCCTGGCGGACCGTCCCGTCAGCTGACCCGACGGCCCGCCCCCCTCGTACGTGACCGGGCTCACAAGCCCTCCCGTACACGTTCAAAACGATCCACCGGCCTTCCATTGGCCCTTGCTGTGGACTGGTTGCGGAGAGTTTGCTCAGCACTGCACCAATCAGCGCTTTCAGCGACTTTTTCTCCGAGTGAGGTCGATCCGTGTCCACGCTTCCCACCACCCCGCAGTCCGCCGACTCCCCGGCCACCGGCACCGCCCGCGTCAAGCGCGGCATGGCCGAGCAGCTCAAGGGCGGCGTGATCATGGACGTCGTCAATGCCGAGCAGGCGAAGATCGCCGAGGACGCGGGCGCAGTGGCCGTCATGGCCCTGGAGCGGGTGCCGGCCGACATCCGCAAGGACGGCGGCGTGGCCCGGATGTCCGACCCGAACATGATCGAGGAGATCATCGAGGCCGTCTCCATCCCCGTGATGGCCAAGTCCCGCATCGGACACTTCGTCGAGGCCCAGGTCCTGCAGTCCCTCGGCGTCGACTACATCGACGAGTCCGAGGTGCTCACCCCGGCCGACGAGGTCAACCACAGCGACAAGTTCGCGTTCACCACCCCGTTCGTCTGCGGCGCCACCAACCTCGGCGAGGCCCTGCGCCGTATCGCCGAGGGCGCGGCCATGATCCGCTCGAAGGGTGAGGCCGGCACCGGGAACGTCGTCGAGGCCGTCCGTCACCTGCGCCAGATCAAGAACGAGATCGCCCGGCTGCGCGGCTACGACAACAACGAGCTGTACGCCGCCGCCAAGGAGCTCCGCGCCCCGTACGAGCTGGTCAAGGAGGTCGCCGAGCTCGGCAAGCTGCCGGTCGTGCTGTTCTCCGCGGGCGGCGTCGCCACTCCCGCCGACGCTGCGCTGATGCGCCAGCTCGGCGCCGAGGGCGTCTTCGTCGGATCCGGCATCTTCAAGTCCGGCGACCCGGCCAAGCGCGCCGCCGCCATCGTCAAGGCCACCACCTTCTACGACGACCCGAAGATCATCGCGGACGCCTCCCGGAACCTGGGCGAGGCCATGGTCGGCATCAACTGCGACACGCTGCCCGAGGCCGAGCGCTACGCCAACCGTGGCTGGTAAGCACTGATGAGCGACACCCCTGTGATCGGAGTCCTGGCACTCCAGGGCGACGTACGGGAACACCTGATCGCCCTGGCCTCGGCGGATGCCCTGGCCAGGCCGATCCGGCGTCCCGAGGAGCTCGCCGAGGTCGACGGCCTGGTCATTCCCGGTGGCGAGTCCACCACGATGTCCAAACTGGCGTCCCTGTTCGGCATGCTGGAACCGCTGCGCGAGCGGGTACGGAACGGAATGCCGGTCTACGGCACCTGTGCCGGAATGATTCTGCTCGCCGACAAGATCCTCGACCCGCGCTCCGGCCAGGAGACGGTCGGCGGGATCGACATGATCGTGCGCCGAAACGCCTTCGGACGGCAGAACGAATCCTTCGAGGCGGCCGTGGAGGTCGTCGGCATCGAGGGCGGCGCGGTCGAGGGCGTGTTCATCCGCGCCCCCTGGGTGGAATCGGTCGGCGCGCGGGCCGAGGTCGTCGCGGAGCACGGCGGTCACATCGTCGCCGTACGTCAGGGGAACGCCCTGGCGACATCCTTCCATCCCGAACTGACGGGGGACCACCGGGTTCACGCCTTGTTCGTGGACATGGTGCGCGCAGTCGGCTGACTCGATCCCGGTAGGATCTCTCGGGTTCGAATCGATTTTGGTGACGCGAAGGAGAAGGCAGATGTCCGGCCACTCTAAATGGGCTACGACGAAGCACAAGAAGGCCGTGATCGATGCCAAGCGCGGCAAACTCTTCGCGAAGCTGATCAAGAACATCGAGGTCGCGGCGCGCACCGGCGGTGTGGACCCCGATGGAAATCCGACCCTTGTGGACGCGATCCAGAAGGCCAAGAAGAGCTCCGTTCCGAACAAGAACATCGACTCCGCGGTCAAGCGCGGCGGTGGTCTCGAAGCGGGCGGCGTCGACTACCAGACGATCATGTACGAGGGTTACGGCCCGAACGGTGTCGCGGTGCTCATCGAGTGCCTCACCGACAACCGCAACCGTGCCGCGTCCGACGTGCGTGTCGCCATGACCCGCAACGGCGGTTCGATGGCCGACCCGGGTTCGGTCTCGTACCTCTTCAACCGCAAGGGCGTCGTGATCGTCCCCAAGGGCGAGCTGACCGAGGACGACGTCCTGGGCGCCGTGCTCGACGCGGGCGCCGAGGAGGTCAACGACCTCGGTGAGAGCTACGAGGTCGTCAGCGAGGCCACCGACATGGTCGCGGTCCGCACCGCGCTCCAGCAGGCCGGCATCGACTACGACTCCGCCGAGGCCAACTTCCTGCCCACCATGCAGGTCGAGCTGGACGAGGAAGGTGCGCGCAAGATCTTCAAGCTGATCGACGCGCTGGAGGACAGCGACGACGTCCAGAACGTCTTCGCCAACTTCGACGTCTCGGACGAGGTCATGGAGAAGGTCGAGGCCTGAGCCACGCTCGGCACAGCCTTCACCGACGGGCCGACGGGGACACACCCCGTCGGCCCGTCGCATTGTCAGTGCGAGCCGATAGCCTGCGGGAACAGTTGACCGATCGGTACGGAGGGGGGGCGTCCATGCGGGTACTCGGTGTCGACCCGGGGCTGACCCGGTGCGGTGTCGGTGTCGTCGAGGGCGTGGCCGGCCGGCCCCTGACGATGCTCGGCGTAGGTGTCGTCCGTACCCCGGCCGACGCGGAACTCGGCCACCGACTGGTCGCCATCGAACGCGGCATCGAGGAGTGGCTCGACGAGCACCGGCCCGAGTTCGTCGCCGTGGAGCGGGTGTTCAGCCAGCACAACGTCCGTACGGTGATGGGCACCGCCCAGGCCAGCGCGGTCGCCATGCTCTGCGCGTCCCGTCGAGGCATACCGGTCGCCCTGCACACCCCCAGCGAGGTCAAGGCGGCCGTCACCGGCAGCGGTCGTGCGGACAAGGCGCAGGTCGGCGCGATGGTCACCCGGTTGCTGAGGCTCGACGCCCCGCCGAAACCCGCCGACGCGGCCGACGCCCTCGCGCTCGCCATCTGCCACATCTGGCGAGCCCCCGCCGTCAACCGCCTCCAGCAGGCGCACGCGGCAGCGGCCGCCACGGCCCGCACCCCGCGCGTTCCCCGTACACCCGCAGTTCCCGTCCGGAAGGTCCCCCGATGATCGCCTTCGTCAGCGGCCCAGTCGCCGCACTCGCCCCGACCACGGCCGTGATCGAGGTCGGCGGCATCGGCATGGCCGTCCAGTGCACGCCGGACACCCTCGCCGGCCTCAGGATCGGTAAGGAGGCCAGGCTGGCCACCTCCCTCGTCGTGCGGGAGGACTCGCTGACGCTGTACGGCTTCGCCGACGACGACGAGCGGCAGGTCTTCGAACTGCTCCAGACCGCCAGCGGGGTCGGCCCCCGGCTCGCCCAGGCCATGCTCGCCACCCACAGCCCGGACGCCCTGCGGATCGCGGTCGCCACCGGCGACGAGAAGGCGTTGACCGCCGTTTCCGGCATCGGCAAGAAGGGGGCGCAGAAGCTCCTCCTCGAACTGAAGGACAGACTCGGCGAGCCCGTCGGCGCCCACATCGGCCAGCAGGGGATCGGCACCCCGGTCACCGCCTCCTGGCGCGATCAGTTGCAGGCCGCCCTGATCGGCCTCGGCTACGCCACCCGTGAGGCCGACGAAGCGGTCGCCGCCGTCGCTCCGCAGGCCGAGGCGGCGCTGGCCGAGAGCGGGCAGGCGCCCGTGCCGCAACTGCTGCGCGCCGCGCTGCAGACCCTCAACCGCGCGCGCTGACCCGAGCGCGCCAGATCCGGGGTACACCCCGACGCCGGGCCGGGCACCGCGCGGCACCGAAACACCCGAGGCGGGACAGACTGAATGAACTGGGACGAGACCGGACCCGACACCGACGAGCGATTCGACGAGCGCCTCGTCGCCGCCGGCGCGGACGGCGAGGACACCGCGGTCGAAGCGGCACTTCGGCCGAAGGACCTCGACGAATTCGTCGGCCAGGAGAAGGTGCGCGAACAGCTCGACCTGGTCCTCAAGGCGGCCAGGGCCCGCGGCGCCACCGCCGACCACGTCCTGCTCTCCGGCGCGCCCGGCCTCGGCAAGACCACCCTGTCCATGATCATCGCGGCCGAGATGGGTGCGCCGATCCGGATCACCTCGGGCCCCGCGATCCAGCACGCGGGTGATCTCGCCGCGATTCTCTCCTCGCTCCAGGAGGGTGAAGTCCTCTTCCTCGACGAGATCCACCGCATGTCGCGGCCGGCCGAGGAGATGCTCTACATGGCGATGGAGGACTTCAGGGTCGACGTCATCGTGGGCAAGGGCCCCGGAGCCACCGCCATTCCGCTGGAACTGCCCCCCTTCACCCTGGTCGGCGCCACCACCAGGGCCGGACTGCTGCCGCCCCCGCTGCGCGACCGGTTCGGCTTCACCGGGCACATGGAGTTCTACGCACCCGCCGAACTGGAACGCGTCATCCACCGCTCCGCGCGCCTGCTCGACGTGGCGATAGACACGGACGGAGCAGCCGAGATCGCCGGGCGGTCCCGCGGCACGCCCCGTATCGCCAACCGGCTGCTGCGCCGCGTCCGCGACTACGCCCAGGTCAAGGCCGACGGACGGATCGACCGCGCCGTCGCCGCCGCGGCGCTCGGGGTGTACGAGGTGGACGCCCGCGGCCTCGACCGGCTGGACCGCGCGGTGCTCGGCGCCCTGCTCAAGCTCTTCGGCGGTGGTCCCGTAGGGTTGTCCACCCTCGCGGTCGCCGTGGGCGAGGAGCGCGAGACCGTCGAGGAGGTCGCGGAGCCGTTCCTGGTACGCGAAGGACTGCTGGCCAGGACGCCGCGCGGGCGTGTCGCGACACCCGCGGCCTGGGCCCACCTCGGTCTCGTGCCTCCGCAGCACGGCGGAAAGGGACAACAGGGCCTGTTCGGGGCGTGATGCGTCACAGGTTCACCCGGACAGGAACCACCGGGCGCCGTCGGGCGTTGTTCCATCGATGCGGACTCGCTTAGACTCCGCCGATGCCGCCCTTACAGGTCGGTGTACCCACCCCCGTAGATCAGGCCGCCTTCCAGCGCGGTCGTGCGAAGGAAACTCGTCCCGTGAATCCCGTGACTCTCCTCCCCTTCATCGTGCTCATCGGGGCCATGTTCCTGATGACGCGGTCCGCCAAGAAGAAGCAGGCGGCCGCTGCCCAGATGCGCAATGAGATGCAGCCCGGCACCGGCGTCCGGACGATCGGGGGCATGTACGCCACCGTCAAGGAGCTTCACGACGACACGGTCCTCCTTGAGATCGCGCCCGGCGTCCACGCCATTTACGCCAAGAACGCGATCGGTGCCGTCCTCGACGATGCCGAGTACAACCGCATCGTCCACGGCGACGGCGAGGACGACCTCGACCTCGATGGCACCGTCGTGCCGGACGACGCCTCGTCGCTGACCGAGGCGGGCGACGACGAGGACACCTCGGACGACGCCAAGATCGACCTGGGCAAGAAGGCCGAGGCCGACGACGCCGAGCCGACGGACGCCGGGTCCGACAAGTCCGACAAGAAGTCCGAGGGCAAGACCGACGGCGAGGCCGACGCGAAGTAATTCACGACCCGGGGAGTGTCGTGAGCCCATCGGCGCGCGGCACTCCCCGGATCGTGCGATCTTCTGCGGGGGCGGGTCCCCACTACACTTCGTGGCCGCTTGGGCGCGTACCCGGCGCGGGGCGGTTGGACAGGGAGAAACGAGAAGGTGGCAGCACCGAAGAAGAGCCGAGGGCCGGCCGGCGGTCAGGGCAGGCCGGGGCGTTCCCTGGCTCTGATCCTGATCGCCATGGTCGCGCTCACCGGCGGGATGTTCTTGTCCGGTCACACCACGCCCCGGCTTGGTATCGACTTGGCGGGCGGCACATCCATCACGCTCAAGGCGCAGAGCCAGCCCGGTAAGCCGAACGCGATCAACCAGACCAACATGGACACCGCGGTCGGCATCATCGAACGCCGTGTCAATGGTCTGGGTGTCTCCGAGGCCGAGGTCCAGACCCAGGGCCGGGACAACATCGTCGTCAACATCCCCAAGGGGACGAACTCGCAGCAGGCCCGGGATCAGGTCGGTACGACCGCCCAGCTCTACTTCCGGCCGGTGCTGACCGTCGCCGCGGGGACGCCGACGTCCGAGAGCTCCGCCAGCCCCTCGCCCTCCGGTTCGCCGAAGCCGGGCGAGTCCGCCGGCGCCGGCGGGAAGACGTCCGGCTCCACGGCCACACCCTCGGCCACTGCCACCACCCAGGGCCGCGCGGTCACCGGCGGCCTGATGAAGGACACGACGCCCAGCCCCAACGCGTCCGGCACGCCGAAGGCGACCACGACGCCCCCGGCCCCCGACCCGGCCACCGCGGCGCTGGAGAAGAAGTTCAGCGCTCTGGACTGCTCCACGAGGGCCGGTCGGGCCTCGGCAGGCGCGAATGTGAAGCCCACCGAGCCCACCGTCGCGTGCAGCTCGGAGGGTGACGCCAAGTACATCCTCGGCCCGGCCGAGGTCTCCGGCACGGACGTGGACAGCGCCAAGGGCGCCATCAACCAGCAGAACGGTCAGTGGATCGTTCAGATGGAGTTCACCAAGGGCGGCGCCAAGAAGTTCCAGAAGATCACGGGCCGGCTCGCGCAGCAGCAGTCGCCGCAGAACCAGTTCGCCATCGTGCTCGACGGCGAGGTCGTCTCGGCTCCCTACGTGCGCACGGCCCTGAGCGCGAACGCCGAGATCTCCGGCAGCTTCGACCAGCAGTCCGCCGAGGACCTTGCCAACGTGCTCTCCTACGGTGCTCTGCCGCTCAGCTTCAAGGAGCAGACGGTCACCACCGTCACGGCCGCCCTCGGCGGTGAGCAGCTGCGCGCGGGTCTGATCGCCGGTGCCATCGGACTGGCCCTGGTCGTCATCTACCTGGTGAGCTACTACCGCGGCCTGGCGTTCATCGCCCTTCTGAGCCTCCTGGCCTCGGGCATCCTGAGCTACACCCTCATGGCGCTGCTCGGCCCGGCCATCGGCTTCGCGCTGAACCTCCCGGCGGTCTGCGGTGCCATCGTGGCCATCGGTATCACCGCGGACTCCTTCATCGTGTACTTCGAGAGGATCCGCGACGAGATCCGCGAGGGCCGCACCCTGCGTCCCGCCGTCGAGCGGGCGTGGCCGCGCGCCCGGCGTACCATCCTGGTCTCCGACTTCGTGTCGTTCCTCGCCGCGGCGGTCCTCTTCGTCGTCACCGTCGGCAAGGTCCAGGGCTTCGCCTTCACGCTGGGGCTCACCACCGTGCTCGACGTGGTCGTGGTGTTCCTCTTCACCAAGCCGGTCATGACGATGATGGCCCGCACGAAGTTCTTCGCCGGCGGTCACCCGTGGTCCGGTCTGGACCCGAAGCGGCTCGGCGCCAAGCCACCACTGCGCCGCTCGCGCCGTGTCAACGCCCCCACCGACCACCCGAAGGAGGCGTGAGATGTCGCGACTCGGCACTCTCGGCGCCCGTCTCTACCGCGGCGAAGTCGGATACGACTTCATCGGCAAGCGCAAGATCTGGTACGGCGTCTCGATCCTGATCACCATCACGGCCATCGTCGGCCTGGCGGTCAGTGGCCTGAACATGGGCATCGAATTCAAGGGCGGTGCCGTCTTCACCACCCCGAAGACGAGCGTGGGCGTCGACGAAGCGGAGAACATCGCGACCGAGGCGTCCGGCCATCAGGCGATCGTCCAGAAGCTCGGCAACGGCGGTCTGCGCATCCAGATCACCGAAGTCGACACCGCGAAGTCCGACGAGATCAAGACGCAGCTCTCCAAGGACCTCGATGTCCCGACCGAGAAGATCGCCGCCGACCTGGTCGGCCCCAGCTGGGGTGAGCAGATCGCCAACAAGGCCTGGACCGGCCTCGGCGTCTTCATGGTTCTCGTCGTGATCTACCTGGCCATCGCCTTCGAATGGCGGATGGCCATCGCGGCCCTGGTCGCACTGATCCACGACATCACCATCACGGTCGGGGTCTACGCCCTGGTCGGCTTCGAGGTCACCCCGGGCACCGTGATCGGTCTGCTGACCATCCTCGGTTACTCCCTCTACGACACGGTCGTCGTGTTCGACAGCCTCAGGGAGAGCACGGACGGCATCACCAAGCAGACCCGGTGGACGTACGGCGAGATCGCCAACCGTTCGATCAACGGCACCCTGGTCCGCTCCATCAACACCACGGTCGTGGCCCTGCTCCCCGTCGCCGGTCTGCTCTTCATCGGCGGCGGCGTCCTCGGCGCCGGCATGCTGAACGACATCTCGCTGTCGCTGTTCGTCGGCCTCGCGGCCGGTGCGTACTCCTCGATCTTCATCGCCACCCCGCTCGTCGCCGACCTCAAGGGACGCGACCCGCAGATGAAGGCGCTGAAGAAGCGGGTGCTCGCCAAGCGTGCGGCAGCCGCAGCCAAGGGCGAGTCCGCCGAGGACGAGCGGCCGGAGGACGGCCTCCCGGCGGGCGCGGCACCCGCTGCCGCGGTCGTCGGCCAGCGCCAGCAGCCCCCCAGGGGCCGCGGCCGGACCCCGGGGAAGCGCTGATGACCAGCAGCACCACCGCCACCGAGAGCATCCGTGAGCTCCTGCTCAGCCGGATCCGTGACGTGCCGGACTACCCGAAGCCGGGCGTGATGTTCAAGGACATCACCCCGCTGCTCGCGGACCCGGAGGCATTCGCGGCCCTCACCGACACGCTCGCGGAGATGTGCGTACGGCACGGCGCCACGAAGATCGTCGGCCTCGAGGCACGCGGCTTCATCCTGGCCGCCCCGGTCGCGGTGCGGGCCGGCCTCGGGTTCGTACCCGTCCGCAAGGCGGGGAAGCTGCCCGGAGCCACGCTCAGCCAGGCATACGAGCTGGAGTACGGCACGGCCGAGATCGAGATCCACGCCGAGGACCTGTCCGCCGACGACAGGATCATGGTCATCGACGACATCCTCGCCACCGGTGGCACCGCCGAGGCATCGCTGGAGCTGATCCGGCGGGCCGGCGCCGAGGTCGCAGGCGTCGCGGTCCTCATGGAGCTCGGCTTCCTGCAGGGACGTGCCCGCATGGAGCAAGCCCTGGCGGGCGCTCCGCTGGAGGCTCTCATCCACGTGTGAGTGTGGCGTACATGAATCGGGTGTTCAGGATTTCTTCTGGACACCCGATTCGCATGTGCGTATCAGAACCGGCGAGAAGCCCGGTGACGGCTCACATGCACTTCCGCACAGCATGACTGCTTGATCGGATCTTCCCGGTGTCACCGACCAGGCATCTCGACGGAGGAACCGTACGAGGACTTCGCGCGAGATCGCCACGGGGGCGGTTTCTCTTCTCTTGCGGCAATCGCCGCGGGCGCTGCTCCCGCGAACGCGAGCCGGGCAGCGCCCGCCCCGTCCACCCCAGGTGCGAAGGGTGTCCGCTCCGGCTGGAAGAACGCCGGGTCGACCCCGGGGAAGCGGAGCACGCTCGACGACGGCGCGCTCACTTCAACGCCAAGGGCAGGAAGGCCTCGGCTGTGACCGGCTCGGCACACTCGCGGGCACCGAGGACGGGCACCCGGGAACAACCGGGTGCCCGTCCCGCGTTCTCAGGGGTCCCACGGTCCCCGGGGGAGGTCCGGCCACAGGATCGATACGATGGCCTTTCCGGGTATCCGGATCCGCATGAGGAGCGCTCTTGCCAGACGAGGCCCAGCCAGTCGCCGCCCCGCAGCCCGACAAGCCCGCGGCGGCCCCAGCCACGCCTGGGAAGAAGCAGCCCGCACAGAAGCCGAAGCCCCCGGCCCCCGAGCCCGGCACGGGCCCGGAGCGGGCCGGTGCGACGCTGCGCCCGGCGCCCGCTGCCCCCGCCCAGCCGGTCGCCCCGGCCTCCCCGGCCGCGTCCGCCCCGAAGCCCCCGGCGAAGCCGGTGACCCCGGCCGCTCCGGCGACCCGCTCGGGCGGCTCCTCCAACCGGGTCAGGGCCAGGCTCGCCCGCCTGGGCGTGCAGCGCTCCAGCCCGTACAACCCGGTCCTGGAACCGTTGCTGCGCATCGTCCGCAGCAACGACGCCAAGATCGAGACCGCCACGCTGCGCCAGATCGAGCGCGCCTACCAGGTCGCCGAGCGCTGGCACCGTGGGCAGAAACGCAAGAGCGGCGACCCGTACATCACGCATCCGCTCGCCGTCACCACGATCCTCGCCGAACTCGGCATGGACCCGGCGACGCTCATGGCCGGGCTGCTCCACGACACCGTCGAGGACACCGAGTACGGCCTGGACACCCTGCGCCGCGACTTCGGCGACCAGGTCGCCCTGCTCGTCGACGGCGTCACCAAGCTGGACAAGGTCAAGTTCGGCGAGGCGGCACAGGCCGAGACCGTGCGCAAGATGGTCGTCGCCATGGCCAAGGACCCCAGGGTCCTCGTCATCAAGCTCGCCGACCGGCTGCACAACATGCGCACCATGCGCTACCTCAAGCGGGAGAAGCAGGAGAAGAAGGCCCGCGAGACGCTTGAGATCTATGCCCCCCTGGCACACCGCCTGGGCATGAACACCATCAAGTGGGAGCTGGAGGACCTCGCCTTCGCGATCCTCTACCCCAAGATGTACGACGAGATCGTCCGCCTCGTCGCCGAGCGGGCCCCCAAGCGCGACGAGTACCTCGCCATAGTGACCGACGAGGTCCAGGCCGACCTGCGCGCCGCCCGGATCAAGGCCACCGTCACGGGCCGCCCGAAGCACTACTACAGCGTCTACCAGAAGATGATCGTGCGGGGCCGGGACTTCGCCGAGATCTACGACCTGGTGGGCATCCGGGTCCTCGTCGACACCGTCCGCGACTGCTACGCGGCCCTCGGCACCGTCCACGCGCGATGGAATCCGGTCCCCGGCCGGTTCAAGGACTACATCGCGATGCCCAAGTTCAACATGTACCAGTCGCTGCACACCACGGTGATCGGTCCCAGCGGCAAGCCCGTCGAGCTGCAGATCCGCACGTTCGACATGCACCGCCGCGCCGAGTACGGCATCGCCGCGCACTGGAAGTACAAGCAGGAGGCCGTCGCGGGCGCCTCCAAGGTGCGCACCGACGTCCCCAAGAACACCGGACGCGGCCAGGACACCGTCAACGACATGGCGTGGCTGCGCCAGCTCCTGGACTGGCAGAAGGAGACCGAGGACCCCAGCGAGTTCCTGGAGTCCCTGCGCTTCGACCTCTCCCGCAACGAGGTCTTCGTCTTCACACCCAAGGGCGACGTCATAGCGCTCCCCGCAGGTGCGACACCGGTCGACTTCGCGTACGCCGTGCACACGGAGGTCGGCCACCGGACCATCGGGGCGCGGGTCAACGGTCGGCTCGTACCGCTCGAATCGACACTCGACAACGGCGACCTGGTGGAGGTCTTCACCTCCAAGGCGGCCGGTGCCGGGCCCTCCCGCGACTGGCTGGGCTTCGTCAAGTCGCCCCGCGCCCGCAACAAGATCCGTGCCTGGTTCTCCAAGGAGCGCCGTGACGAGGCGATCGAGCAGGGCAAGGACGCCATCGCGCGTGCCATGCGCAAGCAGAACCTGCCGATCCAGCGCATCCTGACCGGCGACTCCCTGGTCACCCTCGCCCATGAGATGCGCTATCCCGACATCTCCTCCCTGTACGCGGCGATCGGCGAGGGTCACGTGGCCGCCGCCGGTGTCGTGCAGAAGCTGGTGCAGGCGCTCGGCGGCGAGGACGCCGCCAACGAGGACATCGCAGAGAGCTCGCCGCCCTCGCGCGGCCGCAGCAAGCGCCGCTCCAACGCCGATCCGGGTGTCGTCGTCAAGGGCGTCGAGGACGTCTGGGTCAAGCTCGCCCGCTGCTGCACGCCCGTGCCCGGCGACCCGATCATCGGCTTCGTCACCCGCGGCAGCGGCGTCTCCGTGCACCGTGCCGACTGCGTCAACGTCGACTCCCTGTCGCAGCAGCCGGAGCGGATCCTGGACGTCGAGTGGGCGCCGACCCAGTCCTCGGTCTTCCTGGTCGCCATCCAGGTCGAGGCCCTCGACCGGTCGCGGCTGCTCTCCGACGTCACCCGCGTCCTGTCCGACCAGCACGTCAACATCCTGTCGGCGGCCGTGCAGACCTCCCGGGACCGGGTCGCCACCTCGCGCTTCACCTTCGAGATGGGGGACCCGAAACACCTCGGGCACGTACTGAAGGCGGTACGAGGCGTGGAGGGCGTCTACGACGTCTACCGGGTGACCTCGGCGCGCAGGCCGTAGGGGGCGCTTCGCCGCTCTGCCCGACTCCCTCGGACTCCTCCCGCCGGAAGGCTCGCGGGCAGGAGCCGCCGGGGGAGGGCCGCACAGGTTCTACGGGCTCGGCGTGGAGCCGGTTCCCGGCGGACCTCGGTCAGGTGCGCGGGACGTTCCTTCCTGCTCCTCGACCGCGAGGAGAGGAGCACGTGCCGGGCTGCTGCCGTCCTGCGACCGGGGACCGGGCCGTGCCCTCGCACACGAAGACGAAAGGGCCCCTTGTGCACGTCCCGGGACGTGCACAAGGGGCCCTGCCGCAGGCCGGTCAACGGATGAGGCCGGTCGGCGGCGGGTGCTGCCCGCTCAGCCGCCGAACTCCTCCAGGCCCTTGAGCGCCTGGTCCAGCAGTGCCTGCCGGCCTTCGAGCTCCTTGGCCAGCTTGTCGGCACGGGCGTTGTTGCCCGAGGCGCGGGCCGTGTCGATCTGCGTACGCAGCTTGTCCACGGCCGCCTGCAGCTGACCGGTCAGTCCGGCGGCACGCGCACGCGCCTCCGGGTTCGTCCGGCGCCACTCCGACTCCTCGGCCTCCTGGAGTGCCCGCTCCACCGCGTGCATCCGCCCCTCGACCTTCGGGCGGGCGTCACGCGGCACATGGCCGATGGCCTCCCAGCGCTCGTTGATGGCCCGGAACGCGGCCCTGGCCGCCTTCAGGTCCTTCACCGGCACCAGCTTCTCGGCCTCGACCGCGAGTTCCTCCTTGAGCTTGAGGTTCTCGCCCTGCTCCGCGTCCCGCTCGGCGAATACCTCGCCGCGGGCGGCGAAGAAGACGTCCTGAGCACCGCGGAAACGGTTCCACAGGTCGTCCTCGGCCTCGCGCTGGGCGCGGCCCGCCGCCTTCCACTCCGTCATCAGGTCGCGATAGCGGGCGGCCGTCGCTCCCCAGTCCGTGGAGCCGGAGAGCGCCTCGGCCTCGGCGACCAGCTTCTCCTTGGCCTTGCGGGCCTCCTCGCGCTGGGCGTCCAGCGAGGCGAAGTGGGCCTTGCGGCGCTTGGAGAACGCCGAGCGGGCGTGCGAGAAGCGGTGCCACAGCTCGTCGTCGGACTTGCGGTCGAGCCGCGGCAGGCCCTTCCACGTGTCGACGAGCGCACGGAGCCGCTCACCCGCGGAGCGCCACTGCTCGCTCTGCGCCAGCTCCTCGGCCTCGGCGACCAGCGCCTCCTTGGCGTGCTTCGCCTCGTCGGTCTGCTTCGCCTTCTGTGCCTTGCGCTCCTCGCGCCGCGAGTCGACCGTCGCGACCAGCGCGTCGAGTCGCTTGCGCAGCGCGTCGAGGTCTCCGACGGCGTGATGCTCGTCCACCTGAAGCCGCAGATGCTCGATGGCGGTCGTGGCGTCCTTCGCCGACAGATCGGTGGTCTTCACCCGCCGTTCGAGGAGGCCGATCTCGACCACAATGCCCTCGTACTTGCGCTCGAAGTAGGCCAGAGCCTCCTCGGGGGAACCCGCCTGCCACGATCCGACGACCTGTTCGCCATCGGCTGTACGCACGTACACGGTGCCCGTCTCATCGACGCGGCCCCACGGGTCGCTGCTCACAGCGCCTCCTCCACCTGATGCCCGCGAGGGGTTCGCCCCCCTGGCATCGTCCACAGTTTCCTGGGGCGGGCAGCGCCCGCCCTGCACAACGCCAATCTAGGCGACCGGCCGCCCGGCTGTCCGCACTCAGCGCGGCCGAAAATAATCCGACCCGCCTCGTCGTCACCGGCCGGCCCGGTCCCGTCACGACTTGTCGACGGCGACCTTCGAGATGTCGACGGCCTTCTTCGGCGCACCGTCGGCCGCTCCGCCGGCCACCCCCGCCGCACCGATGCCCTTGACGGCCTTCAGCGAGGCGTCGTCCATGGTGCCGAACGGCGTGTAGGTGGGCGGCAGTTTGCTGTCCTTGTACACGAGGAAGAACTGGCTGCCGCCGGTGTGCGCCTGGCCGGTGTTCGCCATCGCCACCGTGCCCGCCGGATACGTGACCGTGCCGTCCTTGCCCGCCTTGCCCAGCGCCGTCAGGTTCTCGTCCGGGATCGTGTAACCGGGGCCACCCGTGCCGTCGCCCTTGGGGTCACCGCACTGCAGGACGAAAATGCCCTGCGTGGTCAGCCGGTGGCACTTCGTACCGTCGAAGAAGCCCTTGTCGGCCAGCGACTTGAAGGAGTTCGTGGTGTGCGGGGTCTTCGCCCCGTCCATCGTGAACGCGAGGTCGCCCTGGCTCGTCTTGAGCGACATCGTGTACTTCGCCTTCTTGTCGATCTTCATCGCGGGCTCGGGCGTGCTGCTCTTGCTCGCCGAGGGGCTCGGGGCCGCGTCGCTCTTGTCCTTTTTGCCGTCACCGTCGATGGCGAGATACGCGCCGACCCCGACGACCGCCACCACGGCCACCGCGGAAGCGATGACGACGGTCAGCCGCCGCGTCCTGCGGCGGGCCTCCTCCCGGCGCTGCTGCTGCCGCTCGAACTTCTCCCTGGCGAGCTGCCGCCGCCGCTGATCGCTGCTGACCACCGGGTGATCTCCTTGTGGGTCGTGTGATTGGGGCCTGGGCTGCCCGTACCGTATATGGGTTAGCTGTGGAATGAGGAGCGCCGGTAGGCTCTGAAGTGCTGCGACCTCCTCAGTCGCGATTCGCCGTCGGACGACCATTAAGGACGATCGTGCTCATTGCCGGGTTCCCCGCCGGGGCCTGGGGGACCAACTGTTACCTGGTCGCCCCGGCCGCAGGCGAGGAGTGCGTGATCATCGACCCCGGCCATCAGGCCGCGTCAGGAGTCGAGGAAGCACTGAAGAAGCATCGGCTGAAGCCCGTCGCCGTCGTACTGACCCACGGCCACATCGACCACGTCGCCTCGGTCGTCCCGGTGTGCGGCGCGCACGACGTCCCCGCCTGGATCCATCCGGAGGACCGGTTCATGATGAGCGACCCGGAGAAGGCCCTCGGCCGCTCCATCGGGATGCCGCTCATGGGTGAGCTGACGGTGGGGGAGCCGGACGATGTCCGGGAACTGAGCGACGGGGCCCTGCTGAAGCTGGCCGGTCTGGAGTTCGGTGTCGCGCACGCGCCCGGCCATACCAAGGGGTCGGTGACGTTCAGGATGCCCGAGGCAGCGGATGTTCCGCAGATCCTCTTCTCGGGCGACCTGCTCTTCGCCGGCTCCGTCGGACGCACCGACCTGCCCGGCGGCGACCACGCCGAGCTCCTCGAGTCGCTGGCCCGTGTGTGCCTGCCGCTCGACGACTCGACCGTGGTGCTGTCCGGCCACGGCCCCCAGACGACCATCGGCCGCGAGCGCGCCTCGAATCCGTATCTGCACGGTATGGACGCGCCCCGACGAGGAATGTGACGAGAGAAAAACCCGTGAGCACCTTCAAGGCCCCCAAGGGCACGTACGACCTGACCCCGCCCGATTCCGCGAAGTACCTCGCGGTGCGCGAGGCGATCGCCGCACCCCTGAAGAACTCCGGCTACGGCTATATCGAGACGCCCGGGTTCGAGGACGTCGCCCTCTTCTCGCGCGGTGTCGGCGAGTCCACCGACATCGTGACCAAGGAGATGTACACCCTCACCACCAAGGGCGGCTCCGAGCTGGCGCTGCGTCCCGAGGGCACCGCGTCCGTGCTGCGCGCGGCTCTGGAGGCCAACCTCCACAAGCTCGGCAACCTGCCCGTGAAGCTCTGGTACTCCGGCTCGTACTACCGGTACGAGCGCCCGCAGAAGGGCCGCTACCGGCACTTCTCGCAGGTCGGTGCCGAGGCGATCGGCGCCGAGGACCCGGTGCTGGACGCCGAGCTGATCATCCTGGCCGACCAGGCGTACCGCGCGCTGGGCCTGCGGAACTTCCGCATCCTGCTCAACTCGCTGGGCGACAAGGAGTGCCGCCCCGTCTACCGGGACGCGCTCCAGGGCTTCCTGCGCGAACTCGACCTGGACGAGGAGACGCGTCGCCGCATCGAGATCAACCCGCTCCGGGTCCTCGACGACAAGCGGCCCGAGGTGCAGAAGCAGCTGGCCGGCGCCCCGGTGCTGCGCGACTACCTGTGCGACGCCTGCAAGGCGTACCACGAGGAGGTGCGCGACCTGCTCTCCGCGGCCGGTGTGGTGTACGAGGACGACGAGAAGCTCGTCCGCGGTCTCGACTACTACACCCGCACCACCTTCGAGTTCGTCCACGACGGGCTCGGCTCGCAGTCCGCGGTGGGCGGCGGCGGACGCTACGACGGCCTGTCCGAGATGATCGGCGGCCCGGCGCTCCCGTCGGTCGGCTGGGCGCTCGGCGTGGACCGTACGGTGCTCGCGCTGGAGGCGGAGGGCATCGAGCTCGAACTGCCCGCGACCACCAGCGTCTTCGCCGTGCCACTGGGTGAGGAGGCCCGGCGGGTGCTCTTCGGGGTCGTCACGCAACTGCGCCGCGAGGGCGTGGCAGCGGACTTCGCGTTCGGAAGTCGTGGCCTCAAGGGTGCGATGAAGAGCGCGAACCGGTCGGGAGCGCGGCTGACGATCGTGGCGGGCGAGCGGGATCTGGCCGAGGGGCTCGTCCAGCTCAAGGACATGGAGTCCGGCGAGCAGACGGCGGTGCCGCTGGCGGACGTGACCGGGGTGATCCGCGAGCGACTGGCCTAGGTCCTCTCGTTCGGACCGGGCCGGGCCGAAGCGAGTGGCGCGTGGCTCGCCGGACGGGGCCGCAACAGCGGCTCGTCCGGTGAGCCCCGCGCAGGGCCCGCCGGTGTCGCCCCGCTCCGTGGCCGCCGTGCCGGTCCTTCCGGCGGACCGGCGGCCGGCACGGCCCGGGACCGGAGGTCCGGGCACCGGACCCGTCGCCGCCGTGCTGCCGTCCTCGTGCCCGCGCGGTCCGGAGAGGCGGTGGGTGATGCGTTTCAGCGCCTCGCACGGCGTCAACTCGGAGGCAGTGGATTCACCCTGCCTGACGGTTCCTGCCCGGTACCCCGACGGAGGGTCGGCGATCGCCGGGTCCACGCCGAGCGCCGAGCCGCTCTCCGAGCCGGGACACGACGCCCCCGCGGCGCTTCTCCCCGCGCTGCCCGGTCCGAGCGCTCCCCGCCACACGCCGCGACGGATCCCCAGGTCCGAGCCGTCGATCGCGGCCGGTTCGCCGCCGCTCCCGCGCGGGACACCACTGTCGTCCCGGGCGAGGTCCGGGTCCGGGGCCGTACTCGGACCCGAGTGTTCCGGTCCGGTCGCGCATCGGGCTTCACGTACACCTTTATGTCCATCGAACAGAAGCTCAGCGGCGTGGTGCGGCACAATGACCGTGCCCAGCAGGCCACTCACTGATGGAACGGCGATATGACGACTGCAGCGGTTGACCATCCCTCCTCCGACCAGGACGAGGACGGCGTGAACAGGACCATCGGCGGCAGTCGGGCGTTCGCACTGCTGCTGGTGATCACGGGCGCCGCCGGACTCCTCGCCGCCTGGGTCATCACGATCGACAAGTTCAAGTTGCTGGAGGACCCCAGCTTCACGCCGGGCTGCAGTCTCAACCCGGTCGTCGCCTGCGGCAACATCATGAAGAGCGAGCAGGCCGCCGCCTTCGGGTTCCCGAACCCGATGCTCGGTCTGGTCACCTACTCCGTGATCATCGGCATCGGCCTCGCACTGCTCGCGGGCGCCCGCTTCCGTAGCTGGTACTGGCTCGGAATGAACGCCGGAACGCTGTTCGGCGTCGGCTTCTGCACCTGGCTCCAGTACCAGTCGCTCTACAACATCAATTCGCTCTGCCTCTGGTGCTGCCTGGCCTGGGTCGCCACGATCTTCATGTTCTGCTACGTCACCACGCACAACATCAAGCACCGGATCCTCCCGGCGCCGAACTGGCTGCGCAACGGACTGACGGAGTTCCACTGGGTGCCACCGGTCCTGTGGATCGGCATCATCGGCATGCTGATCCTGACCCGCTGGTGGGACTTCTGGACCAGCTGACCGGCCCCGCCGCCCGGCTCCTGCCGGGCGACCGGCCCGGCAGGGATGTCAGTGCCGTGACATAGGGTTCAAAACGTGGAGCCCGACCTCTTTACCGCAGCCGCCGAAGACCGCCAGGACAAGGACCCGTCCAGCAGCCCCCTGGCTGTCCGGATGCGCCCGCGCACCCTCGACGAGGTCGTCGGCCAGCAGCATCTGCTCAAGCCGGGCTCGCCGCTGCGCCGTCTCGTCGGCGAGGGGAACGGCGGGCCGGCGGGTCCGTCGTCCGTGATCCTCTGGGGCCCGCCCGGCATCGGGAAGACGACTCTCGCGTACGTGGTCAGCAAGGCCACCAACAAGCGCTTCGTCGAGCTCTCCGCGATCACCGCGGGCGTCAAGGAGGTGCGGGCCGTCATCGAGGGCGCCCGCCGTGCCACCGGGGGCTACGGCAAGGAGACGGTCCTCTTTCTCGACGAGATCCACCGCTTCTCCAAGGCGCAGCAGGACTCCCTGCTCCCGGCCGTGGAGAACCGCTGGGTGACCCTGATCGCCGCGACCACCGAGAATCCGTACTTCTCGATCATCTCGCCGCTGCTGTCGCGCTCGCTGCTGCTCACCCTGGAATCCCTCACCGACGACGATCTGCGCGGCCTGCTGCGGCGCGCCCTGGCCGACGAACGCGGACTCGGTGGGACGGTGGCGCTGCCGAAGGACGCCGAGTCGCACCTGCTGCGCATCGCGGGTGGCGACGCCCGCCGGGCACTCACGGCGCTGGAGGCTGCGGCCGGTGCGGCGCTGTCCAAGCAGGAGAAGGAGATCACCCTCCTGACCCTGGAGGAGACCGTCGACCGCGCCGCCGTCAAGTACGACCGGGACGGCGACCAGCACTACGACGTGACGAGTGCGCTCATCAAATCGATCCGCGGCTCCGACGTGGATGCCGCGCTGCATTACCTGGCCCGGATGATCGAGGCGGGGGAGGACCCCAGGTTCATCGCCCGGCGGCTGATGATCTCGGCGAGCGAGGACATCGGTCTCGCCGACCCCACGGCGCTGCCCACCGCCGTCGCGGCCGCCCAGGCGGTTGCCATGATCGGATTCCCGGAGGCGGCGCTCGTCCTGAGCCAAGCGACGATCGCCCTGGCACTCGCCCCCAAGTCCAATGCGGCGACCCTGGCGATCTTCGCCGCCCAGGAGGATGTGCGGAAGGGGCTCGCGGGCCCCGTTCCGGCGCATCTGCGCGACGGCCACTACAAGGGCGCCGCCAAGCTGGGCCATGCCGTGGGCTATGTGTATCCGCACGATGTCCCCGGAGGCATCGCCGCCCAGCAGTACGCCCCGGACGCCGTCCGCGACCAGCGGTACTACCAGCCCACGCGCTACGGCGCGGAGGCGCGCTACGCGGATGTCGTGGAGCGGGTCCGCGAGCGGCTCGGTCGCACGGGCTCCGACGGCGGCGCGAGCCCGTCCGCCGGCTGAGCACGGCGAAGACCGGGCGCGCGGGGCGGCTGAAGACGCGCAGAGCCCGGCGAGCGCAATGAGCGCACGCGGGGTCTGCCGGTTCAGCCCACCGCGGCTTCGAAGAGCGTGTGCATGGCGTGGCGCAGCTCGCCGACGTCGCGCACCGGCCCGGGGAATTCGAAGCGCGCGTCGAAGCAGCGGTCGCGGTCCTCGCACAGGCGCACCCGCAGCCCGTACCGGTCCAGCGCGAGCGGCACGACGGCGGGGCGGTGGGCCGTGCGGGACCGTGCCGGACGCTCGCCGAGCAGCCCGTGGAGCGCGTCCAGCTGTTCGCCGTGCGCCGTGTGCAGATGCTGGAGCAGTTCCGCCTCGTGTCCGACGAGCGGGTCGGGAGCCGCGTCCCGGAACGCGTCGGGTTCGACCTCCTCGGCACCCCACAGATCGTCGATGTACGCCTCGCCCGTCTCCAGCCGCAGCGTCGTCCGCCCCGGCCCGGACATGCCCGGGACGGTGCTGAGCCACCCGGAGACCCACGCGCGGCCGCGGATGCGACGGGGTACGGAGACCGGGGCGACGTCCGTGATCTCCAGCACAGCCGTCAGCTCGTCGTCCTCGGCATGCGTCGCCGCCCGTACGGCCGGGGAATCCGTGGGGAGTTCCAGGAACAGGTCCCCGTCGGGGCCCACGTTCCTGGTCAGCGGCATCAGCCGGTCCGGGCCCGCGGCGTTCGGCCCGGGGACGAGCAGTACCGCCGAACAGGTACTCTGTACGAGAGTTCGTGTGCGCTCGGCTGCTGACGGCATCCGAGTGTTTTCAAGCCCGCCGGGACGCGGCTGACCACGATCTGATCGGTCCTCCGTCGTATCGGCATCCTGAGGGGTGTCGACGCTGTCAGTGCTGTCCGTGATGTGTGTGGTGTTCCCCGGGCGAGACATGCGATCTCCTCAAGTAAGGTGAGCCTAACCTAACCTACAACGGAGGTCTGGAGAACGTGCCTAACCAGTCGCGTCCCAAGGTCAAGAAGAGCCGCGCGCTCGGCATCGCGCTGACGCCGAAGGCCGTCAAGTACTTCGAGGCCCGCCCCTACCCGCCGGGCGAGCACGGCCGTGGTCGCAAGCAGAACTCGGACTACAAGGTCCGTCTGCTGGAGAAGCAGCGCCTGCGCGCCCAGTACGACATCAGCGAGCGCCAGATGGCGCGTGCCTACGACCGCGCCAAGAAGGCCGAGGGCAAGACGGGCGAGGCGCTCGTCGTCGAGCTGGAGCGTCGTCTCGACGCCCTGGTGCTTCGTTCGGGCATCGCCAGGACGATCTACCAGGCCCGCCAGATGGTCGTCCACGGTCACATCGAGGTCGACGGCCGCAAGGTCGACAAGCCGTCCTTCCGCGTCCGTCCCGACAACATCGTGATGGTCCGCGAGCGCAGCCACGACAAGCACCCCTTCCAGGTTGCCCGCGCCGGTGGCTACGCCCCCGACGGTGAGACCCCGCGCTACCTGCAGGTGAACCTGCAGGCCCTGGCCTTCCGCCTCGACCGGGACCCGAACCGCAAGGAAATCCCCGTGATCTGCGACGAGCAGCTCGTCGTCGAGTACTACGCCCGCTGATCCAGGCACAGCCGCATTCAGCAGCGTTCCGGCCCGCCCCTCCCCGATGTACGGGAGGCGGCGGGCCTCCGCGTCTTCCCGGGACCGGGCAGGGGGCCGGGCAGCTGGCCCGACGGCTGCGCCGGGTTCGCGGGCCCGCTCCCGAGCGCCCTGGCCACCGCCGCGTCCAGATCCAGCTGCCCGCCCGCGCGCAGCCCCGACTCGTAGGGGCCGTCGCCCAGCTCCCGGCGGGCCAGCTCCTCGCACCTGACCCGGGGCTGCCTGTAGTACGCCGAACCGAACAGCGGCAGCCCCACCGACGGCCAGATCCGGTCGGCGGCGCCCTGCAGCACCGCCGCCTCCGCCGCGTCCCCCTCCACCGCCGTGACCAGTGCCAGCAGCTCCAGCGCGAGTACCGAGCCCAGCAGATCGTGGAAGGCGTGACCGATCGACAGACACTCGCCGAGCAGCTCCCGGGCCCGCTCCGGCCCGCCCCGTTGCAGTGCGGCGAAGGCCAGCACGTAAAGCGCGTACGAGAGGGCCCACCGTTCCCCGTGGTCCTCGCAGACCTCCCTGACCTCCTCGCAGATCGCGGCCGCCCCGTCCAGGTCCCCGTGGAATCCGACCGCCATCGCCAGTTCGATCCGGGCCATCAGTACATTGCTGTTCAGCTCACCGAGTTCCCGGTAGCGGCCGAGCGCGTCGCCCAGCAGCTCCTGCGCCCGGACCATGTCGTCCGTGAGGAGCGCCAGGCACCCCATCCGGTGCACCGCGTACGCGAGCGCCGTCGAGTCGCCCGCCCGGTCCGCCTCGTCCCGGCACTCCTGCAGCGCGGAGACCGCGCCGACCGGGTCGCCCTGCAGCACGGCCACATGTCCGAGCACCCACAACGCCTTGAGCCGCGCGGAGTCGTACGGTGACTCCTCCTCCAGCACATGGTCCAGCCAGTGCCGGCCCTCCGAGAGGCGTCCGCACCCCACCCAGAGGAACCAGAGGGTGCCCGCCAGGTACTGCGCGAGATGCGCCTCGCCCGCGCTGCCCAGCGCATACTCCATCGCCCGCCGCAGATTCGACAGTTCGCTCTCCACCCGGGCGGCCACCTCGCCCTGCCGCGGGCTGAACCAGTCGAGCTCGCACATGGTCGCCAGTCCCAGGAACCAGTCCCGGTGGCGGCGTCTCAACCGGTCCGTCCCACCCGTGGCCGCCAGCCACTCGGCGCCGTACTCGCGCACCGTGTCCAGCATCCGGTAGCGGGTTCCGGCCGCCGAGTCCTCACGCAGGACGACGGACTGCGTCAGCAGCCCGGAGAGCACGTCGAGCACCGATTCGGCCGGCAGATCGGCGCCGCTGCAGACGTACTCGACGGCCTCCAGATCGAACTGCCCGGCGAACACCGAGAGCCGAGCCCACAGCAGCCGCTGCTCCGGAGCACAGAGTTCGTGGCTCCAGCCGATGGCCGTGCGGAGTGTCTGGTGGCGCGCCAGCGCGCTGCGGCTGGAGCCGGTGAGCAGCCGGAAGCGGTCGTCCAGGCGCTGCAGCACCTGCTCGGTGGAGAGCGCGCGCAGCCGTCCGGCGGCCAGTTCCAGCGCGAGCGGGATTCCGTCCAGCCGGTGGCACAGCTCGCGGGCGGTCGCTCGGTTGCGGTCGGTCAGCCGGAACTCCGGCCGTACCGCGGCGGCCCGCTCCTCGAAGAGGAGCATCGCGTCCTCGTCGGTCATCGGCGCGAGCGGGAAGGCGACCTCGCCGTCCAGCTCCAGCGGAAGTCGGCCGGCGGCCAGCACCCGCAGTCGTGGCGACCGGCGCAGCAGCTCACGTACCAGCTCGGCGCAGGCGTCCACGAAGTGCTCGAAGCCGTCGATGACCAGGAGCAGTTGGCGACCGGTGAGATGTTCGAGGAGTGTTGTGCGCGGGGGTCTGCCGGTGTGATCGGTGAGCCCGAGGGCGTCGACCAGTGCGTGGTCCAGCAGCTCCGGATCGTGGATGGCGGACAGTTCCGCCATCCAGACTCCGTCGCAGTACCGTTTCTCCAGAAGCTTCGCGATCTCGGCGGCGCAGCGGGTCTTGCCCACCCCGCCGACCCCGACCACGGTGACGAGCCTCGACTCGTTCAGCAGCCGACCGAGGGCGGCCAGTTCGTCCTTTCGCCCCACGAATCTGTTGAGTTCCGCCGGGAGATTGCCGAGGGCGCCGACGGGGGCGCTCGGATCATGAGGGGACGGGCGGGAGCGCTGGGGGCGTCGCATGAAACACGCAGAGTACTGGTTCGGAAGCTCTCCGTACAATCTCCTTATGGCAACTCGGGCCTTCTTGCCGGTAATGCGGTACGGGGCGCGACCACCGGCGCGATAGGCTCGGGAGACGACGACTGGCTGCTGTGACAGCGGTCGCCGGACAGAGCAGAGACAGACAGTACAGAGACAGCGACAAGCTAGAGAGCGGTGCACTGTGTCCGGTGGAGAGGTGGCCGGGATCCTGGTGGCCGTCTTCTGGGCGATCCTGGTTTCGTTCCTCGCCGTCGTGCTGGTGAGGCTGGCCCAGACGCTCAGGGCGACCACCAAGCTCGTGGCGGACGTGACCGAGCAGGCGGTCCCGCTGCTTGCCGACGCCTCCGCCACGGTGCGCTCCGCGCAGACCCAGCTCGACAAGGTCGACGCGATCGCGACGGACGTCCAGGAAGTCACCTCGAACGCCTCGGCGCTCTCCACCACCGTCGCCTCGACCTTCGGCGGACCGCTCGTCAAGGTCGCCGCGTTCGGTTACGGGGTACGGCAGGCCATCGGCCGCAAGGCCGGCCCGGAACCCGAACCTGCCCGTCGGCCCGCCCGTCGCACGGTGATCGTCGGCCGCACGGTGCCGTCCGCGCGCGGCAGGAAGCGCAGCGGCAGAAACTCCCGCGGATCTAAGGACTGACGCAGCGATGTTCCGCCGTACGTTCTGGTTCACCGCCGGCGCCGCCGCCGGTGTCTGGGCCACCACCAAGGTCAACCGGAAGCTCAGGCAGCTGACCCCGGAGAGTCTCGCGGCGCAGGCCGCGGACAAGGCGATCGAGACCGGCCACAAGCTCAAGGACTTCGCTCTGGACGTCCGTGAGTCGATGGCCCGGCGAGAGGCCGAACTGGGCGAGGCACTGGGCCTGGAGGCGCCGGTCGACCCGGACCTCCCCGTACGGCGTCATTTCGCCGTCGAGGCGGCCGAACCCGTCGGACCGGACAGACCCCTCGAAGTCGGCAACCACCGCAAGCTCCCCTACAACTCGTACAACCGGAATGAGGACCACTGATGGAGTCGGCTGAAATTCGTCGCCGCTGGCTGAGCTTCTTCGAGGAGCGCGGTCACACCGTCGTCCCTTCGGCGTCGCTCATCGCGGACGACCCGACTCTGCTGCTGGTCCCCGCGGGCATGGTCCCCTTCAAGCCGTACTTCCTCGGCGAGGTCAAGCCGCCCGCGCCGCGGGTCACCAGCGTGCAGAAGTGTGTCCGTACGCCGGACATCGAGGAAGTCGGCAAGACCACCCGGCACGGCACGTTCTTCCAGATGTGCGGCAACTTCTCCTTCGGGGACTACTTCAAGGAAGGCGCCATCAGCTACGCCTGGGAGGCCCTGACGACCTCCGTGGCGGAAGGCGGCTTCGGTCTCGACCCCGAGCGGCTGTGGATCACCGTCTATCTGGACGACGACGAGGCCGAGCAGATCTGGCGGGACAAGATCGGCGTACCGGCCGAGCGTATCCAGCGCCTGGGCAAGAAGGACAACTTCTGGTCCATGGGTGTCCCCGGTCCCTGCGGCCCCTGCTCCGAGATCAACTACGACCGCGGCCCCGAGTTCGGCATCGAGGGCGGCCCGGCCGTCAACGACGAGCGGTACGTGGAGATCTGGAACCTGGTCTTCATGCAGTACGAGCGGGGTGCCGGTGACGGCAAGGAGGACTTCCCGATCCTCGGCGACCTGCCGTCGAAGAACATCGACACGGGCCTGGGTCTGGAACGCCTCGCCATGATTCTGCAGGGCGTGCAGAACATGTACGAGACCGACACCCTGCGCGTCGTCATGGACAAGGCCACCGAACTGACCGGTGTGCGGTACGGCGCCGACCACGGTTCGGACGTCTCGCTGCGCGTGGTCGCCGACCACATCCGCACCTCCGTGATGCTCATCGGTGACGGCGTCACTCCCGGCAACGAGGGCCGCGGCTACGTGCTGCGCCGCATCATGCGCCGTGCCATCCGCAACATGCGGCTGCTGGGTGCCACCGGACCGGTGGTCAAGGATCTGGCCGACGTAGTGATCGACACGATGGGACAGCAGTACCCGGAGCTGATCACCGATCGCAAGCGCATCGAGACCGTCGCCCTCGCCGAGGAGGCCGCGTTCCTCAAGGCCCTCAAGGGCGGCACCAACATCCTCGACACCGCCGTCACGGAGACCAAGGCCGCCGGTGGCAAGGTCCTCGCCGGCGACAAGGCGTTCCTGCTCCACGACACCTGGGGCTTCCCGATCGACCTCACCCTGGAGATGGCCGCCGAACAGGGCCTCTCGGTGGACGAGGACGGCTTCCGCCGTCTGATGAGGGAGCAGCGGGAGCGCGCCAAGGCCGACGCCAAGGCCAAGAAGACCGGCCATGCCGACCTCTCCGCCTACCGCGAGGTCGCCGACAACTCCGGCATCACCGAGTTCACCGGCTACACCGCCACCGAGGGCGAGTCGACGATCGTCGGTCTGCTCGTCGACGGCGTGCCCTCGCCCGCCGCCTCCGAGGGCGACGAGGTCGAAGTCGTCCTGGACCGCACCCCGTTCTACGCCGAGGGCGGCGGCCAGCTCGCCGACCAGGGGCGTATCCGGCTCGACAGCGGCGCCGTCATCCAGGTCCGCGACGTCCAGCAGCCCGTCCCCGGAGTCTCCGTCCACAAGGGTTCCGTGCAGGTCGGCGAGGTGACGGTCGGCGCCAGTGCCTATGCCGCCATCGACAACACCCGCCGTCGTGCCATCGCCCGCGCCCACAGCGCCACGCACCTCACGCACCAGGCGCTGCGCGACGCGCTGGGACCGACGGCCGCCCAGGCCGGTTCGGAGAACTCGCCGGGCCGCTTCCGCTTCGACTTCGGTTCGCCCGCCGCCGTACCCGGCACGGTGCTCACCGATGTCGAGCAGAAGATCAACGAGGTCCTCGCCCGCGAACTCGACGTCCAGGCCGAGGTCATGCCGATCGACGAGGCCAAGAAGCAGGGCGCCATCGCCGAGTTCGGCGAGAAGTACGGCGAGCGGGTCCGGGTCGTCACCATCGGCGACTTCTCCAAGGAGCTCTGTGGCGGCACACACGTGCACAACACCGCCCAGCTGGGCCTGGTGAAGCTGCTCGGCGAATCGTCCATCGGTTCCGGCGTGCGCCGCATCGAGGCCCTCGTCGGCGTCGACGCGTACAACTTCCTCGCCAGGGAGCACACGGTCGTCGCCCAGCTTCAGGAGCTGGTCAAGGGCCGTCCCGAGGAGCTGCCGGAGAAGATCGCCGGAATGCTCGGCAAGCTGAAGGACGCCGAGAAGGAGATCGAGAAGTTCCGCGCGGAGAAGGTTCTCCAGGCCGCCGCCGGGCTGGTCGATTCCGCCAAGGACGTACGCGGCGTCGCCCTGGTCACGGGCCAGGTGCCGGACGGCACCTCGGCCGATGACCTGCGCAAGCTCGTCCTGGACGTCCGAGGACGTATCCAGGGCGGCCGCCCGGCCGTCGTGGCCCTGTTCACGACCGCCAACGGCCGTCCCCTGACCGTGATCGCCACCAACGAGGCCGCCCGTGAACGCGGACTCAAGGCCGGTGACCTGGTCCGCACGGCCGCCAAGACCCTCGGCGGCGGTGGCGGCGGCAAGCCGGACGTCGCCCAGGGCGGCGGCCAGGACCCCGAGGCCATCGGCGCGGCCGTGGCCGCGGTCGAACGCCTCGTCACCGAGACGGCGTGACGGCGGGGATGACTCCGATGCGTCGAGGTCGTCGTCTCGCGATCGATGTCGGGGACGCCCGGATCGGGGTCGCCTCGTGCGACCCCGACGGGATCCTCGCCACGCCGGTGGAGACCGTTCCGGGACGCGATGTCCCGGCGGCCCACCGGCGGCTCGGGCAGATCGTCGAGGAGTACGAGCCGATCGAGATCATCATCGGCCTGCCGCGGTCCCTCGGCGGCGGTGAGGGACCCGCCGCCGCCAAGATCCGGGTCTTCGCCCAGGAGGTGGCCCGCTCGGTCGCACCCGTTCCGGTGCGGTTGGTGGACGAGAGGATGACCACAGTGACGGCGAGTCAAGAACTGCGCGCCTCGGGCGTGAAGTCCAGAAAAGGCCGTTCCGTCATCGATCAGGCTGCCGCTGTGGTGATCCTCCAGAACGCTCTGGAGTCCGAACGGGCGTCAGGTAAAGCCCCGGGCGAAGGCGTCGAAACAGTTGGCTGATCGCGATACGGTAACGTTCCGCGCGATGCGGCGGTGTTCGAACAAACACCGCACAGCAAAGAGACGGAACGTCGTCTCGCGGCTCTAGGGGATCGATGACTGAGTATGGCCGGGGCCCCGGCTCCGAACCGTGGCATCCCGAGGATCCCCTGTACGGGGACCAGGGATGGGGAGGGCAGCAGTCCGCCCACGGCCAGAACCAGTACGGCGGCGGGCAGCAGCCCTACCCTCAGGACCCGTACGCGCAGCAGCCGCACCCGCAGCAGCAGGACCCGTACGCGCAGCAGCCGCACCCGCAGCAGCAGGATCCGTACGCACAGCAGCAGGATCCGTACGCGCAGCAGCAACAGCATGTCCCGGGCCCGTACGCCGAGCAGCAGCCTTACCAGCCGCAGCAGCCGGCGTACGGGGTCCCGCAGGATCCGTATGCGCAGCAGCAACCCCAGCAACCCCAGCAGCCGCAGTACGACAACGGCGGCTGGGACACCGGGCAGCAGTCCGCCGGGATGCCGTACGCCCCCCAGGCGCCTGCCGACCCCTACGGCGGTGGGCAGGCCGGTTACGGCGAGACGCACGACCACTACGGCACGTCGGAGGCATACCCGCCGCCGCAGCCCCCGGGCCGCCGGGAGGGCGCGCCCGATCAGGCTCCCGGCCGCCGGGAGGCCGCCCCTGAGCAGGCTCCCGCGCAGAGTCCCGACTGGAACCCGGAGGTCCAGCCGGAGGAGACCCACCCCTTCTTCACGGGCGCCGACGGCGACAAGGACGACGACGCGTACGACGACGAGTACGACGACGATCCGCGTGAGAAGCGCCGCGGCGGCCGGGGTGGCAACGAGCGCCGGGGCGGCAAGGGCAAGAAGAAGAGCCGCAGCGGCTGTGCGTGCCTGGTCGTCTCGCTGGTCCTGGCCGGCGGCCTCGGGGGAGTGGGCTACCTCGGGTACACCTACTGGCAGGACAAGTTCGGCCCGGCGCCCGACTACACCGGAACGGGCACCGGCGAGGTCGAGGTCGAGATCACGAAGGGCGCCCTCGGCTACGACATCGGCAACATCCTGAAGCAGAAGGGTGTCGTCAAGAGCGTCGACGCGTTCGTCGCCGCGCAGAACGAGAACCCCAAGGGCAAGTCCATCCAGGCCGGCGTCTATCTGCTCCACGAGCAGATGTCCGGGGCCGAGGCCCTGAAGCTGATGCTCGACCCGAAGAGCCAGAATCTGCTGGTCATTCCCGAGGGCACCCCCAACCGCGTCGTCTACGCCTCGATCGACAAGAGGCTGGGCGTCAAGAGCGGGACGACCAGCGGGGTCGCGAAGAAACAGTCGGGCAGCCTGGGGCTGCCGGACTGGGCCGACGACCACCCGAACGTCCTCGATCCTCTGGAAGGGTTCCTCTACCCGGCGGCCTACCCGGTCACCAAGGGCATGAAGCCGGAGGCCGTCCTGAAGAAGATGGTCTCCCGTGCCAACGAGGAGTACGACAAGGCCGACCTGGACGGCAACGCCCAAAAGCTGGGTCTCAAGAGCCCTTGGCAGTTGATCACGGTCGCCAGCCTCGTCCAGGCCGAGGGCAAGTACAAGCACGACTTCGACAAGGTCTCGCGCGTCGTCTACAACCGGCTCAAGCCCAACAACGTCGAGACCAATGGTCTGCTCGACTTCGACTCCACCGTCAATTACGCGAAGAAGCAGAGCACACTCGACATAGGCGCGGTGTCGGACCTACGGGAGTTCAAGCACCCGTACAACACGTATTACATCCACGGTTTGCCGCCGGGCCCGATCAACAACCCCGGTGATGCCGCGCTGCAGTCGGCTATCAAGCCCACTCCCGGCCCCTGGTACTACTTCGTGTCCGTGACCGCGGACAAAACGGTGTTCTCGGTGACCAATGCGGAGCACGAGCGGAATCGCAGGAAATACGAACAGGAGAAGTCGGGCCAGTGAGCACCATCCGACGGGCGGCCGTTCTCGGCTCGCCCATCGCCCACTCGCTCTCCCCGGTCCTGCACCGGGCGGCGTACGCCGAACTCGGCCTCACCCACTGGACGTACGACCGGTTCGAGGTCGACGAGGCGGGCCTGCCTGCCTTCATCGAGGGGCTCGACTCCGCCTGGGCCGGGCTCTCGCTGACCATGCCGCTCAAACGTGCGATCATCCCGCTGCTGGACTCCATCAGTGAGACGGCGTCGTCGGTGGAGGCCGTCAACACGGTCGTCTTCACGGAGGACGGCCGCCGGATCGGCGACAACACCGACATCCCCGGCATGATCGCCGCCCTGCGCGAACGCGGTGTGGAGAAGACCGACTCCGCCGCCGTCCTCGGCGCCGGAGCGACCGCTTCCTCGGCGCTCGCCGCGCTGGCCGAGATCTGTACGGGACCGGTCACCGCGTACGTCCGCAGCAAGGAACGGGGCGAGGAGATGCGCGGCTGGGGCGAACGCCTCGGCGTCGACGTCCGGATCTCCGACTGGGCGGACGCCGGGCAGGCGCTGCAGGCCCCGTTGGTCATCGCCACCACTCCGGCCGGGACCACGGACGCGCTGATCGACGCCGTGCCGGATCGGCCGGGCACGCTCTTCGATGTGCTGTACGACCCATGGCCGACTCCTTTGGCGGCGGCGTGGTCGAGGCGCCACGCTGATGTCGTGGGTGGCCTGGATCTGTTGGTGCACCAGGCGTTGCTTCAAATCAGTCAATTCACCGGATATTCTGATATTTCGATTGCAACGTTGAGGGATGCCGGCTCAAAAGCGTTGGAAATGGCGCATTCGTCAAAAGATGAGATCAACGGCTAGTTGATTCTCGTAGATCAATTGCCCCCGGTCTTGGTGGATGTTAAGTTTGGCAGCCACGAGAAAATGGGAGGGGTCGTGAAGAAGCGACGGGTAGCGATTACCTTGGCGTCGTGTATTTCGATGCTGGGGTTCGGAATTGTTGCAGCGGAGCCGGCTGCAGCCGCTGCGGCAACGCCTGAGGCTGCATGTGGGGCGGGATACTCCAGACTTCAGTCGGTGGGTTTGGGGTGGAGCAGCCAGAACCAGGCATTCTCGGCGCGCACCTACCTGCTCTACAGCTCGGCCACCGGGAACAATTGCGTGGTGACAATGCGGAGCCCTGGGTGGTACGGGAACGGCACTGAGCTGCTTGAGGCGGGCATTCAAGTTCAGGGCGGTTCATGGAAAAAGGACCGCGGGAATTATCAGTACTATGCGGGCCCTGTTTATGTTAAAGCAGTAAAAACTTGCGTGAGGTATTCGGGGGGCGCCCAGTACGTCGACAATGGCGTATTCTGGGACAGCCACACCAGCCCTTATGGCTGGTGTGGCTGACTCAACTGGTCAGTTCAGTAGGTGATGGAAAAGCTGTTGCGGTGGGCGGCTGCGAGAATGCTCACCGCAACAGCAACCGTGAACGGAGTCAGCCCGACGCATCCCGCGTCCGTCTGCTGGACCGGCGGCCGGTTCACGCCCGTGGGCGTGGGAGGATCGAAGGCGGCGGGCCAGGGTCGCGCACCCGGTCGCGCCGTCGCAGTTCCAGGCGCGAGCATGAGGAGCACCGTTGAGCAGGTTGCGCTGGCTGACCGCGGGGGAGTCGCACGGCCCCGCACTCGTGGCGACGCTGGAGGGTCTTCCCGCCGGCGTCCCGATCACCACGGAGATGGTGGCGGACGCACTCGCCCGGCGGCGGCTCGGATACGGCCGCGGTGCGCGGATGAAGTTCGAGAGGGACGAGGTCACCTTCCTCGGCGGGGTCCGCCACGGTCTCACCATGGGCTCCCCGGTCGCCGTGATGGTGGGCAACACCGAGTGGCCCAAGTGGGAACAGGTCATGGCGGCCGACCCGGTCGACCCCGAGGAACTGGCCTCGCTGGCCCGCAACGCCCCGCTGACCCGCCCGCGGCCCGGTCACGCCGACCTCGCGGGCATGCAGAAGTACGGCTTCGACGAGGCCCGGCCGATCCTGGAGCGCGCCAGTGCCCGTGAGACGGCGGCCCGGGTCGCGCTCGGCGCGGTCGCGCGGTCGTACCTCAAGGAGACCGCGGGCATCGAGATCGTCAGCCATGTCGTCGAGCTGGCCGCGGCCAAGGCGCCGTACGGCGTCCTCCCGACGCCCGCCGACGTCGAGCGGCTCGACGCCGACCCGGTGCGCTGCCTGGACGCCGACGCGAGCAAGGCGATGGTCGCCGAGATCGACCAGGCCCACAAGGACGGCGACACCCTCGGCGGTGTGGTCGAGGTGCTGGCGTACGGGGTGCCCGTGGGCCTCGGCTCGCACGTGCACTGGGACCGCCGTCTCGACGCCCGGCTCGCCGCGGCCCTGATGGGCATCCAGGCCATCAAGGGGGTCGAGGTCGGCGACGGCTTCGACCTGGCCCGGATCCCCGGCTCCAAGGCGCACGACGAGATCCTGGTCACCGAGGACGGCATCAAGCGCGCCTCCGGCCGCTCCGGCGGCACCGAGGGGGGCCTGACCACCGGCGAGCTGCTGCGCGTCCGCGCCGCGATGAAGCCCATCGCGACCGTGCCCCGCGCGCTCGCCACCGTCGACGTCGTCACCGGCGAACCCGCCAAGGCTCACCATCAGCGCTCCGATGTCTGTGCCGTTCCGGCCGCGGGCATCGTCGCCGAGGCGATGGTCGCGCTGGTCCTGGCCGACGCCGTCGCCGAGAAGTTCGGCGGGGACAGCGTCCCCGAGACCCGCCGCAATGTGCGGTCGTACCTCGACCACCTCCAGATCCGATGAGCGGCCCCCTGATCGTCCTCGTCGGCCCTATGGGCGTGGGCAAGTCCACCGTCGGTGAACTGCTCGCCGACCGGCTCGGCACCACCTACCGGGACACCGACGCGGACGTCGTCGCCGCGGCCGGCAAGCCGATCCCGGAGATCTTCTACGACGAGGGCGAGGAACACTTCCGGGAACTGGAGCGACAGGCCGTGCACGCCGCCGTCGCCGAGCACACCGGTGTCCTCTCCCTCGGCGGCGGTGCCGTGCTGGACGGCACGACCCGAGAACTGCTCGCCGACCACCCCGTCGTCTATCTCTCGATGGACGTGGAGGAGGCCGTCAAGCGGGTCGGTCTGAACACCGCCCGCCCGCTGCTCGCCGTCAACCCGCGCCGCCAGTGGCGCGAACTGATGGACGCGCGCCGCCACCTGTACACGGAGGTGGCCCGCGCGACCGTCGCCACCGACGAGCGCACCCCCGAAGAGGTCGCCCAGGCGGTCCTCGACGCACTGGAACTGCCGGAACGCACGGACCACCCCGTCATTCCCGGCCGGGAGAACACATGACCGAGCAGGACCCCACCCGTATCCGGATCGCCGGCAGCGCGGGCACCGACCCGTACGAGGTGCTGATCGGCCGGCAGCTGCTGGGCGAGCTGCCGGTGCTCATCGGCGACCGCGCCAAGAGGGTCGCCGTCCTGCACCCGGAGGCGCTCGCCGAGACCGGTGAGGCGGTCCGCCAGGACCTTGCCGCGCAGGGCTACGAGGCCATCGCGATCCAGCTGCCGAACGCCGAGGAGGCCAAGACCGTCGAGGTCGCGGCGTACTGCTGGAAGGCGCTCGGGCAGACCGGCTTCACCCGCACCGACGTCATCGTCGGCGTCGGCGGCGGAGCCACCACCGACGTGGCCGGATTCGTCGCGGCGAGCTGGCTGCGCGGGGTGCGCTGGATCGCCGTACCCACCACCGTCCTCGCCATGGTCGACGCGGCCGTCGGCGGGAAGACCGGCATCAACACCGCCGAGGGCAAGAACCTCGTCGGCGCCTTCCACCCGCCCGCCGGGGTCCTCTGCGACCTCGCCGCCCTGGATTCGCTGCCCGTCCACGACTACGTCAGCGGCATGGCCGAGATCATCAAGGCCGGCTTCATCGCCGACCCGGTGATCCTGGACCTCATCGAGGCCGACCCGGAGGGTGCCCGTACCCCCACCGGACCGCACACCGCCGAGCTGATCGAACGCGCCATCCGGGTCAAGGCCGAGGTCGTCTCCAGCGACCTCAAGGAATCCGGGCTGCGCGAGATCCTCAACTACGGCCACACCCTGGCCCACGCCATCGAGAAGAACGAGCGCTACAAGTGGCGGCACGGTGCGGCCGTGTCCGTGGGCATGGTCTTCGCCGCCGAACTGGGCCGTCTGGCCGGGCGCCTCGACGACGCCACCGCCGACCGGCACCGCGCGGTCCTGGAGTCCGTCGGACTGCCGCTCACCTACCGCGGCGACCAGTGGCCCAAGCTGCTGGAGAACATGAAGGTCGACAAGAAGTCCCGTGGCGACCTGCTGCGCTTCATCGTGCTCGACGGGCTCGGCAAGCCCACCGTGCTGGAGGGCCCCGACCCGGCCGTGCTGCTCGCCGCCTACGGGGAGGTGTCGGCGTGACCCGTCGGGTTCTCGTCCTCAACGGGCCGAACCTCGGCCGGCTCGGCTCCCGCGAGCCCGACGTGTACGGTGCCACGTCGTACGCCGGACTCGTCGAAACGTGTCAGGCCCTCGGCGAGGAGCTCGGCTTCGACGTCGACGTCCGGGAGACCAACGACGAGGGAGAACTGATCCGCTGGCTCCACGAGGCAGCGGACGGTTCAGTTCCGGTCGTTCTCAACCCGGGGGCGTTCACCCACTATTCGTACGGAATGCGGGACGCGGCGGCCCAGCGCACCGCCCCGCTGATCGAGGTGCACATCTCGAACCCGTACGCCCGGGAGGAATTCCGCCACAACTCCGTGGTGGCGCCGGTCGCCACGGGTACCGTGGCCGGATTCGGCATCGGTTCCTACCGTCTCGCCCTGCGTGCTCTCGCCGACGAGCTGGCCGACTGACGGACCGGCACACCGGAAGGCCGAGCGGCCGACCGGGCACTGTGCGCCGTCCCCGACCGTTGCCTCTGTGGCGGCCGGGGACGGTACGGTTGCCTTCCACCAGCGCCAGCCCCTAGTTGCCTGTACGAGACGGAGTGGCACCGGATGCAGCACGCAGTGGGGGCCCCGCTGCCGCCGCCCCAAGGCCCCGCAAGCGGACCTGTCGGCTGGACGCACCAGGCCCAGCACCCCGGACCGCCGGGGCCGCCGCCCACCACCCCTCCCACGCCCCAGGGCTGGAGCGGACCCGCCCCGCAGCACGCCCCGTCTCCCTCCAGGGAGACCACCGGACACGTCCAGCTGCCGCCCGGCGGCCCTGTTCCGCTGCCCGCGCCGCCCGCAGAGCCCGGCACCGGCAGCGCGACCCTCGCCGTCCTCCTGATCGGCCCCGCGGGCGCAGGCAAGACCACCGTGGCCAAACTCTGGGCGAGTCGTCGCCGGGTTCCCACGGCCCACGTCAGCCTCGACGACGTCCGTGAATGGGTCTGCTCCGGCTTCGCCGACCCGCAGGCCGGATGGAACGACCACTCCGAGGCCCAGTACCGCCTCGCCCGCCGCACCTGCGGCTTCGCCGCCCGCAACTTCCTGGCCAACGGCATCTCCTGCATCCTGGACGACGCCGTCTTCCCGGACCGGCCGGTCGTCGGCCTCGGCGGGTGGAAGCGCCATGTCGGCCCCGGGCTGCTGCCCGTCGTGCTGCTGCCCGGCCTGGAGATCGTGCTGGAGCGCAATGCCGCCCGCAGCGGCAACCGCCGCCTCTCCGACGAGGAGGTCGCCAGGATCCACGGCCGGATGGCCGGCTGGTACGGCTCCGGACTGCCGATCATCGACAACTCGACTTACGACGTGGAGACCACCGCCCGCGTCCTGGACGACATACTCGCCCGTTCCCTGGCGAGCCCACCGGCCTGGTGAGCCCCGGACCGAGGGTGGACCCGCTCCGGTGACGGGTCCGTCCGAGGCCCCCGGTCGGATGCGCTGACCGAGCAGGCCCGCGCAAGCGCTCGTAGGCTCGTGACATGTCAGACGTGTACGCCGTCCGCCGCGGGCTGCTCCGCGACCGGTGCGCCGCCGTCGGATCCGCGGCCGCTCTGGTCTCCCGCCCCGCCAACGTCCGCTACCTCGCAGGCGGGGCGCCCCCCGGTGCCGTGCTGCTGCTCGGCCCCGACGAGGACGTCCTGCTCTGCCCGGGCGAGCCGACCGGCGACCCCGCCGAAGGACGTACCGACGATCAGCTGCGGGTGTCCTCGCTGCCCGCCACCGACGGCGATCCGGCGGTCGCGGCCGCCGATCTGGCCGGCGCCTCGGGCGCGGAGACCCTGGCCGTCGAGGAACACCATCTGACGGTCGCCCGCCACCGGGCCATGGGCTCGGTCGCCCCCCGGCTCCGGCTGGCCGATCTCGGAGCCACGGTCGAACAGTTGAGGGTCGTCAAGGACGAGGAGGAGATCGCCTGCCTGCGGATCGCCGCGGAGATCACCGACCAGGCCCTGGGTGAACTCCTCGAATCCATCCTGGTGGGCCGCACGGAACGGCATCTCGCCCTGGAGCTGGAGAGGCGCCTGGTGGACCACGGCGCCGACGGCCCCGCCTTCGCCACCTCGGTGGCCACCGGGCCGAACTCCGGCCAGGGCCGTCACCGGCCCTCGGACCGGCGGGTGGAGGAAGGGGATTTCCTCTCCGTCTGCCTCGGTGCGAACTATCGCGGCTACCGCTGCGAGATCGGCCGTACGTTCGTCATCGGGACGACGCCCGCCGACTGGCAGATCGAGCTCTACGACCTGGTTTTCGCCGCTCAGCGGGCCGGACGCGAGGCCCTCGTGCCCGGCGCCGCGTACCGCGATGTGGACCGCGCCGCCCGCCACCTCCTGGACTCGGCGGGTCACGGCGGGGGTCTCGCGCCCTGGACCGGGCACGGGGTGGGGCTCGAAATCGACGAGGACCCGCAGCTGGCACCTGCGGCCATGGGTAAACTGGACGCTTGTGTGCCGGTCACCGTCGAACCGGGGGTCCACCTCCCGGGCCGGGGCGGGGTCCGGATCGATGACACGCTCGTCGTGCGCCCCGAGGCGGACGGCGGACCCGAGCTACTCACCATTACGACCAAGGAGCTGCTCGCGCTCTAGCGCGCATCCTCGGTCGTTCCACCAGCTTCAGTCCAGGAGATTCCGCAACCGTGGCTTCCACGAACGACCTCAAGAACGGCCTGGTGCTCAAGCTCGACGGAGGCCAGCTCTGGTCCGTCGTCGAGTTCCAGCACGTCAAGCCCGGCAAGGGCCCGGCCTTCGTGCGCACCAAGCTCAAGAACGTGCTCTCCGGCAAGGTCGTCGACAAGACGTTCAACGCCGGCGTGAAGGTCGAAACGGCCACCATCGACCGTCGCGACATGCAGTTCTCGTACATGGACGGCGAGTACTTCGTCTTCATGGACATGGACACGTACGACCAGCTCATGGTCGACCGGAAGGCTGTCGGCGACGCCGCCAACTTCCTGATCGAGGGCTTCACCGCCTCCGTCGCCCAGTACGAGGGCGAGGTGCTCTACGTCGAGCTGCCCGCCGCCGTCGAGCTGACCGTCCAGCACACGGACCCGGGCGTCCAGGGCGACCGCTCCACCGGCGGCACCAAGCCCGCCACGCTGGAGACCGGCTACGAGATCGGCGTCCCGCTCTTCATCACCACGGGTGAGAAGATCAAGGTCGACACCCGCACGGGCGACTACCTCGGCCGGGTGAACAGCTAACCGTGGCTGCTCGGAACACGGCCCGCAAGCGCGCCTTCCAGATCCTCTTCGAGGCCGACCAGCGCGGTGAGTCCGTGCAGACGGTCCTCGCGGACTGGGTGCGGCACTCGCGGACCGACAGCCGTCAGCCGCCGGTCACCGAGTACACGATGGAGCTCGTCGAGGGGTACGCGCAGTACGCGGACCGGATCGACGACCTCATCGTGACGTACGCCGTGGACTGGGAGATCGACCGCATGCCGGTCGTCGACCGGAACATCCTGCGGCTCGGTGCGTACGAGCTGATCTGGGTGGACGGAACCCCGGACGCGGTGGTGATCGACGAGGCGGTCCAGCTCGCCAAGGAGTTCTCCACCGACGACTCCCCGTCCTTTGTGAACGGGCTGCTGGCCCGGTTCAAGGACCTCAAGCCGAATCTCCGCCGGGAGCAGTAGCCGCCGGTGGCGTTCAGCCGACGAAGGGCCCACGGTCACCCGACCGTGGGCCCTTCGTCGTGAGGCGTCCGACCGCCGCGTACAGAAAAGCCGTGCCGGTGCGGACGCCCGGACGGGCGACCCGCACCGGCACGGCGGTACGTTTCTCCAGAGGGTCGATCAGCCCTCTTCGTGGGCGACGGCACGACGCGCGTCCGCGTCCAGCACACCCCAGCTGATCAGCTGTTCCGTGAGCACGGACGGCGACTGGTCGTAGATCACGGCCAGCGTGCGCAGGTCGTCCTGGCGGATCGAGAGCACCTTGCCGTTGTAGTCACCGCGCTGGCTCTGGATCGTCGCGGCATAGCGCTGCAGCGGTCCGGCCTTCTCCGGCGGGACGTGGGCGAGGCGCTCCAGGTCCAGGACGAGCTTCGGCGGCGGCTCGGCGGCGCCGCCGGGCGTCGTACCGGGCAGGAGCTCCTGCACCGGGACCCCGTAGAAATCCGCGAGCTCGGCGAGGCGCTGCACGGTCACGGCACGGTCGCCGCGCTCGTACGAACCGACCACGACGGCCTTCCAGCGGCCCTGGGACTTCTCCTCCACGCCGTGGAGGGAGAGGCCCTGCTGGGTGCGGATGGCACGGAGTTTGGCCCCGAGCTGCTTTGCGTATTCGCTGGACATAAGGCTCCCCGGACGCTGGAACATTGCGCGGCTCCGCCGCGTGGCTGGTAACTCACTGTGAGGTTACGCAGCGTTACCTGGTGCGTCAAGCCGAATGGTCCGGACCGGCACCTTCCGGGGTGTGACCTGGGCCCGGCGCAAGCCCTGGTAACGTTGATGACGCAATTTCGACGTCCTTTAAGGTCCGTCCAGTGAGGCGGAGAAGGAGGTCCGTTTCTTATGGACGCACAGCACGAAGCCACCGGCAACGCGGCACGCCCCGTTCTGGAGGCTCCCGACATCGCCCGGGTAGTGACCCGGATCGCCCACGAGATCGTCGAACGCGCCAAGGGCGCCGACGACGTGGTGCTCCTCGGCATTCCGACGCGAGGCGTCTTCCTCGCCCGCCGACTGGCCGAAAAGCTTCAGGAGATCACCGGCCGGAAGATGCCGGTCGGCTCCCTCGACATCACCATGTACCGCGACGACCTGCGGCTGCGCCCGGCGCGCGCCCTGGCCCGCACCGAGATCCCCGGTGAGGGCATCGAGGGCCGTCTGGTCGTACTCGTCGACGACGTCCTCTTCTCGGGCCGGACGATCCGCGCCGCGCTCGACGCGCTGGGCGACATCGGCCGCCCCCGCGCGGTGCAGCTCGCGGTCCTCGTCGACCGCGGTCACCGCGAACTCCCGATCCGTGCCGACTACGTCGGCAAGAACCTCCCGACGTCGCTGCGGGAGACGGTCAAGGTCCAGCTCGCCGAGGAGGACGGCCGCGACGCCGTGCTGCTCGGTGTCCAGCCCGCCGTCCCGGCGGGCGAGCAGTAGCCGCAGCACACCCGTACGGGCGACGCCGAGCCCGTAGGGCGGTTTCCGCACGCCCGCATGCCTGAATCCTCCTGCCCCCGGAGAACACCCAGATGAAGCGTCACCTCATCTCGGCCGCCGACCTCACCCGCGACGACGCCGTCCTGATCCTCGACACTGCCGAGGAGATGGCACGGGTCGCGGACCGGCCGATCAAGAAGCTCCCGACCCTGCGCGGCCGTACCGTCGTCAACCTCTTCTTCGAGGACTCGACGCGTACCCGCATCTCCTTCGAGGCCGCCGCCAAGCGCCTCTCCGCCGATGTCATCAACTTCTCCGCGAAGGGCTCGTCCGTCTCCAAGGGCGAGTCGCTCAAGGACACCGCGCTGACCCTGGAGGCGATGGGCGCCGACGCCGTCGTCATCCGGCACGGCGCATCCGGCGCCCCGTACCGCCTGGCCACCTCCGGCTGGATCGACGGTGCCGTCGTCAACGCCGGTGACGGCACCCACGAGCACCCCACCCAGGCCCTCCTGGACGCCTTCACCATGCGCCGCCGCCTGGTCGGGGCCGACGCCGGTCTCGGCCGGGACCTCGAAGGCCGCCGGATCACCATCGTCGGCGACATCCTGCACAGCCGGGTGGCCCGCTCCAACGTCCATCTGCTGACCACGCTCGGCGCCCACGTCACTCTGGTGGCCCCGCCGACCCTCGTCCCGGTCGGCGTCGAGCAGTGGCCGTGCGAGGTGAGCTACGGCCTCGACGAGGTGCTGCCGAAGTCCGACGCGGTGATGATGCTCCGTGTGCAGCGCGAACGGATGAACGCCGCGTACTTCCCGACCGAGCGCGAGTACTCCCGCCGCTACGGCCTGGACGGCGACCGCATGGCGAAGATGCCCGGGAACGCGATCGTCATGCACCCCGGGCCGATGGTCCGCGGCATGGAGATCACCGCCGAGGTCGCGGACTCCGACCGGTGCACGGCCGTCGAGCAGGTGGCCAACGGCGTCTCGATCCGCATGGCCGTCCTGTACCTGCTGCTCGGCGGCTACGAGTCCACCGCCCCGGCCCACCCGTCGCCCGCCTCCCGTACCGAGGAGAACAAGTAATCATGAGCAAGATCCTTATCCGCGGCGCGAAGGTCCTCGGCGGCGAGGCCCAGGACGTCCTGATCGACGGCGAGACCATCGCGGCGGTCGGCACCGGACTGGACGCCGGCGACGCGACCGTCGTCGAGGCCGCGGGCCAGATCCTGCTGCCCGGCCTCGTCGACCTCCACACCCACCTGCGCGAGCCCGGCCGCGAGGACTCCGAGACCGTCCTCACCGGGACCAAGGCCGCAGCCGTCGGCGGTTTCACCGCCGTGCACGCCATGGCCAACACCTTCCCGGTCGCCGACACCGCCGGTGTCGTCGAGCAGGTCTGGCGGCTCGGCAAGGAGTCCGGCTACTGCGACGTGCAGCCGATCGGCGCCGTCACCGTCGGTCTGGAGGGCAAGAAGCTCGCCGAACTCGGCGCCATGCACGATTCGGCCGCCGGAGTGAAGGTCTTCTCCGACGACGGCAAGTGCGTCGACGACGCGGTGATCATGCGCCGGGCGCTGGAGTACGTGAAGGCGTTCGACGGCGTGGTCGCCCAGCACGCCCAGGAGCCCCGTCTCACCGAGGGCGCCCAGATGAACGAGGGCGTCGTCTCCGCGGAACTCGGTCTCGGCGGCTGGCCCGCGGTCGCCGAGGAGTCGATCATCGCCCGCGACGTCCTGCTGGCCGCCCACGTCGGTTCCCGGGTGCACATCTGCCACCTGTCGACCGCCGGCTCCGTCGAGATCGTCCGCTGGGCCAAGTCCAAGGGCTGGAACGTCACCGCCGAGGTCACCCCGCACCACCTGCTCCTCACCGACGAGCTCGTACGGTCCTACAACCCCGTCTACAAGGTGAACCCGCCGCTGCGCACCGAGGCCGACGTGATGGCCCTGCGCGAGGCGCTCGCGGACGGCACCATCGACTGCGTCGCCACCGACCACGCCCCGCACCCGCACGAGGACAAGGACTGCGAGTGGGCCGCCGCCGCCATGGGCATGGTGGGGCTGGAGACCGCGCTCTCCGTCGTCCAGCAGACGATGGTCGACACCGGCCTCATCGACTGGGCGGGCGTCGCCGACCGGATGTCGTTCCGCCCGGCCGCGATCGGCCGTCTCGACGGACACGGCCGGCCCGTCTCGGCGGGTGAACCGGCCAACCTCACCCTGGTCGATCCGGCATACCGTGGTGTCGTGGACCCCGCAGGCTTCGCCTCCCGCAGCCGCAACACTCCGTACGAGGGTCGCGAGCTGCCGGGCCGAGTCACCCACACCTTCCTGCGGGGCCGTGCCACGGTCGTCGACGGGAAGCTCGCGTGACATCACTCACCCCCCTGTACCTCCAGCTCGCCGCCGAGCAGAAGTCGGCCGAAGTGACCGACTGGTCCGCTCGCATCAGCTGGGTCGTCGGACTGCTCGTCCTCATCGCCTTCGTCTACTGGCTGATGCGCCAGGGATGGAAGTGGCGGGGGAGTCTCCAGTCCGATCTGCCGGAACTCGACTCCACCCCCGAGGGGTTCGAGGACGGAGCACCGCTGCTGACGCTGACCGGCCGGTACCACGCCTCGACGACCGCCGGGCAGTGGCTCGACCGCATCGTCGCGCACGGCCTCGGCACCCGCAGCCGCGTCGAGCTCACCCTGACCGACCAGGGCCTCGACGTCGTACGACCCGGGGCGGCCGACTTCTTCGTACCGGCCGCCGCCCTGCGCGAGGCCCGGCTCGACAAGGGCATCGCCGGCAAGGTCCTCCCCGAGGGCGGCCTGCTGATCATCACCTGGGCGCACGGCGACAAGCTGATCGACTCCGGCTTCCGCTCCGACCGCTCGGCCGAGCACCCGGCCTGGGTCGAGGCCATCAACCATCTCACCAGCACTACGGAAGGCACCGCACGATGACGATCTCCACCCGGGGAGCCGCCAAAGCTCCCGCCGTACTCGTCCTGGAGGACGGCCGCACCTTCCGCGGCCGGGCCTACGGGGCCGTGGGGGAGACCTTCGGCGAGGCGGTGTTCTCCACCGGCATGACCGGCTACCAGGAGACGCTGACCGACCCCTCGTACCACCGCCAGGTCGTCGTGATGACCGCCCCGCACGTCGGCAACACCGGTGTGAACGACGAGGACCCCGAGTCCGGACGGATCTGGGTCTCCGGGTACGTCGTCCGCGACCCCGCCCGGGTGCCGTCCAACTGGCGCTCGCGACGCTCGCTCGACGAGGAGCTGGAGAGCCAGGGAGTCGTCGGCATCAGCGGCATCGACACCCGCGCGCTCACCCGCCACCTGCGCGAGCGCGGTGCCATGCGCGTCGGCATCTTCTCCGGTGACGCCGTCGCCGACGAGGCCACGCTGCTGGCCCGCGTCCAGCAGGCCCCCGAGATGGTGGGCGCCGACCTCTCCGCCGAGGTCGCCACCGAGGAGGCGTACGTCGTCCCCGCGATCGGCACGAAGAAGTTCACCGTCGCCGCGATCGACCTCGGGATCAAGGGCATGACCCCGCACCGGATGGCCGAACGCGGCATCGAGGTGCACGTGCTTCCCGCCACCGCCACCCTGGAGGAGGTGTACGCGGTCCGGCCCGACGGCGTCTTCTTCTCCAACGGCCCCGGCGACCCGGCCACCGCCGACCACCCGGTCTCCGTCATGCAGGGCGTCCTGGAGCGGAAGACCCCGCTCTTCGGCATCTGCTTCGGCAACCAGATCCTGGGCCGCGCCCTCGGCTTCGGCACGTACAAGCTGAAGTACGGCCACCGCGGCATCAACCAGCCGGTGCAGGACCGCACGACCGGCAAGGTCGAGGTCACCGCGCACAACCACGGCTTCGCCGTCGACGCCCCGCTGGACAAGGTGTCGGACACGGAGTTCGGCCGCGCCGAGGTCTCCCACGTCTGCCTGAACGACCAGGTCGTCGAGGGGCTGCAACTCCTCGACCAGCCTGCCTTCAGCGTCCAGTACCACCCCGAAGCAGCCGCGGGCCCGCACGACGCCGCGTACCTCTTCGACCGTTTCGTATCCCTGATGGAGGGCCAGCGTGCCTAAGCGCTCCGATATCCAGTCCGTCCTGGTCATCGGCTCCGGCCCGATCGTCATCGGGCAGGCCGCCGAGTTCGACTACTCCGGCACCCAGGCCTGCCGCGTCCTCAAGGCCGAGGGCCTGCGCGTCATCCTGGTCAACTCCAACCCGGCGACGATCATGACCGACCCGGAGATCGCCGACGCCACGTACGTCGAGCCGATCACCCCCGAGTTCGTCGAGAAGATCATCGCCAAGGAGCGCCCCGACGCGCTGCTCCCCACCCTCGGCGGCCAGACCGCTCTCAACACCGCGATCTCGATGCACGAGAACGGCGTCCTGGAGAAGTACGGCGTCGAGCTCATCGGTGCCAACGTCGAGGCCATCAACAAGGGTGAGGACCGCGACCTCTTCAAGGGAGTCGTCGAGGCCGTCAACACCAAGATCGGCCACGGCGAGTCCGCCCGCTCGGTCATCTGCCACTCCATGGACGACGTCCTGGCGGGCGTCGAGACGCTCGGCGGCTACCCCGTGGTCGTGCGTCCCTCCTTCACCATGGGCGGCGCCGGCTCCGGCTTCGCCCACGACGAGGAGGAGCTGCGCCGCATCGCCGGTCAGGGCCTCACGCTCTCCCCGACCACCGAGGTGCTCCTGGAGGAGTCCATCCTCGGCTGGAAGGAGTACGAGCTGGAGCTGATGCGCGACAAGAACGACAACGTCGTGGTCGTCTGCTCCATCGAGAACTTCGACCCGATGGGCGTCCACACGGGTGACTCGATCACCGTCGCCCCGGCGATGACGCTCACCGACCGCGAGTACCAGCGGCTGCGCGACATCGGCATCGCGATCATCCGCGAGGTCGGCGTCGACACCGGCGGCTGCAACATCCAGTTCGCCGTCGACCCGACCGACGGCCGGGTCATCGTGATCGAGATGAACCCGCGCGTCTCCCGCTCCTCGGCGCTCGCCTCGAAGGCCACCGGCTTCCCGATCGCCAAGATCGCCGCCAAGCTGGCCGTCGGCTACACGCTCGACGAGATCCCGAACGACATCACCGAGAAGACCCCCGCCTCCTTCGAGCCGACCCTCGACTACGTCGTGGTCAAGGCCCCGCGGTTCGCCTTCGAGAAGTTCCCCTCCGCCGACTCCACCCTCACCACCACCATGAAGTCGGTGGGCGAGGCCATGGCGATCGGCCGGAACTTCACCGAGGCCCTCCAGAAGGCGCTGCGCTCCCTGGAGAAGAAGGGCTCGCAGTTCTCCTTCACCGGTGAGCCCGGCGACAAGGCCGAGCTGCTGGCCGAGGCGGTCCGCCCGACCGACGGCCGGATCAACACCGTCATGCGGGCGATCCGGGCCGGTGCCACCCAGGAGGAGGTCTTCGACGCCACGAGGATCGACCCCTGGTTCGTCGACCAGCTCTTCCTGATCAAGGAGATCGCCGACGAGCTGGCCGCCGCCGACGAGCTCGGCGCCGAACTGCTCGCCGAGGCCAAGCGACACGGCTTCTCCGACGCCCAGATCGCCGAGATCCGCAGCCTGCGCGAGGACGTCGTGCGCGAGGTGCGGCACGCGCTCGGCATCCGCCCGGTCTACAAGACCGTCGACACCTGCGCCGCCGAGTTCGCCGCGAAGACGCCGTACTTCTACTCCAGTTACGACGAGGAGACCGAGGTCGCGGCCCGCACCAAGCCCGCGGTGATCATCCTCGGTTCCGGCCCCAACCGCATCGGCCAGGGCATCGAGTTCGACTACTCCTGCGTCCACGCCTCCTTCGCGCTGAGCGACGCGGGCTACGAGACCGTGATGGTCAACTGCAACCCGGAGACCGTCTCCACCGACTACGACACCTCCGACCGCCTGTACTTCGAGCCGCTGACGCTCGAGGACGTGCTGGAGATCGTGCACGCGGAGTCCCTCGCGGGCCCGGTGGCCGGGGTCGTCGTCCAGCTCGGCGGCCAGACCCCGCTGGGTCTGTCGCAGGCGCTCAAGGACAACGGTGTGCCGGTGGTCGGTACGTCCCCGGAGGCGATCCACGCCGCCGAGGACCGCGGCGCCTTCGGCCGCGTCCTGGCCGAGGCCGGACTGCCCGCCCCGAAGCACGGCACCGCCACCACCTTCGACGAGGCCAAGGCCATCGCCGACGAGATCGGCTACCCGGTCCTCGTGCGTCCCAGCTACGTGCTCGGCGGCCGGGGCATGGAGATCGTGTACGACGAGGCGCGGCTCTCCTCGTACATCGCCGAGTCCACCGAGATCAGCCCCACCCGGCCGGTCCTGGTCGACCGCTTCCTCGACGACGCGATCGAGATCGACGTCGACGCGCTCTACGACGGCACCGAGCTGTACCTCGGTGGCGTCATGGAACACATCGAGGAGGCCGGCATCCACTCCGGCGACTCCGCCTGCGCACTGCCCCCGATCACGCTCGGCGGCTACGACATCAAGCGGCTGCGCGCCTCCACCGAGGGCATCGCCAAGGGTGTCGGCGTACGCGGACTGATCAACATCCAGTTCGCGCTCTCCGGCGACATCCTGTACGTCCTGGAGGCCAATCCGCGTGCCTCCCGGACCGTCCCCTTCACCTCGAAGGCGACCGCGGTCCCGCTCGCCAAGGCCGCCGCCCGGATCTCGCTGGGCGCGACCATCGCCGAGCTGCGCGCGGAGGGCCTGCTCCCGGCGAACGGCGACGGCGGCACCCTGCCGCTCGACGCGCCGATCTCGGTGAAGGAGGCCGTCATGCCGTGGTCGCGCTTCCGCGACATCCACGGCCGCGGCGTCGACACCGTCCTCGGCCCGGAGATGCGTTCCACCGGCGAGGTCATGGGCATCGACTCGGTCTTCGGCACCGCGTACGCCAAGTCGCAGGCCGGTGCCTACGGCCCGCTGCCCACCAAGGGCCGCGCCTTCATCTCGGTCGCCAACCGCGACAAGCGCTCGATGATCTTCCCGGCGCGTGAACTCGTCGCCCACGGTTTCGAGCTGCTCGCCACCTCCGGCACCGCCGAGGTCCTCAAGCGCAACGGCATCAACGCCACGGTCGTGCGCAAGCAGTCGGAGGGCGTGGGCCCGCAGGGCGAGAGGACCATCGTCCAGCTCATCCACGACGGTGAGGTCGACCTGATCGTGAACACGCCGTACGGGACCGGTGGCCGTCTCGACGGCTACGAGATCCGTACCGCGGCCGTGGCCCGGTCCGTGCCGTGCCTGACGACGGTCCAGGCGCTCGCCGCCGCCGTCCAGGGCATCGACGCGCTCACCCACGGAGGCGTCGGCGTCCGCTCCCTCCAGGAACACGCCGAGCATCTGATCGCGGCCCGCGACTAGCAGCCCGGAGAGGGGGACACCGGAAACGGTGTCCCCCTCTTCGTGAGGACACCGAGGACACCCCGATGTACACATTCTTCTTCCAGCTGGTCTTCAAGCGGATGGACGCGGAGCGGGCGCACCACCTGGCCTTCCGCTGGATCCGTCTCGCCGCCCGCATCCCCGTACTGCGCACCTTCGTCGCCGCGGCGCTCGCCCCCCGTCACGAGGAACTGCGCACCGAGGCCTTCGGCCTGCGGATGCACGGCCCCTTCGGCCTCGCCGCCGGCTTCGACAAGAACGCCGTGGCGATCGACGGCATGGCGATGCTCGGCTTCGACCACGTCGAGATCGGCACGGTCACCGGCGAGCCGCAGCCCGGCAACCCCAAGAAGCGCCTCTTCCGCCTTCTCGCGGACCGCGCGCTGATCAACCGCATGGGCTTCAACAACGAGGGTTCGGCCGCGGTGGCCGAGCGCCTGGGCGCCCGCAGGCCGGTCTTCAGGACCACGGTCGGCGTCAACATCGGCAAGACCAAGGTCGTGCCGGAGGCCGAAGCGGCCGACGACTACGTGAAGTCCACCGAGCGCCTCGCCGCCCACGCCGACTACCTCGTCGTGAACGTCTCCTCGCCCAACACGCCCGGTCTGCGCAATCTCCAGGCCACCGAGGCGCTCCGGCCACTGCTCGGCGCGGTGCGCGAGGCGGCCGACCGGACCGTCACCGGCCGACGGGTCCCCCTGCTCGTCAAGATCGCTCCGGACCTGGCGGACGAGGACGTCGACGCGGTCGCCGATCTCGCGGTCGAACTGGGCCTGGACGGCATCATCGCCACCAACACCACCATCGCCAGGGACGGACTCGGCCTGAAGTCCTCCCCTTCGCTGCTCGCGGAGGCCGGCGGGCTGTCCGGTGCGCCGCTCAAGGCCCGGTCCCTGGAGGTCCTGAGCCGTCTGTACGCGCGGGTGGGCGACCGGATCACCCTGGTGGGGGTCGGAGGCATCGAGAACGCCGAGGACGCCTGGCAGCGCATCCTCGCCGGGGCCACCCTCGTCCAGGGCTACAGCGCCTTCATCTACGAGGGACCGTTCTACGCCAGGGCGATCCACAAGGGCCTGGCCGCGCGCCTGGCCGCCTCCCCGTACGCCACCCTCGCCGAAGCCGTCGGCGCAGAAACCAGGAAGGCCACCGCATGATCCCGGAACCGTTCGGCGCACGCCTGCGCCGCGCCATGGACACCCGCGGGCCGCTCTGCGTCGGCATCGACCCGCACGCCTCGCTGCTCACCGCCTGGGGCCTGAACGACGACGTGACGGGGCTGGAGCGCTTCACGCGCACGGTCGTCGAGGCACTGGCGGACCGGGTCGCCGTGCTCAAGCCGCAGTCCGCGTTCTTCGAGCGGTTCGGCTCGCGCGGCATCGCGGTTCTGGAGAAGGCCGTCGAGGAGGCGCGGGCGGCCGGGGCACTCGTTCTGATGGACGCCAAGCGCGGTGACATCGGCTCCACCATGGGGGCCTATGCGGCGACCTATCTCGACCAGGACTCGCCGCTGTTCTCGGACGCGGTCACCGTCTCGCCGTACCTGGGCTTCGGCTCCCTGCGCCCGGCGCTCGACGCGGCGGTGCTGTCCGGCGCGGGGGTCTTCGTGCTGGCCCTCACCTCCAACCCGGAGGGCGCGGAGGTGCAGCGTGCCACCGCCGCCGACGGCCGGCCGCTGGCCCAGCTGATGCTCGACCACATGGCCGCCGAGAACGAGGGGGCGACTCCGCTCGGCTCCGTAGGCGCGGTGGTCGGGGCCACGCTCGGGGACGCGGGTGTGAATCTCGCCATCAACGGTCCGCTGCTCGCCCCCGGGATCGGTGCGCAGGGCGCGACGCCCGCGGATCTGCCCGGCGTCTTCGGCGACGCGGTGGGCAACGTGCTGCCCAGTGTGAGCCGCGGCGTACTGAGCCGGGGGCCGGAGGCGGCGGGGTTGCGCGCGGCCGCCGATCGCCTCACGGACGAGGTCCGGACGGCCGTCGCGGGCGGATGACCGGGCCACGTCCACAGCGTGTTGACCGAATCCTGACCAAAAAACTCGGTTGTTATGCCTGAAATGTCCTGGTCGGCCAAGGCTGACCAGGACTTTTCGTTGGTTCTCGCTGACTCGGGCGGCCTTGGCCGCTAGTCTCCGTCGAGAGCCGACGTACACGAGTTGTCCGTCGCTCACCTGGTGTGGAGCGTCCAGCTTCCTCACCGGTCCGTATCCGACAGATCGACATCCGAGGTGACGTAGGCGTGGCTCTTCCGCCCCTTACCCCTGAACAGCGCGCAGCCGCGCTCGAAAAGGCCGCCGCGGCTCGCCGGGAGCGGGCCGAGGTCAAGAATCGACTCAAGCACTCCGGCGCCTCCCTCCACGAGGTCATCAAGCAGGGCCAGGAGAACGACGTCATCGGAAAGATGAAGGTCTCCGCCCTCCTGGAGTCCCTGCCCGGCGTGGGCAAGGTCCGCGCCAAGCAGATCATGGAGCGGCTCGGCATCTCCGAGAGCCGCCGGGTGCGGGGTCTGGGCTCCAACCAGATCGCATCCCTGGAGCGTGAGTTCGGCAGCAAGGCGGCCTGACGTTCCCGGGCACGCCCGAGAACCTGGATAATCGCCCCATGGCTGCAACATCCCGGGGGACGTCCCCCGTACCCCCGGACGTACGTCCGCGGCTGACCGTGCTCTCCGGCCCCTCGGGGGTCGGCAAGAGCACGGTCGTCGCCCATATGCGCAAGGCCCACCCCGAGGTATGGCTCTCGGTGTCGGCGACGACCCGCAAGCCGCGCCCCGGCGAGCGCAACGGTGTCCACTACTTCTTCGTGGACAACGACGAGTTCGACAAGCTGATCGCCAACGGCGAACTGCTGGAGTGGGCCGAGTTCGCCGGCAACCGGTACGGCACGCCGCGCCGCGCGGTGCTCGACCGCCTGGAGGCGGGCGAGCCGGTGCTGCTGGAGATCGATCTCCAGGGCGCGCGGCTGGTCCGGCAGTCGATGTCGGACGCCCGGCTCGTCTTCCTGGCCCCGCCGAGCTGGGAGGAACTGGTGCGTCGGCTCACCGGCCGGGGCACCGAGTCCGCCGAGGTGATCGAGCGGCGGCTCGCCGCCGCCCGGATCGAACTGGCCGCCGAGTCCGAGTTCGATACGACACTGGTCAACACCTCCGTCGAGGACGTGGCGCGTGAGCTGCTAGCCTTGATGCTGGATTCGTCCGGCCACCGTGCGGGCAGCGACTGACGCAGCCGGCACGGGCGGTATCACGGAGTTCCGCACTGTCAAAGGTTTCTTTGATCTTTACCCCCTTCGGAAGGCAGAGAGTGTCCTCTTCCATCACCACGCCCGAGGGCATCATCAACCCGCCGATTGATGAGCTCCTCGAGGCCACCGACTCGAAGTACAGCCTCGTGATCTACGCCGCCAAGCGCGCGCGCCAGATCAACGCGTACTACTCGCAGCTCGGCGAAGGTCTCCTGGAGTACGTCGGTCCGCTCGTCGACACCCACGTGCACGAGAAGCCGCTCTCGATCGCGCTCCGCGAGATCAACGCGGGCCTGCTCACCTCCGAGGCCATCGAGGGCCCCGCGCAGTAAGCAGGAGCACCACCTTCACCACGGGCCCGGCGGCCACGACCGCCGGGCCCGTGGTGTGTCCGGGGCGACGGCACCGGCCCGTGGGCGGTGAGGCAGCATGGGGGTGTTCGTATCCGAGTGCGGGGAGACGCAGTGGACAAGCCGAAGGTCGTTCTTGGGGTCAGCGGGGGCATCGCCGCGTACAAGGCGTGCGAACTGCTGCGCCGACTGACCGAGTCCGGTCACGACGTGAGGGTCGTCCCGACCGAATCGGCACTGCACTTCGTGGGGGAGGCCACCTGGTCGGCGCTCTCCGGCCACCCGGTCGCCACAGAGGTCTGGAACGACGTCCACGAGGTGCCGCACGTCAGGACCGGTCAGGGCGCCGACCTGGTCGTCGTCGCCCCCGCCACCGCCGACATGCTCGCCAAGGCCGCCCACGGTCTCGCCGACGACCTGCTCACCAACACGCTCCTCACCGCTCGCTGTCCGGTCGTCTTCGCACCCGCCATGCACACCGAGATGTGGGACCACCCGGCCACCCGGGAGAACGTGGCCACGCTGCGCCGCCGCGGCGCCGTCGTCATCGAACCCGCCGTCGGCCGGCTCACGGGTGTCGACACCGGCAAGGGCAGGCTCCCCGACCCCGGGGAGATCTTCGAGATCTGCCGCCGGGTGCTGACGCGCGGACCCGCCGAACCCGATCTGGCGGGCCGACACGTCGTGATCAGCGCGGGCGGTACGCGGGAGCCCCTCGACCCGGTGCGCTACCTCGGCAACCGTTCCTCCGGCAAGCAGGGCTACGCACTGGCCCGCACGGCGGTCGCCCGCGGTGCCCGGGTCACACTGATCGAGGCCAACACCGGCCTGCCCGATCCGGCCGGTGCCGACGTCCGGCACGCCGGGACCGCCGTGCAGCTGCGCGAGGCCGTGCTGAAGGCCGCCGCGGACGCCGACGTGGTCGTGATGGCGGCGGCGGTCGCCGACTTCCGTCCCGCCGAGTACGCGACCGGGAAGATCAAGAAGAAGGACGGCCAGGAGCCCGCGCCCATCACGCTCGTCCGGAACCCCGACATCCTCGCCGAGGTCGCGGGTGAACGCGCCCGGCCGGACCAGATCGTCGTCGGTTTCGCCGCCGAGACCGACAACGTCCTCGCCAACGGCCGTGAGAAGCTCCGCCGCAAGGGCTGCGACCTCCTCGTCGTCAACGAGGTCGGTGAGCGCAGGACCTTCGGCTCCGAGGAGAACGAAGCGGTGGTGCTCGCGGCCGACGGAGGTGAGACCCCGGTGCCGTACGGCCCCAAGGAGGCGCTGGCCGACACGGTCTGGGATCTCGTGTCGTCGCGGTGGGAGTGAATTTCTCGTTTCGCGCCTTCGAACGGGCCGAAACCCTTGAAATATGGGGGTAAATGGCTTTCTCGGCAGGCGATTTCCGTACAGTCGCCGACCGTGCCACAGGTCACAGAACTCCCAAAGGGCGAGACATGCTGTCCGCTGAACGAAAGCGACAGATAAACTGGTCCCGGACCGTGTCGGGCGCAGCTCCCGGCGGTCCGCCAAATGATCAGCCAGCAGCCGCTGCAACCCCAGGGAGCGATGTGTCCCGCCGTCTCTTCACCTCGGAGTCCGTCACCGAGGGTCACCCCGACAAGATCGCTGACCAGATCAGCGACACCATTCTCGACGCGCTCCTGCGTGAGGACCCCCGGTCCCGCGTCGCGGTCGAGACCTTGATCACCACCGGTCTGGTGCACGTTGCGGGTGAGGTCACGACCAAGGCCTACGCCGACATTCCGACCCTCGTGCGCAACAAGGTTCTCGAAATCGGCTACGACTCCTCCAAGAAGGGCTTCGACGGCGCCTCCTGCGGTGTCTCGGTGTCCATCGGCGCGCAGTCGCCCGACATCGCGCAGGGCGTCGACACCGCGTACGAGAAGCGGGTCGAGGGTTCCGCCGCGGGCGAGGAAGACGACGAGCTCGACAAGCAGGGCGCCGGTGACCAGGGCCTGATGTTCGGGTACGCCTGCGACGAGACGCCCGAGCTCATGCCGCTTCCGATCTACCTCGCGCACCGGCTCTCGCGCCGGCTCTCCGAGGTCCGCAAGAACGGGACCATCCCGTACCTGCGCCCGGACGGCAAGACGCAGGTCACCATCGAGTACGACGGCGACAAGGCCGTCCGTCTCGACACGGTCGTCGTCTCCTCGCAGCACGCGAGCGACATCGATCTCGACTCGCTGCTCGCGCCCGACATCCGAGAGTTCGTCGTCGAGCACGTGCTCGCGCAGCTCCTCGAGGACGGCATCAAGCTCGACACCGAGGGCTACCGGCTGCTGGTCAACCCGACCGGCCGTTTCGAGATCGGCGGCCCGATGGGCGACGCCGGCCTGACCGGCCGCAAGATCATCATCGACACGTACGGCGGCATGGCCCGTCACGGCGGTGGCGCCTTCTCGGGCAAGGACCCGTCCAAGGTCGACCGCTCCGCCGCGTACGCCATGCGCTGGGTCGCCAAGAACGTCGTCGCCGCGGGTCTGGCCGCCCGTTGCGAGGTGCAGGTCGCGTACGCGATCGGCAAGGCCGAGCCCGTCGGTCTGTTCGTCGAGACGTTCGGCACCGCCGCGATCGAGACCGAGAAGATCGAGCACGCCATCGGCGAGGTCTTCGACCTCCGTCCGGCCGCGATCATCCGCGACCTCGACCTGCTCCGTCCGATCTACGCCCAGACCGCGGCGTACGGCCACTTCGGGCGCGAGCTGCCCGACTTCACGTGGGAGCGCACGGACCGCGTGGACGCGCTGCGCACGGCGGCCGGGCTGTAAGTCCGCCGCACCCCGTCCCACACCGGGGCCCGGACGCCGCACAGGGTGTCCGGGCCCCGGTGCGTGCGGCCGCCCACGGGTACTGACACCGCGGCCGATGTCAGTGGTGTCTGGTAGGAATTTGGCTGTGAGCAGCGAGAACGAGCGATCCGAGGACCCCGGGCGCGGGGCCCCGGAGCAGCTTGAGCTGATTCGGGAGACGGTACGGCGGGCGAAGGTGCCGCGGGCCAAGCCGCGGACCTGGCGCGGCGCCGCGCTCGCCAAGGAGCTGCCCGTCGCCCGGGTGCTGGTCAACAAGGGCGCGCTCCATCTCGACCAGTACTTCGACTACGCCGTGCCCGAGGAGCTGGACGCCGACGCACAGCCGGGAGTGCGGGTGAGGGTGCGATTCGGGGCCGGGGCGCGCCATGTCCGCGGCGGCCGGCGCGAGGGGGGCGGACTGATCGACGGGTTCCTCGTCGAGCGGCTCGCCGAATCGGACTACACGGGAGCCCTCGCCGCGCTCGCGTACGTTGTTTCTCCGGAACCGGTGCTGGGACCGGAGCTGCTCACCCTCGCACGGGCCGTTGCCGACCGCTACGCGGGCAGCCTCGCCGACGTGCTGCAGCTGGCTGTGCCGCCGAGGAACGGACGAGCCGAGTCCAAGCCCTCGCCCGCCCCCCTGCCACCGCCGCCCGCGCCGTCGGCGGGGAGCTGGGAGCGGTACGCGCAGGGGCCGGCGTTCCTGCGCGCGCTGGCCGGCGGCGGTGCGCCCCGGGCCGTATGGACCGCGCTGCCCGGACCGCACTGGCCCGAGGAGATCGCCAGGGCCATGGCCGCGACGCTCGCCTCCGGGCGCGGCGCGCTGGTCGTCGTGCCGGACGGCCGGACGGCCGGGCGGGTGGATGCCGCGCTCACCGGACTGCTCGGCAAGGGACATCACGCACTGCTGACCGCCGACTCCGGACCGGAGAAGCGGTACCGGGAGTGGCTCGCCGTGCGGCGAGGCTCCGTGCGGGCCGTCGTCGGGACGAGGGCCGCGATGTTCGCGCCCGTCACCGATCTCGGCCTGGTAGCCGTCTGGGACGACGGGGACTCCAGCCACAGCGACGACCGCGCCCCCTTCCCGCACGTCCGCGAAGTGCTCGAACTACGGGCGGCGCACGGCCGGTGCGCATTCCTGCTCGGCGGTACGAGCTGCACCGTGGAGGCGGCCCAGCTGGTGGAGAGCGGCTGGGCGCTGCCGCTGCGCGCGGACCGGGAGCAACTGCGGATCGCGGCGCCGCTGGTGAGGACGGTCGGCGACGGGGAGCTGGCACGGGACGGGGCGGCGCGGGCGGCCCGGCTGCCCAGCCTGGCCTGGCAGACGGTACGGGACGGGCTGCGCAGCGGTCCCGTCCTGATCCAGGTGCCGCGTCGCGGATACGCGCCGCGGCTGGCCTGTGAGCGCTGCCGGGAACCCGCTCGGTGCCGGCACTGCGCCGGACCGCTGGAGGCACCCGACCAGCGGGATCTCGACTGCGCCTGGTGCGGGCGGCCCGAGACCGCCTGGCACTGTGCCGCCTGTGGGTCCGGTCGGCTGCGGGCCCGGATCGTCGGCGCCCGCCGGACCGCCGAGGAGCTGGGCCGCGCGTTCCCCGCCGTGCCGGTCCGGACGTCGGGCCGGGACCACATCCTGGACTCGGTGCCGGAGGCGCCGGCGCTGGTGGTGAGCACGCCGGGCGCCGAACCGGTCGCCGAGGGCGGCTACGCGGCGGCGCTGCTGCTGGACGGCTGGGCGATGGTCGGGCTTCCCGACCTGAGGGCGGGCGAGGAGGCGCTGCGCCGCTGGACGGCAGCGGCCTCGCTGGTACGGGGCCGGCCGGAGGGCGGCACGGTGGTGATCGTCGCCGAGCCGACGTTGCGGCCCGTGCAGGCCCTGGTGCGCTGGGACCCGGTCGGGCACGCCCGCCGCGAGCTGGCGGAGCGCGCCGAACTCGGCTTCCCGCCGGTGTCCCGGATGGCCGCGGTGACGGGCTCGCCGGACACGCTCGCCGCGTTTCTCACGACCGCCGAGCTGCCGCCGGAGACCGAGGTGCTCGGCCCGGTACCGGTGCCCGGAGCCGAACCCGGCAGACCCCGCCGGTCCGGCGACGCGCCGCCGGGGGAGTCCTGGGAGCGGGCGCTGCTCAGAGTGCCTCCGGGGAACGGCGCGGCGCTCGCGGCCGCGTTGAAGGCGGCGCAGGCGGCACGGCTGTCCCGGGGCGGTGGCGAACAGGTCCGGATCAGGGTGGATCCGCCGGAGATCGGGTGACGCCGAGGTGCTGCCGGGCCGGGATCGGCCGCCGGGGCCGGGCGTGGAGACGCGGCTGCCCCGCCGTGCGTCGGGCGCGGCGGGGCAGGAGTGGGACGGTCAGCCGTTGCGTGGGCCGGGGAAGACCCCGGGGCGCAGGTCCTCGCGCAGTGACGGACGATCCGCCGACGGCTGCGGGGGCATGGTGCGAGCGGCGGGCACGACGGGCAGCCCTGATGCGTGGGTGGGGCCGGGCGCTGCGGGCAGGGGACGCGGCACCGCGGTCTCCGCGACGGCCTCGGCCGCCCCCGGCTGACGGGCGTTGCGGCGTGCGCCGTAGCGGCGGTGCACCGCCTGCTTGGTGACTCCGAGCGCGGAGCCCACCGCGTCCCAGGAGAAGCCCAGCGAGCGGTCGAAATCCACCGCCGCGGTGACCAGGGTCTCTACGCTGTCGCGCAGCTCCTGCGCCAGCCTGACAGTGGGGGCCGGGGCCCTGCCGTAGACGACGAAGCCCGTGGACGGGCCGGAGCGGCGCGGACGGTAGACGTTGCCCAGTTGGGCGGTGAGCGTGCGCAGCGCGTCCACCTGCCGCCGGACCCGCTCGATGTCCCGCACCAACAGGTGCAGGCTGGCCCGCGCTTGAGCGTCGTGGGTTGCGTGGTCGGCCATGAAGAAGCCTCTCGAACCGGCGTTGAAAGGGATCGGGCCGCTCCGTGGCGGCTCGCTTCGGTCAATTTCTCTTGACCAACGCGGCAGCCTCGGATCTGGTCACGCTGGAGGGGCGCGTGCGGATGTCCAAGGGGCGCGCAGTGATGCGTACGCCCCCCGGTCGTCCGGCCCATAGACTTGTGCGTTGCTCGTCACCGTACGTTTCGGCCTGAGAGGCAGTCAGCCACCCATGAAGCTCGTCTTCGCAGGCACCCCCGAGGTAGCCGTACCCGCCCTGGACGCACTGATCGCCTCCGACCGGCACGAGGTGGCCGCCGTCGTCACCCGGCCCGACGCCCCCGCCGGGCGAGGCCGCCGACTGGTCGCCAGCCCCGTGGCCGAGCGCGCGGAGGAGGCCGGGATCGAGGTGCTCAAGCCCGCCCGGCCGCGCGACGAGGACTTCCTGGCGCGGCTCAGGGAGATCGCCCCGGACTGCTGTCCCGTCGTCGCCTACGGGGCACTGCTGCCCAAGTCCACGCTCGACGTGCCCGCCCACGGCTGGGTCAACCTCCACTTCTCCCTGCTCCCCGCCTGGCGCGGCGCGGCCCCCGTGCAGCACTCGATCATGGCCGGGGACGAGGTGACCGGTGCGTCGACCTTCCTGATCGAGGAGGGGCTCGACTCCGGCCCGGTGTACGGCGTCCTCACCGAAGAGGTACGGCCCACCGACACCAGCGGTGATCTGCTCACCCGGCTGGCGTTCGCCGGTGCCGGGCTGCTCGTCGCGACCATGGACGGCATCGAGGACGGCACGCTGCACGCCGTGCCGCAGCCCGCCGAGGGAGTCACCCTCGCGCCGAAGATCACCGTCGAGGACGCTCAGGTGCAGTGGGCCACCCCCGCCCTCCGGGTCGACCGGGTGGTGCGCGGCTGCACGCCCGCTCCCGGCGCGTGGACGTTGTTCCGGGGGGAACGGCTCAAGCTGATCCAGGCGGTGCCCGTGCTGGACCGCGCGGATCTGGCGCCCGGAGAGCTGTCCGCCGCCAAGAACAACGTGTACGTGGGCACCGGGTCGCACGCCGTCGAGCTGCTCTGGGTCCAGCCGCAGGGCAAGAAGCCGATGCGGGCCGCCGACTGGGCCCGGGGGGTGCGGATCGTCCACGGCGAGCTGCTGGGCAGCTAGTGCCGTGGCCGGGGGAGTCGGGGGACGGGGCGGCGACGTAGGCTGGGAGGGTTCGCCCTCTCATCGTCAGCGGAGCACTTTTCACGTGAACGACCAGCAGCGTCGCCGTCCCGCCAAGCCGCATCGCCGCCCCAAGAAGGACCCCGTCCGGTTCCTCGCCTTCGAAGCGCTCAGGGCCGTCGACGAACGTGACGCGTACGCCAACCTCGTGCTGCCCCCGCTCCTGAAGAAGGCCCGCGCCAAGGGCGACTTCGACAACCGGGACGCGGCGCTGGCGACCGAGCTGGTCTACGGGACGCTGCGTCGGCAGGGGACGTACGACGCGATCGTCGCGGCCTGCATCGACCGGCCGCTGCGCGAGGTCGACCCGCCGGTCCTCGATGTGCTCAACATGGGGGTGCACCAGCTGCTGGGTACCCGTATCCCCACCCATGCCGCGGTCTCCGCCAGTGTGGAACTGGCCCGCGTGGTGCTCGGCGAAGGCCGGGCCAAGTTCGTCAACGCCGTCCTGCGCAAGGTCTCCGCGGACGACTTCGACGGCTGGGTCGCGCGCGTCGCCCCGGCGTACGACGAGGACGCCGAGGACCACCTCGCCGTCGTGCACTCGCATCCGCGGTGGGTCGTGTCCGCGCTCTGGGACGCGCTGGGCGGCGGCCGTGCCGGGATCGAGGACCTTCTCGAAGCGGACAACGAAAGGCCGGAGGTCACCCTGGTGGCCCGCCCCGGCCGTGCCGGCACCGACGAGCTGCTCGGCGCTCTCGGCGACGGGAACGGCCTGCCGGGCCGCTGGTCCCCCTACGCGGTACGGATGGCGGAGGGCGGCGAGCCCGGTGCCCTGACGGCCGTGCGGGAGGGCCGCGCCGGGGTCCAGGACGAAGGCAGCCAGCTGGTGGCCACCGCCCTCGCCGCCGCGCCGGTGGAGGGCAGCGACACCCGATGGCTCGACGGGTGTGCGGGGCCCGGGGGGAAGGCAGCCCTCCTCGCCGCGCTCGCCGCCGAACGCGGCGCCGCCCTGCTCGCCGCCGAGAAGCAGCCGCACCGGGCCCGTCTCGTCGAGCGCGCGCTGGCCGGCAACCCCGGCCCGTACCAGGTGATCACCGCCGACGGCACCCGCCCGCCGTGGCAGCCGGGCACCTTCGACCGCGTCCTGATGGACGTGCCGTGTTCGGGCCTCGGCGCGCTGCGCCGTCGGCCCGAGGCGCGGTGGCGCCGGCGCCCGGAGGATCTGGAGGGCTTCGCCCCGTTGCAGCGCGGCCTGCTGCGCGAGGCGATGAAGGCGGTACGGGTCGGCGGCGTCGTCGGTTATGCGACCTGTTCGCCGCATCTCGCGGAGACCCGGGTCGTCGTCGAGGACGTGCTCAAGGGGCGCGGCGGGCAGCCGGTCGAGGCGGAGTGGATCGACGCCCGCCCGCTGATGCCGGGAGTCCCCGCGCTCGGCGACGGTCCCGATGTCCAGCTCTGGCCGCACCTGCACGGAACGGACGCGATGTACCTGGCCCTGCTGCGGCGCACCGCCTGATCGGACAGGGGACGGGGCGGGGGCCGGTCCGCAGGGGGTCCCACCGCCGCCGAAGGGCGTTTCACGGGCTGAAAAGCCCGGATCGCCCGGCCGGACGCCCCGGATTTCGCGAACTGTAATGATCCCGTGAGGCTTTGGCCCTCACCAGGGCGGGGAAGTGCCGCGGAACATGGCAGGCTTGGCACATGGCCCAGATCAATCCCAGCATCTTGTCCGCCGACTTCGCCCGCCTCGCCGAGGAGGCGAAGGCGGTCGAAGGTGCCGACTGGCTCCATGTCGACGTGATGGACAACCACTTCGTGCCCAATCTGACCCTCGGCGTACCGATCGTGGAATCGCTCAGCCGGGCCACGGACACCCCGCTGGACTGCCACCTGATGATCGAGGACCCGGACCGCTGGGCGCCTCAGTACGTCGAGGCGGGCGCCGGTTCCGTCACGTTCCATGTGGAGGCCGCCGCCGCCCCGGTACGGCTGGCACGGGAGATCCGGGCCAAGGGTGCCCGCGCCTCCATGGCGCTCAAGCCCGCCACGCCCATCGAGCCGTACGAGGACCTGCTCCCGGAGCTCGACATGCTGCTGATCATGACGGTGGAGCCGGGCTTCGGCGGTCAGGCGTTCCTGGACATCATGCTGCCGAAGATCCGCCGCACCCGTGAGCTGATCTCCAAGCACGGCCTCGAACTGTGGCTCCAGGTGGACGGCGGCGTCTCCGCGTCCACCGTCGAGCGTTGTGCCGAGGCCGGTGCGGACGTGTTCGTCGCCGGCTCTGCGGTATACGGAGCCGGGGACCCCGCCGAAGCGGTGCGCGCTCTGCGGGCCAAGGCCGACGGGGCCACCGCCTCGGCGGCCTGGGCGTGCCGTCACTGACGCCCCGACCGGTCCCGGCCCCGATTGCGGGTCGGCCGGGCCAAGGGCAGATGAACGTGGTCCGACGGGACCGATCAGGGATCGCCGGATCTGACAGGATGAACGGCGTATCGAGAGTGTGAACAGCAGTGAGGAGATCGCGGTGTCTGCAATGTCGGCGGGACGGTCCGCCCTGCGGATGGGGCCCGCGGAGCTGGTGCAGGCGGCGGCCATGGCCCGCCGCTTCTACCTCGAAGGAAAGTCGAAGATCCAGATCGCCGAGGAGTTCGGCGTCAGCCGCTTCAAGGTGGCCCGGGTCCTGGAGACGGCTCTGGAGCGCGACCTCGTACGGATCGAGATCCGCGTTCCCGCCGAGCTGGACGCCGAGCGGTCCGACGCTCTGCGAGCCCGCTACGGGCTGCGTCACGCGGTCGTCGTCGAGTCTCCCGCGGAGGAGCAGGACGACGCACCCGACCCGGAGAATCTGGGGGAGGTCGCGGCCGATCTTCTTGGCGAACTGGTGAACGAGGGCGATGTGCTCGGCCTGGCCTGGGGCCGGTCCACCATCCACATGGCGGCGGCGCTCGACCGGCTGCCGCCGTGCACGGTCGTGCAGCTCACCGGGGTGTACGACGCGGGGACGGCGGAGCGCGGCTCGGTCGAGGCGGTCCGGCGGGCCGCCCAGGTCGCGGGCGGCGAGGCCCACCCGATCTATGCGCCGATGCTGCTGCCCGACCCGGCCACGGCCGCCGCGCTGCGTCATCAGACCGGCATCGCCCGCGCCTTCGAGTACTTCGACAAGGTGACGGTCGCTGCGGTCTCCATCGGTTCCTGGGAGCCGGGCATCTCCACCGTCCACGACATGCTCACGGACGAGGAGCGGGCGCACTACGCCTCGCTCGGCGCCGCCGCGGAGATGTCCGCGCACCTCTTCGACAAGGACGGGCGGCGGGTCGGCCGGGACCTGGGGGAGCGGTGCATCACGGTCGAGGCCGACCGGCTTCGCCGGATCCCGGAGGTGGTGGCGATCGCGGGCGGCCAGCGCAAGGCCGCGGCGATCGGGGCGGTTCTGCGGTCCGGTCTGGTCACCAGCCTGGTGACGGACACGGCGGCGGCCGAGTACCTGCTGACCGAGTCGGCGGCACCGCGGCGACCCGCCCTGGAGCGCGCGGACCCGGACGGGGACTGAGCGGGCGCCGGCGGCGGGCGGCGAACCGCACCGGGGCCGCCCGTCGACGCCACGGGACCGACCCGGACAGTCGGTGAGCTGTCCGGGCGGGCATCCGGTCCGGGATCAGTCCCGGGCCGAGCCCAGGACCGTCGACTCCAGATACTGTTCCGGTGCCGTGTACTGGCTCACATCGGCCGGGTTGTAGCGGGGCGTCTGCCGCGACCAGTCCAGATTGCCGCGCATCCAGCTCCGCATCCCGTCCAGGTACGGCGTGAGCATCCAGGAGAGCTGCGGGTACGCGGCCAGCAGTTCGGCCTCGGCGGTGAGGAACCGCTCCGTCTCCGTGGCGATCTCCGCACAGACGTGTTCGAGCGCCTGCTGCTTGCCGTGTCCACGGTGGTGACGGACCAGATGGACGAGATTGTGGATCTCGCCGAGCACCTGTTCCTTCTCGTACGAGTACACGTCGTTGGCCCAGCACACGACATTGCACGACGCTTCGAGCGCGGTGATGAACCGGGAGTCGTTGTGGATCGACTCGGGAGCCTCGATCCCGGCCACGATCTCTATCAGGTCCATGCAGACATGTATCGCGCCGGTGTGGCGGCGCTTGGCGATGTAGGTCTCCTCGGACGGCACCACGCCCGCCGCCCGGTTCCCGGCCTCCCAGGTGGTGGTCGTGGAGAGGTACGTGGTCAGGTGCCAGCCGAACCGGGTGCGCCAGTGCGCGGCCGCGGCCGGGGTCGTCCGTTCCCACAGATCGACCAGGGCCACCACGGCGGCGGGAAGGTCCTCGTCCGGCAGGGAGCCCGTGCCCTTGCCCTCGATCACGGAACACATCACCGCGACCACATCACGTACCCGCTCGGGGCTGCGGCCGAGATGTCCGTCGTCGAGCTGGTCGTCGACGAGAAACAGCCACACGAACCAGTCGGCGACGAGGTCGAGGTTCTTGCCGTCGGCGGTCGGGTACACCATGCCGACGAACGCGCCGAAGTCCGCCTGCTCGAAGCGCTTCCTGGCTGAATCCCGGTGCACCAGACCGGTGTTGCGGATCCAGCTGTCGAGATGGACTCGGGTGTCCCCGACGTGCGGATTCGTCCGCTGGGGGAACGGGCAGTAGATGTCCGGCAGTTCGCTCTCCACGGGTGGGTCGTGATCCTCTCCGGTCGTACGGGTGACGGAAGTTGTGACCCCTCCGCCTGTTCCTCCGGGGCGCAGTGGTGACCCACGGGACCTGCGGGTTTGAAGCTACCCGACCCTTTGTCGCCAGGTCCAGGGAAGGTGATCGCGAATGATTCGCACGCCGTTCGGGTAGGGTCCGTGAGCAAGGCAGGTTCCGCTTGCCCGGGACTCCCGCGGTTCCCTTGGAGGAACATACGAGCGCGGGGGTCGTTTGCTGTGTCTTCGTGGAAGCGACCTGCTCCGTTTCGTATGAAAAAATGAACTTATGCGTTTTCTTGAGCCCGGTACCGGTCGCTACACAGAGTCCCCCTCGGTCCCGTACGACCTCACGTACGACGATGTCTTCATGGTTCCGGGCCGTTCGGCGGTCGGTTCTCGCCAGGGTGTCGATCTCTCCTCGCCCGACGGCACCGGCACCACCATTCCGCTCGTCGTCGCGAACATGACCGCCATCGCGGGCCGCCGGATGGCCGAAACGGTCGCCCGCCGCGGCGGACTGGTCGTCATCCCCCAGGACATCCCGATCGAGGTCGTCACCGACGTCGTCTCCTGGGTGAAGGCGCGCCACCTGGTACTGGACACGCCGATCGTGCTGACCCCGGGCCAGACGGTCGCCGACGCGTTGTCCCTGCTGCCCAAGCGCGCACACGGCGCGGGCGTCGTCGTCGACGAGGACCGGCGCCCCGTCGGTGTCGTCACCGACCACGACCTGACCGGCGTCGACCGCTTCACCCAGCTCTCCGAGGTCATGTCCAGGGACCTGGTGCTCCTCGAGGCGGACATCGACCCGCGCGAAGCGTTCAACAAACTCGACGGCGCCCACCGCAAGCTCGCCCCCGCGGTCGACGCGGACGGCCGGCTCGTCGGCATCCTCACCCGTAAGGCCGCACTGCGCGCCACTCTGTACACCCCCGCCACCGACGCCGACGGCGCGCTGCGGATCGCCGCGGCCGTGGGGATCAACGGCGATGTCGCGGGCAAGGCCAAGCAACTGCTCGACGCGGGTGTCGACACACTCGTCGTGGACACCGCCCACGGCCACCAGGAGTCCATGATCAACGCGGTCAGGGCCGTCCGGGGGCTCGACCCGCAGGTGCCGATCGTCGCGGGGAACATCGTCGCCGCCGAGGGGGTGCGCGACCTCGTCGAGGCCGGCGCGGACATCATCAAGGTGGGCGTCGGCCCCGGTGCCATGTGCACCACCCGGATGATGACCGGCGTGGGGCGTCCCCAGTTCTCCGCCGTCCTGGAGTGCGCCGCCGAGGCGAGGAAGTACGGCAAGCACGTCTGGGCCGACGGCGGCGTCCGTCACCCGCGCGATGTCGCGATGGCGCTCGCCGCGGGCGCGTCCAACGTGATGATCGGCTCCTGGTTCGCCGGTACGTACGAGTCGCCGGGCGACCTCCAGCAGTCCGCCGACGGCCGCTTCTACAAGGAGTCCTTCGGCATGGCCTCCGCGCGTGCGGTGAAGAACCGCACGTCGGACGAGTCGGCGTACGACCGCGCCCGCAAGGCGCTCTTCGAGGAGGGCATCTCCACCTCGCGGATGTTCCTCGACCCGGCCCGGCCCGGCGTCGAGGACCTGATCGACTCGATCATCGCGGGCGTCCGCTCCTCCTGCACCTACGCCGGGGCGGCCTCCCTGGAGGAGTTCGCCGAGAAGGCCGTCGTCGGGGTGCAGAGCGCCGCCGGCTACGCCGAGGGCAAGCCGCTGCACGCCAGCTGGAGCTGATCCCGCGGTCCCGCACCACCGTCGCCCCTCACGGCCGTTCGCGCCGTGAGGGGCGACGTCGTTCCCGGGCGCTGTCGCGGGCATCGGGGATGTCCGATTACAGCCTGCGGATCCCGTGGTGATCCGCTTCAACCCCATTGAAATGTAAGTAACATGAAGCGCAATCAGCTGTCCGCCTCTCTGCGGTAAGGGATCTCATGTCCTTCTTCACTGAACTGGCTCACCAGTACATCGACGGAGAGTGGAGGCCGGGCAAGGGATCCTGGGACATCATCGACTTCAATCCGTACAACGGGGAGAAGCTCGCCTCGATCACGGTCGCCACGGCCGAGGAGGTGGACCAGGCGTACCGGTCCGCCGAGGCCGCCCAGCGGGCCTGGGGCGACACCAACCCGTACGCCCGCCGGCTGGTGCTGGAGCGGGCGCTGCGCGTCGTCGAGGAGCGCGAGTCCGAGATCGGCGACGCGATCGTCGCGGAACTCGGCGGCACCCGGCTGAAGGCCGCCTTCGAGCTGCATCTCGTCAAGGAGTTCCTCCGGGAGTCGATCCAGCTCGCGTTGCGGCCCGTCGGGCAGATCCTGCCCTCGCCGACCGAGGGCAAGGAGAACCGCGTCTACCGGGTGCCCGTCGGCGTCGTGGGTGTCATCAGCCCCTTCAACTTCCCGTTCCTGCTCTCGCTGAAGTCCGTCGCCCCCGCGCTGGCGCTGGGCAACGCGGTGGTGCTCAAGCCGCACCAGAACACCCCGGTCTGCGGCGGCACGCTGGTGGCCAAGGTGTTCGAGGAGGCGGGGCTGCCGGCCGGGCTCCTGAACGTCGTGGTCACCGACATCGCCGAGATCGGTGACGCACTGCTGGAACACCCCGTTCCGCAGGTCATCTCCTTCACCGGCTCGGACAGGGTGGGACGGCACGTCGCCACGGTGTGCGCCGCGCACCTCAAGCGTGCCGTGCTCGAACTCGGCGGCAACAGCGCGCTCATCGTCCTCGACGACGCCGATCTGGACTACGCCGTGGACGCGGCCGTCTTCAGCCGTTACGTGCACCAGGGCCAGGTCTGCATGGCCGCGAACCGCATCCTGGTCGACCGGGCGGTGGAGAAGGAGTTCACCGAGAAGTTCGTCGCCAAGGTCGCGTCGCTGCCGGTCGGCGACCCGGCCGACCCGCGGACCGTGATCGGCCCGCTGATCAACTCCTCGCAGGCCGAGGCCATTTCCTCGCTCGTCGACCAGACGGTGGAGGCCGGGGCGACGGCCCTGCTGCACGGCAGGGCGGACGGCAATCTGGTCAGCCCGTCCGTGCTCACCGGTCTGGCCGCCGATTCCCCCGTCCTGTCCCAGGAGATCTTCGGGCCGGTCGCGCTCCTCGTGCCGTTCGACGGGGAGGACGAGGCGGTCCGGATCGCCAACGACACCCCGTACGGTCTGAGCGGGGCGGTGCACACGGGCGACATCGAGCGCGGTGTGCGGATCGGCAGGCGGATCCACACCGGCATGATCCACATCAACGACGGCACGGTCCACGACGAGCCCATCGTCCCGTTCGGCGGCGAGAAGAGCTCCGGCCTGGGCCGGCTGAACGGCGAGTCGATGGTCGAGGCCTTCACCAGCCAGAAGTGGATCTCGGTCCAGCACGGCCGCTCGCAGTTCCCGTTCTGACGGGTCACGGGATGCGGTGAGCGCGCCCGGCGGCGCGGGGCCGTGGTCTACTTCGGGGGCGGCCCACGCCGCCCCCGAAGCAGACCATCGCAGAGAAGTGAACCGCCCGAAGTGCGCCTGAACGACCTCGACGAACGCATCGTCCACGCCCTCGCCGAAGACGCCCGGCGCTCCTACGCGGACATCGGCGCGATCATCGGCCTGTCCGCGCCCGCCGTGAAACGCCGGGTGGACCGCCTGCGCGCCGAGGGCGCCATCACCGGCTTCACGGTACGGGTGGACCCGGCCGCGCTGGGCTGGGAGACCGAGGGATTCATCGAGATCTACTGCAGCCGCAACACCTCGCCGGAGGCGATCAAGCAGGGACTGGCGCGGTACCCGGAGATCGCGTCGGCCTCCACCGTGACGGGTGAGGCCGACGCGCTCGTGCAGGTCTTCGCCGCGGACATGCGCCACTTCGAGCAGGTGCTCGAACGGATCGCCGGAGAGCCGTACGTGGAGCGGACGAAGTCCGTGCTGGTGCTCTCGCCGCTGCTGCGGCGGTATTCGTCGGGGTCGCCGGGATAGCGGCGCGGAGCGGCTTGGGCGTACGGGCCGGGACATGGCGGGAATGAGACCTGCGTCACCCACTTGACCTGGGAAGACGCCCTGCGCAATGAATCGCCGCGGCAGGCTGCCGGAGCGCAATGGATCGACGGTGTACGCGCAACGGTCGCGCCTTGTCCGTGCCGAGCGGCGGACCGTACCTTCGATACGTCCCCGCCCAGCCCGCACCGCCCCGAGGTCAGCCATGCCGCCGTTGCGCACCGCCCTGCTCCAGAGTTCCGGACGACCCGGCCATGTGGACGAGAACATCAAGGTGCTCGACGAAGCCGCGCGGCGGGCGGCGGACAGTGGGGCCCGCCTGCTGGTCTGTCCCGAACTGTTCCTCACCGGATACGCGATGGGTGCCGACGTGCCCCGGCTGGCCGAGCCGGCCGACGGGCCGTCGGCCCGTGCCGTCGCCGGGATCGCCGCACGGCACGGTCTCGCGGTCCTCTACGGCTACCCGGAGCGCGCGGGCGAGCAGATCTTCAACGCCGCACAGCTCCTCGGACCGGACGGGGCCGCGCTCGCGAACTACCGCAAGACGCATCTCTTCGGCTGCTTCGAGCAGGAGTGGTTCACCCCGGGCGAGCAGACCGTGGTGCAGGCCGAACTGGACGGCGTTCGCGTCGGGATCATGATCTGCTACGACGTCGAGTTCCCGGAGAACGTCCGCTCGCACGCCCTCGCCGGGACCGATCTGCTGCTGGTGCCCACCGCGCAGATGCACCCCTTCCAGTTCGTCGCCGAATCCGTCGTACCGGTCCGCGCCTTCGAGAGCCAGCTGTACGTGGCGTACGTCAACAGGACCGGCCCGGAGGGCGAGTTCGAGTTCGTCGGGCTGAGCTGCCTGGCCGGCCCCGACGGCACCGTCCGCACCCGCGCCGGACGCGGCGAGGAACTGGTCATCGGTGAGGTCGACCCCGAGTTCCTGAGCGCGTCGCGCGCCGCCAACCCGTATCTGAACGACCGCCGCCCCGGCCTGTACGGCTCCCTCGTCTGACCCGGCCGCCCCGTTCCACCCCGTCTTTCCGCGCAAGGAGTCCGTACCCCATGACGTCCACGGTGCCCAATGCCGTCCAGCACACCGACGCCGCCGAGCCGATCACCATGTTCGGGCCGGACTTCCCGTACGCGTACGACGACTTCCTGGCCCACCCCGCGGGCATCGGGCAGATTCCGGCGACCGAGCACGGCACCGAGGTCGCCGTCATCGGCGGCGGGCTGTCCGGCATCGTCGCCGCGTACGAACTGATGAAGATGGGGCTCAAGCCCGTCGTCTACGAGGCGGACCGGATCGGTGGCCGGCTGCGCACCGTCGGGTTCGACGGCTGCGACCCGCAGCTCACCGCCGAGATGGGCGCAATGCGCTTCCCGCCGTCGTCCACCGCGCTCCAGCACTACATCGATCTGGTGGGCCTGGAGACGAAGCCGTTCCCCAACCCGCTGTCCCCGGCCACCCCGTCGACCGTCGTCGACCTCAAGGGCGAGTCGCACTACGCGCGGACCATCGACGATCTGCCGCAGGTGTACCGCGATGTGATGGACGCCTGGAACCGGTGCCTGGAGGAGGGTGCCGACTTCTCCGACATGAACCGCGCGATGCGCGAACGCGATGTGCCGCGCATCCGCGAGATCTGGGCGGAGCTCGTCCGGAAGCTCGACAACCAGACCTTCTACGGGTTCCTCTGCGACTCCGACGCCTTCAAGTCGTTCCGGCACCGGGAGATCTTCGGCCAGGTCGGCTTCGGTACCGGCGGCTGGGACACCGACTTCCCCAACTCCATCCTGGAGATCCTGCGCGTCGTCTACACCGAGGCGGACGACCATCACCGGGGCATCGTCGGCGGCAGCCAGCAGCTCCCGCTGCGGCTCTGGGACCGCGAACCGCGCAAGATCGTCCACTGGCCGCTCGGCACCTCCTTGTCCTCGCTGCACGGCGGAGAACCGCGCCCCGCGGTGACCCGGCTGAACCGCACCGCCGGAAACCGGATCACCGTCACCGACACCACGGGTGACATCCGCACGTACCCGGCCGCGATCTTCACCGGACAGTCCTGGCTGCTGCTCTCGAAGGTCGACTGCGACGACGCGCTCTTCCCGATCGACCACTGGACGGCGATGGAGCGCACCCACTACATGGAGTCGTCCAAGCTGTTCGTCCCCGTCGACCGGCCGTTCTGGCTGGACGGAGCCGTCGACGACCAGGGCGTGCCGACCGGGCGGGACACCATGTCGATGACGCTCACCGACCGGATGACCCGCGGCACGTACCTCCTGGACGACGGCCCCGACAGGCCGGCCGTCATCTGCCTCTCGTACACCTGGTGCGACGACAGTCTGAAGTGGCTGCCGCTCTCCCCGAACGAGCGCATGGACGTCATGCTGAAGTCGCTCGGCGAGATCTATCCCGACGTCGACATCAGGAAGCACGTCATCGGCAACCCGGTGACGGTCTCGTGGGAGAACGAGCCCTGGTTCATGGGGGCGTTCAAGGCCAATCTGCCGGGCCACTACCGCTACCAGCGGCGGCTGTTCACCCACTTCATGCAGGACCGGCTGCCCGCCGACCGGCGGGGCCTGTTCCTCGCGGGCGACGACATCTCCTGGACGGCCGGATGGGCCGAGGGCGCCGTACAGACCGCGCTCAACGCCGTCTGGGGTGTGATGACCCAGTTCGGCGGCGCGACCGATGCGACGAACCCCGGCCCCGGCGATGTCTTCGACGACATCGCCCCGGTCGAACTCCCGGAGGACTGAGGCTGGTTCGCGACCCGTTCGGTGCTACGCGGGCCGGCAGACGCTGCGCTGTCGGCCGAGGCCCGAGATCTCGACCTCCATCACGTCGTCGGGGCCCAGGTAGGGGAACCGGCCGGACAGCGCCACCCCCTGCGGGGTACCGGTGTTGATGACGTCGCCGGGCTCCAGCACCAGATACTGCGACAGATGGTGCACCAGATGCGCCACGCTGAAGATCATGTCCGCTGTGCTGGAGTCCTGCCGCGGCTCCCCGTTCACATAGCTGCGCAGCCGCAGCTGCTGCGGGTCGCCGACCTCGTCGGCCGTCACCAGCACCGGGCCCAGCGGGTTGAAGGTGGCGCAGCTCTTGCCCTTGGACCACTGGCCGCCCGACTCCTCCAGCTGGAAGGCGCGCTCGGAGACGTCGTTGCTGACGGCGTAGCCCGCGATGTGCGCGGCGGCGTCGGCGGGGGAGTCCAGGTAGGAGGCACGACGGCCGATGACGACGGCCAGCTCCACCTCCCAGTCGGTCTTCTTCGAGCCGCGCGGGATCAGCACGTCGTCGTACGGCCCGACGATCGTGTTCGGCGACTTGTAGAACAGGATCGGCTGCTCGGGCGGCTCGCTGCCCGACTCCGCCGCGTGGGCCGCGTAGTTCTGGCCGATGCAGAGCAGCGCCGAGGGGCGGGCCACCGGGGCGCCGATCCGCTGACCGGTGATGTCGATCCCGGGGAGCGCCGGCTCGGTGGGCACCAGGTTCGGACGGTCGGCGAGCGCGGCGAGGAACGCGCCGTCGATGTCGTCGGTGATGCCGGACAGATCGTGGTGACGGCCCTCGGGGCAGATGGCGACGGGGCGCTCGTGGCCCGGTTCACCGATGCGCATCAGTCGCATGGAGGTGACTTCTCCTGACAGGTAGGGGGTCGGGGGGAGACGGACGTGGCCCGCCTCGCGGGACGGTCCTCAGTGCAGACGGACGAGGGCGTCGGCGGTGACGGCGTGGACCGGGGGACGTCCCGAGAGCAGCCGCAGCACCTCGTCGACGGCGCTCGCGCCGAGCCGCCGCCGGCACTCGACACTGCCCGCCGCCTGGTGCGGGGTGAGCAGCACGTTGGGCAGGGAACGGAAGGGGTGGCCGACGGGCAGCGGCTCGGCGTCGAAGACGTCGATCGCCGCGTCCAGCCGTCCGGTCGACAGCTCGGCGAGGAGCGCGTCCTCGTCGACCAGCCACGACCTGGCGGTGTTCACCAGGCCCGCCCCGTCCGGCATCAGCGCCAGCTGTTCGGCGCCGATCATCCGGTGGGTCTCCTCGGTGACCGGCGCGTGCACGGCCACGATCCTGCTGCGGGACAGCAGCGTCTCCAGGGGCACGGACTCCACGCCGAGCGTCTCGGCGTCCTCCTCGGAGAGGTACGGGTCGGTGACGCCGACCCGTGCCCCCATCGCCCGCACCAGGGCGATGTAGGCACGTCCGGTGCGGGAGGCGCCGATCACGCCGATGTCGCTGCCGTGGATCTCGTGGCGCGGCGGGGCCTCGCTCGCCGCCGCCCACTCCAGCCCGCCGCGCAGGGCGTGGTCGAAGCGCTGGACGCGGTGGAGCAGCGAGAGCGTGAACGCCAGAGCGACCTCGGCGACCGGGCGGGCCATCTCGTCCCCCGCCTGGGTGACCAGGACGCCCCGCCGGAACACCTCCTCGGTGACATAGGGCGCGACCGCCGAACCGGTGTGCGCCACCAGTTCCAACCGGTCGGCCGATGCGAGGAGTTCGGCGTCCACCGTGGGCGCGCGCCACGAGGTGATCAGTGCGCGGGCGCCGGGCAGCGCAGCGGCCACCGCCGCCCGGTCGGAGTGGTTGTCCAGAACCGTCAGTTCCGCCGCGTGCTCCAGCTCCCGCCAGACCTCGGCGGCGAAGAACTGCGCCCGCAGGCCCGGCGGTACGGCGACGACCACCCGTGAGCGGTGGGCAGGATCAGGAGAGCCAGGCATCGAGGTGCTCCGCAACGAAGGCGTCATCGGTCAGCCAAGGGTAGGCCGCGGCCACCCGGCTGATCTCCTCCGCCTGCCCCGGGGAGAGCGTCTCGGCCGGGTCGAGGCACCGGATGTTCGCCAACAGCCCCTGGCGGTGCAGTACTTCGTGCACCCCGGCGATGCAGCCGCGGAACGCTCCGCGCACATCGAAGACCGCGCTGTTGGCATCGGTCAGCTCGGAGCGACGCGCCAGAACGCGCACCATCGCCTCGTGGTCCCCGCCGCGCGCCCTGCGGACGTCGTCGAGGAGCGTCACCGCGGAGCTCGTCCACACGGCCCACTGACCGAGCAGGCCGCCCGCGAACCAGCGTGGTGTACCGGCCGCCGTCTCGTACGGGGTGAGCAGATCACCGATGATGTCGTCGTCGTTGCCGGTGTACAGGGCCACCTCGTCGGCCCGGTCCGCGGCGGCCACCGCCCGTACGACATCGGCCGTGCGGTACCGGTCGAACGGGGCGATCTTCACCGCGACCGTGTTCGGCAGATCGGTGAACGCGGACCAGAAGCCCGGCGACAGGTACCGCCCGCCGACGGCCTCCTGGAGATAGAAGCCGATCACCGGCAGTACTTCGCCGACCGCCCTGGCCCGGTCCAGCAGACCCTTCTCGTCCGCGCCGGGCACGGCCGGGCTGAGCAGCACCGCGTCGTAGCCGAGGGCGGCGGCGGTCTCGGCCTCGGCGACGGCCTGCGCGGTGTACCCGCAGGCCCCGGCGACCTTGATGAACGGCCGGCCGGCCTCGGCGTCGATCGTCTCGGCGGCCAGCTCCAGGACCGGCCGGAACAGGCCGATGTCCGGTTCGCGGATCTCGAACTGGGTGGTGTGGACAGCGACGGCGACCCCGCCCGCGCCGGAGGCGAGGTAGTAGCGGGTCAGCGCGCGCTGGCGGCGCTCGTCGAAGGAGCCGTCGGCGTGCAGGGCCAGCGGGTGGGCGGGGATCACGGCACCGCGGGCGAGCGCGTCCAGGGCGGGGGTCGGCGCGGGGGAGGGAGTGGACATGGAGTGGATCAGAACCTTCCGTCGCGGACCTGGAACTTGGTGGGCTTGCCGGACAGCGGCAGCCCGCGGCGCAGCCAGTCGGCCTGCCATTCGACGAGGGTGCGCAGGGTGACGTCGGGGTAGCCGAACAGGGCGTGGCAGCGGCTTGCGTCGGAGAGCAGCGCGGTGGGCGCCTCCGAGCCGGCGAGGACCGGCTCCTTGCCGAATTCCTCGCCGAACCACTGGGCGATGCGGCGCACGGAGGCGGTCTCGGGGCCGGTGAGGTTGAGGGTGAACGCCTCGCCGTCGGTGGCGTGCAGCAGCGAGCGCAGGGCGACTTCGTTGGCGTATCCCTGCCAGACCACATTGGCGTGACCGGTCGTCACGTCGACGGGCTCGCCTGCCTGGACGCGGTGGGCGATGTCGGCGAGTACGCCGTAGCGCAGGTCGACCGCGTAGTTGAGGCGGATGTTGGCGACCCTGGTGCCACGGGTCAGCGCCGCGTGGCCGAAGATCCGTTCGCGGCCGAGGCATGACATGGCGTACTCGCCGACCGGTCCGACGGGGTCGTTCTCGGTGCAGCCACCGGAGGAGACGGGCACGAGCGGGTAGACGTTGCCGGTGGAGAATGCGGCGATCCGCGCGTCCGGCCAGCGGCGGGCCACCCGGTCGGGCATGGCGGCGTTGACGGCCCAGGCGTGTGAGGGGGCTCCGGCGGAGCCGAATTTGGCGCCGACCATGAAGACGACGTTCCCGGCGTCGGGCAGTTCGGCCAGATCGGCGGCCGGGTCCATGAGGTCGAAGGCGACGGTGGAGACTCCGGCGGCCTCCAGTTCGTCGGCGGCGGACTTGTCGGACCAGCGGGAGACGGCGTATACGGTCACGTCCTGGCGGCCGGCGGCGTCGAGTGCGCGGCGGGCGAGGCGGCAGAGGCTGGGGCCCATTTTGCCGCCGGCGCCGAGCACCAGCAGGTCGCCTTCGAGTTGGCCGAGGTCGGTGACGAGGGCGGGGGTGGGGGTGGCGAGCCGCTCTTCGAGCGCGGCCTCATCGGTGAACATTGGTTGCTATCCCTTGATTCCGGACGCGGTGACGCCCTCGGTGAAGTAGCGCTGGCCCACCATGTATGCGGCGAAGATGGGCACGAACGCGATGACGGAGCCGGAGAGCACCACGTTGAGCGGCACGTTCTGCTGCTGGAGCGAGGCGATGCCGACGGTGAGGGTGCGCATGTCGGTGGACTGGCCGATGACCAGCGGCCACAGGAAGTCGTTCCAGTGCCACAGGAAGACGAAGACGCCGAGTGTGGCCAGGATCGGCTTCAGCAGCGGGAGCACGATCCGGTAGAAGATCTGCCATTCGTTGCAGCCGTCGAGGCGGGCGGCCTCGAACAGTTCGTCCGGCAGGCCCTGGATGAACTGCCGCATCAGGAAGACGGCCTGGGCGTTGGCCAGGGTCGGCACGATCAGACCCCAGTAGGTGTCCACGCCGCCCAGCTTCGCGATCATCGCGAAGGTGGGGATCATCGTGACGTGGTAGGGGACCATCACCATCGACAGGAACGACCAGAACATCGTCTCCCGGCCCGGGAAGCGCTTCTTGGCGAAGGCGTACCCGGCGAGCGAGGCGAGCAGCAGCACGCCGACGACGGAGACGACGGAGTAGATCAGCGTGTTGAACAGCCAGCGCGGTACGTCCTGGGAGTTCATGACGGTGTCGTACGCCTGACCGGTGAGCGGCCAGGGCAGCAGACTGCCGGGGAACTCGACCGCCGCGGACGGTTTCAGGGAGAGTACGACCATCGCGTAGAACGGGAAGATCGTCACGATCGCGGCCACCGTGAGGAGCACGGCGCGGCCGATCCGGCCGGCCCGGGTGGGGCGCATGCCGTGCGGGACGGTGTCCTGCTCCGACAGCTTGCGCAGTCTGCGTTCGGTGCGGCGCGTGGCCCGGTCGAGGGCCGCGGGCACCTCCGGGGCTGGCGGGGTCTCGGTCTTCTCGGGTGCTGTGGTCATGGTCACTGGTCCTTCCCGATCACGAGCCGCTGGATCATTGCGACGACCACGGTCAGCGCGAAGAGCGCGACGCCGATGGCGGAGGCGTAGCCCAGGTCGAAGTACTTGAAGCCCGCGTCGTAGAGCTGGAAGACGAGCGTGTAACTGGCATTGGCGGGGCCGCCGCCGGTCATGGTGTAGACCGCGTCGAAGACCTGGAACGAGGCCGTCGTCTCGATCACGGCGAGGAAGAACAGGGCGGGCTTGAGCTGTGGCAGCACGATGTACCGGAACCGCTGCCAGGGGCCCGCGCCGTCGGTGAGCGCCGCCTCCTCCAGCTCACGCGGGATGTCCTGCATACGGGCCAGCAGGATGAGCATCCCGTACCCGAAGCGGGACCAGACGCCGACGATCGCGAGGGCGGGCAGCACCAGCACGTCGTCGGAGAGCCAGGAGCCCTCGGACATCCCGAACCAGCCCATCAGGGTGGACCACGGCCCGCCGGTCGAGAAGATCCAGACGAAGACGGTGGCGGCCAGCACCAGCGAGGTGACGACCGGCAGGAAGAACACCGACCGGAAGAACTTGGCGCCGCGGAACGCGCGGCGGGTGATCAGCGCCAGGGACACCGACGCGATCAGCGTGCCCGGCACCGCGAGCACGGTGTAGAGGACGGTGACCTTCAGCGCCTGCCAGAACAGCGGGTCGTCCCAGAGACGGGTGAAGTTGTCGAGCCCGACGAAGCTGCCACCGCCCGTGAGGGTGTAGTCGGTGAAGCTCATCAGCACACCGGCGACGCCCGGACCGAACCGGAAGGCGAGGAAGAGCAGGAAACACGGAAGGACGAAGAGCAGGCCGATCCGGGCCTCGCGGCGCGCCTGCGGCCCGCTGCGACGGCCCCGGCGGGTGGGTTCCGCGACGACTGCCACGGGGATCTCCTTGCGGTACGGGGGATTGCGGGAGGTCGGGGGCGTGGCCCCCGGGGAGCGCGGTTGCGGGATCCGGGTGCGGCCGGATCCCGCAACCGCGCCCGATCAGCGGCCGAGCATTGCCTGAGCGGCCTTCTGCGCGGCGTTCAGTGCTTCCTGCGGGCTCTTCTTGCCCAGCAGTGCCGCCTGGATCTCGGGTGCGAGGACGCCCTGGACCTCACGGGCCTTGTCCTGGAGCGGGCCCACGGTCATGCTCGGCAGCGTGGCGCCGACCGCCGTCTGCAGGGCGTCGTCCGGGTACAGGTCGCCGCCGGACTTGCGGGCCGGGAAGTAGCCCGCGGTCTTCTGCAGGCCGGCCGCGTTCTTCGACTCGGCGACGAAGTTCAGCCAGTCGCCGGTGTTCTTCTTGTCGGCGCCCTTCAGCATCGACAGTGCGCCGACCGTGCCGTAGCCGACCGACTTGACGTCCTTCAGCGGCGGCTGGACGACGATGTTCTCCTTGCCCCAGAACGGCTCGACGTCCGCCGGGGTGTTCTGCCAGGTGCAGGCGATCTTGCCCTTGGCGGTCGGGGTCTGCTCCAGCTTGGGCGTGGTGGTGACCAGGTCCCTGTCGGTGTAGCCGCCGTCGACGAGCTTCTTCAGGTACGTCAGGGCCTTGACGCCGGCGGCGTCGTTGAAGGTGACGGTCTTGCCGTCCTCGGAGAAGACGTCGCCGCCGGCCTGCCACAGCAGCGGGTAGAACGTCATGTTCAGGGTCTGCTGGGTGTCGCCGTAGTAGGTGGTGGCGTAGTAGCCCTTCTTCTTCAGCTTCGGGGCCAGCGCCTGAAGGTCCGCCCAGCTCGTCGGGTAGTTCTTCTCGCCGATCGCGGCGAACACCCGCTTGTCGCAGATCAGCGGGTTCGCGCTGGTCAGGACCGGGGTGGCGAGCGCCTTGCCGTCGACCGTGACGGACTTCAGAGCGAAGTCCGTGTAGTCCGACTTGGCCTCGGACGGCATGTACTCGTCGGCCGGGACGATGCTCCTGGCGTACTTCGGCAGCTGGTCCGGGATCAGGTAGACCGCATCAGGGCCCTTGCCGGAGGCGATCGCGGTGGCCAGCGCGGTGTCGCGGTTGGCCCACGGGAAGGTCTCCACCTTCACCTTGACACCCGAGTGCTCCTTCTCGAACGCCTTGATCAGGCCGTCCCAGTACGCCTTGTTCTTGGCCTCGTCGAAGATGACGGGGTAGGTCCACATGGTGACGGTGTTGTCGTCGCTGCCGCTGCCGGAGCAGCCGGCCAGCACACCGGCGGCGAGCGCGGTCGCCACCACGGGGGCGGCCATGGCGCGGACTCTGGAACGGCGGGTGAGGTGACGGGACATGAGGTGGTCCTCCGAGGACGTGAGGGTGGGGCGGGAAGAGGGTGAGCCCGGTCCGGTCCGAACGACAGGCCCTTCAGGGGGAGTCACTGCGCCGGTACCGTCTGGACGGTGCCGGTGTGCCGGGCACGTTCCGCGGCGAACGCCGCGAGATGGCTGCCGAGCGAGGTGGCGGGACCGGAGCGGACGGCCCCGGCGTCACCGGTGGCGACGGCGGTGACGAACGCCTCCACGAGCGCGGCGTCCCCGCCGCCGTGCCCGTCGGCCGCGTTCGACCCGGACGCGCCGAGTTCGTGGACGGTGGACTCGCCGGTCCGGAAGTCCTGCACCGTGACCCGCTCGCCGTCACCGATGAGCCAGCCGTGAGAGCCGAAGATCCGGGTCTGCCGATGCGTCTGCTCGGTGAACGCCACCATCTGGAAGGTCGCGGTCACCCCGTCCGTCAGCTGCATCGCCAGGACCTGGTGGTCCACCACGTCGTTGTCGCTGCGGTACGCGCAGACGCCGTACGGCCCCTCGCGCAGCGCCTGCACGAGGCCGGCCTCGTCGGTCGCCTCGGTGACGTGGGTGACCGGCCAGACGGCGCCCTTCTCGCGCAGCGTCGGCATGTACAGCTTCAGCGCGCTGTACGGGCAGTCGGACTCGACCGCACAGTCCAGACAGCGGTCGGCGGACCCGGCCGGAGCGTTCTCGGGCCGGAAGTGCTTCAGCCCGCCGAAGCTCGTGACCTGTTCGATCCGGCCGCCCATGACGTACGTGATCCAGTCCAGGTCGTGGCAGGACTTGGCGAGCAGCATCGGCGAGGAGTCCTTCTCGCTGCGCCACGGCCCGCGTACATAGCTGTGGGCGTAGTGCCACCAGCCGACCGGCTCCAGATGGTCGAGGGAGACCAGCTGACCGAGCACGCCGGAGTCCACGACCTCCTTCACCAGATCGGTGTACGGGGTGTACCGCATGACGTGGCACACGGCGAAGAGGACCCCGGCCCGCTCCACACCCTCGACGATCCGCCGGGTCTCGTCCTCGGTCGGGGCGAGCGGCTTCTCGGCGAGGATCGCGTATCCGGCCTCGGCCAGGGCCAGTACCGGCTCCACGTGGAAACGGTCCTGGGTGGCGACGACGACGGCGTCGGCGATGCGGTTGTCGACGAGCGGCCGCCAGTCGTCGAACTCGACGGGTGCGCCGGCGGCGGCCCGCGCCGCGGGGCGCGGATCGGCGACGGCGACGAGTTCGGCGCGCTCGGGGTGCGCCTTGATCCACTCGGCGTACGTCAGACCGCGGTTGCCGGCGCCGACGAGTGCGACCCGGACGGGCCGGCCGGTGATCGGGGTATGCGTGGACACGTGAATCCCTGGTACTCGATGGGTTGGGGCTTTTGTCCGGATCGGGCCGGATCGGGGAGCGGGGGCCGGTGCGCGCGACCGCAGGACGCAGCCGGGAGCTCGGGGAAGGAGCCATGACGACCGGCGATGCCGCCGCGAGCGCGCGAGCCGACCCCCGCGGGCCCGGCATGATTCAGGCGAGAGGTCCCACGTGGTCAGAAGCGCAGCGTCGCCGCGGTGTGGGCGACCCGGTCGCCTTCGTCGGGCAGCGCGGTGCGTTCGGTGCCGTCCTCGACGCAGCCGGTGTGCAGCAGATGGCTGGTGGTGCCGCCGAACGCCGCGGGCCGCAGTTCGAGCCGTCCGCCGGTGAAGGTGGAGCCGGTGGCCCGGTAGCGGTTGGGGCCCTCGGTGACCAGCACATGGGCGGTGCCCTTGGGCGCGGTCGAGTCGAGGCCGGTCAGCTGCCAGTCGACGGTCCGTCCGGAGCCGGTGCGGGCCAGCAGGGCGCCGTCCTTGTTGGTGCCGGTCAGCCGCGTGCCGTCGATGCGCAGTCGCTGGTCCTTGGACGAGGTCAGTTTCAGCCCGGAGTCGCGGAGTTCGCCGCCGAGGACGGTGATGTCGGCGTGCGCGAGCGAGACCGGGGCGGTGTCCTTGGAGCCGGTCAGCGTGCACTGGTCCAGGGTGAGCGGGCCGGTGCCGTTGAGGACCGCGCCGTCGACGCCCTTCAGGACGCTGCGCTGGATGGTGAGCGGAGCGGTGACATTGGCCTGGGTGATCTCCGCGCCCGCCGCGAACGCGAACGAGGAGTCGGCGATCACATTGGGGCGGGCGGAGAGGTCCGAGGCCCGGGAGACGATCAGCGGACCGGTGGCCGAACAGCCGCGCATCTGCACACCGTCGGCGTTGACCCAGAGCATTCCGGAGCCGGCGAGCGACTTCTTGCCGATGACCAGGACGTCCTCCAGGGTCAGATCGGTGATCTTGACCCGGGCCACGAACCAGGAGCAGGCGTGCCGGCGTACCGTGATCCGCTTGGCCCTGCCGCCCCAGGCGGCACCGGAGTTGGCGAACGTCATCAGGCCGGAGTTGCCGGTGTAGACGAGGTCGTGCTCGAACTGGCCGTGCGTCACGAACGGGCCCTCGTCGTCGCCGTCGCCGTGGCAGTTGGTGACATAGCAGTAGGCGGAGGCCGTGAAGTCGTTGAGGTGGCGGGCGTTGGAGGTGTGACAGTCCTCGACGTGCCCGTACAGGCAGTAGATCTGCTGGGTGAGGTAGCCCGCGCCGCCGTACGTGACGGACTTGGGGTTGGTCAGCGAGCACTGCTCGGTGCGGTAGTACGTGCACCAGCGACGCATCACGACCGGCCAGAAGGTGCCGATCGCCTCGATGCCGGAGACGTCGCAGCGGACCGCGTACTCGTACGCGACCGGGTGCGAGCCGGTCATCTCGTCGTCGCCCCAGCCCTCGAAGACCATGTTGCGGACATGGGCGCGGTCGACGGGTTCGATCCGGGTCCAGGTGAGGGTGCGGCCGGCGGCCAGGTCCCAGCCGATCTGGTAGTTGACCCTGATGTGCGTCGAGTCGACGACATCGGTCACCTGGACGAGGCGCTGGATCTCCTTCTCGTACTTCCCCGCCAGGGCGTTGATCTCCACGGCCCACCACTGGCCGACGGCGAACTTCGACGAGTCGCCCACCTCGAACAGGTCCGAGAGGTCCGGCATCGCCGCGCTCAGGGTGTGTTCGACGGTGGTGTCGGTGACGGTGCCGCGGAAGGAGAGGACGGCGCCGAAGGGGTTGTCGTGGGTGTTCTTCTCGATGCCTTCGGTGTGTATGCGGT
>NZ_JBIWOS010000008.1:0-200742 GCF_044767885.1 Streptomyces sp. NPDC101194
GGTCCCGGCGGGGGGGGCGCGCCCCGCTACCTTTAACTCTTGGGGGGCCCCCCGTCCGCGGGGGGGGGGGTGGCCTTTACACCCCCCCGGGGGGGGGGGGGGGGGCGGGGCCCCCCCACCCCGCACCGTTGCACTCCGATCGGCGGGAAGGACGAGGTGAAAGAGGAACGTTTACCTACGGTGTCGGAAAGGTCGCGGATGGCCAAAATTGTGCCGCGTCATGTAACCATCGACGGGGCGCAGTTGGTCGCCCTCACGGAACAGGAGTACGAGTGTCTCGCAGCGTCCCGGCGGCAGTTCGGCTCCCATGTGGTGCGGCTGCGCATGACCCGTGAAGCGCTGACCTCCTTGACCCGAGTGGCAGAGGCGATGTGCGCTCTGCTCCGGTCGGGCGAGGTCCCGGCCGAAGCCGTCCGCAGGGCACCCGACAGCGCCCGGACTCCGCCGAAGAGCCTGCTCGGGGCTCTGGAGGCGGCGGTCGAGCAGGCTCAACGGGTGATCGGAAAGCGGGGTGGCACACCCTCAGACTCCTTGCACGGCCCCCAGCCCAAGCGCTAGGGGCCGAGTCGGGCGTGGTCCCGTCCGTAAGCCCTTCAGGGTCGGCTAGAAGGACGTCCAGGTGAAGGCGACCTCGTCACCCGCGTTGATCTGGAACTGGCATCCGCCGACCGGGGTCGGCGTGCCGTTGACGGAGATGCTCCAGTAGGCGGAGCCGCCGCCGCTCACGTTCTTGATGGTGTCCACGGAGAAATCGTCGAAGGACGCGTACCAGGTGCCGTCCCAGCCGAAGTAGTTGAGGCGGGCGGCGTCGTCGAGGGCGGCGGTCGGGGTGGGCACCTTGGTCGGGTTGGCGCCGCCGTTGGTGCCGTCGCACTTGTGGGTGCCGCCGGTGGCGGTGGTGACGTCGTGGCCCTTGGTCGTGATCTTGCCCTTGAACAGCACCCCGTTGGGGCCCTGGATGGTGAGGTTGACCTTGACGGCCTTGTTCGTGTCCGGCTTGGTGGCGGCCTCGGCCAGGGTGGGAGCGCCGGCGAGAGCGATGCCGAGAGCCACTGTGGTGATCACAGAGCGGCGGACGAGTATCTGGCGCATGGTGCCTTCTTCCTGAGAGGGGAGACGGGTCTGCGCCGACGCACCCTCCGGCCCACGCGCCGGTCCCTTGCCGCTCCGGTGAGGAGGGCAAGGGACGCAGACACGGGACAGGGGGCTTCGCGCTGCAGACCATGACAGTGGGAAGCGGTACGCAGCGCACACCGGGTACTCCGACTCACGGTGCCCTCGGCCCCGTTCACGGTTGCAGGCCAGCGCCGGATTCCCACCGGCTTCCCCCAGCTGTGCACGCATTCGGTTGTGAGCCCCCGCCATGCGGGCCGGAGCCGAACGCATCCTAAGGTCTGGCGGGCCGTCACCGGAAGCCGATTCCGGCGATGCCCGCTACAACGCAGGGCGGACGACACCACTCGTCACCCCCGCCCTTCCTCAGCTGCCGGGGCACCCTCAGAGCCCGGGCGGCGCACCGGGATCTCAGTCCCGGGCGTATGTGTGGAACCCGCGGCCGGTCTTGCGGCCGAGCAGCCCTGCCTGGACCATGCGCTGGAGCAGCGGGGGCGGGGCGTAGAGGGGTTCCTTGAACTCGTCGTAGAGGGATTCCGCGATGGCGGCGACCGTGTCCAGGCCGATGAGGTCGGCGAGCTTCAGTGGGCCCATGGGGTGGGCGCAGCCCAGCATCATCCCGGTGTCGATGTCGGCCGGGCCGGCATACCCGGACTCGGCCATGCGGATGGCCGAGAGGAGATAGGGGATCAGCAGGGCGTTGACGACGAAGCCGGCCCGGTCCTGGGAGCGGATCGGGGTCTTGCCGAGGGTGTCGCGGACGAAGGCCTCGACGGTGTCGGTGACCGTCGGGGTGGTGTGGAGGGAGGAGACGATCTCCACGAGCGGCAGGACGGGGACGGGGTTGAAGAAGTGGAGGCCGAGCACACGGTCGGCGCGGCGGGTGGCCATGCCGAGCCGCATGACCGGGATGGCGGAGGTGTTGGTGGCCAGGATCGCCTCCGAATCCTCCACGATCTTGTCAAGCGCCGAGAAGATCTCGATCTCGGCATCGGCGTTCTCGGTCACCGCTTCGATGACGAGCTGCCGGTCGGCGAGGTCTTCGAGGTCGCCCGTGAACACCATGCGTGCCAGGGCGTCTTCGGCGGAGAGACGGTCGAGTTTTCCGCGCCGGACGGCACGTTCCAGGGAGACGGCCACCCGCTCGCGGGCCGCGCGGGCGGCGGCGGCGTCGGCTTCGACGACGACTGTGTCGAGGCCGGCGCGGGCACAGATCTCGGCCATGCCTGCGCCCATCTGTCCGCCGCCGACGATCCCCACGCGCTGTGTGGAGAGAGCCGGGGGCAGGTGCGAGGGGGCGTTCACGCGGTCACCGAGCCGGTGGTGAGGCGGACGAGGTGGCGGGAGTAGGTCTCCGGGGTGAAGAACGCCGGGAGCCGGATGGAGAGGGCCGTGTCCACGAACACCTCCCGTGCGTCCAGCACGCGGGCCTGCGGGTTCTCAGCCTTCAGAGCGGCGCATTCGGCATCGAGGAGGTCGATGACCGTGCTCCGGTCCACGCGGTCGTGGCGCAGCCACTGCCAGATCTGGACACGGGCGATCTCGGCGGTGGCGGCGTCCTCCATCAGGCCGTACAGGGCGACGGCGCCGCTGCCGCGGAGCCAGGCGTCGAAGTAGCGCAGGGCCACGGCGATGTTCGAGCGGATCCCCTCCCGGGTGGGGGGCGCGGCGATGCGGCGGACGGACAGCAGGGCGGCGGCCTTGACCTCGACGTCCTCGCGCGTGCGTTCCAGCTGGTTCGGCCGGTCGCCCAAGACTCCGTCGAAGACCTCGCGGCAGACGGGGACGAGGCCGGGGTGGGCGACCCAGGAGCCGTCGAAGCCGTCCTCGGCCTCGCGTTCCTTGTCGAGTCGCACCTTGGCGAGGGCAGCAGTGTTGGCGTCCGTGTCGCGGCTCGGGACGTGGGCGGCCCTTCCGCCGATGGCGTGGGCGCCACGCCGGTGGCAGGTGCGGACGAGGAGTTCGGTGTACGCCCGCATGAACGGTGCGGTCATCGTGACAGCGGCTCGGTCCGGGAGCTGGAAGTCGGTGCGGTGCCCGAAGGTCTTGATGAGGCTGAAGAGGTAGTCCCAGCGTCCGGCGTTGAGTCCGGCACTGTGCTCGCGCAGTTCGTAGAGGATCTCCTCCATCTCGAAGGCGGCGGTGATCGTCTCGATGAGGACGGTGGCGCGGACAGTGCCGCGCGGGATGCCGAGGAGGTCCTGGGCGAACAGGAAGATGTCGTTCCACAGGCGGGCTTCGTACCGGTTCTCCAGCTTGGGGAGGTAGAAGTACGGGCCGTGGCCGGCATCGATCTGTCGCTGCGCGCAGTGGAAGAAGTACAGACCGAAGTCGACCAGCGAGGCGGGAGCGGGCCGGCCGTCGATCTCCAGGTGTTCTTCGAGGAGGTGCCAGCCGCGCGGGCGGACCATGATCGTGGCGAGGTCCGTGCCGAGGCGGTACTCCTTGCCCCCCGGGGTGGTGAAGTCGATGTGCCGGCCGATGGCGTCGAGCAGGGTCAGTTGGCCGTCGATGATGTTGTTCCAGGTGGGCGCGGTGGAGTCCTCGAAGTCGGCCATCCACACCTCGGCGCCGGAGTTGAGGGCGTGGACGGCCATCCGGCGGTTGGGCGCGCCGGTGATCTCGACGCGGCGGTCGACGAGTCCGGGCGCGGGCGGAGCCACCCGCCAGTCGGGGTCGGCGCGCACCGCCGAGGTGGCACGGGAGAAGTCCAGGGGCGTGCCCGAGGCCAGGTTGCTGGTCCGGCGGCGGCGCTCCTTGAGGATCTCCAGACGGCGGTCCGCGAACGCGGCGTCGAGGCGGGCGACGAAGTCGAGCGCCTCCGGGGTGAGGATCTCGTCGTGGTGCTCGGCCGGTGTGCCGAGGACTCGGACACCGGCGGTCAGGGACGTGGATGACATGCGGTTCTGCTCCTCGGCGTGGGGTGGTCGGCGCCCGGGGGCAGGCCCCCGGGCGCCGTCGGATGCGGGGAGGGGAAGCCCTAGTGGAACTGCTCTTCCTCGGTGGAGCCGGCGAGGGCGGTGGTGGAGGAGGCCGGGTTGACCGCGGTGGAGACGAGGTCGAAGTAGCCGGTGCCGACCTCCCGCTGGTGCTTGACGGCGGTGAACCCGTGCTGCTGGGCGGCGAACTCACGCTCCTGGAGGTCGACATAGGCGGTCATGCCGTGCTCGGCGTAGCCGCGGGCCAGGTCGAACATGCCGTGGTTGAGGGAGTGGAAGCCGGCCAGCGTGATGAAAAGGAACTTGTAGCCCATGGCGCCGAGTTCGCGCTGGAACTTGGCGATCTGGTCGTCGTCCAGCGCCGCCTTCCAGTTGAAGGACGGCGAGCAGTTGTAGGCCAGCATCTGGTCGGGGTACCGGGCATGGACGGCCTCGGCGAACTCGCGGGCCTGCTCCAGGTCCGGGGTGCCGGTCTCCACCCAGATCAGGTCCGCGTACGGGGCGTACGCAAGGCCGCGCGCGATGACCGGCGCCATGCCGTTGCGGACGTGGTAGAAGCCCTCCGCAGTGCGCTCGCCCGTGCAGAACTCGGCGTCATGCTCGTCCACGTCACTGGTCAGCAGGGTCGCCGCGAGGGCGTCCGTACGGGCGATGATCAGGGTCGGGATGCCCGCGATGTCGGCCGCCAGACGGGCCGCGTTCAGCGTACGGATGTGCTGGGAGGTGGGGACGAGGACCTTGCCGCCGAGGTGACCGCACTTCTTTTCGGAGGCGAGCTGGTCCTCGTAGTGGATGCCGGCGGCGCCCGACGCGATCATCGCCTTGGTCAGCTCGAAGGCGTTGAGCGGACCGCCGAAGCCCGCCTCGGCGTCCGCGACGATCGGCGCGAGCCAGTCCGTCGTGTCGGTGCCGCCCTCGGCGGTGGCGATCTGGTCGGCGCGCAGCAGCGCGTTGTTGATCCGACGGACAACCTGCGGAACGGAGTTGACCGGGTACAGGCTCTGGTCGGGGTAGGTGTGCCCGGCCTGGTTGGCATCGGCGGCGACCTGCCAGCCCGACAGGTAGATCGCCTGGAGCCCGGCCCGGACCTGCTGCACCGCCTGGCCACCGGTCAGCGCGCCGAGGGCGTGGATGTAGTCCTGCTCGTGGAGCTGACGCCACAGCCGCTCGGCGCCGCGCTGGGCCAGGGTGTGCTCCTCGCGGACGCTGCCCGAGAGTCGGACGACATCCTCGGCGGTGTACGTCCGCTCGATGCCCGCCCACCGCGGGTCCGTGGCCCACCGCCGCGCCAGCTGCTCGGCCGCAGCCGTCGTGTTCGTGTCTGCCATGACCGTCACCGTCTCCATCAGTCGCTTCTGCCAATGCCTGTCCCTAGAGACGGGAAATTGGCACTGTGTGCCTTGAACGTGGGTTGCGGCCGCCGGCCCCACCTGGGGAGGAGCTGAGCAATGATGCAGGTCAGCCGGGTCGGACTGCCGGGATCTCCGACGTCAGGGCATGAGCCGTGCCCGAACTGTCCGCCTGGGCCGCCGGGTCCGGCGGGCCGCACGACAGACTCTGGCAGCGGCACGCAGTGCCATCAATGAGGTACATGTGCCAAGTTCTGCGAATCTTCCGGCACGGATTTGCCAAGGTTGCAAAGGTTGGCGGCGGGAGAATCGCGCGTAGCCTGAAGCGAACGAGCCGAACGAGCCGAACGAGCCGAACGAGCCGAACGAGCCGAACGAGCCGAACGAGCCGAACGAGCCGAACGAGCCGAACGAGCCGAACGAGCCAGGTGAGCAAGACGTACGCGGCTGCGCAGGCTGCGCGAGGAGAGCCGCATGACCCAGGCCGATCTGGCCAGGGTGCTGGGCATCTCACCGAGCTACCTCAACCAGATGGAGCACGACTCCCGCCCGCTCACCGTGCCCGTCCTGCTGCGGCTCACCGAGGCGTTCGGGGTCGACCCCGGGTTCTTCTCGGAGCGTGACACCAGCCGACTCGTCGCCGATCTCCGCGAGGCTCTGGCGAGCGAGGTCGCCGATGCCCGGGTCTCCCCCTCCGACCTGGCCGAACTGGCCGCCCGGATGCCGGCCGTCGCCTCCGTGCTGCTGGACCTGGGCCGGCGGAGCCAGCTTTTGGCGGAGCGACTGGCGGACACCGAGGACGGGCGGGACGGTGGCCCGGCCGCGCCGCGCTCACCACACGAGGAGATCCGAGAGTTCTTCTACCGCCGCCAGAACTACCTCCACGACACCGACCTCGCCGCCGAAGCCCTGGCTCAGCGGATCGGTCTCCGTCCCGGGGAGGTCGTCCGGATGCTGTCGGACCGCCTCACCGGCCACCACGGGATCCGTCTCGCGTCCGACTCCGACCGCCTCCACCACTTCGACGCCGGGGCTCGGGTCCTGCACCTGTCCGGGCGGCTGCGGCCGGGCCAGCAGGCGTTCCGGATGGCCACCCAGCTAGCCCTGCTGGAGTACGGGGCGGAGCTGGACCGGCTGGCCGCCGAGGACTTCGCGCAGGGTTCCCCCGCGCACGGCCTGGCCCGGATCGGCATCGCGAACTACTTCGCGGCCGCGCTGATCCTCCCGTACGGCGCCTTTCACGCGGCTGCCGAGGAGTTCCGGTACGACATCGAGCGGCTCACCGACCACTTCGGTCTCGGCTACGAGACCGTCTGCCACCGGCTCAGCACCCTGCAACGCCCCAGGCTGCGCGGGGTTCCCTTCTCCTTCGTCCGGGTCGACCGGGCCGGGAACATGTCCAAGCGACAGTCCGCCACCGGATTCCACTTCTCCCGCGCGGGCGGCACCTGCCCGTTGTGGAACGTCTATGAGGCCTTTGCCGCGCCCGGCCGCATCCACGTCCAGGTCGCCGCCATGCCCGACGGGCAGCGGTACCTGTGGACCGCGCGCGCCGTGACCCGCCACCGCGGCGGCTGGGGCGAGCCCGGCAAGACCTTCGCGATCGGCCTCGGTTGCGAGATCCGGCACGCCTCCCGGCTGGTCTACTCCGAGGGCCTCGACCTCGACAACGCGGCGGCGGCCACCCCCATCGGTATGGGCTGCCGGCTCTGCGAACGGCTCGACTGCCCCCAGCGTGCCGTGCCGCCCCTCGGACGGCCCCTGGCCGTCGACGAGAACAGCAGCACCTTTATTCCTTACCCCGTGGCCCCCGACCGCGCGTGAGCATCACGCCCGGCCCAGCCGTCGGGCTTCCGCCTCGGTCACCGGATCCCCTGCCCGTACACCGTGCAGGACGTGGGCGAGCACCTCGGCGCCGCGGACCACGCGCGGGCCCGGCCGGTTGAAGTACGCGGGACCGTCCAGGACCCACACCTCCCCGGCACGCACGGCGGGCAGCTCTTCCCAGCCCGGCAGTCCGGTGAGCAGGCCGATCTCCGCCAGGGTCCGTTCGGGCGGGAAGCCGCAGGGCAGGACGAGGACCACATCCGGGCGTGCGGCGCGTACCAACTCCCACGTCATCGGCTTCGTGTGCTCACCGGGCGCTGCCAGCAGGGCTTCCCCACCCGCAGCGGCGATCTGCTCCGGGACCCAATGGCCCGCCGGCCACAGTGGGTCGAGCCATTCGATGGCGACGACCCGCGGCCGATTCCGGCCCCTGGTGAGCCGGCGGACTTCGTCGAGCCTGTCGTGCAGCTCGGTGCGGCGCCGCTCGGCCCGCTCCCGTACCCCGAGCAGGTCTCCTACGGTGACCAGGCAGTCCAGGACATCGCCGAGGGTCGTCGGTTCCAGGCTCAGCACCCGGGGACCGGTGTCCATCACGCGCACCGCCCGGGAGACGTCCTCGTAGGACACCGCGCAGACATCGCACAGGTCCTGGGTGAGCAGGACGTCCGGTGCGAGCGCGGCAAGCGCCACCGTGTCCAGGGTGTAGAGCGAGGAGCCGGAGTGGGCGGCCCCGCCGACCGCCTCGGAGATCTCCCGGCTGCTGAGGTCGTCCGCGTCGAATTCGGCGCGGGTGACGACGGGCACGGAGGCGACCGCGGCGGGCGGCCAGTCGCATTCGTGGGTGCGTCCGACCAGGTCGGAGACAAGCCCGAGGTCCGCCACGATGTCCGTTGCAGCCGGGAGCAGGGAGACGATGCGCATACCGCGACTCTAGGCCCGCCCGAGTGGTGGGTCTGGACTTACTAGGACGTCCAACTATATGTTCGTGGCACAAGGTCCGCGGTGCAGGGAAGCCGGTGAGAAACCGGCACGGTCCCGCCACTGTGACCGGGGAGTGTGCTGCCATCCACACGCCACTGACGAGGGCTGTCGGGAAGGCGGGCGGCACGCGGGGATCCGGGAGTCAGGATACCGGCCGCGGATGTTCCGTGTTGTCCACGAGGATGGAGCAGACACGCATGGCACCGGTTTGTACCCACGACCCTGGTGATCCGGCGGAGCGCACACACACCACTTCCATGCGCTCGTAGTTCTCACGGCGTACCACAGCGGCGCACTCCCATGCGGGTGCCGTCCGCCGGTTCGCCGTGCCATCCCCGGATCCAACCTGACGAGAGCAGGCACCCATGGTCCGTGAACTCACCCATTTTATCGGCGGAAAGCACACCACCGGTATGTCCGGTCTCTTCGCCGACGTGTACGACCCCAACACCGGCGCCGTCCAGGCGCGCGTACCCCTGGCCGGACGGGCCGACGCCGAGGCCGCCATCGCCAACGCCGAGGAGGCGCAGGCGGAATGGGGCCAGTGGAACCCGCAGCGACGGGCCCGCGTGCTGCTGCGCTTCCTCCAACTCGTCGAGGGCGAGCGGGACAGCCTGGCCCGGCTGCTGTCCGCCGAGCACGGCAAGACTGTCGCCGACGCTCACGGTGATCTCCAACGCGGCCTGGAGGTAGTCGAGTTCGCCGCCGGGATCCCGCACCTGCTCAAGGGCGAGTTCACCGACAATGCTGGCACCGGCATCGACGTGCACTCGCTGCGCTCCCCGCTCGGCGTCGTCGCAGGCATCACCCCCTTCAACTTCCCCGCCATGATCCCGCTCTGGCAGGCAGCCCCCGCGCTTGCCTGCGGCAACGCGTTCATCCTCAAGCCGTCCGAGCGCGACCCGTCCGTACCGCTGCGGCTCGCGGAGCTGTTCCTCGAAGCCGGGCTGCCGCCGGGCGTCCTCAACGTCGTCAACGGCGGCGAAGAGTCCGTCGACACCCTCCTCGAGGACCCGCGTGTGCAGGCCCTCGGGTTCGTCGGCTCCACTCCTGTCGCCGCGCACATCTACGCCACCGCGGCGGCCCACGGCAAGCGCGCCCAGTGCTTCGGCGGAGCCAAGAACCACATGATCGTGATGCCCGACGCGGACATCGACCAGGCCGTCGACGCTCTCATCGGCGCAGGCTACGGCTCGGCGGGCGAGCGCTGCATGGCCATCTCGGTCGCCGTACCCGTGGGGGAGGAGACGGCCGACCGCCTGGTCGCCGCCCTTGAGCAGCGCATCGCAACGCTGAAGATCGGCCGGTCCGACGACCCCGAAGCCGACTTCGGGCCCCTCGTCAGCCGGGACGCCCTCGACCGGGTCCGCCGCTACGTGGACATCGGCGTCAACGAGGGAGCCGAACTCGTCGTCGACGGGCGGGACTTCACCCTCCCCGGGCACGAGAAAGGCTTCTTTGCCGGGGCCTCGCTCTTCGACCGGGTTTCCCCGCAGATGCGCGTCTACCGCGAGGAGATCTTCGGCCCCGTCCTGTCCGTGGTCCGGGCCGCCGACTTCGAAGAGGCGCTGCGTCTGCCCAGCGAGCACCCGTACGGCAACGGTGTGGCGATCTTCACCCGGGACGGGGACACCGCCCGCGAATTCACCCGCCGGGTCAACACCGGCATGGTCGGCGTCAACGTGCCCATCCCGGTGCCCGTCGCCTACCACACCTTCGGCGGCTGGAAGCGGTCCGGCTTCGGCGACCTGAACCAGCACGGACCGGACTCGATCCGCTTCTACACCCGTACGAAGACCGTCACCTCGCGCTGGCCCTCCGGGGTCAAGGAAGGCGCGAGCTTCACCATCCCGACGATGGGGTGAGCGCCGTGACCACCACCCTCACCGAGGACCAGCTCGCCCTCGCCGAGGTGACCCTGGACTTCGCGCAGGAGCAGCTGGCCCCCCACGCGGTCGTCTGGGACCAGACCAAGCACTTTCCCGTCGACGTGATCCGCCAGGCGGCCTCCCTGGGCCTCGGCGGGGTCTACGTCCGCGAGGAGCACGGCGGTTCCGGACTGTCCCGTAGTGACGGCGTCCTCGTCTTCGAGACCCTCGCCACCGGCTGCCCCTCCATCGCCGCCTACCTGTCCATCCACAACATGGTCGCCTGGATGATTGACCGCTACGGCGACCGCTCCCAGCGCGAACGCTGGCTGCCGGGCCTCTGCTCCGCTGCCCTCCTGGGCAGCTACTGCCTCACCGAGCCGGGAGCCGGCTCCGACGCGGCCGCCCTGCGCACCCGCGCGGAGCGGCAGGGCGACCACTACGTACTGACCGGCGTCAAGCAGTTCATCTCCGGTGCCGGGGCGGCCGGCGTCTACGTGGTCATGGCCCGGACGGGTGCGCCGGGCCCGGCCGGAATCTCCGCGTTCGTGGTCGAACGCGACGACCCCGGGGTGACCTTCGGCCCGAACGAACAGAAGATGGGCTGGAACGCCCAGCCGACCCGCCAGGTGATCCTCGACGGCGCCCGCATTCCCGCCGACCGACGGCTCGGCGCCGAGGGCGACGGGTTCCGGATCGCCATGAACGGCCTCAACGGCGGCCGCCTCGGCATCGCCGCCTGCTCGCTCGGCGGCGCCCAGAGCGCCCTCGACCGCAGCCTGTCGTACCTCGCCACACGCGAGGCCTTCGGCACCCGGCTGCTGGACGCCCAGGCGCTCCAGTTCCGGCTCGCCGACATGGCCACCGAGTTGGCCGCCGCCCGCGCACTGGTCCGGCAGGCGGCCGAGGCCCTGGACGCGGGCGATCCGCTGGCCCCGCGGCTGTGCGCGATGGCCAAGCGGTTCGCCACCGACACCGGATACGCCGTGGCCGACGCGGCCCTCCAACTGCACGGCGGCTACGGCTACCTCAGCGAGTACGGCATCGAGAAGATCGTCCGCGACCTCCGGGTCCACCAGATCCTGGAAGGCACCAACGAGGTCATGCGCGTCATCGTCGCGCGCGGACTCACGGAGAACCTGCGATGACCCATGACACCCAGACCGGCCCCGGCCCCGACCACGTCCTCCTGCGTACCGAGGGCCACGCCGCGTACATCACCCTCAACCGCCCCAAGGCGCTCAACGCCCTCAGTCGCCCCATGGTGCTCCGCGTCGAAGAGGCACTCACGACCTGGGCCGACAACCCCGCGATCGAGCTGGTCGTCATCGAGGGCGCCGGTGAACGGGGCCTGTGCGCAGGCGGGGACATCCGCGCGATCCACGAGGACGCCCGCACCGGCGGCACCGCCTCGGCGGACTTCTGGCGCGACGAGTACAGGCTCAACGCCCTGATCGCCCGCTACCCCAAGCCGTACGTCGCCCTCATGGACGGCATCGTGATGGGCGGCGGCGTCGGGATCTCGGCCCACGGCAGCGTCCGTATCGTCACCGAGCGCTCCAAGGTCGCCATGCCCGAAACCGGGATCGGCTTCGTCCCCGACGTCGGCGGCACGTACCTGCTCGCGCTGGCCCCCGGGGAACTCGGCACCCACCTGGCGCTCACCGGCGCCCCCATCGGCGCCGCCGACGCGCTGCTGTGCGGGCTCGCCGACCACTTCGTACCGGCGTCGGCGCTGCCCGCGCTGGCCCGGGAGCTGGCCGCGGACTCCGTACACGCCGTCCTGGAGCGGCACGTGGCAGAACCTCCCACCGGGGGACTCTCTGCCGCACGCGAGTGGATCGACCACTGCTACGCCGCCGACACCGCCGAGGAGATCGTCGCGCGGCTGCTCGCTTCGGGCGTGCCCGCGGCGAAGGACGCGGCGGACACCCTGCTGTCCAAGTCCCCGACTGCGGTCAAGGTCACCCTGGCGGCGCTGCGCCGGGCCCGCCACCTCGGACCGCTGGAACGCGTACTGGAACAGGAGTACCGCGTCTCCTGCGCGGCCCTGTCCTCACCCGACCTGGTCGAGGGCATCCGCGCCCAGGTCATCGACAAGGACCGTAATCCGCGCTGGTCCCCGGCCACGCTGAAGGCCGTCACCCCGGCGGACGTGGACCGGTACTTCGCCCCGATCGACGCGAACGAGCTCCGGCTCGTCGCGGCCACTTCGTCGCAGGAGGTCGTCTGGTGAGCAGCACCGTCGCATTCGTCGGACTCGGCCACATGGGCGGTCCGATGGCCGCCAACCTGGTCAAGGCCGGCCACCGCGTCCTCGGCTTCGACCTCGTCCCCGAACTGCTGGCCGGCGCGGCAGCGGCCGGAGTCGAGCCCGCGGCCTCCGCGGCCGGGGCTGCCGCGGAAGCCGATGTGGTCATCACCATGCTGCCCGCCGGCCGCCACGTCCTCGCCCTCTACGGGGAGCAGCGACTCTTGGCCGCGGCCCGGCCGGGGACCCTGTTCGTCGACTGCTCCACCATCGATGTCGCCGACGCCCGTGCCGCCCATGAGGCTGCCGTCGCGGCGGGTCACCGCGCCCTCGACGCCCCGGTGTCCGGCGGGGTGGTGGGCGCCGAGGCGGCCACGCTCACCTTCATGGCTGGAGGCGGAGAGGCGGAGTTCGCCGCCGCCGAGCCGCTGCTCGGCGCGATGGGCAAGAAAGCCGTGCACTGCGGCGGGCCGGGCGCCGGCCAGGCCGCGAAGATCTGCAACAACATGATCCTCGCCGTCTCGATGATCGGCGTCAGCGAGGCGTTCGTCCTCGCCGAGAGCCTCGGCCTGGATCACCAGGCCCTCTACGACGTCGCCTCCACCGCCTCCGGCCAGTGCTGGGCCCTCACCGTCAACTGTCCCGTCCCCGGACCGGTCCCGACCAGTCCCGCCAACCGGGACTACCGCCCCGGCTTTGCCGCCCCGCTCATGGCCAAGGACCTCGGCCTCGCCGCGAACGCCCTCCGGGCCGGCGGAGTCGATGCGCCCCTGGGCCTCAAGGCTGCCGAGTTGTACGCCGCGTTCGCCGCCGACGGCGCGGACCTCGACTTCTCCGCGATCGTCCGCACCCTGCGACCTCGGAACGGAAACCCCGCATGACCACCTACGAGACCATCCTGCTGGAACGCAAGGGCCGCGTCGCCGTCCTCACCCTCAACCGGCCCGAGGCACTCAACGCCCTCAACCTCCAGGTGATGAAGGAGGTCGTGGCCGTCACGGAGGAACTGGACCGGGACCCGGAGGTCGGCTGTATCGTCCTCGCCGGCTCCGCCAAGGCCTTCGCCGCGGGCGCCGACATCAAGGAGATGCGCCCGCAGAGCTACATGGACATGTACCTGTCCGACTGGTTCACCGCGTGGGACCGGCTCGGCGAGGTCCGCACCCCCACCCTGGCCGCGGTCTCCGGATACGCCCTGGGCGGCGGCTGCGAACTGGCCATGCTCTGCGACATCCTCCTCGCCGCCGACACCGCGAAGTTCGGCCAGCCCGAGATCAAGCTCGGCGTCATCCCCGGCATCGGCGGCTCCCAGCGCCTCACTCGCGCCATCGGCAAGGCCAAGGCAATGGAGCTGTGCCTGACCGGCCGCACCATGGACGCCGCCGAGGCAGAACGGGCCGGACTGGTTTCCCGCATCGTCCCGGCCGACGACCTCCTCGCCGAGGCCCTGGCCGTGGCCACGACCGTCGCAGAGATGTCCAAGCCGGTCGCGATGATGGCCAAGGAGGCTGTGAACCGCGCCTTCGAGACCACCCTCGCCGAAGGTGTCCGCTTCGAACGGCGGCTCTTCCACGCGGTGTTCGCCACCGCCGACCAGAAGGAAGGCATGTCCGCCTTCGTGGACAAGCGCCCGCCGCACTTCACCCACGCCTGAGTGCATCCGGGTCCGGGGGAGGGCAGAACCCGCCTTTCCCCGGACCTGGATACGGGTTCTGAACGGCACTGGTCAGTGCGGCGTTCAGGTGGGGTGCGGGTTCCGGACCGACAAGGAGAGCCGGTTGCGCTCCAGGTCGACGACGATCCGTACGGCGATCTCGTCGCCCTCGTGGACGACGAGCCCTGGATCGTCGACGGGCTCGTCAGCCAACTCCGAGTTGTGCACGAGTCCCTTCCACGCCGTCGGCCACGCGGACGACGGCCCCGAACGGCAGTAGCGTGGGGACCTGGCCCAACACGGTCCGGCCGACCCTGTCGACGAAGGGCGCGAGAGGACGTGGCCGGAGCGCCAACTGGATTTGTTCCCGAAGCGTGTTGACGTCGAGCACTTCCCCCACGACACGCTGTTCGGCCGTGACCACGTCGTCCGGTCGGATGTCCCATGACCAGTTCGGTTCGGGCACGCGGCCGCCAAGGAAGCGGCCCCCGCGGCCGGCGCTCACGGCGGTCATGGTGGCGAGGCGTCCGCCGCCGAGGAGGAGGAAGAGGTCGTCAGCCGACCCGTCCAGTCGACCGTCGGTCTCGCCACCGGTGTCCTGGCGCAGCCCAAGCCCCTTCAGTCCCGTCGACCGCCGTCGTCGACCGGGTAGGGGACCTGGCTGCTGCGGTCCGGGTCGACCGCCAGACGGCCGCCGACCGTGGGACGGGCGCGCTGCGCGCAGTCGCGGCGCTCGCACATCCGGCAGCCCAGTCCGATGGGGGTGGCGCCCGCCGGGTCGTCGAGGGCCGTGCCGCGCGAGTAGACCAGGCGCGGGGCGTGGCGCAGTTCGCAGCCGAGGGCGACGGCGACCTCGGCCCGGGGCGCCTGGTGGCCGAATCCGCCTCGCGTGACGGTACGGGCGATCCAGAAGTACCGCTTCCCGTCGGGCATCTCGGCAACCTGGTGCAGGATCCGCCCGGGTGCGGAGAACGCCTCGTAGACGGTCCACAGCGGGCAGGTGCCGCCGAGGCGGGAGAAGTGGAAGTCGGTGGCGGACTGGCGCTTGGAGATGTTCCCGGCCCGGTCGACACGCAGGAACGAGAACGGGACGCCACGCCGGCCGACGCGCTGGAGGGTGCTGAGCCGGTGGCAGACGGTCTCGAAGCCGACGCCGAACCGGGCCGACAGCAGCTCGATGTCGTATCCCACGCGCTCGGCGGCCTCGTGAAAAACGGTGTACGGCATGAGCAGCGCGCCCGCGAAGTAGTTCGCCAGCCCGATCCGGGCCAGCCCCACGGCCTCGCGTGAGGTGAGCTCCGGCGCCTGCGCGGCGAGGGCGTCCAGCAGCGACTGGTGTTCCAGAAGCGCGAGCTGCGTGGCGAGTTGGAAGGCGCGCCGTCCCTCGGTGAGCCAGGGCGACAGGAACAACAGGCGCTCCTGGCGCGCGAAGCGCCGGGTGTCTCCCGCAGGAGACGGGGCCGCTTGGACGACGGTGACGCCATGGAGCTTTCCGAGGCGTTCCTGCAGCGCGTCCGAGATGCGTCCGGGCAGCAGGTCGAGCTCCGAGGCCAGGGTCTCGGCCGCGGTGTCGAGGGGTTCGAAGTGGTTGTGGTGCGCGTAGAAGAAGTCCCGGACCTCGTCGTGCGGGTCCCCGGCCGACAGGGCCGGGCCGTCGCCGCCGGGGGCCAGGGCGGCGGCGCGCTCCACCGTGTCGCGGTAGCGCCGGTGCAGGGCCACCAGGGCCCGCGCGATCTCCGGATGGGCCCGGGCTGCCTCGGTGATCTCCGCGGTGTCGGGCAGGGCCGTACCGCACGCCTCGTCGGCCAGAGCACCCCGCAGATCCACGGCGAGACGGTCGTCGTCGGTGTCGGAGAAGAACTCGGCATCCACGCCGAACACCTCGGCGATCCGAAGCAGCACCGCGGCCGTGAGGGGACGCTGGCCCTGTTCGAGCTGGTTGGCGTAGCTCGCCGAGATGTGCAGGGCGCGGGCCATCTCCACCTGGTTCATGCCGTGCTCGCGGCGCAGCCGGCGCAGTTTGCCCTGCGTGTAGACCTTCGACAGTTCCTGCGGCACGACAGCACCCCTTCCTGAACTCCGGGCCCCGTCACAGCCAGGACCGGCATTCGCGAATCTAACATCTGCAGGATTCGCAAACCTTCGCAGATTCGCAGCTCCGGCCTGTACGAGATCCGCAGCTTCGCTCCGTCGCGCCCGGGCCGACGGGCGGGCAGTCTCTTGTCCGTGGGGCGCACCGGCCTCACACACCGGCTTGTGAGGAGTCCCGTGATCGAGCACCGCGTCCGCGTCCACCCCAGCTCCGACCGGCTGCCCCGGCAGGAGCAGCTCGCCTGGAAACTCGCCCTGACCGCGACCTCGGACGCGCCGCAGGATCCGCAGGCCGCGGCGATGGCCGTGAACCGGGTCGTCGACAACGCCGCCGTGGCCGTCGCCTCCCTCACCCGCCGCCCGGTCGCCGTGGCCCGGACGCAGGCCACCGCCCACGCAGAGCCCGTCGGCCGGGGCGCGTCGGTCTTCGGCAGCGGCGCACGGGTCTCACCGGAATGGGCGGCCTGGGCCAACGGCACCGCCGTCCGCGAACTGGACTTCCACGACACCTACCTGGCCGCCGACTACTCCCACCCGGGCGACAACATCCCTTCCCTCCTGGCCGTCGGACAGCACACCGGCCGCTCCGGAGCCGACCTCCTGCGCGGGATCATCGCCGCGTACGAGGTGCACGTGGCCCTGGTGAAGGGCATCTGCCTGCACGCGCACCGCATCGACCACGTCGCCCACCTGAGCGCGGCCACCGCCTGCGGGCTGGGAGCGCTGCTGGAACTGCCGACGGAGACGGTGTATCAGGCCGTGCAGCAGGCCGTGCACACCACGACCGCCACCCGCCAGTCCCGCAAGGGGGAGATCTCCAGCTGGAAGGCGTACGCGCCCGCCTTCGCCGGGAAGGTCGCGATCGAGGCGGTGGACCGGGCGATGCGCGGCGAGGGCTCACCCTCGCCGATCTACGAGGGTGAGGACGGCTTTCTGGCACGGATGCTGAACGGGTCGGACTCCGACTACGCGGTCCTGCTGCCCGAGCCGGGCGAGCCCCGCCGGGCCATCCTCGACACGTACACGAAGGAGCACTCCGCCGAGTACCAGGCCCAAGCCGTCATCGACCTGGCCCGTCGGCTGCGCGAGAAGACCGGCCCGCTGGAGAGGGTCCGCTCGGTGGTCCTGCACACCAGCCACCACACCCACCAGGTGATCGGCTCGGGAGCCAACGACCCCCAGAAGTACGACCCGTCCGCCAGCCGGGAGACCCTCGACCACTCCATCCCGTACATCCTCGCCGTCGCGCTGGAGGACGGGACCTGGCACCACGAACGCTCGTACGCCCCCGAGCGAGCCGCCCGCACCAGCACCGTCGAGCTGTGGCGGAAGATCACCACGGTCGAGGACCTGCGGTGGACGCGCCGCTACCACGACCCGGACCCGCTGCGCCGGGCCTTCGGCGGCCGGATCGTCATCACCTTCCAGGACGGCTCGGTGATGGAGGACGAGCTGGCGGTGGCCGACGCCCACCCGGCCGGCGCCCGCCCCTTCGACCGGGCCGCGTACGAGGGCAAGTTCCGCACCCTCGCCGAGCACATCGTCACCCCGGACGGCCAGGACCGGTTCCTGTCCACGGCGGGGCGGCTGGCCGAACTCTCCACCGACGAGCTCACCGGACTCTTCCCGACCGTCGACACCGAGGCCGTCGCCCGCCACGACGCCGGCCTCCCGAAGGGCCTGTTCTGATGCTCCACACCCGCGCCACGCCCTCCGAGCGCCGCCGTGCCCTGCGCGCCCGCCTCGCCGAGGGCCGCATCCTCCCCCTGCCGGGGGCGATCAACCCCTACTCCGCCCGGCTGATCCAGGAGGCCGGTTTCGAGGCCGCCTACCTCTCCGGCGCGGTCCTCGCGGCCGACCTTGGCTTGCCGGACATCGGGCTGACCACCTCCACCGAGATCGCCGCCCGCGCCGCCCAGACGACCGGGGTCACCGACCTCCCGGTGCTCATCGACGCCGACACCGGCTTCGGTGAGCCCATGAACGCCGCCCGCACCCTCCAGCTCATGGAGGACGCCGGCCTCGCCGGTCTCCATCTGGAAGACCAGGTCAACCCCAAGCGCTGCGGCCACCTCGACGGCAAGAACGTCGTACCGGCACAGGACATGGTCCGCAAGCTCCGGGCCGCCGTCGATGCCCGCCGCGACCCCGACTTCCTCCTCATGGCCCGCACCGACGCCCGCGCCGTCGAGGGCCTCGACGCGGCGACCGAGCGGGCCAGGGCTTACGTGGACGCGGGCGCCGACGCGATCTTCCCCGAAGCCCTCGCGAACGAAGCCGAGTTCGAGGCCTTCCGCAAGGCTGTCGACGTCCCGCTCCTGGCCAACATGACCGAGTTCGGCAAGGGCCCCCTGCTCGGAGCCGGCACTCTGGAGGACCTCGGCTACGACATCGTCCTCTACCCGGTCACCCTCTTCCGCTACGCCATGGGCGCCGTGGAGGACGGACTGCGCAGGATCGCCGCCGAGGGCACCCAGGCAGGCCTGCTGGAGGGCATGCAGACCCGCTCGCGCCTCTACGAGGTCCTCGACTACGAGAGCTACGGCTCCTTCGACGCGGCCGTCTTCGACTTCACCCTCCCGCCCCACGCCTGAACCCCGACATCCGCAGACCCGACGGCCGTTCCGGGGACTCCATCAGCCCCCGGAACGGCCCCGCCTGCCCCTTTCAGCCCCCGGAGGCTCCTCGTGACCAGCACCGCCCCGGAGATCCATCGCGGCCTCGCCGGCGTGGTGGCCGACACCACCGCCATCTCCACCGTGGTCGCCGACACCAACTCCCTGACCTACCGCGGCTACCCCGTGCAGGACCTCGCCGCCCGCTGCTCCTTCGAGGAGGTCGCCCACCTGCTGTGGCATGGTGAGCTGCCCGACGCCGGACAGCTGCGCGAGTTCACAGCCCGAGAACGCGCCCTGCGCCCACTGGACCGCACCACCACCGAACTCCTGGCCCGGCTGCCGCACACCTGCCACCCGATGGACGTGCTGCGTACCGCCGTCAGCTTCCTCGGCGCCGAGGACCCCGCGGAGGACGACGGCAGTCCGGCCGCCAACCTCACCAAGTCCCTGACCCTGCTCGCCCGGCTGCCCGTCGTGGTGGCCGCCGACCACCGGCGCCGCCACGGCCTGGAGCCCATCCGGCCCGACGCGGACCTCGGGTATACCGAGAACTTCTTCCACATGTGCTTCGGCGAGGTCCCCGACCCGGCGGTGGTCCGTTGCTTCGAGATCTCCCTGATCCTCTACGCCGAGCACAGCTTCAACGCCTCCACCTTCACCGCCCGTGTCGTCACCTCTACCCTCTCCGACCTGCACAGCGCGGTCACGGCCGCGATCGGCGCCCTCAAGGGCCCCCTCCACGGAGGCGCAAACGAGGCCGTGATGCACATGCTGGAAGAGATTGGCGACCCCGAGGAGGCGGAGAGCTGGCTGGACGGAGCCCTCGCAGCCAAGCGCAAGATCATGGGCTTCGGGCACCGCGTCTACAAGCACGGCGACTCCCGCGTCCCCATCATGCAGAAGGCCCTGGTGGACCTCATCGCCCGCTCGGGCGACCCGGAGACCACCCGCCTGGCCACCCTCCACGCCGCCCTGCGGCACGCCATGATCAGCCGCAAGGGCATCCACCCCAACCTGGACTACCCGGCCGGCCTCGCCTACCACCTCATGGGGTTCGACGTCCCCGCGTTCACCCCCATCTTCGTGATGAGCCGCATCACCGGATGGACCGCCCACATCACCGAACAGCTCGCCCACAACTCCCTCATCAGGCCCCTGGCTTCGTACGACGGCCCCGGCCAGCGGGAGGTGCCGCTCAGAGCATCCTGAGCCCGGACCGTCGGCCGGAGCTGCCCGACAGGCCCGGCCCCGGGCCGAAGCACGCACCGCGGCCCTCGCCCCGTCGCGTCTCATTTCCGACGTCCGACATGTGGACCGCTGTACTCGCGCCTCGGTGGAACGACCTAGGGTGGCCGGTGCAGCTGGTTCGCCCCGTCCGCCAGGCGGGATGCGTCGTAAGAGGGAACCCGGTGGGAATCCGGGACTGCCCCGCAGCGGTGAGCGGGAACGACCGCCGTCATACGCACTGGGACCGGACAACGGTCCTGGGAAGCGACGGCCAGTAGGTGCCCGCCGGGAGACCGGCAGGCGTGTCCGCGAGTCCGAAGACCTGCCCGTTGCCCGTGTGCGGCCGATGCCGTGCGCGGATATCCCGGTGACCTCGTGGGCGGGTCGGCGTACACAGCGAGCGGCACGTGCGGCCTTGATTCCGCGGCGTGGTCCGTGCGTTCTGTCGTTCCCTTCGCGTCCGCTCCCGTCGCCGGGATGTTCCTGGACACATCTCGCGAAGGAGAGTTCCGTGACAGCGAAGCCCGCAGCCGCGGTCGTACGAGCCACCGTGTACGGCTACCCCCGCCAGGGTCAGAACCGCGAACTGAAGAAGGCCGTCGAGGGCTACTGGAAGGGTCGCGTCACCGCTGACGCCCTCCGGGACACCGCCGCCGAACTGCGCCGCTCGAACTGGCGGCAGCTGGCCGAGGCAGGCATCACCGAGGTACCGACCGGCGACTTCTCGTACTACGACCACGTGCTGGACACCAGCGTCATGGTCGGCGCCGTCCCCGCACGCCACCGTGCGGCCGTCGACGTGGACGCCCTGGACGGCTACTTCGCCATGGCGCGCGGCACTCAGGATGTCGCCCCGCTGGAGATGACCAAGTGGTTCGACACCAACTACCACTACCTGGTCCCCGAACTCGGCCCGGACACCGTCTTCACCGCGGATTCGTCCAAGCAGGTGGCCGAGCTGGAGGAGGCCATGGCCCTGGGCCACACGGCCCGCCCGGTCCTCGTCGGCCCGATCACCTACCTCCTGCTGGCCAAGCCGGCTCCCGGCGTCGCCGCCGACTTCGAGCCGCTGACCCTGCTGGACCGGCTGCTCCCCGTATACGCGGAGGTCCTCGCCGACCTGCGGGCCGCCGGAGCGGAGTGGGTACAGCTCGACGAACCGGCGCTGGTCCAGGACCGCACCCCGGCCGACCTGAACGCCGCCGCCCGCGTCTACCGCGAGCTCGGCGCCCTGACCGATCGGCCCAAGCTGCTCGTCGCCTCGTACTTCGGCCGGCTGGGCGAGGCCCTCCAGGTCCTCGCGGCCTCTCCCGTGGAAGGCATCGGGCTCGACTTCACCGACAGCGGCGCGGCCAACCTCGACGACCTGGCCTCTGTGGGCGGCCTGCCCGGCAAGCGCCTCGTCGCGGGCGTGGTCAACGGCCGCAACATCTGGATCAACGACTACCAGAAGTCCCTGACCACCCTCGGCACCCTCCTCGGCCTCGCCGACCGGGTGGACGTCGCCGCGTCCAGCTCCCTCCTGCACGTGCCGCTCGACGCCTCCGCCGAACGGGACATCGACCCGCAGGTCCGCCGCTGGCTCGCCTTCGCCCGCCAGAAGACCCAGGAGATCGCCACCCTGGCCCGCGGGCTCGCCCAGGGCACGGACGCCATCGCGCCCGAACTCGCGGCCAACCGTGCCGACCTGGCCTCCCGCGCCGGCTCCGCCCTCACCCACGACCCCGCCGTCCAGGCCCGCACCGCCGCCGTGACCGATGCCGATGGGCGCCGCGCCCAGCCGTACGCCGAACGTGCCGTCGCCCAGCGGGCGCACCTTGGCCTGCCGCTCCTGCCGACGACCACCATCGGCTCCTTCCCGCAGACCGACGAACTGCGCGTCGCCCGGGCGGACCTCCGCGCCGGGCGGATCGACGCCGCCGGCTACGAGGAGCGCATCAAGGCGGAGATCGGTGAGGTGATCTCCTTCCAGGAGAAGACCGGCATCGACGTCCTCGTCCACGGCGAGCCCGAACGCAACGACATGGTGCAGTACTTCGCCGAGCAGTTGACGGGATACCTCGCGACCCAGCACGGCTGGGTGCAGTCCTACGGCACCCGCTACGTGCGGCCGCCGGTGCTGGCCGGGGACATCTCCCGCCCCGAGCCGATGACCGTTCGCTGGACCTCGCACGCCCAGTCCCTGACCTCGAAGCCGGTCAAGGGCATGCTGACCGGTCCGGTCACCATGCTCGCCTGGTCCTTCGTACGCGACGACCAGCCGCTCGGCGAGACCGCCCGCCAGGTCGCCCTCGCCCTCCGCGACGAGGTGAACGACCTGGAGGCCGCCGGGACCTCCGTTATCCAGGTCGACGAACCCGCCCTGCGCGAGACCCTCCCGCTGCGCGCCGCCGACCACGCCGCCTACCTGGACTGGGCCACCGAGTCCTTCCGGCTCACCACCAGCGGTGCCCGGCCGGACACCCAGATCCACACCCACATGTGCTATGCCGAGTTCGGCGACATCGTCCAGGCCATCGACGACCTCGACGCCGATGTCATCAGCCTGGAAGCCACCCGCTCCCACATGCAGGTCGCCCGCGAACTTGCCGCCCACGGCTACCCTCGGGAGGCCGGCCCCGGTGTCTGGGACATCCACTCCCCGCGCGTCCCCAGCACCGAGGAAGCGGCGAACCTGCTGCGCATCGGCCTGAAGGCCATCCCCGCCGAGCGGTTGTGGGTCAACCCCGACTGCGGTCTGAAGACCCGCGGCTGGACCGAGACCCGCGCCTCCCTGGGGAACCTCGCCGCCGCCGCCCGTGAAGTCCGTACGGAGCTGACGACAGCCAACTCCTGATCAATCCTGCTGCGGGCCGGCGGCCCCGAGGCCGCCGGCCCGCGACCGGCCGAGAGAGACGGGAACGGACCCGCCACGGCGGGCCGAGCGACGGAAGGTCACCTGTGGCGAAACACAAACCCCGGCACATCGTGGTCGACGGGCAGCCCATGGTGGCGTTGACGTCCAAGGAATACGGTGAACCGGCCGCCAAGCGACGCCAAGTGGGCGGAATGGGATCCCGGCTCCGCGTCGTCCGCGATGAACTGGTGGCCCTGTCGGGCTTCCTGGAAGCGCTGGTGCGAGCACTGGAGGCCGAAGGGACGTCCGCGCGACGGACCGATCCCGACAGCCAGGTTCAGGCCCTGTTGGCCACCGCACCCCGACTGCTGGGGCAGGCGCGGGGCATCGCCGGTCGGCGACGGGGCAGTCCCGCACCGCGCCCCGGGCAGTAGGGGGCGGGCCGAAACCGGCACGTCATCCGCTGACGGCCGACACCCGTCGCGCTCCCGCGCTTTCCTTCACGTCACGCTCGCCTACTCTCGGCCCACCCGACGATCTCGCTCAGGACCAAGGGCCGGAGCCTGGGCTCGGCGGCCGGGTCGCGCACGGCCTGGGCGACGGCCGGCGCACCGCGCTGGTCGGCACGGCCCGCCAGAATCCGCAGACGGGTCAGCGCGACGCGCGGGTACTCGTGACCGCGGCGGCCCGCACAGACCTCGGCCACCGTCCGGGCGAGTGCTTCGCTCAGGTTCCTCTGGCCGACGGCGTCATAGAGGTACTTGCGCACGGCCACACCGATGCCCGGATGGGTGGCAGTACCTTCCAGCACGCCCGCAGCCAGACGGCGCTGCGCATCGCTCTCCGCGGCGATCCACTGGTCGACGATCCGCAGGACTGCATGGCCTCCCGGCCCCGTGGCCAGGTGCGTCAGAGCGGTGGCCACCTGCGCACGGTACTTGGCGGCGATGCCTTTCGGTGCGGTGATCTGCGAGGCCAGCCCAGGAGTTCACTGCGCAGGTGCGGGCGCTGGACCCAGACGTGCGAGAGCACTGCTTCGTCCAGGCCGTGGCGCACCGCGCTGAGCGACAGCCCGTCGTCCTCGGTCCGATCGGCCTAGGTTCACGTTCGCCAGCGTCTTCGACGGCTCCTGGGGCACCTGCATCGACGACTTCGCCAAGACGGTGGTCGGGGCCCGCTTCGACAAGGTCTTCTCACACAGCGAAGGGTTCCCCGGTGTCAAAGATCCAGAGGTGAAGGACTGGTCGTGCCGATCTGGCGCACCGCCGCATGGACCTTCTCGTCATCCGCAGCGTCGGCCATCGCGGCGAGATCCTCCCGCAACGCATCGACCTCGCCCGGCTTGATCTTGGTGAAAACGGTGAACTCGTTGCAGACCCCATCCGTCCTGCCCGGGTGCTCAGGGTGAGCCGGCTGCGTTGCACCTGTCGCATTCATCGCGAGGCTCTCCCGCCACGGATCGGTGTAAGGGTCGCCAAGCACCCGGACATGAGGCGCCATCGCCCCCACCTCTGCAATCCTCCCTGCGGCCGAGTTGCTTCGCATCTCGGCCGCAGGGAGGTTCGGTCACCGGGGGTGTTGTCTCGAGAAGCGTCTGACTTTTGCGGGGTCGGCTGCCTGGTACCGCAGGGCCGACGCCGGGGTCCTCGTGTCCCGAGGAGCTCCCGAGGACAGATCCGGCCAGGCGCAGGAAGATGGAATTCGGTGAGACGCGCCGAGTACGTCGTCATCACCGTCGCAGGGCAGCCACGTCCGCGCGTCCGGGAAGACAGTGTCGCAGCCCATCGCACACCAACCCGTTGCGCCGCCCAGGCGGCCGGGTCACCCGCTTCCGCCGCGCCCCTGCTCCATCGGACCGCCACCCGGAGGCAACCATGGGCCACGTTCTCGGTGACGTGCTGGGCTTTGCGGCCGCCGTCGCGGTCAGCCCGCTCCCCATCATCGCCATCATCCTCATACTCGCCACACCTCGGGGACGTCTCAACGGAATCCTCTTCACCATCGGATGGATCCTGGGACTCTCGGCACTGGGCGCGGTGATGCTGGCGATCGCCTCCCCAGCAGGCGCTTCTGCCCACAATCACCCGGCCACCTGGGTGGGAGCCCTCAAGCTCGCTCTGGGAGTGCTCCTCGTTGTCCTCGGCGCCCGGCAGTGGCACCGGCGCCCGAAGGATCCCTCGCACGCTCAGCTGCCGAAGTGGATGAGTGCGATCGACCGCCTCTCTCCGGTCAAGGTCTTCGCCCTCGGACTGGCCTTGGCCGCCCTCAACGCCAAGAACGCCCCGCTGACCATCGCCGCAGGGGCCGTGATCGGCTCAGCCGGACTGCCGGTCGGGCAGCAGATCGCATCGCTGGCAATCTTCGTCCTGATCGCCACCCTGGGCCTGCTGGCCCCGTTGGGAGTCTTCCTTCTCGGGGGAGAGCGAGCCAAGATCACGCTCGGCAGCTGGAAGGAGTGGGCAGCTCAGCACAATGTCGCCGTGATGGCCGTCCTGTTCTTCGTCCTCGGGCTGAAGCTGCTCGGAGACGGCATCTCCATCCTCGTCTCCTGATGACAGCCGAGGAGTCGTGGGTGTCGGCTGTGAAGCATGGGCCGTCCGCTCGTTGCTGCGGGGTCACGGTTGTCACCGACGGCAGCCGACTTGCTGGCGCGCGGCGCCGGCCTGCGGTCCACGGCCTTCGAGCTTGTGCTGCGGCCCGTGCCCCACGTCATCGACACGCCGGACTTCTTCTCGGTCGCCGTCGCCGGGCCGGCCGCCCCCGTGCCGGCGCACAGGGCTGGGGCCTCCCTCGCCCGACGAGCCGGAGCAGGAGCTCCGGCATACGCTGATCGAGGGGGTGCATTCGGGTGAATCGCACACCGGAAGGGGCGCCCCGATGGACGAGTACCCACTGATCGAGAACCACGGGCTGATCGGCGATCTGCAGACCGCGGCGCTGGTGACCACCGAGGGGGTGATCGACTGGTTCTGCTCCCCTCGGTTCGACTCGCCGAGTGTTTTCGGGGCGCTTCTGGACAAGGAGAAGGGAGGCCACTGCACGGTCAGGCCGACCCATCGGACGCATTCGACCAAGCAGTTGTACCTGCCTGACACAGCGATCCTGGTGACCCGGTTCATGACCGAGGCGGGCGCCGGTGAGGTGATCGACTTCATGCCTGTGACCAGTACGACGGCCACGAACCGTCACCGCCTGGTCCGCCTGATCCGCTGTGTGCGCGGCACCATGACGTTCGATGTCGAAGTCGCCCCGCGCTTCGACTACGGGCGCAGCAAACACCAGTTGCACATCACCCCGCACGGAGCGGTCTTTGCCGCGGAGGATGGCACGGAACTCACCATGCACCCCATCCGAGAGCCGGAGGACGAACAGGTCGCGGACCTTCTCACGGACCACGACGGCGACCTGAAGGTCTCGCTGACCCTGGAGGCCGGTCAGCAGCGCGGGCTGATTCTGGAGATGGGTGCCGAAGGACCGCCCAGGGAGGTCCGGCGCGACGAACACCAGCGGCTCTTCGAGGAGAAGGTGGCGTTCTGGCGTTCCTGGCTGGCACAGTCGCGCTACACCGGGCGCTGGCGGGAGGTGGTGGAGCGTTCCGCGATCACGCTGAAGCTCATGACCTTCGCCCCCAGTGGCGCTGTGGTGGCCGCTCCCACGGCGGCTCTCCCGGAGCAACTGGGCGGTGAGCGCAACTGGGACTACCGTTTCACCTGGATCCGGGACGCCTCGTTCTCCGTGTATGCCCTGCTGGGACTGGGTTTCACGGAGGAGGCCAGGGCGTTCATCATCTGGCTGGGCGATCGGGTCAAGGAGCGGGCCGGAGGCGACGGGACCACGGGCCCGCTCAACATCATGTACAAGGTCGACGGCTCCTCCGATCTGAACGAGCAGATCCTCGATCACTGGGAAGGCTATGCGGGCTCCGCGCCGGTACGGATCGGCAACGGCGCCGCCACCCAGCTCCAACTGGACATCTACGGCGAGGCGCTGGACAGCATCTACTTCGCGCACCGGCACGGCTTCCACGTCGCGCACGGGGGATGGACCTCGCTGCGGACGGACCTGGATTGGCTGGCCGACCACTGGGACCAGGCGGAGGAGGGTATCTGGGAGACCCGCGGCGGTCGCCAGGACTTCACCTACGGCCGGGTCATGTCGTGGGTGGCGTTCGACCGCGCTCTGCGACTCGCCGAGGCATCGGGGTGGCCGTCCGCAGCCGGACGCTGGCAGGCCGAACGGGACGCCGTCTACGAGCAGGTCATGGCCAAGGGGTGGAGCAAGGAACGGCAGGCGTTCGTCCAGCACTACGGCAGCGAGGTCCTGGACTCCTCGCTGCTGCGCATGGCGACGGTCGGGTTCCTCACACCCGGGGATCCGATGTGGGCGTCGACTCTGGACGCCATGGATCAGGAGCTCGTCAGCGACAGCCTGGTCTACCGGTACAACCCCGCTGCTTCGCCCGACGGTCTGCGCGGCTCGGAGGGCACCTTCTCCCTGTGCACGTTCATGTACGTCGACGCCCTGGCACGCGCGGGACGGACGGACAAGGCACGGCTGGTTTTCGAGAAGATGATGGGGTACGCCAACCATCTGGGACTGTACTCCGAGGAGATCGACCCGACCGGCCGTCAGCTCGGCAACTTCCCGCAGGCGTTCACCCATCTCGCCCTCATCGACTCGGCCATGACGTTGAACGAGGCTCTCGACCGGCGGTAGCCCGCAACCGGTTCGGCCTTCGTCACCAGCGCCGCAGGTCGGCGTCGGTGAGGCCCTCCAGTTCGCCGTGGGTGTCCAGTCGGTACAGCTGAGCGTGTCTCCATGGGTGACGAACAGCGCGATGACGGCGATGGCGGCGAGAGCCCGCCGGGCCCCAGAAGCCGGCACCGTAGTCGGTGCCTCCGCCGCAGGCGTAGGCGGCGATCGCAAGCAGCAGGAAGACGGCCATGAACCCCGTGCTCACAGTCGGTTCCCAGCGGAGCGAGGGCCTTACAGCGTGTCCGCCGACAGCGGGACGAACCTGTGCATGTGTCGCCTTTTAGGGTGAAGACCGCCACGCCGGGGCGGGTGCAGCGGGTCAGCCGCCGGTGGCGAAGCCGGGGAAGAGCGTCATCCCGCCGTCGACGTACAGGGTGGCGCCCACGACGTAGTCCATGAGGTCGGAGGCGAGGACGACGGCCGCGTAGCCGATGTCCTCGGGGTTGCCGATGCGGTCGTAGGGGATGAGCCGCCGCAGGTCCTCCCGGGCCTGCGGCGTCTCCCAGGCGCTCTGGTTGATGGGGGTCTTGATGGCTCCGGGGGCGATCGCGTTCACGCGGATCTTCTTCGGGGCGAGCTCCTGGGCCAGCGTCGCCATCATCATCTGTACCCCGCCCTTTGAGGAGGCGTAGTTGACGTGCCCGGCCCAGGGGATGATCTGGTGCACCGAGCTCATGCAGATGATCTTCCCGGCCGAGCGCGACACCTCCGGGACCACTCCGCGGCGCAGGAACTCCTTGGTCGCCTCGCGGGCGCACAGGAACTGTCCGGTGAGGTTGACGTCCAGCACCTTCTGCCACTGGGCGAGGGTCATCCCGGTGAACGGGGCGTCCCGCTGGAGTCCCGCGTTGGCGACCAGGATGTCGATCGTGCCGAACTCCTGGACCATGCGGTCCGTCATGGCGACGACCTGCTGCTCGTCGGAGACGTCCGCCTCGTAGGCGGCCGCCCGGACCCCGAGTGCGGTGATCTCCTCGACCACCTTCTCGGCTTCTTCGCGGCCGGCCACGTAGTTGACCACCACATCGGCCCCGGCCTGGCCCAGGGCGACGGCCGTCGCCCTGCCGATGCCGGAGTTCGCGCCGGTCACGAGCGCCTTCTGTCCCCGCAGCAGGTGGGTGGGGATCAGGCCCTGGATTGTCCCCTCGGTGGAACTCACGATGTCCTGCTCCTCCACTGCGTGCCCGCTTCCGCCGGGCCCGTCGCCCGGAGGTCCGGGCATCAGACAAGCACCGGAGAGGGACGGCGGCATGCCACGGTGGACTGTGTTGCGCTGCCCGGCGCAGGATGTTCGCCCGGTCGGGGTCCGGTCGGGGACGGAGGCTCAGCCGAGCCGCTCCAGCAGGTGGTCGCCGACGCGGAGGGCATTCGCGATGGCCGTCAGGGACGGATTGACGGCACCGATGCTCGGGAAGAAGCTGGTGTCGACGACGTAGAGGTTGTCCAGGTCGTGCGCCCTGCAGTTGACGTCCAGGGCCGAGGACGCCGGGTCGGTGCCGAAGCGCACGGTGCCGGCCTGGTGTGCGGTGGCGCCGATCGGCATGCCCTTGTGCAGGTAGATGCTGCGGGACAGCAGATGGTGCTCGTGCATGCCCAGATGGCCGAGGATGTGCTGCAGTTTGTGCCGCAGGTGCTGGAGTCCGGCGATGTTGTTGCCCTCGTCGAGCGTGAGCCGGATCCGGCCGTCGTCCTCCAGGGTCACCCGGTTGTCCGGCTGCGGCAGGTCCTCTCCGCACAGCCAGAAGTCGACGGCGTGATGGGCCAGGACCTCGAACGGCATGTCCGGTGTCACCGCTCCGGCCCAGCGCGGGGCCTCGCCGTGGATCTGCTCGGCGTCCGACTTGCCGAGCATCTGGATCCCGCCGAGCGGGTACTCCCAGTCGTCCGCGCCCAGATACCAGTCGTGCAGGGCGAGGGTCTTCTGGAACTGAGTGTCGTTGGGTTCCTTCGAAATGGCCATCAACGCAAGGTTGTTGTGACGCATGTAGTGCCGACCGACCATGTCCGAGCTGTTCGCCAGTCCGTGCGGATGCTGGTCGTTGGCCGAGGCGAGCAGCAGCGCGGCGGAGTTGACGGCCCCGCACGCCACGACCACGATGTCGGCCGAGAACCGGGCCTCCCGCTCGCCCGGGAGCTGGGCGACGACGGTGGTGACGCTGCGTCCGGTGGCGTCGGTCTCCAGCCTGGTGACTCGGGCGTTGGTGACCATCTCCACGTTCGGGTGGCGCAGTGCCGGCTCCACGCAGATCACCTGGGCGTCGGACTTGGCGCGGACCAGGCAGGGGAAGCCGTCCACGCGGTTGCAGCGGATGCAGACACTGGAGTGGGTGGCCCTCCCGTTCTCGTCCTGGGTGAGATTGACCCCGATCGGCAGGTGGAAGGGGTGCAGTCCCTGCTTCTCAAGGTCCAGGCTCAACTGCTCGATCCGCGGCTCGTGTTCGACCGGAGGGTGGGCGTACTGGGCACTGCACGGCCCTTCCCAGGGATCCTCGCCGTGCCGGCCGTGCACCAGGTAGAGGTGCTCCGCCTGGGTGTAGTACGGCTCCAGGTCGTCGTAACCGATGGGCCAGGCGGGCGAGATGCCGTCATGGTGGCGGAGTTCGCCGAAGTCCTCGGGGCGCAGCCGGAACAGCGCCGCGCCGTAGAACTTGGTGTTCCCGCCGACGTAGTAGTTCACCTCGGGCGGGAACTCGTTGCCGTGCCGGTCCAGCCAGAACTCCGGGGCTCGGTACTTGGCCTTCACGAACACGGCCGTGGAGTCCCAGTTGTCGCGTTCGCGCGGCAGGTAGTCGCCGCGTTCGAGGATGAGTATCCGTTTGCCGGACGGGGCGAGGCGGTGAGCCAGGGTGCCGCCGCCGGCACCGGTGCCGATGACGATGACGTCGTAAGGGTGCAGGGCGTCCATGGCAACCACCGTCCTTGTTCGCGTGGACTGCGCCCGTTGCAGCTCCTCTTCTTCGAACGTACGCGCCGTACAGGGGTGCGGCACCCGGAGTGGGCCCGCACCGGTGCCGGATACCGGCACGGTCACAGAACGGCGATCGGGTTCACTGGAGAGCCGGTCGCGGCCGGTAGTCGCAGCGGCGCGACCACGCACAGGAAGTGCCAGCGTCCCTGCTGCTCGCACACCGGGACCAGCTCCTCGAAGTCCAGCCAGTCCAGCAGATGCAGCCCCATGGCGTTGACGGCCAGAACATGCACAGGAAACCCGACCTCGGCGACCGCGCTGGGCGCGGCATCGCTGTTGCCGTCCGATCCCAGGACCGACACGCCCCTCTCCGCCAGAAAGTCCATCGCTGTCGGATGCAGGCCCGCCCGGGCCCGCGTCACGTCCCAGGGGCCGAGGGTACGGCGCCGCACGCGGTGTCCAACCCGCACGAAAAGCAGGTCACCCGGTCCGACCTTGGTCTCCTGGGCGGTCTCGGCTGCGACGAGGTCCTCGGCGGTCACCTGGTCGCCGGGATCGAGCCAGGGCACCCCGCGCAACCGCGGGAGATCCAGGAGGACACCGCGGCCGACGATGCCGTCACGCACCAGGTCGAGCGTGAGCATTCCGGCCCCGTCCGGTGTCACCGTGCTCGACGGGACGCCGCCGTACAGCTCGCCGTCGAAGATCACGTGGCACAGCGCGTCGAGGTGGCTGTCGACATCACTGTGCACGTTCATGGCGAACCGGTCGCGGGCGAACGCAAGCCCGGGTGCGCCGGTCTCCCGGTGCGTGGGAGCCGTCATCCGATGGGACGCGGGCTCCGGACTGTCCGGAGTGGACCGGGTTTCGACGGTCGCGGCCAACGACACGGTGCGCCCGCATCGGACCTCGGCAGCCGCCGCCACGACCCGGTCCGGCGTCAGCCGGTCCAGCGCGCCACGCGGTTCCGCCCCCTCGTCCTGTGCCCGGCACCGCAGCCGGCGGTACAGGTCACGGAAGGCCGCTTCGGAGAGGGGCCTCGCTGTCGAGGGACGGGAGGGTACAGGCGGATCCGAGACCATCAGGAAACCTCCTACTCCTGTCGACGCTCCTTATCGACACGGAATCATCGGGACGGCCCGGCCACACGCGGGGCGCGGGCGGATTACGCCGATCGGCCGAGCGTGGTGGACAGCCCATTCGATGACCTGCGCCGACGGGACCGTCCAGGTGCCGTTCAAGGAAGCCCGGCCGGGAATTCTCACCCTTGCGACACATGCCAGATAACTGCCATTTATAGTGATTTAGGACAATGCGCCTTCATGTGACTACCTAAAGTGACGAGGTCCTCATGAGTCAACCTGCTGGTCGACCTGACGAAGGGGGGAGGGCGGGGGAAGCTCGCGCGACATCGGGTTCGGACCCTCTTGGCGCTCCCGATCCCCTGGAGAGCGAACTCAGCTCTGCCGAGGACCGTGTCGTCGTCGCGGAGTGGTCGCGGCGGATCCCCCCGGTCAGGGCGCGGATCCCGGAAGTGCGCATCGGTAAACGCTGGTACAGCACCGCCTGGCTGATCCCGGTCAGTATTGTGGGGCTCATCGCCTGGATCGCGGTGTGCCAGCAGTTGCGCACCTATTCGGCGGTGCAGAGCTGGATCGCCGGCCATCCCGGGACGGGCGACTTCCAGCCGCCAGTCACCAGCGGGTTCCCGTTGTGGTTGCGCATCCTGCACTTCCTGAACTTGCTGTTCATGCTGTTCATCATCCGGGCTGGGATCCAGATCCTGGCCGACCACCCACGACTGCAGACGGACGCCGGGTCTATGCCCGGCCGGGAGCGGCTGCGACTGCGTGGCCCGGTGCCACCCGACCGGATGGCGCAGGAGCCGCCGGAGCGTGCGTGGACGGCCAAGGACGACGCGGTCACCCTGCCTCGCTGGCTCGGCCTACCGGGGATCCGGCACTCGATCGGGCTGGCCCGCTGGTGGCATTTCAGCTGCGATTTCCTGTGGATCCTCACCGGTGTGGCGTTCTACGTGCTGCTGTTCACGACGGGGCAGTGGGAGCGGCTGGTGCCGAGGGACTGGAGCGTCATCCCCAATGCCATCTCGACCGCCATCCAGTACGGGTCGCTGGACTTCCCCGCGAACAAGGGCTGGACGCAGTACAACGGCATGCAGATTCTCGCCTACTTCGTTGTGGTCTTCATCGCTGCGCCACTGGCGTTCATCACCGGCCTGTTGCAGGCGCCGGCCATCGCTGCCAAGTTCGGGCTGGGCTGGGGCCGGATCAACCGCCAGACAGCCCGCATCGTCCATTTCATGGTCCTGGTGACTTTTGTCGGGTTCATTTTCATCCATACCGTCATGGTCTGGATCACCGGGCTGCTCAAGAACCTCAACCACATCACCACCGGCATGAACACCGCCTCGTGGACCGGATGGTGGCTCTATGTGGTCTGGATGGCCATCGTGGTGGCCGTCTGGTGGGCCGCATCACCGCTCACACTGCGCTATCCGCGGGTGGTGCAGAAAACCGGGAAGTTCCTTATCGGCTGGGCAAAGGCGCTGCTGGAGTATGCGGATCCGCGTGCAACCTACCCCGAGAAGGCGATCTCGCCGTTCTTCTGGCCCAACGGCACTCTGCCGGACAGCCAGGAATACGCGAACCTGCGGGACAACGGCTTCCGCGACTACAGACTGCGGATCGACGGACTCCTAGATCACCCCGTCACCCTGTCCTATGAGCAGCTGAAGGCGATGCCCAAACAGGAGCAGACCACCCAGCACTACTGCATCCAGGGCTGGTCGGGCGTCGCCAAGTGGGGAGGCGTGCCGATGCGAGAGATCCTCGAACTGGTGCAGCCATCGCCAAAGGCGCGCTTTGCGGTGTTCTACTCCTTCGCCGCCGGCGGCGAAGGAGGGGTCTACTACGACGCTCACAAGATCGAGCACATGCAGCACCATCTGACCATCCTGGCCTACGAGATGAACGGCGAACCGCTCAATGAGCTGCACGGCGCTCCGCTTCGGCTGCGTAACGAGCTTGAGCTGGGCTTCAAGCAGGTCAAGTGGATCCACGCCATCGAGTTCGTCGAGAGCTTCTCCCACCTCGGCGCGGGGCAGGGCGGCTACAACGAGGACCATGAGTTCTACGGCTACCGCATGCCCATCTGACGGCATGCCACCAGGAATGCACCGCGACGAAGGGCTGCATGCCGTCGCCCCCGCCGTGCGACCGCGCTGCCGGCACGCCTGCGAGCCGGGCCGCCTCGACGAGTACCGCCAAGCGGCGCGGTCGGGTCACCATGCGGGAGTGCGCCCGCAGTGCGAATTCGACTGCCCGACACTGCTCAGCGGGACTCGGGGAGCGGATCGCGGTCGGCTCGCCGTCCTCGTCGAATGGCCGGTCGGCGCCCAGGCCAGGTCTGCGGGCGGAGTGTGAATGGCCTTGGCTGCGCCCACCCCTCTCCCGCAGTGTCGCCTCCGGCGAGCCGTGCGCACAGCGGTGCTGAACCTGGACCCTGGGGCGTTTGCGTTCGTGATGGCAACCGGCATCGTGTCCAGTGCACTCGACCGGGACGGCACCCGCGGCGCCTCGGCGGCGCTGCTGGTGATCGGCCTGAGCGGATACGGGGTTCTGCTGCTCGGCAACGGCTGGCGGCTGCTGCGCTGGCGACGACGACTGCTCGCGGACGCGGTCGGGCCGAGCGGGTTCGCGTTTCTCACCGCGGTCGCGGCCTCCAGCATCCTGGCCGACCGCATGGCGGCCGATGGGCATCGGACGGCTGCTGCCGTGCTGCTGACCGTCGGAGTGCTGGGCTGGCTGCTGCTGGGGTACGGAATCCCGCTCGCGCTGGTCGCAGCCGCCCGACGCCGTCCCTCGCTGGACCAGGTGAACGGCACATGGTTCCTGTGGGTGGTCGCCACCCAGTCGGTCGCCGTCGCAGCAGTGGCGTTTGACGGGCTGACGCCCGCAGCCCATGGCTTCCTGCCCGAGTTCGCCTCGGTGTGCTGGGCGATCGGGCTGATGCAGTACGTCCTGGTGGCCCCGCTGGTCCTGTCCCGGATGCTCGTGCGACCGATGGCACCGGAGGAGCTGATTCCCGCCTACTGGGTGTTCATGGGCGCCGCCGCCATCAGCGTGCTGGCGGGTACCGCTCTGCTCCGGTTGCCGGCGGCCGATCGCCTGCTGCCGACCGAGGTCACCTCCGCGCTCTGCTTCGTGCTGTGGTCCTTCGCCACCTGGCTCGTCCCGCTGCTGATCGCACTCGGTGCCTGGCGATACCTGGCCCGGCATGTTCCGCTGCGCTTCGCGTCGAGTCTGTGGAGCCTGGTTTTCCCCGTCGGTATGTACGGAGTCGCGACCCGGCAGCTGGGAAGCGCAATCGGGGTCTCCTGGCTCATCACGCTCGGGGAGGGCGAGGCATGGCTGGCAGCAGCGGTGTGGGCCGTGGTCTTCCTGGCCATGCTCGCTGCGCTGACACGCAGTCTCTGCCGTACCGGAGCGACGCAATGAGCCGCGACCAACCTCCTTGTGGGGCGCGGTGGTTCATCGTTGCCGTTCACAGCACCTCCGGTGTATGCGCAGCTCCTGAACCGTACTCGGCCGAGGGTCGCTCCGTACCGGGTGACTCGACGTCTTCTCCCTGTCCCCGAAGCGGCGGTGCGGCAGGACACCGCGAGTGAAGCCGAACCTCTCGTCCTGCACCACGAAGACGCGGTGCTGCGACGGCAACCGGGCGGGGAACGGCGGTGTCCGGCCCGTGCCGTCGTCGACAGGCGGCACTCCGGTTCCACCCTTGGCCGGACGTCTGCGCCGTCCCGGTGAGGGGTTCCTGCCGATGCCGTCCCGCCCGCCGGGCCGCGTCGACAGCGCGGCGCCATTCCGTTTGCGGAGCGGTCGACATCGAGTTTGAGTGTGAGGGACCCCCCTCGCGCTTCAGGAGCTGACATGTCGATGGCGTTCGGTTCACCCTTCGGTTCGGCCGATCCGTTCAGCGATCTGCTGAATCGATTTTTCGGGATGTCGCCCGGAACGTCGCCCCCAGCCGTGCAACGCGTACCCATCGGGCGGCTCCTGACCGAGTCGTCGCACGAACTCCTCAACGCGGCCACGCGAAAGGCGGCCGAGGACGGAACGGCCGACCTCGACACGGAGCACCTCTTGTGGGCGGCCACACAGGTCGATCCCACACGAAAGCTGCTGTCCCAGGTGGGAGTGGACCCCGAGGCGCTCGCGGCCCAGATCGCCGAAGTGCTTCCCCGGGAGTCCGGCGCGCCCTCCGCGGAGCCGGGACTCACGCCGGCGGCGAAGCGCACCCTGGCCGCCGCCTACGCCGACTCGCAGGCGGCGGGGGTGTCTTACATCGGCCCCGAGCACATCCTCGGCGCGCTCCTCGGCGACCCCGAATCCGGTGCCGCCCGCTTCCTGCGTGCGGAGGACCTGGACGTCCAGAAGCTGCGCGGCCTGACGGAACAGGCGAACCGCGCGACGGGAGGTGCTCCCGCTGCCGCGAAGCAGCCGTCCACGACCCTGGACGAGTTCGGCAGGGACCTGACCGAGGAGGCGAAGGCCGGAAAGCTCGATCCGGTGGTGGGCCGGGCGGACGAGATCGAGCAGACCGTCGAAATCCTCTCGCGGCGCTCCAAGAACAACCCCGTGCTCATCGGTGAACCCGGCGTCGGGAAGACCGCCATCGTGGAGGGACTGGCCCAGCGCATCGTGGCGGGCGAGGTGCCCGACACACTGAAGGACAAGAGGGTCGTCGCCCTGGACCTCTCCGGCATGGTGGCCGGCGCGCAGTACCGCGGGCAGTTCGAGGAGCGCCTGAAGAAGGTCATCGAGGACGTCCAGGAGGCGAGCGGCGACATCGTCCTCTTCATCGACGAACTGCACACCGTCGTCGGAGCGGGAGCGACCGGTGAAGGCTCCATGGACGCGGGCAACATGCTCAAGCCCGCGCTCGCACGCGGTGAGCTGCATGTGGTGGGAGCGACGACGATCGACGAGTACCGCAAGCACGTCGAGAAGGACGCCGCGCTCGAACGCCGTTTCCAACCCGTCCTGATCCCGGAACCGACGGTCGAGGAGACGATCCAGATCCTCGAAGGGCTGCGGGACGCGTACGAGGCCCACCATCAGGTCCGCTTCGCCGACGGGGCCCTGGCGGCAGCGGCGGAACTCTCCGACCGCTACATCAGCGACCGGTTCCTGCCCGACAAGGCCATCGACCTCATGGACCAGGCGGGCGCCCGTGTGCGACTGCGCAGCGCCGGCCGTTCCACCGAGGTCGTCAGCCGCGAGGACCGCCTCGCGAAGCTGCGGCGGGAGAAGGACCAGGCCGTCGCCGGCGAGGACTTCGAGAAGGCCTCCGAGCTGAAGCGGCAGATCGCCGAGGTGGAGGGCGAGCTCGCGGGAATCGAGGAGCGCCGAGAAGGTGTCGTCTCGGTCACGGCCGCGGACATCGCCGACATCGTCTCCCGCCGCACGGGGATTCCGGTCTCCCAGCTCACCGCCAGCGAGAAGGAGAGACTCCTCAAGCTCGAAGAGGAGATGCACGCCAGGATCGTCGGCCAGAACGAGGCGGTCACCGCGGTGTCCGAAGCCGTGCGCCGGAACCGAGCGGGCATGGGGGACCCCGACCGCCCCGTCGGTTCGTTCCTCTTCCTGGGACCGACAGGCGTCGGCAAGACCGAACTCGCCAAGACTCTCGCCGAGTTGCTGTTCGGCGACGAGAACCGCATGATCCGGTTCGACATGAGCGAGTTCCAGGAGAAGCACACCGTCGCCCGGCTGGTCGGAGCGCCCCCCGGATACATCGGCTACGAAGAGGCAGGCCAGCTCACCGAGAAGGTTCGGCGCCATCCGTACAGCGTGGTGCTGTTCGACGAGGTGGAGAAGGCACACCCGGACGTCTTCAATACACTGCTCCAGATCCTCGACGACGGTCGCCTCACGGACGGACAGGGCCGCACGGTCGACTTCCGCCACTGCGTCGTCATCATGACGTCCAACATCGGCGCCCATCGCATCCTCGCCCACAAGGGCGACGCGGCCGAGCTCGAGGACGTGCTGATGGAGGACCTGCGGGGACGGTTCCTGCCCGAGTTCCTCAACCGCATCGACGACATCATCGTCTTCCACAGCCTCACCGAGGAGGACCTGTCGGAGATCGTCGAGCACCTCCTGCGCCGGAGCAAGCAACGTGTCCACGCGCAGGGCATGACGCTGGAGGTCACCGAAGCGGCGAAGAGGCTGCTGGTCGCTCATGGCTACCAGCCGGAGTTCGGCGCCCGTCCGCTGCGCCGCACGATCCAGACGGAGCTCGACAACCGTGTCGCCTCACTGCTGCTCGGTGGTGAGGCCGGACCGGGAGACACGATCGTCGCCGATGTGCGGGACAACTCGCTCCACTGCACGGTGCGCAAGGACCACTCCGAAAGTGGTGCGGACCGCGAGGAGTCGGCGAGCACCGGCGCGGCCTGAGGCCGGCCCTCCATGACCGCGGGCCCGAACAGGAGCCTGATCCCCGGGGTCGTACCTTCCCCGCAGCACCCCGCTGTCCCGGACCCGAAACCCCAGGCTCAGGAGTCACCGTCCCGTCCGCGGAGTGCTGTCTGCTCCATGGTCGGGTCCGGGTAGCGTACCGCTCATGACGACGATCAGTGATGCGATGTCGCCGCAGCGGCGGGCGGTGGCAACCCAGGACTGGAAGCCGGCTGAGTGCGACCGGCCGTGCCCGTGCGGCACACCGGAATGTGGTCACGGTCAGCCCTGTGCGGCCGAGGACTGCGACGGCCACGACCGGCACACCACGCGTGACCCGGCGACCGGCAACGACGTGACGGCCTGGCAGGACGCGTTCGAGTGCTGCGAGAGCGGCGCTTCCTCATTCCTCAAGCGTTCACTGCCGGAGCGGCCGTGGGGAGCCGTGAACCGTGACGGCACCCTCACGGTGTTCGACGGCGTCGCCCACTACGGGCTCGGTGGGTGAAGCGGCGCCGGCGAGCAGGCCGAGCGCCTCGTACCTGCCGATCGGCTCGTAGTGGCTCGCGCCTGGCCGTTCGACCAGGGGTTCGGTCGGCTGCCGCCGGTGGTCGTCACACCGGCCGGAGTGCTGTCCGTGTGCGCTCCCCGCTCAATGCGGCGGGGATGATGACGACCTTGATGTGTTTCATGATCGGTTGATCACTCTGGGTGCTGTAGTCGCCGAGCGCGCACAGCACGTTCATCTCGGGCATGTAACCGGCCGCGCAGCCGCGGGGGATGTTGTAGGGGATGGCGAGGTAGCCGTCGAGGGTGCGCCGGCTGCCGTCCCTCGCGATGCTCGTGATGTCGACGGGGCCGAGGTCGGCGATGCCGCGTTCGCGCATGTCGGCCCGGTTCATGAAGACGAGTGTGCGCAGGTTCTTGATGCCGCGGTAGCGGTCGTCGTCGGAGTAGATGGTGGTGTTCCACTGGTCGTGGGACCGCATGGTGCCCAGGACCAGGGTGCCCGGCGCGGGAACGATGTCGGGCAGCACCGCGGTGGAGAACTCGGCGCGTCCGGACGGAGTGAGGAAGACCAGTTCACGGGCGGGCTGCTTGATGCGGAAGCCCAGGGGCAGGCGCACCCGGCGGTTGAAGTCCTCGAAGCCGTCGAGGACCTGGGCCATGGTGTCCCGGATGCGGTCGTAGTCCTCGATGTACCACTCCCAGGGAGTGGTGCTGTCGGGCAGGGCGGCGCGGGCCATGCCCGCGATGACGGCCGGCTCGGAGAGCAGGTGCGAGGAGGCGGGGCGCTTCATCCCGACCGAGAGGTGGACCATGCTCATCGAGTCCTCGACGGACGTGCTCTGGACGCCCTTGCGCTGATGGTCCTTCTCGGTGCGGCCGAGGCACGGCAGGATGAGAGCCCGGCGGCCGTGGACGAGGTGGCTGCGGTTCAGCTTGGTGCTCACCTGGACGGTGAGCTCGCAGTTGCGCAGCGCCGCGCAGGTGTACAGGGTGTCGGGCGCCGCGAGCGCGAAGTTGCCGCCCATGCCGACGAACACCTTCACATCGCCGTTGTGCATCGCCTCGACCGTCCGGACGGTGTCCAGTCCGTGCGCGCGGGGCGGCTCGATGTCGCAGACCTCGGCGAGGCGTTCCAGGAACTCGTCGGTGGGGCGGTGGTCGATGCCGCAGGTGCGGTTGCCCTGGACGTTGCTGTGTCCTCGCACGGGGGAGGGTCCCGCTCCCTCCCGTCCCAGATTGCCGCGGAGCAGGAGCAGGTTGACGATCTCCCGGACGGTGTCGACGCCGTGCTCGTGCTGGGTGAGGCCCAGGCACCAGCTGATGATGGAACGGTCGGCCTCGCCGTAGACGCGCGCCGCAGCGAGGATGTCGGTGCGGCTCAGCCCGGATTGGTGCTCGATCTCGTCCCACGGCGTGGCCTCGCACAGCGCGTGGTACTCCTCGAAGCCGGTGGTGTGGCGGTCGATGAACTCCCGGTCCAGTGCCTTGGGGTCGGTCGCCGAGTGTTCAAGGACCGCCTTGGCCATGCCGCGGAGCAGAGCCATGTCGCCTCCGATGCGGGGCTGCAGGTTCAAGGTGCTGGTCCGGGTCGCTCTGAAGAGGGCCATGTCCACGAAGTCGTGCGGGACGATGGTGCGGGTGGCGGCCGCCTCGATGAGCGGATTGACGTGCACGATCTGCGCGCCGCGGTGGTGTGCCTCGGCGAGGGCGGTGAGCATCCGGGGAGCGTTGGATGCGGCGTTGACGCCCAGGATGAACAGCGCGTCGGCGGTCTCCCAGTCCTTGAGGTCGGCGGTCCCCTTGCCGGTTCCCAGGGACGCCTGCAGTGCGCGGCCGCTGGCCTCGTGGCACATGTTGGAGCAGTCGGGCAGGTTGTTCGTGCCCAGTTCACGGGCCATCAGCTGGTAGAGGAACGTCGCTTCGTTGCCGAGGCGGCCGGAGGTGTAGAACGAGGCCTGATTCGGATCTTCCAGCTCGCGCAGGGCGCGACCGACCACCTCGAACGCGTCCTTCCAGCTGATCGGGACGTAGTGGTCCGATTCGGGGTCGTAGACCATCGGTTCGGTCAACCGGCCCTGGTCTTCGAGGTCGTGGTCGCTCCACCCGGACAGTTCCGTCACCGAGTGTGCGGCGAAGAACTCGCGTCCGACCCGCTTGCGGGTCATCTCCCAGGTGACGTGCTTGATTCCGTTCTCGCAGATGTCCAGGCGCAGACCCTTGGTGTCGTCCGGCCACGCGCATCCGGGACAGTCGAACCCGGTGTCCTCGTGGTTCATCCGCCTGATCGCCCGCGGGCCGTCCACCAGCGCGCCCTCGCGCATCAGCAATCGGGACACGCTCCTGGCCGCACCCCAGCCGGCGGCAGGACGGCGGTAGGGGCGGTACTCCGGTTCACCCTCGGGAGCGGGCCCTGTTCCGGGCTCCAGCGATCTCTGCTCGTCGGTGTCGCCGCTCAAGACGCTCCATCCTTCCACCATTCGGGTACAAGGTGATATAGGGCACTTTCCTGGCACGCTATGCCGGTCGGCCGACGCGCGCCATTCGACCCCCGGAAGATCCGTTCCGGGCGGTCCGGGTTGCGCTCCGGCGCGAGGCGGCGGCTTCTCGTGCAGCCGGGGACCGGTGGAACGGCGGGAATCGTGTGCCGTGGCGGGGCAGGGGGCCGCGATACCATCGAGGGTGAACTCCGGTTCGACCGGGAAGGGTTGTCGGTCGTGCGGACGGTGGGAGGTACGGGCGACATGGCGGACGCCGACCCCGGGCTCTTCGGGCCCGATTCCGTCACCTGGCAGATGCACGGCGACCCGATGATGTGGGTCGCCGGGGTGCGTGCGCTGTATCTGCAGGCACTGCACCCCCGCGCCGTGCGCGGTGTCATGCAGAACTCCGATTTCCGCAAGGACGCCTGGGGACGGCTGATGCGCACGGCCGGCTTCGTCGGAACGATCACCTACGGCACCACCGAGGCCGCCGAGAAGGCCGGGGCCCGGGTCCGCAGGATCCACCGGCTCCTCAAGGCCACCGACCCGGCCACCGGCCAGACGTACGGCGTCGACGAACCCGAACTGCTGCTGTGGGTGCACTGCGCCGAGGTGGACTCCTACCTCCAGGTCGAACGCCGCTCCGGCTTCCCGCTCACGGACGCCCAGGCCGACCGTTACATCGACGAGCACCGTCACAGCGCCCGCCTCGTCGGCCTCGACCCCGCCGACGTACCGGCCACCACCGCACAGCTCGCCGCCTACTTCGAAGAGGTGCGGCCGCAACTCGCCGCATCCCCGGAGGCGTTGGACGTCGACGACTTCCTGCGCAGGCCACCGGTCCACCCACTGCTCGTACCGGCGCGCGCACTGCTGTGGCGGCGGGTCGCGGCACTCGCCCACCCGTCACTGCCCCCGTACGCCCATGAGCTCTACGGCAGACCCGTCGGGCCCGTGCACGCCGTCGACCGTCGCCTGCGCGCCACCGGAACGGTGCTGCGCCGCATCCCCTCCCGGCTCCGCCGGCGACTCCCGTCCGGTCACATTCCGAACGCGATGGCCCGGCTCGGCCCCGGCAGCCGCCCCACCCCGTACAAACTGCGAAGCCAGGCCGCCATACTGGACGGGCCGGGGAGGGCAAAGGGGTAGGCGGACCGACGGGGGCGACAGCAGGCGATGGCGGACACCAGGCTGATCCAGAGCCGGTACCGACTGCTCGATCTGATCGGGCGCGGGGGCATGGGCGAGGTGTGGCGTGCCCGCGACGAGTCGCTCGGCCGTCACGTGGCCGTCAAATGCCTCAAGCCGATGGGCCCCCAGCACGATCAGTCCTTCACCCGCGTCCTGCGTGAACGCTTCCGCCGCGAGGCCCGCGTCGCGGCCGCGCTGCAGCACCGCGGCGTCACGGTCGTGCACGACTTCGGCGAGTACGAGGGCGTCCTCTATCTGGTGATGGAACTCCTCGACGGCCGAAACCTCAGCCAACTGCTGGATGACAACGAACAGCATCCGCTGCCGGTCTCCGACATCGTGGACATCGCCGAACAGGTCGCCGACGCCCTCGGCTACACCCATCGGCAGGGCATCGTGCACCGTGACCTCAAACCCGCCAACATCATGCGGCTCACCGACGGAACGGTGAAGATCTGCGACTTCGGCATCGCCAGGCTCGGCCACGACATCGGCTTCACCTCCCGGCTCACCGGTACGGGCATCGCCATGGGCACCCCGCACTACATGTCGCCCGAGCAGATCAGCGGCGGTCATGTCGACCACCGCAGCGACCTCTACTCACTGGGCTGCGTCCTGTACGAGATCGCCACCGGGGCACCGCCGTTCGACCTCGAAGACGCCTGGGCCGTCCTCGTCGGACACCGCGACACCCCGCCCGAGCCACTGCGCACCCATCGGGCGGAACTCCCCGGATTCTTCGACCGCGTGGTCCTGGAACTGCTGGCCAAGGCCCCCGAGGAACGGCCCGTCGACGCGAGCGACCTGCGCCGACGGATCACCGTCGGCCGTACCGGCGAGCAGCCGCAGCTCCCGTCCACGGGACAGGTGCGGCTCGCCCCGCCCGTGCCCGTCACACGTCCGGAACAGCAGCTGCCGGCCTGGACCCGCGGCATGACCGGCGGACACAAGGCGTCCGGCACCCACCGCGGAATCGCGCTGCCCGACCACTCCGCGGGTCTCACCGGCGAGTGGACCACCGGGACCGACCTGCGGCACCGGACCGGGGAGCTACCGGTGCCCGGGGCCGAGCGGCCGACCCCGTCGCCGGAACTCCTCTCCACCCTCGCCAACCGGCACAGCGCGGGTCTGAACCTCGGCCGGCTCGGCCACTGGGAGGAGGCCGGCGAGGTGCACCGCGCGGTCGCCACCGAACGCGAGTACGCCCTCGGCCCCGACCACCCCGACACGCTCTCCAGCCGGTACGAGGTGGCCTTCACCCTCAGCCGCACCGGGCGATCCTCCGACGCCCTGCGGGAGTTCGGCCGCGTGACCCGGGGCCGTGAACGAGTCCTCGGCCCCGACCACCCGGAGACCCTCGCCGCCCGCCAGGAGACGGCGTACGTCCTCGACCGGCTCGGCCGCCATTTCGAAGCCCACCAGGTGTACGCGACCGTCCTCGCCTCCCGGGAACGGTCCATGGGGCCCGACCACCCCGACACCCTGCGCTGCCGCCACAACCTCGCCTTCAACCTCAGCAGGCTCGGCCGCCTGGAGGACTCGTACCGGATGGCCAGGGACGTGGCATCGGCCCGCACCCGACTGCTCGGTGCCGACCACCCCGACACCCTGGCCACGCTCTACGAGGTGGCCTACACCCTCGGTCGGCTCGGCCGCTGGACGGAGGCCCTGCAGGCCTACCGGGAGGTCGCGCGGGCCCGGTCCCGGTCGCTCGGCGCCGACCACCCCGACACCCTGTCCGCCCGTTACGAGGTCGGCATCAGCCTCGGCCGCCTGGGGCGCAGCGCGGAGGCACTGGAGCTGTACCGCGCGCTCGTCGACGACCGGACCAGGGTGGGCGGCCCCGCCCACCCCGAGACCCTCCGCGCCCGCCACGGCCTCGGCGTCAATCTGGGGCGCCTCGCCCGCTGGGAGGAGGCACTCGCCGAGGCACGCGACGTGTGCGCGATCCGAGGACGCGTCCTCGGCCCCGACCACCTCGACACCCTCGTCAGCCACCGCGAGGTCGCCGTCGGTCTCGGCTGGCTCGGCCACTGGGCCGACGCCCTCACCGTCTACCGCCAGGTCGCCGAGGCACGCGCGCGCGTACTCGGTGCCGACCACCCCGACACGCTGGCCGCCCGCAACGACGAGGCGCACTGTCTGGAACAGCTCGGCAGGGGTCCCGAGGCCGTCGAGCTGTACCGCCGGGTCGCGGCGTTGCGCCGCGGCCGGGAGCCGTCGCCGCCGGGGCCGTACACCACCACCTCTGGTCAGGCGTGATCGTCCCGTGTTACGAAGGGCCATGCCCGCACCCGACAGCTATGACGCAGTGATCGTGGGCGGCGGCCACAACGGTCTGGTCGCCGCCGCCTACCTCGCCCGCGCCGGACGGTCCGTTCTGGTCCTGGAACGCCTCGGCGCCACAGGAGGAGCGGCCGTCTCCACCCGCCCCTTCGACGGGGTCGACGCCCGTCTGTCGCGCTACTCGTACCTGGTGTCCCTGCTGCCACAGAAGATCGTCCGCGATCTCGGCCTGGACTTCGCCGTACGGAAGCGGACCGTCTCCTCCTACACCCCGACCGTGCGCGGCGGCCGTGCCACCGGACTGCTCGTCGGCGGGGACCGCACCCGGGAATCCTTCGCCGCACTCACCGGCTCGGACCGGGAGTACGAGGCCTGGCAGCGCTTCTACGGCATGACGCGACGCGTCGCCGAACGGGCCTTTCCGACGCTCACCGAACCCCTGCCCACCCGCGAGGCCCTGCGCGAGCGGATCGGCGACCGGCAGGCCTGGCGGACACTCTTCGAGGAGCCCATCGGCGTCGCCGTCGAGGAGAACTTCCACGACGACCTCGTACGCGGAGTCGCGCTGACCGATGCCCTGATCGGCACCTTCGCCGACGCGCACGACCCGTCCCTGCTCCAGAACCGCTGCTTCCTCTACCACGTCATCGGCGGTGGCACCGGCGACTGGGACGTCCCGGTCGGCGGCATGGGCGCACTCACCGACGCCCTCGCACGGGCCGCCCGCGAGGCGGGGGCGGAGATCCGCGTACGGCACGAGGCGACCCGTATCGAAACCGACGGGACACGGGCCGAGATCACCGTCCGCTCACCCGGGGCGGAACACGTCGTCGCCGCCCGCCGGGTCCTCGTCAACGCCTCGCCGCAAGCGCTCGCAGCACTCCTCGGCGACGAGCCGCCCACCCCGGCCGAGGGCGCGCAGCTGAAGGTGAACATGCTGCTCACCAGGCTGCCCCGACTGCGTGACCGCTCGGTCGACCCGCGCGAGGCCTTCGCCGGGACGTTCCACATCGCCGAGGGGTACGGGCAACTCGCCGACGCCTACCGGGACGCGGCGGAGGGCCGGCTGCCCGCCGCCCCGCCGTCCGAGATCTACTGCCACTCACTGACCGACCCGTCGATCCTCGGACCCGGCCTCGCCGCGCGCGGATACCAGACCCTCACCCTCTTCGGTCTGCACACCCCCGCCCGGCTCTTCGCCGCCGACAACGCGGCGACGCGCGCCGAGCTGCTGACGGCCACGCTCGCCGAACTCGACGCGCATCTGGACGAGCCGGTCACCGACTGCCTCGCACGCGACGAGAACGGTGAGCCCTGCATCGAGGCGAAGACCCCGCTCGATCTCGAACACGACCTGCGGTTGCCCGGCGGCCACATCTTCCACCGGGACCTCGCGTTCCCGTACTCCACCGAATCCACCGGGCGGTGGGGGGTGGAGACGGCGCACGCCAATGTGCTGCTGTGCGGGGCGGGGGCCGTACGCGGCGGTGGGGTGAGCGGGGTTCCCGGCCACAACGCCGCGATGGCGGCGCTGGGCCGGTGACCTTCGTGCGCCAGTGCCGCGACCGGCAGGCCCTGCCCCGTCGGGCAAACCTCGCCGGTCGCGGCGCTAGCGTCCGAACACGCCGCGCAGGGCGTCGCGCTTGCGCGGCAGGTCGTACTCCGCGCCGCCCTCGTGCCCGTTGTACGTGAACACCTCGATCTCGGCCGGACCCGCGTAGCGGTGGTACGCCGCGAACACCGTGGACGAGGGGCAGATCCGGTCCATCAGGCCGACCGAGAACCACGCCGGGGCGGTCGCCCGTGCCGCGAAGTTGACCCCGTCGAAATAGGACAGGGTCTCCATCGCCTCGTCGATCCGGAAGCGGTGACCGGACAGCCAGCGGGCGATCTCCGCATACGGTCCGGCGTCGGTGATCTGCGAGGCACGCCGGTAGTGGCAGAGGAACGGCACATCGGCGACGGCCGCCGCGATGTCGTCCCGCAGCCCGACGACGGCCAGCGCCAGCCCGCCGCCCTGGCTGCCGCCGAGCACCGCCACCCGCGAGGAGTCCACCGCCTCGTGGGCCTTCGCCGCGTCCACCGCCCGCACGGCGTCCGTGATCAGCCGCCGGTAGTAGTGGCGGTACGGGTCCTCGATGCCGCGGGTCAGGAAGCCGGGGGAGGACGAACCGTGTCCGTCGGGGCCGATGTCCGGGGTGTCCGCGGTGTTCTTGCCACCGCCGCCCTGGCCCCGGTTGTCCATCACCAGATGCGCGTACCCCAGTGCGCTCCAGGTCAGCCAGGAGTACGGGATGCCCCGGCCGCCGTTGTACCCGATGTACTGCACCACGGCGGGCAGCGGACCCGAGCGCGCCTTCGGCAGCAGCAGCCATGCCTTCACCGGCTGCCCTCCCCAGCCCCGGAAGGCCACGTCGAACACATCGACCGTCGCGAACCCGGCGTCGTACGGGACGAACTCGGCGTCCAGGGTGTGGCGGGCCGTCTCGGTGAGTGTCTTCTCCCAGAAGGCGTCGAAGTCGGCGGGCTCCTCCGGTTCCGGCCGGTACGCGCGCAGCCGGTCCAGATCCATGTCGAACAACAAGGGTCTAGCTCCTGTTCAGGGTGAGGTTGAGGGTGGCGCCGTGGAGTCCGGCGGTGTCGGCGGTGATCCTGATGCCGCCGCTGGTGGCGGCGGCGCTTACGCCCGGGTCGGCCCGGACGACGGTCAGACCGCGCTGCGCCAGGTCCAGGACCACCGATGAGCGCAGTTGTGTCGGGTCCGACAGCGACACCTTCACCGTCTTTCCGTCCGGTCGTACGAGCACCGAGGCGGGGCCGTCCGACGACAGGTCCTGCGCCGTGCCGGCGGTCCAGAAGTTCGCGGCGACCAGTCCGTCGGCGCAGCGGCGTACCGCGTGCACGGCGGTGGAGCGTGCGATCTGCCTGACCGGGGGCGCGGACGACCACTGCTTCGTGCGCTCGGCGGAGGCCGCCGGGGCCTGCAGCCAGAAATAGCCGGCCCCGCTCGGTGCGGCGCCGTGGTCCTGCCACAGCGTCAGATACGGGCGGGTGACCGGGGTGTCCGTGCCGTACTTGAGATTGATCTCGCGCCAGGTCGCGGTGCGGTCCTCCCGCAGGCCGTGGAGCGTGGCGGGCTCGGGGAAGACGTAGCCGCCGGTTCCGGCGACATGCAGCCACCGCACCCGGTCGAGCCGGTCCGACCAGCCGGAGTCCGTGGGGGCGGCCGTGCCGTTGACGAGGAGGGCCGCCTTCGGGTCGCGGAGCTTGCGGTTCTCCACGACGGTCTCTGCCGTGCCCGCGTCCGAGGTGATGCCCGAGCCGACGCACGCGATCACGTCGTCCAGGCAGAACCAGCTCTTCAGTCCGTGCAGCGCGCTTCCGTACGCGTGCAGCTCCATGCCGTACGCCCCGAGCGTCGTGCCCGGCAGCGTGGTGCCGCCGGCCCAGTCGGCCGTGCTGGTGGTGCGCTGACCCGCCGCGTCCGCGGGCCGTCCGGCGATGACGGTGGTGCCGGGCAGCCGGGTCGGGTCGACGGTCGGCCAGTAGTCCTCGCTGTAGTGCCCGAGGTCGTCGGTGTAGAGGAGGACCATGCCGTCGGAGAGGTGCCAGGCATGCAGGTTCTCGTTCTGGATCGACTCGTAGTTGTAGATCCGGGACGAGTACGCGGAGATGCCGAGTGCGAAGGACGGCCGGTGATGGGCCGCCTTGTCCATCCGGGGGTGCTGCTTGTGCGCCACCAGCGGGCCGCGTGCCGGGACGGGGGAGGCGATGACCCGCTGGGCGGCGACGAGCGAGGCGAGGTCGGTGACGGCGAGGAAGTCCCGGTAGGTGTCCTCGGCGATCCACTGTTTGACCAGCGCGGTGAATTGGTCGGCCGTCTCGCCGGGGAAGCTCGGGATCAGCCGTACCACCGCCTCGATGACGGTCTGTGCCGAGACGTGCCCCTGTTTGCTGGGGCGGGCGATCTCGCGCCCGCACACCGACGCCATCACGTCGCCGCGGGCCAGCAGCGGGTCGAAACCGTCGTCGACCCAGGAACGGACGTTGTCGAGATCGGGGTCGGTGACCGTCCACGCCGTACCGGCGAGGAGGTTCAGCAGCCGGGACAGGTTGTTCAGCAGCTCCTTGCCGTACCCGCCGTTGTAAGGGTGCTTGTAGTGCTGGAGGAACGATCCGTCGGAGTAGAAGCCCTCGCCGGTGCCCTCCGCCGCCGTACTGACGTCGTTGAAGGCGAGGACGCTGTTGGCACCCGAACCCTCGACGTCCGAAAGAGCGTCACGGACGCGCGCCAGATCGCCGCCGTCGCCGGTGAGGACGGCGTTGACGGCGACGACGGTGGAGATCCACACCCGGTTGGCGCCGGTGGCGATCTGCCGGTCGGCCCGCCAGAGGTTCGGGTCGGGCGTGTAGTGCCGTACGGCCGCGGTGATCCGGCCCAGCCGCTCCGTCCCGAGCACGTCGTACAGCAGCACGGCCGCGTCGTTGAGGGCGAGTGCGGAGCCGATCTCCCAGTCCCAGTCGTTGTCGAACCGGGTGTGGCCGGGGCCGTAGCGGTTCGTCAGCATCCAGTCGAGGCCGGCCAGCAGCAGATCGCGCAGCGTGGTGTCCCCGTACTGCGGAGTGCCGGGCACGGCCCACGCGGTCGCGACCGTGGCGAGCCGCTTGAACGACGTCGTGACGTGGTTGGAGAGCGCGGTGCTGGTCAGATCGGGGAACAGCCCGTCGGTACGGGTCGGGTCGAGGCCCTTCGCCGAGGTGGTGGCGGCCTTGCCGATCCGGGCCACGGCCGCGGCGATCCGCGCGTCCGTCAGGTCGAGCCCCGAGCCGCCGGTGAGCAGGGTGTGCCAGCGGGTGCGCAGGGAGGCGGCGTCATCGACGACGGTGTCGCCGACAGCCGCGTGCGCGGTGGCCGCGGCGAGTGTGAACGGCAGGGCGGCAAAAGCGCCGAGCGCCGCCGCCCCGGCGAGAACGGTGCGCCGGGTGGTTCCCGGAGTGTCGGTGCCTGGGTTCATGATGCGGCCCTCACAGAAGGTGTCGGCGGTTCACGGCCGCGGCCGACGCGGCATGACCGGCGGGGTTGGGATGCAGTCCGTCGCCGCTGTCGTACGACGGCAGCATCCGGGACGGACGGTCGGGGTCGCGCAGTGCCGCGTCGAAGTCGGCCACGGCGTCGAAGACCCGCCCGGTCCGCAGCGCCGCGTTGATCTGCTGCCGTACCGCTTCCAGTTCCGGTGTCCAGCGGGTCCAGCCCTCGAACGGTGTGACGGTCGCGCCGACCGCCCGCAGTCCGGCGTTGCGGGCGCGCAGCACCAGCTGCCGGTACCCGGCCAGTACGCGCGCCGGGTCGGTCTGGCTCGGCGGCTGCTGGAGGTCGTTGACGCCGAGATGGACGAGTACGGTCCGCAGCCCGGGCAGGGACAGCACATCGCGGTCGAAGCGTGCCTGCCCGCTCGGCCCGAACCGGGCGTCGTCCAGCAGGACCCGATTGCCACTGATGCCGAGATTGGCGACGGCCGAACCGGGCAGCCGCCTGGCCAGTTGGTCGGGCCAGCGCAGATCGGCGTCGTCGGGCGTGCCGACGCCCTCCGCTATGGAATCGCCCAGCACCGCGACCACGGGCCCGTACGCGCCCGTCACCTCGACCCCCGTCAGCAGGAACACCGAGGTGGTGCGCTCGCCGTCGACGGTGTGCGAGGCATGGGTGTTGCGGTGGAAGGAGAGCGGTCCGGTGGGGCCGGGGAGCCGGGTCTCCACCGTCAGAGCCGCCGCTTCGGCGGTACGCAGACCGGCGACCGGATCACTGGTCAGTGACGCGCCCGCGGCGATCCACGCCTGTGCGCGCCCGCCGAACGTCACCGCCCGGCCGCCCGCCGTCACAGGGCCGATCAGGACCGGAACCGTGCCGAAGGCGTGCCCGTAGCGCAGCCGGACCGTGCCGCCCGCCGACAGCCTTACGCAGGCGGTGAACGTGCCGTCGGTCAGACCGGCGCTCGCCACCGTGTCGGTGGCGGTCGGTGCTGTCTGCGCGGTCGCCCAGGACGTCGTCCAGCGCGACCGGCCCGTGCCACCGTTCGACGCCTCGGCGGCCTGCGCCGCCGGCGCCGTCGCGGCGACGGCCGCAAGCCCGGCCGCCGCTGTCAGTACCCCGCGTCTCGCGGGTCCCCGGCCGCTCACTTGGGGCACGCCCCGGTCGGGGCGTACTCGCTGCCGTAGGTGCCGACCGCGTCACCACCGGTGTTGCCGCTCATCGTGTTGGTGCACACCGGTCCCTGCGGGGTGCGCATGAACTTGATGCCGCCGCCCGCGTTACCGGTGATGGTGTTGCCGTAGACGCTGGTGTCGATGCCGTCGGTCGCGGTGTCGCCGCCGAGCCGGATGCCCGCGCCGGCATTGTCGTGAATGGTGTTGTAGCGGAAGATGTTGCCGCTGCCGCGCGCGTCCAGCCCACCGGAGCTGGGGTCCTTCTGACCGCTGCAGTCGTTGTACTCGACGTAGTTGTTGGTCGAGTTCTCCTTCACATCGACGCACTCATTTCCCTGGGTGACGATGGTGTTGTGGTGGATGCGGTTGTTCCGGCTGACGTCGGGGGCCGCGTCCGGGGCGCCGTTCGCCCCCTGCTGCTCGGGGGCCGTACCGAGGTAGATGCCCTCGCCGTTCTTGCCCCCGCCGCCGAACTTGAAGTCGTTGGCCCCGCAGTCGGTGATCGTGTTCTTAGAGATGTCGGCTCCGGTCACCAGATAGCGCACCCGCAGGCATTCGTCGGCGGCGTTCTTCAGCGTCATTCCGGTGATCCGCAGTCCGCCGACACCATTGCCGGGAGTTGTGCTCATGACATAGATGAGCTTGAGGCGGTACCCCGACACATCGGTGGGGGACCCGTGCAGCCCGTCGACGGTGAAACCGCTGAGCGTCGTCGAGTCGTGCTGCACCTGGATGATCCGGGCGTCGCCGGCCCCCTTCACCACGGCGTTCGACGGCCCGGTGATGGTGACCCCGGCGCGCTTGGTCACGACGTCCTGCCGGTACGTACCGGCGGCGAGGTTCACCACCGCACCCGTCGGCGCCAGATCGACCGCCTTCTGGATCGTGGCGAGCGGGGCGCTCGACGACGTACCCGTGTGGGAGTCGCTGCCGGACGGCGACACGTAGTACGCCGTGGCGGCTTCGGCGGCCCCGGACGCCGGGGGGAAGACCAGTGGGGCGCCGACGGCGAGCGCGGCGACGAGAGTGGTGCGCAGTACACGGCTCATGGGGTGTGCCTCCTGGGATCGGCGAAGGACAGAGCGAGCAGTACGGGGACGCTGGGACCGAGGAGCACGGGACCCAGCGGTACGACGAGAGAGAGCAGCGCGGCGGAGATCACCGCGCCGAGCAGCGCGGTGCCACGGGCCGCGGACCCGAAGCCGAGGACCAACGCGCCGCGCGACCAGGTGCGGACCGTGCCGTGCGGCGACCGGCCCGCCTCGGCGGCGAGCGCCACATGATGGACGACCAGAGCGGCCGCGATGCCCACCTGCGCGGCGAGCAGCACGAACGTCCACGGTTCCGAACGGCCCAGCAGATGGACGATATTGGCGGTCAGGACGATCCCCGCCGCGGTGGATGCCAGGGAGTGCCGCCACAGGGCCCGCCAGTACTGCGGGAAGGCGCCGAACGCGTTGGTGAAGCAACGGCTGTCACCCTCCGCCCGCCACCGCTGCAGGGCGTGCCCCATCGCGGCGAGCGCGGGCAGCCAGGTCACGAAGCCGAGCGACAGCACGGCGAACGCGGCTCCGGCGGCGGCCGGATAGGCCACGAATTCCAGCCGCCGCAGCAGCGTCGGCCAGCCGGACGAGAGGGTTGCCTGCATGATCAGCCGACCTTTCCCGTGTACGGCTCCGGGACATCGAGCAGCACCCGGCCGTCCAGCTCCAGCCGGGTGGCCGCCACCGCGTACGGGCCGTCGCCACCGAGCAGCACCGCCGCCGCGTCGGCCGAGACGGCGGAGGTACGGATGCGGCGGGCGACGGGGGAGAGGAGGACGGTCTCCTCGCCGAAGGCCACGCCCTGGCCCTCCGTACACACGATCCGTTCCACCGGGACGGGTTCGGCGCCCGGCACGATCGCCGTGAGGAAGATCCCGTGCGAAGACCGCGCGGTCGTCGCGCGCAGTGTGTGCAGCGTGCGGGTGAGGCGCAGCTCCGGCGTGCTGGACGTCGGATTGGCCTCGACCTCGGTGGCCTCGGAGACGACCGAGGCGTGGAGCGGCGCGAACCGCCGCACCAGCGCCGAGGCCGCCCCGGACCGGATCAGCCGGCTGCCGTCAGGTTGCGGCTCGGTCGGCCGGTCGGTCTGGAGCAGGAACGTCCACTCCCGTTCCGTGTCCGCCTCCGCCAGGTCCAGCAGCACGAGCCGCCCCGACGGTGTGAACACCAGCGTCCGGTCCAGCCGCCGCACCCCGAGCCCGGGGTCGTACATCGCGGCGACCTCCGCCGTGGCATGTGCCCAGCCGCAGTCGGCGGAGACGAGCACATCGCGCTGCCGGGCCTGCCGCTCGTACGGGATGTCCTTGTAGACGTGGTAGCGGTCCTCGTCCGCGTAGCCCTGCCCGTCCACCAGCAGCAGATTGTGGTGCGCGGCGCGCTTGCGGTTGCTGTAACCCTCGTCGACCGCGAGGAACGCCCCTTGCGAGACCAGCACGAACGAGCCCGAATCGGGGTGGTGGTGCCCCTGGTTCAGAGTCTCCCAGCCCCGCTCGGCCCGATGCTTCGCCGATGTCTCCCACGCCTTGTGTCCGCCGCCGGGGCTCGCCTTGAACGAGACGAGCGTGGCGTCCTCGTCCCATCCGGTTCGGGCCGCCAGCAGTCCGAGATCCGGGAAGAACGCCCTGGTCTCCGTGGGCCGGGCACTCGGCACGGACGGGTCGTACCAGAGGTGCTCGAGATACGCCTCCGGTAGGATTCCCGGCCGCACCCCGCTCTCCGCGGCCTCCTGCCACAGCAGTTCACCCGAGGCGAGTTCACCCATCCACTGCGCCTCCGGGATGCCGTACTGGGAGGCGAGACGGTAGTACAGGGCGGCACTGTGCCCGCTGCGCCGGTCGTGGCAGTCGCCGTGGTCGACGTTGAGCGCGAAGCCGGGCGCCATCTGGTGCAACCGGTAGCGGAACGTGCGGGAGAGGAATCCGCCCCGCCCCCACCAGTCGATGCCCTCCGCCTCCTGGAGGAGATCCAGATGGATGGCGAGGAAGGGAACGCCGTAGCGCCAGTACACGACACCTTCGGCGTGCGAACCGTCCTCGGGCATCAGGTCGAGCACCGTTCCGAGATTGTCCTTGGCGCGCTCGGTCCACTCCTCCTTGCCGAGCACGTAGCCGGCCGTGGCCAGACCCGCGTAACAGATCCAGTTGTGGTTCTGCCAGTACGAGGAAGACCACCAGCCGCCTTCGCTCGCCACCGCGTACTCGTACATCCGCCGCCCCTGGAGCAGCAGCTTGTACCGCAGCAGTGCCCGCACCCCGTCCGGCAGCGCGTCGCCGATCCACCGGTAGGCGAGCGACAGATGGTGCAGCAGCCAGCCGGCGTCCAGGTCGTGGTCCGGCATATGGGCCTTGCCCCAGTGCGGCAGCCGCACCGCGGCCTCGATCCAGCGCCGGCTCTCCGCCAGATGGGCCGGGTCCCCGCCGATCCGGTGGGCCAGGGCCGGGTTGGAGGCTGCGGGGCCCAGCCAGGTGATGCTGGCCGGCGGATGCGTACGGGGCGGGGTCAGCCCGCGGTGGCGGGCGGCCTCCTCGTACAGCCGCGCCTCCTGTGCGGGGCGTGGGCCGGGCGGCGGGGTCGCCGAGAGCAACAAGGGTCAGTCCTCCGTCCGGAATCGTGCGGTGCCGCCGTCGGCCAGCGCGACCGTCAGCACCCCGTCACCGTCCAGCTGTACGTCGGTCACGGCGGGGCCCGCCGAGGCCGCCTGGTACACCGAGGCGAAGGTGATCCGGTCCGACTCCGCGGTGAAGTCGATCCGGGTACGCATGCGCTGCGGATCGTCGGCCGGGCCGGGGCCGGGCCGGGCGACCGGGCGCACGGTCCGCCCCGGCGTGTGGGTGTGCCAGCCGTGCAGGGTCTCGTCGCCGTACCAGGTGGTGCGCACCGGGCCCGCGCCCTGGAGCTGGATGTCCAACGCGACTCCGGGACGCAGCTGTGCGGTGAACCGCCGTTCCCCCTCGGCACTCACGGTCAGCAGATCGACCAGATAGCCGTCGCCGAGCGCGACCCGCCGTACCGCGCGCACTCCCTCGTACGCCGTGGTCACCCCGGCGGTGACGGACGAACCGTCCGATCCGAGCAACTGCCCGGTGCACTCGGCCTGTTCGATGCCGTCCACCCGGAACGCGGGGTGTGCCTCCGTGGATGCGTACAGATCGCGGAACTCGGCGTGCGCGTAGGGCACCTGACCGGGGTCGGGCTGCCACGGTGTGGTGTCCCCGTACAGGAGGAGCGAGAGCTTGTCGCGGTGGCCGTGCGAGCCGCCGTGCGGACCGAAGTCCAGCAGGGCGTGGATGCCCGCGTGGCGCAGCACGGCGTATCCGGCCGTCGGGAACACGGTGACCGGGCCGGGTGCGGGCCGCTGCGGCAGCGGCGGACCGGCGAACCAGCCGCCCAGTTCGCGGTCGAGCCCGTCGTCGTGCGTGCCGAGCTCGGCACGGGCCCGCCCGGCCACCGCGTCCAGGGCCGGAGAAGGCATCAACTGCTGTGCCAGTGAAACCAGTTCCAGCCACTCCAGAGCGAGCGGAGCGCGCAGATACGGGCCGTCGTGCAGCGCGGGCAGAATCCCGCCCGGCGTCGCGATCGAGGCCAGTACGTCGGTCATCCCGGCCAGCACGTCCACCACATCGGACGGCACGGCCGCCGGATCCGTGCCGCGCAGCGCGAGCAGGGCGGCGCGCAGCACGAACCCGTGGTAGTAGGTGCTGCCCTCCCACTCCCAGCCGTCCTCGGCGACGGCCACCCGCAGGTGCGCGTACAGCCCGTGCCCGCCCTCCAGCCAGCGCTCGGCGCCGTCCCACTCGGTTCCGCGTACCGCGGCTGCGCCCCGGCTCGCCGCCACACCGGCGGCGTTGAGCCACGCGGTGTAGTTGGAGGCGAGATGCCCCTGGCCGGTCAGCACGTCCCGGGCGTCGAGCGCCGCCCGCTCCAGGTCGTCCAGGAGCGGCAGCACCGCCGACAGGTGATCCGTGGATTCCTCGGCGAGCGTGATCACGGTGTGCCCGATGGTGACGGCCCAGATCGCATCGGTCAGTGCCTGGTGGAAGAGGCGGCCGCGCAGCATCCAGGACTGCGCCTCGCCATGCCGCTCGGTGGCCAGCTCCGCGTACAGACCGGCGTACTCGACGAGCCGCTCCACCGCCAGGACACGCTCGCCCCGGTGGGCGAGGACCCTCAGGTGCCGCGCCCACGCCTGGTGCGACAGCACCAGCCAGGCGCCGCGCACCGACTCGTCGTCCACCCGGCAGCCGTACGCGCAGCGCGCACCGCCGGCCGGGAACACCCCGGCGAGCAGATCACCGTGGTCGAGCTCCACACCGTGTGCCGGGCAGACGAACGCGTGCCACCAGCCGCCCCGCTCCCGGGGGATCCGCCTCAACGCGGCCACACGCCACCGTCGATGTCCACCGTGGTGGCGGTGAGGAAGCCGGACGACGGCGACGCCAGATGCACGACCGCCGCCGCGACGTCCTCGGGGGTACCGGCCCGGCCGACCGGGATGCCCGCCTCCATCGCCTGCTGCGCCTCGGGCGCCGTGAACGTGTCGTGGAAGGCGGTGCCCTTGATGAAGCCGGGCGCCACGGTGTTGACCGTGATGCCGGTGGAGCCGATCTCCTTGGCCAGGCCCTTGGTGAAGCTGCGGACACCCGCCTTGGCAGCCGCGTAGGCGACCGAACCGGGGCCGCCGCCGTTGTGCGCGGCCAACGAGGACATGGTGATGATGCGCCCGGCCGGCGACTTCGTCAGATGCGGCAGCGCGGCTCGCACGGTACGGAAGGTCGACGTCAGATTGGTGGAGAGCACCTGCTCGAAGTGGTCGTCGGACATCTCGGCGATCGTCGCCCGCCCGATCAGATGTCCCGCGTTGCAGACCAGGACGTCCAGACCGCCGAGGAAGCCGGTCGCCTCCTCGACGAGCCGGTCCACATCGCCGGTCACGGTGACGTCGGCCCTGAACGCCTTCGCCCTGCGGCCCAGCGCCTCGATCGCGGAGACCGTCCTCCCGGCCTCGTCGGCGGAGGAGTGGTAGTGGACGGCGACATCGGCGCCGGCCTCGGCAAGGGCGACGGCGATGGCGCGGCCGATTCCGTGACCTGCCCCGGTCACCAGCGCGCGGGAGCCGTTGAGATCAGCAGACATGAAGTGAATACCTTTCGATGGCCGGTCGCGTGGACCGGAACCGGTCACTTGAGACCGGCGGTTGCGAAGCCCTGTACGAAATAGCGCTGGCCGATGAGGAAGAGAACGACCATGGGAAGGGTGGCCAGCGTGGTGCCGGCCATCAGAAAGTGCCACTGGGGGCCGTTCTCCGTCTTGAAGACGGAGAGTCCGACCTGGATCACCCGCAGGCTGTCCGTGCGGGTCACCAGCAGCGGCCAGAGGAAGTTGTTCCACGACGCCTCGAAGGTCAGCAGTGCCACCGTGGTGAGCGCGGGCTTGACCTGCGGCGTCATGATCCGGGCGTAGATCCTGAACTCGCCCAGACCGTCGAGCCTGGCCGCCTCCTCCAGCTCCACCGGGAGATCGAGGTAGAACTGGCGGAAGAGAAAGACGGCGAACGGGGTGACGGCGCCGGGAACGATGAGCGCCCACCAGGAGTCCAGCCAGCCGCTGCCGCCCTGGCCGAAGAGGTCGTTCCCGCCGGCCAGCGGCATGAAGCGGACGATCAGGAACTCGGGCAGCACCTTGGTGTACGTCGGGATCATCAGCGCGGCGATGAAGAGGTAGAAGATGACCTCGCTGCCGCGGAACCTGATCCGTGCCAGCGCGTACCCGGCCATCGACGCCACCACCACGTTGATCACGGTGTGGCTGAACGCGATGATGAAGCTGTTGCGGGCGTAGGTGGCGAACGGCGCGGCCTTCAGCGCGTCGATGTAGTTACCGAACTCCCAGTGCTCCGGGAGGAGTCCGGCGTCCTGCGAGGCGATCTCGACGGGTGTCTTGAGCGAGGTGAGCACCATCCAGACGAACGGCACCACCATCAGCAGCGAGACGACGGTGAGTGTCAGATAGAGCGCGATCCGGCCGGCGGACAGCGGCTTGCCGTCGGCCCGGGGCCGGTCCCGCTTCGTGACTCCCGGCCTCTGCAGCTCAGTTGTGGCCACGGGTGCCTCCCATGATCCGCCGGTTGACCAGGGTGAAGCCCATCAGCAGCACGAACAGCACCAGTGACTGCGCGCAGGCGTAGCCGACGCGGAACTCCCGGAAGGCGGACTTGTAGATCTCGTACGTCATCATCGTGGTGCTGTTGGCCGGGCCGCCGTCGGTCAGGATGTAGATCTGGTCGAAGGACTGGAACGCGCTGATCATCGACGTGATGAGCACGAAGAACGTCGCGGGCTTCAGCAGTGGCAGGGTGATCGAGAAGAACTGCCGCACCCTGGACGCCCCGTCCACCGAAGCGGCCTCGTACAGCTCCTTCGGCAGTGACTGGAGCGCGGCCAGGTAGATGAGCATCTTCATGCCGATGCCCTGCCAGATGCCGACCAGGATCACCGACGGCATCGCCCACGAGGTCGACGACAGCCAGGCAGGTCCGTCGATCCCGAGGAACGACAGGAGTGTGTTCAGCAGCCCGTTGCCCGGGTTGTAGATCCACAGCCAGACCAGCGCGATCGCGACGGTCGCCGTCACCTGCGGCAGGAAGACCGCCGTACGGAAGATCCCACGCGCCTTCAGTCCGGTGTGCAGGGCCAGGGCCACGAGCAGCCCCAGCATCATGCCGAACGGCACGGTGAAGAAGGTGTAGACGACGGTGTTGACGACGGACTTGCGGAAGACCGCGTCGTCCAGCATCTCCCGGAAGTTGTCCAGGCCCACGAACTGCGGCGCCGTCAGCACGTCGTACTTCGTGAAAGCCAGGACCACCGACGCGACGACCGGCAGGCCGATCCAGAGCGAGGCATGCAGCAGCGCGGGCGCCACCATGAGCATGCCGGCGCGTTGCCTGCGGCGCCCGGGGCCGGTGGGGGTCCGGCCGGTGCGCTTCTTCGTGATCGGGTGTGCGGTGGGGGAAGGGGGCCGTGCGGGCCGCGCCTTCAATACGGATGTCGTTCCCACGGTGACGGGTCCTTACATCCGGCCGATGGCGGCCTCGGCGAGCCGGCCGAGTTCCGCGATGGCGTCCTTCGCGGACTGGTTGCCCACGATCGCGGGTTCCAGCGTGGGCTTGATCTTTTCGCGGATCTCCATCCAGGCGGGGGTGCCGCCTTCGGAGCACGCGTCGCCCATGCTCTGCAGGGAGAGGTCGACGAACTTGTTCTCCTTCACGTATCCGGTGTCGCTGAGGTCCTTCAGTCCTGGCACCGAACCGCGCTGCTTGGCCGCCCCGAGGATCGACTCCGGCGCGGCGAGGTATTCGACGAGCGCGCGGGCCGCCGCGGGATGCTTCGAACTCGCGGCCTGGGTGACGAGGGTGCCGCCCTGGAGCATCGCGGGCCTGCGGTTGGCGAGGATGAACGCACCGAGCTTGTCGTCCTTGAGCAGGTCCGGCGCCTGGTCCCCCACCTGCTTCCACAGCGCGCTGCTCGTCACCATCATCGACGCCTTGCCGGTCTGTACGTTGGTCGGGGCGCCGAGCTCCGTTTTCTTGGCGTAGACGGCGGAGCCGTCCTTGATGAGGTCCTTGAAGAACTGCAGCGCCTCGACCCCGCGGGCGTCGGTGAACAGCACCTTCTTGCCGTCCGCGCTGAACAGCTGGCCGCCGTTGGCGAAGAGGAAGGTCTCCCAGCACTGGCGCAGTTCGATGGAGAACGGGTCGAACCCGATCCGGCCGTCCTTGGTCAGCTGCTTGGCCACGGCGCGTAGTTCGGCCCAGTTCGCCGGGGTCTTCTTGATGCCGGCCTCGGCGAAGTGGTCCTTGCGGTAGACGACGATGCGGGTGTCGAGCACGACCGGCAGCGCGTACAGCTTGCCGTCGTACCGGGACGGCTCCAGCACGCGCTTCTCGTAGTCGTGCGCGGTGGCGAACTTCTCGGGCAGCTCGGCGATCGCCTTCTTCGCGGCGAACGGCGGGATCCAGCCCACCCCCATCATCATCACATCGGGCAGCAGCCCGCCCGCCAGTCCGGTGGTGATCTTCTCGTTGAGCTGCTGGTACGTGGTGTAGTCCACGTTCACCTTGACGTCCGGATACTTCTTCCGGAAACCGCCGAGGATCTCCTTCTCCAACAGCGTCTTGCCGTCGGCGCCTTCGTAGATCGGGGTGAGCAGTGTGATCTCACCTTCGACGGGACCGTCTGCTGAGCCGGCCGCCGAAGTGCCGGTGCCGCATCCGCCGAGAGCGGCGACAGCGGTGCCGGCACCGATGGCAGCGAGCAGCGACCGTCTTTTGAGTTCCATGGGACACCCCTTTTGAGGTGGAGACTGTGGATCGATCCAGCGACGGCAACCCAGCCATGGCTGAGAAGCGCTGGTAAATCGATGCACTGATGCTAGGAACGCCTCAAGAGAGACGTCAACAGCTGATGCACATGAATTTTCAGGCGTGTTAACAGGTGTACCGGTGAACAGAGTTCAGTAAATCGATACACTGGTAGGGTCAGTTGCGTTCCGAACCGGAGGTGGCATGAGCGGGGTAACGATCCATCAGGTCGCGGAGGCTGCGGGAGTCTCCGCGAGCACGGTCTCCAACGTCCTCAACGGGCGTACGGACCGCATGCAGGCGGCCACGCTGGCCCGTGTGGAGCAGGTGATCGAGCAGCTCGGCTACCGGCCCAACCGCGCGGCCCGGATGCTGCGCACCGGCCGCATCAAGGTCATCGGTCTCATCGTGCCGTCCGTCGCCAACCCCTTCTGGGGGGCGCTCGCCCGCGAGCTGGAGGCCATCGCGCTCGCCGAGGGCTATCACGTACTGCTCTGCAACAGTGAGCGCGATCCCGCCCGCGAGCTCAAGTACGGGGAGGAACTGCTGGCCGACGGGGTCAGCGGAGTGGTGCTCTGCTCCTCGCTCCCCTCGCTCGACCATGTGACACCGCTGCTGAGCCGCGGTCTGAAGATGGTCGCCTTCGACCGCACCGCGCAGGCGGGCGATCCGCCGTCACTGGCCTCCATCAGCGTCGACAACGCGATGGGGGCCGAGCTCGCCACCCGTCATCTGATCGAACTCGGGCACCGCCGACTGGCGTTCGTCTCCGGCTCGGTCAACAGCGTGAACCGGCGCGAGCGCCTGCGCGGCTTCCGGGCCGCTCTGGAGTCGGCCGGTCTCGACCCGGCCGACGCGATCGTCTGGCCCGGCGCCGACACCGCCGAGTTCGGTGACAAGGACGCCGCCGAACTGGGGCGGAACGCCGCCAGGGAGCTCCTCGGCGGACCGCGCCCGCCCACCGCGTTCGTCGCCATCAACGACATGTGCGCGATCGGGATCTGCCGGGGCGCCAAGGACGCCGGACGCAACGCGGGGCAGGACGTCTCCGTGGTCGGCTTCGACGACATCCTCCTCGCCGACCTCTTCGCGCCCCCGCTGACGACGGTCCGCCAGCCGCTGCCGGAGATGGCCGCGGAGACGTTCCAGCAGTTGCGGGCGAGGATCGACTCGGCTCCGGTGGCGGGGCGGTCGCTGCTCATCCGGCCGAGGCTGGTCGTACGGGAGTCGACGGCCCCGGCCGGCGTGGCCGCCACGGTCCCCGGGCCGAGCGGAGCCGGGCAGCGGGTGGCGGGGCGGACGGCATAGGCGCGTTGGCCGGACTACGGGGCGAGACACCGTTGATGTGCACGTCACCTGCCTGGTCCGAAGGCTCCTGGTCGACTTCGTCGCTCGTGACAACCGGCCGGGCGGCGCCCGTGGTTGCGCCTTCGACCTGCTGTGCTGGTGGCGATCCTGCGCGGCGCCGACCGCCCCGACGGCAGCCGCGTCCTCGTCCTCTCGGTCGTCACCCACGGCGACGGGTGGTGCCGCGATGTCGCCTTCGGCGAGGACGTCGGCCTGGCCGCAGCGGAAGAACGGATCGTCCTGGACGATGCCCGCCGGGAGCGCAGGTCGTCGAAGGTGTTCCTCGAAGTTCCCTCGTTCGGTCACATCGGAGCCCGAGCGGGCGGTGGGCCCTGATCGCGAGTCGACGCCTGGAGCCCGAGGCTCCCCGTTCGGACGGGGGCATCTCCTCGGCCGGGCAGGTCCCTGCTCAAGGGCTGTCCCGTAACCCCCGGCGGGCGCGCGACGACAGCCACGGCACCTTGCCGCTTCGTCGGAACGTCCGCATACGTCCACTCCGCGGACGTTCCTCCGTCTTGTGATGCACCGCATCCGACGTTGCGCGCTGATCCACCAGGGACGACGGGACAGCCCTCAGGCTTTGCGGGCGAGCAGGTGTATCTCCTGGAACTGCCGTCGGTCGGTGGGCTGAGGTTCGCGCACCATCCGGGCCACCTCGGCCAGCCCGGACTCGCGCAGCATCGCGGCGAGGTGGTCCGGCGACCACCGATAGGCCGGTGCGACCGTGTGATCGAAGACCTGTGCCGGGTGAGAGGGATCGTCGCTGGCCGAGAATCCGATCAGAAGGTGGCCGCCGGGTGCCAGCACACGGTGGAACTCCGCCAAGACGAGGGGGAGTTCCTGCGGCGGAGTGTGGATGACGGACCAACGTGAGAGCACGCCGCCCAGCACGCCGTCGGCGATGTTCACCGCGGCCATCGAGCCCACGTCGAACTGCAGACCCGGATAGGCCTGTCGAGCCAACTCGATCATCGCGGGAGAGGCATCGATTCCGAACGCGGCCAGCCCCAATTCAACCAGATGGGCGGTGATATGGCCGGGCCCACACCCCAGGTCCGCGACCCGGCCGCCGCCACCCGCGCTGACAACCTCGGCGAAGGCCCCCAGGAACGCGCGGTCCAGGGGTCTGTCACACAGCTCGCCGCGGAACAGCTGCGCATAGGTGGGGGCAACGGCGTCGTAGGCCTCGCGGGTGGCACTGAGAGCATCGTGTTCGATCACGCTCGTGACAGTAGTTCCCGGCGCCGGGAAGAGCCGAGAGAATCGCGATCTCCACTCCCGCCCGTTCGCCCGGCCGTCGCCGGCTCGCAGAAGCCCGCATCCATTGTCCCGTCCTTCGGAGGGATCCTCGTCGGCGGCTCCATCCCTGGGTGGCCACCCCGGCGCCGAGCGGCGCAGCGACACCGAGTGCCATGGCGAGGCGCCTCCGCGGAGTCGAAGTCATGGCTGGACGCCATTTCCGCTCCTCGACGGGGCACGACCCGGCGCACCCCGGGATCGGACCGGGGACATCCCCCGACGCGGGCCGTCACCGGTGCGGCATGGAACTGCCGGGCGCGGTGTGACGGTTCGCAACGCGTCGCAAGAGGAGCCGCGTTCAGGGGTGGGCGAGTTCGAGTACGGTGATGCCGGCGAGGACGACCGCGCCGGCAGTGAGGCGCAGACGGCCGAAGCGTTCACGGAACAGCAGCGTGGCGATCAGCGCCGCGACGAGGATGCTGGTCTCACGCAGGGCGGCGACGGTCGCGAGGTCGCTGAAGATCGCGGCGGCACGCCAGGACACCACCCGCGCGCCGGCGCCGGACCCCCACGACGACCCGGCCGCCCGCGCCCTGGCCGACACGATCCATGCCTCCCGCGAAGCCCTCGACGACCTCGCCACCACGCTGACCGCCGACCGGCTGCTCGCCGCGGCCACCGCGCTGAACACCGCGCCCCGTATCGTGGTCGCGGCGGCCGGCCTCTCCGCCGCCGTGGCCGCCGACGCCGCGTACCGCCTGCGTGCCCTCGGGTGCATCGTCGACGCCCCCGCCGACTCCCTCACCGCTCAGCTCGCCGCGGCCCAACTGCCCCCGGGGTCCGTCTGCCTGGCCATCAGTCACACTGGCGCCACCCGCAGCACCGTCGACACCGCTCGCCGCGCCCGCCACGCGGGAGCCGAGGTCATCGGCCTCACCAGCTATGCCCAGTCGCCCCTGAGCGAGACCTGTACGCACACTCTCGTCGCCGGGGGGCAGGATCTCGTCTTCGGACTGGAAACCACAGCAAGCCGGATCGCCCACCTCGTCACCGTCGACGCCCTCACCCAGACCCTTCTCACCCTTCGCGCGACCACAGCGGAACAGACCCTCCATCTCTCCGCCGACGTCACGGCCGACCACTCCTACTGACCCGGTCGTCGACGAGACAGGGCGAGAGCGCGGCGATCGGCGATCGCGTGCCGTCCGGACCGGCGCGGCTCGTTCACAGGAGCGCGAACACGCCACAGCGCCCGTGGACCCGCCCCGGGCGTCGCGCCATCCGGACCGGCGGCCGGTTCGCGCATCTGCCGACGCGGTACCCGGGGCTGCACCTCTCGCGACTCCGCGGCGACGTGGTCACCCTGTGGGCCGCGGTGTGGAGCGGACCGCGGTCCGGCCGGTCTCGGCCGGTGGGACGTCCTCGTGGTCATCGACCACCTGAACCACGACCCGGACGAGATCGTCGTCGCCGAGACGGCCGCGCAGCGCGGAAGCGATGTCGCCCGCTCATCGACGCCCGGCTCAGGAGCACACGCCCGCACGCTCAGATGCGATTGACGCGGTACACGTCCCGAACACAGAGGTTGAGAACCGTCGTGGCCGCGATGGCTCCGGCACAGACCAGGAGCACGGTCCGATCGGCCCAGGCATGTGCGGCGAGCGCGGTGACGAGATAGCCGAGCGGGATGGCGATACGTTCCCCGACGCCGTTGAACGAGCTCACGCGACCCAGCTCCTCCTGGGGCACGTGCTGTTGGAGCGCGGTGGTCCACGCCACGATGGCGACATCCAGCCCCACGCCCGCGAGCACGGCACTGAGCAGTACCCAGGGCAGGCCCAGGCCCATTCCCAATGCCGCAGGTGGCAGGCAGAGGCCGGCCCCGGTGACGACGGCAACGGCCAGCAGGCGATAGGGCTTCCAGCGCAGGCACACGACCGTCCCCGCGAACAGCCCGAACGCGAACGCGCCCTGGACGAGCCCCCAGAAGCGCGCCCCCGCGTAGTGCTCGGCGGCGACGACCGGGCCGAGGAGCTGAAAGCCGGCCAGCCATGCGGCGACCACGACCGTTCCGGCGGCGGTGTACGTCCACAGCCAGGTGCGGGAGCGGAATCCGGACCAGCCCGCCCGCAGATCGGCCAGGGCGCTGCCCGTCGCGGCCGGCGCGCCCAGCCGCAGGCCGAGCAGCAGGAGCGCCGCGACCAGGAAGGTCAGTGCATCCCAGGACAGGGCCCACGCCGGGCCGCCGACCGCGACGATCAGACCTCCGACGACGGGGGCGAGCGCCTTGACGGCATTGTTCGGCAGCCGGACCAACGCATTGGCCTGCTGCAGGTGTTCCGCCGCGACGAGTTGCCCCACCACGCCGATCGCGGCCGGCGCGGTGAAGGCCACGGCGACCCCCGACGCGAAGCCGCACGCGGCGATCGAAGCCGTTGTCGCATGGTGCGTGGCCACCAGCACGGCGAGGATCGCCTGCGCGGCCGCGGACAGGAGATTGCCCAGAAACAGGATCCGGCTGCGCGACAGACGGTCCGCGAGGACGCCGCCCGCGACGGTGAAGACGATCGTCGGCGCGGAGTTCGTGGCCAGCACGACGCCGAGGGACCCGGCCCCGCCGCCCTGCCCGATCACCGCATAGGCGAGGGCGAGGGGAGCCATCGCAGACCCGGTCGCCGAGACGAGATTGGCGAGGACGAATCGCCGGAAAGCCGGAACTCGCAGTGGTTCCAAAGGGGTTTCCGACTGTTCAACCGCGGCTTTCATGTTCCTCCCGTGATCGCCCGGCGGGCCTCTGTCCTGCTCCCGGGAGCAGGCGAAGCGGTAAGCGTACGGCCGCCCCGGGCTGGCGGGGCACCGGAACAGGCGGCAGCTGCAACGCTTCGTCCAGCACAGCCCCGCCGCAGCACACGTGCCCTCCGACCGTCACACGCGCTGCTCGGCCAGGTCGAGCCAGTGCTCGACGTCGCCCGGCGCGAAGTGCCTGATGGCCCAGTCGACCATGCGCAGACTCATATGCGCCCAGGAGGGACGCAGGACATCGTCGGGCAGGCCGTCCAGAATGTCGTCGAGGCGGCCGGTGACGCCCGGGGCCTGATCGTTCGCGTGCAGCCCGAAGCGCAGGGTGACCAGGTCGAAACGGCGGTCGCCCCGGCCGGCGCCGTCCCAGTCGATGACCCCGGTGAGCGAGCCGTCGAGGGCGAGCAGGTTGCCGTGGTGAAAGTCGTGGTGCACGACGTCGTTCCCGGGCAGTCGGTGTGGGTGATCGGCCCCGACCGACTTGACCCGGTGCTCCAGGGCACCACTGCGCCGGCTGTGCCGACGCAGTGGCCCGTGAAGACAGTAGCCGGGGCCGTCGTCGAGCAGATACAGGTTCATCGTCGGGACATCCGTACGTCCGGCCAGCAGCCCGGCCTGCGACTCGTTGAGGGCCAGTGCCTGATCCAGACCATGGTGGTCCAGACACTTCACCGGCGTACCCGGCAGACACTGCTGGACCAGAACGACCGCGTGATCCACCTGGACCGCCAACTCCGTCGACGGGCAGGGATACCCCTGGGCGTGCAGCACGTCGCACACCGCCAGCGGTCCCGCCCGCAGATCCTGGAGCCGTGCGTCCGGCCGCCACTTCAGAACGGATCGATGGCCGTCGGGCCACCGCACGTACGCGGCACCGACCTCCCCTCCCGGACAGGGTCCCTCCACCACCAGCCGGACACCTGCCTCGGCGTTCAGGGCCTCGGTCACCCGGTCGGCATCAAGTCGCTCGGCGCGCGTCCAGTTCTGCGGAGATGTGGTCATCGGAGCATTCTCCGTCGTAGGGATCCGCCACCAGGAAGGGGGTGACGACGCCGCACTGCCGGCCCCGGACGGTCCGGCGTCGAGAAAATGCGTTGCCCACGGCTCCGCGCCGGCCCCACCATCTGCGCATGGAATCGATCACCGCCCCGCTGCCGCAGATCCCTGCCGCCCGCTCAGTGTGTGTTCGACAGCAGCCCGCCCGACTGTGGAGACCGACTCCCGGCCGCCCGTGATCGCCGTCCTGGTCGCGGGACTTCTGGCCGGGTACGGCATCGCCGTACCGGTCGGGGCGGTCGGGACCTACCTGGTGGGCCTCACCGCCCGGACATCTCTGAGGACGGGGGTCTGTGCGGCTCTGGGTGTCGCAACCGCCGACGGCCTCTACGCGCTCGTAGCGGTGGTCGGGGGTTCCTCGCTCACGCATGTGCTCACACCGGCCATGTCGCCCCTGCGATGGGTGTCGGCACTGGTGCTGATCGCGCTGGCGGTCCGAGGCGCCGCGGCGGCGATCGTGCGGTATCGGGGGCGGCGGGCCGCAGCCGGGATCGGAGCGGATCCCGTCGGTCCGGCACGGTCCTACGTGATGCTGCTCGGTATGACCATGATGAACCCAGCCACCGTCATCTACTTCGCGGCGCTCGTGCTCGGCAGCCGTACCACCGCCGACGCCGACCACCTGGAGCGGGCGGTGTTCGTACTGGCAGCCTTTGCGGCGTCGGCCAGTTGGCAGCTGTTTCTCGCCGGTGGGGGAGCGCTGCTCGGCCGGGTGGTGACGAGCAGCCGCGGGCAACTGGTCACCGCTGTGGTCTCCAGCGTCCTCATCACGGCACTCGCCGTCCAGCTGCTGTGACCGTGCCGGGGAAGGGGGACGGCCCTTCCCCGGCACGGTCGGCCAATGGCGCGAAAGCCCGCCTCAGTCGGCCGAAGCGGTCCATCCCAGCGCTTCGATGCGCGCGGCATCGCCGGACCGGCTCTCGTCGAAGACCGTCCGGCTGCCGTCCTCGACCCGGACGGCGTCCACGTACACCCCGCGTCCCACGTACAGCTGGTCCGTGGTGTAACGCCACCGCAGCCGCACCTCCTTGCCGCGCCACGCGGCGAGATCCGCGTCCAGACGGTGCCAGATCCGGCCGGACCAGCCGGAGACCGAGCCCGTCGGATGGGGATCGGGCTCACGCCGGTGACGTTCGGCCATCGGCACGGTGGTGAACGGCACCGGCTGCCAGCTCGCCCCGGCGTCCGCCGACGCCTCCAGGAAGAGGAAGTCGGACCCCGGCTCGGTGTCCCACCACAGGGCCGAACTCAGCGTCGCCCGTGACGACGCGAGTCGCAGCGCGGGCAGCGTGAGCGTGGCTGTCGTGGCGCTCGCCAGTCCGGAGAACCACGCCGTGCGTCCCCGCGCGGGACGGACCGCGACGGCGCGCGCCATCTGATTGGCGGTGGCCACGCGCGGCGCGCTGCCGGAGCGCCAATTGCGCACCGGGTGAACCGAGTTGCCGAGGACGATCAGGAACGAGTCGGTCGTCGGGTCCAGGACCAGACTGGTGCCGGTGAAACCGGTGTGGCCCGCCGTGCGCGGAGTCGCCATCGCCCCCATGTACCAGTGCTGGTACAGCTCGAAACCGAGACCGTGCTCATCACCGGGGAACGCGGTGTTGAAGTCGGTGAACAGCAGATCGACCGATTCCGCGGAGAGAATCCTCGCGCGCCCGTACACCCCGCCGTTGAGCAGCGTACGGGCGAGGATCGCGAGGTCCCAGGCACAGGAGAAGACCCCGGCGTGGCCCGCCACGCCGTCCAGACTGTAGGCGTTCTCGTCGTGCACCTCGCCCCAGACCAGTCCGCGGTCGAGGCCGGACCACGGGAGCCGGGCATCCTCGGTCGCGGCGATCTTCGGCTTCCAGGCGGCCGGCGGGTTGTACCGGGTGCGATGCATCCCGAGCGGAGCGGTGATCCGCTCACGGAGCAGTACGTCCTCCGTGCGGCCGGTGATCTTCTCCAGGACCAGTTGCAACGAGATCAGGTTGAGGTCGGAGTAGAGGTACACCGTGCCGGGCGGGTTGGCCGGCACCTCGTTCCACAGCAGCTCCAGCTTTCCCTCCCGCGTCGGGGCCTTGTACAGCGGAATCCAGGAACGGAATCCCGAGGTGTGCGTGAGCAGCTGACGGACCGTGATGTCCTGCTTGCCGCCACCGGCGAATTCGGGCAGGTACGAGGCGACCTTCGCCTCCAGTTCCAGTGTCCCGAGCTCGATCTGCTGTACGGCCAGGATCGAGGTGAACAGCTTGGACACCGAGGCCAGGTCGAAGATCGTGTCCTCGGCCATGGCGATCTGCCGGTCGGGCGGGAACTCCACCCCCGTGTCGGTCTTCTCGTCGTAGGCCGCGTAGCGCACGGCCTTGCCGATCGGGTGGTGCAGTGCCACCGTGCCGCCGCGTCCGGCGAGCAGCACCGCACCCGCGTACCACGGATGCTTGGGGGAGTCGGAGAGGAATTTCTCCGCATCGGCGACCAATTGGTCCAGGGGGCCCTGCAGCAACCCGGCACGAGCGGCCGATCCGCGCCGCAACGTCGGCTGTCCTTGCGTCGACGCCGCGCTCGTTCCGGCCTCTGCGCGCATACCCGACGACTCCGCCTCCGACTCCATGGCCGCCGCTCGCTCCGCGAAGGGGATCGGCGCCAGGGCGAGTGCCCCGCCCAGAGCCAGCATCCCACCGCCCAGCCTGCGTCGGCTGATCCCTCTGCCGGCCGCGTCCTCGCTCATCCGGAACCCCTTCCCACCATCTGAAAATAATTTTCGAAACTTCGTCCGATGATGAAACTTCCTTCCGCCGCAGAGATTACTGTCACCATCGCCGTCACGGAGCACCCCGGCGCCACAAAGAATCTGACACTGCATCAGAAAATGTCTTCCCTCGGATGTCCGACTGCGGCATCCTGCGGCCCATGGAGACGGAGCTGAGCAAGAAACTGGGAGTCGAGCACGCCATCTTCGGCTTCACGCCGTTCCCCGCCGTGGCCGCGGCCATCAGCCGGGCCGGCGGATTCGGCGTGCTCGGCGCGGTCCGCTACACCGCCCCCGACGACCTGGCCCGCGATCTCGACTGGATGCAGGAGCACGCCGGCGGCAGGCCGTACGGCCTCGACGTCGTCATGCCTGCGAAGAAGGTCGAGGGGGTGACCGAGGCCGATGTCGAGGCGATGATCCCGGCCGGGCACCGCCGGTTCGTCCAGGACACCCTGGCGAAGCACGGCGTACCCGAACTCGCCGAGGGCGACGAGTCGGGCTGGCGCATCACGGGGTGGATGGAGGAGGTCGCGCGCAACCAGCTCGACGTCGCCTTCGACCACCCCATCAAACTTCTCGCCAACGCCCTCGGATCGCCACCGGCAGACGTCGTGCGGCGCGCCCACGACCAGGGCGTGCTCGTCGCCGCGCTCGCCGGAAGTGCCAAGCACGCCCGCCGCCACGCGGACGCGGGCATCGACATCGTCGTCGCCCAGGGATACGAGGCGGGCGGCCACACCGGTGAGATCGCCTCCATGGTCCTGGTGCCGGACGTGGTCGATGCTGTGGGACCGCTCCCCGTCCTGGCCGCCGGCGGCATCGGCAGCGGAGAACAGATCGCCGCCGGACTCGCCCTCGGGGCCCAGGGCGTCTGGCTGGGTTCGCTCTGGCTGACCACGGAGGAGGCCGACCTCCACTCCCGCGCGCTGACGCGCAAGCTTCTCGCCGCGGGCTCCGGGGACACCGTCCGCTCCCGAGCGCTGACCGGCAAGCCCGCACGCCAACTCCGGACCGAGTGGACGGACGCGTGGGACGATCCGTCGGGTCCGGGCCCCCTGCCCATGCCGCTCCAGGGGCTGCTGGTGGCCGAGGCCGTCTCGCGCATCCAGAAGTACGAGACCGGAGCCCTGCTCGGCACCCCCGTCGGCCAGATCGTCGGCAGGATGAACAGCGAACGCAGCGTCCAGGCCGTGTTCGACGACCTGACCCGCGGCTTCGAGCGTGCCGTGGACCGGATCAATCTCATCGCCGGACGGAGCGCCTCATGAACCGGACGCCCAACGGCTTCTGGGCCCAGGCCACCGCCGATCCCGGCCGCACGGTGCTGATCGCGCCCGACGGCGAGAGCTGGACCGCCGGCAGGCTGCACGCCGCGGCCAACCGCATGGTCCACGGACTGCGGGCGGCCGGGCTGCGACAGGGCGACGCCTTCGCGGTCGTCCTGCCCAACGGGGTCGAATTCTTCACCGCCCACCTCGCCGCCGCCCAGGCCGGCTTCTACCTCGTACCCGTCAACCACCACTTCGTCGGTTCCGAGATCGCCTGGATCGTCTCCGACTCCGGCGCCAGGGTGCTCATCGCCCACGAGCGGTTCGCACCGGCGGCCGGCGCCGCCGCCGACGAGGCGGGACTCCCGGCGAGCCATCGCTATGCCGTGGGTACCATCGACGGCTTCCGCCCGTACACCGAACTGCTCGAAGGCCGGTCCGACGCGCCGCCCGAGGCCCGCACCCTCGGCTGGGTGATGAACTACACCTCGGGCACCACCGGTCGACCGCGCGGCATCCGGCGTCCGCTCTCCGGCAAGCTTCCCGAGGAGAGTCATCTCGGCGGATTCCTCGGCATCTTCGGCATCAAACCCTTCGACGACAACGTCCACCTGGTCTGCTCGCCGCTCTACCACACGGCCGTCCTCCAGTTCGCGAGCGCGGCCCTGCACATCGGGCACCCACTGGTCCTGATGGACAAATGGACCCCCGAGGAGATGCTGCGGCTCATCCACACGCACCGCTGCACCCACACACACATGGTCCCGACCCAGTTCCACCGCCTCCTCGCCCTGCCCGACGAGGTGAAGCGGATCTACGACGTGACGGCCATGCGCCACGCCATTCACGGCGCAGCGCCCTGCCCCGACCACGTCAAACGCGCCATGATCGACTGGTGGGGGGGATGCGTCGAGGAGTACTACGCGGCCAGCGAGGGCGGTGGTGCCTTCGCCACCGCCGAGGACTGGCTGAAGAAGCCGGGCACGGTCGGCAGAGCCTGGCCGATCAGTGAACTCGCCGTCTTCGACGACGACGGCAACCGCCTGCCGCCGGGCGAACTCGGCACCGTCTACATGAAGATGAACACCGGCGGCTTCAGCTACCACAAGGACGAGACGAAGACGCGGAAGAACCGCATCGGCGACTTCTTCACCGTCGGCGACCTCGGCATCCTCGACGAGGACGGCTACCTCTTCCTCCGCGACCGCAAGATCGACATGATCATCTCCGGTGGTGTCAACATCTACCCCGCCGAGATCGAGGGCGTGCTCCTCGGTCATCCCGCGGTCGCCGACGCCGCCGTCTTCGGCATCCCCCACCCCGACTGGGGCGAGGAGGTCAAGGCGGTGGTCGAACCGGCCGGGGGACACGAGGCGGGGGACGTGCTCGCCGCCGAGATCCTGAGTCACTGCGCACACCACCTCGCCGGGTACAAGCGTCCCAGGAGCATCGACTTCATCGAGGCGATGCCCCGCGACCCCAACGGCAAGCTGTACAAGAGGCGGTTGCGCGACCCGTACTGGGAAGGGCACAGCCGGGCACTGTGAACCGACGTCCGCCCCGGTGCCGGCCGCCCCGAGCCGTGGTCGTCCGGGCTCTCCCCGGGAGCCCGGACGCGCTCGGACCCGCCCCTCACCACGCACGACATCGCGCCGCCGTGCCGTGGACCGATGTCGCGCGTCGCGAGCGGACCCTGCCGACGGGGCGCCGCGCCGGGACCACGACAGCGCGCAGGACCCCCGGGCACCGTGATCACCCGTGCCCCCTCGTTCGTCATACGCCGGGCTCCGCTCCTGGGGCAACCGCAGTAGGCACCGTGTCCGCCGTCGTGGCGGTGACGGTCGCAGTCCTGTGCGCCGGGCCCCGGGCAGGCCGCGACGGGGCGGGCCGCGCCGGACGGACCGACGTCGTCCGGCAGCAACGGGGTCCTGGCTCCCAACGGCTCAGAAGCGCTGTTTCTCGGCAGGTACCCCTGCGCTAACGTCGATGGTCGAACACAGCTTCGCCTTGCACGGCGCCGGCAGCGCTTGCTGCCGCACACCGATCGGGAGGTACCTGTGCGCGCACTCGTCTATCTGGGCCCCGGTTCCGTCGAGCTTCAGGAGCGCCCGGCACCATGTGTCGGCGCCGACGACGACGTGGTGGTGAAGGTCGTCGGCACCGGGATCTGCGGGACCGACCGCAAGATCCTGCACGGGCGTTTCCCGGCCAGGCCGGGGGTGGTGCTCGGCCACGAGTCGGTCGGCCTCGTCCAGGAGGTGGGTGCCGGGGTGCGGTCGCTCGCCGTCGGGGACCGGGTGGTGGTCAACCCGACGCTGTACTGCGGTTGGTGTCCGCCGTGCGTGCGAGGCGCGACGAACTTCTGCCGCAACAAGACCGGGACGGAAGTCGGTGTGGACCGTGACGGGACGTACGCCGACGGTGTGGTGCTGCCGGAGCGGTTCGTACAACGCGTTCCGGACGGGATGCCGTTCCGCGGCGCGGTACTCATCGAGCCGCTCGCCTGCGTCCTGAACAACGTCCGGGCGGCCGGTCTGACGGTCGACGACACCGTGGCGGTCCTGGGCGCGGGTCCCATCGGGATGCTCGTCGCCCAGGTCGCCGCCCGGACCGCACGGTGCGTGGTCGTGGCCGAGACGGACGACTATCGGCTGTCCGCGGCGCGCGACGCGTTCGAACACGTGGTGGACGTGTCCCGCACCGATCCGGCCGAGGCCCTCGTGAAGGCATTCGGAGGCGATCGCCCCGGAGTGGTGTTCGACACCACGGGCAGCGGACTGGACGACGCCCTGCGTCTGATCGACGACGGCGGGCGGGTCGTCCTGATGGGCTTCGACGACGGCTACGAAGTGCCGCTGCGCCCCCTCCGCCTGACCAATCGCGGGATCCGGCTGATCGGAGCCGGTGACTTCCGTGGGGACACCTTCCCCGTGGCCGTCGACCTGGCGGGCGCACTGGGACTGGAGCGCCTGGTGACGCACGAGTTCCCGCTGGAGGCGTACGAGGACGCGCTCGGCGCACTCGGCGGGGTCGGCGGCGGGACGGGCAGACGGTACGACGCCATGAAGGTCGTCATCCGGTCCGACACGGGCCCGGTCGGAGCCGACGGCTGGCCGGTGGGCGCGTGAACGGGCCGAGGCTGGGTTCGATCGAGTCCGGCGGGACGAAGTTCGTCTGTCTCGTCGGATCGGCGCCCGACCGGATCGAGGACGAGATCCGCTTTCCCACGGGAGAGCCCGGACCGACGCTGGCCAGGGCGGTGGCCTTCTTCGAGGACGCCTCGGCGAAGGGGCCGTTGGACGCCGTGGGCATCGCGTCGTTCGGCCCCCTCGAACTGCGCCGCTCGCATCCCGCGTACGGGCGTCTCGCGGCGACTCCGAAGCCCGGATGGTCCGGAGTGGACGTGGCGGGGACGATCGGGTCGGCGCTCGGCGTGCCGGTCGGGATCGACACCGACGTCAACGGTGCGGCGCTCGGTGAGGGACGCTGGGGCGCCGCGCGTGACCGGGACACCTACGTCTACCTGACGGTCGGCACCGGCATCGGAGGTGGTGCGGTGATCGGCGGACGTGTCATCAACGGCCTGGTCCACACGGAGATGGGGCATCTGAGCGTCCCCCGGATTCCCGGGGACGACTTCCCGGGGTCCTGCCCGTTCCACGCGGACTGCTGGGAGGGCATGGCGGGCGGCGAGGCGGTCGCCGCCCGCTGGGGACGACCGGCGGAGGAGCTGAGCGGTGACGTGCTTCGACGAGCCCTGCGGATGGAGGCCGTCTACCTCGCCGCCGGACTGCGCGACATCATCTACACGACGGCGCCCGAACGCATCGTGATCGGGGGAGGGATGGCCGTCCTTCCCGGCCTGTTCCCTCTGCTGCGGGCGGAACTCGCCCGGACACTGGCCGGCTATCCGGGGCTGCCGGAGCATGCCGCCGACGACTTCGTGGTCCCCGCGACGCTCGGTCGGCTCGCCGGACCGGCCGGAGGACTCGTACTGGCCGAACGGGCCGCCGAGGACGCGCGGCGCGCGGCCCGCGACGCGATCGCGTGACCTTCCAGGAGGGCCGGGGCACGGAAGTCCCGCGGTTGGCGGCAGGGGCCGCGTGAGAGGGACCACGAACGGGAAGGCTGGCCGGCATGACGACCGGTGATCACGGCGGCCTCGACACCCGGACCCGTGCGTGGCTGACGGAACGAGCACTGCCCGGCCTCGACCTCTCGGCGGTGAGCCCGCTGCCGGGCGGATTCACCAACGACATGCGTCTGGTGACGACAGGCCAGGGGGAGCGGTACGTGCTGCGCCGGTACCGCTCCAGCGGGACGCGGATGCGACGCAACACCTGTGCCGTGGAGACGGCCGTCCTGGAGCGGGTGGCGCCGACGGTCCCGGTGGTCGACGTGGTCGCGTCCGATCCGTACGGGGACGTCACGGGCAGGCCCACGCTGGTCTACCGCTTCGTCCACGGTGTCTCCCTCGGCCAGGTGCTCGCCGGGAAGCCGACCGCGGCCGAGGCGGCCGGACTCGGCGTCGCGGTGGGCGGGGTCCTGGCAGGGATCGCAGCGGTCCGGCTTCCCCGGCCCGGCCCCTTCCACGATGTCAGCCTCGTGCCGGCCGAGAGTGGTGGCGAGGCCGCCGACCTGCCCGGTTTCGTCGAGCGTTGCCTGGCCACCGGCAACGGCGACGCGTTGACGCCCGACGAGACCGACGCGTTGCGCGGGCTCGCCGCGAGGACCGGCCACCGGGTCGCAGAGGTGAACGGGCACAGTCGGCTGGTCCACTGCGATTTCAACCCCAAGAACGTGCTGGTCTCGCGGCGGGGCGGCCGATGGGACGTGGTGGCGGTGCTGGACTGGGAGCAGGCGTTCAGCGGCTCGCCCCTCTACGACGTCGGCAACATGCTGCGCTTCGCGCATCTGTATCCGAGCTCCTTCGTGGACGGATTCGTGTCCGGCTACCGCGACGCGGGTGGTCCCCTGCCGCGCGACTGGCGTGAACTCAGCCGAACCCTGGACCTGTTCACCCTCGCGGACATTCTCACCGCTCCGCCCGACGCCGCATGCTTCGCCGGGGCACGGACGGTGCTGTTCCGCCACCTGGCACACGAACAGGGACCGACGTCGGACCGTGCCCGCCGAGTTCCACGTCTCCGGGCCCGCAGCGCGGAACACGGCGCTCGGGATCACGGCGAATCGCCATAGGTGGCCATCGCGCGGGGCGCGCGGGCCGCGCCGGGTGCGGACGAGAAGCCGGGGGCAGGCCTTCTACCGGTCCAATCCGGGGTAGTGGCCGCGTTGGTACGAGGACAGCCCGGAGACAGGGAGCTGGGCCGCGCCCCGGCAGATCAGGCAGACGCGGGTCCGGCGGCATGCACGGCAGCTCTCCCGGCCGTGCGTCTCGTCCGGCACCCAGCCGCGGCCCCCGCACTCGGGGCATCGTCCCAGGCTGTCGCACTCATAGCACAGCACGTGTCCGGACGTGACGGTTTCGGCGGTGTGGATCGGCTCCGGCCACCGGAACTCCTCCGGCTCGCGCAGGGCCATCGCCGGCGTCCGCCCGCTGAACCACACCTTGGACGGGGGCACGGGGGCATGGTCGTCGGCCACGTGGATCTCGATGGTGCAGCCGTTGTCGTGGCAGCCGGTCACCACGATGCGGGGTGTCCGGCCAGGGTTCTCCTGCGATGCCGTAGTGCTCTGCCGCCAGCCCGCCGATGTGAGCAGTGCGGCCGCGCGGGACACCATGTCGGCGGCGCCGACATGCGCGGGGTGCTTTCCGGTGAAGAACTCGGCCGCGTACTGGTAGCGGGGTGGTTCATGCCAGTCGGCGACCCGAGGCTCGTCGAGGAACAGCAGACTCAGATCACTTCCGGGGGTCAAGTCGTCGATCATCATGGTCAGTTGAGACCGTAGGGCTCGGCCCAAGCGGTCCAGTTCTTCGTGCGCGCCAGGTATGGGACCCATGATTTCCCCTTCAGGAGGTCAAAGTATGTTGCCGATCGTCACGCACGCCGCGGCCCGTGCCCAGTTGCTGCGGCATCTCACCGAAACGCTCCGGGCGCTGCCCGCCGAACTGTCCCTCGCGCTGAGGCATCCGGACCTCCCCAGGGCGAGGCTGCACGACGGCGTCACCCTGTTCGGCAGTCCTTTCGACGATGACGATGCCGATGGCGACGAGGGTGGTGACGTCGGTCGGTCCGCAGCCTTCGAGATCGGGTACTGGGTGGTCGGGACCACGCCCGACACCTCCGGCGCGTATCTCGACATGGTGATGCGCGTCTGGACCGACCGGGGTTGGACGACGCGGACCCACAGGGATTCGCCGCCGATCGAGGGATTCGCGCACAGCCCCGACGGATACGGGTTCAGCGTCAGGCAGAGCATCGACGGATACCTCAGCATGTCCGGGGGGACGCCGACCTTCATGTTCGACCCGAACCCCGGGGACCCCTTCCCGGACCGGATCGACCACCCGACCGGCGAGCTTTAGCGCGGGTTCCCGCGGACCTCGATCAAGTCGCCCTCGTCGTCGAAGACCTGTTCCCCGGCCAGGGTGCCGTCGTGGTTCCAGGAGCGGAACACGCCGTGGCACCGGCCCCACACCATGAGGCCCTCGGGCATCAACAGTCCGTCGGCCCAGAACGAGCGGGTCGGTCCGTGCGCGTGGCCGTCGACGTAGAAGTCCTGATACAGCAGCTGATCGCCGATAGCCTCCACCAGCTCGCCGGTGAACGGAACACCCTTGTAGGTGAGCGGCGGTCCGTGGACGCCGCCGTCGTCGATGACGTCGCGGTCCAGCTTCCAGTCGATCCGCAGGTGGGCCGGGGCACCGTCCGGTGCCCGCGGGCTCTGCTCCTCCCGCGCCTCCTGGTCGTGCTCTCGCCGTGTCACGCGGGTCACCGTACAACTCGCCGGGCGCGCGGGGCAGCGCTTCGGCGTAGTCGTGTGACGTCCGGTTCCTGGTCGACCGAGGCCGAGGAGCGCCAGGGGCGGAGTGGGCCGCGGGCTTTGCGGGAGGCCGGCCGCGATGTTCTTCACTCCGGCCGTGCAAAGAGCTCCGATGGCGAGATCGCCCCAGGCGGCCATCGCGCGGGGCATGCTGTCGCACCGGTCCGCCGGAGACGGGGACTTGTGCGTGCCGCGTGGAGCACGCGGCCGCCGGAATCGGGTACACCCGGACACGGGACACCGGATGGGGAACACCCGGTGCGCGGCACCGGACACCGTCCACAGGTTTCTCACGCGTCTCTCCCGAATCGCTTTCCGTCTCCAGTCGCATCGCAAATTCTCCTGGGACGAAAATGCCTTCCCCATATGCCTGGGTAATTCGTTCGACGAGAATGCAAAGATCGCAAAATGACTCCCTTGGTGTTCTTGGCCAATATGCACTCCCCAACAGGCTGATTCGTTCTGGTCAGTGGAAAGTTGGGCCGTTAAGCTGCCGTAAGTCGAAAGATCCTTGAACAAGGGAGAATTTCGCAGTGGAGAACACGAGGCCGGAAAGCGCCCTGCAGTCCACTTCCGGGGAAGGGATTTCGGGTGGATCCGACAGGAACCTGACGCCGACACCGACGGTCAGGTGCAACGGAACCCCGCCCACTCCCGAGCAGAAGGAGGGACCCTTCTACAAGCCCGACACCCCGCACAAGCCCGACTTCAGGGGCGACGTGGAGGGCGGCACGCCACTCCTGCTCCACGGCGGCATCGTCACCCCCGAGGGCAAGCCCATCGGCGGCGCACTCCTCGACTTCTGGCAGGTCGGGGACGAGGGCGTCTACGACGAGGAGGGGTTCCGGCTCCGGGGCCACCTGTTCGCCGACAGCGACGGGAACTGGCGGCTGGAGACGGTGCTGCCCGCCGTGTACCCGGGCCGGACGCGCCACGTGCACGTCAAGGTGCAGCCGCCGGGCGGCGAGGTACTGACCACGATGCTGTACTTCCCGGACGAACGGCGCAATCATCTGGACAAGTATTTCCGGCCCGAGTGTCTGATGGATGTCCATCGGACCGAGGACGGCTGGGACGCCTCGTTCACCTTCGTGCTGGACATCTGAGATTCCAGCACCGGATTTCCCGGTCGCCACGGGAGTCATGATGGGCGGTGGCCGTTCCGAGCGCACGGAACGGCCCCGTCGAAGGGCACTTGCCGGGCACGTCGAAATGCCACGTCGTGAGCATCAGGAGACACATGGTCGACTTGACGCACGCCCAAGAGCTGATCTACTACCCGGTCAGCGACTATCTGATGGATCACGGAGAAGGGATCCATCTCTATGACGCGGACGGGAACCAGTACATCGACTGCGCGTCCGGCACCTTCAATCTCAGCCTCGGCTACAGCCATCCCGAAGTGGTCAAGGCGATGCGCGACCAGATCGAACGGCTGGTGCACGCGACGTCGACATTCCAGACGAAGCCGGTCAACGACCTGGTGCGACGTCTGGTCGAGGTCACTCCCGACAACCTCACCAAGGTGCATCTCAAGGTCTCGGGCGGATCGACCGCCAACGAGGGCGCGGTCAAGATGGCCCAGATCAGTACCGGGCGGCGCGATGTCATCACCCTCTTCCGCAGCCATCACGGCCAGACGATGATGACGACCACCATGTCGGGCGAGTCCTTTCGCAAGGCGCCCTTCCCGCATCTGATGCCGGGCGTGCTGCAGGTCCCGGACCCCTACTGCCTGCGCTGTTTCTACCGGCAGACCCCCGACACCTGCGGGCTGCTCTGCGTCGAGCGGGTCAACGACTTCCTCGACCACGCCAGTTCGGGCAGCGTCGCCTGCATCGTCGTGGAACCCGTCTCGGGCAGCGGCGGCAACATCGTGCCGCCCGAGGGATACCTCGCCGCGCTGCGCACCCTCTGCGACGAGCGGGGCATCGCGCTGATCTTCGACGAGATACAGACGGGCATCGGCCGCGTCGGCCGGATGTTCGCCGCCGAGCACTACGGTGTGCGCCCCGACATCCTGACCACCGGCAAGGGGCTGGGCGGTTCGGGCGCCCAGGTCGCCGCCATCGTCGCCGACGAGCGGATGTCCGGACTCAGCAGCGACCACCACTCGTTCACCTACGGCGGCAACATCCTGGCGGCGGCCGCCGCCGCGACGACCCTCGACGTCATCGGCCGCCCCGGCTTCCTGGAGAACGTACGAGAGGTGGGAGCCCACATCATGGACCGGCTGCGGGAGCTCGCCGCGATTCACCCGTCCATTGTGGACGTGCGCGGACTCGGACTGATGATCGGCATCGAGATCGGCGACGAGGACGGACGTCCCCACAGCGACCGGGCCCAGGCCCTGGCCCGGCGCGGGATGGACCACGGCCTGATCCTGCGGACCTCCCGGTACGGTCGTGGCAACGTCATCAAGATCCGGCCGCCGCTCGTCATCACCCGGGCCGAAGCCGACCTGCTCTGCGACCGGCTGGACGCACTCTTCACCACGGAGGCAGCATGAAGGACTACGTCGTACGGCTCGCCTCATCGGTGCGCGACGAGGTGCTGGCCGCGCAGAACCGGCTCGACAGCCGGCTGGTACGAGGACATTCACCCGGTGGCGACGCGCAGTTCGGCCTCGACGACGTGGCGGAGGCCGCCGTCTGGAAGCACGTCGTCGACGGCGGCGTTCCGGTCGCCGTCTACTCCGAGGACCGGGGACTGCAATTCCACGGCAACGCCCCCGAGTACCTGCTCGTCGTCGACCCCATCGACGGCACCAGGCCCGCCGTCGCCGGACTCGAATCGGCCACCGTTTCCGTGGCCGTCGCCCGGATGTCCGAGCGCCCCCGCATCGCGGACGTGGAACACGCGCTGCTGATGGAGATGAGGACAGGGGCCTACCTCTACGGGGAGCGCGGCGCGGACGGGGTGAGTGCCCACGGCTACGACCACCCCGTACCGTCCCTGACCACGACGACCGACCTCTCCCGGATGTTCTGGTCCCTCGAATTCAACGGCCACCCCGCAGGGTTGATGACCGATGCCTACGGCCACCTCATCGACCGCTCCGCGAACACCGGCGGCGTGTTCGTCTTCAACAGTGCCACGTACTCCATCTCCCGGCTGCTCACCGGCCAGCTCGACGCCTACGTCGACATCGGCAACAGGCTGCTGCGTGACGACCCCGGCCTCCTGCCCGAGTTCGAGCGGGTCGGCAACGGACGCGTGCTCCACCTGTTCCCCTACGACATCGCGGCGGCCGTCTTCCTCGCCGAGAAGGCCGGAGCCGTCATCACCGACGGCTACGGCGAACCGCTCGGCGACACCGTGCTCACCGATCTGGGCGTCGGCAACCAGCGCTCCTGCGTGGCCGCTTCCACACCGGAACTCCACAAGGCGCTGCTGGAGGGCATCCGATGGAGGGTTTGACCCGACAGGAACCCGCAGCGCGCCCGCCCGCCCCCGACGGCACCGCCGAGTTCCGTGCACTGCTGGAACGGCTCTCCGACAAGGCGACGGCGGACTACTACAACCCGTACACCACATTCGACTGGCCCGAGTCGATTCCCACCGACGGCTTCTGGATGTCCCCGGAACTGCTGACGGTCCACGGCACCGAGACGATGGAGGCCCTGACCCCGCGGCAACTGCACGCCCTGAGCCGCTGGGAGAGCGTCCACTTCTACAGCCTGAACGTGCACGGCATCAGGGAACTGCTCATCGAGGTCATGCGGCGGATCCACACGCCCGGCTTCGAGACCCCCTCGGAGTTCTTCCACCATTTCGTCGGTGAGGAGAACGACCACATGTGGTTCTTCGCCACGTTCTGCCTCAAGTACGCCGGCAAGATCTACCCCGACAAGAAACTGAGACTGCCCGAAACCCCGCAGGACGCGGCGATCGAGAACTTCCTGGTCTTCGTCCGCATCCTGGTCTTCGAGCAGATAGTCGACCACTACAACGTCCGGATCGCGGCCGACGAACGGCTGCACCCGACCATCCGCCACCTCAACCGCCTCCACCACCAGGACGAATCCCGCCACATCGCCTTCGGACGACGGCTGGTGCAGTTGCTGTGGGACCGGCTCGTGGCGAGCGGCATCGACGAACGGGCCCGGCGCGCGACCGGCAGTTACGTCGGCCGCTACATCACCACGAGCGTGGAGTCGTTCTACAACCCCGCCGTGTACCGCGACGCGGGGATCGCGGACGGCTACGCGCTCCGGCAGCGGCTGCTCGCCCACCCCGCCCGGCAGGCCGCACACGCCCGGGTGCTGCACAAGACCACCGACTTCCTCTCCCGGATCGGAGTGCTCGATGCCGGGAACTGACGCTGCTGCCCGCACCGGCCACTGGACCGTGCGCGACGGACTCGCCTCCTTCGGGGAGCCCGCGACCGTACTCCTGCGCACCCTGGACGACGTGTTCACCCACTGGGGAACCCGCGCGGGAGCCGTGCGGATGACCTTCCCCCCGCTGCTCGGCGTCGACGATCTGCGCACCCTCGACTACTTCCGCAACTTCCCGCACCTGGGCAGCCCTGTCTCCCGTGTCCGGCCCGACCGCCTCGACGCCCACAGCCGGGGGACCGCCGACGGCCCCGTGCCCGCGCACGACCTCGCCGACGCCGGCCACCTGCTGCCCTCCGCAGCCTGCTACGGCTGCTTCCTGCACTTCTCCGGAACCGCGGCGGAAGGTCCTCTGCGTGTGAGCACGGCCGCACAGTGCTTCCGTCACGAAGACCACCACGACGGACTGCGCAGACTGTGGGGCTTCACCATGCGGGAGATCATCTGCATCGGATCCGCCGAACAGGTGCGCGACCACCTGGAACACCACTATGCGCGGCTGGCCGTCTTCGCCGCCGGTCTCGGCCTCTCCCTCTCCCGGCAGCCGGCGACCGATCCCTTCTTCGAGAAGGACGGCGCGCGCACCGTCATGCAACTGCTCGCGCCGGTCAAGGACGAGTACCTGTACACCGACGGCACCGCCGTGGCCTCGATGAACAATCACCGCAACTTCTTCGGAGAGCGCCGTTCCATCAGCTACGCCGACAAGCCCGCGTTCACCGGCTGCGTCGCGTTCGGACTGGAACGCTGGGTGCACGTGCTGAACGAACGCTTCGAGGGCGACCTCCGCGCCGCGACCGCGGCTGTCCGCAAGGCCGGCGAGGGGGAGTGAACCGGCTCACGTCGGTCCTCGGCCTCGACCTGCCGCTGCTCCAGGCAGGTATGGGAGGCATCGCGGGGCCCGACCTGTGCGCCGCGGTCTCCGGGGGCGGGGCCGGGGGAGCCCTGGCGCTCTACAAGGAACCTCCGCAGCGGGTCCGGGAACTGGTGCGTGCCGTCGTCGCCTCCACCTCCCGCCCCTTCGGCGTGAACATCATCCCCGAGGTGACAGGTCCGGCCGGCTGCCGGGCCCAGCTCCGCGCCGCCCTGGACGAACTGCCCGCGAACGCCTTCGTGACCAGCTTCGGCCTGCCGGACGCCGACGCCGCACACGACGTCGTACGGTCCGGCCGCGTCCTGGTCGTCCAGGTCGGTACGCTCCGCGACGCGCAAGCCGCTCTCCGGCTGGGTGCGGGTGTCCTCGTCCTCCAGGGCACCGAGGCGGGCGGGCACCTTCTCGGTGAGCTGCCCGCGGCGCGCCTGCTGCGTGAGACACGCGCGCGGTACCCCGACGCCGTGCTGGCGGTGGCGGGCGGCGTCGCGACCGGTTCCGACCTGACACGGGTGCTGGGGCAGGGCGCCGACGGGGCCATGGCCGGAACCCTCTTCGTTCCCGCGGTGGAGTCCGCCGCACACCCCTACTACAAACAGCGCGTGGTCGACGCGGCGGCGGACGACACCGTGGTCACCACGCGCTTCGACATCGGCTGGCCCGCCCGCCCGCATCGCGTACTGCACAACCCCCTGACGGGGACGGCGCCCCGGCACCCCGCGACGTTCATCGCGACGACCGGAGCGGGGGGCGGCCGGTGGCCCGTTCCCCGGTACAGCGCGGCGGTCCCGGTGGCGGAGACGGTGGGCCGGATCGAGGAGATGGCCATGTACTGCGGCCGGTCCTGTGCCCGGGTCGCCGGACAGTACCCGGCCGCCGTCCTCGTCGAACGATTCCGCCGCCCCTACGAGGCGGTCGGCCGAACCCACGTCACATCCACGGAAGGTGGGTCATGGAAGAAGCACTCAAGCCGGTGACCGCATGGCTGCTGGCCAGGAACCCGGAGACCGGGGAGATCCCGGCCGATCTCGACCTGATCGAGAACCGGCTCATCGACTCCCTCGGTTTCATGGAGTTCATCCTGCTGCTGGAAGACCTCGTCGGCCGCGAACTGCCCCTGCAGGAACTGGATGTGGACCGCTTCCGCTCGCTCCGGGCCATCCACGACAACTTTCTCTCCCCGCAGGCCACGAGTGTGGGGAAGCATGGCTCGTAGGACGGCGGGGTCGACCGGAGGAGGCCGGATCGTGGAGTACGGGCGGGTCGTCTCCGTGCATCTGGCCGCTGTCGCCGGTGCACCCACCTACTGCGTCGCGCAGGCCCGCGCCGTCGCGGGACGCGGTCTCGAGGGCGACCGCAACTACTGGGCGGGGGAGGGGCCGCGACCCGGGCGTCGCGGTATCGGCCGTGCCTCCGGCGTCTGCGACGTCACCCTGATCGAGCTCGAAGCCCTGGAGGCCCTGGCCCGGGAAACCGGTATCGAGCTGTCCCCCGCACTGTGCAGGCGCAACGTCGTGTGCCGGGGCATACGGCTCAATCCTCTGGTGGGCACGGAATTCCGGGTCGGCGGAGTGACGCTTCGCGGGCTTCGGCTGAGTGAACCCTGCGTCCGCCTCGAACAGCTGACCCGTCCCGGCCTGGTCCGTGGTCTCCTGCACCGGGGCGGGCTGCGCGCCGAAATCGTCCATGGCGGCACGATCCACGTCGGGGACCCGGTGGGCCACGGACGCGGCCTCACCGCCCGGCCCCCGACGAACTCTCCGTCTCCGCCGGAACCACCACCCCGCACCGAGGAGCACCGCCCGTGACCCGCACCGGCGCACCTCCGGGAAACCCCGACGCGGACGCCGTTCACTGCTCGTCCAGCAGCGCCGGGGGACGGCACCGACTGCGCGCCGTGGCACCACGGCACCTGGTGCGACAGTCCCGCCTGGACCTGCTCGTAGCGCTGTGTGGGCCGACACCCTGACCACCCTGGTCGCGCATCCGGACCGCCCTCTCGACAGCCTCGGCATCCCGAGTGGCGTCGGCCCGTGCTTCTCCGTTCAGGGCACGGACGTGTTCCGAACCGCGCGCGGCCGGTTCTGACGTGCAGTCGACGACGTGGCGGCTCGAAATTCGCTGGCACGCGCTCGTGTGATCCACTTATGTTGTGCGCTCGTGACCGAAGCCTCCGAGCACCCATCGAGCGGGTCGTCCGCGATCCCCACGCAACCGTCTGCGTCCGCATCCGGGCAGCCGGCGACGGCCGACCCCCCGCCGGTGCGCTCCGTTTCCGGTGAGGGACTGTTCTCCGGCACGTACGCCGCCGCCACCGTCAGTTTCGCCGCGGTGATGTTCCTGACCGGGTTCGCCGCGCTGGCCGTGGTGCCCACCCTGCCGATGGCCGCACGGGATCTGGACGGAGTGCCCCTCTTCCCACTGGTGGCGGGGTGCTTCGTGGCCGCCAGCCTGCTGGGCGGGGTACTGGGCGGTCATTGGGCGGACCGTGCCGGGGCGCAACGCCCGTTGGCGGCGGGCACGGCGCTGGCGGTGGTCACCCTGCTGGTCTCGGCCGCCAGCACATCGATCTGGCAACTGGCGGCCGGGCGCTTCCTGGACGGGCTGGCGGGCGGAATGGTCGCCGTGTCGATCAACACGGCCGTCGGGCAGGCCTACCCCGACCGCCTGCGTCCGCGCGTGCTGGCCCTGATGAGCACCTGTTGGATCATTCCGTCACTGGTCGGCCCACCGCTGGCGGGGCTGGTGGCCGAGTGGTGGTCCTGGCGCGTGGTCTTCTACGGGCTCGCCGCCCTGACCGTGCTGCCCACACTGGTCGTGGTGGCCGTGCTGCGAAGCCGTTCCTGGTCGGCCGCGCCCGCGCCGACGGGAGAGAAGGCGCCGCGTCCCGCACTGATGGTCGCGACGGCGGTGAGCCTGGGTGCGGCGTCGGCGCAGTACGGCGTCTCGGGCTGGAGCATGCGCCATCTGCTGTTCGCGGTCGGAGGGCTCGCCCTGACGGTGGGGTTCGCGCCCCGGCTGCTGCCGCCGGGCACCTGGCGTGCCGCGCGCGGCCTTCCCGCGACGGTCCTGCTGCGCGGCATGAGTTCGGGAGTCTTCTTCACGCTGGAGGCGCTGGTGCCACTGCTGCTCGTCACCGACCGGGGTGTGTCTTCCGTGTCGGTCGGTCTGCTCTTCACGGGGGCCGCAGTGGCCTGGGCCGGCTCTTCCTGGGTGCAGGGCCGCCTGCTGGAGCGCTGCCCCCGCCACCGTCTGGTCGTGATCGGAGCGGTGGTGCTGGCGGCAGCGGTCGTGGTCGCCGTCGTGGGTACGCTGCCCGTGCTGCCCCCGTTCGTCGCCGCGTCGTCCATGGTCGTCGCGGCCGTGGGCATGGGGCTGCTCGCGCCCGCCCTCACCCTGCTGTCGCTCTCCCACGCACCGCCCGGTCGGCAGGGCTCTGCGAGCGGTGCGATGCAGACCAACCAGAACCTGGGCCAGATCACGGTTCTGGGCGTCTCCGCCGGCCTGTTCAACGCCTGCCTGGGCGCCGGTACGACCGATTCCGCCGGCTACGGCGCCGCCTTCGGACTGCTGCTCGGGCCCTGTCTCCTGGCCGCTCTGCTCGCCATCCGTACCCGTGCCGACGGCGCTTGAGCGACTCACGCCGTGCCGTCCTGACCGCGCCCCGCTCCCGCGCCGGGCGCCCGCTCCGCGCCGGCTCGCCGACGCATTCGCCGTCCCCATGGGGAGCCGTGATCGCAAGGATGGGGAATTACGTGACGCTGATCACGTAGTTCGTGGGGAATCGCCTGACCGTCGACACATGGTGCCGGCCTGTCAACATCCTTTTTTGGAGGGCGAGTTCGGGGATATCTTCAATCGCCCGTCGGGGAGGTGGTGTCTTCCTCCCATGGGGTGGGGCCGTGCGGAGCTCGTAGCGTCGGGGTCAGGAATCGTCGGGTGTGCCGCCGCGGCGTGTTTGCCACGGATCCTGCCCGGCCCTTGGATGGGGAGAGCGTGACGAGCGCAACGGGCGCAGTGGAGCGTGCCGTCGTGGCGAGCGGGGTGGTGCCGGTCCTGGCTGCTGCCTTCCTGTGGGGCACGGTCGGCCCTGCCCAGATCCTGGCCGGAACCAGTGCGTCACCGGTGGCGATCGGTGTCTGCCGGATGCTGCTCGGCGGCTTCGTGCTGGGGCTGTTCACCGCACGGCGGGCGGGGATCCGGTCTCTTTGGCGGCGTCGTGCCTGGCCGTGGATGGTGGTGAGTATCGCGGTCACGGCGGCCTTCCAGGCGTGCTTCCTGGAGGCGGTGGCCCGCAGTGGCGCGGCCCTGGCGACCGCCGTCACCTTCGGCACCGTCCCGGTCGTGTCGGGGGTGTGCGGCCGGGTGCTGGCCGGTGAGCGGCTCGGCGGGCGGTGGGTCGGCGGCACCGCGGGGGCGGTCGGCGGCATCGTGCTGCTCCTTGTTCCCGCCGGCGACGGGCCGGCCGACGGCGTGGCTGTGCTGCTCGGGGTCGTCGCCGGCGCCAGTTTCGGGGTGTACATCTCGGCGACCAAGCGCCTGGAGGAGCAGGGGGCGGACACGGCGGCCGCGGCCCCGGCGAGCGTGTTCTGCGCGGGGCTGCTTGTCTCACCGTGGGTCCTCGCCCACCCGCACGGACTGGCCGAACCGCGGGCGGTGGCCCTGATCAGCTGGTTGGCGCTGGCCACGACGTCCCTGGGGTACCTGCTGTTCACCCGGGGCGTCCGGCATCTGAGCGGGGCGACGGTGGGCACACTCAGCCTGGCGGAACCGTTGGTCGCCGCCGTGCTGGGGGTGGCGTTGCTCGGCGAGCGGTTGAGCCCGCCTGCACTGGTCGGTGCGGCGCTCTTGCTCGGCGGACTCGTCGTGGTCTCGGTGCCGGGCCGGCGCCGCGAACGCCCCGGGGACGTCGACGGGGGGTGACGGGGACTGTTTGAGGAGGCGCGGCCGCCCGTGCGGCGGGCGGGAAGCACGTCCCCCCGCCACCCGGACGGTGGCGGGCGAGGGTACGTGAGCCTCATCGGGCAGCGGGCCCTGGCCTACCGGTCAGCGGTCCCGGTAGGACGCCATCGCCTCGTTCACACGCCCTGACGGTGGAGCACGTCTTCGACTGGCGCCCCTCGAAGGCGAGCGCCTTGTTGGTCGCGGCGGCCCGCGGCACCCTCGGGGTCTGCGGCACGCGGGACTCCGCCCGCCCCATCACGCTCACCGCCGCCAGTCCCCACGTCCACCGGCTCCCCCTGGCGCACGCCCTCAAAATCAACCCCTTGGCACGGGCGGTGGCCGGGATCACCGACCTGGCGGAGGCGGAGCGGGCGAGCGAGCGGGCCTGCGGGTTCTCGGCGACCGCCCGGGAACGTGACCGCGCGGCCCGGCTGGGTCCGCCGGCAACCCCGGCAGCCACCGTCGACGACCGCCCCATCGCACCCCAGGCACTGGCCGAGCGCTACGCGCAATGGGAGCGACGGACCGTCCGGAACGGGATCGCCTACGTCACCATGCGCCGCATCGTCGAGGAACTCGACCTGTGACATGACGAGTTCGCCGCGCACCCACCTGAGCGCGACGACCCCGGCACGGTACGTCCCGCCGCTGTGGCGACTGGCGACGGCGGGCTGACCACGGCCGACGCCCCGCCCCGGGCGGTCCGCACGGGAGGCACGGGCTCCGCGGACCCCGCCGGGCGGGGCGTTCCGTTGCTTCGGGCGCAGCCCGCCCCGTACCCCGGTCGAACACGTTGGTAGCGTCTCCGTCGTTGTTGAGTGCGTGTCACCTGCACGCACCGAACGGGGAGGACGAACACACCATGATGGGCCATTCGCACGCGATGAGCGGTGCCCTGCTCTTCGCGGGCACCACACCTTTCCTGCCACCGCTGGTGATGCACGCCCACCTCGCGCCGCAGGAAATCCTGATGGGCACGGTGCTCTGCGCCGGCGCCGCGCTGCTCCCGGACCTCGACCACCACGACGGCACCATCGCCAACTTCCTCGGCCCGGTGTCCAAGGCCCTGTGCCGCTTCGTGGCGTGGATCTCGGGCGGCCACCGGCACGCCACCCACTCACTGTTGTTCGTGGTCCTGATGACCGCGGGCACCTGGGCCGGCGTGACGTACCTGGGACGGCCGTTCACCCTCGGCATGACCTTCTTCCTCCTGGCCCTCGCGGTCCGGGCACTCAACCTGTGCCCGCCCGGCCACGGCTTCTCCGCCTGGAGCACGATCGTCGCCATGGCCGGGATCGGCACCGCGGTGATTGCCAAGTTCATCCCCTCGGCACCGGGCTGGCTGCCGTACGCCGCCGGCCTGGGGTGCCTGGCACATCTGCTGGGCGACTCCATCACCAAACAGGGCGCCCCGTGGCTGTGGCCGCTGAAGAACCGCTACGAGATCGTCATCATCAAGCACAGCGGCAACAAGCTGGAGACGGAGATCCTCACCCCGATCATGGGCGTGGCCACCGTCGTCCTGCTGTGGTTCACGGCACTGTCGCCGCACTCCTTCAGCTGACGCCGCGCCCCGATCCCGGGTCGGGGGCGTCCCCCCGCCGTGGGTTCCGCGGGCGTTGCAGACCACGGCGTGGTCGCGTCCGGCGTGGTCTTTCAGGGCCTCGATCGCGTCCTCGCACAGGGCGTTGCTGCGGACCTGGATGCCGCGGCGGAGGAACTCCTGGCCGGCGGCCCCGGCACCCGGCCGACGTCATGGTCGCCCAGACCGATGCCGCCCGGACACTGCCCCGTCCAGCCGTCGGCGACCTCCTCGAAGCGCTGCCGCGAGCTGATGGGCGGGGCAGCAGCACCGCATGGAGAAGAAGGGGGGCTCGCACTCTGCTCCAGCGACCGGGCCGAGGGGGTCAGGCGTGGTCTACCAGCTGGGACTGGGACAAGCCCTTCTCACGCGCGCAGTGTGCGCAACAGAAGAACTGTCCGTCGGCTTGCATACCGTGGCCGAGAATGCGGCACAGGCAGTTGACACAGGTCGGGGCGATCTTCTGGGCGGCGCACTCGATGCTGTCAAAGACGTGGACCGCCCCACCCGCAGTACGAACCTCGAAAGCCAACTCGTAGTCGTTGCGGCAGACCTCGCACACGGCCATGGACGATCACCCCTTGCTGCCGGAATCGATGAGCGGCACCTGCAGGCCCTTGAAGGCGCGGCGCCCCCTGGACTCTAGCGAAAGTGCGCACCCATCCTCCGGCAGCGCGTGGAATGACCCCCCGACATCCCCAGGATGGGGGAGCGGGCGTCTTCCCAGTTGCAGCGGAGACACGTCCTGCTGACGAGAGGCAGGGGAACCATAGCCATCGGCCCCCAGAGCAGCGCGTGCCCTGGCAGCGCCCCGCCATGCGCCCAAGGTTCGTTCTGATGGCCACGCGGGTCGTCGGTGTGGGCGGCGATCCAGGCCGGTTCGTTTGGATCACTTCCGCTGGCCGAGGTTGTCGTCGATGATGTCCCTGTGACTCACCGCATCAGCGCTCTGATCTCGGCCTTCGGGGTCCTTGCCAGCGTAATGCTGCTCGATCTTGCCGTTCGTGAGTACCGGTCTGGGGCGTCGGTCCTCTGGCGCGTGGCTGGAGCCGTGATCTTCTTTGGCGCTTCGTACACGCTTGTGCGGGACGTGCGGCGGCTCCGCACTGGGCCGACCGCCTGACTGCTGCACCGTTCCGACCAGCCCCGCAGGTCGTTGTTCGTGCGTGCCGTTGACTGACGCGCAGTGGGCGCGAATCGAGCCGTTACTCCCAGATCGGACGCCGGCGGGGTGGCCGGTGGCGGGACCATCGAGAGGTGATCGACGCGATCGCCCGGAAGTTCCAGATGGATCGCCCCCGGCGGCTGTGGTCGGCCGAAGACGTCCGCGTGGCCATCGGCAGCGCCCCTTCACGCCGGGACGTCCGCCAGGCCCTGCGCGACATGGCCGGCCAGGGCTTGCTGGAAGAAATCCACCGCGCGGCCCGCCACGTACTCTTCCGCCTCAGCCCAGCCCCAGCACAAGAAACGACTGAGACCACCGCCGAGAAACCGGCCGGCCACCACAGACCAGTCCTGGCCCGCCCCACTCCCACGCACCGACCCGGCGGAAGGAATCCGTTCCCCGCTCAGCCAGCATCCGCTCCCGGCCATCCGGGCCGCCATGGCGGACACCGTCCACACCGCCTGCCTGGACGGCCGGTTCATCGCTGCCCCGGCCCGCGAGTACGGCGTTGGCCGCGGCGCGATCCGCAAGGCCGTCGTCAACCTCATGCCCGGGGCGGCGGTCCTGGAGCTGCCGGTCACCACCGACATGCCGACCAAGGCCGCCGACTTCCTCCGCCCGGCCGGGCTCGAACCCGCCGAGCAGGCCGCGTTCGACCATGGCGTGGCGAACCGGACGACCAGGGCAACACGTTGCGCGTCAGCCTCACCGGGGGCGCTGCCAGCCCCTCGGCGTCACCCAGGGAGTCTCGGCGGTCAAGGCCTGATGCGAGTACGAGAACTGCGCCACGGTGACATCCGGATCGTGATCGCTCCCACCGATGTGCGTTGCTCCCCGAGGCCGGTGCCCTGCCGCTGGCTGATGTTCTGTCACCAGGCGGCCGGCAGGTGCAGCGGGCTGCGGGTAATGGAGCCCGATCGCCATTCGGTGGCGTCCAGCGGGGTGGTGAGGCGGAGGCCGGGAAGGCGGGCGGCCAGGCGGTGGAGGCCGTGCCGGAGTTCTGTGCGGGCGAGCCAGGCGCCCGGACAGTAGTGCGGGCCGGCTCCGAAAGCCAGGGTGGGACTCTCCAGCGGCGCGAAGAGATCGGCGAAGGGGTCGGGGAAGGCTTCGGGGTCATGGCCGGCCATGAGCCGGTCGGCCATGACGACGTCGCCGGAACGGATGGTCGCACCGCCGATCTCGGCGTCCTCCGTGGCGTACAGGGGCCGGGGGCGCTGTGGGTCGCCGAGGGGGATGAGGTGGAGCAGGCGCTCGGTCAGGAAACTGGCCGCGGTCTCGTCGGCTCCCAGGCGGACCCAGTCCTGTGGCCGTTCGGTCAGGAGGAAGAGGAGGCTGTTGCCCAGCATCGTCGATGTGGTGTGGTGCCCGCCCACCACCAGCAGGTTGACCAGTGCGAGGAGCTGCGGCTCGGGGATGCTGCCATCATGATCGGCGGCTTGGACGACGACGCTGACCAGATCTTCTCCCGGCGTGCGCCGCCGCCTGGCCACGATGTCGGCCGTGAACTCGGTGAGTTCCCGGGTCACGTCTGCGACCTCTGCGGTATCGCGTGTGGCGTCGGCCAAGGCGTGTGCCGACCACCGGAGCAGCTGTTCCTGGCCCACGTCCGGAATGTCCAGCAGTCGGTTCATGACCATCATGGGCAGGGGGTTCGTGAAGCCGTCGACCAGGTCCGCCGGTGATCCCCGTCCGACCAGTTCGTCCAGCACCTGATCGATGGCGCCGACCACCCACGGTTCCATGTGGCCGACGGCTCGTGGGTTGAGCATCCGCTGGAAGAGGTGGCGCAGCCGCAGGTGCTCGTCGCCCTCCTGGCGGGGAAGAGCGTCGGGGCTGTTCGCCAGGTTGGAGGCGGTCGGGAACGGCGCGTTTGATCCTCGTGGTGGAGAGCGTCTGAAGCGGGTGTCGTCCAGCGCCTGGCAGACGTCGGTGTAGCGGGTCAGGAGCCAGGCCCGGGTCCCGTCGGCCAGCCTCGTACCTCTGGGCGGGCCGGGATCGTCGAATCGCAGGCGGTGCAGGGGAAGGTGAGGCTCGGATGCGGTCACTGCCGATCGCTTCCTTTCAGGGTCTGGTGGTTGTCGCATTCCCGAATCCGCATTCGGCGTCATTCCCGGAGAAAAGTCGAAGTGCGGTCCGCGGACTGTTGGTCGTGTGTGGGGGCAAGGGGGATAAGGGCTGCCTGAAGCGGGTTCGGAGGGGGTCGATCGGCTCGTTCGCCGGGCGCCTCGCCGAGCCTCGCCCGGGGCCGAGTCGGCTCTGGGGTGGGTTCAGCCGCGGGCGGCGGGGCGCAGGGTGATTCGTTCGACGGCCTCGTGGACGGGGGTGGAGCCGGAGACGAGTTCCAGGAGGCGCACAGCCGTGGTGGGCACGCAGGCGAGTTCCGTGAGGACGGCGGCGGCGTCCGGCCGGTCGCACCCGCACCACGTGGCGCAGTTCCTCGGTGGGCTGGCCCGCGGCCCACGCCCACAGCGCTGCCTAGTGTGCGGGCGTGCAGGGAGGGGAGGGCTTCGAGCCTGCCACCAGGACACCGACGTCCAGGACGGTCTACGCCAGGAGCGGGGGCCCAGGACCAGGGGCTCCGACAGCGATCGCGCACGGCGCGTCGGCCGTGGACGGTGTCCAGTTGTGATGATCCGGAGAAGTCGCTTGTGCGGCACAGCACCGCAGCGAGGCCGAGCAGGTGATAGCCCAGTCGGCGTTCGTGGCGGTGGTTGCCGTTCAACCCTGTCGAGCCAGAGCTTCGAGAGGAAGCACGCCCGCGCCGGAAAACAGGCTGCGGGCCGTGGTGATGCGCCGCTCGCGGGCCGGGCCCGCAACGGTCAGGTGGTCCAGGGCCCGGATCAGTGCCCACGGGTCCGGTGCGTATTCGGTGAGGCCGCGCTCGGCCATCCGTCGGGCACCCTCTCTGCCATGCCCCGGAATGGGCCGATAGCTGACAACCGGCAATCCGACGGCCATCGCTTCGAGCGCCGTTTGCCCCGCCGCGTTGTCGATGAGCGCGCGAGAGGCCGCCATGAGCCCCGGCATGTCGTCGACCCAGCCCCTGGCATCGGTATGGGCGACGCGTGACAGCTCCCGGCGCAGGCGTGTGTTGGTGCCGCAGAGCACGACCGGTCTGTAGCCCGCCGAAGCCACCAACCGCGAGGTCTGCCCCAAGTGGGCCCCAGCGCCCCAGGCCCCCGTAGAGATCAGCACCGGTGGACGGTCCGGCGAGTCGAGCCGTCGCCGCCAGTCCGCTGCAGTGGGCGCCGGCGCCTGGAACCGGGGGGCCACCAGAGCGCCGGAGGTGACAGCCGGGCGCCGCACCGCTCGCCGCACCTGATGCGCAAGGTCGGGTGTGAGGCACAGATGGAGGTCGTTGCCCGGATGCATCCATTGACGGTGAACGGCAAAATCGGTGATGACGACAGCGCTCGGGATCGGGAGTGCGCCGCGCGAGCGGAGCCCGCCGGTCAGCTGTGCTGCGAGGTGGAAGACGGATACGACCACGTCCGGTCGTTGTTGTGTAACGAGGATCAGCAGCCTTCGCGCCGCGAGGGCGGCCAGGGGGGCGCCCCCGGGGCGAGGGCCGCCCCCGGGGCGGAAGAACGCCGCGTACAGCCCGGCATAGACGAGGGGCATGCGGCAGATGACCGATCGGTAGAAGGAGCGCAGACCTCTGCCGATACCAGGGGGCAGCAGATCAAGGACATCGACTGTCGTCGTCCTCCCTCCGTCGGCCTCCAGCCGACGGGCGAGTTCGGCGGCCACCGCGTGGTGACCGGAGCCCATGCCTGCGCTCAGGATGAGGAAGCGCCCGGGAACCCCGTTCATCTCTCGTACACCCCCGCCCGGGCGTCGGCACAGGAGAGAGCCGTTACCGGCGCCCGGAGTCTCTTCTCGTCATCCGGAGCCAGCAGCGCCGACGGCGCCTTCACGCGTCGCAGCGCAACCGCCTCAGTCCGACCGAGGCTTCGGCGCGCGGACGGAGGCCCAGCCGCATGACCAGCAGGCACATGACTCCCCTCGTTCGGCGAGCATTCGGAGCATTTGTCGGAAGGGACACGGAACCCGATTCTTCCATTCTGTGGGTCAGAGCGGTGCGGTGCAGTGAGGCATGGGCCCCGACGGTTTTACCGACGCCCGTCCGGGCTACTCCTAACCCGACGTGGCGACGCGGAGTCCCGCCATCCTGAATGTGTGAGGGGCAGGCACACCGCGTCGTACCGTGCTGAGACAGGGGAGAGGCTATGTCACGTGCTCCTGGGATCGCTCTTCGCGGTGTGCCCAGTGGTGATACCTCGGACAGCAGGGGTGTCCGGGCGGGTGTGGCCCTGGTGACAGGGGCCTCTTCGGGTATCGGCGCTGCGGTCTCACGCCGGATCGCGGCCGAAGGTGGCTGGCGGCTCCTGGTCGCCGGTCGCGACCGCGAGCGATTGGACAGCGTGGCGACGACGACGTGCTCGACGGCCCTCTACGCGGACTTGATGTCGACCGGCAGTACGGAGCAACTGGTCGAGGAGGCCCTTGACGCCGCCGGCGGAGTCGACCTGCTTGTGGCGGCGGCAGGCGTCGGATGGGCCGGCTCCTTCCCTTCGATGCCGGCTGCCGCCGCCGACCGGGTTCTCACCGTGGATCTGGTCTCCGTCGTCCATTTGGTACGGCTCCTGCTGCCGCACATGCTCGCTGCGGGACGCGGGCACATCGTGCTGATCGGATCGGTGGCGGGATCCGCAGGTGTCGGAGGTGAGGCGGTGTACTCGGCTGCGAAGGCGGCCATTGCCGCCTTCGCCGATGCTCTGCGCTACGAACTGAGGGGATCCGGAGTACGTATCACCCATCTGGTCCCCGCGGTGGTGGACACGCCGTTCTTTGAACGCCGGGGTTTGCCGTACACCCGTTCGTGGCCCCGGCCCATGCTGCCGGAACGCGTCGCGGACGCGGTCTGGGACGCCGTTGTGGCGGGCCGGGACGAGGTGTTCGTCCCCGGCTGGCTGCGATTGCCCGGATGCGTGCGCTCCGTGGCCCCCGGGCTCTATCACCGCCTCGCCACTCGCTTCGGCTGAACAGCGACATGAACGTTCTGGCCGTGACGCTGGCGTTGTCGGCAGCCCTTGCCAACGGTGCCGCCTCCGTGCTGCAACGGCGGGCCGCCATGGAGCAGGCGGAGTTCGAGGCAGCGAGCGGCAGACCGGATGTGCGGCACGCGACGCAACGATTGTCACAACTGGTACGCCGTCCTTTCTGGCTGGCTGGTGCATTGGCGCTCGGGCTGTCCGCGGCCTTCCAGACGGGGGCGCTGGCGGTCGGCAGCCTGTCGGTGGTCCAGCCGCTGATGGCGAGCGAACTCCTGTTCACGCTGTTGCTCGGCACAGCGGTATTCCATCACCGTCCGGACGGCAGAACGTGGATGTCGTTCCTGATGCTCGCCATGGGGCTCGCGTTCTTCCTGAGCGCCGTCGGCCCGTCGGTGGGTGAGGCAACCGGACAGGCCGCCACATGGCTGGCTGTGGGCATCTCTGCCGCGATGGCAATGGTCGCGCTGACCCTGCTCGCCCGGGCCCTCAAGGACGCCGCCTGCGCCGTGGTCCTGGGATGTGCCACCGCCGTCTCCTTCGGCTGTACGGCCGCTCTGATCAAGGAGGTCACGGGACGGATCCCGGAGGGTGTGGCCGCGGTCTTCACCACGGCGTACCTGTACGCGATGTGCTGCGCCGGTGTTTTGAGTCTGTTGCTGCTCCAGAGCACGCTGCGTGCCGGAACACTCGCCGCTTCCCAGCCGGCGCTCACCCTCGGGGATGCACTGGTAGGTGTGTTGCTGGGGAAGACACTGTTCGACGAACGGATCGCGCTGGGCATTCGTCTGCTGCCGACCATGCTCGGTGCCTGCCTGATCGCTGCTGGAACGGTGGGGCTGTCGCTCTCCCCGGCGTTCGCGGGCCATTGGGACTCGACGCGAGGGAACGACAACGCGACGGAGCAGGCCCGACTGCAATCGATGGCCGACGACGACGGAGGCACGGAATCCCGATGAATCCCCGGCCCATGAGGCTCCCCCCTGCGTTCCGTGTCTCCCTGGCCGCGTCGGCGCTGGCGCTGACCGCTCATGTCGCCCCCGCCAGCACGTGGCTGCCCGCTGTGCGGCGTAGGTGTTTCCCCTCCCTGGCCGGCCTCGGACACCCCGGCCACATCGCCCTGACCTTCGACGACGGCCCGGATCCCCGCTCCACCCCGCACTTCCTCAGCGTATTGGACCAGTTGTCCACACGCGCCACGTTCTTTGTGCTCGGGGAGAGTCTTCTGCGCCATCCGGAACTCGGCCGTGACATCGTCGGCCGCGGACACGAACTCGCCGTTCACGGATGGACACACAGCCGCCCATGGCTTCCCACCGTTGTACGGGACACGCGCGAGGTCTCGCGCGCCGCCGAGGCGGTACGAAGGATCTCGGGGGTCCGGCCGTTGTGGTACCGGCCTCCGTTCGGAATCCTGACCGGTGGCCGCTGGACCGCGGCCCTGCAGTCAGGACTGAGGCCGGTGCTGTGGTCGGCCTGGGGCCGGGACTGGACTGCGGGCGCGACCCCTGAGAGAGTTCTGGCGACCGTACGCAGCGGACTCCGGGGCGGTGGCACGGTCCTCCTCCACGATGCCGACCTGTCGGCATCCGGCCGGTGGCGGCCCGCACTCGCGATGCTGCCGGAAATGATCAGCGGCCTTCGGGCCGAGGGGCTGGCCGTCGGCCCACTCGTCGACCACGGCCTCACGCCCTTCCGCCGGGTCGGTTGAGTACATCGACCCTGACGGGGGCACTCCACCGCGAGGGGAACAACGCACCGGCATCCGGCGATGGCACCGATGGCACATCGGGGCTCACGGTGAGGACGGCTCAAGCCAGGGACGTCCCACGGCACTCGGGACAACGCCGCGGCCCGGATTCCGGAGCCGACCACGACCCCGAGCAAGGCAGCCGTCCCCACAGCCTCGGCAGCCGACCGCCGACCCACTTGAGCGGTGGCTACGGTCGTTGCTTGTGGGCCGGTCAGCGCCCGATGTCGTCCAGCTCGGTCAAGTCCTCATGAGAGAGGGAGAGCCCCGCGCCGGCGACGTTCTCGCGCAGGTGCGCCGTCGATGACGTGCCGGGGATGAGCACGTTCGGTGATCGCTGCAGCAGCCAGGCCAGTGCGACAGACATCGGGACGTGTTCTTGCTGGTGGCCGCCTACGAGCCTGACACCGGCACTCCTCGAAGCGCATCACCGTCGAACACGCCCTCGCCGATCACAAAGGCTGGAAGCAACTGGTCCGCTGGACCCACCGCCGGGAGACCCTGCCCCTCACCTACCGGGCCATCGCCGGCCTCCTCGTCATATCCTTCAGTGATGGACGAGGCGTTGGACAAAGGGCCGTTCTTTCACGGTACAAAGGCCGAGCTGCGGATCGGAGATCACCTCACCGCCGGCTTCCGTTCCAACTACCGGCCCGAAATCGTGATGAACCACATCTACTTCACCGCGTTGCGCGATGGTGCGGGACTCGCCGCCGAACTCGCTGCCGGTGACGGAGCCCCGCGAGTGTATGCCGTCGAACCGACCGGGGAGTTCGAGAACGATCCCAACGTCACCGACAAGAAGTTTCCTGGCAATCCCACCCGCTCCTATCGCAGTAGGGAACCGCTCCGGATCGTTGGCGAGGTGACCGACTGGACGCGACAGACCCCCGAAGCTCTCCAGATATGGCGAGACCGGCTGGCCGCAACGCGTCTGGATGAGCGCGCCGAGATCATCAACTAAGGGCAATACCGGCGACTTTGATGGTGGTGGGTCGTTGGTGCGACCCGGCCCGGTCCGGGTGTTATCGATCTCCCACCGTTGGTGGAAGAGGGCTGCCAGTTCGGCGGCGGGGGCCTGGTCCGGATCGCAGATGGTGGTGATGAGCCGGTAGGCCGTGCCGTCGCCTCCGTCGAGGGTGCACTCGATCAACCGGACCGGGGCCGGGTCACGGTGGGCACGCTCATCGGCGGCCGCGATCCGGGACAGGTAGGAGCCGTCACCGACCAGTTCAAGAACCGGGAGCACGATGTTCTTGCGGACCCGCCACAGCAGGTCGGCGCCCGTGCCGGATGAGGCCCGCGATACGACCTCTGCGGGTTCGCGGATGGTGGCCGAGCGTGGCTGGGACGCCGGCTGCGGGCGCCACCTCCACTCGGTCGTGTGCGTGGGGTAGACCTCGACGTCGGTGTAGGCGCCCTTGATCGCTCCCGCGCCCGCGGGCCACTTCAGGTTCACGGCGTGGGTCTCGTTCGGGGGCGTCACCAGGATGTCGGTCGGGGACGCGAGGCTGTCGCCGGTGTCGTCGACGGTGTAGACGAGGTTGAAGACGGCGGGCAGGTCGCCGCTCGCCGCAGCCATGCCGTTCTCGCCTGCACAGCCTCGCCCCGGCTCTTCCCCGGCGGCCGGTCAGGCCGACCGATCAGTGCCTGCGCCGTGGGAGAACGGCTCCGCAAGCCCGGCATCCGACTCGTGGAGACCCGCTCGACTGTCCTGTTCCAGCTCGCCACCGAACTGCCCGCCGCGATCCTCGCCCGCAGCCTCGGCATCCACATCACCGTCGCCGTCAAGTGGCAGCGGGCTGCCGCAGCGACTGGGGCGCCTACGCAGCCGAGGTCAGCCGCCGGAACAGCTGGTGAAGGAGCGGGCGTTCACGGATGGTGCGGCCCTGCTTGTCGAAGAAGCCTTGATATCGCTTCCCGGAGGCGCGCTTTCCACTACTGGGGGGTTGGGTCGGCAGAGCCCGCGGTGTCCAGCGCCAGGCCGACTCGCTGGTCGACGAGGGCTTGGAAAGCGCTCAGGTCGCCAATGATTTCCTCGGCACGGTCCCGCTGCTGGTACATCGTGTAGTACCGGGCTCCGACAGCGTCGGGGGCAGCCTCGCCACCACCGGGGACGAGGCTGGTGGCGATGGTGACCGTGCCGACGTAGACGGCCCAATGTTCCTCCCCGCGTGGAGTACACCCTGACCGAACTCGGCTCGACACTGCTGGACGCCGTCACAGCCCTGGGTGACTGGGCTGCCGCCCACCGAAAGGAAATCGGAGACAACCGGCTTCGCTACGACGATGCTCATCCGTCACAGGCGGTCCTGACCTGACGGGAGATCCGTCATCGAGCCAACACGAGGGCGGCCTGAGGAAGAGGCATGCCGAGAGTTCCAATACCCGAGTGCACCATTAGCGGTCTGCCCTGCCGAGACGATCGAGGCCCACCGAGCGTTCATCGCCCGCCGAAGGGCCTCCCGCCCCGATGAGGAGTACCGCAACCCAACAGAGGAGTGGGACGCCTATCCGGTACGAGCGATCCGGCTCCCATTTCCAGGCCTTCCTCGGGTGGGCCACTGCCCTCACCTGCTGAGAGAGGCTCGCAACGCCCGCCACAGCTGATCAGCACGGAACTGTCCGCGCGTCAGCTCTTGAGGCTTCCGGCGGACAGCCCCGAGCGCCAGAACCGCTGGAGGGTGAGGAAGGCGATACAGAGGGGGACCACCGACACCAGGGAGCCCGTGACGACGATGTCGTACCAGGGCTGGTCCCGAAGCTGGCTGTTCCAGAAATAGAGACCCAGGGTGAGCGGCCATCGTGAGTCGTCGGCGAGCATCATCAAGGGCAGGAAGAAGTTGTTCCAGATCCCCACGAACTGGAACAGACAGATGGTGACCAGCGCGGGCGACATCAGTCGCAGGGCGATGGTGAAGAAGATCCGGAGTTCTCCCGCGCCATCGACCCTGGCGGCGTCGGTGAGTTCGTCGGGCACGGAGGCTTCGGCGTAGACGCGGGCGAGGTAGACCCCGAAGGGGGTGACGGCGCTCGGGATCAGCACCGACCAGTACGTGTTGACGAGGCCGGTCGACGAGGCGAGCAGATACAGTGGGAGGGCGAGCAGCGGCGGGGGGATGAGCACCGCGCCGAGGATCACGGCGAAGACACCCTCCCGGCCTCTGAAGGGATATTTGGCCAGGGCGTATCCGGCCATCGCGGCGAACAGCGTGGCCACCAGGGCCCCGGCCCCGCAGTAGAGAAGGCTGTTGAGGAGCCAGCGGCCGAAGATGCCGTCGCTGTGCCGGAAGGCCTTCGTGAGGTTGTCGGCGAGGTGGAAGTGCGATCCGAACCAGAAACCGTTGCTGCCGAACAGGTCGCCGTTGGATTTCGTCGCCGAGACGATCAGCCACCAGATCGGCAGCAGGAAGTAGCCCGCGATCGCGAACAGCAGCACGGTGGTGCTCAGTCGGGCGGCCGAGGTGCCGCGACGGCGGGCGGGCGGCGCCGCCCGCCCGGTGTCGGACCTGCGGTGTCGGGCTGTGGGCTGCGTGCTCATCGCGATCCTCGTGTGCTCAGGCGCAGGAAGCCGTAGGACAGGGCGAATGTGGCAAGGGCCAGGACCACCGCGACAGCCGCGGCGAAGTTGTAGTCGTTGAGGCCGAAGGCAGCCTGGTAGGAGAGCATCACCGGGGTGTAGTTGCTGCTGATCGCGGCGGTCATGGGGCGCAGCACCATCGGTTCACCGAACAGCTGCAGGGTGCCGATGATGGAGAAGACACCGGTCAGGGTGAGGGCCGGGCGCACCAGCGGCACCTTGATGTGCCAGGCGATCCGGGATCCGGAGCATCCGTCCAGCTCGGCGGCCTCGTACAGCTCCTTGGGGACGGACTGCAGCGAGGTGTAGATGATCAGCATGTTGTAGCCGGTCCAGGACCAGGTGACGATGTTGCCGATCGAGAAGAGGATCACGTCGTGGGAGAGGAAGTCGACGTCTGCGCCGATGCTCCTGCCGACGTCGTTCAACGGACTGATGCCGGGCATGTAGAGGAAGGCCCACAGCACTGCCGCGATCACACCGGGGATCGCGAACGGCAGGAAGTACGCCACGCGGAAGAAGCGCTTGAACCGTGCCACTCGGGAGTCGAGGAGCAGGGCGAGGAGCAGGGCGAGACCCAGCATCACCGGCACCTGGACGAGGCCGAAGACCAGGACCCTGCCTACGCCCTTCAGGAACGTGCTGTCGGTGAGCACCCGTGTGTAGTTGTCCAGGCCGGCGAAGACGGTGCGCGGCGCCCCGAAGCCGAGCCCGGAGCGCTCCACCCGGAACAGGCTCTGATGGATGGCGTAGCCGATCGGTATGACGAACACAGCCAGGAACAGGACACCGAACGGGGCGAGCAGCACGGCGGCGGAGCGGTTGCGCCGGGCGGTGAGCCTGCTGCCGGAGCGGCCGCGCGACGGCCGCCGCTCCCGGCCCGGGGAACCGGCGAGCCGGTCCGGGCCGTGATCGCCCGACGGCGCCGGCCGCTTCGCGACCGGTACCGGAGGGGAATCCGCATCGCGGGTCATCTGACCTTCACGCCCTTGGACTTGATCGCCGCGAGCGTCTTCTTCTGTACGTTGTTGAACGCGTCGAACAGCGTGCCGGAACCGGTGTAGGCGTTGGCGGTCGCCTCGTCCAGGTCGACACCGAACTGCGACTGCGTGGGACCCCACTGCCAGCTCGTGTCCGTGTGCTGGGCGGCTTCGCCGAACACCTTGTAGATGTTCTGGCCGCCGTAGTAGTCCACGCCCTTGTTCACTTCGGGCAGTTCGAGTCCGGCGGTGGCGGCCGGGTAGATACCGGTCTTCGTGATCAGGTTCCTGAGGCTGTCGGGGTCGGTGCTCAGCCAGGTGGCGAACTCGACTGCCTCGTCCCTGTGCTGGCAGCCCTTGAGCACGGCCGTGCTGCCGCCGCCGTCGTTGCCGAACTTCTTCTCCCCGGCAGTCCACTGCGGCATCGGGGCGACGGCGAACTTGCCCTTGGCGGTGGGGGCGTTCTGGGCGATCAGCGGGTTCAGCCAGACCGCGCCGATCGCCGTGGCCACCTTGCCGGACTGCAGGCCGCTCCACCACGCGGGGCTGTAGCCCTGGTCCGTGGCCACCAGCTTTTTCTCCACCAACTGCTGCCAGTAGTCGGCCAGTTGCCGGGACTGGTCGTCGTTGACGCCGACGCGCCACGCGTCGCCCTCGGTGCCGAACCACTTGGCGCCCTTCTGCCAGGCCAGGCCGGACAGGGTGATCGCCCGCAGGTTCACGATGTGGGCCTCGGGGTCGGCCTTGTGCAGCTTCTCGGCAGCCTTGGCGTACTCGTCCCAGGTCGTCGGAACCGCGATGCCGTACTTCTTGAAGACGTCCTTGCGGTAGTACATGGCCATCGGGCCCGTGTCGACCGGGATCCCGTAGGTCCTGCCCGCGACGGTGACCTGGTTCCACGTCCACGGAACGAACTTGTTCCTCGCGGCACCGGCCTCTTGGGAGACGTTCTCCAGGGCGTCCTCGAGCAGGAACGTGGGTATCGACTCGAAGCCGATCTGCGCCAGGCAGGGGGCGTTGCCCGCCTTCACCGCCGAGAGCATCTTGTCGTAGCCGCCCTGGCCACCGGACGGCAGCTTCTTGAAGGTGACCTCGATGTTCTTGTGGGTGGCGTTGAACAGCTCGGCCGACTTCTCGTAGCCGGGGGCCCAGCCCCAGAACTCCAGGTGGACGGTGCCGCCGGCGGCCTTGTCGTCGCCGCTCCCTCCGCACGCCGCCGCTGTCAGGACCAGGGCGGCCGCGGACAAACTCCCGAGCACGGTCCGCCGTCTGGAGTGCGCGGCCAACTTAGCAAGCATGTATATGCACCTTCCCCTTGCGACAAACTGGCAATTAGTCAGATTCTTGGGCACGTTGAACGCGAGGTGCCTGGTGCTGCCCTCGAAGGTCGAGGGGTGGGGTCGTAGTCTCCCGAGGCGCTGAGGTCCGGTACGTGTATCCACCGCGAGGTGAAGCTCAGTATTTGCGTGGCGCTCCGTGGCGTCAAGACAATAGATCGGATACATTCCGCCCATGGAGATTCGTAGCTCCGAAATAATGGATGGACATTGAACCGGCTGCGAGTCTGCCTTCATCGCCGCGTCGGCCGTGATCCCGCCGTCGGACATCAGGCCGGGACCGTGCCGGCGGCTGGAGCGCCATGGGGAGGCTGAGCGGACCGCAGGGCGACGGCGACCCGGTCCCCGTCGCCCCCGACCGTCCCGACCATGGCGCGGCAGGCGCCTGCGCCGCTTGGCCCCGGCGTCATGCCGAGCGCGGTGCTCCCGGCCCTCGTCGCAGGAACGGCCTGAGTCGCACGATCAGCAAGCCCTACCGAGAGACAGAAAGGCTGACACCGTCATGTCGGAAGTTCGCGGCTATGAAGCCGAACCGTGTTACACCATCTCCGCAGAGGTGGGCGCCGGGTACCGGGAGGCGGTCGCCGGACTCGCCCCGGGTCTTGTCCTTGCCGTCGACGGCCCGGTGGCCGTGGACTGGGAGACGGTTGCCGCCGGGATCTGTGAGGCGCTGGCCGCCCGCGCCGTCGCGACCGAACAGGCCGACCTGCGCGAGCATTTCGCGCCCTGGCCGGAGGTCCTCGCCCTGACCGCCTCCGCGGTACTGGACGACGACCCGGACTTCGCCCCGCTGTCCCGGGCCGGGCTCGCCGACTTCTTCACCGGGCTGCCGGAGCCCGAGGCGGCCGACGACACCGTGACGGTCGTTCTCGGACCGGGCGCGGCCCTGGTGCCGCACGACCGGCTCTGGTACGCGGACCTGCCCAAGCGGTACGCCGAGGCCCAGATCACCGGCAAGACCGGCCGCAACCTGGGGCAGCCCGCCGGTACCGGGGCGAGCACGACCCGTCGGCTCTTCTACATCGACTGGCCGGTCCTCGACCGGCACCGCGACACCCTCGTCTCCGGCGTCGACCTCTGGCTGGACACCCAGGACGCGCAGGCTCCGTCCTGGCTGGAGGGCACTGCCCTGCGCGCTGCCCTCGCAGATCTGGCCGGGCGGCCCTTCCGTACCCGCCCCACCTTCAACACCACGTCCTGGGGCGGGCATTGGGCCCAGGAGCAGCTCGGCTTCAACCAGGAGGCGGCCAATACGGCGCTGGGCTACGAACTCATCGCTCCCGAGAGCGGGATTCTGGTGGGTACGCCGGACGGTCCGCGGGTCGAGGTGCCCCTGCAGGCACTGGTCGCCTCGCACCCCGAGGCGGTCCTCGGCGATGACGTGCACGCGAGGTTCGGCACCTCGTTCCCGATCCGCTTCGACTACCTCGACACCGTCGGCGGCGGCAACCTCTCCGTCCACTGCCACCCGCAGTCGGACTACATGCGCCGCGTATTCGGATGGCCGTACACCCAGCACGAGACCTACTACATGATGCTCGGCGGGCCCGGCCGGCAGGTGTTCCTGGGGCTGCGCCAGGACGCCGACCTCGCGGCCTTCCGGCACGAGGCGGACCGGGCGTTCCACGACGGTGTGCCGTTCGACATCGAACAGTACGTCCAGACCTTCCCGGCCGATCCGCACCAGATCTTCCTCATCCCGGGCGGCACCCCGCACGGCAGCGGCGAGGGCAATGTCGTACTCGAGATCAGCGCGACGCCGTACCTGTACAGCCTTCGCCTCTACGACTGGCTGCGCAAGGACAGCGAAGGCAGGCAGCGGCCGGTCCACGTCGGCCACGCGTTCGACAACCTGGACCCGGACCGGTCGGGGGAAGCCGTGGCCAGGGACCTGGTCCCCACGCCGCGCACCCTGCGCTCGGGCGACGGCTGGCACGAGGACGTCATCGGCCGCCTCCCGGAGATGTTCTTCGAGGTCCGGCGGATCGCGCTGGCGCCGGACACCGTCGCGTACGACGACACGGACCACCGCTTCCACGTCCTCAACGTCGTGGAGGGCGACGGAATCCTCCTGGAGACCAGCGGCGGCCACCGCCATGTGCTGGCGTACGCCGAGACACTGACCGTGCCCGCCGCGGTCGGCGCCTACCGGGTGCGGGCCCTCGGCGCGGTCCCGGTGCGCTATGTGAAGGCGCTGGTGCGGTGAACCCCGCCGACGAGGCCACCGTCTCGGTCCTCGAGATCGGCGGCACCCATGTCACCGCGGCCGGGGTGGACATCCACACCCGCAGCCTCCGGTCCGGCCGCTCGTTCCGTGAGGCGGTGGACAGCAACGGCAGTGCCGAGGAGATCCTGTCGGCCCTCGTCCGCTGCGCCGACCGGCTGTCCGGCCTCGGCGAAGGCCCATGGGCCGTGGCACTGCCCGGTCCGTTCGACTACGAGCGCGGGATCGGGCGGTTCGAAGGGGCCGGCAAGTTCGAAGCCCTGCGGGGGGTCGATCTGCGGGCCGCCCTGACGGCGTCACTGCCCGGCGCCACCGCGCTCAGCTTCTGCAATGACGCGGAGGCGTTCGTGCTCGGCGAGTGGTGGGCCGGGGCGGCGCGCGGGCACCGCGCCGTCGCCGGTATCACCCTCGGGACCGGTGTGGGTTCCTGCTTCCTGCGCGAGGGCCGGATACTGCGGCACGGCCCCGGGGTCCCTCCCGAAGGCTGGGTCCACAACCTGCGGTACGCGGGCGGACCCCTGGAGGAGACGGTGTCCCGGCGTGCCCTGCGGCGGGCCTACGCACGGGCGACCGGCGCGGCGCCGCCCGACGTCCGGGAGATCGCCCGGCGGGCACGGCACGGGGACCGAAACGCGGCGGAGGTGTTCACCGAGACGTTCCGTGCCCTGGGAAAGGTGCTCGGGCCACTGCTCGCCGCCTTCGAACCGACGGTTCTGGTGGTCGGGGGCGCCATCACGGGGGCCTGGGACCTCCTGGCCGAACCGCTGTGCTCAGGGCTCATCGAGGCCGATCCGGTCCGCAACCGACGCGTCGTCATCACCCCGGCGCACCGGCTGGATGAGGCCCCGCTGCTCGGCGCGGCCTACCTGGCCGGGGTGTGCGGCCGGCCGGGCGACCGTACCGCGCCGCTCGGAGACGCCCGCTGACACCGGCCCGGCACGTGCGACGAGGCCTTCTCCATCCACACCCCCGACCCCCAGGGAACAGCTGTGACCCCTCCCCGTTCCACCGCCGAACTGACCGTGACCGAGCGCGGCTTCCTGCGCGCCGGGCGACCTCACCAGATCGTTTCCGCCGCCATCCACTACTTCCGCGTCCACCCCGAACTGTGGGAGGACCGGCTGCTGCGGCTGCGCGCCATGGGCGTCAACACCGTCGAGACCTACATCGCCTGGAATCTGCACCAGCCGGCTCCCGGGCAGACCGACTTCTCCGGCCAGGCCGATGTCGCCCGCTTCCTGCGCACCGCTGCCCGGCTCGACCTGGACGTGATCGTGCGACCCGGCCCCTACATCTGCGCCGAGTGGGAGTTCGGCGGCCTTCCCGCATGGCTGCTGGCCGATCCCGGGCTGCGGCTGCGCCGCACCGACGACCGCTACCTGGCCGCCGTGGACGCCTGGTTCGACCAGCTGATCCCAGTCCTGCGCCCCCTGCTCGCCAGTCGGGGTGGGCCGGTGATCGCCGTCCAGGTCGAGAACGAGTACGGCAGTTATGGCCATGACACCCCCTACCTCGACCATCTGCGGCGGGGTCTGCTTCGACGCGGCGTGGACTGCCCGCTGTTCACCGCAGACGGAGCCACTGACGGCGTGCTGCGCGGGGGCGTGCTGCCCGGCACCCTGGCGACCGCGACCTTCGGCTCACAGCCCGAGGAGTCACTGGCGGCATTGCGCCGCCACCAGCCGACCGGCCCGCTGATGTGTTCCGAGTACTGGCACGGCTGGTTCGACCACTGGGGCGAGCACCACCATGTACGGAACGCGGACGAGGTCGCCGGGGAGCTGGACCGGATGCTGGCTCAGGGCGCCTCGGTCAACCTCTACATGGGCCACGGCGGCACGAACTTCGGATGGTGGAACGGAGCCAACCACAACGAGAACGACTACCAGCCCACCTGCACCAGTTACGACTATGACGCTCCGGTCGGTGAGGCCGGAGAGCTGACCGAGAAGTTCCACGTGTTCCGTGCGGTGATCGAGCGGCACCGTGGCCCGATCCCGTACGCGATACCTGCGACACCGGACCGGCTCGCCCCGCAGACGGTACGGCCGAACGGTGCGGTGGCGCTGGCGGACTGTCTCGATGTGCTCTCCACTCCTCGTCAGCGGCTCTCGCCGGAACCGATGGAGGTGCTGGGCCAGTCACTGGGGCTGATCCACTACCGCACGTGGCTCCGTGGCTCCTTCCCCGACTCGACCCTGCGCGTGCACGGCCTCGCGGACCGGGCCCAGGTGTTCCTCGACGGAGTGCCGCTGGGCGTCCTGGAGCGGACAGGGGCGCTCGACGCGCTGCCGATCAGCGTCCCCGACACCGGCGCCGAACTCGACCTGCTGGTGGAGAACATGGGACGGATCAACTACGGCCCCTTGCTGGAGGATCGCAAGGGCATCAGCGGCGGCGTCCGGATCGACGGCCAGTTCCAGTTCGACTGGGAGATTCGCCCCCTCCCGCTGACCGATCTGGCAGGCCTGCGGTTCGGGGCCGCCGAACAGGTCGAGGGCCCGGCCTTTCACCGTGCGACGCTGGAGGTACCGGAACCGGCCGACGGCTTCCTGGCCCTGCCGGGCTGGACCAAGGGCCAGGTGTGGCTGAACGGCTTCGCCCTCGGCCGCTATTGGGACCGCGGACCCCAGCGCACCCTGTACGCCCCCGCCCCGGTGTGGCGGGCCGGCCGAAATGAACTCGTGATCCTGGAACTGCACCGGCCGGGCGAGCGGATCGAGCTCTGCGACGTCCCGGATCTGGGCCCGACCGACTGACCCGGCGGAGTGCCAAGTGGCTCCGGCCCGTATTCCTTGCGGACCGGAGCCACCTGAAGCGAGTCCCGGAGGGCCGACGGGATTCCGCCCGCTTCCGCCTGCCTGAATCAGCTCTGGCCGTGCCCGAAGTACGCGGCCAACTCCCGGTCCGGGGCCGCGACCTCGACGGCCCGGCCGCCGTCCCGCAACGACATGGTGGCCGCGTAGCCGGCGGCGACCGCTTCGCGGGCCGCGACGGGCGAGGTGACGGTGGCCCCGCCGTCCCGTGCGAACCGCAGGAACTCCGCCATCAGTACGGGATCGGCGCCCCCGTGCGTGCCGGTCGGTGTGTGCACGGGCACCACCAGATCGGCCTCGGCGCGGCCGTCGGAGCGGCGGTTCCACACGTGGATCTCCGCTCCCTTCGAGTCGCCGAAGTTCTCCAGCCGCCCCTCGGTGCCGATCACCGTGTAGTTGCGCCAGTAGTCGGGGGTGTAGTGACACTGCTGGTAGCTCGCGAAAACTCCGTTGTCCAGCTGCATCTGCATCATGCTCAGGTCCTCCACGTCCACCACCGGGTGGAGACCGGTCTGGTTGAGCGGCGGCCAGTTCTCCGTGGACAGCCACTCGGTCATCCGCTCCCCGCTGCGGTCGCGGTGTGAGTCGATGTCGCCGTAGACCGTCAGCCCGCCCATGGCGTTCACCCGCCGGGTGCAGCCGCCGGCCAGCCAATGGATGACATCAATGTCGTGCGCGCCCTTCTGCAGCAGCAGGCCGGTGGTGAGGCGTCGGTCCGCGTGCCAGTCCTTGAAGTAGAAGTCCCCGCCGTGGCCGACGAAATGGCGGCACCAGATGGCCTTGACCTCGCCGATCGCCCCCTTGGCGATCAGTTCACGCATGGCCACCACGACCGGCATGTGGCGCATGTTGTGGCCCACGTACAGCGGGGTCCGATGCCGGTGAGCTGCCGCGAGCAGCCGGTCACACCCCTCGGTGGTGATCGCCATCGGTTTGTCCAGGAACACCGGTACACCGGCCTGAAGGAAGTCCAGGCCGATCTCCTCGTGCGTGTGGTCCGGAGTCAGCACCAGCACGCCGTCGAGTCCCGCGTCGAGCAGCTCCCGGTGATCCACGGCAGTCCGCACCTGGGTGCCGAACCGCTGTTCGGCGCGCGTCAGCAACCGTCGGTCGCGGTCGCAGGCGGCGGCCACCAGTGAGCCCGAACCGGGCTGGTGCGCCAGATCGGCCAGGTCGCTGCGATTACCCAGGCCGATGACGCCGAGCCTGATGTCGTCCAAGGTGCTTTCCCTTTCAGAAGGTTTCGACCCCAGCAGGGCGAGGATGACCAGTTGATAGATCTGGAACATATCCGCTTGCATGGTGGGATTGCGCTTGGTTCTGAGGGGGTCGGGATGGTGTCGACCGCCAGGAAGGTCGCGCTCTCGGAGGTGCTGTGGCTGGGCGGAGAAGGATTCCGCCCCGGTGAGAGGTGGGGTGAGGCGGTCGGTGCGGGACGGAACGAGTCTGAGTTCACCGGATCCTGGCGTCAAGAGTTTGGATGTGATTCACTGACCCCGGATTGGCTGATGTATCTGAAACATATCGCAAAAGGTGCGTCTCTGCGTCGCTCGGCGACCTCAAGCCCGACGTGGACCGCCGTACCGTCCGGACCGCCGTGACATGGATCGACGGAGAAGTGGACCGACGTGAAAGGGGAGTGCCGGTGACCCGCGCAGCCCACAGCACCGCACCCGCGCCGCAACCCCCGGGCGACGGGGCCGGATACCGTCCCGGCTACGAGGTCGCGGCCGAACGCATCCTCGAGTACCTCGTCCTGGCCGGCCTGGGGCCCGGCGCCCGGCTGCCCACCGAGCAGGACCTGGCCGACCGGGTGGGGATGAGCCGGACCGTGGTCCGCGAGGCGGTGAAGATCCTCTCCGCGCTGGGCCGGCTGTCCGTGTACAAGGGCCGCGGCATCTACGTCGCCCAGCCCGACCAGTCCTCCTGGCAGCACTCCCTGACCCACTTCCTGCCCGCCGATCTGCGTCAGGTCGACGAACTCTTCGAATTCCGGCGCCATTTGGAAACCACCACCGCCCGCCTGGCCGCCGAACGCGCCACTCCCGCCCAGGTCAAAGCCGTACGCGCGGCGGCCCACCAGTCCACCCGTGCCGCCCGGCAGGACGACATCGACGCCTTCAGCCACGCCGACGACACCTTCCACACCGCCATCGCCACCGCCACCAACAACGCCTTCTTCGCAGCCACCATCGACACCCTGCGTCGCCTGCAACATCAGGTCACCGCCCTAGGTCTGGCCGGCCTCGCGGGCGGCTCCCTGCGCGACGCAGCCGCCCAGCACGAAGCCATCGCCCACGCCGTCGCCACCGGCGAACCCACGCACGCGCACACCCTCATGGCCCACCACATCGACCGGACCACGCACCAGTTCCAACGAGAGATCCGGCACCGCATCGCCCCGGGCCACCCCAACGCCTGAACCCCACACCACCACCCATGAAGGACACCCATGCGAATCACCGACGTGACTGTGGAACTGGTCGATCTGCCCGCTCAGCCGCCCTTCCGGTGGCGGGCAGGGTTGCCTGGATCGGAGCCGGCGGTCGTGGGCGGGATCCTGCGGGTCCACACGGACGAAGGCCTGGTGGGCGAGGCGCGCACGAGACGTGGGCTGATCGTCGCCGATCTGGTGAACCGCCGTATACGTGAGGACCTGCTCGGCCGCGACCCGTTGATGCGCGAGCTGCTGTGGCACCGCCTGTGGGAGCTGGACCGCATAGAGGAGCTCCCCATCTACGCGCTCGGCCTGGTCGACGTCGCGCTGTGGGATCTGGCCGGCCTCGCGGCCGGACAGCCGGTCCACCGGCTGCTCGGCCCCTACCGCGAGGCCATCCCCGCCTACGCGAGCACGGTCACCTTCGGCAGCGTCGAGGAGTACCTCGATGTGGCCGACCAGTGTCTGGAGCTCGGCTACTCCGCCATCAAGCTGCACGCGTGGGGAGACCCGCGAGCCGACGCGAACCTGTGCCAGAAGCTGCGGGCCCACGTCGGTGACGACGTCCCGCTCATGTACGACGGCTCGGCCGGGTTCGACCTCGCGGACTCGGTGTACCTCGGCCGCGCACTGTCCGAGGCGGACTACCTGTGGTACGAGGAGCCGATGCGCGAGTTCAGCGTGACCGCCCACCGGTGGCTGGCCGAACAGGTCGACATTCCGCTGCTGGTCGCGGAGACCTCCGACGGCGCGCATTTCAACGCTGGTGACTTCATCATGGCGGGCGCGGCGAGCCGGGTCCGCACCAGCGCGCAGCTCAAAGGCGGGATCACCGGAGCCCTGCGCATCGCGCACCTGGCCGAGAGCTACAACCTGCGGGCCGAGGTGCACGGCAGCGGAGTGGTCAACGCCCACCTGTGCATGGCGATCCCCAACACCACCTACTACGAGTCCCTCGTGTACACCAACCCCGTGCAGCGCGAGCCGGCGGTCGGTGCCGACGGGCTGGTGCGGGCGCCGTCGGCCCCCGGCATCGGCTTCGATCAACCGGGCTGGTGACGCCTTCCGATCGAACCGACAGGGCGGCTCCGGCCCGTCCTTGATGATGACTCAGGTTCCAAGGCCTCAGCACCTCAGCGCCTCGTGGAAAGGAGCCACACCATGCCCGTGCAACGCTTCGCCTCGGTCATACGCCTGCGTGGGGAACTCGAGGCGGAATACCGCGCCTTGCACGCGGCGGCCTGGCCCGAAGTCCTCGCGACCCTCAAGCGCGCCCACATCGGCAACTACTCGATCTTCCTGCGTGACGGGCTGCTCTTCAGCTACCTCGAGTACACCGGCGAGGACTACACGGCCGACACCGCACTCATCGCCGAGTGCCCGGTCACCCGGGACTGGTGGGCCCGTACCGACCCCTGCCAGCGGCCACTGGACAGCGTCGGAGACGGCGAGTGGTGGGCACCTGCCGAAGAAGTCTTCCATCTCGAGTGACATCAGGGGCAAACGGCGGAGGGGCGGACGCCGCTGCGTCCGCCCCTCCGCCGTTTGCCTGCCGCGGGTCACAGACCGTGGACGGGGACAGGCTCAGTCGGATCAGGCTTGACGTGCGACCTTGCCTTTCCTCGTGATCCGCACGGTGACCGACCCACCCGCCGGGACTTCGACCTGCGGCCAATCGAGGAACGCCGTGTACCCGAGGGGGCGGGCCGATTGGCGCGCCGTTTCCGCCAGTACCGACACCCGCGCCGTGTAGGCCGTGTTGTTGGTCAAGCGGACTACGGCGACCTGACGGCTCTCTCTGACATGCTCGGCCTCGACATGATCAAAGGGAATGAGAATTCCTTCCCCGGGCCGCACGTAGATTCCGGGAAGTTCGAGTGCCATCAAGACACCGTTGGTCTCGGTCCAGGAGTTTCTCGTCCTGATGAAATCACCGATGGCGCCCTTGCCCTCGGCATCGCTGGGCTGGATCCGCTCCATGCTCGAACCGATGAGGTAGTCGGTGGTTATGTGCCCCGGCATGTTGACGGCCTCGGCGTGAGCATGCTGGATGTCGCTGATGAGTTCAGCGTACTTCTTGTCCCCAGTAGCTCGATACAGCTTGAACAGGTGGTCGGCGGAGGACGTACAGACACCGGGCGCGGCATGTTTGTTCTGGCTGCTTGCCCAAACGGCGCCGGCCATCCTTCCCTCCAGCCGTGCGATATCACTGCCTGCCGGAAACAGCGGATCGTACGCAAGAGTCCAGGACGAGCACAGAGCGGCCTGGACCTTCGCGCGAATCAGCCATCTCTTCTTTCCGGTGTACTGGTACAGCGCCATGAATGACTCCAGGAGGCCAAAAGCTGTTTCGGAGTCCGCATCCTGTGAAATATCCGCGCACGCTCCGCTGGTGAATCCGCGGGACTTGATGTCGCGCTCATAGTAGAATTCGGCTGCTTCCTCGGCCGCGGCCAACCAGTCCGGACGGTGGAAGTATTCAGCCGCCAGGGAGAGCCCGGCCGGGGCGATGGCGCCGGCCGTCGAGTTGTACACGGCGATGTCGCCCGTTTCGGGCACGATGTACTGACCGAATTCTCCGTGCCTTTGCCAGGTCCGGGTGAATGCTTCGGCCAGACCGGCTGCGGCCAGTTCCCAGGATTCCTTGATGGTGCCGCCGTGCCCTTGCGCCTTCAGGAGCATCACATGCTTGATCAGCCAAAAGAGCACGTCTGCGTTCTTGCGCACCATAGCCTGCACAGCAGGGAAGTCGGGGTGGGCCTTCTCCGATCGGATCTCTCCGTCTTCGCTGATGAAGCCGTAGAAGAATCCGCTTCGCCCCTTCATGCGGGAACAGATGAAGTCCAGCTCATCGGCGACCCTGCCCCGTTCCGTCGGGTCATTCAGAGCCAACATGGGGTAGGTGTTGATCATTCCGCTGACCCAACCCAGTTGAAAGTGCCTGGAGTTTTCCGGCAGGTAGTAGCGTCCTGCCTTGGTCTCTGTGAAATTGCCTCGGCAGATGTTGGTGCCGAGCTCGGCCAGCTTACTCATCGGAAGCAGGTTGCGAGGCGCGGTGGGACCGGTGAGCGACTTTCGCACATCCATGAATTTTTGCAGGACTTCCGGAATTCCTTCGGCATCGAAGGTGAAGACCTGGAAGCGAATCGAAACCGCATCACCGTGAGCCCAGTCCGACGCCCTGTCATCGCTTGTCCGGAAATCGCCGAAACCGGCCACCTGTCGGCGCACAACCGGTGCCGAGATGCTGAATTCACAGCTTTCCCTGCCCGCACTCTCCTCTATCGAGAGTCCACTGTTGCCCAGGCGGGTTCCCTGTTCGGTGAGGACGATCCATCCCTTTTGGAACTTGGGCGAGAAGAAGCTCATCGCCGGGGTGGCAGTACTGAACGTCGCCAGCTCGATCCGCGAAGGCGCCGCAGCGTCGACGGCCAGTCGCGGATTGTTCGACATCGTCAGCGGTGTCCGCGGATTGTAGTACATGTCGGCCGGATAGTCCGGATTGTATCCGTTGCCGATGGTTCGATAGCGATTGCCGTTGTAGATGATTCCGGGAATCATCACGTAGTTGGCGGTCTCCCAGCTCTCGAAGGGGAAATCCACGGAGATCGCGGTCTGTTCCGCCGCCCCCTTCTCCAGGGTGCAGGTCAGGGTGACCTCCCACCCGTGACCATCGGGTACCCGCCGCGTATCCCACTTCAGTTGCCACCGTCGCGGTCCGTCGGTCAGCAGGTCGCCGTCGAATTGCTGGACCCGACGCAGCGTCGTGCCGTCATATTCCCGGATCGATACCAGGAGGGAGCCGTGCAACTCGCGCAGAGCGCGGCTGAGTTCCGCGGCCTGGCCACTGGCTCCGGCAACCCCTGCGTCGAGCGGTTGGGCTCGCGAGACCGTGGGTTCGAGAGCGATCTTCGCTCCAACTCCGGCGGCCGCCAACAAAGAAAGGCAGTTTCTCCTGTCAAGCATTCTGCAACCATCCTTGTGTGCGTGTTCCAGCGAATTGAGTTTCAGATCGATGTCGGTCCAGGCACCGGCACGCCCGGCGGCAGCAGACCCTCGGCACGCAGGGCGAGCCACATCTCCTCGGGGACGGGGTGGTTGATCATCGCGGCGGCGTCCGTCACCTCGGCGGCGCTGCGCGCCCCGAGCAGCACACCGGCGACCGCCAGGTGCCCCAGCGGGAATTGCAGGGCGGCTGCCCGCAGCGGAACCTTGAAGGTCTCGCACAGCGTGCGCAGGGCCAGCGCCCGGTCCAGCAGGTGTGCCGGGGCCGGTACGTAGTCGAAGGTCGCGCCCGGCTGGGGATCGGCGAGGAGGCCCGAGTTGAACACCCCGCCGACCAGCACGGACACTCCGCGTTGCGCCGCCAGCGGCAGCAGTGCGGCCAGAGCGCTCTGGTCGAGCAGGGAGTAGCGGCCGGCCAGCAGGACCACGTCGATGTCGGTGTCGCAGACGAAGCGTGTCGGCATTGCGGTCTGGTTCATACCGACGCCGATCGCGCCGATCGTGCCCTCCGCGCGCATCCGCTCCAGCTCGGGGTAGGCGCAGTCGAAGGCTTCGCGCTCGTGGCCGTCCGGGTCGTGCAGGTAGACGGTGTCCACGCGGTCGAGGCCGAGCCGGGCGAGGCTCTCCTCGACGCTGGTTCGTACACCTCGGGCGCTGAAGTCCCACACCCGTTCGTGGGTGGCAGGGACGGCGAAGCCGTTCGCCAGGTCGTCGCCGGGCAGTCCGGCACGTGCGCGCAGCAGGCGGCCGACCTTGGTGGACAGCGTGAACTGCGCACGTGGCCGGGTACGCAGTGCGTCCCCCAGCCGGCGCTCGGACAGGCCGAGTCCGTAGTGCGGAGCGGTGTCGAACGCACGGATGCCGCAGTTCCAGGCGGTCTCGACGGTGGCGGCCGCGTCCTCGTCACTGACCGAGTGAAACAGGTTCCCCAGGGCGGCGGCACCCAGTGACAGTGCGTCGACGGCGGTGGCGGTGTGCACGGGTGCTGTGGGGTGCATGCGGTGAGAAGTGCCTCTCGCTGAAGGGGCGTGAACGGACGTGAAAGGACGTGAAGGGGCGCGAGTGTCCGAAGTCCACGACATGTGACGAGGGGCGGGGCTTGCGTCGGTTTCCGCCCCGCCCTGTCACATGCCCAGCCGTACCGCCCGGTCTCACCCCTTCGTCGCTCCTCCTGTGAGGCCCTTGACGAACTGCTTCTGGAAGGCCAGGTAGAAGACGAGGATGGGCAGTGTCGCCAGGAACATGAAGGCGAAGACCGAGCCGAAGTCCGACTGGTGTTCGCCGATGGCACGGTAGATGCCGACAGTCACCGTGGTGCCTGCCGCAGGGCCAAGGACGATCAGCGGGTTGAGGAAGTCGTTCCAGATCCAGACGCCGAGGAAGATCACCACGCTGGCCGAGGCCGGGCGCATCAGCGGGAAGACCACCTGCCAGAAGGCGCGGAACGCTCCGGCTCCGTCGATCGCCGCGGCTTCTTCGAGCTCTCGGGGGATCGTCTTGGCGAAGCCCGCGAAGACGAACACCCCGAACGGCATGTAGTAGCCGACGTACGCCAGGACCAGTCCGGGCACGCTGCTCATCAGCCCCAGTGTGCGCAGGACTTCGGTGATCGGGGTGAGGATCACCGCGGGCGGCACCATGAGGCCGCAGAGCAGGACGACCATGATGACCTTGGACAGGGCGCCGGTCGACCGGGCCAGGTAGTGGCCGAGCATGGCGGAGATCGCGGTGATGACGAGGATGGAGATCACGGTGACCTCCGTGCTGTTGACCAGCCCGTACCAGAAGAGGTGGTCCGGGCGCGTCAGCACGCTCTGGATGTTGTCCAGGGTCGGTGGGACCGGGAGGCCGACCGGGTTCGACACGATCGCCGAACCGTCCTTGAACACGTTGACCAGCACGAGGTAGATCGGCAGGAAGAACAGCAGTCCGGCGAGGAGCGCGACGACCGGACGTATCCACGCCCTTGATCCACCCCTGTTCATGTTCGCGTTCAGGTCCGGGTTCATCTTCGTTTTCGTGCTCATGCGGACACCTCGCGTTTCTGCAGCCACCCGAGCGCGATCACGGAGACGATCGCGACCAGGATCAGCATCGCCACGGCCATCGCGGAGGCGTAGCCGACGTGGTTGCCGTTGAACGCGGTCTGGATCACCTGGAAGGCGAGGGTGGATGTGGTGCCGGGGCCGGGGCCGCCGTTGGTGAGCACCTGGATCTGGTCGTAGGCCTTGAATCCGCCGATCAGTGACATGACCGTGTTGATGGTGACGGCAGGTGCCAGCATCGGCCAGGTGACGTGGCGGAACCGCATCAGTGGTCCGCAGCCGTCGATGGCCGCAGCTTCGTGCAACTCCTGCGGGATTCCCTGCAGTCCGGCCAGGTAGATCACCACGCAGAAGCCGAGCCCCTGCCAGGCGATGACCCATGAGACCGTGTAGAGGGCGAGGCTCGGGTCGGAGAGCCAGCCCGGCGGATGGCTCACCCCCAGCTGCCGCAGCATGGAGTTGAGCAGGCCGTCGTCGACGAGGATCGCCTGCCAGATGACGCTGACCACCACGGCGCTCAGCACGACAGGCACGAAGAACACGCTGCGCAGAGCGTTGTACAGCCAGCCGCGCCGGTCGAGCAGCAGGGCGATCGCCAGGCCGCCGGCGTTGGTCACCAGCGTCACGATCACGGTGATGACGACGGTGTTCTGCAGTGCTTTGAGGAAATCGTCGTCGGAGAACAGGCTCGTGAGGTTGGACAGGCCCACCCACCCGGTCGGCGGGTTGAAGGGGTTCTTGTTGGTGAGGCTGTAGCCGGCGGTCATGCCGATCGGCACCAGGACGAGGGCCAGGTAGGCGAGCAGTCCGGGAGCCGCGAAGAGAGCGAAGCGGCCCGGTCCGCCGTTCGGCCGGAAGCGCCGGGACGGTCGCGACGGCCGCCGCGCGGGGATGTCCTGTGGTCGGACCGCTGCCGTGTCCTTCACCTCGGGCGCGGCGGCGGAACCCTCCGGTCGGGTCAGGGTACGTATGCGCATTATCGGGTGGCCTTGTCCCACTGCTCGTCCATGTAGGCACCGAACTGACGGGCTGTCATGCGGCCACCGAGGAGATTCTGCACGCCGGCCGCGGCCTTGTCGGCCAGGCCGGGCGGCAGGGAGCCGTCACCGGTCTCCTGGGAGAACGAGTTGACGATCCCGTCGTCCTTCTGGGCCTGCCGATACGCCGCCACGGTCTTCTTGTAGACGGGGCCCATGGTGCTGGGCGGGCTGTAGCCCTTGATGTCGATGATGAGCCCGTCGGCCTTGACGGCGGCGTCCAGGTTCTTCTGGTCCTCCATGAAGGCCTTGGCCCACTTCTTGGCCAGGGGAACATCGGACGCCTTGGAGCTCACCGTCATCCCGCCGCCGAGGACGCCCGGGAGTGCCGGGGCCCCCTGGTCCGTGGGCCACGCGAAGACGCCCGTGTCGAAGTCCGGCTTCTTCGTGTCGGCCGAGGCGGAGAACCAGCTGCCCATCGGATACATCGCGCCCTTTCCGTCACGGAAGGCCTGTTCGGTGTCCGCGTAGGAGCGGGAAAGGCCGGCGCGGTCGATGTATCCCTTGTCCGCGAGGCCGGCGACCTTCTGGGCGGCGGCGACGAACGCCGGGTCGGTGAACGTGACCTTGCCCTTGGCGCGTTGGGACAGCCAGTCCGGTGTCTTCTTGTAGACGTCGGTGGCCACCGTGCAGATCAGCGGGAACATGTCGGCCCAGGAATCCTTGCCGCCACCGCCGACCACGAAGGGGTTGATGCCCTTCTTCTTCAACTTGGCGCTGTCGTCCAGCAGTTCAAGGTAGGTGTGGGGCGGTGTGTCGATGCCGGCCGCCGCGAAGTCCTTCGTGTTGTAGTAAACGAGCGTTGTCTGGGCGGCGTAGGGCAGTTGGTAGACCTTGCCGTCGTAGGTGTTGGCGCGGGGGTTCTCGTACGTCTCGAGTTCCTTGTCCGTCCACGGTGACAGCTTGCCCGCCTCGGCGAATCCGGCGGGGTTCAGGCCGATCATGACGTCCGGGAACTGGCCCGTGCTGTCGAGCTGCTTCGCGTACCCGGTGCGGTCGGCGCTGGGCGACACGAGCTTCTTGATCGTCACCCCGGGCACCTTCGCCGAGGCGCGGGCGATCGCGGCGTCCCAGTACTTCGCGTCCAGGTTGGGCGTTTCGAAGGTGAGGAATGTCAGGGTGACCTTGCCGCCGTCGCCCTTGGACGCACTCGTGCCGGAACTGCCGGCCGTGCACCCGGCCAGGAGGAGAGTAGCTGCGAGGGCGGCGGTTCTCGTGAGTATCGGATTGCGCATCATGTCCAACTTCCCCTACCCGTCGTTGTCCGGGGGCGGTACCGAGTCGCTGTCTTGTTCGTACCGAGACGAGAGAGGGAATCCCGCTGCCGACCGTCCACCGAATCCTTCACATGGTTCAGACTCTTCCCAGAGTCCTGCTGCTCCCGGGGGCGATCGCTTGTCCTCAGCGCTCGCCCCTCAGGGCACCTTGGGGTATGGAAGTCCGCGCACGACAGCATGTCAAGAGATGAGACGGAGTTATTGCCTGAGTCAGGGCGGTAATAGATCTGATACATGCCGGTAGTGTTTCGCCGGACCCTACGGATGCGCTTCGCAGGGACGAGGCGCGTCGGTGGCGCGGTTCACGACCCCGGCAACGAATCGACCGCCCCGTCGCCCGGTCGTTTGCGGTGTGGGCGGCGGGGCGGGGAGGCGGGGCGCTACTGATCGAGGCTGTCGTCCGCGGTCACGCCCCGTCCCGGCCGGCGGGAGCGGCGGGAGCGGCGGGAGCGGCGAAAATGCGATTGCGGATCTCTCGCTGGACCTGGAGTTCCGTCGTGTCGATATGGCGGGCCATGAGGGCGGCGGCCTGTTCCTGCTCACCGGCCCCGATCGCTTCCAGGATCGCCAGGTGCTGCTCCGCGGCCCCGGCGAGTGATCCCGGTGCGGAGTCGGCCAGGGCCACGATGGTGACCTGTCGCTGCAGCTGCTGGATCGCGTCGACCAGGCTGGAGAGGAATGCGTTCCCCGCTGCTGCGCCGATCGCCTGATGGAACTCCGCATCGGCTCGGCCGAACGACTCGTGGTCGTCGCGCTCGGCGGCCTCCGCCGAGCGCTGCGCCGCTTCGCGGATCGCCCTGAGCTGAACCGGAGTGGCCCGCGCGGCCGCGAGCCCACTGGTCTCGGCCTCGGTGAAGCGCCGGAACTCGAACAGTTCGCCGACGCGGCTCGGGTCGGTCGGCAGGAACCGGGAGAACGTGTCGGACCACAGGTCGTTCCTGGGATGCGCCACGAAAATGCCGCGCCCCTTCTCCACCGAGAGCCTCCCGAGGGCCGAGAGGATCTTGACGCCCTCTCGCACCACCGTCCTGCTCATGTCCACTTCGGCCGCCAGATCCTTCTCCGTCGGCAGTCGGTCGCCGGGCCCCATCCCCTGCCGGGCGACGTACTCCAGGATGCGCTCCGCCGCGACCTCGTAGCCGGGGCGGTAGGGAGCCGCCTCCGTCTCCGTCTCCGATGCCGCGGACGCGGGCCGGGAAGATCCAGTCATGTTGCTCCATGTATCCGATGCATGCCGTCACGAAATGCCAAGTGCTGGGCCCCCAAGATACCTCCCGGGCCGCCCGTTCAGGGGTGCTCGGACCGCCGCACGGAGCACCCGCACCATCGGGAATAGATCCGAACTAAGGCTTGACGGTCCCTTCCGTGCCGTGCACGCTAGACCGCACTTGTGCTGCGGTAGTTACACAGGAGAAGCAAGCGTACTTCCCTGAACGGGCAGGCCTATGGGCTCTCCGGCTCACGACCGTCCGCCGATCCCGCTCCCGGAACAGCGCGACCCATCCCCGCTGAAGAATACGAACTATCCAGGTGGCCTCGTTCGTCGCTCGACGCTTGCCGGTCTTGCGCCCCTCTGTGCTGTTCACGGGCGGTTGATCAGCGATCCCGCGCGTCATCGAGAGTCACTTCACCTAGGAGGACATGTGGACAGGCGTCGCTTTCTGGTTGCCGGCGGCTTGAGTTCGGCCACGGCCGTGGTCATGGCCGCCGGCCCCGCGCATGCCGCGCGAACGGCCAGGACCAGGACGTCCCCGACGCTACGGATCGAGGCGGGCTTCCTGTCGGTGGGCATCAGCGGCTCCGGGTACGTGGACAGCCTGGTGGACCTGCGCGACGGCACCGACCACCTGGCCGAGGACACCCCCGTGCCGCTGGTCAGCGTGGTGGCCGACGGCAAACACGTGGTTCCCGCGAAGGTGCGGGTCGTCTCGCGTGACCGGGCGCACCACCGGCAGGTCCTGGAGTTCGTCGGCGAGAGTGTGACGATCCAGGTGGAGGCCGTCGGGTTTGCCACGCATTCCACACTTGAAGTTGTCGGCCTGACGGCCGCCTCGGGTGTGGATGTGCAGACGCTGCTGTGGGGTCCGCTGCCGACGACGCTCGACGACACCATCGGCGAGACGGCCGGTGTGGTCGCCGACTCCGATTTCGTCATGGGGGTCCGGCCGCTGAACGACAAGACGGTGGGCGGGTGGCCGAACGAGCATCTGGCGTACGGGTTCGGTCCCGATCTCGTCTGGAATCCGTACGGGCTCCAGACCGGCGCGAAGGACGAGTGGCTGGCGAGCAACGTCGCCGCGAAGACCACGTGGGGCAGCGTCCTGCGCGCCACCACCTACGACTACAGCAAGGTACGGGTCCGGCAGCGCACCAACGGTTACGAGATCCCGCTCGGCCCGCTGCCCGCGCCCGAGGGCCGGATCGTCGGGTCGAAGATCGCCCTGTTCGGCAGTGCGCCGGATCTCGCTCTGACCGTGCTCAGCCAGATCGCCAAGGAGCACGACCAGGCGTACCCCACCCTGGACGGCCAGTGGCAGAAGGTGGCCCAGCGCACCTCGCAGACCCACTTCTGGGTCCACGACCTCAACACCGGCAACGTCACCGCGGCCGCCGGGCTCGCCGCGCAGGCCGGGGTGCGGAACATCTACGCGATCAGCGGCAACGGGCCTTGGGTGTCGCACGGGCACTACCAGTTCAACGGTTCCTTCGGCGGATCGGACGCGGCGGCCGCCCAGTTGGTGGCCGCAGCGGCGAAGGAGGGCATCGAGGTCGGGGTGCACACCCTGTCCACCTTCATCGATGCCAACGACCCGTACGTGAAGGCGCCGGCCGATCCACGGCTCGCGGTGGGCGGCTCCGCCCGGCTCACCCGCCCGCTGGCCGGGTCGGACACCACACTGTACGTGGATGCCAGCGGCCTGCTGGCCTTCGGCGTCGACGGTCAACGGCTGCGCATCGGCGAAGAGTTCATCACCTACGGTTCCGTCACCAAGGTCAGCAACACCGAGTGGCAGGTCGGCGGCCTGAGCCGGGCACAGTGGTCCTCGGCCGCCAACGACCACCCGGCCGGTACCACCGTCGCCCGGCTCATCCAGAACGGCTACGGCGGCGCGCTGGCCGGTCTGCCGATCACCGACGAGATCGCGACCCGGCTGGCCACCGCCTACAACACCAGCGGCGTCCACGCCACGTCCTACGACGGGCTTGAAGGCACCGGCTACAACGGCTGGGGCGGCTACGGCTTCGCACGGCTCGTCAACGGCGTCCACCGGCAGGTCACCACCAAGAACTTCATCACCGAGTGCAGCAACCTCGCGTCGAACACCTGGGACGCGCAGTCCAGGGCGAGCTGGGGTGAGATCGGCCCCACGAGCTACGCCCAGATCATCCGCAGCAACACCTTCTACCGGGCGAACTACCTGCCCGGGATGATGGGCCAGCAGGGGCTCTCGGGCGGCGACGCCCTGCAGAAGATCGAGGACACCCTGGCGCACGCGGCATCCCTCGACGCCGGCATCAACTTCGAGACCAGCGTGAGCAGTCTCCAGTCCGGGCAGAACACCGCAGTGCTGCTTGCCGCCGTCCGGATGTGGGAGTCCGCCCGAGCATCCGGCGCGTTCACTGCCGAGCAGAAGAAGCAGCTGGGCGTTGCGAGCAGGCACTGGCACCTGAGCGAGGTCACGCCGGACGCCGAGTGGACGCTGCAGGAGATGGACACGTCCGGTCAGCCGATCGGTGACCCGCAGTCGGTCAAGGCCCCGACGCCGGGTTTCGCCACGTCGGAGCCTACGGACGCCCGGGTCGGAAAGCTGTACGCCTTCAAGGTGACCTCGACGACTCCGCGGACCATCCGCTACGAGGTCACCGACGGCCGCCTCCCGCGCGGCCTGACCCTCAACCAGGACACCGGTGGCATCACCGGAATCCCGACTGCCACCGGCACCAGCAAGTTCACCGTCACAGCAAAGAACGGCGGGATCGTCGCCGACGCGAGGACCACCTACAAGGTGACGACCCGGCCCTGACCGCTGCCGTGCCCCGGCCTCGGTCGGGGCACGGCACGGCCGGCACCTGCTCCCCGTCGCGTCACCCGCACGAACCTCCAGGAACGAATCCATCGAGAACGCTTGGAGTTTCATATGAGAGTGCGTCCAAGACAGCTGTTGTGCCTTCTCGCGCTGATGGTCTCCTTGCTCGCCCTCGCCGCCCCCGCCACACCGGCGAGCGCCGCCCCCGACCAGGTCAACGCGAAACCCGCAGTGGTGCCCGCCCTCCAGAAGTGGCAGGGCCGCACCGGATTCTTCGAGCTGAGCCGGTACAGCCGCATCGTGTTCGCCGGAGCGCACCGCGACCGTCTCCGCGATCAACTCGCCACCCTCCCCGACGAGATCGAGCAGGTCACGGGGCTCAAGCCGACCCTGTCGCCGCGTCACCCGCACAGCGGCGACATCGTGCTTTCGATCGATCCCACCCTGCCCGAAGCGGTGGACAGCGCCCGTTTCGAGGAAGAGGGCTACACCTTCACGGCCACCGGCAAGAACGTGCGGATCACCGCGCCGACCGCGAAGGGCGTCTACTTCGGTACCCGTACGCTCCTGCAGATCCTGCTGCTCGACGACGGCCGTGACTCCGTCCCCGTGGGTACCGCCGTGGACTGGCCGAACTACAAGGTGCGGGGCTTCACGCTGGATGTCGGGCGGCGCTTCTTCACTGCGGACTTCATTCGTGACTACATCCGCCTCATGGGCTGGTTCAAGCTCAACGAGTTCCAGATCCACCTCAACGACAACGGGTTCAAGGGTGACCGGCCCTGGAGCGAGGCCCAGGCCGGCTTCCGGCTCAAGACCGACAACCCCGCGCTGTCCGGCCTGGCCTCGAAGGACGGGGCGTACGACCGGCACGACTGGGACTCCTTCGAGGACACCGCCGCCGCCAACGGCGTCACGCTCGTCCCCGAGTTCGACGCCCCCGCCCATTCGCTCGCGTTCATCCGGTTCAAGCCGTCCCTGGGCCTCAACAACGGCGACTCCGACCACCTGGATCTGTCCAAGCCGGAGACCACCGCGTTCATGAAGTCGGTGTTCGACGAGTTCACGCCGTGGTTCCGCGGCCCGGACGTGCACTTCGGCGCCGACGAGTACCGGTCGGACAAGCCCCGCTACAAGACCTACTTCAACGAGATCGCCGCCCACATCCGCACGCTCGGCAAGCATCCGCGCGCCTGGGGCAGCCTGTCCCTGATGACGTCCGACACCGAGGGCTTCGACCGCGACGTCACCCTCAACAGCTGGAACAACTCGTGGTACGGCCCGCAGGCCGCCAAGAAGGACGGCTACTCGTTCATCAACACCAACGACGCCCTGCTCTACATCGTCCCGTTCGCGAGCTACTACCACGGACACGGCCTGGACGGTAAGTACCTCTACGACAACTGGGAACCCAACGTCTTCCCCGACGGTCAGAGCGTCGCGCCGAAGGACCCCCAGCTCCTCGGAGCCATGTCCTCGGTGTGGAACGACCTGACCACGTCCAGCTACACCGAACTCGACGTGCACGAACTGGTCGAGCCCACCTTCGGCGTCCTCGCGCAGAAGATGTGGAGCGGCCCCGACTCGGGTGTTTCGTTCAGCGATTTCATGTCGACCGTGCGCAAGCTCGGCGTGGGTACGGGGCTGACCGAGGTCGCCACGACACTCGCCACCCCGGCCAACAGTGAGCTGAGCGCGGGCAAGCCGGCGTCCGCGTCCGCGGGCACGGCCGACGCGGCGTTCGACGGGGTGAGCACCACCAAGTGGCAGAGCGGCCCGGGAGATCACGCCTGGCTCCGCGTGGACCTCGGCCGCCCCGAGATCGTCACCAGGGCCGACCTGGACTGGGCGCCCGCACACGGCCGTGACTACGCGATCCAGGTGTCCGGCGACGGTACGACCTGGAGCACGGTCGCCCGCCGCACGGACCGCGCGTCCGCGGGATCCGACACGCTCGCCTTCGTACCGGTCACCGCCCGGTACGTGCGTCTCGTCGGCACCGAAGCGGCCCGCAAGCAGGACGGCTTCGCGCTGTGGAGCATGCGCGTCTTCGACGCAGCGGATCTGGCGCTGCACCGGCCGACCACCGCGTCGTCGTCCGAAGTGCCCAGCCTGGGACCGGAGAATGCCACCGACGGTGACCCGGTGAGCCGCTGGGCCAGTGCCTACCGTGACGGCGAGTGGATCCAGGTGGACCTGGGCCAGATACAGACGGTCCGCCGCGTCCTGCTCGACTGGGAGACGGCGTCCGGAAAGGACTACGACATCCAGGTCTCCGACGACGGGACGAACTGGAAGACAGCCGCCGCCGTCCGGGACAAGCCCGCGGGCGCCCGCGTGGACGACCTCACCTTCGCTCCCGTGCCGGGCCGGTACATCCGCATGCAGGGCATCAAGCGCACGTCGTCCTTCGGCTACTCGCTCCGGCGCCTCGAGGTCCGGGCCGCGAGCCCGGCGACGAACCTCCCGCGCCGCTGAGACGTGGTGCCGGCCGATGACGGAGCCGGCCGGCACCACTGCACAACCGGTTGCACCGTCCACGTAGAACACGAGACATATCGACGCATGCCGATTTGGAGGAATCGTGGACAGAAGAAACTTCCTGATCGTCGGTGGTGTCAGTTCGCTGGCGCTGATCGCGACGCCGGCCCTCGCCCAGCCGGCAGCAGCAGGGCCGGCGTTCACGGAGCAGGCCGGCCGCCCGTTGCGGATCAGGGCGGGATTCCTGTCGCTGGGTCTCGACCCGACAGGCCGGGTCGTCGAACTGAAGGACATACGCACGGGAACCGACCATTTGTCGGCGGGCAAGTCGCTCCCCCTGGTGTCCGTCGTCCTGGGCGACGGAAAGCAGGACGCCCCCACCCAGGTGAAGGTCTCCCGGCGGGACCGGCACGTGCTGGTGTTCAGCGGCGACCGGGCGACGGTCGAGGTCGAGGTCGTCAACCACGCGACGCACGCGACGCTTGAAATCGTCGGTCTGGACGCCGCACCGGGCGTGGACGTGCGCACCCTGCTGTGGGGGCCGCTGACCACCAGCGTCACCGACACCGTCGGCGAGGCCGTCGGTGTGGTCCGCGACAGCGGCTTCGCCCTCGGCATCACCCCGCTCAACGACAAGACCGTCGGCGGCTGGCCCAAGGAGTTCGACGCGTACGGGTTCGGCTCGGAGGTGAAGTCGAAGCCGTACGGGGAGGCCGGGACGCAGAACGAGTGGGGCGCCGCGGCGAAGACGTCGTGGGGCAGCATTCTGCGCGCCTACTCCTACGACTACAGCACCGTAAGGACCCGCGAGGACGGCATCCGGATCGGTCCGCTGCCGGGCTTCGAAGGCCGGATCCTCGGATCGAAGCTGGCCGTGTACGGCAGCACCCCTGACCTCGTGCTCACCGTGCTCAGCCAGATCGCGCAGGGCGAGCACCTGCCGTACCCGACCATCGACGGGCAGTGGCAGAAGGCGGCCCGGGCGACCCGGCAGCCGTTCCTGGCCTTGTCGTCCCTCGGCACCTCGAACCTGTCCGACGCCATGAAGTTCGCGAAGCAGGCGGGCATCAAGAACGTCTACTCCGTGCAGGGCGCGGCCGGTCCCTGGAAGTCGACGGGGCACTACCAGTTCAACAGCGGCTTCGGCGGCTCGGACGCCGCCGCGGCGCAACTGGTGGCGACCGCCGCCGCGGGCGGCATGCGCGTCGGCGTGCACACCCTGTCCAACTTCATCCAGGCCAGTGACCCGTACATCTCTCCCGCACCGGCCGACAAGCGTCTCACGGTCGGCGCGACCGTGCAGCTGACCCGCGCTCTGTCCGCGTCGGACACGACCCTGTACGCCGACGGAGACTCCGGGGGCGGCGGTCATGTCATCGGCCGCAGGCTGCGCATCGGCGACGAGTTCCTCACGTACTCCGGTGTGACGCAGGCCGGCGCCGGCGAGTGGCAGTTCACCGGCGTCGGCCGGGCGCAGTGGGGATCGGCCGCGGCGGCCCACCCCGCCGGCGCCGATGCCACCCGGGTCAGCGAGAACCAGTACGGCGGAGCGCGAGGCGACCTGCCGGTCATCGACGAGATCGCCACCCGCCTCGCCACCATGGCCAACACCACCGGTGTACGGAGCATCTCCTACGACGGACTGGAGGAGGTGTCCTGGAGCGGCTGGCGCGGCCAGGGCTTCGCCCACCTGGTCAACGGGATCTACCGTCGGCTCGACTCCCGGGACGGCTTCATCTGCGAGGCCTCCAACCCGTCGTCCAACTCGTGGTACGCCCAGTCGCGGATCAGCTGGGGCGGCATCGGCTGGTCCGACTCCAACTATGCCCAGGTGACGAGGAACAACGACTTCTACCGGGCCAACTTCCTTCCTGCCATGGGTGGTTCACTGCCGATCGAAGGAGGTACGAGCACGCTCGGTGTCGAGCACAACCTGGCCCTCGGCGCATCGGTCGGGGCGAACTTCGGCTGGTTCGAGACGAGCACGGACAGTCTCGCCAAGGGATCCAACACCGCGGCGGTCCTCACCGCGGTACGGATCTGGAACTCCGCCATCGAGGCCGGTGCCTTCACGCCCGCCCAGCAGCAGCTCATGACCGACGAGAAGAAGAACTGGCACCTGAGCGAGATGACCGAGGGGAAGGAGTGGTCGCTGCAGGAACTGGACTCGTCCGGCAGTCCGGTCGGCCAGGCTCAGTCGGTGCAGGCGCCGAAGCCCGGTTTCACGACACCGGAGCCGACCGACGGCCGCGTGGGTGAGCTGTACGCGTTCAAGGTCACCTCCAGCTCGCCCCGGACGGTCCGGTACGAGGTCACATCCGGCGCGCTGCCCGCCGGACTGAGTCTGAACAAGGACACCGGCGGCATCACCGGAGTCCCCACCGCCCCGGGCACCAAGCGGTTCACGATCACCGCGCGCAACAACGGCATCATGCCCGACGCGGAGGTCACGTACAGCCTGCAGATCACTCGCGGCTGACAACGGCCTCGGTCGGTCCCTGACCGCTGAAAACAGTCAGGGCCACGATGGAGGTGTGACGAAACGCCTCAGCGCTGCTCTTCGAAGGCGTCCGGAGAGATGTCGTGGCCCCGGCTCGCCTGGTTCTTGTGCGCCGACACCGTGATCGCGACCCACCACCCCGTCCGCCCGCTCCGGGCTCCCACACGTCTCCACTACGGAGGAGTTCATGACCACGAGTGCTGTGACCACTGCCGAGCCGCCGTGCGGCGCCGGAGACCCCGTTGGGCGGGCAGGATCAGTACCGGGTCTCCGGCGGCTGCCTCCCTGTCAACATCCCGGTCGGCATCCGACCCCTTGACCGCCGGGTTCAGGCCGCACAGGATCACGCCATGACAGGTGTACGGAGCAGCACAGTCGACGGCGTCGTGGCCCGCAGCGCCCGCCGCACCCCCGAGCGCACCGCCCTGCGGTACACGGAGAGGTCCTGGACGTACGCGGAGCTGGACACGGCCGTCAGCACCGCGGCGGCGGTCCTCACCGGCGAGCACGGGCTGCGCCCCGGCGACCGGGTCGCCTCCTACGCGCACAACTCCGACGCGTATCTGATCGGATACCTCGCCTGTGCCCGTGCGGGACTGGTCCATGTGCCGGTGAACCAGAACCTGACCGGCGACGACCTCAGATACATTCTCGAACAGTCCGGCAGCGCCCTCGTCCTCACCGACCCCGATCTCGTCGGCCGGATTCCGGGCGCGTTCCCCGTACGCGCGCTGCGCGACGCACCGGACTGCCTCCTCGAGGCCGTCGCCGCCCCGCGCCCCTTCTCCCCGGAACGCGCCCCGGCGGCGGACGACCTCGTCCAACTGCTCTACACCTCGGGCACCACCGCGCTCCCCAAGGGCGCGATGATGACCCACGGCGCACTCGTCCACGAGTACGTCAGTGCCATCACCGCGCTCGATCTGCGCGCCACCGACCGACCGGTGCACTCGCTGCCGCTCTACCACTCCGCGCAGATGCATGTCTTCCTGCTGCCCTACCTGGCGGTCGGGGCGACGAACATCATCCTCGACGCCCCCGATGTGGACCGGATCTTCGACCTCGTCGAGACGGGGCAGGCCGACAGCGTCTTCGCCCCGCCGACCGTCTGGATCGGCATCTCCCAGCACCCCGGCTTCACCACGCGGGAACTCGACGGCCTGCGCAAGGCCTACTACGGCGCGTCGATCATGCCGGTGCCCGTACTGGAACGGCTCCGCGAACGGCTGCCCGCGCTCGGCTTCTACAACTGCTTCGGGCAGAGCGAGATCGGTCCGCTCGCCACCGTCCTCGGACCGGACGAGCACGAGGGCCGGATGGACTCCTGCGGCCGGCCCGTCCTCTTCGTCGAGGCCAGGGTCGTGGACGAGGACGGCAAGGAGGTACCCGACGGCACGGCCGGTGAAGTGGTCTATCGCTCGCCCCAGTTGTGCGCCGGCTACTGGGACAGGCCCGAGGAGAGCGCGGAAGCCTTCCGTGACGGCTGGTTCCACTCCGGCGACCTCGCCGTGCGCGACACGGAGGGTTTCTTCACCGTGGTCGACCGGGTTAAGGACGTCATCAACTCCGGCGGTGTCCTGGTCGCGTCCCGGCAGGTCGAGGACGCCCTCTACACCCACCCCGCCGTCGCCGAGGCCGCCGTCGTCGGGTTGCCCGACGAGCGCTGGATCGAGGCCGTCACCGCCGTGGTCGTCCTGCGCGGGGAGGCGACGGAGGCCGAACTCATCGGCCACGCGCGCGAGCGGCTCGCCCATTTCAAGGCCCCGAAAAGGGTCTTCTTCGTGGACGAACTGCCGCGCAACGCGAGCGGCAAGATCCTCAAGCGGGAACTGCGCGACCGCTTCGCATGAAAGACCCGACGGCCGTGCTGCGGTGTGTGCGGGGCTCGGTCCCCGCGCCCCGCACACACCGGCACCGGTGGGCCACCGCCCGTGGCACTCGGCGAGCACACGGTCGGAGCGAGCGCCCCCGGACGAGAGCTCCTAACTCCGACCGCGCTCGTCCACGATCCGCTTGAACTTGCCCACCGACCTCTCCAGCGTCCCGGGATCGACGATCTCGACGCCGACGGACACCCCGATCCCGTCCTTGACGGCCGCCGCGATCGACTCCGCGGCGGCCGTCCGCTGTTCCGGGGTGGCCCCCGTGCGGGCCTCGGCCCGTACCGTCAGCGCGTCGAGGCGGCCCTCGCGGGTCAGCCGCAGCTGGAAGTGCGGTGCCACACCCGGTGTGCGCAGCACGATCTCCTCGATCTGGGTCGGGAAGAGGTTCACCCCGCGCAGGATCACCAGGTCGTCGCTGCGCCCGGTGACCTTCTCCATCCGCCGGAACACCCGTGCCGTGCCGGGCAGCAGCCGGGTCAGGTCCCTCGTCCGGTAGCGGATCACCGGCATGGCCTCCTTGGTGAGCGAGGTGAAGACCAGCTCGCCCTCCTCACCCTCGGGCAGCACCTCGCCGGTGAACGGGTCGACGACCTCCGGATAGAAATGGTCCTCCCAGATGTGCAGCCCGTCCTTGGTCTCCACGCACTCCTGCGCCACCCCGGGCCCCATCACCTCCGACAGACCGTAGATGTCGACCGCGTCGATCGCGAACCGCTCCTCGATCTCGCGCCGCATCTCCTCCGTCCACGGCTCGGCACCGAAGATCCCGACTTTCAGGGAGGTCGTCCGAGGATCGACGCCCTGCCGCTCGAACTCGTCGAGGAGCGTGAGCATGTAGGACGGCGTCACCATGATGATCTCGGGCCGGAAGTCCTGGATCAGCTGGATCTGGCGGGCCGTCATGCCACCGGAGGCGGGGATGACCGTGCAGCCGAGCCGTTCCGCTCCGTAGTGGGCGCCGAGGCCGCCGGTGAACAGGCCGTACCCGTACGCCACATGGACCTTCTGCCCGGGACGGCCGCCGGCGGCCCGGATCGAGCGGGCGACCACGTCCGCCCAGGTGTCGAGATCACGCTGGGTGTACCCGACGACGGTAGGACGGCCCGTCGTCCCGCTGGAGGCGTGGATCCGCCGGATGCGTTCCTCGGGGACGGCGAACATGCCGAAGGGGTAGTTGTCCCGCAGATCCGCCTTGGTCGTGAAGGGGAAACGGGCCAGGTCGGTGAGCGTACGGCAGTCGTCCGGACCCACCCCGGCCCGGTCGAACGCGGCCCGGTAGTGGCCGACGTTCTGGTACGCATGGCGCAGGGTCGCCCGCAACCGCTCCAGCTGGAGTGCCTCCAGCTCGTCCCGGCCCATTCGTTCGGCCTCGTCCAGCAGAGCCGTCATCCGGATCTCCCTCTTCCGAGCAGGCGACCGATCATTCGGTCGATCGTTCGGAAGCAGTAATTCAGGATGCTCCGCCCGATGGCAAGAGGGATGACGCACTCCATTCGATCAAGCGGTGTGCGGCGGCCCTGATCGGCCGTGCCGAACACGAGCGCCCGCTCGTTCTCGCAGGGCAGGCGCCGAGGAGCCACCCCGCGCCGACGGATCTGCCCCTCCGGAGGCTCGGGACCGGTCGGCTCGCGTGGCCGGGCGGACACACCGTTCGACCGTCGTCGTCGGCGCCGGTCACCTCGTCCGCACCGTCCGGCCGATCGGATCCCGCGGAGAATCAGGCGTGCCCGGCCGGTCCCGGTTGCTTCGTGGTCGCCCGCCCCAGTGATCAGGAGCGGTGCAGCAGCGAGGTCAGGACCTCCTGGAGCGTGGCCTCGGCATCGGCCGCCGCACCCGTCGAGCGCCAGGCCACGAAGCCGTCGGGACGCACCAGCACGGCACCCTCGGAGGTCGTGCCGTGGAGCTCCGTCCAGTCGGCCCCGTTCTCCGGCTCCAGATCGGCGCCCGAGCCGATGCCGTACGTCCGGAGCCGCAGCGACAGTCGGTCGGCGACCCGAGCCGCAGCCTGTCGCCACACCACGTCCTTGCCGTCGGTGAGCAGCACGAGGGTCTGTTCGTACAGATCGAGAGTGGACTTGCGCACACCTTCCTGACGGACCCACAGATGCGGTGCGCGGCTGCCCGGTTCGCCGTTCAGCTGCATCCCTCGCGGCACCACCGGCTGTTCCGGGTCGGCTCCGAGTACGGCGCCCCGGACATAGCGGTAACCCAGGGCCACGGTGAGCATGCCGCCCTGCTTTCCGCCACCCACACCCGGCGCCGCGGCGTATCCCGGGTGGCTGTGCTCGCTGGAGCGCGCCGAGGCCCGTGCGCTCGTCGCCCGTGCCACCGGCAGTCGCTCCGCCTGATAGGTGTCCAGCAGATCCGGGCCCGCCTCGCCCTTCAGGACGGCGGCGAGCTTCCAGGCCAGGTTGTGGGCGTCCTGGATGCCGGTGTTGGAGCCGAACGCCCCGGTCGGGGACATCTCGTGGGCCGAGTCCCCGGCGAGGAAGACCCTGCCGGACGCGTACCGTTCCGCGACGCGCTCCGCGGCGTGCCACGGGGCCTTGCCGGTGATCTCGACATCGATGCCGGGTGCGCCGACCGCCGTACGGATGTGCTCGGCGCATCGTTCGTCGGTGAAGTCCTCCAGTGTCTCGCCCAGTTGAGGCTGCCACGGGGCGTGGAACACCCAGTCCTTCTTGTTGTCCACCGGCAACAGGGCGCCGTCCGCAGCGGGGTTGGTCAGATAGCAGACGATGAAGCGCCGGTCACCCACCACATCGGCGAGCTGCCGGGAGCGGAAGGTGATGCTCACGTTGTGGAACAGATCGCCGGGCCCCGTACGGTCGATGCGCAGCTGCTCACGAATGGGACTGCGCGGCCCGTCGGCCGCGACGAGGTAGTCCGCCCGCACGCTGATGTGCTCTCCGGTCTCCCGGTTCTTCAGCGCCGCGTCCACCCCCGTACCGTCCTGGTCGAAACTCTGCATCTCGGTGGAGAAGCGCAGGTCACCGCCCTGCTCGCGGGCAAGCCTCACCAGCACCGGTTCCAGGTCGTTCTGGCTGCACAGGCACCATCCGGCCGGGCTGAAACGGGCCAGCCCGCCCCCCGGGTCGATCTCCTTGAACAACCACTCCTGATCGTCCCCGGTGAGCGAACCGGCTTGCAGAATGCCGTGGTTGTCGGCAAGGACGGAGGCCGCCTCCCGGATGCCGGGCTCGGCGCCCGCCGTACGGAACAACTCCATCGTGCGCACGTTGTTGCCGCGCCCGCGAGGATGCGTCGAGGTGGACCGGTGCTTCTCGACCAGCAGGTGCTCGATCCCGAGCCGGCCGAGAAAGAGTGAGGCGGACAGGCCCACCAGGGAGCCGCCCACGATGAGGACCGGCACTCGGATGTCGACGTTCTCGTTCATCAGTTGCTCCAGATCGGACGCCGTTCGGATGCTTTGTTCCATGCCCTTGTTCGGAGTGGTTCGGACGGTCGCTCACCTGAACGGTTCATAAATCTCGCGCCACCCGGACCAGCGTTTCACGATCGGTCACGGAGACGATGCGCGCGGTGAGCGGGGGCGGGCCGCTCGCATCCGTCGGGAGAGTCCCCGCTCCGCATCCACTCGCCAACCGACGGTTGACGGCACGCCATCCGGCCTGTCCACGACACCGTCTCGAAGGAGACCGAAAGATGACCACCACCCTCTCGGAACGGATCTCCCAGTCCGCCTTCGACGGTTCCAGGCTGCGGGTCGTGCTGCTGCTGGACCTGTACGACGGAGCCCAGAAGCAGTTCCTGGAGGCGTATGAACACCTGCGTAATCAGGTGGCATCCGTCCCCGGGCACATCAGCGACCAGCTGTGCCAGTCCATCGAGAACCCCTCCCAATGGCTGATCACCAGCGAATGGGAGAGCGCACCCCCGTTCCTCGCCTGGGTGAACAGCGAGGAGCACGTCGCGACCGTTCAGCCGTTGCACAGCTGCGTGCGTGATACCCGTTCGCTGCGCTTCAGCGTTCTGCGGGAGACCGGGAAGGCGTTCGAGCTGGCACCGGAGGCGGCCAAGGGCAGGCTCCAGGCGTCACCCCGACTGGGCGACGGGGTGGTGCGCCACGCGCTCACTTTCACCGTCAAGCCCGGCACCGAGGACATCGTGGCGAAGATCCTGGCCGACTACGAGTCCCCGAGCGCACGTGTCGGTGAAGACACCCGTTTGCGCCGTACTTCGCTCTTCATGCACGGAAACCGCGTCGTGCGGGCGGTCGAGGTGGAGGGCGACCTCCTCGCGGCCCTCCGCCACGTCGCCCGGCAGCCCGAGGTCAGGGCTGTCGAAGAGGCCATCAACCCGTATCTGGAGCAGGACCGGGACCTCAGCGACCCGGACTCCGCCCGGATGTTCTTCACCCGAGCGGCCCTCCCGACGGTCCACCATGTGACCGCGGGCCGCCACAAGGCCGAGGACGTCCGCCGGCACGCGCTCTTCTACCAGGCCAAGGAGGGCTGCGGCATGGCACTCGCCCGGCTCCTCGCCGGCCACGACGAGGAGGCGGCCGACGACCCGGCGAGCATCATCGACAGCAGCACCATCTTCCAGCGCGACGACGTCGTCGTCCGCCTCCTCGAAGCGGCCGAACCGATCGACGCGCAGCCCGCTCAGGCGGCCGGCATCGACGGCCCGGGCAAGGTGGCCAGACTCGGACGTCTCCTCGACGGCGATGCGAATGCCGTGCCCGCGAACGACCAGGGGATCTCGCACTTCCTCGCACAGTCCGAGATGACCCTGGTCACCGATCGGCAGGCCATGGAGTCCTGAACCGCGCATCCGCCCTGGGGGGTTCTCGCTCAACCCGTCAATACAACGCGCAATGTGCCAGGAGGAATTCAGTCATGACCACGCACCGGCCACGCATCGTGGACCTCAGTGAGACGCAGCCCAACCGCAGGCGCGGGGGCGACCTTCGCGCCATGCTCACGCCGACAGCGGTGGGAGCCACCAGTGGCTTCATGGGGCTGGCCATCGTCCAGCCCGGTGACCGAATCGGCGAGCACTACCACCCGTACTCCGAGGAATTCGTGTACGTCGTGAACGGTCTCCTGGAGGTGGATCTCGACGGTGAACCGCACCGGATGCGGCCCGACCAGGGCCTGCTGATCCCTCCCCATGTACGCCACCGATTCCGGAACGTCGGCGACGTGGAGGCACGCATGGTCTTCCACCTCGGCCCGCTCGCCCCACGCCCCGAACTCGGACACGTCGACACGGAGCACACGGAGTCCGCCGAGCGCGTCGCGCCGCCGGAACGAACGGAGGCCGCCTCATGACCCGCCGCGTGGGGGTCACCGGCGTGGGCGTCGTGGCCCCCGGCGGCATCGGCGTACCGGCCTTCTGGGACCTCCTCGCGAACGGACGCACCGCGACCAGGGGCATCACGCTCTTCGACCCGGCCGGTTTCCGCTCCCGCATCGCCGCCGAGTGCGACTTCGACCCGGCGGCGCACGGACTGGACGCGGACCGGATCGCCAGGTCGGACCGGTACGTCCAGTTCGCGATGGTGGCCGCCAGGGAGGCCCTCGGCGACGCGGGTCTCGACCCGGAGAAGGTGGACCCCTGGCGGATGGGGGTGTCGCTGGGCACCGCGGTCGGCGGCACCACCCGGCTGGAGCACGACTATGTCGCCGTCAGCGGCAGCGGTGCCCGATGGGACGTCGACCACCGGCCGGCCGGCCCGCATCTGGAGCGGGCCTTCTCACCCAGCTCCCTCGCCTCGGCGGTGGCCGAACAGGTCGGCGCGCACGGCCCGGTGCAGACCGTCTCCACGGGCTGCACCTCCGGTCTCGACGCGATCGGCTACGCCTTCCACTCCATCGAGGAAGGACGCGTCGACGTCTGCGTCGCCGGGGCGTCCGATTCACCCATCACCCCGATCACGGTGGCCTGCTTCGACGCGATCAAGGCCACTTCGCCGAACAACGACGACCCGGAACACGCCTCCCGGCCGTTCGACGCCCGCCGCGACGGCTTCGTCATGGGGGAGGGCGGAGCGGTGCTCGTCCTGGAGGAACTGGAGCACGCGCGCGCCCGCGGTGCGACCGTGTACTGCGAGATCTCGGGCTACGCCACCTTCGGCAACGCCTACCACATGACCGGGCTGACCCCCGAGGGACTGGAGATGGCCGAGGCGATCAACCGGGCCCTCGACCACGCCCGGATGGACGGCTCGCAGATCGACTACGTCAACGCGCACGGCTCGGGCACCAAGCAGAACGACCGGCACGAGACGGCCGCCGTGAAGAGGGCGCTGGGTGCGCACGCCCATGACGTGCCGATGAGTTCGATCAAGTCCATGGTCGGCCACTCGCTGGGGGCGATCGGGGCCATAGAGATCGCCGCCTGTGTCCTGGCGCTGGTCCACCAGACCGTGCCACCGACGGCGAACTACGAGAACCCGGACCCGGAGTGCGACCTCGACTACGTGCCGCGCACCGCACGCCCCCTGAAGCTGCGCAGCGTCCTGTCGGTCGGCAGCGGCTTCGGTGGCTTCCAGTCCGCGGTGGCCCTGACACGAACAGGTGGGAGGACACCATGAGAACCCGTAAAGCCCGGCGTACCGTCGTCACCGGCATCGGTGTCGTCGCTCCCAACGGCATCAACACCGAGGCCTTCTGGAAGAGGACGCACGAAGGGTTCAGCGCTCTTGACCGGGTCACCCGCGAGGGGTGCGAGCATCTGCCGCTGCGGGTCGCGGGCGAGGTGCGCGGTTTCGAGGCGGTCGAGCAGATCGAGGAGCGGTTCGTCGTCCAGACCGACCGGTTCACGCACTTCGCGATGGCCGCCGCGGACATCGCCCTGGACGACGCCCGGCTGGGCCGTGCCGACTACGAGAAGGCGCCGTACGACGTCGGCGTGGTGACCGCGGCAGGTTCCGGCGGCGGTGAGTTCGGGCAGCGTGAACTCCAGCGGCTGTGGGGGCAGGGGCCCAGCTACGTGGGCCCTTACCAGTCCATCGCCTGGTTCTACGCCGCCAGCACCGGCCAGATCTCGATCCGCGGCGGCTTCAAGGGGCCGTGCGCGGTCGTGGCCAGCGACGAGGCCGGTGGCCTGGACGCGCTGGCGCATGCAGCCCGGTCGATCCGGCGGGGTACCGAGGCGGTGGTGGTCGGCGCGGCCGAGGCACCGCTGGCGCCCTACTCGGTCGTCTGCCAGCTCGGGTACGAGGACCTGAGCCGGTGCGACGACCCCGCCCGCGCGTACCGGCCGTTCACCTCGGACGCCTGTGGCTTCGTCCCGGCCGAGGGCGGCGCCATGCTGGTCGTCGAGGAGGAGCAGTCGGCGCGCCGGCGCGGTGCCCGGGTCCGGGCCGAACTCGCCGGGCATGCCGCCACGTTCACCGGGGCGTCCCGATGGGAGGAGTCCCGGGAGGGGCTCGCCCAGGCGATCATCGGCGCCCTGCGGGAGGCGGACTGCGCGCCGGACGAGATCGATGTCGTCTTCGCGGACGCCCTCGGCGTACCGGCGGCCGACCGTGCCGAGGCACTCGCGATCGCCGACGCACTGGGCGCGCACGGCCGACGGGTACCGGTGACGGCGCCCAAGACCGGCATCGGGCGTGCGTACTGCGGGGCCCCGGTGCTGGACACGGCCGCTGCCGTGCTCTCCATGGAGAACGCGCTGATACCGCCCACGCCGAACGTGTTCGAGGTATGCCACGACCTCGACGTCGTCACCGGCAGTGCGCGGCCCGCCGAACTCCGAACGGCGCTGGTGCTCAGCCGCGGGCTCATGGGCTCGAACGCGGCGATGGTGCTGCGGCGCTCCACCGACACCCAATCGTGAGAAGGAGAAGTCCTCATGACCGAACGACTGACCTATGCGGAACTTGCCGTCCTGATGAAGAAGGGCGCCGGACTCACCGTGGACCCGCGTGACATGGAGAAGCGCCCCGGGTCCGCCTTCGACGAGTTCGGCCTCGACTCGCTGGGGCTCCTCGGCATCGTGGGCGTGCTGGAGAACCGGCACGGCCGGGCGCTGCCGACCGACGCCGACCGCTGCAAGACCCCGCAGGAATTCCTCGACCTCGTCAACAACACCCTCATGCAAGGAGCCTGACGTGTCCGGACACACCGAGAACGAGATCACCATCGCCGCCCCCCTGGACCTTGTCTGGGACGTGACGAACGATCTCGAGAACTGGCCGCGGCTGTTCAGCGAGTACGCCTCGGTCGAGGTGATCGAACGGGACGGCGACAGGACGAAGTTCCGCCTGACGATGCACCCCGACGAGAACGACAAGGTCTGGAGCTGGGTCTCCGAGCGGACCGTCGACCGGGCCGGGCGCATGGTCCTCGCCCGCCGTGTCGAGCCGGGCCCGTTCCAGCACATGGACATCCGGTGGGAGTACTCGGAGGTCCCCGGCGGTACGAAGATGCGCTGGGAGCAGGACTTCGCGATGCGTCCCGACGCACCCGTCGACGACGCGTGGATGACCGACAACATCAACCGCAACTCCAAGGTCCAGATGGAACTCATCCGGGACAAGATCGAACAGCGCGCCCGGGAGCGCCGTACCGCCTCGGTCTCGGCCAGCTGACCCGCCGTCCGCCCCACGGCCCGGCACCCGGCAGTCCGGCCGGGTGCCGGGCCGGAACCAGAAAGGCATCCCACGATGCACCACGCTCTGATCGTCGCCCGCATGGCGCCGGGTTCCGCGCCGGACATCGCCGATCTGTTCGCCGAGTCCGACAGCAGCGAGCTGCCGCACCTCGTCGGCGTCACCAGGCGCAAGCTCTTCCAGTTCGGTGACGTCTATCTGCACCTGATCGAATCGGAGCGCCCTCCGGGCCCCGAGATCGCCAAGGTGACCGAGCATCCGGCGTTCAAGGACATCAGCGAGAAACTCACCGCCTATGTGAGCGCGTACGACCCGCAGACCTGGCGCGGGCCCAAGGACGCCATGGCCCGGGAGTTCTACCACTGGGAACGCGGTACCACCGCCTGAGGAGACGGAGAATCGGCCCCGGGGCGGGCCGGGGGGCCGGGCCCCGGGGGGGGGGCCGGTCGCCCCGGGGGCGCCCGGGGGCCCCCCCACGGAGGGCGAGGGGGGGGGGGGTTGCGGGCCCCGCCCGCCCGCGGGCGCCGGTGCACCCCCCCCGCGCCCCCCCCCCCCCCCCCCCGGCCGCCTCCCCCCCCCCCCGCGCCCCCCCCCGCCCCCCCCCCCCGGGGGCCGATTCTCCGTCTCTCCCGGGATCAGCCGGGGACCACGCATTCGAAGGCATCGAGGTAGGGGTTGACCGGAACGACCCTGCCGATCAACAGGCCGGCATCCGAGATCCGGCCGACCAGGCTCTCCCTGGTGTGCTTCGCTCCGCCGACATTGAGGAGCAGGAGCAGGTCCATCGCGGTGGTGAACCGCATCGAGGGGGTGTCGTCGACGAGGTTCTCGATGACGACCACCCTGGCCCCCGGGCGGGCCGCGGCGACGACGTTGCGCAGTGTCCTGCGGGTGCTGTCGTCGTCCCACTCCAGGATGTTCTTGATGATGTAGAGATCGGCCGCGACCGGGATGGCCTCGCGGCAGTCCCCGGCCACGATGCGAGTCCGGTCGACGAGCGGCCCCTCGTCCCGCAGCCGGGCGTCGGCACGCGCCACCACACCCGGCAGGTCCATCAGGGTGCCGTGCAGCGACGGGTGCTTCTCCAGCAGGCTCGCCAGCACGTGCCCCTGGCCGCCGCCGATGTCGGCGACCGTGGACACCCCGGTGAGGTCCAGGAGTTCGGCCACGTCCAGCGCGGACTGCATGCTGGAGGTGGTCATGGCCCGGTTGAAGACCTGGGCCGACTCGTGGGCGTCCTGATGGAGGTAGTCGAAGAAACCCTTGCCGTGCACGTCCGAGAAGACGCTCCTGCCGGTGCGCACCGCGTCGTCGAGGTGCGGCCAGACCTCCCAGGTCCAGGGCTCGGTGCACCAGAGCGAGATGTAGCGCAGGCTGTTGGGGTCGTCCTCGCGCAGCAGACGGGACATCTCGGTGTGGGCGAAGTCGCCGTCCGGGGTCTCGGCGAAGATCCCGTAGCAGGACAGGGCGCGGAGCAGTCTGCGCAGCGGCACCGGCTCGGTCTTCACCAGCGCCGCGAGTTCCTGCGCGGACGCGGGCGTCTCGCCCAGAGCGTCGGCGACGCCAAGCCGGGCCGCGGCGCGCACGGCGGCGGCGCGCGCCGCTCCGAACACGATCTCGCGCAGTTGCATGGCCGGCTGAGGCGCTGCGACGGGGTGCGGGACGGCGGCGTGGACGGCTGTCGAGGTGGGAGTGGGTGCGGGGGTGGGGCTCACAGTGGTCATGCTGGTTCGCTTCTCCTCGTACGGGGGTGCGCCGGTCAGCACATCCCGGCCGGTGTGGACTTCGTGCAGACGTTGGCGGCGAAGGTGTTGCCCTTGCCGGCGGTGTCCCCGTTGGCCAGGTCGGCCGGCTTGTTGCCGAGCGCGACGTTGCCGCTGACGGTGTTGCCGGTGTTCTTCGTGCCCACGAAGCTCTTGAACAGCACGATGCCGCCGGAGAGCGGCGTGGCGCCCACGTTGTTGGTGATGGTGTTCGAACGGACCTGGGTGTCCGCGGCCCCGGTGAGCACGACGCCGGAACCCTGCAGGGCGGGCAGCCGTTTGGTGGCGACGCAGAACTTGTTGTTGCCGGTGATCTGGTTCGCCCGGATCGTCATGGCTCCGGCCTGCGGTCTGCCCTCGTCGCCCACGACGAACACACCGCTGCAGTTGCCGGTGAAGGTGTTGTCGTGGACCGACAGGTTCCTGACGCGCCTGGCGGTGAAGCCGATGCGGTTGTCCGTGAGCGTGTTGTCCTGGAGTTCGGTGCCGTGCGTGTCGGTGGCACCGCCCTCCTCGTCGACGGTGTTCGCGACGAAGATGCCCGCGTCGCCGTTGGAGCGGGCGGTGTTGCCCGTGAACTTGCCGCGGGTGGAGCGTTCCTGGGCGATGCCCCAGACACCATTGTGTTCGGAGGTCACCCGCCGGACGGACAGCCGGTCCGTCCAGGAGGCCCATACACCGTTCTTCTTGAATCCGGAGAGGGCGAGTGAATCGATGGTCACGCCGTCGACGGTGCGGCCCGATCGGCCCAGGACGCAGATGCCGCTGCCGGTCTTCACACACGCCTCCGCGGACGGCGCGTTCTTCGCGCCAGGCCGGATGACGGTGCGGTCACCGGAGCCGCGCAGGGTGAGGTCCGGCTTGGTGATCAGGACGCTCTCCCGGTATGTGCCGGGCAGGACGACGATGGTGTCACCCGGCTGCGCGGCGTCCACCGCCTTCTGGATCGACTGGCCGGGCCGCACCACGTGGGCGCCGGCGGCTGAGGCGGACGGAATTGCCGCGCCGAGTCCCGCGGTCGAGGCGATCACGACCGGGACGAGGCTCTTGAAGTGTCGTTTCCTCATGAACCGAAGCTATGGGCGTTTTCCCCCTGTTGCCACACAGGGTGAGCGGTTGGAGACCGTACGCGCCCGAACGGCTTACGCCGGGACCGTTGCCCGGCGTCCGTTGTTCCGCGGCCGGTTCGGACGTACGACGGCGCAGTCGGGTGATTCCGGGCGGAGCGGAGCGGTCGGCCGCCGGGCGCGGGCCGACCGCCGTTCGGGTGTCTCGCCGGCCCCGACCCGACCCGGTTTCGCCCCGGACCCGCTCGTGGCCCCGCGCCCGGTTCTCAGCCCTCGTCCCCTCGCCGGGGCGCCACGACCGAGCGGGCCCACCGGTAGTCGGCCTTGCCGCTCGGAGATCGTTGGATCTGCCGGGCGATCACCAGCCTGCGAGGGATCTTGTAGCCGGCCAGACGGGTCCTGCAGTGCGCCTGGACATCGTCGAGCGAAGGTTCGTCCGCCCCCTCACGCAGCTGCACCACCGCCGCGACGTGGTTCCCCCACCGCTCGTCGGGCACGCCGGCGACGAGTGCGTCGTACACGTCCGGATGGGCCTTCAGCGCCTGCTCGACCTCCTCGGGGTACACCTTCTCGCCGCCGGTGTTGATGCACTGCGAGCCCCGGCCGAGAACCGTGACGATGCCCTCCGCGTCGACGGTCGCCATGTCGCCGAGCAGGACCCAGCGCTCGTCGCCCCGCTGGAAGAACGTCTCCGCGGTCTTGCGCGGATCGTTGTAGTAGCCGAGCGGCACGTGGCCGCGTTGGGCGATCCTCCCCTGCTCGCCCGGGGCGACCGGCTCGTACGTCACCGGATCGACCACCTCCGTGCGGGAGTTGACCTGGAGCCGGAACCCGTTCTTCGGCCCCGAGTCCGCCGTCGCCGTGCCGTTGAAACCGGACTCCGACGAGCCGAAGTTGTTGAGCAGCATCACCGTCGGCACCAGGGCCTGGAACTCGGCACGCACCGAGTCCGACATGATCGCGCCCGAGCTGGAGATGGAGAACATCGACGAACAGTCGGTGCCCTTCAGCGGGCCCTTCAGCGCGTCGATCAACGGCCGCAGCATCGCGTCGCCCACCAGGGACACGCTGGTGACCTTCTCCTTCTCGATCGTGCGGAGCACCTCTTCCGGGACGAACTTGCGGTGGACCACAACCCGTTGCCCGAAGTTGAATCCGATGAACGCGGTGAGTGTCGAGGTGCCGTGCATCAGCGGGGGAGTGGGGAAGAAGGTGATCCCGTCACCGCCCGCGGCCACCCGCTCGGCCAGTTCCGGCGGGGACTTCACCGGCTCACCGGTCGGCGCGCCGCCGCCGAGGCCGGAGAAGAAGAGGTCCTCCTGGCGCCACATCACGCCCTTGGGCATTCCCGTGGTGCCCCCGGTGTAGATGATGAACTGGTCGTCCGCCGAGCGTGGTGGGAAGCCGCGCTCCGGGCTCCCCGAGGCCTCGGCGTCCGCGAAGGCCACCGCGTCGGGACCGCGGACAGCTGTCACCGGAGCCCCCACGCGTACCAGATGACGAAGGGTCGGAGCCTTGGGAGCGGCGGCCGAGACCCTTTCGTCGAACTCCGCGTCGAAGACCAGAGCCGCCAGGTCCGCGTCACGGTAGAGGTAGACCAACTCCTCTTCCACATAACGGTAGTTGACGTTGACCGGGACGATGCGGGCCTTGAGGCAGGCCAGCACCGTCTGGAGGTATTCGACTCCGTTGTAGAGATGCAGCCCCAGATGCTCGCCCGGCGTGATGCCCGCCTCGATCAGATGGTGGGCGAGGCGGTTGGCTGCCGCGTCCAGCTCCGCGTACGTCAGCCTGCGCTCCGCACCCGTACCGGGATGGTCGAGGTAGACGAGCGCCTCGCGTTCCGGGACCGCGTCGACGACCGACTCGAACAGGTCGGCAAGGTTGTACTCCACCGTTCCTCCTGACCCCGGATGCTGACTGGCTCGGCGGTCATTAGAGCGCCGGGAGGCACAAGTGGGAAGGGGGCCGCCGAAGAAATCTGACTGACTGTCAGCAAACTATTGAACTGGGCCCCCGCCTACTGCAACCTGTTCTAGGTCTTGAGACGGGAGGCAGGCAATGGGTGGTACGGAACACCTCACCGTGCGGCGCGAGGGCGCCACTTTGGTGCTCACCTTGAACAGGCCGGAGGCGAAGAACGCCCTCTCGCTGCCGATGCTGGTCGGGCTGTACGACGGCTGGCTGGCGGCCGACGAGGACGACACGGTCCGCTCGGTCGTCCTCACCGGCGCGGGCGGCTGCTTCTGCGCGGGCATGGACCTCAAAGCCCTGGCGGGCAAGGGGATGGAGGGCGAGCAGTACCGCGATCGGATGACCGCCGACCCCGATCTGCACTGGAAGGCGATGCTGCGCCACCACCGACCGCGCAAGCCGGTCATCGCCGCCGTCGAGGGCCACTGCGTGGCGGGCGGCACCGAGATCCTCCAGGGCACCGACATCCGCATCGCCGGGGCGAGCGCCACCTTCGGGCTCTTCGAGGTCCGGCGCGCTCTCTTCCCCATCGGAGGGTCCACGGTGCGACTGCCGCGCCAGATCCCCCGCACCCACGCCCTCGAAATGCTCCTCACCGGACGTTCCTACAGCGCCGAGGAGGCAGCCGCCATCGGGTTGATCGGGCGGGTCGTCCCCGACGGAGCCGCGCTGGAGCAGGCCCTCGAAGTCGCCGAGCGGATCAACGCCTGTGGCCCGCTCGCCGTCGAAGCCGTCAAGGCATCCGTGTACGAGACCGCGGAGATGACCGAGGCCGAGGGCCTCGCCGCCGAACTGAAGCGCGGCTGGCCGGTCTTCGCCACCGCCGACGCCAAGGAAGGCGCCCGCGCCTTCGCCGAGAAGCGCCCGCCCGTCTACCGGCGCGCCTGAGCCAAGGAGGCAACCGTGCCCGAGATCCTCAGCGCACCGCTGGTGCTCGAATTCCCCTTCACCCGATCCCTCGGCCCCGTCCAGAGCGCCTTCCTGACCGGACTGCGCGAACGCACCGTCCTCGGCGTCCGGACCAGCGGGGGAAAGGTCCTCGTCCCACCGGTCGAGTACGACCCCGTCACCGCCGAGGAGATCCGCGAGCTGACCGACGTCGCCGACACCGGCACCGTCACCACCTGGGCCTGGAACCCGGCCCCGCGCCGCGGCCAGCCCCTCGCCACCCCCTTCGCCTGGGTCCTCGTCAGGCTCGACGGAGCCGACACCGCCCTCCTGCACGCCCTCGCCGCGCCCGGCCCCGAGGCCGTCCGTACCGGCATGCGGGTGCGGATCCGCTGGGCGTCCGAGCGGACCGGTGCCATCACGGACATCGCCTGCTTCGAACCCTACGACGGGGAGGCCGGCCAACCCGGTTCGCACGGAAGGGAGTTCACCGACCCCGTCCACGGCATCGTCACCCCGGCCCGTCTCGACTACCGCTACACGCCGGGCCGTGCCCAGGGCGCCTACATCCGCGCGCTCTCCGAGCGGCGCATCGTCGGCGAGCGCTGCCCGTCCTGCGCCAAGGTCTACGTTCCGCCCCGTGGCGCCTGCCCCACCTGCGGCGTCGCCACCACGGAACAGGTCGAGGTCGGCCCTCGCGGCACCGTGACCACGTACTGCGTCGTCAACATCAAAGCCAGGAATCTCGACATCGAAGTGCCCTACGTCTACGCGCACATCGCCCTCGACGGGGCCGACCTCGCACTGCACGCACGGATCGGCGGTATCCCGTACGACCAGGTGCGCATGGGCCTGCGGGTCGAACCGGTGTGGACCGAGGGCGGGCGGCACCCCGATCACTACCGGCCGACCGGAGAGCCGGACGCCGACTACGACGCGTACAAGGAGCTGCTGTAGATGCGAGACGTAGCGATCGTCGCCTTCGCACAGACGGACCATCTCAGGCGTACCGACGAACTGTCCGAAGTCGAGATGCTGATGCCCGTCCTCCACCAGGTCCTGGACACGACCGGTCTCAGGGCGAGCGACATCGGCTTCACCTGCTCGGGGTCGAGCGACTATCTCGCGGGACGGGCCTTCTCCTTCACCATGGCGCTCGACGGCGTCGGCGCGTACCCGCCGATCTCCGAGTCCCATGTGGAGATGGACGGCGCGTGGGCGCTGTACGAGGCGTGGGTGAAGATCCGGACGGGCGAGGCCGACACCGCGCTCGTCTACTCCTACGGCAAGTCCTCGCCCGGTGAGGTGCGCGACGTCCTCACCCGTCAGCTCGACCCGTACTACGTCGGCCCGCTCTGGCCGGACTCCGTCGCGCTCGCCGCGCTCCAGGCGCAGGCGCTGATCGACGCGGGCGACACCGACGAGGCGGCCCTCGCGGCGATCGCTGCCCGGAGCCGCACCGCCGCCGCGGACAATCCGCACGTCCGGACGGCAGGCCCGGTCCCGGCCGACGCGTACGTCGTGCGGCCGCTGAGGGCCGGCGACTGCCCACCGGTCGGCGACGGTGCGGCAGCCGTCGTCCTCGCCGCCGGTGACACCGCACGGGCCCTGTGTGCCCGCCCCGCCTGGATCCGCGGCATCGACCACCGCATCGAGGCCCACAGCCTCGGGGTCCGCGTACTGACCGAATCGCCCTCCACCCGACTCGCCGCCGAGCGGGCCGGGGTGTTCGAACGGCCCGTGGACACCGCCGAACTGCACGCGCCGTTCACCTCCCAGGAAGTGGTGCTGCGCAAGGCGCTCCGGCTGGGCGACGGCGTCACCGTGAACCCGTCCGGCGGCGCGCTCGCCGCCAACCCCGTCATGGCCGCCGGGCTGATCCGCCTCGGCGAGGCAGCGGCCCGCATCCACCGTGGCGAGTCCGACCGGGCACTCGCCCACGCCACCTCCGGGCCCTGCCTGCAACAGAACCTGGTCGCCGTACTCGAAGGGGAGAGCGCTCATGCCTAAGGAGCCCGTGGCCGTCGTCGGCATCGGCCAGACGAAGCACGTGTCGGCCCGTCGGGACGTCTCCATCGCCGGACTCGTCCGCGAGGCCGCCGTCCGCGCGTTGCAGGACGCCGGGCTGACCTGGGCGGACATCGACGCCGTCGTCATCGGAAAGGCCCCCGACTTCTTCGAGGGGCTGATGATGCCGGAGCTGTATCTCGCCGACGCGCTCGGCGCGGTCGGCAAGCCGATGCTGCGGGTGCACACGGCGGGATCGGTCGGCGGCTCCACCGCGCTGGTCGCCGCCAACCTGGTCTCCGCACGGGTGCACCGCACGGTCCTCACACTCGCCTTCGAGAAACAGTCCGAGTCCAACGCCATGTGGGGCCTCTCGCTGCCGATCCCCTTCCAGCAGCCGCTGTTGGCGGGAGCGGGCGGCTTCTTCGCCCCGCACGTCCGGGCCTACATGCGCCGCACCGGGGCACCCGACACGGTCGGTTCTCTCGTCGCCTACAAGGACCGCCGCAACGCGCTGAAGAATCCGTACGCGCACATCCACGACCCGGACATCACCCTGGAGAAGATCCGGTCCGCACCGATGCTCTGGGACCCGATCCGCTACTCGGAGACCTGCCCGTCCTCCGACGGTGCCTGCGCGATGATCCTCACCGACCGGGCCGGAGCGGATCGTTCGCCGCATCCGCCCGCCTGGGTGCACGGCGGCGCGATGCGCAGCGAACCGACGCTCTTCGCCGGCAAGGACTTCGTCTCGCCGCAGGCGGGCAAGGACTGCGCCGCCGATGTGTACGGGCAGGCCGGGATCAGTGACCCTCGACGGGAGATCGACGCCGTCGAGATGTACGTGCCGTTCTCCTGGTACGAGCCGATGTGGCTGGAGAACCTGGGGTTCGCCGCCGAGGGGGAGGGCTGGAAGCTCACCGAGTCCGGCGTCACCGCGCTCGACGGCGACCTCCCGGTGAACCCGTCGGGCGGGGTGCTCTCCACCAATCCCATCGGCGCCTCCGGCATGATCCGCTTCGCGGAGGCCGCGTTGCAGGTACGGGGGCAGGCGGGCGAGCACCAGGTGGCGGGGGCGCGGAAGGCGCTCGGCCACGCCTACGGCGGCGGGGCGCAGTTCTTCTCCATGTGGCTGGTCGGAGCCGAGCCCCCCACCCGCTGACCGCGGGCCGTCCCGGACCGGAGGAAGCCTCCCCGGCGGCCTGTCCCGGGCCGCCGGGGATGGCTAGGCTTTGGCCCGGGACGACGAGCGGGAGGAGCCGACGTGGCGGAGACCACCACCCAGCAGCCCTTTACGGGTTGGGACAAGCCGGACCTGGACCTGAGCAACGCGGACTGGCGGTCGGGCAGTCAGGGCGCGGGTGATGTCCAGATCGCCTTCGTCGAGGGGTTCATCGCGATGCGCAACGCCGGCAAGCCCGGCAGCCCGTCACTGATCTTCACCCCGGCCGAATGGCGCGCCTTCGTGGTGAACGCCCGCGACGGAGAGTTCGACCTCACCTGAGCGCCGGAGACCCGGCTCGCTTCGGGACCACGAGGGCTGTCCCGCCGTCCGAGCAGCGACTCGATCCCGGCGCACCGGGCCTCGCCGATGCAGCGGTCCCGGCCGTGCCACGTCCGGGCCGGGGGCCGGAGCGCGATCCCGTCGCCCGTGAACACCCGACCGGCGCAATCGCGGAACGGAACACACTGCCCGCCGCCCCCGCCCGCGCTCCCATCGGATTCCTCGCCGGACCGGACCGGACCGCGTGGCGCTGCGGGCCCGCCGCGCCCCACGCCGCGTGCGCTGTTCGTCGATGAGCGTCCTCGCCGGGGGCGGTGCAGACCGTCCTGCGGCAGCCGCGCCCGCGTCGCATGCCACCGGACATGTCACGCCACGTAGCGTGGTGGGTGTGACAGGCGAGCGCGATCTTCGAACCCTGCTGAGCAGCATGCGGCCGGAACTGAACCCCGGCCGCTATGTCTTCACCACCATGCCCCGCGAAACGGTGCCCGGGGGCGTCGACCCGGTCGTCACGGTCGCCGAGCGCGAAGGGATCACCCTGGTGCTGCCCGAGGAGCAAGCCGTCTCGGCAGGTCTGCGGTACGACTACGTGGCCGGCTGGATCACGCTCCGTGTGCACTCGGCACTGGACGCGGTGGGGCTCACCGCCGCCGTGTCCCTGGCGCTCACCGATGCCGGGCTGAGCTGCAATGTGGTGGCCGGTTTCCATCACGATCACCTGTTCGTTCCGTACGACCGCGCCGACGAGGCCGTCGGAGTACTGGAAGCACTGGCCGCGGAGTCCGGCTGACGGCGGGGCCGTGGAGGCTTCGGGGCCGGCCCGCCGGGTCGCGTTGTGCCGGACCGCGGCCCCGACCGTGCCCCGGCCTGCACGGACCCGGCTCCGCAACGTGAGCCCGGACACGTAACATGTCTGCATGTCCTTCCTCCGCCGCCGTAGCGCCGCCACACCCGCGGGCCCCGACTTCGACGTCCTGGCCATGGATCCGGGGGACTGGCCCGGAAACCTCGGCGCCGGCCTGCTGCCCGCCCCCGACGGGAGCTGTCAGGGCGTCTTTCTGCGCTACGACCTGTTCGGCGGCCGCGGCCCCGCAATGATCATCGGTAATCTCCCGGAGGGCTCACCCGCCCGTGAGACCGAGGAGGGCCAGGTCCCGTTCGAGGTCGCCCAGCTCCTTCTCGCGCTGGAGAACGACGAGCCGGTCGAGGTCACCGGTACCGAGGACATGCCCGTGATGCAGGGCGACAACCTGTTGATCGTCCGCCGGGTCAAGCTCTCCGAGAGCCGGATCTCCTGCGTCCAGTTCGACCGCAGCGACGGGGTGCTCGTCACCATCGCCAGCTGGGACCGGCCGATCACCGACGATCTGTACACCCTGCTGAAGCCCCTGCCGGCCGAACTGTTCCAGCAGGGCTGATCCCGCCCTTCGCCTTGGCCGCCCGTAACCGACGGGCGGCTGCGGAACGCCCACCTCGTCCATCTGTCCAAGTGCTCGCGGCCTCCGTCCATGAGGCCGCTTTGTCATGTGCCTTGCCGGAGCAATCGTCGGACCTTTACCGTCGGCGGCATGACATCCGGGATGACGCGACGTACCACAGTGAAGACAGTGATAGGCGCAACCGGCGTTCTGGCGCTGGGAATCCCCGCCGCCTCCGGCACTGCAGTGGCTGCCAGTACCTCCGATGAATCGACGGGAGTGAAGGGTTCCGCCCAGCCGAGGACATCGGTGGAACCGACGCTCCGGTACCACGCCCCGGCCGCCGGCTGGGAGCGCGAGTCCCTGCCCATCGGCGGTGGCGCTCTCGGTGCGAGCGTGTACGGGACGCTCGCATCCGAGCGGCTCACCTTCAACGAGAAGACGCTGTGGACCGGCGGCCCCGGTTCTGCGGAAGGCTACGACTTCGGGAACTGGACCACTCCCAGACCCGACGCCCTCACCGGCGTCCAACAGCGCCTCGACGCTCAGGGCGCTCTCGACCCGGACGCCGTCGCGGCCGAGCTCGGCCAGGCACGCCGCGGCTACGGTGCCTACCAGGTCTTCGGCGATCTGTGGCTGGATCTGCGCAACGCCCCGGCCACCCCCGACACTTCCTACCGGCGCACCCTCGATCTGCGAAACGCTCTTGCCGCCGTCACCTACACACACCAAGAGGCCGTCCACACAAGGGAGTTCTTCGTCTCCCATCCGGGCCGGGTCATCGCCGGGCGCCTCGGCGCAGACCGTCCGGGGCGGGTGTCGTTCACCCTGCGGTACAGCTCGCCGCGCAGTGACTACACCGCCACCGCCGACAAGGACAGGCTCACCGTACGTGGTGCGCTGAAGGACAACGGCTTGCGCTTCGAGGCCCAGATCCGTGTCCGGACCAGCGGTGGCACCGTGACCGCCGGCCCGGACGGCACCCTCACCGTCACCGGAGCCGACAGCGCCTGGTTCGTACTCGCCGCTGCCACCGACTACGCCGACCGCTATCCGGCCTACCGCGGCGACGACCCGCACAGGGCGGTCGCCGCCGCGGTGGACTCCGCCGTCCGGACCTCGTACGAGAAGATCCGCGACACCCATGTGCGTGACCATCGCGCCCTCTTCGACCGGGTCACCCTCGACATCGGCCAGGAACTGCCCGACCTGCCCACCGATCAGCTGCTCGCCCGGTACACGGACGGCACGAGCCCCGCCGACCGGGCCCTGGAGGCGCTGTTCTTCCAGTACGGCCGCTATCTGCTGATCGCCTCCTCGCGGGCCGGATCGCTGCCCGCCAACCTCCAGGGCGTCTGGAACAACTCCACCACCCCGCCGTGGTCCGCCGACTACCACAGCAACATCAATCTGCAGATGAACTACTGGCTCGCCGAGGTCACCAACCTCGCCGAGACCACCGCACCGTACGACCGCTACATCGAAGCGATGCGTGCCCCGGGCCGGAAGACGGCGAAGGAGATGTTCGGGACGGCCGGCTGGGTCGTGCACAACGAGACCAACCCATACGGCTTCACCGGCGTCCACGACTGGTCCACCGCCTTCTGGTTCCCGGAGGCCGCCGCCTGGCTCACCCAGCAGATGTACGAGCACTACCGGTTCAGCGGTTCCACCGACTACCTGCGCGGCACCGCCTACCCCGCGCTGAAGGAGGCAGCCGAGTTCTGGCTGGCCAATCTGCGCACCGACCCGCGCGACGGACTGCTCGTCGTCACCCCCAGCTACTCTCCCGAACACGGTGACTTCACCGCCGGTGCGGCGATGTCCCAGCAGATCGTCCACGACCTCCTCACCAACACCCTGGAGGCCGCCCGGATCCTCGGCGACGCCCCCGCCTTCCGCAGCCGCCTGGAAGCGGCCCTCGACCGGCTCGACCCCGGGCTGCGGATCGGGGCCTGGGGCCAGCTCCAGGAATGGAAGACCGACCGGGACGACCCGGCCGACACCCACCGCCATGTCTCGCACCTCTTCGGCCTCCACCCCGGCCGCCAGATCGAACCCGGCACCAAGTGGGCCGAAGCGGCGAAGGTCTCCCTCCGCGCGCGCGGCGACGGCGGCACCGGCTGGTCAAAGGCATGGAAGATCAATTTCTGGGCGCGGCTGCGCGACGGGGACCACGCCCACAGGATGCTCGCGGAGCAGCTGAAGAACTCCACCCTGCCCAATCTCTGGGACACTCACCCGCCGTTCCAGATCGACGGCAATTTCGGCGCCACCTCCGGCATCGCCGAGATGCTGCTGCAGAGCCAGCACGATGTCATCGAGATCCTCCCCGCCCTCCCGGCGAGCTGGCCGGACGGATCGGTGCGCGGACTGCGCGCCCGGGGTGGCTTCACCGTCGGCATCGAATGGGCCGCGGGGCAGGCCCGCCGTGTGGTGATCACGGCGAGCCGCAGCCGTCGCGCGACCGTCCGCAGCACACTGTTCGCGAGCGGCGAGAAGGTCTTCAAGGCGCGTGCCGGCGGAAGCTACACGCTGGAGGCCGAGGGCTGAGCGAACAGCGCGGTCACCCGCGCCGCCGACACACCGAGCCCCGTGGGACCCCCGAGTCGCCACGGGGTGCCGGTGCCCCGCCGCAGATCCTGTTCGCGGTAGCGTCGGCAGCCCCGGTGCCAGATCAGGATCCCCGCGATCCAGTGCCTGAGCTCCCGCACATATCCGTCCAGGATCTCCCTCGTTTCCGAGTCGAGCCCGAAGTCGTCGTACAGTACCGGGAGTTCCTGCTCCGCGACGTGGAGGAACTGACGCAACCGCGATCTCATCAGGTCGTGCACGATCGCCACCCCGGTCGGATAGTCCACGCCGAAGAAGTTCTGCACGACCAGGACGCCGTTGTGCACCTCGCCCTCGTACTCGATCTCCTTCTGGTACGAGAACAGGTCGTTCATCAGGCATGCGTAGTCCGCCGCCGCGTTCTCCAGCGAACGCAGCGGACCGCTGTGGTGGATCTCCTCGGGCACCTTCCTGCCGTGGCCCAGCCGGCACAGACTCATCGTGAGGTCGGAGCCGAAGGTCATGCGTCGCATCTCGATGTAGTCCACCGGATCCGGGATGCGGTTCTGGACCTGGTTGGCCAGCTCCCACACCCAGCTCGAGGTCATGTCCTCGACCGCCTTCCGGAACGCCCGGCGCCCGTCCGCGTCCATCGGCGCGGAGGTGCGCGCCCACAGATCGGCGAGCCCCCGCTCCAGCGCGTTGACCGGCTCGGGCGTCGCGGCCCCGTCCAGCGGCATGAACAGTGACAGACGCTCATTGGCGCGCCGGGCCCCGGCCAGATCGCGGGGCCGCCCGTGCACCACCGGGAACCAGTCGTCCCCGTACGTTCCCCAGGTCAGCCACTGGGAGGACAGATCCAGCTCCTCGGGCGTCGCGTCCGGGTGCAGACCCGCCGCGCACAACGGCAGATCGGTCGCCCGGAGCCGCTCCTCGTCCCAGATGTGCGATCCGGGCACGCCCGGCTGCGCTTCCAGAATTCCCGTGCGACGCGCCCAGTCGACGATCCGTACCCGCGCCCCGTCCAGGTGCGGGCTGAGTGTCGTGCCGAACGGCAGCTCGAAACCGGGCAGCAGGGACGGGCCGACGCGCTGATGGGGCACATGGGTGTGGCTGCGCAGCCGGGCCCGTTCCGAGCGGGGAGTGAACCGGATCGACGCCGCGGCCATACCGAAGCCGGGCGCGGCCCGAGCGGCCCCGCCGTCGTTCATGTAGCGGCTTGAGCGCATGTGCCACTCATGGCCGCCCGACTGCCAGTCCTGCAGCCCCTTGACGTATGCCAGAACCGCCGCGGTGCCAGCCGGGCCGAGCCCCTTCTGAGCGCAGAGCGGGCCGAGTTCGGTGAGCGCGGTGTTCTCGAACTGCTGGAGCCGTGACGTCAGCAGATCGTTCACCGCCTCGGCGGCCTCCTGGGTGGAGCAGCCGAGAAAGTGCTCAAGGACCAGCACGCCATTGCTGTTCTCCCCCTCGTCCTCGACCTCCCGCTGGTACGAGAAGAGGTCGTTGCGCAGATGCACGGCGTCGGAGAAGGCGTCCCGCAACACCCGTAGCGGGCGTTCGTGGGCCACCGACTCGGGCACCTCCGCGCCCGCCGCGTACTCCACGAGTCCCGCCGACCACGGGGCGCCGCCCACCTTGCGGCGCATCTCGATGTACTCGACGGGGTTGGCGATGCGTCCCTCGTTGATGTTGGCGAGCTCCCACAGCGACTCGTCGAGCAGGTTCTTCGTCGCCTCGGCGAACCGCATCCGCCAGGCGTCGGACATGCCCGGCACCGTCCGTGCCCACAGGTCGGCCAGCCCCGCCTCGACCGGATTCGTGGGTTGCGGCATCGGAGCACCACGGTCCATCGGCATGAAGGCGGGCAATCGGTCCAGATACCGCTTGCCCCCCTCGCGGTCGGGGGTGCGTTTGAACAGCTCCAGGAAGTGGTCGTCGAAGAAGAAGACCCACACGTACCAGTCGGTGACCAGGGAGAGCGCCTCGGACGAGCAGTCGGGGTGGGTGTACGCGCACAGCAGCGCGTAGTCGTGGGAGTCGAGGTCCTTCTCCTCCCAGATTCCCGAACCCTCCAGCATCCCTATGCTGCGCGCCCACTTCTTGGTGTGCTGTCGCGCCTCCGCGACGTGGGCGTTGAGCCGTGCCGGATACGGAACGTAGAAGTCCGGCAGGGTGAAGGGCTGAGCCATGTGCGTCCGGCCTTTCCGAGATCTCCGTACGGCGAACACCGCACGGACCGGTGGTGTCCGCGCGAGCACTACCCTTCGTCCGTTCGGGGCACGCACATCCGGGATTAGTCGTATGAACAGTGCACTCTTCCGTGTCCGGCGAGCGGAGGTCTCCGGTCGGTCGCCGGTCTCGTGCACGCCGGGTGGCGCGGTCGTCAGTGCCTGCCCGTCTTCTTTCCGACCGCAGGTCAGGCGCCCCGCCAGTGGTCTGGTCCACTGGCTCGGTCCGCATCCCCCACTGGCCCCTTGACGTGCTGTCATCTCAGGTCGGAGAGTGTGCGCGCACAGCGGAACAGTGAGATCGGATCACGCACGGCTCCATCACGCACGGCTCCAAGAAGGGTTGTCATGACGTCCAAGCAGAGGACCGCACTCGCACTCGCGTTGACCACGGTCGGTGCCCTGAGCATGGCCCTGCTCAGTCCCGCGGCGCAGGCCGGTGCGGACGGGGTGCGGCCGGAATGCCCACGCGGCCTCGCATGCGACTGGGTACCGGCTGCCTACCAGCAGACGGGCGACCCCACCGACAAGGAGACGTACGGGAACTACGACACCTCGGACCGGCCGCACACGAACAAGATCAGATTCATCGTGCTGCACGACACCGAGGAGGACTTCGACACCACCCTGAAGATCTTCCAGAACCCGCTGAAGCAGACCTCCGCCCATTACGTGGTGCGCTCGGGCGACGGCCACGTCACCCAGATGGTCAAGGGCAAGGACGTCGCCTGGCAGGCGGGGAACTGGTACGTCAACAGCCATTCCATCGGCATCGAGCAGGAGGGTGTCGCCGTCGAGGGTGCCAAGTGGTACACCCCGGAGATGTACCGTTCGACCGCCAAGCTGGTGCGCTACCTCGCGGCCAAGTACGACATCCCGCTCGACCGCCAGCACATCATCGGCCACGACGGCGTGCCGCCCACCAGCGCGTCCGGCACCAAGAACATGCACTGGGACCCGGGCACCTACTGGGACTGGAACCACTTCATGACGCTGCTCGGCGAGCCCACCGTGCCGAGCGCCCCGAAGAGCAGCGAACTCATCACCGTCAGCCCGGACTTCAAGAAGAACAAGCAGGCCTTCCGGGACTGCGAGAAGGGTGTGGACCTGCCGGTCCAGGGCTCCAGCGCCGTCCCGCTGCACACCGCGCCGTCCACCGACGCACCGCTGTTCTCCGACCCCGGCCTGCACACCGACGGATCACCGGGCACGAACTGCGCCGCCGACTGGGGCAGCAAGATCAGCGCGACCCAGCAGGCCGTCGTGGCGGACCACGCCCCGGGCTGGACTGCGATCTGGTGGTACGGACAGAAGGCCTGGTTCCAGACCCCGGCGCACAGCCGGAACACCACGCCCACCTCCGGTTACGTGGTCGAGCCGAAGGCCGGCCGTACCGAGGTGCCGGTGTACGGGGTGGCCTACCCGGGGAAGTCCGAGTACCCCGCGGACTTCACGGACCAGCGGGTGGGCTCGCCGCTGCAGTACACCATCAAGGCGGGCCAGTCCTACCCCGGTGGCGGTGAGGCACCCACGGGCTTCTTCTACGCCCCGACGATCGACGCCTCCTACCCGCTCGACCACGCGTACTTCCGCGGCAAGGAGAAGTACGTGACGGTGCAGATCGGTCACCGGATCGCCTTCGTGAAGGCGTCCGACGTGGACATCGTGCGCGCGCACTGAGACCGCTCGGGCGGTCCGACCGCGTGACCGCACGCGGAGTGCCCTCCTCGTGAACGGCATCCGTTCACGAGGAGGGCACGAGAGCTCAGCCCGCGACCTGTCGGTTCACCTGCGCGGGAGAGAGCGCGTGCTCGATCGCGAGGATCCCCGCCCCCACCGCCGCCGCGTTCTCACCCGTGCGGCTCGGCTCGATGCGCAGCAGTTGCGTGGCCAGCGGGTGCGAGCGCCGGTAGACCGCCTCCCGTACACCGGCGAGCAGCTGATCGTGCACGGCGGCCAGTGCGCCCCCCATCACCACCGTGTCCGGGTTGAAGAAATTCACCAGTCCGGCGAGGACCTCGCCGACCGCCCTCCCCGCCTCCCGCACCATCCGTACGGCATCCCGGTTCCCGGACTGCACCAGCCGCACCACATCGCTGCCCGATGTGGCGTCGTGCCCCAGGCCGACCAGTTTCGCCGCCAGCGACGCACCGCCCGCGACTGCCTCCAGACAGCCCGAATTGCCGCACCGGCAAGGATCGTCGAGGTCCGCGACACGGATGTGGCCGATGTCTCCGGCACATCCCTGCGCACCCCGGTGCAGCTCTCCTTCGGCGACGATCCCGCAGCCGATACCCGTACCGACCTTGATGTACAACAGGTAGCGGCAGTCCGGGAAGGCGCGGCGCTGTTCGGCCAGCGCCATCACGTTCACATCGTTGTCGACGAGCGCCCGCACCCCGAAGCGCGCGGCGAAGAACTCCGGGATCGGGTACTGGTGCCAGCCCGGCATGATCGGCGGATCGACAGGACGCCCGGTGGAGAACTCCACCGGTCCCGGCACTCCGACGCCGATGGACCGCAGCGTTCCCGGCTCCCGGTGCGTCTCCTCGAGCAGGGCGCGCACCGTTCGCTCCACGTGCCGCAGTACGGAGTCCGGTCCGTCACCGATCGACATCGGCTCCTCCTGGACCGCCAGGGTCGCGCCGCCGATGTCCATCAGTGCCACCCTGCAGTGCGAGGCCCCCAGATCCACCCCGGCCACCGCGTGCTCACGCGTGCGCAGCGCCAGCCGGCGCGGCGGGCGACCGCCGGTGGACCCGCCGTCGGCGTCCTCGTCCACGAGGCCGTGCGCGATCAGCGCGTCCACCCGTTGGGAGACCGTCGAACGGGCCATTCCGGTGATCCGGGCGATGTCGGCACGGGTTGCCACCGTCCCTGAACTGATCAACGCGAGTACCTCGCCCGGTGAGTGCGAGGAGGCAGCGGACGTGCGATCCGACGGCGAAGACATGACAGCCACCCTAAGGACGACTTGTGCTGCTCACAAGGCATCCAGCGTTCGGTCATCGGCATAAGTCCATGCCAAGTCGCTTGAAAAGAAAGGTGCTTGAGCCCTTGACAGTCCTAAGGTGCGTCACGAATCTGCTCTGCAGACCGCTGAGCGAGGAGTCATTCGATGCTGACGATGCACGGTGTGTCCAAGAGCTTCCTCGGGGTGCGTGTGCTCCACGACGTGGGGCTCGACCTCGAAGCCGGAGAAGTGCATGCGCTGGTGGGGGAGAACGGCGCGGGGAAGTCGACCCTGATGAAGATCCTCGCGGGCGAGCACTCACCCGACGAGGGGACCCTCACCATCGACGGAACCGCGCACTCCTTCAGCCATCCGGCGCAGGCGCAGGCCGCCGGAATCGGCATCATCCACCAGGAGTTCGCGCTGCTCCCGCACCGTACCGTCGCCGAGAACGTCTTCCTCGGGCGTGAACCGACCCGATTCGGACTCGTCGACCGGCGCGCCATGGAACGGCGCACCGCCGAACTCCTCGCGGAACTGGACGAGACCGGTATCACTCCCCGGACTCCCGTCCGCGAGTTGTCGGTCGCACGCATGCAGACCGTGGAGATCGTCAAGGCTCTCGCATCCGACGTCCGGATCCTGGTGATGGACGAACCCACCGCCGCCCTCGCCGACCAGGAGGTCGAGCAACTCGCCGCACTCATAGGCCGCCTGACTGCCCGTGGGATCGGCATCCTGTACATCTCGCACCGGCTCCGCGAGGTCTTCGCACTCTCGCGGCGCATCACGGTCCTCAAGGACGGCCGCCGCATCGCCACGCTCACCACGCGCGACACCGACGCGGCCACGGTCGTACGCGCCATGGTCGGAAGGGAACTCGGCACCTATTACCCGCCCAGGGCCCGACCGGGCGAGGCGGGTGCGGAAAGACTCACCGTCAGCGGTGGCGCCAACGCCCGGCTCTCCGGCATCGAACTGAGTCTGCGGGCCGGCGAGGTCGTCGGCGTCGCCGGTCTCCAGGGCTCGGGCCGCACCACCCTCGCCCGTGCCCTCTTCGGGGTGGACCCCTTCACCACGGGCACCATGACCGTCGACGGGACCCCACTGCGCCCGATCCGCCCCAGGGACGCCGTCCGGGCCGGAATCGCCCTCGTCACCGAGGACCGCAAGGCCGAGGGCCTCGCCCTGCGCCAGTCCGTGACCGACAACGCGCTGCTCGTGACAAGAGCCGTGCCCGCACGTGGCAGACCGCCGACGGCCCGTGACGTGACCGCGCTGCTGGACCGCGTACGCCTGCGAACCCACGACGAGGGCCGACAACAGGTCCAGTACCTGTCCGGCGGCAACCAGCAGAAGGTCGTCATCGCCAAATGGCTCGCCGCCCGTCCCCGGATACTGCTCTTCGACGAACCGACCCGCGGCGTCGATGTCGGCGCCAAGGCAGCCATCCACACCCTCGTACGGGAGCTGGCACGCGAGGGCCTCGCCGTACTGATCATCTCCTCCGAACTGCCGGAGCTGATCGGCATGAGCGACCGGATTCTCGTCATGTCGCAAGGACGTCTCGCGGGCGAACTCCCCGCGGGCGCCACGGAGGAAGCCGTCATGCGCCTCGCCACCGGCGGCGACCGTCCGCGGGAGGGAGCCGCATGACCGCGCTTCGGCCCGCCCCGGCGACCGGGCCCCGCAACCGCCCGGGTCGAACAGCCCTGCCGCGCCCGGCCGGTCCGGTGGCCGGGGTCTGGCTCGCGGCCCTCGCCGTCACCCTCCTGGGCTGGATCGCGGTCGCGGCCCGAGGCGGGGACTTCCTGACCGTCACCAACGTGGTGACGATCCTGCAGAACTGCGTCGCCCTCGGACTCGTCGCGGTCGGCCAGTCCGCCGTCATCCTCACCGGATCGCTCGACCTGTCCGTCGCCTACCTCATCAGCCTGGGCACCCTCGTCGCAGCGGAGACGATGGAGAGCGACGGTGTCCTCGTGGCGGTCCTCGCCGTCCTGGCGCTCAGCACCGCCGCCGGACTCGCCAACGGACTGATCGTCACCGGCCTCAAGGTCAACGCGTTCATCGCGACCCTCGGCACCGCCTTCATCCTGCGCGGCTGGATCGAGGACAACTACACCGGCCCCGCCGGCAAGGTCCCCGCCTCCTTCCAGCATCTCGGCTACGACCGGATCGGACCGGTTCCCGTCTCCCTGTTCCTGCTTCTCGCCGTCGCCGCCGCCCTGTGGCTGATCACCCGTCGAACCCGGCTCGGCCACCACATGTACGCGACCGGTGGCGACGAGCACGCCTCCCGGCTGTCCGGAGTCCGCACCCGGCGCACCGTGGTCGTCGCCCACGTCCTGTGCTCCCTGTGCGTCGGCGCCGCCGCCCTCTTCCTCGCCGCACGGCTCGGCGCCGGGGCCCCGTGGGCCGGTACGGAGGCCCGCTACGACCTGGAGTCCATCGCCGCCGTCGTGCTCGGCGGCACCGCGCTCGCCGGGGGCCGCGGCGGGGTGGCGGGCACCCTGGGCGGGGTCCTCGTCCTCGCCGTGCTCGACAGCGTCTTCAACCAGCTCGCCGTCGACCCGTTCTTCAAGAACGTCGTCCGCGGCGTCGTCATCATCGCGGCCGTCGCCCTCTACGCGCGAGGCCGCCGCACCCCGCGGGAGAGGACCGCATGACCACCGTACAGGCACCCGCCGGCCGTCGTGTCCTGCGTGCCCTCACCACCGGCACACCCGTCTACGTCCTGCTCGCCGTGCTCCTGGCCGCGCTGGCCCTCACCGACCCGGGCTTCTACGAGCCCGACCGCTTCCTCGCCTTCATCAAGCGCGCCGCGCCCCTCGTCATCCTCGCCGCGGGCCAGTACCTGGTCATCGTCTGCGGGGAGTTCGACCTGTCGGTCGGAGCGATCGTCACGGCCGGAGTGGTCGTCGCCGCCGAACTGTACGGTTCGTTCCCGGGCGCGCCCTGGCCGCTCGTCACCGCGGTGCTGCTGCTCGCCGGAGCCCTCGCCGGTCTCGTCAGCGGACTGATCACCACCCTGCTGCGCGTGCCGTCGTTCATCACCACGCTGGGCATGATGCTGATCCTCGAAGGGGCCGTCTTCTTCTGGACCGGCGGTTCCCCGCACGGCGCGCTGCCCACGGCCTTCCGCAGGCTCGGGCGCGGCACTGCCTTCGGCTGGCTGCCCTGGGCCGTCCTCGTCTGCGTCGTCGCGGGTCTCCTCGCCGTCCGGCTGATGCGTTCCGACTTCGGCCGTACGCTTCTCGCCACCGGTGACAGCGAACGTGCCGCGGCCCTGGCCGGGGTCCGGGTCGCGCGCGCCCGCACCATCGCCTTCATCCTCTCCGGCGTCGCGGCCGCGCTCGCCGCGGTTCTCGTCGGCGGCTTCTCGGGGGTCTCGGCGCAGGCCGGCCGGGGCTACGAGTTCGAGGCGATCACCGCCGTCGTGCTGGGCGGCGTGGTGCTCGGCGGCGGACGCGGGTCCGTCGTCGCGGCGATGGCCGGAGCCTTCTCGCTCCAGGCGCTGTTCACTCTGCTCAACCTCCAGGGCGTCTCCGGCGCCCTGGAGTCGACCGTGCAAGGCGTCATCGTCATCGCCGCCGTCGCCCTCGGCGCGGCCGACTGGTCCCGGCCGCGCCGTCGCGGCACCGAGCCCCCAGGAGCGAAAACCCCATGAGCACGCGAAAGATCCGACACGTCTTCGTGCCCCTCGCCGCCCTGCTCGGCGCGGCCCTGCTCGCCGGCTGTACGAGCGACGCACCGCCCGACGCCCCGGCCGGAACGGCGAGCGGCACAGCGGGCGACCCGGGTACCGGAGGGCAGTCGAAGTTCTTCGACCGCGCCGAGTACGACCGCCAGCTGGCCCTCGCCAAGGAGACCCCGCAGGGCCCGGCCGGTAGACCGTGGGAGCAGATGCTCCAGCCGCGGCTGGTCGACACCACGCGATACAAGAAGAGCGGCTCCGGCGGAATCCACCTCTGTCTGTCCAACGCCGGAGTCTTCAACCCGTGGCGTCAGGTCGGCCTGAAGAACATGCGGGCCGAGGCCGGACTCCACAAGGAGATCACCGACTTCACCGTGCTCGACGCCCAGGGCAAGGACGACAAGCAGATCTCCGACATCCAGGAGCTCACCGGGCAGGGCTGCGACGCACTCATCGTCTCCCCGAACACCACGGCCACACTCACCCCCGCCGTCGAGAAGGCCTGTGGAAAGGTTCCTGTGATCGTCTTCGACCGGGGCGTCGAGACCGACTGCGCCGTCACCTTCATCAACCCGATCGGCGGCTATGGATACGGGGCGGTCGCCGCCGACTTCCTCGTCGGGAAGGTGAAGCCCAAGGGGAAGATCCTCGCCCTGCGCATCTCTCCCGGCGTCGACGTGCTGGAGACCCGCTGGTCGGCCGCGAAGATCGCGTTCGACAGGAGCGGACTCGACGTGGTGGATGTGAAGTTCACCGACGGCGATCCGGCCAGGACCAAGGCGATCGTGACCGATGCGATCACCCGCAACGGCGACATCGACGGCGTATGGATGGACTCCGGCGCGACCTCCGTCGCGGCCGTCGAGGCCTTCGAGGACGCCGGCAAGGACGTACCGCCCATCACCGGCGAGGACCAGCAGGACTTCCTCCAGGTCTGGAAGGAGAAGAAGCTCACCGCGATCGCACCGTCGTACCCCACCTTCCAATGGCGTACACCCGTCATCGCGGCGCTGAGGATCCTGAGGGGGGAGCAGGTTCCCAAGGAATGGAAGCTGCCGCAGCCGACCGTCACCCAGGACACCCTCGATCAGTACTTCAAGCCCGGCATGCCGCCACTGCACTACGCGATGTGCGGCTGCGAGAACCTGCCCGGGTTCCCGGAGAAGTGGGGAGGCAGGAAATGAGCGTGCACGCGTTCCCGCTCGGGGCGAATCCGTGGATCTGGCACTCGCCGGTGACGTACGAGGCACTCGGCGACGTTCTGCCCCGCCTGTCCGCTTGGGGATTCGACTGCGTCGAGATCCCGCTGGAGAACGAACGGGACTGGGCGCCCGATGCCGTCTCCAAGCTCCTCAAGGTGTCCGGGCTCACCCCTGCCGCGGTGATCGCCGTGATGCCACCCGGCCGCGACCTCGTCCGCACCGATCCCCGAACCGTCCGGATCACCCAGGACTATCTGCACCGCTGTGTCGACGCCGCTCAGGCCCTGAACGCTCCCATCGTCGCGGGGCCCGTGTACGCGGCGGTCGGTCGTGCCTGGCGCATGGACCGCGGCGAACGCGTGGCGGCGTACGAGGAGTTGCGCCAGAACCTCGCGCCGGTCGTCGATCACGCGCACGCCGCCGGGGTGCGCATCGCCGTGGAGCCCCTCAACCGCTACGAGACGAGTCTGCTCAACACCGTCGACCAGGCCCTCGAAGCGCTGGCCGGGCTGCCCGAGGACACCATCGGCCTCGCGCTCGACGTGTATCACCAGAACATCGAGGAACACTCGCTGCCCGACGCCGTACGCCGTGCCGCGGGCCGCATCCTCCACGTCCAGGTGTGCGCCAACGACCGCGGCACCCCCGGTGCCGACTCCCTCGACTGGACCGGATTCCTCGCCGCTCTCACCACCAGCGGCTACCGGGGCCCGCTCTGCATCGAGTCGTTCACCGCGCACAACGACGCCATCGCGGTCGCCGCCTCGGTCTGGCGACCGCTCGCCGCCACCCAGGACGTCATCGCCACCGACGGCCTGGCGTTCCTGCACCGCGCGATCGGAGGGTGCTGAGGCGCCCGGCCGGCCGAGCCCCTCGGCACCGCTCCCGCACACCACCCACCGAGCGCCTCGGCACCGATCCCACAAACCACCCCCCGACCCACTCGGCCACGACCCGCAGAGAGGATCCGCTCGTGAACCGTCAACGACGGTACTGTCATGCTCGTGACATGCGAAGTGCGTTCATCGCGTTGGTGAGCGCACTGCTGCTCGCACTGACCGCGCTGCCCGCGACCGCGGCCACCACCGGAAAGGCACCCGCCTTCCGGGCCCTGCTGTTCACCCGCGCCGTCGGCTATGTGCACGCCTCCATCCCCGCAGGCATCCAGATGTTCAAGGAGGAGGCGGCCGCCAACAACTTCGCGCTCGTCGAGACCGCCGACCCCGCCGTCTTCGACGAAGCCAAGCTCAAGGACTTCGACGTCATCGTCATGCTGCAGAACTCCGGCATGGTCTGGGACACCGAAGCGCAGCGCGAAGCGATGCAGACATACGTGCGCGACGGCGGTGGCGTCGTCGCCATCCACAACACCCTCGACATGGGCATCGAGGACACCTTCCCCTGGTGGGACGAGGCCATCAACGGCGGCGTCCACATGCCCGCTCACTCACCGGGCGTCCTCCAGGGCACCGCCAAGGTCGCCGACCGCGTCCACCCCTCCACCGCCGGCCTCCCGGAGCGCTGGGAGCGGCCGGAGGAGTGGTACAACTTCGACGGGAATCCCCGCGGCGACGTCCACGTACTGGTCACCGCCGACGAAACCACCTACAACCCCGGCGGTTCCGCCATGGGTGCGGACCACCCCATCTCCTGGTGCCGCAACACCGAGGGCGGCAGGGTCTGGGCGACCGCCATGGGCCACGACGTCCCCTCGTACAGCGAAGCCGCCTTCCGCGCCCACGTCGTCGGCGGAGTCAAGTGGGCCGCGGGCAACAAGCCCGGCGACTGCGGCGGCACCGTCTGGAGCGGCTACGAGAAGGTCACCCTCGACGACAACACCGCCGACCCGATGGAGCTCGACGTCGCCGAGGACGGCCGGGTCTTCTACATCCAGCGCAGCGGCGAGGTGAACGTCTACGACCCCGCGACCCACGCCACCACCACCGCGGGCAAGCTCGACGTCTACACCGGCGGCGAGGACGGGCTGGTCGGCATGGAACTCGACCCCGACTTCAAGAAGAACCACTGGATCTACCTCTACTACGCCCCCGCGGGCGCGACCGAGGACGTCAACCGGCTCTCCCGCTTCACGGTCAAGGGCAACACACTCGAACCGGCCAGTGAGAAGAAGCTGCTCGACGTCCCCGCCTACCGCGACCGCACCTTCCCGGAACCGGGACACACCGGCGGCGCCGTCGAGTTCGGCCCCGACCGCACTCTCTACCTCGGAGTCGGCGACGACACCCCGCCCAACCTCGACCCGAACTGGCAGGGTTACGCACCGCTCGACTGGCGCGAGGGCAAGCAGATGCTGGACGCGGCCCGTACCGCGGGCAACACCAACGACCTGCGCGGCAAGATCCTGCGCATCAAGCCGAAGGACTCCGGCGGTTACACCATTCCCAAGGGCAACCTCTTCGCCCCCGGAACCGCCAAGACCCGCCCCGAGATCTACGCGATGGGCTTCCGCAACCCGTTCCGCTTCACCGTCGACCCGAAGACGGGGTACGTCCACGCCTCCGACTACGGCCCCGACCGCGGACTGCCCACCACCGACCGGGGCCCCGAGGGGCTGGTCGAGTACAACGTCATCAAGAAGGCCGGCAACTTCGGCTGGCCGTTCTGCCACGGCAACAACCAGGCGTACGCGCCCTACAACCCGGACACCAAGGAAGTCGGTCCCAAGTTCGACTGCACCAATCCCGTCAATCCCTCGCCGAACAACACCGGGCTGACCGCACTCCCGCCGATCCAGCAGCCGGAGCTCTGGTACGGGTACGGCGCGTCCGAGGAGTTTCCCGAGGTCGGCAGCGGTGGCTCGGCCCCGATGAGCGGTCCCGTCTACCACTACGACAAGAAGAACCCGTCCACCACGAAGTTCCCCGAGTACTTCGAGGGAGCGAGCTTCTTCTACGAGTGGTCGCGCAACTTCGTCAAGGAGATCCGTTTCGACAAGGATCAGAAGCTCCTGAAGATCAACGACTTCCTCTCCTCCCAGAAGTTCAACAAGCCCATGGACATGACCTTCGGACCTGACGGATCGCTCTACGTCCTCGAATGGGGCAGCTCCTTCGGCGGCGGAAACAACGACTCCGGGCTCTACCGCATCGACTACGCACAGGGACAACGCGCACCGGTCGCCAAGGCAGCCGCCTCCGCCACCGACGGCCCCGTCCCGCTGAAGGTCGACTTCTCCAGCGAGGGCAGCAACGACCCCGACGGCGACACGCTCAGCTATGCCTGGGACTTCGACGGCGACGGTACGTACGACTCCACCGAAGCGAACCCCACCCACACCTACACGGCCAAGGGCGACTTCACCGTACAGCTCAAGGTCACCGACTCCACCGGCAAGTCCGGTTACGCCAACATCCCCGTCACCGCCGGGAACACCGCACCCAAGGTGACCATCGACTTCCCGGTCGACGGCAAGCTCATCGAGTTCGGCGACAAGATCCCGTACAAGGTCACGGTCACCGACCCGGAGGACGGACCGGTCGACTGTTCCAGGGTCATCGTCAACCCGGCACTGGGACACGACGATCACGAGCATCCCACCACCGACATCCGCGGCTGCGAGGGCACCGTCGACACCGGTGATCTGGGCGGTCACCCCGAAGGCGCGGACCTGACCTACGTACTCAACGCCAAGTACACCGACAAGGGCGGCGACGGCGTCTCCGCCCTCACCGGTTACGGGCGCGCCGTGCTCCAGCCGAAACACAAGCAGGCAGAGTACTACGACGCCCAGTCCGGTACCCGGATCGTCGCCCAGGAAGGCGCCGAGAACGGCAAACGGATCGGAGACATCTCGAACGGCGACTGGGTCGCCTTCGACCCGATGAGCGTCGAAGGCATCGGATCGGTCGCCTATCGGCTGTCCTCGCCGTACGGGGTGGGTGCGATCGAACTGCGCGCGGACGCCCCCGACGGTCCTCTGCTCGCCACCACCCCCGTCCCCGGCACCGGAGGATGGGACAACTATCAGGAGACCCCGGCCGTGCCCGTCCAGGAGCTGAAGGGCACGCACAAGCTGTATCTCGTCTTCACGTCACCGCAGAACAACGCGTTCGACGTGGACGCGATCGACTTCAAGAGTCCCTGACACCACATCGGCGCGCTGCGGGTCCGGTGTGTCGGCACCGGACCCGCAGCGCGTGTCCCTCCTCGGCAGGGTCAGCGAGTGCCGACCGCGGCACGTACGGCCCTGCGGGCCATCGCGCAGTCGTCGTGCAGGCGGCGCAGCAGAAGTCGCTGTTCCTCGCTCGACGAGAGGCCGCTCGGCCGGTCCTGACCGGCGCCCGCGGGCACCGGTTCCCGCATGGCCCGCTGGACAGCCGTCTCGTAGGTACGGATCTCCCGCGTCAGCACCAGCATCAGGTTCACCAGGAACGCGTCCCGCGCCGCGGGCCCCTTGACCTGCGCCAGCTGACTGATCTGCCGCCGCGCCGCCGGTGCGTCACCCAGGACGGCCCAGAGCGTCGCGAGGTCGTAGCCCGGCAGGTACCAGCCCGCGTGTTCCCAGTCCACCAGCACCGGACCCGTGGGCGACAGCAGGATGTTGGAGAGCAACGCGTCACCGTGACAGAACTGCCCCATGCCCTGACGGCCGCCCGCGTGGGCCAGACCGTGCAGCAGCTTCTGCAAATCGCCCAGATCGCGGTCGGTGAACAGCCCCAGCTCGTGATAGCGGGCGATCCGCGAGGCGTACTCCAGCGGTGCGTCGAAGAGACCCGGAGCCGGCCGCCAGGCGTTGATCCGACTGATCGCGCCCAGCGCGGCCCGTACATCGGCACGGGGCGGAGCCTCCGACGGATGGCGGGTCAGCGCCGCCACCCGGCCGGGCATGCGCTCGATCACCAGGGTGCAGTTCTCCGGGTCGGCCGCGATGAGCCGAGGCACCCGCACCGGCGGGCGATGCCGGACGAACGCCCGATATGCAGCTATTTCGTGCTGGAACCGTTCCGACCACGCGGGCGAGTGGTCCAGTAAGCACTTGGCGACCGCGGTCGTGCGTCCGGTGGACCCGACGAGGAGCACCGAACGGCCGCTGCGGCGGAGCACCTGCACCGGGTTGAACTCCGGACAGATGCGGTGCACCGAGGCGATCACCATCCTCAGCTGAGCGCCCTGCGGACCGGAGAGGTCCAGCCGGCCGCTGAGCGGCGGGCCGCCCAGCCCCGCCGGCCGCCGCGGCCGAACCGTGCCGGGTGCCGGGGGAGCGGCATGCGGAGCGAGGTACGGACCGCCGCCCGCCCCCAGGGGGCGAAGCGGCCGGGACGGGGCGGTCACGGAGGACGATGCTGTGTACATGGGCGAGACAGATCCCTTCGCGCGCCGACAGGATGCGTGCACCGCCCCGGCCGGCGGCCGTTCGGCACCCTGGGGAGTACCTAGGGCTGCCGGGCGGGGTGGCGCGTTCTTACCTGACACCGGCGCGCGGGTGGCAGACCATCTGGCGGACCCTGGCGAACCCTGGCGAATATTCGCAACGCATCTGACAGGGGTTACTGTCGACACAGCCGAGAACCTGGGGGCTTGACGTGACCGGAGAACCCAACACCCGCCTGTCCGATCTGTTCGGCCTTGCCGGCTGGTCCAAGGGCGAACTCGCGAGAATGGTGAACCGGCAGGCGGCGGCCATGGGCCACCCGCAACTGGCCACCGACACCTCGCGGGTGAGGCGTTGGATCGATATGGGGGAGTCCCCCCGCGATCCTGTGCCCAAGGTGCTGGCTGCCCTGTTCACCGAGCGGCTCGGTCGTGTCGTGACCATCGAGGACCTCGGGTTCGGCCGACGCGGGCGTGTGGGGAAACGGCGAGAGGTCGGGACGCAGCACAATCCCGACGGACTGCCGTGGGCGCCCGAGCGGACGGCAGCGGTCCTCACCGAATTCACGGGAATGGACCTCATGCTCAACCGACGCGGCTTGGTGAGCGCGGGCGCCGCGCTCGCCGCAGGATCGACCATCACCGGCCCCATGCACGACTGGCTGCACACCGACCCTGTGCCGGCGGCCGATGCCCCACGGACCAACGACCCGTTGTACGCGGATCCCGCCGGCTTCGACCGGTACGAGGCCGCGCCCATCGGGTCGGAGGAGATCGAGGCGCTCGAACGGTCCGTCGAGGTGTTCCGCGCCTGGGACGCGTCCCGGGGCGGCGGACTCCAGCGCAAGGCCGTGGTGGGCCAGCTCAACGAGGTGGGCGGCATGCTCGCCTACCGTCACCCGGACCATCTTCAGCGCCGCCTCTGGGGCGTCGCCGCCAACCTCGCGGTGCTCGCGGGATGGATGTCCCACGACATCGGCCTTGAACCCACCGCCCAGAAGTACTTCGTCATTGCTGCCCACGCGGCGCGCGAGGGCGGCGACCGCCCGCGAGCGGGTGAGGCGCTCTCCAGGGCGGCCCGGCAGATGGTCCACCTGGGTCGCCCCGACGACGCCCTGGACCTGATGAAGCTCGCCAAGTCCGGTTCCGGCGACATGGTTCTGCCACGCACTCAGGCGATGCTGCACACCATCGAGGCCTGGGCGCAGGCGTCCATGGGACGCGGCCAGGCGATGCGTCGCACACTGGGCAAGGCCGAGGAGCTCTTCGTATCGGACAAGAGCGATGTGCCGCCGCCCAGTTGGATGCAGCTGTTCGACGAGGCGGATCTGCACGGCATGCAGGCCCTGGCGTTCCGTACGCTCGCCGAACACGACCCGTCGGTGGCGATCGTCGCCCAGCGCCATGCCAAGCGGGCTCTGGAGCTCCGGGCCAACGGACGCCAGCGTTCCAAGATCTTCGATTACATCTCACTCGCCTCGGCATGCTTCATCGCCGACGATCCCGAGCAGGCCGACCGCTATGCGAGGCTCGCCCTGGTGACGATGGGGGAGACCTCCTCTCACCGCACCTGGGACCGGCTGCGCCAGATGTACCGGCTGACGGGCCAGTTCGCGGGCTATGCCAAGATCGAGGACCTGCGCGAGGAGATCAAGCTCGCCCTGCCGCAGAGCACCATCATCAAGCAGCCCAGGCGCTCGTCGGAGATCTGAACACGCGGGCCCCGCGATGAGGGGGCGCCGATCACGTCCGACCACCGACTGATCGACCGATCACCGTCCGGCCGTCGCGGCCTCGAGTACGGCACCCGCGGCTCGTCTCCCGCCGGCCATGCCGTGTCCGGTGTTCCGCATACCCACTGTCCTCATGCATGTGCGGCTGTTCCCTGTGCCCGGATGCGGGCGACCAGCACACATGCGTCGTCCAGGCGCTCGGTGTCACCGAACTCCGTGACGACCGTCCGTACGCACTCCCGTGCCGTACGGGCCTGTGCGAAGCGGGGGGCGAGGGCGAGCAGGGCGTCCGGGCCCGCATCGCGGCGGCCGTGGCGGTTCAGTCCGTCGGTGTGCAGGACGAGCACGTCACCGGGCAGCAGGTGCACTTCGTCCTGCTCGTACGCGACGCCGGAGGTCGCGCCGAGCAGGACCCCGTCCGGTGGCAGCAGCGGGCGCCCCTTTCCGTCGCGGAACAGCAACGGCGCGGGGTGCCCCGCCTGCGCCCAGGTCAGGACGCCGGTGGACGGCTCGAAGCGGCAGCACACCGCGCTGCCGAGAGCGGGCTGGACGGAGGATTCCAGTAACTGATTGAGATGTCCCATCAGGGCCCCCGGCTCGATGCCGGCCACAGCCATCCCCCGCAACGCCCCCAGCAGCATCGCCATGGCCGAGGTGGCCCGGATGCCGTGGCCGGTCAGATCACCGACGGTGAGGACGGTCCGGCCGTCCGGCAGTTCCAACGCGTCGTACCAGTCTCCGCCGATCAGCGAGCTGGACCGAGAAGGGAGGTAGTGGGCGGCGACATCCAGCGCGCCCACCCCTTGTGAAGGCAGCCGCAGCGAATCCCGCCACGGCGGAAGCACGGTTTCCTGCAGTTCGACCGCCATCCGATGCTCGGTCTGTGCCCTGTGCTGTCGACGCCGTAGCGAGTCGTGGTTCGTGCGCACCGCCTGCTGGCTGCGCCGCAGTTCGCTGACATCGCGCAGGACCGCCCACATGGAGGCTGTGCAGCCGTCCGCGTCGAGGACGGGCTCACCCATCATGTGGAGTGTGCGCATGCGACCGTCGGTCCGCAGGATGCGGAATTCGCCGTCTATCGGCCTTCCGTCGACCAGACAGTCCGTCACCATGGCGGTGAGCAGCGGCTGGTCCTCGGGAAGAAGCACAGAGGGGAGCTCGTCCAGCGAGAGCGGCCCCATCTCGGGGGATCTGCCGAAGATCTCGAACAGTTCCTCGGACCAGGTGACCTCGTCGGTCAGCAGGTTCCACTCGGCACTGCCTACCCTGCCGATGAGGGAACCGGGCTCCGACCGGTCGGGGGTCTCGTCCGAGGCGTCGAGCGCCGAGGAGTCCGTGGGCTGTTCCGGTGTCTGCGGCGGCTCCGGCGGAAGGCCCTCCCTGAGCTGTCCCAGATGTGTGCCGAGATCGTCGAGGTGATGGACCGCCAGATCGCAGAGCGCACGCTGCCAGCGCATCTGCGCGTCTTCCTCGTCGATCAGCGCCGTGTCCCGCCGCACGGCATCCACATCGCCACGCAGCCGACGGGTCCGGCTGATCAACGCGTCGACGGCATGTCGTTCGGGTGGCTGGGGCGCGGGGCGGTCCGCAGACAGATGGGACGGCATCTCGTACTCCGATACAGGCGCGGCGCGACCAGGTCTGAAAGGTGGACCGTAGACGACTGTCGCACAGGCCGCAGGGGCTCGTAAGGGATTTGGCAACACTCGATAGGTTGTTGCTTCTGGCATATGCCACAGGCGCTTCGATGGCTTCGATTTGTCGAACAACCTTGCTGTCGTCGGGTGTTGAAGCAAGTAGCCCGGCGTGCGCGAGTGGCCGCGCGCCCGCGTAGGCGGTCCCTGAACGGCGCGTCCGGCCGGAGCGGAGGCATATGTGAAAGAGCCACCTCGGGCGGTGGTCGCGACGCCGTCCCGGATGCGTCGTGGGATGGCGGCGCGGATCCCGGTCGGATCGCCCTCGCGTGCTCGGTGGGCTGTTCCGGCCTGATCCGTGCGAGCTGCCGGATGGTCGCGCGGCCGTCCCCCGTTCGGCACGGGCAAGGTGCGGTCCTCGGTCGGTGTCGGCGGGACGGGAATGCGGTCCGCCTCTCTCGCGTTACGACACCAGAACGAAAACGACACCCATTCCCATAAGGGGGATCGGGGGTCGGCGAAGAGTCTGGAGGCGTACATGGCCCGCAGTGAGGTCCGCCCCGTGGTGACACTCCGGTCTACGGCCGGAACGGGGCAGAGCTATGTGACGCGCAAGAGCCGCCGGAACAACCCTGACCGGCTGGTCCTGCGCAAGTTCGATCCCGTCGTGGGGCGGCACGTCCTCTTCCGTGAGGAACGCTGACCAACGGCTCGTCCGGCCCTCTCGCGACACCAGGAAAGGAACGCGTATGAAGTCCCGTATCCATCCCGTCTCCCGTCCGGTGGTCTTCCGTGACCGCGCCGCGGGGGCGGCCTTTCTGATCCGCTCGACCGTGCCCGTGAGCTCGGATGCGCGGGTGACGTGGGAGGACGGCCTGAGCTATCCCGTCGTCGACGTGGAGACCTCGTCGGCGAGTCACCCGTTCTATACCGGGACCGAGCGGGTGCTGGACACGGCCGGCCGTATCGAACGGTTCGCCCGTCGCTACGGTGCCCGGACGGCCGTCACTGGCTGATCCGCGCCCCCCTGAAGCGGTGATTCCGTGCCCTGTGTCACAGTCCTGGGCACGAATTCCTGGGAACGCGACGCGATGGTTTATCGTTCACCTATAAGTGGATGTCGCGTATCGCGCCCACACCCGAACCGCCCCGGCTGGATTCCCCCGATCCGGCCGGGGCATTCCTCTGTCCTGTCCCATGTCCCATCCATGGGCGATGGTCGGATCGCGCCGGGCTCCGAGCCGACTGGTTCTGAACCACGTACCCGGAATCGACAGCGCTGCCAGGTGGAGGCCGCAGACCTCGTACGGATCGATCGGCGTCGCGGAACGTGTCCCCGCGGCCACGCAGTGATGGACCGGCCCGGGCTGCGGTCAGCCCCGCGGCAGCTTCCTGGGCACCGCCTCGATCAGCAACGCACCCGCCGCCGGCAGCACGGCCACCGTGGCCGCGGAGCTCGGCCAGAGCCGTACCGCCAGGGCGGTCACGGCCGCACCCGCCACGACCGCGGCCAGCCGGCCGGCCACCCAGCGATCCCCCCGGTCCCACGATCGCAGCGCCAGGCGGCTGACGAAGGACGTGAGCGTGCCGGTGAAGTAGTTGGTGGGCGTCGCCCGGATACGGCCCTGAATGCCCATGGCCACGGCGATGAGCACCAGCAGCCCCAGCAGGTCCCACGCGGAGGTGATCAGGCCCAGCGACCACAGCACGGCTCCCGCCGTGAGCAGTGCCACCTCGATCAGCAGCATCCACGGCAGTGGCCACCGCCACCGCTCGCTCATCCAGGCACCGCACATGACACCGATGCCGTACGCGACGAGCGCGGTGATCACCCGCAGGGCCACCCCGTGCTCCCCTACGCCGGCGGCAGAAGCGCCCAGCAGAACCAGATTCCCGGTCATCACCCCGGCGAAGACCTGGCCGACACAGACGAAGACGAACGCATCGGCGGCCCCGGAAGCGGCCGACAGAAGCAGCAGAGCCCATTCGCTCCACGGATCGCGCCCAGGGGCGGGGGGAACAGGAGTAGACACGTCTGCATTCTCGACTCGGCCCCGCCCGAGCGGGTGCACACCGCCCGCCCGGCGCGGCGAGCCAGGCACGCCCGGGCACCGTCACCCCTGCGGATCCACACGACGGAGCCCCCGCACCGCACCGACGCGCAGGTCGTCGTTGTCGTAAGTTCTGCACGGTGAACAGACACATAGCCTTCGAGAGACTGCACAACTTCCGTGACATGGGCGGGTATCGGGCGGACGGCGGCCGGCAGGTACGTTGGGGCCGCCTCTTCCGTTCCGACTCGCTGGGCAAGCTCCGCGACGAGGACTGGGACCGTTTTCTCGGCCTCGGAGTCCGCACGGTCATCGATCTGCGCTACGACTGGGAGATCGCAGCCAAGGGGCGCGTACCCGACGCGCCGGGACTGCGATACCACCACCTCAGCATCGAGCACCGGCCCTACGATCAGGCGGCCCTGGGGCCGGAGGCGGAGACCGGACGCTTCCTTGCCGACCGGTACGCGGAGGTGGCCCACGACGGAGTCGCCGAGATCCGCCGCGCACTGGACGTGATCGCAGCAGAGGACAGCGCACCCGCCGTCTTCCACTGCGCGTCGGGCAAGGACCGCACCGGGCTGCTCGCCGCGCTCGTCCTCTCCCTGCTCGGCGTGTCGGAGGACGACATCGTCGCCGACTTCACCCTCACCGAGCTCGCCACCGATCGGCTCCTGGCCGACTGGCGGGCGGACCATGCCGGCCAGGAACCGGGCTGGCCCGGGTACGGCAGGGCTCCCGCCGATGTCATGCGGCGCTTCCTGGCCGATCTCGCCGCGACCCACGGCTCCGTCCACGAATATGCCGCCGAACTCCTGGGCGTCGACGAGGAACTGGTGGCGGCGTTGCGCAGAAACCTCCTCGTGTCCGTCGGTGAGGACGGGCCGGCCGTGAGCGGTACGACGGCTAGGAGCGACTGAACCGGCGCACGCCGGTTTGCAGGTGGCCGATGCACGGCCGCGGGAACCGGCATGCCTGCCCGCGCACCGAAGCGGCCGTCGACATCTCGATGCAGCCGTGCACGTGCGGTCCATGCAGCCGGGGCGTCGCGCCGGGGCCGATGTACCGACGAGCCGGAGTGGGCACACCGGGCGCCGGTCGATGTCCGCGCCGTACCCCTCCCACCTCACGGTGGAGGAATGAAGCCCTTCGGATCGGGACGAACCCTGGAAGGGGCCCCATGGCCGGAGCCGACGACCCGGAGGGGGAGCAGCGCCGCGCCCGACGGCTCGTCGGCCCGTCGGTCGGGGGCGCATCGATGTCCGGGGCCGGTCGTCCCCTCCGGCCCGTCAGAGGCCGAGGTCGCCCAGCCCCGGATGATCGTCCGGTCGGCGGCCCAAGGGCCAGTGGTACTTCCGGTCGGCTTCCCGGATCGGTACGTCGTTGATGGAGGCGTGCCGTACGCTCATGAGCCCGTTCGCGTCGAACTCCCAGTTCTCATTGCCGTACGAGCGGAACCAGTTGCCCGAGTCGTCGTGCCATTCGTACGCGAACCGCACCGCGATCCGGTTGCCCTCGAACGCCCAGAGTTCCTTGATGAGCCGGTAGTCGAGTTCCTTGGCCCACTTCCTGGCGAGGAACGCGACGATTTCCTCGCGTCCTGTGGCCCACTCCGCGCGGTTTCTCCATCGGGAGTCCTCGGTGTAGGCGAGTGCCACCTTCTCGGGCGTCCGGGAGTTCCAGCCGTCCTCCGCCAGCCGGACCTTCTCGATGGCCGACTCACGCGTGAACGGCGGGACCGGGGGACGTACCGTCATGGTCTCTCCTGTGAATCCTGATCTCGGTGTCGGCCCCGAGCCTATGGCGTGAGCCCGGTGCGCGCTGTCCGGAATTCGCTGTCGCTGTCGACGCCCACCAGGCAGACGCCCTTGACGCGTGCGCGTCGATGGTTATGGTCTAGTCCAAGCGCAAGGCCGCCTTCCGTGCACCTGCTGCTTCACGGCGTACGCGGTGGTGGATCTTGCCGAGCCCTTCGCGCCTCTTGGCCCCCACACCGGAGAGGCCGGCCTGCCATCGGCCGGGCCCCCACAGCCCGATCGTGCGCGGCGACGCCTCATGTGAAGGAGAAGCATGCACGCGAAAAGGAAGACAGCCGCAGCCATCGGTGCCTTGCTTGCACCTGTACTGGCCCTGAGCCTTCCGGCCGGTTCCGCCGATGCCCACGGATACATCTCGTCACCTCCGAGCCGCCAGGCCCAGTGTGCTGCCGGGACCGTGAGCTGCGGTGACATCAAGTACGAGCCGCAGAGCGTGGAAGGCCCCAAGGGGCTCACCAGCTGCAGCGGAGGCAACAGCCGGTTCGCCGAACTCGACAACGACTCCAAGGGGTGGAAGGTCACCCCGGTGAGCGGGACCACGTCCTTCCAGTGGGTCCTGACCGCCCGGCACGCCACGAGCACGTGGCAGTACTTCGCAGGCGGCCGGAAGGTCGCCGAGTTCAACGACAACGGCGCACAGCCCGGCGCCACCGTCACTCACCAGGTGAACTTCGGTGGCCTGACGGGCAAGCAGAAGGTCCTCGCCGTCTGGAACATCGCCGACACGGCCAATGCCTTCTACGCCTGCATCGACGTGAACATCGGCTGACCGACGAGACGGTACCGGCGCCCCGGAGCGGGTGCCGGTACCGTCCCTTGGCCGGATCGGACGCCTGCCGCCGGAAGGCCCGTGCTTCCCGCACCGCGACCATCGGGTTCTGTCCCGGCCGACTGTGCTTGCTCGACATGGCCCGGACGGGGGCGCCGGTCACCGGAGTCGCCGACTTCCGCGGCATGCTGAAGATCCGTCACCCCTCAGTGGGTGCGGTGCGCGCGTCGCCGTGACCACCCCTCGCCCGGGGACTGCTGGTCGACCGTGTCGGACGGGGCCCGTTCGGCCGGGCCCGAGTCGTTTTCGAGCGGGGCCGATCTGTCGTACTCGTCCAGGGTCAGTCGGAGGTCCGACGCAGGACGAGGCTGACGAAGCCCCATGTGTCCCGGTAGACGCGCAACCATTCGGTGCGGCGGACCGAGGCGGTCTCCAGCACCTGCGCGCTGTCCGGGTCGGCCGGATGGTCCAGGGCCCAGGAGGCCAGCGATCCCCAGCAGGCCCACTCGTAGTCGTCCAGCTCACGGCGCGTGCTGACATGCCCGTGGACGGGAGTCCACCCGTCGGCGACGACGCGGTCCACGGTGGTGGCCAGGTCGGTGAAGTCCCCGAGCATCTCGACGGCTTCCGGTGTGGGCTCATGCTCCCAAAAACCATCGCCGATCAGGACACGTCCCCCCGGCGCCAGGTGTTTGCGGGCCGCCGCGAGGGTGGGCAGCAGGCCGCCGAACGCATGGGTGGCCCCCACGCTGGTCACCAGGTCGTACGAGTGCGCGGAACGGAAGTCGGCCGCCTCCTGGTGATGCAGCACGAGGCGGGCCTGGACGCCGAGGCGGACGGCGGAGTCGTGGGCCTGTCGAAGGGCGTCCTCGGAGACGTCGACGCCCTCGGCTGTCAGGTTCGGGTGCGTGGTCATGGCGCGCAGCAGCCACTCCCCGCTGCCGCAGCCCAGGTCGAGTACGCGCGCGTCGCCATGCGGGACGCCGTGTTTCAGCAAGTGCCTCACGGAGTCGTCATCGAGTGGGGACTTGATGGGGTGGTCGGCATGGGCAAGTCTGGACATCTGTTCACGGTTCACCGGCACAGCCTGGCAGCGGCGGCGGGCCTCATGCATGCCATTTCTCCCGTGGACCGGACCGCTGCCCGACAGCAACCGCAGCACGGTGACACGCGACGAATCCGATGACCGACGCGGCGGTGCGAGGTCCGGTGATGCCAGCGGGAGCGGACGGGGGTCGACGGCAGTACGGTGGTCGATCTTTCCCGAGCCGACGGACCCCGGCGTACCCGCCGGGGAGCAGGCCAGGCCCGCTTCCAGGGGCGAGAAGCCGCGTGCCCCGCAGCGGAGAAGGCACCGTGGAAGCCGACGGCGGTCATGGCGAACAGCAGCAGCCCGAGTGCCGGGTTGCCACCGACGAGCATGCGCCGGGCTCGGGGATCGAAACTCGGCTGCCGGATGCACAGTTCGAGCATCACGAAGGCGGCCGGCAGAAGGAGCCCGAAGGTGATCGGTGCCCAGAGATCTGCGGGGCTCCGGGAGGCCACCCGCCCCGCAGGGATCAGCCCGTAGGCCCGGGAGGCGAGCCCACTGACGGGCAGCGGCAATCCGGCCGGGTCCGGGCGGCGTGGAGTGGGGCTGCGGAGACTCGGGATCAGAGAGGTGACTTCACAAGGGAGCAGCGAGCCGCGACTGGCTCGAAGGCATCCCCGAAGCCTGCCGCTGAGCGTCTGATCTCGATCGGAGTGGAGCGTGCTGCCCGCCACCGCGGTGGCCCGGATGGTGTGGGCTTCGGGCCGCCCGTGGCGAGGCGGCAACGAGCGGGGAGCGGGTCGGGCCTGAAGGTGCAGCATTCACACCTTCTCCTGGCAGACCTGCTCGCCCTGTCGGGCCACCCCGCCGTTCCATGGGCGGGCACATCGGCAGCGGCCACCTCCCGCAGATGCGGACGAACAGACGGTGCCTACGTGCGGAGGTGGGCATTCCGGAGCGTGGACGCCGGATGGCGACACGGCGTGCCGGGGTGTGGGTTCGGGCTCCGGCTCGGGAGGGCCCGTGACCGGTCGTGAGGTGACCGGTGTCCGGGGCGGCCGGGACGTGGACGGCGTCTGCCGCGCCGTTGCCACGTCGTGCCGCCCGGATGGGCGGGTCCTGCCGAATGCCGAATGCCGGTGGCCCGTGGTCGCCGGCCGTGTCCGGCCCGGCTGTCGTGGCCTGGCAGGCAACGCCTTGCGGTCCGGTTCGGCGTGGCAGGTGTTGTGCGTCATAGGGTGCTGGTCGGGTGTGGGGGTCCGGACGGGTGTCCGGGCGGGAACCCCGGCCCGATTCCGGCGGGCCGGGGTTCCGTGTCAGGCGGGTGACTCGGTTACCACTTGCCGCCCTCGCGGCGGTGGTCGATCACCCGGAAGCTGCCCACGACACCGTCGCGGGCCCACACGCCGCCCCGGACGTGGCCCGGGAAGACGCCGTCGCTGGAGCTGTGAGGTCCGACGGTGGCGATGGGGGCACCGTTGTCGCAGGTGGCCCCGCGGAAGACCTCGAGGGTCCGGCGGCTGTCGTTGCGGATGTTGAGGCTCTTGGAGCCGAGGCCGCTGACCACGGTGATGCAGCCGCCCCGCTCGTCGGAGTAGGTGCGCTCGTTGATGTGGATCCGGCCCTCGTAGCGCTCCTCGTCTCCGCCACGACCCTCTCCGCCGCGACCTTCTCCGCCGCGACCTTCTCCGCCGCGACCTTCTCCGCCCCTGCCCTCGTTGCCCCTGCCGGCGTCGCCGCCGCCGTTGAGGGCCGAAACGGGGGCGGCGGCCTGCTGGATGACGGGGGCGGCGGCCTGGGCCGGCTCGGAGGTGGCGGCCGACGCGTAGGTGATGCCGGTGGCGGCCAGGGCCGCCGCTGCCGCTACGGCGGCGGTAACAACGGTGGAACGGGTAACCATGTCACTTCTCCTGTCTCAGAGAGGCCGACTGAGTAGTCGACTTGTGATTGAACGTACTGAGCGTCCACATACCTGTCATTTCGGGTGCATTGGCAAGGAGGCTCGGTTCGCCGATCGGGGGACAAGGAGTACGCCAAATGCTATATCCCGATAATATTACTAATGTCCAACTTGCCTAAAAAATAAGTGAGTTGATGAATCGTTGGTCCGACCGGGCGACTTCCTGATTCCCGGTCACCCCTACGCCCGCGTGTCTGTCTTTGACATCCTCCGAAATTGCGCCGCGTCGCCGCTCCGAAAGCCCGCCCCCCACGCCCGACCTGCGACAACGGTGCTGATGAACCGAAGCTCCGGCGGGCTCGTCCCCGACCGTGCCGCGCCGCGCCGCGCCGTGCCGCGCCGTGCCGTGCCGTGCCGTGCCGCGCCGCGCCGTGCCGTGCCGCGCCGCGCCGTGCCGCGGACGCCAAGCCGGGCGGACATCGGGCCGTCACCGGGCTGCGACGGGCCCGAGCGGGAGCGGGCGGAAGCGGGAGTCACGCGCCGTCCCTTCTGATCCGAGTCAGGTCGTGCTGCGGGCGGGGAGGCCGGGAGCGTCGGCGGAGCTGCGGCGTGCACGGGGTCGAACGTCTGGCCGTTCGACTGAAGGGGCGCTTCCCGCCAGGCAGCGTGCCGTGCTGTTTCCGTGTCCGAATCGTGGCATTGCTCAGGTGCTCTGGGCGAGAGAAGTACGGGGAGGGTCCCGCCGATTCCGGCAGCTGGAAGTACCCGTCCGACGACGGCTTCGGTGAGGCCGACGGTCGGATCGACAAGGAGCCGACCAAGCTGTGCCGGAGCCGGTGTCCAGGAGATTCATGGGCCGGGCCTCGGTATCCCTCGTCGACCTCGGCCTTCACCCTCGGGTGCTGACGGAACTGCCCGGATGCCCTCGGCGCGCGGCCGTCCGGTCATGGATCCGGCCCGGCCGCACGATTCCGCTGAACGGGGTGCGGCCCCGGCCGTCGCTGAAGGCGGTCGTCTTGATGGTGTTCTGCTTCTTCTTGCCCGAGACGAACACCTTGTGTCCTAAGGGCTGTCCCGTCATCCCTGGTGGATCAGCGCGCGGCGTCGGATGCGGTGCATCGTAAGGCGGAGGGGCGTCCGCATGCGGGATGTATGCGGATGTTCCGACAACGCGGCAAGGTGCCGTAGCCGTCGTCGCGCGCCCGCCAGGGATGACGGGACAGCCCTTAGCCGCCCCGCGCGCGGGGCGGCGGACCTGCGCCTCGGTACCGTCGATGCGCAGGTCCACGCGCTCAGCGTCGGCGTGGGCCAACAGGTCTTCCAGCGTGCGCAGTCGAAGCCCGGGCCGGTCGGGAATCGCGAAGCCGCGAGCCGCCGGCAGTGGACGGACCTCGCGGATCGCGCCCGAGACGGTGGGGCGGTCCACTCCCGTACGACTCGGCCGGCGCAGCGTGCGGGAAGCCCGAGCGCAGCTGCACAGGCGTGACCTGAAGCCGGTCCACGAACACCAGGCGCCGCTTGGGTGCGGCACCCGCAACCTGCCACCGCTCTCCGCCCCGGCGCTCGCACCGCGCTGATTCACGAGAGGTCTGCCGTACGAGGGCGAGTTCCTCGAGCAAGTCGCCGCCGCGTGCGCGAGAGATCCAGGACAGGGCAGGGCGGGAACAGACCGCACGTGGCCAGGCTTGCCTCGCAGCCCGCCCAACCCATGCGGCCCTTCTCACGTCACTGGGCGAGCACCTCCGTGTTCTGGCAGGCGATCAGCCGCCATCGCCCGTCCTCCTCGGCCCTCACGTAGAGCGGGGTGGCCGCGTTCCCGATCGGCTCCCCTTCCGACGTCCAGTACTGTGCGTGCGCCTTGACCGCGGCGACGTCGGGGCGGATGAACAGTTCGTCCACGACCTCGTAGGTGGTCGTCGAGTCCTTCATGGCGCCAGTCGGCACCTGGTGCGTGAAGGAGGAGATCTCATCGCGGCCGGCGAGGTGCTTGCCGTGCCCCGTCGTCCAGATCGCGTCGGCCCGGAACAGGCCGACGAACTCCTCGGGCAACTCGTTCTGCTGGGAGTGCTCAAGCGGGTGATCACCTGCTTGATCGCTTCGATCTCGATTTGCAGCGTCTGCTGACCAACGGCTGTCGTTTCCATGTCGATCACCATGGAACCTCAACTGGACTTGAGATCAAGGTTCGACTCAGGGGCCATCGATCCCCAGCCCGCGAGGGCAGTCCCGTAACCCCTGGCGGGCGCGCGGCGACGGCCACTACGACATCGAGGGCGTTCACGAACCCGTCGCCTCGGAATCCCTGATCCTGAGGCAGGCATCCGACGGTGCGTGGGAGACCGGTGCGTACGAACGGGGCACGTACGAGGTCATCACCCGCCACCTGAGTGAACACGCGGCCTGCGCGCACCTGCTCCGCCCTCCCCTGGACGGGACCTCGGTTCTCACGCCGCTGCGCAGGGCTCGGACGCTGGGGCGGCACCACGACCTGATCGTCGTCAGCGACCGTCGAGGCGAACGCTCCGCAGGTTCACGGGCAGGCCGGTGCCGGAGCGAGCTCGAAGAGACCTTCCCTGCAGGTCGGCAGCAATGTCCCGGATCGCGGGGAGCCGCGCGAACAGGGCTTCCCCGGGACAGTTGGTGGCGAAGCCGTCGCGATGTCCCGAGATGGCGTCGAACTCCGCCGAAGTTCCCTTGGCGTAGCGGCTCTCGTCATTGGTGGATGTGAGCCGCACCTTGCTGGTGGGGTCGATACCGCTCAAGCCGAGCTTCCAGGCCGCGAGGGCGGCGATCGCGTGTTCCATGGCTGCCGGTACCGGTGTCCCGAGCCCGAAAGTGCCGATCGCGGCGATTCCCGCCGTGCCCTGGTTGAACCCGAGGGTGTGGGAGCCGATGACGGCTCGATCGGCACCACCGGCGCGACCTTCGTAGATGGTGCCGCACTTGTCGACGAGGAAGTTGTAGCCGAAGTCTCCCCATCTCCGGTCACGGGTCTGGCCCGTATAGAGATTGCGCAAGGTGCGCGGGACGTCCGCGCAGTCGTAGTTGTTGGGTGTGTCGGTGTGATGGATGAAGACCGCCCTCACCCCTTGCGCATAGTGGGCATGGGGGTCGCGTCTGGTCTCGTCCGCCTGCCACCGCGTACGCGACACGATGGCGGGCTGTGGCGCCGCATGGGGGAGCGCCACGGAAGCGGCTCCGAGGGCCGGGAACGGTCGGGAGGGACCGACAGCTGCCCCCTCCGGAACCGTCCCGGCCCGCCATACGGCGAGAGTGCTCTCCGGCGTCGTCCTGCCGGCACCACCGGCCGTGGCTGCCCCTGGGGGCACGGCCAAAAGAGGAACCGCCATAGGAGTCGTGACCCACAGCGCCATTCGATACAAACGCACAGGGAAACCTTCTTCTTCTTTCGCTGAGAGGACGGCGGGAGCGCGTATGCCCACAGCTTTGCGGTGGGGGGTTCGCTGCGCGCGCCGGGTTGCTGCAGTCAGGCGAGCGTGTCGAAACCCCCACCGCAGGGCGCTCCTGGCGGTTGCCGGGGTCGCCGCCGGGAGGTCGTGCGGCGCCGCGTCACCCATCCTGCTGGCGGGCTTACCGCCGATCACGGCGTGGAACCGATCTATGCATGACTGAAAGTGGGAGCCCTTACATCTCGACGCCTCGGATCGTCGTGCTCGGCGTGCAGCCCGGTGATCCGCCCTTTCGCCTGGTGGAGATCGATGGGGAGGTCGTCAGCGCGGCCACATCGGTGACGGACGTGCTGCTCACCGCCGCGGCTGCAGGTATCACCGTCCATGACCTCGACGACCCGGGTCTGATCCGTTGGGTGGGTGGCGGAAAGTTCCACTGGAGGCTGCACTAAGGGCTCTCCCGCAATCCCTGGTGGATCAGCGCGCGGCGTCGGATGCGGTGCATCGCAAGGCGGAGGGGCGTCCGCATTCTGGATGTTTGCGGACGTTCCGACAACGCGGCGAGTGCTGTAGCGGACGTCGCGCGCCCGCCGGGGATTACGGGACAGCCTTTGGACAGATACGACGCGCGGGCGGGGAACCGACGGCCGAGGGCGAGCGAGCTGCCATCGGCTGATTCAGGCTGCCGCGGAGCTCCCCTCTGCGGCCTACGAGCCCACCGGGCGGACCCACGTGTTCGAGGGCCGAGGCGCGATGACGCCCCCGCCCAATTCTCCGCAGGTGACCTGCTCGACCGGGTGCTCGGCAATTCGGACCGGGGCCGGGGGCCGGTGCCGCCGAGACATGTGAGGCGGTCGGGGAGGAGGCGACGTGTCACCAGTGGCGCCTCGCCCGGTCCCGTGTCGCCCGGTCCGGTGTCGGGAGACAGGGGCGAACGTCAGCCGGACGTCAGCGGTGCGGCACCAGGACGTGAGCGACGGGCAGGAGATTGAGGCCATCGGGCCAGGAGCGGGGCGTCGACCCCGCTCCTCGTCCATCCCCTGCCGACACCGGGGGCGACCTGGATCAGCCGTTGCACATCACGGCCGGGCCCTCGTTCGCCGGGACGCCGCCATCACGGACATGTGCAGGGCAGACAGGCGACCGCCGGGCCGCACACCACTCCCTGGAGGAATCACATGTTCACGCTCAACAGGCGTAGGGCCGCTGCCGCACTCACCGCCTCCCTTCTTGCCGCGGCCGGTCTCGCCACCACCGCGACACCGGCCGCAGCCATCCACGGCGGACAGAACACCACCGTGGTGGATCACCCCTACGCCATGCTCATCGAGACTCCGGACGGCGAGCAGTTCTGCGGTGGCACTCTTGTGGCCCCGACCAAGGTGCTCACCGCCGCCCACTGCATCAAGGACGCCGCTGCGCCCCTCGACCTGCTGGTCATAGGTGGGCGCACCGACATGGGCAGCACCAAGGGGACCGTCCGGCAGGTCGCCTCGGTCAAGGTCCACCCGAAGTTCGTTCAGAGCACACTCACCTACGACGCTGCGGTCATCACGCTCTCTTCGCCGATGCCGTACGCGCCGCTTCCGGTGGCGGGTTCGAAGGACTCGGCCCTGTACTCCTTCGGAAAGACCGCGAAGACCGTCGGCTGGGGCAGGACCGGCACCGACACCTCGGGGACGCGACTGAAGTCGGCCGTGCTCACCTTGGCACCGCTCAAGAGCTGTGAGCCCTTCACCGACCCCACCGAGTCCGACGCGCAGAAGGTGTGCGGGGTCACCGCTGCCGGCGCCCATGACAGCATCTGCCGCGGTGACTCCGGTGGTCCCCTGGTCGCAGGAGGGAAGGTGATCGGTGTCGTCTCCACAGGCAACAAGTTCTGCGACGACCAGTTCCCGGTCTCCGTCTTCACCCGCGTCAGCGCGGTTGCCTCGGGGCTCGGCCTCCCGACCGCGTAGCAGGAGCGGCCGGCCAGGAGCCCTGACCTCACCGACCGGCAACGCCTCGCGCACGCGCGCCAAGAGGCCGGCGCAGGGCGCGGGATCCTCCACCGACTCGTTGCGAATCGCGCCGCCGGGTTCGCACCGTGCGCGAAATGGGCGGTCGCGACGACATCCTTGGGGCGTCTCGTCCGATACGTTCAACCGGTCGCCGTATCCGCCGACCGGTCGCAGAGCTGCCTTGCGGCCTCCAAGTTGTTGTGCTGTGAAGCTTGTTGAGTATCAAAACGTTCGTCTCGAATGCGAATGTGAACGGCGCGGAGGTGTGCATGTCCCGTCCGGTCGCGGACTTCGTCGAAGTGCCCGGATGCCCGGGCACTTCGACGAAGCGAAACCCATGGAAGGTGAAGCGAGGCACGTAGGTCTCGCACGACTGCGGGTCGGCGGAGGCGATCTGTCCTGCGGCGGCACGCCGGTCCGGCCCGGAACACGGGACGAGAACGGAATCGCCCGGGACGACCTTGTCGCTGTCCCATGTTGCCGGGTCGGACAAGGCAGTGCGCGAGGCGACTTGTACGGGGAAGGCGCTCCGACGCCGGTCAGGGCAGCTCTCGAGCCTTCGGTGCCATGATGATCGTCATCGGCGGGCTCCTGCTGGTGGAACGCTCGGCAGGCTGACCGACCCCGCTTCACCCCGTTCGCAGACCGCGATATCCGTCGAAGGAGAGCACGTGGAAGACCAGGCGCAGCAGGAACAGGCGAGCCCCGAGGTGCAGGCCCGGATCCGGGCCAGCTTCGACCGCCAGGGGCTCATGGGTCATCTCGGCGCTCGAATGACCCACATCGGGCCTGGACGTGTGCACATCACGCTTCCGAGCCGCCCCGAAGTCACCCAGCAGAACGGCTACTTCCACGCCGGCGCCACCAGCGCCGTCGCGGACAGCGCCGGCGGCTACGCCGCCTTCACACTGTTCCCCGAGAACACCGATGTGCTCACTGTCGAGTACAAGATCAACCTGTTGGCGCCCGCCGTCGGCGACCACATCGAGGCCGTCGGGACCGTCCTGAAGCCCGGACGCACCCTGACCGTGTGCCAATTGGAGGTGTTCGGAGTCCAGGACGGACATCGGAAACTTGTCGCCAACGGGCAACAGACGCTGATCCGCGTGAACAGGGCCGCTCCGTGAGCCCGCAGCCGTTGTTGCCGTCCTGGGTGACCTGGTGGCAGAGGCCGTTCCCCGACGCCAACACCCTTCTGTTGTCAGGACGCCAACCGGCCCTGGTCGACAGCGGGTTCGTCGGCCACTCCGAGGAGACGGCCGACTGGGCCCGCGCGCACGCCGGGGACGTCCACCTGGTGGTGAACACGCACTGGCACTCCGACCACGTCGGCGGCAATGCCCTGCTCCAGGCAAGAGGTGCCGGAATCGCGGCCGGAGCACCCGAGGCGGAGGCGATCTCCCGCAGGGACCCGGGCTGTTGCGCGGCCGAGTACCTCGACCAACCGGTCGCTCCGTACACGGTCGACGTACCGCTCGACGACGGACAGATCCTCCGGCTCGGGAAAGCCGACTGGGAGGTCGTCCGTACTCCGGGGCACACCCCCGGGCATCTGGCGCTGTGGCAACCGGAGGAGCGCCTGCTGGTGGTCGGGGACGCGCTGTCGGACTACGACGTCGGCTGGGTGAACCTCGCCCTCGACGGTCCCGACGCCGCCGCGACGGCGCTCGCCTCCCTGGAGCGGATGGCCGAACTCTCCCCGAGCGTGCTCCTCCCCTCGCACGGGCCCGTCCCGGCGGATTCCGATGCGGCGTTGGCCGCCGCCCTGCGGCGCGCCCGGCGTCTCGTGGACGATCCGGACGGAGCGGTCTGGTACGGAGCCCGGCGGATCTTCGCGTTCGCCCTGATGATCCGTGGCGGTATCCCGACCGACGAGGTCGAGGCCTATCTGCACGCGCGGGCCTGGCTGATCGACGCCGCACGGCTCCTGGACCGCACGCCCGAGGTGCTCGCCGCCGAGCTGACCACCACGATGCTCCGCAGCGGCGCCGTCGTCCTGCGCGACGGACGTGTCCACGCGGCCGCCGAACACGTCCCCGTCGCACCGGAGTCGCTACGTGTGCCGCACCCACGCGCGTGGCCGGCGTCGGAGCCGCGCTGACCTGCGGCGGGCACGGGTGGCAAGGCGTGGCGCGGCCGCTCGTCGTCCGCTGCGCGCCCTCATCGCGTCCGTGTGTTGGTGGCCACCGACACGGTGCTCGGCTGGTGAGGTCAATCCGATATGCGTCATGGCGAGGGCCATGGAGCGGTACCGGCGCACTGGCCTGGGTCGAGACTCCTCGCATGGAATGTCACGGTTGTTCACCATTCGAGCGCGGCGGCCGCATCGACGCGACGCCGGCCGGCTGTCGACCGCGCCTGCCGAGCATCGGCCGACGTCAGGCAGGCGCGGACCTGTGGCGTACCGGGATTCGCACGGCAGTCGCATTGCGTTCTTGGTGGATATTTTCTTTGACTCGGGAGATGGTTTTACGTGAAACAACACTCTTCTCGTGCTGATATGGATTTCAGTAATCCTGACTAATTCTTGATTTTTCGGAATGAGTTTTCCTCGATGGATTTGTGGCAGCTTCAAGGCGTGGCCCTGAAAGCAGGGCATCCCGATCCCATGAAGGAAATCGATGAAACTCCGTACCTTCCCGTCCCTCGCCGTGGCAACCGCGGTACTCGCGGTCGGCGGAATGCTGGCGGGCACCGCTCAGGCCTCGGTGTCCGCGCCGGCCGGGGCCCGCCACACCCAGGTCGCCGGTGCGCGCCCCACGTCCGACACGCTGATCCGTCCGAGGGCGACGCTGCAGAAGAACCACGCCTGGACCTCGGGCAACGGCCGGGCCATCCTGCGGGTGCAGCAGGACGGGAACTTCGTCCTGTACAAGGACAGCCGCCCGGTGTGGCAGGCCCCTGGCGCCTATCCCAACGGGGACCACGCGGTGATGCAGGAAGACGGGAACTTCGTCCTGTACGACCGCGGCGGCAAGCCGCTGTGGGCCTCCGGAACCTGGCGCAAGGGCGCTTACCTCGCCATCCAGGACGACGGCAACGTAGTCGTCTACAACGCGGACAGGCGCCCGGTCTGGGCCACCAACACCGGGGACTGACCACCTCGGCGGCATCGGTCCGGGGTTCCTTCCCGTGACCTTGTGAGGGCATCGGACCCAGCGGCTTCACGGGTCCGATGCCCTTCCTTTCGACGACCCGGCGGCCTGCCTCGGCTTTCTTCCGCGGGGCGCGGAGAGCTGTGTCTAGCGGTAGCAGCTCCACTGCTGCTCGATGCGGTCCTGCAACGGCGGGGGAGGGGCCAGGTGTCCGGCCATCCCTCGATGGGGAAGTGGTCGGCGAGTAATCGTTCCGGGGGCACTCAGAGGGCCACGGAGTTCAGGTCGGATGCTCGGGTCCGTGATCAGGTGAGTCCGTGGAGCGTGAGGACGCGATGCCGGTCGGAGCGGGCGCTGTGGGCGGCGGCGGGCCTGGTCGACGTCCTCGTCGAAGGTGATATCGCGGCACTGGCGCAGGGTGTCTTCCAGGGTCCGGTGTCAGCGGGCGCAGGAGGCGATCTCGGCCGCAGTGGCCTGCTCGGCGGGCAGGCCGGTGATCGTGTGGATGGTCTCGGCGTGCCGGCATTTCTGTTCGGCCGCACACCGCTCGCGCCGGATGCGCAGGACTTGGCAGGCGTGGGGGACAGCAGGTTGTCGGCGGTGGCGACCTGTACGAGCCAGCGTTCACTGCGGCCGTGGCCGTGGTGTCGTCGCGGTGCAGCGGACGACGGGGGTGTCCTTTCGGGGCAGCGCGTGCTGCCGGCGCGAGAGCTGCTTCCGGCTCCGCTCGGTCGCGAACAGGCGGTGGATGCCGCGCTGTTCGACCAGGCGAGTGGTGTGGTCGCGGCAGGGCGTCCACGGCGACGATCGCGCCGCTCAGGTCGAGAGACGGGGTGAACTCGGGGATTTCGTTGGTCTCGGCGGCGGTTCCGGCGGAGGTGAGCAACCAGGACGCTCAGCACGGGCCGTCAGGAGCGGCTCAGTTCGTGGCCCATTCGGTGAGGGCGGTGAGGGCGTCCACCGGGTGTCTGGCACGGACCCGGATCCTTCGGCAGTGGTCGCCCGGCACCGGAAACTGCGGGGATCGGTCCCATCTGTGGGGGAGGCGCCAGATCCAGGTGCCGTGGTGAAGCCTTCGGGCCGAGGCGAAGCCGTGGGCGCCGCGCAGCCGTACCTCCACGTTCAGCGGTTCGCGGAACGGAGTCAGCTCGGTCGTGTCGTAGTCGATGTGGAGGCTGACCTCGGCGTCCTTCCAGTCCAGCCGACGGACTTCCGCGATTTGCTCGCGCGCGATCCGGGCGCTTTCGCGGAGGAACAAGGGGTCATGGATGACCAGGGCGTCGGTCTCCAGGGTGAGCCGCGGTCTGGACAGCAGAGCCCTGGCAGTCTGTACCTGAGCCGGAACGGTCGCGACGGACGCCGCGCCGGCTGCCACGGCCATGGCGGCGCCCAGCACATCAGGCCGCCCCGCGACGGCGTCCCATCCGATCGTGAGGACCACCAACGGCAGGCCCAACCCCCAGGGAAGCACGGCGAACACGGCGAATACGGTCCGCCATCGTGAACGGACGAGCGCGATGTCCATGACCGGCGATTCTAGGGTGCGTTTCGAAAGTGGATCTTTCTGTTGCGTTGCCTTAGAACCCGCGCGGAAAGGCGGCTTGTCACGGTCGGCGTCCGGGGCGTCCTTCCCAACGGTGGGTGACCCAGGCTCGGCGGATGAGGCTACGGAAGGTGATGATGGTGTCGGCGAGGTCGAAGAAGGCGTCGATGACGGTGGTGCGCCGTTCGTAGCAGCGGGTGAGCCGGTTGAAGGCGTTCTGTCAGGCGTGCGCGCGTTCGACGTGCCATCGCTGGGTGGCCTGGATGGACGCTTTGATCCCCTTGCGGGCTATCCGGCCGTGCAGTCCGCGCTCGTTGAGGAGGGTGTGGGTGGTGGCGGAGTCGTGGCCGGCGTCGAGGTCCACGGTGATCTCGTCGGGCAGCGGCCCAAGCTCTTTCAGGAGGTCCAGGGTGGGGGCGAGGAGGGGAGAGTCGTGGCGGTTGGCGCCGGCGAGGATGCGGCCGAGGGGGATGCCGTAGCCGTCGGTCATGCTGGAGCGTTTCGTGCCCTGTTTGCCGCGGTCGACGGGTGAGCGTCCGGTTGCTTCGCCACCGCCGGGGGCCTGGTGATGGCGCCGTCGATCGCGATCCGGTCCAGGAGGAGACCTACGACGCGGTCGTAGGCGTCGAGCGCGATCTGCTTCAGCTGGGCGAACAGGCCCATGCCTATCCACTCATCGCGCCGGGCCCGGATCGTGCTGGCCGAGCACGTGGCATCCGCGATGGCGTCGTAGGAGCAGCCGAATCGCGGGACCTGCAGGAGCTTGTCGAAGACGGTGCGGTCGCTGATACGGCGGCGGTGGCAGCCCAGCGGGTGGGCCGGATCGAAGACGGGCCGTGGTGGGAGCAGGGCGGCGAATTGGTCCCACAGCGGTTCGGTCAGCCACGACGGCAACACAGGCACGGAGCTTCCCCACGGTCTTGCGGCGCCGCGCGGTGTGGTGATCGCGGCGCTGGTGGTTTCGTCGTACGGGCGAGCGGCAGCCGCCGGCGCGAAGGGAGTGGGGGTGCGGACTCGTGGTTCAACGCACCCGGCGGCGTGGCGGGGCGCCTGTACCGCTTCCCCTGGCTGTCACGTGGTGCGGGGTTGCGGCGGGGATACGTGCGCTCGCCTGGGCGGGCCCGTCCTCGCCGCCTTGCCGTCCTGTTCGGCAGATTATGGGCCCGCGCGCCGCCGGACCGATATGTTCCCGCCGACGGTGACGTGGGCTGTCCGGTCCGGTGCCAGGCGGTCACAACCGCCGGAGCGGCCGAACGGCACGACGGCATCTGGTTCGGGCAGGCCCGGTACGGTGTGTGCGGTCAGCGGGGGGACAAGCAGGCGAGTTCCCAGCCGAAGCCGACCAGCAGCTCTCCGCCCGGCGCCACCGACACCGCGACAACAGGCGAGGGGAACGGAAGGAAGGGGGTGATCTGCTGGCCGATGGCCAGGTCCCATACCCGCACCGTCTCATCGCTGCCGGTGACGACTACGGGGCGGTCGTCCACCACCCCGATCGCCACCGCCCACACCGTACCGGTGTGACCGGTCAGGGGTTCCCCGATGGGCTGGCCAGTGGTCAGGTCCCATACCCGCACCGTCTCATCGACGCTGCCGGTGACGGCAACCGAGCGGCCGCCCACCACTGTTGTCGCCACCGCCCGCACCCCGCCGGTGTGGCCGGTCAGGGGCTCACCGACGGGCTGGCCGGTAGCCAGATTCCACACCCGCACCGTCCCGTCCTCGCTGCCGGTGACGGCAACCGAGCGGCCGCCCACCACCGTCGTCGCCACCGCCCCAGTCCGGCCGGTGTGGCCGGTCAGGGGCTCACCGGTCTGCTGGCCGGTAGCCAGGTCCCATACCCGCACCGTCTCATCGACGCTGCCGGTGACGGCTACGGGTCGGCCGCCCACCACTGTCGTCGCCACCGCACACACTGCGCTGGTGTGGCCGGTCAGGGGCTCACCGATCTGCTGGCCGGTGGCCAGGTCCCACACCCGCACCGACTTGTCGCGGCTGCCGGTGACGGCGACGGGGCGGCCGTCCACCGCCCCCGTCGCCACCGTCAACACCCAGTCGGTGTGGCCTGCCAGGGGCTCACCGACGGGCTGGCCGGTGGTCAGGTCCCACACCCGCACCGTCCTATCGTGGCTGCCGGTGACGGCGATGGGACGGCCGTCCACCGCCCCTGTCGCCACCGCCCACACCCAGCCGGTATGGCCGGGCAGAGGCTTCCCGACCTGCTCGCCAGTGGCCAGATCCCACACCACCCGCACCGACTTGTTGCCGCTGCCGCTGCCGCTGCCGCTGCCGGTGACGGCGACGGGGCGGCCGTCCATCACTGTCGTCGCCACCGTCCACACCGTGTCGGTGTGGCCGGGCAGGGGTTCGCCAATCTGCCGGCCGGTGGTCAGGTCCCACACCCGCACCGTTCTATCGCCGCTGCCGGTGACGGCGACGGGGCGGCTGTTCACCATCGTTGTCGCGACCGCCCACACTGTGTTGGTGTGGCCGGTCAGGGGCTCGCCGACGGGTTGGCCGGTGGTGAGGTCCCACACCCGCACCATGCGGTCGGCGCTGCCGGTGACAGCGACCGGGCGGCCGTCCACCACCGCCGTCGTCACCGCCAACACCAGGCCGGTGTGGCCGGTCAGGGGCGCGCCAACCTGCTGGCCGGTGGCCAGGTCCCACACCCGCACGGTCTCGTCGCCGCCGGTGACAGCGACCGGGCGGCCGTTCACCACCACCGTTGCCACCGCATACACCCCGCCGGTGTGGCCGGTCAGGGGCTCACCGACCTCCTGGCCGGTGGCCAGATCCCATATCCGCACCGTCTCATCGAGGCCGCCGGTGACGGCGATCGGGCGGCCGTTCACCACCGCCGTCGCCACCGTACACACCCTGCGGGTGTGGCCTGCCAGGGGCTCACCGACGGGTTGACCAGTGGTCAGGTCCCACACCCGCACCGTCCCATCCCGGCTGCCGGTGACAGCGACGGGACGGCCGCCCACCACCCCCGTCGCCACCGCCAACACCTCGTCGGTATGACCGCTCATGGGCTCACCGATCTGCTGGCCGGTGGCCAGGTCCCACACCCGCACCGACTTGTCGCGGCTACCGGTGACGGCGACGGGGCGGCCGTCCACCACTGCCGTCGCCACCGCGCGCACCGTGTCGGTGTGGGCAGTGAAGGTGGGCCGGAGTTGCCGGGTAACCCTGCCACCCGTGGCCCAGTCCACCCCCCACCGCGCCGCCGGCTCCCCCTCCACCGGCACAGCCGTGATCCGTGCCGCCAACCCGCCATCCCCGTACCGAGCCGCGTCCAACGCCACCAACTGCCGCCGCACTCTCGCGACAGCATCCCGGTGCAGATGCGCTGACACCCGGTACACCGCCGCCGCCAGCATCTCCTCCCGCCCCGCCGCACCGTCCAGCGCCGCCAGTACCCGCCCCGGGTCGGTGTTCATCAGCCACCCCGGATCAGCCAACCACCCACCCGCCACGGCACTTTCACGCGGGCCACCATCTTGGAGATCGTCAGACATGACCACCACGGTAAGCGTCCCCACCGACATCGATCCGCCCTCAAGCACACACCAAAAACGAAATTGCGGCCGACCCCAACCCGGCACCCAGGCAGCACGCACCGTGCCGCACCTCCCACCACAACAACGACCCACCTGACCACCCGAGAATGATCACGGCAGGTAACGAAGGCCTGATCTCAGCACGGCTCCGACCGGTCACCCCAGACCCGCCTATTCGCGCGAGTTCTTACTCAGGAGGTAATCGTCTCGCCCAAACTGTGTGGGCTAGGTTGGTGATCTCGCCGCGTGAGCAGGACGCGGATCATACGGAGGGGCCAATCATGTGCATAGCCACATCTACGAACACACGGACCGCGGTTGAAGAGTTACTGCGCAGGATCGGTGAGGGCGACCCCCAGCGCATCGCCGAGCTGTACGCCGAGCGGGGCGATTGGAAGCTGAACTGGCCGGAGGCCGAGCACGGTCGTACTGCCACGCCCTGGATCCGTCATCGGTCCACCCGGGCCGACGCGGCCGCCCACTATCGCGAACTTGCCGAGCACCACGTGCCGGAGCGGGTGGCGACTGAGGTTGAGCGCATCCTCATCGACGGAAACGACGCGGTCGTGATCGGCGAGATTCGTCAGACCGCTCGGTCCACCGGACGTGCGTATCGCGCGCGGTTCGCTATGCACCTCACCTTCGAAGACGGCTTGGTCACCCGGCACCATATCTATGAGGACAGCCTCGCCGTGGCCCAGGCATTCGACACCGAAGACCAGTGAAAGCCGCCAGGACGAGCATGAGGATGCTGGTCACAGCCACTCGTTGATGGCTGCGACCAGTACGGTCGCTTCGTAGCGGACGGCGAGCTTGTTGTATCTCGTGGCGACCGCGCGGTGCCGCTTGAGGCGGTTGATTCCGCACTCCACCGCGTGGCGCTCTTTGTAGTCGGCCTTGTCGAACTTCGGCGGCCGACCACCGTGAGGGCCGCGTTTCTTGCGGTTGGCGATCTGGTCTCGCTTCTCCGGGATCGTGCAGCGGATACCGCGCTTGCGCAGGTAGGCGCGGTTCGCGCGGGAGCCGTACGCCTTGTCGGCACGAACCGTGTCCGGCCGGGTGCGAGGCCGGCCCGGCTCGAGCCTGGGCACCCGGATACGGTCCAGGACCACCTGGAACTGCGGGGAGTCACCGCGCTGCCCGGCCGTGACCACCAGTGACATCGGCTTCTGCGCCTGCTCGACCGCCAGGTGGAGCTTGGACGTCAGGCCGCCCCGGGAACGTCCGAGCCCATGGTCGTCGGGCTCGGTGAAGACACCACCCGGCGGCTCGACCTGCAGATCCCCTTTTTGCGGGCACCCGCCGCATGCTGGTGGGCACGGGCGATAGTCGAGTCCACCAAGACGTCCCAAGTGATCAGCCCCTCGGCGTCGGCCCGGGCCTGCAGTTGCTCGAAGATGCGATGCCAGGTGCCGTCCCGCTGCCAACGCCGGAACAGTCCGTACACCGCCACGGGCCATACCGCTCAGGCACGTCCCGCCAGGGAGCACCGGCGCGAGTGCGCCAGCGTATGCCGTCTATCAACTGTCGCTTGGTGCGCACCGGCGGCCGTCCAGGCTTGCTTCCGACCGGGAGCAGCGGCTCCAGCTTCGCCCAGTGCGCATTCGTCAGATCATGCCTCCCCATGAAGTGGATCTCGACACATCAAGATCCACTTCTGAAACGCACCCTGGGGCGTGTCTTCAATTGATCTCGGGTAATGGATCACGATCGGGTGACGCGTGGCCATGAACTGTCCGATGCGGAGCGGGAGTTCCTCCGTCCGTCGCTGCCCCATTCCTTGCGCGGACGGAAGCGGCTGGACGCGCCCACTTGGCGCCGCAACCCGAAAGCAGTGGCCGCGCGGGCGCGGGGCCGCATACGTTCGCCTCCATGGTCGACGCAACTTTCGGGCATCCGCGCCTCGCCGCCATATACGACCCACTCGATCCGGACCGCAGCGATCTCGATGCGTATATCGCGATGGCGGAGGAGTTCGGCGCGCGGTCCGTGCCGGACACCGGGTGCGGTACGGGCGTGTTCGCGCTGCTGCTCGCCGAGCACGGGTTCACGGTCGCCGGGATCGATCCCGCGCGGGCGTCCGTCGATGTCGCGCGGGGCAAGCCGGGCGCGGGGCGGGTGCGCTGGCTCGACGGTGACGCGGGGGACCTGCCGCCCATGCAGATCGACCTGGTGACGATGACCGGGAACGTCGCCCAGGCGATCGCCGATCCGCAGGCGTGGCGTACGACGCTGCGCGGCGCGTACGAGGCGCTGCGGCCCGGCGGGCGGCTTGTCTTCGAGACGCGCGATCCGGCGCGGCGCGTATGGGAGGAGTGGGCGGAGTGGACGCGCGAGACCACGTACCGCATGGCGGACATCCCGGGCGTCGGCCGCGTCGAGACCTGGGCCGAGCTGACAGACGTGAGCCTGCCGCTGGTGAGCTTCCGGGGTACGCACGTGTTCGCTGCGGACGGGGACGTACTGACATCGGAATCGACACTTCGCTTCCGTGAACGTAAGGAGATCGAGCGGGACTTGCACGAGCACGGCTTCGTCGTCGAGGACGTACGCGACGCACCCGACCGGCCGGGCAGGGAGTTCGTGTTCGTGGCGCGGCGCGATACGGCGGAGCCCGTTCCTCCCGGAATGCACCAGTGAGCGTGCGCACCGCACAGCGCCGGGCAGACGGGACTTCGAAGACACTTCCCAGGCGGCCGGGGCCGGCCACGCCGACATCGCGCATGCCCTCGGCCACCACGGCCACGATGACCGCAGAATCCTCAAACGCGGGGGCCTCCCGCTCGGGTTCGTCATCACGTCGGCCGGCGGGGGCGCTGCTCAGCACGCTGAGGCGGCCGCCTAGGTGTGGGTGGCCGGTATCCCGTGTGACGGTCGCGGCACAGCAGGAGCCGTTGCCGGTCAGGACAGAGTCGCACGCAGCAGGTCCAGGAAGGCTGCGGCAGCGGGGCCGGAAGGGCCGTCCGTCCGCCAGGCCAGGGCGATCCGGCCGCGTAGCCGTGGTCCGGTGATGTCCAGCGTCCGTAGTCCGAAGGCTGATGCAGCGTCTTCCCGGAGTGCCGGAACCACCGCCACGCCGAGACCGCGGGCCGCGAGCTCGGCAAGGAACGGTGGGGCAGCTGCCTCGAAGGCGATGCGCGGCCGGAACCCGGCCTGCATGCACGCCCGGTCGAGTACTCCTCGTACGCCCGTGCCGCGCGGCAGGCTGATCAGTGGGCGATCCCGGAGTTCGGCCAGCGGAATGCTTGTGCGTCCCCCGTGCGTGATGGCCGGATCGTCCGAGGGAAAGGCGGCGACCAGGGGTTCGTCGATCACGACCTGGAGGGAGATGCCCGGTGGGGCTTCCTCGTTCGCCAGCCCGATGACGGCGATGTCGAGGTGCCCGCGGTTCAGGGCGGCGAGCATGTGCTGCGACGTGTCCTCGGTCAGGACGATCTCCACCTGCGGGTGGTCGTCGTGGAAGCCGGCCAGGACGGAGGCCAGGTCGAACTCGTGGGCGGCCGCGCCGGCGCCCGAGACGAGGCCGACGTGGACATGGCCGCGGAGCAGCCCCGTGAACTCGTCCACGGTCTGCCGTATCGCTTCGACCGCGGTGAGCGCCGCCCGCGCGTACGGCAGTACGGCCTCACCCACTTCGGTCGGGGTCACCGACCGGGCGGAGCGGTCCAGCAGCGGCTGGCCGAGTTCCCTTTCGAGTTGCCGGATCTGGGCGCTCAACCCCGGCTGTGCCAGATGCAGGCGGGCGGCGGCGCGGGTGAAGCCGGCTTCCTCCACCACTGTGACGAAGTACCGCAGCTGCCGGATGTCCATAACTGGTGATGCTAGCTGCGAGACATGCAAACTCTTGGACTTGTGGCAGGGCCGCCGTGACCCTTGATGTCATGAGGAGAGCGACATACCAGAGACCGACGGCGGAGATCAGAGCGTCGATTGCGGCGGAACGCCGGGAGTTGGCGGCGGTGTTGGACGGGCTGTCGGACGAGGACTGGGACGCGCCGACTCTGTGCGCGGGTTGGCGGGTACGGGAAGTCGCGGCCCACATGTCGCTGGGGTTTCGGTACTCGTTGCCCAGGACGGCGTGGGAACTCGTCCGAGCGCGAGGCAACCTGCACCGGATGACCGATCGATGTGCCCACAAGGACGCGGCCACTCACTCGACGCGTGAACTCGCCGCGCTGCTCAGGGACAACGCGGATCACCCCTGGACACCGCCGGTCGGCGGGTTCGCGGCGGCCCTGGGTCATGACGTGATCCACGGCCTGGACATCACGGTGGCGCTGGGCCTCGGTCGCCGGATTCCCGAAGATCGCTTGCGCATCCTGCTGGAGAGCGCCGACGCCAGGACCCTCAGGTTCTTCGGAGCCGACCTCCACGGCATCGAACTCCGCGCCGACGACCTCGACTGGTCCTTCGGTGCCGGGACGCCGCTGTCCGGCGCCGCACAGGACCTGCTCCTGCTCGTGTACGGTCGCAGGCTTCCGCCGGGGTGCCTCCGTGGTGAATCGAGCGATCGCTTCGTGGCCGCCCAGGCATGACCTCCGCCGCCCCGTTGTGCCTGCGGCGGCCGGTGAGCGGTCATCTCCTCGCTCCCGAACAGCGCTGCCCGGGCTTACTCGGCGGAGCGCGGTGCGACACCACCGGGAGGGTGCTCGGTGCCGGTCGGTCGATCCGTCGCACCAGCCGGCGAGCGGTACGACACTGCTCCGGACCCGCCGGTACGCAGGGCTGTCCGCATCGGCCTGATCGCAGCCCACGGAGGCTGACCACGCCGTGCGCGCCCGGTGAACCACGTGGGACACCGCCTCGCAACAGAGTCGGACATCAGGTATCGGCGGCACGGCACGCGCCGTCGCCGACGGAGATGGCGACGGATTCGTAGCCCATGGCCAACTTGCTTTTCATGGCGTGGACCTCGACACAGAACGCGGCGTCCGTGCCTTCGGCGGTGACGGTGTAGTCGGCCTGTTCCGCGCCTCCGTCGATGAGGGCGGACTGCGGCGGCTCGGAGGCGAGGACGACGGTCAGTGCGTGCTGGGAACTGTGACCGTGCTTCGCGATGTCGGCCTCCAGGATGTCCTCGAAGTTGACGGTCCCCGGCCCGAAGCGAGCATCGTTCGACAGTTCGGTGGTCGCCGCTGCCACCGCGGACCGCAGTTCGCCCGCGTCCCAGGTGTCGGCCCCGTTGAGCAGGCCGGGGTGGTAGAGCAGGTACATGCCGCCGAGGCCGAACAGCAGCGATCCGACGATGAGGGCGCGGCCGACGGGATTGCCGGGGTTGTAGACGTACCGGTTTGTGCCCCATTTGCTGCGGATGAAGACGCGCTCGTCCTGGTCGTTGGTCATGAAGCGATTCTCGGCGTCGGTCGCCCTTCTGGCCAGCGACTTCGAAGCGGGCCGTGAACCGGGCCCACTCACAGCGGAGTTGCAGGGACGCGGTGGGTGGCTCCGACCGTGGTCGGGGCCACCCGAGGTATGTCTTCGGTGCGGTGTCGGTTCGTGAGAGCTCAGAAGCCGTCGGCGCCGCTGCGCAGTTCGTACGTCCGACGGCCGGTCTTCACGACCGCGTCGTCGATCGGGACGCCCCTTGGGCGCGGTGACGAACGTGCTGTTCTCGGTGGGGCTGTCGGCGGCGAAGGGGTTGACGTGGAACGAGGTGAGGGCGTGGTTCTTCTCGTCGACACCCCGTTGCCGATCTCCGCACGGACGCTGCTCAACTTCTGTGCTGCCGTGCCCGACGCAGGCCGGTAGACGCCTACCATGTCGCGATATGACAGTTCTGATCATCGGCGGGAGTGGCTTCCTGGGGGCCGAGCTGATCCGGCAGGCAGTAGCGGCCGGACACACAACGGCCGCTACCTACGCGACCAGGCCCGGCCGCACTGCCGAAGTCGCCTGGCATGCGCTTGACCTGCGGAAAGCCGCACGAGTGGACGCTGTCATGGCCGAGGTCGGCCCGCATCTCGTCGTCAACGCATCGAGTGGTGGAGCCGACTGGGCGGTTACGGCGGAGGGCCCCGTCCGGCTGGCGAAGGCGGCGGCGAAGTACGGAGCCCGCCTGGTCCACGTCTCGTCGGACGCAGTGTTTTCCGGCACCCGCGTCCATTACGACGAATCGTGCCTCCCCGACCCCGTAACCCCGTACGGGGCGGCGAAGGCGGCAGCGGAGACCGGGGTCCTCTTCGTGCATCCTGAGGCGACCGTCGCCCGGACATCGCTGATCATCGGGTACGGACGTTCCGTACATGAGCGCGCCGTGCACGAACTCGCCGCCGGAGCCCGCGACGGTGCCCTGTTCACCGACGACATACGCTGCCCGGTGCACGTCGTCGACCTGGCCGCCGCCCTTCTGGAACTGGCGTCGCACGGCAAGGCCGGCATCCACCATCTCGCCGGTTCCGACGCCGTGAGCCGTCACGAACTCGGCACCCTCATTGCCAGGCGGGACGGACTCGATGCCTCCCGGCTGCCCACGGGCCTGCGGGCGGACAGCGCGCTTCTGGGGGCCCTCGACGTACGTCTCGACAGCGAGGCGACCCAGCGGAATCTGAGCACGGTGCTGCGCGGTGCTCACCGGTTCTGCGCCGCGACGGCGTGACCGCCTCGCCCGACGGTCTGCCTGAGCGGAAAGCGGTGAGGTGCTGTCCCCCGGAGGCCGAGTGAGCGGGTGGTGGACCTATGCGGAGGATCGGACGTACGGCCGCAGGTCCGTGCTTGGTCGGCGACGCCAGTCCCATTCCGGGTGAAGGTCCACCAGCGCGAGGAACTCATTCGCCGGCAGGATTTCGTCGTGGTTGGTGTCGATGAGACCGTCGAAGCCATCGAGAACGCGACGGAGGAAGACCCGGGCCGCGTTCATGGACTCGCACGAGACGTAGACCCCGTACGGCTCACCGATCCGGGACGCCACCTGCTCAAGCTCGTCCGGCTCGTAGTCCGCCAGGATCCTGCCTGAGAGGTCCAGGTCGTACGAGTACCCGTGCCGGTGGACCCTCTCGTCACCCGTCGCAGGATCCGGCACGAGCTCAAGGGCGCGGATGCGCTCCTCAAGCGACGGGCGCCGCTCAGCAGGGGCAAGAATGATCACAGATGGCCAGGACACACCCCTTCACCTCCGCAGCGACCGTATCGGAGCTGCCTCCTCAGGTCGCCCGACTTCTCGCGCCGGGCGGTGCCGGCCGACACCGCCCCGGCGAACGAGGAGACACACTCCGGCAGCTGCTCCGAAGGCTCATCGTCCTGGCTCAGGCACACGCAGTGCCCCCGGGCATCGCTGCTGCGTGCGGTCGACCCGGGCCAGGTGGTCGAAGAGGGCGTGGTGGTCGACCCACATCACCCCGATGACCAGGAAGCTGACCACGTAGGCGGCGTAGGACGGCCACTGGTCGGCGAGCGCCTTGGTCAGTTCGGGGCCGTGCTCGGAGGGAACGTGGATCTCCAGGACGAGCAGGGTGATGGCGATGGCGAAGACGCCGTCGCTGAACGCCTCGACGCGTCCGGTCTCGCTCACACCAGGCCGTCCCAGCCCCAGCGGGGTGTCGGTCCCGGTTCGCCGAGGTCCTGGCCGACCGGGCCGGCCGAGACGTCACGGGCGATCCGGGTACCTCGGTCGAAGTACTCCAGGACCCGGCGGCGCAGCGTCTCGTCCTGGGGGAGTTCCTTGCCGACGGCGTCGGTCATCAGCTCCATCCACCGGGTCCGCTGCTCCTCGGTGATCGCCAGGCCGAGGTGGGCCCGCAGCCGGGCCTGGTGGCCGCCGTGTTCGGTGGTGAAGCCTGCGGGCCCGCCGAAGACCTCGGCGAGCCAGACGGCAACGTGCTCGACGTGGGCTCGGGTGAAGTCCGCGCAGACCGGGGCGAGCAGCGGGTCCGCGAGCACGCCGTCGTAGAACGTGTTGCTCAGCCGGCGGAGGGCGTTCATGCCGCCCACGGCCTCGTACGCTCTCGCCGATCAGGGGACCGTTCGGTGGGATGCCGTGGTCGTTGATCACGTCGAGCACGGGCGTGCCTCCCGACCCGCGCCGCGAAGGCGGGCCCGCGCGGTGACCGTCACAGGACGATCCGGGAAGGCATGCCCTTCACGTCCCGTCCCGAAGTCCGGTCCACCGGACTTGAGCGTTGCTCACCATCGACCGGCCAGCCCTCCGAGGAGTTCCCAGGTACGGCGCCGATCGGCGGCCCCGGCGATTTCGGTGCCCGAGAACACCACCTCCGTCGCCCCGGCATCCCGGTACCGTCGCACCTCGGCGGCGACCGCCTTCTCGTCACCGATCACCGCCACATCGGAGGCCCGCAGGGCACCGGAGAGTTCGATGACACGTGCGTAGGACGGGATCTGCTCGTAGAAGGCGAGCTGTTCGGTGACCTTCTCGCGTACGGAGTCGACTTCGTCGGTGACCACTCCGTGCACCAGCGCGACGATCCGGGGCGCGGGGCGGCCGGCGGCCTTGGCCGCCGCGGTGACAGCCGGAACGATGTGCTCGTCCAGGGCACGCGGTCCGGCGAGATAGGGCAGGATCCCATCCGCCAGCTCACCGCTGGCACGCAGGGCCTGGGGGCCCATGGCGGCGACGAGCAACGGCACACCGTTCTCGGCGCCCGGCACACGCGCGGGAATCGGTGTGGTGGCGGTGAGCAGTTCTCCGTGGAAGTCGGCGGTGCCGGTCTCGGTCAACTGCCGCAGGGCGGTGAGGAATTCACGCAGGCGCGCGATGGGTCGTTCGAAGGGGATGCCGAAGCCCGCCTCGGTCAGGAGTTTGGTGCCGAGCGCCAGTCCGAGGTGGTAGCGCCCGTGCGTGGCCGCCTGGGCGGTCTGGGCCTGACTGGAGACGAGCAGTGGGTGGCGGCCGAATACCGGAATCGCCGACGTGCCCACGTGCAGGCCGGGTACTTCTCGCCCGACGACTGCCGCGAGCTGGGGTGAGTCCGCGCCGAAGGTCTGCCCGAACCAGGCCGACCGCAGCCCGGCAGCCGCAGCCTCGCGCGCGAGCTGCACAGTGGCATCGATCTGGTTGGCGGCGTCCGTCGCGTTGAGTGCTACTCCTGTGGTCATGTCAGTGCGAACCAGCGGCGGTCGACCACGCATTCCGGTTGTTGTGTGACAACTCCTTGTCATTCGTGTGTACACGTCTGCCGCGCGCATCCGGCAGTCGGTCCGCCGGACCGCGACGTCAAGAACCCCGCCTCTTCGGCGGCTGTGGTGGGGGGGGGGGGCGGGCGGGGGGCCCCCCCCCCCCCCGGGGGGGGGGGGGGGGGGGGGGGGCCGCCCCCCGGCGGGGGGGGTGGGGGGTGGGAAAGCCCACCCCCGAGGGTTATGGTACAACCCGAG